>NZ_FNDY01000012.1 GCF_900099895.1 Paenibacillus naphthalenovorans
TTTCAGTTCTGCTCTGGTCAATGTTAATGTCTCCTGTCCCATAGTGACATTATCTCAGAACAGTTACAGGATGACATTATCACAGACGAACAACATTGCGGGAAATCCTATTCTTGAGTTTCTATGTTATTTATGCTATGATACATATCGTTGTGGCATTTTTGCTTGAATACGGTGGTCCTCTGCTCGTGACAACGAAAGAATCATACATCTGAAGAGGCGGCAAGAACACCTGTGTGGAAGGAGGGAGTCATCTATGAATTTGATCCAAGAGATTACGAAGGAACAGCTTCGCACCGACATTCCGAATTTTCGTCCTGGCGACACGCTGAAAGTGTACGTTAAGGTTATCGAGGGTTCGCGCGAACGGATTCAGCTGTTCGAAGGCGTGGTTATTAAGCGCCGCGGAGGCGGTGTCAGCGAAACCTTCACAGTAAGAAAAATTTCTTACGGTGTCGGCGTTGAAAGAACGTTCCCGATTAACACTCCAAAGATCGATAAGATTGAAGTGGCTCGCCGTGGTAAAGTCCGTCGCGCGAAGCTCTACTATCTTCGCGGTCTGCGCGGTAAAGCAGCTAGAATTCAGGAAATTCGATAAGAAACAGGAGGGGCTTGCGAACCAAGCTCCTTTTCGTTTTCTCTCACATTGGCGAAAGGACAGGAGAGCATATGGAGCAGGATCAGACAGTAGAAAAAGCGAATCCGATCAAAAACGAGGTTTGGGAATGGATCAAAGCGCTGCTGATTGCAGCCGCTCTCGTGTTTTTTATACGCTGGCTCATTTTCGCCCCGTTCATTGTGGAAGGGCCTTCGATGGAACCGAACTTTCATACTGGGGAGCGCCTCATCGTCAATAAGTTAACATACAGGTTCGGTAACCCGGAACGCGGGGAAGTCCTTGTGTTCCATGCAACCAAAGACAAGGATTACATAAAGCGCGTCATTGCATTGCCGGGCGAGAAAGTTCGGGTGGAAGGCGATCAGGTGTATGTTAACGGACAATTGCTGGATGAGCCGTACCTGAAGCAGGCTTTGGATGAAGCGGCGAAACAAGGGATACCCTATAACACAAGAAATTATCCGGAGCAAACCGTACCGGAAGGAAGTATATTCGTCATGGGGGACAACCGGTCCAACAGCTCGGATAGCCGGGACAGTACTGTAGGCTTTGTTAAATACGAACAGATTGTCGGACGCGCCGATTTGATTTTCTGGCCGTTCGATAAAATAAGTCTGGTTCATTTCTAGAGCGTAACATAGATGAAAGGTGTAAAGTTGAGGTGACCTGCCAATGACAATCCAATGGTTTCCGGGTCACATGACGCGGGCGCGGCGGCAAATTCAGGATAAGCTGAAGCTGATCGATCTGGCGATCGAGCTGCTGGATGCGCGTATTCCTTTGTCCAGCCGCAACCCGATGATCGATGAGATTTTGCTGCAAAAGCCCCGTTTGGTGCTGCTGAATAAAAGCGATCTGGCCGATCCGGATGTGACGAAGCGGTGGATCGATTATTTTGCGGAGCGGGGACTTCGGGCGCTTCCGATCGATTCTGTTCAGGGCAACCCGGTGAAAGAGATCATGCAGCGAAGCAAAGAGCTTTTGGCAAGCAAAATTGAAGCGCAGCAGCGTAAAGGAATCAACCCGCGTGCGATTCGCGCTTTAATCGTAGGCATTCCCAACGTCGGAAAATCGACATTGATCAACCGTATGGCAGGCCGTAAAATAGCGGCTACCGGTGACAAGCCGGGGATAACGAAAGGCCAGCAGTGGATTAAAGTGGGAACGGAGATGGAACTGCTGGATACGCCGGGCATTTTGTGGCCCAAGTTTGAAGATCAGACGGTCGGCTTACGGTTAGCAGCCACCGGAGCGATTAGAGAGGAAATTTTGCATCCGGAAGAGATAGCGTTTTTTGCCGTGCGTTATTTGGCCGGGCACTATGGGGAAGCCTTGAAGGACCGGTTTGGTTTGGACGAACTGCCGGAGAATCCCGAAGATTCGGATGCGATCGTCGAATTGATGGAAGCGATCGGCCGCAAACGCGGTGCATTAATGAGCGGCGGAAGGGTAGACCTGGAGAAAGCGTCGCTTACCCTATTGCGCGAGCTTCGTGCCGGTAAGCTGGGAAGAATCAGTATGGAAACGCCGGATGAAATGACGGCAAATGCGGAATAAGGAAGAAGCGGAACCGCCGTCCGGGGTTATCCGCTTCTTTTTCATCATGATCATTGCTTCTCATGCGAAAAGGCCGGCTGTTCATGAAAATGCGTACTTTTATGGTATGATGGCTGCAGAAAAATATGAGTTTGGAAGAGAGGTGTAAGAAGGTGGGAAGAGAGGTCCGGTTTGGTGATGCAGAGTTTGTTCTAAAGCTTACGGGGCTCACCTGTATCTTTGCATTAAAACGGCAAGTCGTTATCCCCTATCCAAAGATCAAAAGGGTTGTTGTGGATTACTTTGATGCCCCTATGTGGATGCTCCGGATGCCCGGAACTTCGATCGCGCCGCTTCATATTTATGAGGGGAGCTTTAAATACGCCAACGAATGGTATTTTCTTTCTTATGAAAAAAGGGAGCCTCTTGTCATACTCGAATTGGAGGGACACGAAAAATATACCTATGTCATCTTCCAAATCGATCATCCCTCAGAGGTTGCCTCGGCACTGCGCAAAAGGATCAGAGATTGATGCTGTGCGCATGTAGATTTTTTCTCCCATGTGCATCCTCCACAAAATGCGATTTGCCGGACAAATCCTTTTTTCTTCACTCTCGTTATGTCCTGGCAGGAGTCCTGCCCAGAAAAAAATACTGCCCCCCCGGAAACCGTTTATTAATTGTTCCGCCATTCCGGCAGTGATGCCGGGAATCAATCTAATCGTTCCCCACCGTCCTGAAAAGGGGTTACGCTTTGAGCGGCCCTTTTTACATAGTCTAATATTTGAGTTCAAAGAAACAGGTGGCGAGGTCAATATATTCGAGTTGGGATAAGCCCGATGTCGGGTTATTTCAAGGAAGGTGATGCAAATGTCAGGTAAGAGAGCGTTATCAAGTTCACAGCGCTTGGCAATTGAGCACATCACACAGTACGCCAGAGCCCGAAAATGCGATGCTCAAAAGTCAATTAAGGAAGTTCTTCAGATGTCAAATATCCCTTGGAATACATTTGAGGAGGCCGCCGCCAAACTGCTGGCGAACGCGAGGGTTGCGCTGCATTTTCATCCCGACCGGCCAATGGCGGACATGAAAAGTGTAGCTCAGGCATTGCTTGAGCAGGGAATCTATAAGAGTCAGTTCGAAACTCAAATTTCCAATGGCAGCGTATCGGCCTATCCAGGCGGCGCACGGGATCTTTGGGAGAAAAAGATGTTTGGCGGCGCTTATCAGTCTGCTGGCATGACCAAGAGTCAGCGCCCGAAGTACGGGGCCTTAAATGTAATGCTGCATCCGGATGGACCGGCTCCACGGTTCGGGTCATGCTACTTCCTTCTCTCACCCAAGGTCTCCTGTCGCTGCACGTACACTTATTTGGATTCTCATCAGGATCCGAAGGAAAAGGGAACCTATGATGAATTTGACGACATTTTGGCAGCGATGTTGAAAGATGCTTTTTTTCGGAATGATGCGATTGGCGAGAACGATCTGACACCGCGGAAATGGATCGATCATCTCTTGTATCATCTTGAATGCCCATTAAAGGATCCTTCAAATTGTGAGCCCAAACGAAACCTTAACCACTATATCGAGGCCCAGGTTCATGGTGATATTGTTTTAAAAGATGACGTAGAAGCGCTTGTTGCCGATCCTTCGTTCAAAGGCACATACATAGGAGAAATTTTAGAGCAAATAGGCTTGATGTATTCCATCGAACTTTATTGGCATATGGGATTTGTCATGCACGCGGAAGAAATACCCATGGATTTTAGGGGGCCGGCCATGCCTTCCCTGGCCAGGCGGATAGCACGGAATGATCATATCGACGCCAGTGTGATCGGGGCGGTCGTCAACGATTTGAAACGTAATCCGGCACAATGGAGTGACAGAGGGAACTATGAAGAGGTGCTTCAGGAATTAAAATACATGTGGCATATTTTAGTTCGATTTGGTAAACCGTTTGCGCGTGAATGAAGGACTTATTCTTTGAGATGGCGGAAATCCCGGGATTTTATTCCTTATATCTGCCAGCTTGTGTGGAGGCGACGTTGGGATACCACCCTGACATCCCCTTTTTCAGGGCCATTGGACATGCCTGGTTTGGGGATAGGCAAGATTCACCGGGTGAGGTATAATGTTACATCATGGCAGAATGTACAACAATTGCAGGTGAAACGGATGCTGGAATACGAACGTGAATTATGGGAGCAAGGGAAGCTTTATATTGCAGGGGTGGATGAAGTCGGGCGCGGCTGTTTATTCGGTGATGTGGTGGCTGCCGCGGTTATTTTGCCCCAAGGGCTTGTGCTTGAGGACGTGAACGATTCCAAGCAAGTCAGCGAAAAAAAACGGGAGGCACTGTATGAGATCATCATGGAGAAGGCTCTCGCCGTTGGCGTCGGTATTGTCGATGTAGCCACGATCGAAAGAATTAATATTAAGCAGGCGGCACGGCTGGCCATGAAAGAAGCTGTGGAAAAGCTGAATTTGACTCCCGATATGCTGTTGGTGGATGCGGAAAAAGTCGATGTGCCCATAGAGCAGCTTGCGATCATTCACGGAGACGCACGGAGTCAATCGATCGCAGCGGCTTCGATTATCGCAAAAGTGACGCGGGATCGGATGTGCTTCCAATGGGATGTGGAATATCCGGAGTACGGGATCGCTATACATAAAGGTTATGCAACCAAAAAGCACCGGGAGGCCATTCAGGAGTACGGACCTTCACCGATGCATCGAAAGACGTTTCTTAAAAAGATCGTTTATGAGCAGCAGCTGTTGTTTTAGTGAAAGGACGGGAGTGTTTTTCCGATATAAACAATAACCGGAAAAAGAAGCCGGCGGGGAGCGTGCGGACGAACCCAAGCCGGCTTTGCGTTTGAAAGGGGCGGCATCGATGAATATTAGCGGTATGATCCGCGGCTTGATCGGAGAGACGCAATTGTCCGAGCCCAAGTCGCTTGAGCTCAAGGCAGGACAAGTCGTCAAGGGGAAGGTGGTACAGCTCCTGTCCGATAAGGAGGCTTTGGTTCAAATTAACGGTGTACAGGTCCGGGCGCAGCTGGAGGCGCCTTTAAAGCAGGGTGAGGTCACCATGCTTCAAGTTCAGCCTGAATCCTCGGGCGGACAAGTGATGCTAAAGCCCCTGCAATCGTCCACGGTACAGATTGCAGATGTGTCGTTAGGGGATGTATTAAAAGGAATAGGACTTCAAGATACCCCGGCGAACCGGCAGTTGGTCCAAATGCTGCACCAAGCGGGGGTACAGCTGACCAGGGATCATGTCTATGCATTCGTGCAGCTGCGGTCGGGCATGCCGGCGCAGACACCGCCGGAAGACTGGGTACCGGCGGCTGTGATCGCTTTTCAAAAGGGGCTGCCGCTGACGCCGGAGTCAGTGGCTTCCTTACGCCAGGCCGTGCAGGGCCCCCCTTTCCATAAAGCGTTGGAAAACATAAGCCTGCTGGCTCAGCAAGAGCTGGATGGCCGGACGGAGTATTCTCCACAGACCCGTGCGCTGCTGGAAGGCGTGCGCCAATTAGTTCAGCAGCTGCGCGAGACGGCCGGACAGCTGCTCGGCCGGGCCGCTGACGGAGGCGAAGCGGTGCAGGGCGCAAGCAGCAGCGGCGCAGCGGGCGCAGAGGCGCAGCAGGCGGCGGCAGTGCAGGGCGCAAGCGGCAGCGGCGCAGCGGGCGCAGGGGCGCAGCAGGCGGCGGCAGCGCAGGGCGCAAGCAGCAGCGGCGCAGCGGGCGCAGGGGCGCAGCAGGCGGCGGCAGCGCAGGGCGCAAGCAGCAGCGGCGCAGCGGGCGCAGGGGCGCAGCAGGCGGCGGCAGCGCAGGGCGCAAGCAGCAGCGGCGCAGCGGGCGCAGGGGCGCAGCAGGCGGCGGCAGCGCAGGGCGCAAGCGGCAGCGGCGCAGCGGGCGCAGGGGCGCAGCAGGCGGTGGCAGCGCAGGGCGCAAGCAGCAGCGGCGCAGCGGGCGCAGGGGCGCAGCAGGCGGTGGCAGCGCAGGGCGCAAGCAGCAGCGGCGCAGCGGGCGCAGGGGCGCAGCAGGCGGCGGCAGCGCAGGGCGCAAGCGGCAGCGGCGCAGCGGGCGCAAGCGGCAGCGGCGCAGCGGGCGCAGGAGCGCAGCAGGCGGCAGCAGCGCAGGGCGCAAGCGGCAGCGGCGCAGCGGGCGCAGGGGCGCAGCAGGCGGCGGCAGCGCAGGGCGCAAGCGGCAGCGGCGCAGCGGGCGCAGGAGCGCAGCAGGCGGCGGCAGCGCAGGGCGCAAGCGGAAGCGGCGCAACGGGCGCAGGAGCGCAGCAGGCGGCGGCAGCGCAGGGCGCAAGCAGCAGCGGCGCAGCGGGCGCAGAGGCGCAGCAGGCGGCGGCAGTGCAGGGCGCAAGCAGCAGCGGCGCAGCGGGCGCAGGGGCGCAGCAGGCGGCGGCAGAACAACCTCCAGCCGCGATGGCGCAGGCACAGACATTGTCGGAGCAACAGGAAGACGGGCCGCTGCTGGGGAGACTGATGAAGGCGCTCGGGATGAATCATGAGCATCAGGCGATAAAGCATCTTGAGCAGAATTTGCAGGAGCAGAGATTGCATGCAGGCTCATTGTCCGCGGGCTCGCCGGGGGAGGCGGCCGAAGCGGCCGATTCGTTGAAAAGCGTGCTGATGCAGCTTTCGCAAGCGATGGATGCGCCCCAAGACTTAAAGGATGCTGCTCGGCAGGCGGTTCAGCAAATTACGGGGCAGCAGCTGCTGCTGAGTCAAGATCGGGGCGCCATGTTTTCGCATGTGACGTTGTTTGTCCCGTTGATTCATGCCAACGGAGAGCAGACAGCGGCCATTCACATTCAGTCCCGGAAAGGGAGAAACGGCAGCCTGGACGAGAGCAACTGCCGGCTTGTTTTTGACTTACGGATGAAGGCTTTGGGGGATACCCTGGTCGATGTCCAGGTCGTTAACCGCATCGTCAGTTTACATGTCCATAATGATTTGCCGTTTACTCGGGAGCTTTTGGATGCTCATAAAGACGACATAGCCCAGGGTCTGCATTCGATCGGTTATCAGTTTATTTCCATGAAATGCAGTCCTTATCCCTCCAAGGCGACGGAAAATATCGAATTCTCCGAATCATCGGGCCCGGCGTCGGTGTTAAGGGAAGGCAGCCTGGAGTCCATCTATGCACAACGACGTTATAAAGGTGTGGATATCCGCGTATGACCCAGAAGACACAGGGAATCAAGAAGGCGGTAGCCTTAAAATATGCACCCGATATCTCGGCGGCTCCCAAGCTTATTGCTAAGGGGAAGGGCAGACTTGCCGAGTCCATCATGGAAAAGGCCAGGGAGAACGGTGTACCGATCCAAGAGGATCCATCTCTTGTTGAGGTATTGTCTAAACTGGATTTGGATCAGGAAATTCCGCCGGAGCTTTACAAGCTTGTAGCTGAGGTGCTGACCTTCATTTACCGTTCTGACCAGAAAGCCAAACAATGGAGGGGGGAAGGCGGTTGACGCAATCGCGGCTGAAACGCAAAGAGCTTGGAGCCGTCGGTGAAGCGGCGGCAGAACAGCGGCTGAAGGAGCAGGGGTTTCGGCTGCTTGCACGCAATTGGCGGTGCAGAACCGGGGAGATCGATATCATAGCCATGGACGGCGAGATCTTGGTATTTGTCGAAGTGCGCACCCGCAGTGGAAGAGGCGCATTCGGAACCCCCCTGGAATCGGTGAATGCCCGGAAGCAAAGGCAAATTATTGAGACGTCGCAGGTTTACATGCATCAGCAGCGGCAGCAGGTCCGGCAGGTCCGCTATGATGTTCTGGCCGTGCAGACGGACCCGACGGGAGTTGTACTGCATATCGAACAAATCCGCAACGCTTTTTAACCCAAGAGCGTGAGCGGATTTATTTTTTTGTCCAAAGCCCGGTATTGCAGCGCCTCGGCGGCATGCTCGGGTAAAACGTCGTCCTTCCCTTCCAAGTCGGCGATCGTACGGGCAATTTTTAAAATCCGGTCATGTGCCCGTACGCTTAACCCCAATACCTCAAAAGAACGCTCCAGCAGCTTTGTCGTCGCCTGGTCGATCCGGACATGCTCCCGCAGCATTTTTCCGCTTAGCTCGCTATTAAACAGGACTCCGGAGCCATGGTATCTGCGAAGCTGAATTTGATGCGCGTGTTCTACAATAGTGCGCATTTCGGTCGATGTCATCTGTTTTTGTTCGGGAGCGAGATGCTTATACTCGATACGAGGAACCTCGACATGAAGGTCGATACGATCGAGCAGCGGACCGGAGATTTTGGAGCGGTAATGTGCTACCTTCACAGGACTGCAAATACAGCCTTGCTGCTCGGTTCCGGCTCCCCAAAAACCGCATGGACACGGATTCATAGAAGCCGCAAGTAAAACATGCGCAGGGAACTTGTATACGGCCCGGGCACGACCGATGGTAACCCACCGGTCTTCCAACGGCTGGCGCAGCACTTCCAATGCAGCTCTGGAAAACTCGGGAAGCTCATCAAGAAAAAGTACGCCGCGATGCGCCAAGCTCACTTCCCCCGGCTTGGGAATGCCTCCGCCTCCGATTAATCCGGCGGCGGAAATCGTATGATGGGGCATGCGAAAAGGCCGTTCGCGGACTAGCTGTCTCCGGTCCGCAAATTTTCCGGAAGCGCTGTAAATTCGGGTCACATCGAGCGATTCCTGTTCATTCATCTCCGGCATGATCGAAGGGAGGCGCTTGGCCAACATGGTTTTGCCTGTGCCCGGCGGACCGATCAGGAGCACATTGTGCATTCCGGCGGCGCATATCATCAAAGCCCGTTTGACATGCTGCTGCCCGTATACATCGGCATAATCCTCTTGAGCGGTTAAAGGCTTTGAATGCAATGCTTGAGATGAACGATCAATGGATTGAATTGCATTCGCCGTATGCACCGGATGGCTGTTCCCGTTGTCCCTTGGATCGGCGACGAGCTCGCTTAAATGCCGGATTCCTACGATCTCACAGCCTTCAAACCACCGGGCTTCTTCCGAATTGTCCTCCGGCAAAACGACACGAGTGATGCCGTGCTCTTTGGCCGACGCGATCATGGACAATACGCCGGGAATCGCCCTGACCGAACCATCCAGGGCAAGTTCGCCGATCAGCAGCGTCTTCATAATGCGCTCCTGCCGGAGTTGTCCGCTGGTGGAAAGAATTCCTGCGGCTATCGCCAAATCGAACGCGGACCCTTCTTTGCGTATATCCGCAGGCGCCAAATTGACCGTGATACGCTGCAGCGGAAAGGTGAATCCGCAGTTTTTAATGGCGGCGCGCACCCGTTCCATCGACTCTTTAATTGCGCTGTCGGGCAGCCCGACGATAGTCATTTGGGGCAAACCGTTGCTCAAATCAACCTCGACATCCACCAATTTGCCATCAATGCCGTGCAAGCATGCGCTGATTACTTTTCCATACATAAATAAAAACACCTTTCCCATCATTTTCATGGCCAAAGGTGCTTCCTTATCCGCTCATGTCTATAGGATTATTGTAGTTCATTTGCCGTTATTAGGCAACCCGGCATAATCTTTCCTTGATTCGGGGTTACACAGCGGATCCCTTGGCCATAATGATACCAGAGGTGATGAAAAATGGAACAAAAACCTTATTTTTGTCCAAATTGCCGTTCCAACCGTGTAAAATTCAGCGTGATTTCAAGCTACTCTCAACGATTTTTGAAGGATGCGATCACCGGTTCCGTACAGGAAGTAAGCGACCCGGAGCAGTTGGAGGAAAGCGAACCGACGATTCAATGCCAGGTATGCAGTTTTACAGGAAATGAGATGCGTTTCATCAAACAAGCGGAGCGTGAGCCCAGAACGGCTACACAGATAAACCCGAACTATTAACAAATTCAATTGAACGCGGCGCATGCTTCCCGTTACGGGAGGTAATGCGCTTTTGTTTTAAATAGGCAAAGCGTTCATAACAGATCCTTGACCTTGGCCGCTAAAGATGTGAGTATTTTGTTGAATCATGTCATAAGGCGAACGTCGGAAATAACTGATACTATCGTGTCTTATAAAAAAGATAAATCGCGTCATTAACAAAAATAATAAGGAAACTGGTCGAAAAAAGTGATACAATAATAAAGGTTTGTCAATCCGGACATGCTAGGGTTTGGCAGACGGATGTTTGTAGCGGTTGGCTTTTACCGGAAAAGGCAAAGGCTAATACCATATAGGAAGTCATTCATGATAGGAGGATTTTGCTAAATGAATATCCATGAGTATCAAGGCAAAGAAGTGCTGAAGCAGTACGGGGTTGCCGTACCGGAAGGGAAAGTTGCTTTTACGGTGGACGAGGCCGTTGAAGCGGCAAAATCGTTGGGTACGTCCGTAGTAGTGGTGAAGGCGCAAATTCATGCCGGCGGCCGCGGTAAGGCAGGCGGGGTTAAGGTAGCCAAAAACCTCGATGAAGTCCGTACATATGCTAGTGAAATTTTAGGTAAAGTTCTCGTTACGCATCAAACAGGACCTGAAGGTAAAGAAGTTAAGCGTTTGTTGATCGAGCAGGGCTGCGACATTAAGAAAGAATATTATGTCGGCGTTGTGGTTGACCGCGGTACAGGCCGTGTCGTCATGATGGCTTCCGAAGAAGGCGGCACCGAGATTGAAGAAGTAGCTGCCCGCACTCCTGAGAAAATTTTCAAGGAAGTAATCGACCCGGCTATCGGTTTGCAAGCGTTTCAAGCGCGCAAGCTGGCTTATGCCATCAATATTCCGAACGAGCTTGTTAATAAAGCCGTGAAGTTTATGATCGCGCTCTATAACGCATTTGTAGATAAGGATTGCTCCATTGCCGAGATCAATCCGCTCGTTGTTACGGGCGACGGTAATGTAATGGCGCTCGACGCGAAGCTGAACTTTGATTCCAACGCGCTGTACCGCCACAAAGATATTGTGGAGCTTCGCGATTTGGAAGAAGAAGACGAGAAGGAAATCGAAGCCTCCAAGTACGATTTGAGCTACATCGCGCTTGACGGCAACATCGGCTGCATGGTCAACGGCGCAGGTCTGGCTATGGCTACCATGGATATCATCAAATATTACGGTGGAGAACCGGCCAACTTCCTCGATGTAGGGGGCGGTGCAACGACGGAGAAAGTAACGGAAGCCTTCAAAATCATTCTTTCCGACCCAAGTGTAAAAGGAATCTTCGTTAACATTTTCGGCGGAATCATGAAATGCGACGTCATTGCCAACGGTGTCGTCGAAGCCGCCAAGCAAGTAAGTCTTGACAAGCCGCTTGTTGTGCGTCTGGAAGGTACGAACGTAGACCTCGGCAAAAAGATTTTGAATGAATCCGGACTGAACATCGTAGCTGCCGACTCGATGGCGGACGGCGCCCAGAAGATCGTTGCTCTCGTGAAATAATTGCGGGTTTCCATTTGACTTTTTTCTTCAATAATATTAAGGGATGTGAACATAGATCATGAGTATTTTGGTCGATAAAAATACAAAAGTCATTACACAAGGGATTACCGGTTCCGTAGGGATGTTCCATACAAAGGGCGGACTTGATTACGGCACACAAATGGTAGGCGGCGTCACTCCAGGCAAAGGCGGCACAAACGTCGACATCGCGCTGGAAAACGGTACAACCGTCTCGATTCCTGTATTCAACACGGTAGCTGAGGCAAAAGCGGCAACAGGTGCAACCGCGTCCGTTATTTACGTTCCGCCGGCTTTCGCGGCAGATGCGATCATGGAAGCCGTTGATGCTGAGCTGGACCTGGTCATCTGCATTACAGAAGGCATTCCTGTTCTCGACATGGTTAAGGTAAAGCGTTATATGGAAGGCAAGAAGTCCCGTTTGATCGGGCCAAACTGCCCTGGCGTCATTACTCCGGGCGAATGCAAAATCGGTATTATGCCCGGCTATATCCACACTCCTGGTCATGTCGGCGTCGTTTCCCGAAGCGGAACGCTGACTTACGAAGCCGTTCATCAACTGTCTACACGCGGCATCGGTCAATCGTCGGCCGTTGGTATCGGCGGAGACCCCGTGAAGGGCTCGGAGTTTATCGATATCCTCAAGCTGTTCAATGAAGATCCGGACACCTATGCGGTGATCATGATCGGTGAAATCGGCGGCTCCGCAGAAGAAGAAGCGGCCGAGTGGATTGCAGCCAACATGAAAAAACCGGTGGTCGGCTTCATCGGCGGACAAACGGCGCCTCCTGGAAAACGTATGGGCCATGCCGGCGCGATCATCTCCGGCGGTAAAGGCACGGCAGCAGAGAAAGTCGCAACGCTGGAACGCTGCGGCATTAAAGTAGCTCCGACCCCTTCCGAGATGGGTTCCACCCTGGTCAGCGTTTTGGAAGAAAAAGGCCTGCTTGAGAAATGCATCACTAAAAAGTAAGCCATTCATAAAGTCGTATTGAGATAGGCAAGAAGCCTTTCATATCCGTGTATTCAGCGGATTTGAGAGGCTTTTTTGCATCTGAGCGAAGGAGTGTATATACTATATGAACAACCGCCTCGTGCTGTTTGCGCTGCATCAAATGCAGGGTATAGGCTGGAAAACCGTCGCTGGCCTTGTGCGGCAGTTTCCTGAACTGAGTGATATCATGATGCTGAAATATGTGGATTGGCTGGAGCTGGGTCTTACTCCGGTCCGCTCCGAACAGGTGATAAAAGGGATGCGGGAGCTTGAATCCGGACAAATGGACAGGAAGCTCAAGCTTTACGAAGACCGGCAGATTGGATGGACTTGTCTGTGGGATGCAGATTATCCCGGGCTGCTGAGGGAGACGGCTGCACCGCCATGGATCCTGTATTACCGCGGCCGTCTTGAATTGGCTCATCGACCGTGTATTGCCATGGTCGGAACGCGTAATCCTACAGCCTATGGTAAAGTCACGGCACAGCGGCTATCCGCATCGCTCTCGTCGGCGGGTTTGTGTGTGGTCAGCGGATTAGCCCGTGGAATAGACAGTGCGGCCCATGAAGGAGCCCTGAGGGAGGCGGGCGGCACGATCGGGGTGCTAGGATGCGGCATGGAACAGGTGTATCCGCCTGAAAACAAGCTGCTTTATCGAAGAATATCAGAGGACGGCCTGCTTCTGTCGGAATATCCGCTTGGTACCAAGCCCCGCCCGGGACTGTTTCCGCAGCGCAATCGGATCATCGCAGGATTAAGTCTTGGCGTGGTCGTCGTCGAAGCGGCGCTGAACAGCGGTTCGCTGATCACAGCGGACTTGGCGTTGGAAGCCTCTCGCGACGTGTTCGCTGTTCCAGGGCCGATTACTTCTCCCAAAAGTCAGGGGACCCTCCATTGGCTGAAGCTTGGAGCCAAGCTGGTTACCGGTCCTGAAGATATATTGGAGGAGTACAGAGTCCGGATATCCTTTGACCAAAAAACAAACATTAAACCTATGGTGGATACGGGATCGGTTTTGCCTGCGGATGAGCAGCGGATTTACGATTTGCTCAGCTTAAAACCGATGAATATTGAAGAATTATTGGCGCAAAGTCAATATAAATTTGGACATTTGCATTCAGTTCTGATAAATTTACTAATGATGCAGCGAATCGTCGAGCTTCCAGGTTCAGTCTACACAGTACCTTGATGATCATACATATTTCATTTGTCGAAGGGGGAAGGACACCTATGGCCGATTCGTTAGTCATTGTGGAGTCACCCGCAAAAGCCAAAACGATCAGCAAATATTTAGGAAGTAAATATATTGTTAAGGCCTCCATGGGTCATATTCGCGATCTGCCTAAAAGTCAGATCGGGGTTGAAGTCAAAAAAAACTTTGAGCCGAAGTATATTACGATCCGGGGCAAGGGATCTGTTCTCAAAGAGTTGAAGGATGCCAGAAAAAAAGTCAAAAAAGTATATCTGGCAGCGGACCCTGACCGTGAAGGGGAAGCCATCGCCTGGCATTTGGCGCATTATTTGGAACTGTCCGACCAGGAGGATTGCCGTGTCGTTTTTAACGAGATCACGAAACAAGCGGTAAAGGATGCTTTCAAGACGCCGCGCAAAATCAATAAGGATTTGGTTAACGCCCAGCAGGCGCGGCGCATTCTGGATCGGCTTGTCGGCTACAAAATCAGTCCGCTCTTATGGAAAAAGGTAAAGAAAGGACTGTCCGCCGGTCGGGTACAGTCGGTTGCCGTGAAGCTGATCTACGACCGTGAAAATGAGATTAAAGCGTTCGTTCCGGAGGAATATTGGTCGATAACCGCCAAGCTCGCTGCCGGAAAAGCGGAGTTTGAGGCGAAATTTTTCAGCAGCGGCGAGAAAAAGGAATTGAAGACCGAGGCCGAAGTCAACGAAATCCTCGCCGCATTAAACAAATCCGAGTTTGTTGTAAGCGAGGTCAGGGAGAAGGAGCGCCAGCGCAATCCTTCCCCTCCGTTCATTACCAGTTCGCTACAGCAGGAAGCCGCCCGGAAATTGAACTTCCGCGCCGCGAAGACGATGTCCGTAGCTCAGCAATTATATGAAGGAATCGATTTGGGCAGCGAAGGAACGGTCGGTTTGATCACCTATATGCGTACGGATTCTACCCGGATTTCACCAGTGGCGCAGGAAGAAGCCAGGGAATACATCCTGCAAAAATATGGGGAAGCCTACTATCCTGAAACGCCGCGCAGTTACTTGAAAAAGAATGCCAACGCGCAGGATGCCCATGAAGCGATCCGACCAAGCTCCGTCCTGCGTGAACCGGATCAGATTAAGGATTATCTAAGCCGTGATCAACTCCGGCTGTATAAGCTGATATGGGAACGGTTTGTGGCGAGCCAAATGGCTTCCGCCGTGATGGACACGATGACGGTCGATCTGACTGCAGGTCCGGTCGTATTCCGCGCCGTTGGCTCTAAAATCAAATTTCCAGGCTTTATGAAGGTATATGTCGAAGGAAGTGACGATGCCGCAGCGGATAGCGGGGACGAAGAAAAATTGCTGCCGCCGCTTAAACAAGGAGATCATGTGATTAAAAAGCAGATCGACCCGAAGCAGCATTTTACACAGCCTCCTCCCCGTTATACCGAGGCGCGTTTGGTCAAGGCACTGGAGGAAATGGGCATCGGCAGACCCAGTACGTATGCGCCGACACTGGAGACGATTCAAAAGCGCGGCTACGTTGCCATCGAGGACAAAAAATTCGTGCCTACGGAGCTCGGTGAGCTCGTGATTCAGCAAATGATTGAATTTTTCCCTGAAATTTTGGACGTGGAATTTACGGCTCAAATGGAGGAGGATCTCGATCATATCGAGGAAGGCAAGGAAGATTGGGTTCAGGTGCTCAGCGAATTTTACGAGTCGTTTGAGAAGCGGTTGGAAGTAGCGGAGGAAGAGATGGAGAAGGTGGAAATCCAGGACGAGGTTTCTGATGATATTTGCGAGAAATGCGGTAATCATTTTGTTTACAAAATGGGACGCTTTGGCAAATTTCTGGCTTGCTCCGGTTTTCCTGATTGCCGCAACACCAAGCCGATCGTTAAAAATACCGGCGTGACTTGTCCCGGTTGTCATAAAGGTCAGATTATTGAACGCAGGAGCAAAAAAGGCCGGATATTTTATGGCTGCGACCGTTATCCCGATTGTGAATTTGTTTCCTGGGATAAGCCGGTGGACCGCCCTTGTCCAAAGTGCGGAAGCATGCTGGTGGAGAAGCGTAACAAATCAGGCACCTTTATTCAATGCGTCGCCTGTGACTATAGAGAAGAAGCGAAGGAAGAGCAGGATCGCGATTAATCCTGCTCTTATATCGGCTTTGTGCAGAAAGCCACGAGGAGGAACACAGCAGTGACTGAAGTACCGAAAGTGACCGTGATCGGCGCCGGGCTTGCAGGCAGCGAGGCCGCATGGCAAATTGCAAGCCACGGCGTTCCGGTCGTGTTATACGAAATGCGTCCGGTAAAAAAAACACCGGCTCACATCTCCGATCAATTCGCTGAACTGGTTTGCAGCAATTCGCTGCGCGCGAACGGCCTGACGAATGCCGTCGGGGTATTAAAGGAAGAAATGCGGATATTGAACTCCCTGATTCTGCGTGCTGCCGACAAGCATGCTGTGCCTGCGGGAGGAGCGTTAGCGGTTGACCGGGAAGGCTTTTCCGGAGAAGTGACCGCAATACTGCGCAACCATCCGCTGATCGAAGTCCGTAACGAAGAGCTGGAATCGCTGCCGGAAGGCATCGTGGTCGTCGCGACCGGTCCGCTGACGTCGCCTGCTTTGTCGAAGCATTTGCAGGAGCTTACGGGAGAAGAGTATCTGTATTTTTACGATGCGGCCGCGCCGATTGTGGAAAAAGATTCCATCGATATGAGCAAGGTGTATCTTGCTTCCCGTTACGATAAGGGCGAGGCGGCCTACTTAAACTGTCCGATGACCGAAGAAGAATTTAACCGTTTCTACGAAGCTCTGATCACGGCAGAGAGTGCACCGGTCAAGGAATTTGAAAAGGAAATTTATTTCGAAGGCTGCATGCCGATCGAGGTGATGGCAAAGCGGGGGCGGCAAACCGTGCTGTTCGGACCGATGAAGCCCGTTGGACTGGTGAATCCGCACACGGGTGAGCTGCCCTTTGCCGTCGTCCAGCTGAGGCAGGATAACGCGGCCGGGACGCTTTACAACCTGGTAGGCTTCCAAACCCATTTGAAATGGGGCGAGCAAAAGCGGGTGTTCTCGCTCATCCCGGGTTTGGAAAATGCGGAATTTGTGCGGTATGGAGTCATGCATAGAAATACGTTTATTAATTCTCCAAGCCTGCTTCATCCGACATACCAATTCAAAAGGCGGGATAATTTATTTTTTGCCGGTCAAATGACGGGCGTGGAAGGGTATGTAGAATCCGCGGCGTCCGGTCTGATCGCAGGGTTGAATGCGGCCAGGTACGCAAAAGGGCTGGAGTGCCTTGTGCCACCGCCGGATACGGCTCTGGGAAGTATGGCACAGTACATTACGACCGCCGACTTTAAGCATTTTCAACCGATGAATGCCAATTTCGGCTTATTTCCTCCGCTAGAGGAGAAAATCAAAAACAAGAAGCTCAAAAATGAGAAAATCGCCTTAAGAGCAATTGAGAAAATTCAGAATTTTTCACAAAACATATACAATTCGACTTGTAAATAAAACATGTACTATGGTACGATATACCCGTCTATATTGCTCTGTCTAAGTGTATACACCGGAATTACCATCAAACTAAGCTTGAAACAGCTTAGTTTTCGTCATGATTGGAGGAGAATTGGCGATTATGGAGCAAACGTTTCACGCTACGACGATCTTTGCTATCAGACATCAGGGCAAGGGAGCCATTGCCGGTGACGGTCAAGTGACGTTCGGTAATAGTATGGTGATGAAGAATCATGCCAAAAAGGTTCGAAGGCTTTATCGCGGAGGAGTCATCGCCGGCTTTGCAGGTTCTGTCGCCGATGCGATCACACTGTTTGAAAAGTTTGAGGCGAAGCTGGAGGAGCATCATGGGAATCTTCAGCGTTCCGCCGTGGAACTGGCCAAGGATTGGCGCTCGGATCGGGTGCTCCGCCGTTTGGAAGCCATGATGGTCGTGATGGACCGCACCGGCTTGCTGCTCATTTCCGGCAATGGAGAAATCATTGAGCCCGACGATGGTATTCTGGCAATCGGATCCGGCGGCAGCTTTGCTCTTGCAGCGGGGAGGGCACTTCACCGCTATGCGCCGCAGATGAGCGCTAAGGAGATTGCTCATGCGTCACTAACGATGGCCGCAGAAATTTGCGTATTTACGAACCATAACATCATTGTAGAAGAGATCGAATGATTCCAAGGAGGTTATGACACTTGAAATCGAACGCTTTGACCCCCAAAGAAATCGTAGCCGAACTGGATAAGTATATCGTCGGGCAAAAGCAGGCGAAAAAATCAGTTGCCGTCGCTCTTCGCAACCGGTATCGCAGAAGTCTGCTCGACGAGTCGATTCGTGATGAAATTGTGCCGAAAAACATCCTCATGATTGGACCTACCGGTGTAGGGAAGACGGAAATTGCCCGCAGGCTGGCTAAGCTCGTTGGGGCGCCTTTTATTAAAGTGGAAGCGACGAAATTCACCGAAGTAGGATACGTGGGCCGGGATGTGGAATCGATGGTCCGGGATTTGGTGGAAACATCGATTCGAATGGTAAAAGCGGAAAAAGCGGATAAGCTCAAGGATCGTGCCGAGCAAATGGTCGTCGACCGGCTGGCTTCCATTTTGGTGCCCAGTCCTTCCAAGCAGCGCAGTCAACGGAATCCGCTGGAGATGATCTTCGGTCAGCAGAATGCCGCGCAGCCGGAACAGGAGCAGGAAACCGACGCTTCCGTTCTTTCACGCAGACAGCAGGTCAAGGAGCAGCTGCTTAGAGGCGAGCTTGAAAATCAGGTGATTGAAATTGAAGTGGAGGACAATACCCCCTCCATGTTTGACATGCTGGCGGGGCAGGGTAATGAACAGGCCGGCATGAATATGCAAGAGCTGTTCGGAAGCCTGATGCCCAAACGAACCAAGAAGCGGAAGCTGCCTGTGAAAGAAGCGCGCAAGGTGCTGCTGCAGGAAGAAGCGCATAAGCTGCTCGATATGGATGAAGTCATACAGGAAGCGGTAAAACGCGCAGAGCAGGCCGGCATCATATTTATTGACGAAATTGACAAGATTTGCAGTTCCAGCAGAGGGAGCGGACCCGATGTATCCCGGGAAGGGGTGCAGCGCGACATTCTTCCGATCGTGGAAGGTTCCACGGTGATGACAAAATACGGTTCTGTCAAAACGGATTATATTTTGTTTGTAGCGGCAGGCGCGTTTCACATTGCCAAACCTTCGGATTTGATTCCCGAGCTGCAGGGGCGCTTTCCGATTAGGGTTGAGCTTAACAGCTTGACGCAGCAAGATTTTGTGTTGATTCTGAAGGAGCCTCAGAATGCGCTGACAAAACAATACACAGCTCTGCTTGAAACCGAAGGGATTCAAGTGGAGTTTTCCGATGAGGCCATTCATGAGATCGCCCGAATCGCTGCAGACGTGAATCAAAGCACGGATAATATCGGGGCTCGCCGGCTGCATACGATTTTGGAGAAGCTGTTGGAGGATTTGTCCTTTGAAGCGCCAGAAATAACGCTTGAGAGAATCGTCATCTCTCCCGAGTATGTGAGGGAAAAACTGTCTGGTATCGTACAAAACAGAGACCTCAGCCAATATATTTTGTAATCGCTCAAGTTGGAGGCAAGATCATGACATTGTTAATGAAGACCAGAAGGCTAAACAAGCTGCTGCAGAAGGAGGCTGGGAATCCGGTAAGCTTCATGGATATGGCCGCGGTGCTCAGTGACCTGCTGAATGCCGATATTTATGTGGTTAGCCGGAAGGGTAAGGTGCTTGGCAGCGCGTACTTATCTTCAGCCCAGGATATCCTGGTAAACAGCTCTGTCCTGCAGGAAAACAGGTTTCCGCCGGAGTACAACCAACTGCTTTTGAAAGTGGACGAAACCTCTTCCAATCTGGCCGCCGGCAGTCCTTTCGACGTATTTGGCGACCATTCCGCGGACGCGTCATTCTATATTACGATTGTTCCGATCATTGGCGGAGGAGATCGACTGGGGACGCTTATTCTAACCAAGAGAGACGGCGAGTTTATCGACGACGACCTCATTTTGGCGGAGTACGGGTCCACTGTGGTTGCCATGGAAATTTTGAGGGAAAAAGCGGAACAAATTGAGATCGAGGCGCGTTCAAAGGCGGTAGTTCAAGTGGCGGTCGGCTCTTTGTCGTTTAGCGAGATGGAGGCGGTTGAGCACATTTTTGAGCAGCTGGAGGGGATGGAAGGTCTTCTCGTTGCCAGTAAAATTGCAGATCGTGTCGGAATTACCCGTTCGGTCATTGTGAACGCGCTCCGCAAACTGGAAAGCGCGGGAGTGATTGAAACTCGTTCGCTCGGCATGAAGGGTACCTACATCCGGGTGTTGAACGATCAACTGCTAAGCACGATTCAAAGTGCAGAATCCTGACACATTTATGTCTTTTTTGTAAATATTTAAGAAATGGTGGCCCTATATGAAAATATAGGGCTTTTTTCTCATTGTAATCATTTCCAAAATTCTTCAATATAAATATAGTCCTACACAAGTGCAAATTATCCCAGCACTGCTATATTTTTTTGAAGAAAATGTCGAACAAAGGAGGATTTGTTCTAGCCTTGTTGAATAATTAGAAAATCAGATCATTGCGGGAAAGTGGGAAATTGTCCATGAATATCTTGAGTAAACCCTCGTTCCGACTGCTGGAACAATCTCTCAATGCAGCTACACTTCGACAGAAAGTGATAGCGGATAATGTCGCAAATGTTGACACGCCCTATTTTAAACGATCGGAAGTCCGGTTTGAGGAGTTTCTACAGCAGGAGTTGAATGGCGGCGAATTGCAGGGCTATCGAACGGATCCTAGGCATTTTTACATAGGTCGTTCTTCAGATCCTCGGCCGCAGATTGTTCGTGATAACCAATCGATGATCAATAACAATTTGAACAATGTGGATATTGATTATGAAATGGCGCTTATGGCCAAAAATCAGCTTCGGTACAATACGATGGTGCAGCAGGTGAGCAGCGAGATTAATAAGGTCAGGACGGCTATAGGGAGGATGTAACGGATGAAGCTGACCAACGGATTTGATATTAGCGCTTCCGCTCTGACGGCGCAGCGTTTTCGCATGGATGTCATTTCGTCCAATATTGCCAACAGCGATTCGACAAGAGCAAGGATGGTCAACGGCAAATGGGTTCCTTACCAACGCAAGCTCGTTACGATAGAACCGAAGCAGTCTAACTTTGCGGAGTCGCTTCAGAATGCTATGGCCGGTCAAGCAGGCGGAGCAGGAGAAGGAGTACGCGTTACCAGAATCATTGAAGATACTTCTCCCTTTAAGCAGGTCTACAATCCGACACATCCGGATGCCGACGAGAACGGTTTTGTCATGCTGCCGAATGTTGACGTGCTTAAAGAAATGGTCGATATGATTTCCGCCACCCGTTCATACGAAGCGAATGTAACGGCTCTGAACGCTACTAAAGCCATGGTCGGTAAAGCGTTGGAAATCGGAAGATAAATACATAAAAGGGGCTAGTTAAAATGATTGACTTCGTTAATGTACAGCCGCAGAAAATCACGGAAAGCATTCAGCCCAAGAACATAAGCGCTGCAGAAGTATCTGATCAGTTTGGAAAGTTTTTAAATGAGGCGATGGCTAATTTAAACGACCAACAAGCTGCGGTCGACAAACTGAACGAAGGGTTCGTTAAAGGGGAAATTTCCGACGTCCACCAATTGATGATCGCTTCACAGAAAGCTTCCTTGGGATTGGAATTGACAGTACAAGTGAGGAACAAGGTCATTGAAGCTTATCAAGAGATCATGAGAATGCAGGTCTGATCTTGATCTTGATAAATTCTGGTGACGGTCAATCGGATGGGGTGAAACAGTGAACGAGAACCTACTCCAATATTGGAATAGAGCGAAGCAATATTGGACTCAGTTTAGCAAAACGCAGAAATTAACATTAATCGCAACTGTGATTATTGTCATACTTACGATTGGAATCATCAGTTATAATTTATCCAAAACGGAATATGCTCTTGCTTATACGAATTTGCAGCCGAGCGATGCGGCAGCGATCAAAGCGTATTTGGACGAGGCCAAGATTCCTTACCAGCTTAGTGAAGACGGGAAGAGCATCGGAGTCCCGAGAAGCCAGGTGGCCGATGTTAAATTAGGCGTTGAGTCCCAGGGGCTGAACAAGAATGGCAACATCGGCTATGGCTCCTTCAACCAAAGCAGCACGTTTGGGACGACGGACCGGGAATTTGACGTCAAGTACCTGAATGCAGTTCAAGGCGAACTTCAGCAGTTGATCAATTCCAACACGGCCATTAATAGTTCAAAAGTACTAATTAATTTGCCGAAGGAAAGCGTCTTTCTGCCTGCCGGCGGAGAACCGGAGAAAGCATCCGCCTCGGTTGTGCTGGATATCAAGCCGGGGTACTCGCTGGATCAGGCCAAGATCGATACGATGTACAATCTGGTTTCCCACAGCATCAAAGATTTGCCTATTGAAAATATTACTATTTCCGATCAGAACGGTAATTTGCTTGAATATTCCAAAGGCCAGAATCAAATCAACAATGCATCGAACATGGCCATGCAGCAGTTTGAAATTAATAACAAATTCCGAAATGACGTACAGCGGAATGTTCAACAAATGCTCGGAGGAATCCTCGGCAGAGATAAAGTGATCGTCAGTGTCTTCTCGACGATGAATTTTGATCAGACCAGACGTAAGGAACAATTGGTAACCGCCCCGAACACGGTAGATCAAACCGGTCTGGACATCTCCATTCAGGAGATTCAGAAAAATTATACAAGCGACGGTGCTCAGCAGGGCGGGGTGCCGGGAACGGGAGCAACGGACGTGCCGGGTTATCCGGGCACCGCCAATAACGGAAGAACCAATTCTGAGGAGCTTCAAAGAACGGTCAACCGCGAGGTCAATCGAATTACGAACGAAATTGTACTCACGCCTTATGTTGTCAAGGATTTAACCATCAATGTGGGCATTGAACCTCCAGACCCGCTGGATATCAATTCATTGACTCCGCAGACGATTGAAGCTGTCCGACAAATCCTGGTGAACATAGTCCGGGCCGCATTGGCGGATAGCGGAACCGCGTTTACGGAAGAAGAATTGGCCAGGAAAGTCACCGTGTTCCCCCAAACGTTCGCTAGAACGAACGATAATCAGGGGGTAAACGCGAATTCGATGCTGCTTTACGGTGCTCTTGGCGGCTTGGCCCTTGCATTGCTCGGGGGCGGCGCTTACTGGTGGATACGCAGACGCAGAGCCCAGCAAGAGGTTGACGAAGAGATTGTGGACGAAACACCAAAAGTGGAGTTTCCGACGATTGATATCGATAATGTAAACAATGAAAATCAGGTGCGTAAACAGTTAGAGCAGTTAGCCAAGAGGAAGCCGGAAGAGTTTGTTAATCTGCTTCGTACTTGGTTAGTAGAAGAATAGAGGTGTACATGGCTTGGCTAAAGTGCAGCAAGCGACTTTGACGGGCCGACAAAAGGCCGCTATTTTATTAATCAGTTTGGGACCGGAAGTGTCCGCTCAAATTTTCAAGCATCTTCGTGACGAAGAAATCGAGCAGCTCACTTTGGAAATAGCCAATGTCAGGAAAGTGGATAATGTCGAGAAGGATGCCATATTGGCTGAGTTTCACCAAATTTGTCTGGCGCAGGAATTCATTTCTCAGGGCGGTATCGCATATGCCAAGGAAATTTTGGAGAAGGCCTTAGGGTCACAGAAGGCACTCGATATCATCAACCGATTGACGGCGACGCTTCAGGTCAGACCATTCGACTTTGCGCGTAAAGCGGATCCGGCTCAGATATTGAATTTTATCCAGAATGAAAATTCCCAGACCATCGCCCTCGTGCTCTCCTATTTGCAGCCGGAGCAGGCTTCCATTATTTTATCGTCGCTGCCGCAGGAAAAGCAGGCCGATGTGGCGAAGCGGATTGCGCTTATGGACAGCACCTCGCCGGAAGTCATCAGTCAAGTCGAGCGTGTGCTGGAACAGAAGCTTTCCGCTACGGTGACCCAGGACTATACGAACGCGGGCGGGATCTCGGCGGTAGTCCAAATCTTAAACGGTGTTGACCGGGGGACCGAACGTACCATTCTGGATTCACTTGAAATTCAGGATCCCGAATTGGCGGAGGAAATCAAGAAACGGATGTTCGTCTTTGAAGATATTGTCAATATCGACAACCGTTCGATTCAGCGCATTATACGCGATATCGAGAATGCTGATTTGCAATTGGCGCTGAAAGTTGCCAGTGAAGAGGTGCGTGAAGCGATCTTCAAGAACATGTCCAAACGGATGGCTGAAACATTCCGGGAAGAAATGGAATATATGGGTCCCGTTCGGCTGCGTGATGTGGAAGAAGCCCAAACACGCATTGTAGCTACGATAAGACGTTTGGAAGAAGCCGGTGAAATTATCATCGCTCGCGGCGGAGGGGATGATATTATTGTCTAATGTCATCAAACTATTTCAGTATGTAGCTGTCGAAGACACGAAAATTGTCGAGCCTCCGGCTGCTTCTGTTCTTAAACAAGAACATCCGGAAGAGACAGAAGATCATCTGCCGGAACATCATCAGGAATTAAACGATCTGCTGCAGATGAAAGAACAGATTCTGCAAGATGCCGAGTCGTTTGCTGAAGAACAGGTGCGGGCAGCCATGGAAGAGGCGGCGGCCATCAGACAGCAAGCGCAAGCCGAGATCGAAGCGTGGTGGCATGAACGCAGGCTCAAGGACCAGGAAGCCTTGAACGAAGCGAGAGACCGGGGCCATGCTCAAGGCTATCAAGAAGGAATGGCACAGGTCGAGATGGAGCTTCGTGAGCAATATGAAGCAACGCTTCAGGAAGCATCGCAGATTCTGGAGCAGGCCTATCTGTTGAAGCAGCAAATTATTCAGGAAGCCGAACCGTTCCTGATCGAGCTTAGCTGCTCCATTGCAGAGAAAGTGATCGGGCGCCAGTTGACGCTTGAACCCGAATGGATCATCGATTCCATCCGAAAAGTGCTTTCCCGGCGGAGGGAGAAGGGAATCATTACGCTGTGCGTATCCCCTGCCCAGTTCTCATACATACAAGATGCGCGTGAAGAGCTTTTGCTAGCTATCGATTCGCAGGCGGAACTGCAAATTATACCGGACGCCTCCGTATTGGATCAGGGATGCGTAGTCCGGTCAACCTTTGGGAGCATTGACGCGAGAATCGATACCCAACTGAAAGAAATTAAAACTGCGCTCCAGCAGTTGGCTGTGCGAAACGAGGGATCTTAAGCTTATGCAGGCGCCAAGCGCTCAAAAGTATATCGAACACCTAAATCAAATGGACACGATCCGGGTGAACGGAAAAGTGACGCAGGTGATCGGGCTGACGGTAGAATCGGAAGGACCCGATGCAAGCATAGGCGATGTTTGCTATATTTATCCATTGAAGTCGAACACGCCGCTAAAAGCCGAGGTCGTAGGCTTCAAGAACAATAAAGTCATTCTGATGCCGCTCGGCGAGCTGCAGTCCATAGGCCCTGGCTGTGATGTAGTCGGCACAGGCAAGCCGCTCACTGTACAGGTAGGACATGAACTGCTTGGCAAGGTGCTCGACGGCTTGGGCCAACCGCTCGACGGGACCTATTTACCGTCCCGGATGACGCATTACTCTACCAATAACATGCCTAGCAACCCGTTAATTCGTCCGCGTGTCTTGGAACCGATCAGCGTCGGCGTACGATGCATTGATGGTCTGCTGACGATCGGTAAAGGACAGCGTGTAGGGATTTTTGCCGGGTCAGGCGTTGGTAAAAGTACGCTGATGGGCATGATTGCGCGCAATACGTCTGCGGATGTGAACGTGATTGCACTCATTGGCGAACGGGGCAGGGAAGTGCTTGATTTTATTGAACGTGACCTCGGTCCGGAAGGATTGGCCCGTTCCGTGGTCATTGTCGCAACGTCCGATCAACCTGCTCTCATTCGGATTAAAGGCGCATTGATTGCTACGAGCATTGCCGAATATTTCCGGGATCGCGGCTTGAATGTCATGCTGATGATGGACTCGGTAACCCGCTTCGCCATGGCTCAACGGGAAGTGGGACTGGCCGTAGGCGAACCTCCTGCCACGAGGGGATACACGCCGTCCGTTTTCGCGGCATTGCCGAAACTGCTCGAAAGGTCCGGAACGGGACCTAAAGGTTCCATCACTGCATTTTATACCGTGCTTGTCGACGGGGATGACATGAATGAACCGATTGCCGATGCGGTCCGCGGAATTTTGGACGGGCATATCGTTCTCGACCGGAGCATTGCCAACCGTGGCCATTACCCGGCCATTGATGTATTGTCCAGCGTTAGCCGCGTCATGAAAGAAATTGTTCCGGCAGAACAACTGCTTGCAGCGGAGAAATTAAAGATGCTGCTGTCTACATATAAAGATTCGGAGGATCTCATCAATATTGGGGCGTATCAAAAAGGCTCCAATCCGGAAATTGATCTGGCAATTGATTCCATCCAGTCGATTTGGGATTATACCAAGCAGCGGGTAAACGAGAAGCTGACTTTTGCTGACGCTCAAGAGCGATTAATTCGAGAATTTTACAGGGGATGAGATGAAACATGCGTTTTCAGTACGCTTTTCAAAAAATCGTTGATCTTAAAACGAATGAAAAGACTCAAGCGGAATGGATGTTATCTCAAGCGATCGTAAAACTGCGCGAAGAGGAATCGACTCTGGCTAAGCTGGAGGATGCGAAGAAGGAGCTGCAGGAAAAGCTGCATAAAGTTTCCGAAAATCGTACAACCGTTTCGAACCTGCTGCTGCTGCAAAGTTACGTTGATCATATCGATCTGCGCATAAGAGACAAGCATCAAGATTTGCATACGGCCAAGACGAACGTGCAGATCAGGCAGGACGATTTGACAGGAAAATTGCTGCAAGAAAAGGTGTGGACGAAAGCCAAGGAAAAAGCTTATCAAAAATTTTCCGCCGGCGTGCTGAAAGTTGAACAAAATCGGTTAGACGAAATGGCGACAAACCGATATCAAAGGCTATCATAGTCATAATTTGAAGGAGGTGAGGTCATGGCAAACGCAAATACGGAGCAATCGTCGTCTTACGGAGCCATGGAACGGTTTCTGATCTGGTTCCTCATTCCTTTTGTTTTTACTGCTGTACTGTTAGGCGTGCTGATGACCATCTTCGGCTATGATGTCATGAGTAATGCTGTGCGTACAGTGAGCAAGATTCCGGTTATAAATTCGATCCTTCCAATAACCAATGCCGAGGACGGGAATCAAGATCCGCAGCAGACGCAGGGTGAGGCCGTACCTGGGCAAGAGCCGACGGCTGCAAATTATGCTGAGCAGCTTGAGCAAAAGGAGCAGGAGCTGAAGCAAGCTGAAGCAGCGCTTCAGCAGCGTGATCAAACGATCAAAGATCTGCAATTGAAAAACAGCGGTTTAGAAGAACAGATCAAGACCAAGACGATTTCTGAAGATGAGTACACGGCTCAAATTCAACAGTTGGCCGGGATGTACGCAAAAATGTCACCCTCCAAGGCTGCACCGATCCTGGAGAATTTGACCAAAAACGAATTGGTGCTGGTTCTGGGAATGATGAAACCGGATGAACGGGTCAAAGTTTTGGAGCGCATGGATCCGGCGAAAGCTGCCGAGGCTTCTATTCTGTTAAAAGACCAAACCAGCGTAAGGGATACGCAAATTGCCGCCCTTCAGGAAAGGCTGAATCAATCGGTCTCTGCGACGTCACAAGCGGACACCCATTTAAGCAAAGATGATCTTGGGTCTACATTTGCGAATATGACGCCCAAAAGCGCCGCAACGGTTTTAATAGAGATGCAAAAGTCAAATCCGGACAAAGTTCTCTCCATATTAAAGTCGATGGACAGCATGGGGCGTTCGAGGGTATTGTCCGCTGTCTCCGAGCAATCCAAAGAGACCGCTGCTTTGCTTTCTGCACGACTCGTTCAATAAACCCGAAAGGAGGTGAAATAAAATGGAAATTACAGCCCAAACATCAACAGCCGGATCTGTCGGTACAACGGCCGGTGGAACGGCAGGAGCGGTTAATTCGGGAACCGGCGGCTCCGGTTTTTCCACGACGCTCAACGGGATGCTGATTTCAGCCCATCCGCAGGCAGGTAAGGATTCGGCTTCAGCCGCGACCGGCCTTTCGGTTTTGACGGGCCTGATTACCCCTATTCTGATGGCTGCTGTTCAAACAGACGAATCTGCAGCAGCGCTGACAGGCGAGCAAATCCAAGGCTTAATTCAACTGCTGGAGAAACCGCAGGACGGTGAAGAGGAACATTCCTTATTATCGAACCCTGATCTGCAAGCATGGCTCGTTCAGCTTCAGTCGATCCTGGCGGCTCTTACCCCGAACCCGCAAAATGGTGCTGACGACGGCACATGGGAAGGCGGTTTGGCTCCGGTGTCTCAGGCTAACGATCATTTGGAAGAAGCATTAAATCCAATGCTGTTTATTCCGCTGATTGCAGCTGCGCCCACTGCGGAGAATCAAGGAACGGAAGGGGAGAGCAGCAGTACAATACAGGCAGGAATCTCCCTTTCCGAGGCGGTTCAAATGTTGAATCGGTTGAAAGAAATGATTGAACAAGGCCATAAAGACCCGCAGCTTCAGCAAACGTTGAAGGAGCTTTCTGCGGTCTTGGTTTCTGCAGCAGCAAGCGAAAGCCATCTGCGTAAAGAAGCCGAGCGTGCGGATCGTCCGTCTCAACCGTCGCTCATCGTAAAACCGACAGCGGATGTGGAGACTTCCGGGACACAAGAGACCATCCGGGTGGCCGCTAACCCGCTGAGTAAGCTTGAAATGCTGGCAGCTAAGCAATCGGTTGCCAAGCTTTCTGCGGAGCAGCCGGCAACGGATGTGGAGACCTCCGGGACACAAGAGACCGTCCGGGTGGCCGCTGCCCAGTTGAGTAAGCTTGAGCTGCTGGCGGTGAAGCATACGGTTGCCAAGCTTTCTGCGGAGCAGCCGGCAATCCAGGATCAACCCTTATTCGAACCGTTGGTGCCGGCTGATTCCGAACCGGTAAACGGACAGCATCCCGTGATGACCGTGCAGGATTGGATGAAGGGAGCTCAAGCGGGAAATGCGATGCCGAAGCATCCGGTACTGCATATGTCCGCTGGTACATTTGCCAATGATATGACGCAGTTTGTCGTCAGCTCGTTTTCTCTTGCCACGTCCGCAGACGGTTTAACCGAAGCCAAGATCTCATTGTTTCCGCAGCATCTTGGACATGTGGAAGTGAAACTGACGATGCACAACGGCATGCTGGTAGCCCAATTCATGGCGGACAGCTTGTCTGGTAAAGAAATGCTTGAAAGCCAGTTAACCCAGCTTCGGACGACATTGCAAAACCAAGGCATTCAAGTCGAAAAGCTCGAGGTCGGCCAGAGTCAGAGCTTCCAGTCCGGCATGTTCCAAGAAGATCGGCGGCAGCAGTCCTCCGGTCAATCCTCCAAGCAAAACAAATCGGGCAGAGGCAGTGTAGAGAGCATGGAGGAAGAACAGCCGAGAAACATATCTGCTAACTTGAATAAGGCATTGAACGACAAGGGCTCCATCGATGTGACGGCATAAACCGTCTTATCGGATCATAACGGCCAGCAGGAGGTGATTCCGTGACAGACTCGAATATCAGTACCCGAAACGTATGGCCTTATTACGCCAAAGAAAATGTTCAGCGCGCAGGCTCTGAAGACAAGAATCAATTGGGCAAAGATGAATTTTTGAAAATTTTGATCGCCCAATTAAAAAATCAAGATCCGACCCAGCCATTGCAGGATAAAGAGTTTATCGCCCAAATGGCTCAGTTCACCTCGGTGGAACAGTTGACCAATATGGCCGGTGAAATGAAAATGCTCCGACAATCGCTCGGATTTGCATCCGGATTGATTGGGAAGAGCATTACTTGGACTTATGTGGATAGTAATGGAGACACACAAACGAAATCCGGCATAGTCGAGTCCATCACGGTAAAAAAGGGCGAGCAGTTTGCAAAGGTAAATGGAGAGGAAGTTACGCTCGATAAAATCAGCCAAATTTCGAATCCGGAGGAAAGCTAAATGACGGAGCGAATAACGATTGGCCGTCTTTATCCGAATGTGGTGACTCCAAACCACTCCATTAAGACAGCGGCATCCCCCCCAAACGGTAACTTATCGTTTGATAAAATTTTACAAAAACAAACGCTGCGTTTCAGCCATCATGCCGAAGAACGATTGCGACAGCGGGGGATTCAGTTCCAGCCCGAACATCTGGCCAAAATCAATTCGGCCATCGATAAAGCTGCGACCAAAGGCATGAAAGAATCGCTTATGCTGATCGATGATACGGCCTTGATTGTGAATATTAAGAGTCGTACCGTGGTTACGGCCATGGACGAAGCCTCTATGAAAGACAACTTGTTCACGCAAATTGACAGTGCCATCATCATTTCTTAAATGTTTAGGCCGGCCCGCTGCGCGGAGGCCTCGGTTGTGGATCGACTGAAACAACCGGCATTTCAGTACATATTCGCATTCAGGGAGGAAATCTAACGATGTTAAGATCTCTGTATTCTGGCGTATCAGGTATGAGAGGATTTCAAACCAAGCTGGACGTCATCGGCAATAACATTGCCAACGTCAATACGGTTGGTTTTAAGGCCGGCCGTGTCATGTTCAAGGATATTCTCAGCCAAACCGTCTCCGGCGTGTCGGCACCTACGGACGAACGTGGCGGCGTCAACGCGAAGCAAATCGGACTTGGTGTTACCGTCGGTGCCATTGACACATTGCACACGCCGGGCAGCGCTATGACGACGAACGTCGTAACGGACCTGAGAATTGACGGTGACGGCTTCTTCATGCTGAGAGCAACGGAAGATCAAGAACAGCCTTTTTTGAGCCGTGCGGGGAATTTCACGCTGGACTCCAACCGCAGGCTGGTCAACGCTGACGGACTCTTCGTGTCGGACAGCGAGGGAGGGATTATCCAGCTTGACGATACGGTGACGGCCTTTTCAATCTCACAGTCGGGCGAGCTTATCACTGTAGGAGAAGATGGAACAGCGACTCCGAGCGGTGTCTTTATTGGCGTCGTAAAGGTAGTTAATCCTTCCGGGCTCGAGAAAATCGGCGGTAACTTGTACCGCGTGACGCCTAACGCGATGCCGCCGGACGCGCAAGAGCTGCCTACCGGGGAAGAGGCTCAGGCGAATAATCCGGTTACCGGTACCGGCGCCATTATCTCCGGACAGCTCGAAATGTCCAATGTCGATTTGACCTCGGAGTTTACCGAGATGATTATTGCCCAGCGCGGATTCCAGTCTAACTCCAGAATTATCACGACTTCGGATGAAGTACTTCAAGAGGTCGTTAATCTGAAACGATAATCAGAGGGATGGGGGAGGATTCCCTCCCCCAATTACTAAGTATACCGGAGGTAGCTGATGATTCGCTTGACTCGGCTTAACGGAAAGCAAATTACGATTAATGCTCTCCTGATCGAAACGATCGAGGAGACACCGGATACAATGATTACTTTAGTAACCGGTAAGAAAATAATGGTGCTGGAAAAAGTGGATGATACAGTTGCCATGGTTCAACGTTTCTTGCAGTCGGTTGGGCTTGTAGGCAGTACGATAAAAAGCCTGGATTCGGAGGGGTCGTAATTGTTTAGGAGTAAAATATTCATCATGGTGGTGGCCGTCCTCATCGCCATTACATTAATTTTGACGGCAGCTTTCATCCTCTGGAATTATATGGATAAAGCTAACGGCACCCTCCGGGATCAGGCGCAGCAATCGGCCAGTGAAGTCAAGTCGGGCAAGAAGCTTACTCCGGATGAGGTGCGGGACAACACCTTCAGCATGAAGGATGTGTTGACCAACCTTTCTGGCGGAAACAACAAGTTCATTAAAGTAAGCTTTGCCTTTGAACTGGAAAATAAGAAGGCGAGGGAGGAGTTTGAAAAGCTGGAAACGCAGATGAAAGCGATCGTGATCCAAACGCTCGCCGATATGACCCCGGATCAAGTGTCGGGAAGCAAAGGCTTTGACAATCTCACTTCAGCCCTTATGAATAAAATGAACCCGCTTCTGCAGCAAGGAAAACTGAATCAAATATTGATTACCGACATTGTTCTCCAATAGCAGAAAGCTTAATAAGGCAAGTAGAGTTACGGCACGAAGGAGGTGACGCTAATGGTAGATGTACTTTCTCAGAATGAGATCGACGCTTTGCTCGCGGCGCTATCATCAGGAGAAATGGATGCGGAAGAGCTTAAAAAAGAAGAGACGCAGAAAAAAGTCAGAGCCTATGATTTTAAGAGAGCGGTTCGTTTCTCCAAAGATCATATCCGAAGTCTTACTCGGATCCATGAGAACTTCGCGCGATATCTGACTACCTATTTTTCCGCCCAGCTCCGTACCTTTGTGCAAATCAATGTCGTACAGGTCGAGCAGCTGCCCTATGACGAATTTATTCGGTCCATACCCAAGATGACGATTCTTAACATCTTTGAAGCCGAACCTTTGGAAGGACGAATGGTGCTGGAAGTACATCCGAACGTAGCGTTTGCGATGCTGGACAGGCTGCTGGGAGGTGTGGGTACGTCCCCAACCAAAATTAATGCACTGACGGAAATCGAAACGATCGTGATGGAACGCATCTTCAGCCGGGCGTTTGAAAGTCTGCAGGAAGCATGGAAAACGGTTGTGGATTTGTCACCGAGGCTGGAAGCCTTGGAAACCAACCCGCAATTTATGCAGATTGTTTCACCTAACGAAACCATTGCACTCATTTCATTGAGTACTAAAATCGGAGATACAACCGGGATGATCAACTTGTGCATACCTCATGTCGTTATTGAGCCGATTATGCCGAGATTGTCAGTTCATCATTGGTTTGTATCCCAGAAAAAGACCAGCGCGCCGGAAGAAATGACAGCCCTTCAATCGAGGCTTCATAAAGCAAAATTGCCAGTGATTGCAGAGCTTGGCACATCCCAAATATCGGTCAGGGAATTTTTGAGTCTGAACGTCGGCGATGTGATTACATTGAACCGGTCCGTCGAGGAGCCACTGCATATTCGGATCGGGGATAAGCTGAAATTTTTCGGAAGTCCGGGAACGACCCGAGGCAAGCTGGCTGTGCAAATCAATGAGATTGTCCAAGAAGGAGTAGAAGAGTATGACGAATAATAAGGATTATTTGTCTCAAGAAGAAATCGATGCCTTGTTGAGACAATCGGCTGAAGTCGATTCAGTCGGCGGTTCCGGTTTTGCTCCAAAAGTGGAAGATTATTTGTCCTCGTTGGAACAAGACGCATTAGGCGAAATCGGCAATATTACCTTTGGCAGTGCCGCTACCGCATTATCCACGCTGCTTGGAAAGAAGGTAGATATTACCACGCCTAAAGTGTCCGTCATTGCGCGAGAGGAATTGATCGAGGAATTTCCAAAGCCTCATGTCGCAGTTCATGTCAATTATGTCGATGGGTTTCACGGCATCAATCTTCTTGTCATTAAAACGCGGGATGCTCAAGTCATCGCCGATTTGATGATGGGCGGTGATGGAACAGGGCAAACCGACGAATTGAGCGAGATCCATATTAGTGCGGTCCAGGAAGCGATGAATCAAATGATGGGTTCCTCGGCTACATCCATGTCGACCATCTTTAACCGGTTTGTCAATATTTCACCGCCTGGGATTGATATTCTGAACTTGTCGGAAGGAGAAGGAACGGCTGCGCTGCCTCCGGAAGAAGTGTTCATCAAAGTTTCTTTCCGGTTAACGATTGGAGATCTGATCGATTCGACCATTATGCAGCTGCTTCCGGTCCCCTTCGCCAAAGATATGGTATCCATTCTTATGGGAGGGGGGGAATTTCAGGAAGAGACGGTTGCCGAACCGCCTGCTCCATCGGCGCCGCCCGCACCAGCTGCACCAGCGCCAGAACCGTATGCACAGCATGCAGATCATAAGCCGGTGAACGATTATTATTCAGCGCCGCCTGCACAGCAGCCGCCGCCTTACGGCCAACCGTCCCAACAGCCGATGTACGGTCAACCGCCGCAGCAGCCGCCGGTATATCAACAACCGATGTATGGCCAACCGCCGATGCCGCCAAATCCACAGGCTTATCCGTCGCAGCCTGCCGCTTACGGCATGCCGGATTCACGGAATGTCAATGTACAGCCGGCTCAGTTTACCAACTTTACACCGACGAATCTGACTCCTGCGGAAGATACGAATTTGAACCTGCTGCTCGACATTCCTCTGAAGGTTACTGTTGAGCTGGGGAGAACACACAAAGTCATAAAAGACATATTGGAGTTGTCTCAGGGTTCTATTATCGAATTGGACAAGCTGGCAGGGGAACCGGTCGATATTCTGGTGAACAACAAGCTGATCGCTAAAGGCGAAGTGGTCGTTATTGATGAAAACTTTGGTGTTCGTGTTACGGATATCGTAAATCAATGGGACAGAATTCAAAAATTACAATATTAGATTAAGCAACCTTGGGAGGACTGTGTAATTATGGCAAACCGAATTTTAATTGTAGACGATGCAGCATTTATGAGAATGATGATCCGCGACATCTTGACTAAAAATGGATATGAGGTTGTCGGTGAAGCCAATGATGGAGCTCAAGCGATAGAGAAATTTAAAGAGCTTTCCCCGGATTTGATTACAATGGACATAACCATGCCGGAAATGGACGGGATTCAAGCGTTGAAGGAGATTAAGAAGATTGATGCTAATGCAAAAGTGATTATGTGTTCTGCAATGGGGCAGCAAGCAATGGTTATTGACGCCATTCAGGCAGGGGCAAAAGATTTTATCGTAAAACCGTTCCAGGCTGACCGTGTTATTGAGGCTATTAAGAAAACCTTAGGGTAGATGAAACCGAAGCGTTGGGGAGAGTCTACGAAGACGGAAGGGAATGTAGAGCGTTGACCAGACTCACAACCAAATGGTTGTTTTTCGCTGCAGTATTTTGGATACAAACAGCAGCGGCTGCTGCTGTTTGTTACGGCGAAACGGGCACGTCCCCCCATGAGCCGGGGCTGCTTGATTCATCGGAGCCGATACCTGGTGTTTCACCAGGGGACACGCTTTGGATGATTGTCAAAGTCATATTGTTTCTTGTTCTTATTATCGGCATTTTCTTCATCATAATGAAGGTCATCTCGCAACAAAAAAACAAATTTTTATCGGGCCGTACGCTTCGCTCGCTTGGCGGACTGCCGCTCGGTCCGAATAAATCCATTCAAATCGTAGAAATCGGGAATGCCTTATATGTTGTAGGCATCGGTGAAAACATACAGCTGCTTGACAAAATTACCGATGAGGCCGAGGTTGCCCATATCGCGGAGATGATGGCCAGCGGGACGGCTTTTACGGGTCCTTCCTTTGCATCGTTAGGGGAATTCATGAAAAAGCTGCGTCACAGACCGCAGGTAGACGAAGAGATGGAAGTGACCGCATCGTTTCAGCAGGTGTTTCAAACCAAAATGCAGCAGATGACAGACCGAAAGAAAATGATGGAAGAGATGCTGAAGCAAGAGAATAATTCAGATCGGTTGAATGATAAATCATGAATCACAGACGCAGGCTTTACCTGGTTCTCTTACTTTTAAGCTTGTCGGGAATGTTATCCGGCCAAGCGTATGCAGCAGATCCGATTCCGGGAATCAATATCGATATCGGGACTTCCGGCGATCCGCAAGGAGCCTCGAACACGGTTACGATTTTGCTGATGATCACGATCTTAAGTATAGCCCCGGCTATACTGGTTCTCATGACCAGCTTCACCCGCATCATCATCGTACTCGGCTTTGTTCGTACTTCATTGGGTACGATGTCGATGCCGCCGAATCAGGTGCTCATCGGGTTAGCGCTGTTTCTTACCTTTTTCATCATGGCTCCGACATTGGGAGAGATCAATCAAACCGCGCTGCAGCCCTACATGAGAGGAGAGCTTACACAGACAGCGGCTTTGGATAATGCATCTGTTTCTATGAAAAAGTTTATGTTCCAGCATACGAGGCAGAAGGACCTGAAGCTGTTTCTGGATTATTCCAAAGCGGCTCCGCCGACCGGCGTAGAAGATACGCCTTTGACGGCCCTCGTTCCGGCTTATGCGATCAGCGAGTTAAAGACCGCCTTTCAGATGGGCTTTATGATTTTTATTCCGTTTCTTGTCATTGATATGGTAGTAGCAAGCACATTGATGGCGATGGGGATGATGATGCTTCCGCCGGTGATGATTTCACTTCCTTTTAAAATCTTGTTGTTCATCCTGGTGGATGGCTGGTATCTGGTCGTAAGGTCGTTGCTGCTTAGCTACAACACATAGAAGGCCATCAGGAGGAGAACGATTTGAGCTCGGAATTCGTAATCAGAATAGCAGGAGAGGCTGTCTTTACGACTCTAAAGGCCAGTGCGCCGATGATGGTGCTGGCGCTGGTGGTCGGACTTGTCATCAGCATATTTCAGGCGACAACGCAAATTCAAGAGCAGACGCTGGCATTCGTGCCCAAAATTGTCGTCGTTTTGCTTGCTTTGCTCATATTCGGACCTTGGATTCTTAATACGCTGGTTGATTTTACTTATCAATTGCTGAACAACTTGTATAAATACGTGGGTTAGGTTGTGGATTATGGAATGGTTTCTCACGTATTTTCCGGGATTTCTGCTGATTCTTTGTCGGGTTACTTCATTTTTCGTTGTATCTCCCGTGTTTTCAGCGCAGCATGTACCGGCACAGTTCAAGATCGGCCTTGCGTTTTTTACAGCCTTTATCGCATATTTCGGTGTGGGAACGGCTGCGCCGGTGGCGATGGATTCGCTATATGTTTTGACCGTCATACGTGAAGTGCTTGTAGGCTTGTGTTTGGGTTTCATCGCGTACATGTTTTTTACGATTGTACAAATTGCGGGCTCGTTCATTGACCTTCAGATGGGGTTCGGTATTGCGAACGTCATCGACCCGATGACGGGAGCCCAAAGTCCGATTCTCGGCAATTTAAAATATATTATCGCTTTGTTGCTGTTTCTGTCTTTTAACGGCCACCATTATTTGCTTGAAGGGATCATGAGGAGCTACGAATGGATTCCGCTCGATAACAACTTGTTCTATTTGAATAATAATGGGCAGCTGTCCGATTTTATGATACGTACGTTTTCCAGCGTGTTCTCGATAAGCTTTCAAATCGCTGCTCCTTTGGTGGTCGCCTTGTTTCTGGCTGACGTAGGGCTTGGCCTCCTGGCAAGGGTATCGCCGCAGTTCAATATTTTTGTTATCGGCCTGCCGCTCAAAATTTTGCTCGGATTCGTCATGCTGCTCTTGTTATTTCCCGGCTATGAAACAGTCTACAAAGACATGTTTGCTTCGATGCTGGATGCGATCAGGGATTTCTTCGGATTATTCAACGAATAGGAAAGAACGGAGGCAAGGACGTGGCGCAGTTTCGTTTAAAACTCAATTTGCAGCTGTTCTCTCAAGAAAAAACGGAAGAAGCTACGCCCAAGAAAAAACAAGAATCCAGACAAAAAGGCCAGGTCGCCAAAAGTATGGATTTGCCGGCTGCCTTTATCCTGTTTTTTTCCTTCCTGTCGTTTTCCTTGTTCGGAGCCTTTATGAAGGATCGGTTGTTCGGATTGTTCCAGTCGACGCTTCATGACTTTCTCCTTCTCAATCTTACCGCAGATAACGTTATCGTGTTGTTTGAGAAGATGGCATTACAGCTTCTTCTGATCGTCGGGCCGATTTTCCTGATTGCCGTTGCGGTTGCCGTACTAGGTAATTATTTGCAAATCGGGTTTCTGCTCACCGGAGAACCGCTCATGATGAAATTTAATAAAATCAATCCGATCCAAGGTGCTAAACAGTTGTTCTCCATGAGGGCGTTAGTCGACTTCTTGAAATCGGTGCTGAAGATGTCGATTATCGGGATTGTCGTTTATACGACGCTGGTGGCGCAGAAGGATTATATCTTGAGGCTCGCGCAGATGCCGCTTGAAGAAATTGCTCTGTTTACATGGTCGCTCACCCTATCGCTAGGCCTTAAGATTGGCCTGATCTTAATCATTCTGGCGATCTTCGATTATATGTATCAGCGTTACGAGCATGGCAAGAGTATCCGGATGTCCAAGCAGGACATTAAGGACGAGTACAAAAAGACGGAAGGCGATCCGCTCATTAAAGGTAAAATTCGTGAAAAGCAGCGGAGGATGGCGCTGCAGCGAATGATGCAGGAGATTCCAAAAGCGGACGTCGTAATCACCAACCCGACTCACTTTGCGGTAGCCATTAAGTATGATGCAGGCCAAATGCAAGCGCCGACCGTCATTGCCAAGGGTACCGATTATATTGCTCTTAAGATTAGGCAGGTCGCCAAGGATAACGGAATCATTACGATGGAAAATAAGCCTCTGGCCCGGGCGCTGTATGCTCAAGTGGAAATCGGCGAATCGATACCCGCCGATATGTTCCAGGCCGTAGCTGAAGTGCTTGCCTATGTATACAAATTAAAAGGGAAAGCGAACTAAAAGTAAGGAAAGGAGGGTAATGGAGTGAAAGCCAGAGATTTAGTCGTTCTCGTAGGCATCATCGGAATCGTTCTAATGATGGTCATTCCGCTGCCATTATGGCTGCTGGATTTTCTGCTCATTATGAATATTGCTGCAGCACTGCTGATTATTTTGATTGGCATGAATACGCAGGACGCGCTTCAATTCTCGATTTTTCCGTCTCTGCTGCTGATCACGACGTTGTTTCGCTTGGCCCTCAGCGTATCCACCACGAGAAACATTCTGGCAAACGCGGATGCCGGTAGTGTGGTCAGAACCTTTGGTGAGTTCGTAGCAGGGGGCAACATCGTCGTCGGCTTTGTTGTCTTCCTTATCTTGGTCGTCGTTCAATTTATCGTCATTACCAAAGGTTCTGAGCGCGTTGCCGAGGTTTCTGCACGCTTTACGCTCGATGCGATGCCCGGAAAGCAGATGAGCATCGACGCGGATTTGAATGCGGGGATGATCAATGAGCAGCAAGCCAAGGAAAGACGGGAGAAGATAGCCCGGGAGGCTGATTTCTACGGCGCGATGGACGGAGCCAGCAAATTCGTTAAGGGAGATGCCATTGCCAGCATCATCATGTTGGTTATCAATATCATCGGGGGTTTGATCATCGGGGTGGCTATGCATGATATGTCAATCGCGGAAGCAGGCTCTCTGTATTCCATCCTGACGATCGGAGACGGTCTGGTAAGCCAAATCCCGGCACTGCTCATCTCTACAGCAGCGGGTATTGTCGTCACGCGAGCATCTTCCGAAGGCAATTTGGCCCAGGATCTTACGGCGCAGATGTTTTCTTATCCGAAGCTGCTGTATATCGTAGCCGGAACGATTGCTGCACTCGGTATTTTTACTCCGATCCATGTCATGACCACCTTTCCTATTGCCATATTGCTCGCCTTTGCGGCCTATCGCATGCAGCAGAATTTCACCCGCAAGCAAGCGGAAGAGGTTCAGCTTGAAGAGGAGCAGCAGATCGAGGAGGTCCGCAGTCCTGAAAGTGTCATCGGTTTGCTGCAGGTTGATCCGATTGAATTCGAATTCGGCTACGGTTTGATCCCTCTGGCGGATGCCCAGCAAGGGGGAGATTTATTGGATCGGATTATTCTCATCCGCAGACAGTGCGCGCTGGAGCTTGGCGTTGTCGTTCCCGTCATTCGGATCCGCGACAATATTCAGCTTAGACCTAATGAATATGTGATCAAGATTAAAGGGAATACCGTCGCTCGCGGCGATCTTCTGCTGAACCATTATTTGGCGATGAGCCCGGGCATTGAGGATGATTCCATTACAGGAATTGATACGCTGGAGCCCGCGTTCGGACTTCCGGCGCTCTGGATTGACGAGAGCACCAAAGAACGCGCGGAGCTGTCCGGTTATACCGTGGTAGATCCTCCTTCCGTTGTAGCTACTCATTTGACCGAGGTCATCAAAAAGCACGCTCACGAGCTTTTGGGCCGGCAAGAAACGAAGGCTCTTATCGAGAATGTCAAGGAGAATTATCCCGCCCTTGTGGACGACCTTATTCCCAACGTCTTATCTTTAGGCGACGTGCAAAAGGTGCTGGTCAAACTTCTTCGGGAGAAAATTTCGATTCGCGATCTGGTCACGATCCTCGAGACGTTGGCGGATTACGGCACTTATACCAAAGATACGGAAATCCTTACGGAATATGTAAGACAAGCGCTGTCCAGACAAATTACTCAGCAGTATACGACAAGCGGCGAATCTCTAAAGGTGATTACCGTGGGACCGACCCTGGAGAAGAAAATTGCGGAATCGGTCCAGCAGTCGGATCAAGGAAGCTATCTGGCGCTTGACCCTACGTCCACTCAAGTGATTTATCAGCGCATTAACGATCAGGTCACCAAGCTGATTCAAGCGGGTCAGCAGCCTGTGGTTTTGACATCGCCGACCATCCGGATGTATCTCCGTCAACTGCTGGAGCGCACCATGCAGGATATTCCGGTCCTGTCTTACAGCGAGCTCGAGCCGAACGTTGAAATTCAAAGTATGGGGGTTGTGAATCTATGAGAGTAAAGCGGTACGTCGTTGATTCCATGCCGGATGCCCTCCAAAAAATTCGGACTGATCTGGGGAATGACGCGGTCATTATTAATACGAAAGAAATTCGTTCCGGCGGTTTTCTTGGGATGTTCTCCAAAAAGAAAATCGAGGTCATTGCAGCGACGGATACCGCCATTCCCGCCGGCGGAGCGATGACTTCCAATGCAGCAACGACTGGGGCAATTCCGAAACCGGAGCTTAACGTCGTCCCCGCTGCTCCGATGAGGTTCGGCACCGCGGCTTACGGAGCTCAACGGGAGCGACGGGAACAACCGCCGCTTTCCTTTCCCGAAGTGCCGGATGTGCTGCCGGTGACGGGACAGGCGGCTGCAGCGGCCGCCCAGCCTGCGGGGGCCACAATGGTCAAACCCAGAGAAGAGCTTTTGATGGATGAAATCAGGCAAATGAAAGAAATGATGCTGAAGCTTACCCGGCAGGGCACAGTTCAGGAGGCTGTGAATCCGGTGCTGAAGGAGCTTGAAGCGCGCCTTCTCCGCCAGGAGCTGGATCCTCTTCTCGTGGAAGAACTTTTAATGAACGTATCCAAAGAGGCGGAAGCGGAAGGGGCGGAGCTTACCGAGGAGTGGGCATCTTCCTCATTGAAGAGGCAGTTGGAGGCCATGCTGTGCTCTTCCAAGAACAAATCGATCGCCGCAGATACCCGGATCGCCCACTTCGTCGGACCGACGGGTGTCGGCAAGACGACGACGATCGCCAAACTGGCTGCAGAGCAGGTGCTTAAGCATCACCGCAAGGTCGGATTTATTACTTCCGACACGTACCGAATAGCCGCCGTTGAACAGTTAAAAACATACGCAACCATTTTGAACGTGCCGCTTGAAGTTGTTTTCTCGCCGTTGGATTTGAATAGAGCCTTTGAGCAGCTGCGGGATTGCGATTTGATTTTTATGGATACGGCGGGAAGAAATTTTCGCAACGAGATGTATGTCTCGGAGCTGAATGCGCTGCTGAAATCTAACGGGAAGAGCGAGACGTATCTGGTCCTCAGCATGACGACCAAGTACAAAGATATGCAGGCTATTACAAACAATTTCTGCAAATTCAAACTGGATAAGGTGCTGTTCACCAAAATGGACGAGACCGACTCTTACGGCTCGGTTGTGAACCTTATTCGCGAATTCGGACTTCAAACGTCTTATATCGCTAACGGACAGAGCGTGCCGGACGATATCCAAGAGCTGAATGAACATCAATTGATTGATTTGATTCTGGAGGCGGGCAAGTCATGAGCGATCAGGCGCAGGGGTTGCGCAATCTGATACGGAATCAAAGCGAGCCGAAAGACAAAGCGACACGCATTCTTACGGTGACAAGCGGGAAAGGTGGAGTCGGCAAATCGAACTTTACGCTTAATTTCGCATTATCCCTGCAAAAAAAAGGATTCAAGGTACTGGTATTCGACGCGGACATCGGTCTTGCCAATATCGATGTGCTGATGGGGATATCATCCAAATTCAACTTATATCACTTATTGAAAAAAGAAAAAACCATCTGGGAAATTATTCAAACCGGGCACGATGATTTGCAGTTTATTGCAGGAGGATCAGGATTTAACGATTTGATTCGCTTATCCGATGAACAGCTCGATTATTTTGCGGATCAGGTCAACCAATTAACCGGTCATGTCGATTTCATCATATTCGATACGGGAGCCGGCTTGTCCAAGGAGACGATCAAATTCATCGTGGCCGCGGAGGAGACCATCGTCGTCACCACACCGGAGCCTACATCGATCACCGATGCTTATGCCATCATCAAGATGGTTCATTCGATGAACGACCAGGTAGCGTTCCGTTTGGTGGTAAACCGGGCGACGGATTGGAAGGAGGGTCGGCAGACAGCAGACAAAATCAGCATGGTAGCCAAACAATTTCTGAATTTGGACATACCTGCGCTGGGATTTGTATTGGACGACAGCAACGTCTCCAAAGCGGTGAAGAAACAAGTTCCGTTTACCGTTGCTTTTCCGTTTAGTGCCGCTTCCAAATCAATTAGTGAATTGACAGACAATTTTATCGCCAAACAATCTCCGGCGGAGATGCAAACAGGAGCGGTCAAAGGCTTCTTAACCAAAATGATCAGGCTGTTGAAGCAAGGTTAAGGGAAGGGCTTAAAAGTCCTCTGACCGAGACAACGAAGAGGAGTGGAATGATGCCGCCGTATGATGTATTGGTAGTGGACGATTCGGTTTTTATGAGGAAAATTATTTCGGATTTTATCGGTGAGGATCCGGAGCTTCGTGTAGTGGGAACCGCCAGAAATGGGCGGGAGGCGATAGAAATGGTCAAAAAGCTGAATCCGAATGCTGTGACCATGGATATTGAAATGCCGGAAATGAACGGCCTTGATGCACTCCGGACGATCATGAGAGAGCATCCTGTGCCGGTGATCATGCTCAGCAGCTTGACTCAGGCCGGCGCAATGGAGACGATTCGTGCGCTGGATCTCGGGGCATTCGATTTCGTCGGCAAGCCTTCCGGCTCTATCTCGCTTGACTTATATAAGGTGAAGCAAAATTTGTTGGAGAAACTGCGTGTTGCCGTTAGAACGAAGGTGAAGGGCGTTCACGCTCCGATCCGCCCCGTATCGTCACAGACAGTTAAACCGGCTGTAAAGACGGAGAAAAGATCCGTGGCGCAGCCGGCTCCGCTTGAGCATCTTGTGGCGATCGGCACCTCTACGGGCGGTCCCAGGGCACTGCATCAAGTGCTGTCGCAAATACCGGACGGCTTTCGTGCTCCGGTTTTGATTGTGCAGCATATGCCGCCCAATTTCACCAAATCGCTTGCGCAGAGGCTTGATTCCGATTCCTATTTGCGGGTCGTTGAGGCGGAGCCCGGGATGGTGCTGGAGAGCGCAACAGCTTATGTGGCGCCGGGAGGTTATCATATGACGGTAGCGAGGAACGGGGCGAATTCCTACAAAATTCATTTGTCCAAAGAGGACCCGCGCAACGGTCATCGTCCTTCTGTGGATGTATTGTTCGAATCGCTGCTACCGCTTAAGGAATTGAAGCGCCATATTGTGATCATGACGGGGATGGGCTCTGACGGTGCAAAGGGGATGTTGGCGCTCAAGCAATCAGGGGCCATAACCACCATTGCCGAAGCGGAACAAACTTGCGTCGTTTACGGTATGCCTCGTGCCGCGGTTGAATTGGGATGCGTAACCGATGTATTGCCGCTTCAGCAAATTGCCGCCAGATTGATGCAAGCCGTCGGCGGGCAGTCTTGACTGCCTGGAAGTATACATAACAACGATCAATGATGGAGGTGTGGTTATGGAAATGAATCAGTATCTCTCGATGTTTATCGACGAATCCAGAGATCATTTGCAAGCCATGAACGAGCATTTACTTAGCCTTGAGAACAGTCCGGAAGACGTGAGCATCGTCCAGCATATTTTTCGATCCGCTCATACGCTGAAGGGGATGTCGGCGACCATGGGCTTCGAGGATTTGGCCTCGCTTACCCATGAGATGGAGAACGTGCTCGATCTGGTTCGGAATCACAAGCTACAGATGGATTCATTCATATTTGATTGTATTTTTAAAAGCTTGGATGCGCTGGAAATGATGGTGGAGGATATTATTCAAGGAGGAACCGGAAAGGCGGATGTCACCGACATCGTCTCCGCGCTGAAGTCGATTGTTTCCGGGGACTATCTCAAGAACGGCTCTGCTGCCGGCGCATCGGGTTCCGCGGCTGCGAAAGCGGATAAGGCCGGGGGAAACAAAGAGCTGGACGAATTTCAATACTCCATTTTGCAGCAATCGATTGAAGCGGGAATTCCCGTTTTTCGAATCGAGGTGACCATTCGTCAGGAATGCGTGTTAAAAGCGGCCAGAGCGTATATGGTGTTTAACGTGCTGGAGCAAAACGGCGAGGTGATTCAATCCACACCTTCTGTCGAGGATATCGAACAGGAACGGTTCGAGCAATCATTCACCGTATATTATATTTCACAGTTGGCGCAGGATCAGCTTGCAAGTCAAATCGCCGGCGTTTCCGAAATAGACAAAGTAGACGTTGTATTGCTTGATCGGTCCAAGCTGGATGAGCTGATGAAAGCTCCGGAGCCGGCACCGGCTCAATCCAAGCCTGCCGCAAGCGAAGCTTCGGCGTCCCGGCCGGAAACGCCCAAACCTGAAGCGAAGAAGGCCGCCGGGGGAGGAGCGCCTGTAGCAGGACGTACCATCCGGGTGGACATCGAGCGCCTGGATACACTGATGAATTTGTTCAGCGAACTGCTCATTGATCGCGTCCGTCTGGAGCAGCTTGCCAGCGAGATCCGCAGAAGCGATCTGACGGAAACCGTGGAACATATGGCCAGAGTGAGCGGCGATTTGCAGAACATCGTCCTGAAGCTGCGCATGGTTCCCATCGATTCGGTGTTCAACCGTTTCCCCCGGATGATTCGCGATGTGGCCAAGACGCTCGATAAAAAGGTGGATCTGATCATTACCGGCGCCGATACCGAATTGGACCGGACGGTTATCGATGAGATTGGCGATCCGCTGGTCCACTTGTTAAGAAACGCCGTAGACCACGGGATCGAACCGGTGGCGGAACGCGTGCAAATCGGCAAGCCGGAGACCGGCACGATCTATCTCCGTGCCTATCACAGCGGCAACCATGTATTTATCGAAATCGAGGAAGACGGACGAGGGATTAACAGGGATAAGGTGATCAGCAAGGCCATCCAGAACGGAGTCATAACCGCAGAGCAATCCGGGAAATTGTCCGACGAGGATGTATATCAGCTTCTGTTTGCTTCGGGGTTTAGTACAGCGGACAAGATATCGGATATTTCCGGCCGCGGCGTAGGTCTGGATGTCGTTAAAACCAAGATCGAGAGTTTGGGAGGGCAAGTTCACGTCAGCGCCAATTGGGGCAAGGGAACGAAATTTACAGTCCAGCTTCCGCTGACGCTTTCGATTATCTCGGCCATGCTCATTCGGCTGGGTGATGAGAAATACGCCATTCCGCTTTCCTCCATTGTCGAAACGATGGCTGTCAAAAGCGATCAAATTCGCGTTGTGCACGGCAGTACCTTGATCAATTACCGCAGCTCCGTCATTCCGCTTGTTCACTTGGCCCAGCTGTTTGACGTACCGGGCTTTACCGGAGAGCCGGCCGCCGAAATACAGATCGTGGTGATCCGCAAGGGAGATAAAATGGCGGCGCTTATCGTCGACGAGTTTATAGGTCAGCAGGAAATTGTCTTGAAATCGCTGGGTAAATATTTAACCAACCTGTTTGCGGTTTCGGGAGCCACCATTCTGGGTGACGGGCAGGTCGCTTTGATCATTGATACGAACGCTTTAATAAAGTAAAAGCGGCAATTCTCTCTTCTCACGATAACTATAGGAGGCTGATAGTATGGGACAGGAGTTAAAAGTGATCGTTTTTTCACTAGCGCATGAAGAATATGGGGTGGAGGTGGAGAGTGTACGGACTATCGAGCGGATGCAGCCGATGACCCGTGTTCCCAAAACTCCGGATTTCGTCCGGGGCGTCATTAATCTCCGCGGTGTGGTAACGCCGGTTATTGATTTGCATGGCCGCTTTGGCTTCCCGCCGAGCGAATATACCGACAACACGCGCATCATTATCGTAGCTGTAGGGGATTTGGAAGTCGGTTTGATTGTGGATGCGGCCAATGACGTTATCGATATCGACAGCGACTGCATTGAGGATCCTCCGGAAGTCGTAGGCGGAATCAAAGCGAAATATTTGCGGGGTATCGCAAAAGTGAGCGATGAACGCCTGCTGGTGCTTTTGAATCTGAAGGAAGTACTCAATAAAAATGAAATCATCCAATTGGAAAAGTTAGAGGAGCAGGTTTAGTGGAAACTTTCAACTCTTTTGCAGAGTTCCAGATGGATGTTCTAAAGGAAGTGGGCAACATCGGCGCCGGACATGCCGCTACGGCATTGTCCAAGCTGCTCGATAAGCCCGTCGATATGCTGGTCCCCAAAGTGCGGCTGCTCCCGTTTGAAGAAGTAGCGGAAAGCGTGGGCGGTGCGGAAGAGGTGGTTATCGCCATCTTCCTGCGGGTAGAGGGGGAGACGCCCGGCAATCTGTTCTTTATCCTTACCATGGATTCCGCCAAAAAGCTGCTCCGCAATGTGGTTGGCATCGAGGAGACCGGCGAAGAAGAATATTCGGAGATGGAGCTTTCGGCCTTGAACGAGATCGGTAATATATTGGCTGGCTCCTATCTAACCTCGCTGGCGGATTTTACAAACCTGAATATGCAGCCCACCGTACCTTCACTGGCCATGGATATGGCAGGGGCGATTCTAAGCTACGGCCTGCTTCAATTCGGTCAAATGGGAGATCAGGCGCTGCTCATCGATACGAAATTTTTGGACGGTCATGATGAAATTGAGGGTCATTTTTTCCTGATCCCGGATCCGGAATCGTTTGAACGAATTTTTGTTGCTTTGGGAGTACAGACTCCATGATTCAAGAAAACCTCATTAAAGTTGGAATGGCCGACCTGAATGTAGCACACAAGACCGGGGTGTTGAAAACAACAGGTTTGGGATCTTGCGTAGGCGTTACTTTGTACGATGCCAAGGTAAAAGTGGCGGGAATGGCGCATATCATGCTCCCCAGCTCGGATATCGCAAGAGAAGGAAAGTTCAACATTGCCAAATATGCGGACTCTGCCCTTCCGGAGCTGATCCGTCTGATGCAAGCGCTTGGTGCAGAGATTCGGCGTATGGAAGCCAAAATGGCCGGGGGCGCACAAATGTTTTCATTCGTCACCCAATCCGACTCGATGCGGATCGGTCCGCGGAATGTAGAGTCCTGCAAAGAAGTGCTCCACCGCTACAGCATTCCGATCAAGGCGGAAGATACCGGGGCCAATTATGGCAGAACGATAGAGTTTGATTGTCAAACGGGTATTCTTGTAGTTCGCAGCGTACAACACGGCGTGAAGGAATTGTGAACCATGATTGGATCGATTCGTTGGAATTTTATCATAGGCGCTTTGGCGTTTATTGTCACGTTTGTACTTTCCATGTCCAAAAATATTTGGCTAACAACCATCATTCGTAGCTTTTACAGCTTTGCGATACTGTTTATTCTCGTGTTTTTGTGTCGTTTTCTGCTGGGCACCTTTGCCGGACTGAACCGTCTTTCTGTACAAGAACAGGAAGCCGGGGAAACGGAAGCCAAAGGTATCGCAGTCGATGCGGTGACCCCTGACGAGGACGAGGAGCTGCATGAGCTGCTAAAACCCGGAGCCGATCCGAAATCAGCAGCGGCTGACTTTACTCCGTTGAATCCTCCGAAGCTCCGGGTAAAAAAACAGCCGGATCCGGAAGAGATGGCGCAAGCGGTTCGTCGAATGTCTGATGAATAAGGGTGGTGACAGTCCGTCATGATCAGCCAAAAATCCCACTTAGCCAATATGGACGTATGGGTGCAATGGAGAGAAAATAAGATATTGGAAGCAAAAAAGGCACTGATCGAAACGTACTTGCCGCTTGTGGACTATGTGTCCAGCCGTCTCTCCATCGGCCTGCCCAAAAATGTGTCCAAAGAAGATTTGTCCAGCTTCGGCGTGATGGGACTTATCGATGCTATAGAAAAATTTGATTATCAGCGTGGATTGCAGTTTGAAACTTATGCTTCATGGCGAATCCGCGGCGCTATCATCGATGGCCTCCGTCAAGGAGATTGGGTTCCCCGTTCAGTGCGCGAGAAAGCCAAAAAGATTGAAGAAGCTTACCAGGTGCTCGAACAGCGCTATTTACGTTCCGTTTCGGATACCGAAATGAGCGACTATTTGGGAGTTAGCGAGAACGATTTTCAACAAATGGTGCAGGACGTTGCCGTTTCTACCGTTTGTTCCATTGATGATCCCATTAGAGAAGAGGATTCGGAGACGAGACTTTCTTTATTGATCGATGAGAAGGCCAAAAACCCTGAATTCAAAGTAAACGAGGTTTATATAAAGGAAACGTTGGCAAAAGCGATAGAGCGGTTGACGGAAAAGGAAAGAACCGTGGTTTCGCTTTTCTATTATGAAGAATTGTCTTTAAGCGAGATTGCCGAGGTCATGAGCCTTTCCCCCTCGCGAATTTCCCAGCTGCATTCCAAAGCGATTCAGCGCTTGAAGGGCGCTTTGAGCCGGCACAAGACCCATTTGTTATACGATTAACCAATGGAAGGCGGAGTAACGATGAGTGATTCGGAGTTGCCGATCAGTTTTTACTTGGATATCTCCTTGTCAGACGATAAATTGTCCGCATATTTACAGTTTACGAATTGTGACCAATCCTTTCAGATTTCGCGTGAAGCGCTGGAGGAATTTTTAAAATCTCACCATATCGTGTTCGGAATCGATGAGGAGAAGCTGACTGCCATCGCCGAGAATCCCGCAGCCTTTTTCAATTCCAGGACGCTGATTGCCCAAGGCCACCCTCCGATTGACGGTCAGGACGGCCATATCCACATGTTGTACAATTTGGATGACAAATTGAAAAAACCGGCGGAGCTTGACGACGGCAAAGTGGATTACAAGGAAGTGACGTCGATCCACAATGTACGCAAAGGCCAGCTGATCGCTCAAAAGGTTCCTGCCATTCCAGGCACGCCGGGAAGAGCGGTTACAGGTGAAACCTTGTTTGCCAAAGACGGCAAAGAAGCCAGATTCAAAATCGGCAAAAACGTTGTTGTGGACCCGGAGCAAACAGCCATGTACGCGGCCATCGACGGTATGGTGACGAAAACGGACCGGGATAAGATCAACGTATTTCCGATTTTTGAAGTGAACGGGGACGTGGACTATAACATAGGCAATATTGACTTTGTCGGGGCGGTTGTCATCCGCGGCAGTGTGCTCCCGGGCTTTCGGATCAAAGCAGCCGGCGATATCCGGATCACCGGAAGCGTGGACGGAGCCGATCTGGAAGCAGAAGGCTCCATCGAAATTACCGCCGGCATTCTTGGACATTACAAAAGTGTCATTCGGGCAGGCAACCGGGTGAAAAGCTCCTTTATTCAAGACGCCACGGTGGAAGCGGGAGAGGAAGTTCTCGTCAGTCAAAGCATTATGCATTCGCAAATCCGCGCGGGCAAGCGGGTGGTTTGCAAAGGCACGAAAGGGCTCATTGTCGGCGGAATGATTCAGGCGGGAGAGTGGGTCGCTGCCCGCACCATCGGAAACTCCATGTCAACGACGACAGTCATTGAGGTAGGGGTGCTTCCTGAGCTTCGCAATGAGCTGCAGCAGCTTCGCGCCCATCTTAGAACCATGAGCGAGAATATGGAAAAAACGGAGAAAGCACTTACTTTGCTGGATCAGTTGGCTGCCGCCGGGCAGCTTGGGCCGGATAAAGTGTCCATGCGCATCAAGCTGAACCACAATAAAAAGCAGACCGCCGAAGAGATGACCGCAGCCAAAAATCGGATCTTCGAAATCGAGAAGTCGCTGGAGGATTCGGAAAAAGCCAAGGTGGAAGTCATTTCAACGATCTACAGCGGAGCGAAAATCGTGATCGGGCGATATACGAAATTCGTTAAAGACACATCGCATCGGGTGAAATTTCAATTGCTCGACGGAGATATTGCCATGCTTCCAATCGTTTAACGGCTGATCATGTAAGCCCCGGCTTAAAGGAGGGTACCTGAAATGAGCCTAAAATCCATTGAGATGCAGTTCGCTCTTCATAAGAATGATGAAGCCGGACTAAAGCAGCATCAACTGATGAACAAGCCTGTTCAGGATCAGACGGTGCTCTCAAATGAAGCTGAAAAACATACGTTGAAAGAGCGACAAGTCGCTGCCAAAGCGGAGGAGACCAACGGCTCCACCGTGAAGGACGATGGGCCAAAGCGGCAGCACGGGCAAGAAAAACGCCGTAGGGACGGCAAGTTTGCCGGTCAGAGCGGCGCCAGGCCTGAGCCCCGGAGAGACCATCCGTTCAAAGGACAGCATATCGATTTGTCGCTTTAACCCTTGTGTGAAAAAGGTGAATGCAGTGAACCAACCTTGGATTTATATTGTGCTTGTCGGTCTCGTGCTGATCGTGTATGCCAGAATGGTTCCGAGAAGCTCGGGAAACCAAGGAAGCAAATCGCAGAGCGGCAGCATGCTCAGTGAAATGGAAGAAACAATGGACCATTTTGCCGCCGAGCTTGACGAACAGAACAAAGCGTTAATTCAGATGGTTGCCGAAACGAAGAAGGAATACGAGCTGCATTCGGCTAAGCTCGTTTACCGCATAGAAACACTCGAAAAGCAAGGGAGCCAGCTTCAGCAGGAGATCAGCCGGATAGGGTATGTTTGCGAGCAGCTTCAAGCGCGGCTGTCTGACCAAACGCGAAGCGATGCGGGAAACTCTGGTGAAACCGCCGGTTCGGTTGAACCCGAACGGCATGCCGAAGCGGCGAATGCGGCGAGCCCTCCTGAGCCGGTCACGCAGGAGCCGCCTGCCGTATCGTTCGTTTCGGATATGAAGGAACGGTACAGTGAGCTGTTCGCATTGTATCAACAGGGCAAATCGACCGATTATATTGCGAAGAAGCTCGGTAAGAACAAAGGAGAAATCAACCTGATTCTGCAACTGGCCAAGCAGGAGGAGCTGTCCGATGGCTAACAATAAATCGATGCTTACCGGACTCGGCGCCGGAATGATTTTGGGTGCGGTGCTTCTCCAATTGATGAATGCGTCTTCCTCAACGGCAGTGTCCGGTCCCGACCTGGAAGAAATGAATCCGGCGCAGCTGAAGGAAGCCGCGTCCGTATATTTTCAGGTGTATGACAAAGACCAGAAGCTGTATGATCAGACCCAACTCGATGCATTGGTCCTGCAAAAACTGCAGCAGGAAAAGGAAAAACTGGCGGCCGAACAGCAGTCTGCGGCTTCCGCACCGGTCAAAGAAACCTACATTTATATCTCCGGCGGCTTGACAGCGGGCCATGTGGCGGATATGCTGCTGGCGAGCGGTATCATTACGGACAGAAAAGCGTTCGCGGACGAGATGCGCCGCAAGCGGTTAAATGATAAAATCGTTACCGGGATTCATGTATTCAAGAGCCCGATGGAGCTTTCCGAAGTAATTACGAAGCTGACGACACGTTAGGATCGGAACCGGCTGACCGGGTCCGATTTTGTCGTTATTAGGTTTAAAATCGCGGGTGTTGCATACCAATGTCAGTTATGGTATATTAGTTGTCGGTGTTAAAATCCACACGCTGATTAATTCCGGCAAGGGTGCTCTGAGGGCAATCGCAACAGCTATTACATAACATGATGGTTGGTGTGTCAATGGAGTTTTGCCGCGAAGATGAGATTGGCGGAGGAAACCAAAAAACCAAAACCAGAGGAGGTGCGTGAGGATGGCAGTAATCTCCATGAAACAGCTGCTTGAAGCTGGGGTGCACTTCGGTCATCAAACCCGTCGTTGGAACCCGAAAATGGATCGATACATCTTCACCGAAAGAAACGGAATTTATATCATTGACCTGCAAAAAACGGTCAAAAAAGTTGAGGAAGCTTATAACTTCGTCAAATCCATTGCTGAAGAGAACGGCACAATCTTGTTCGTAGGAACGAAGAAGCAAGCGCAAGATTCCGTTAAGGAAGAAGCAGAACGTTGCGGAATGTACTACATTAACCAACGTTGGCTCGGCGGAACGCTGACGAACTTCAAAACGATCGAAAACCGGATCAACCGTCTTCATGAACTGGAAAGATGGGAAGAGGACGGCACATTCGATGTGCTTCCTAAGAAAGAAGTAATTATCCTGCGTAAAGAAAAAGATCGCCTTGAGAAATTCCTGGGCGGTATCAAGCATATGAAAGGTTTGCCGAGCGCTCTGTTCGTCATCGACCCTCGCAAAGAGCGGATTGCCGTTGCCGAAGCTCGCAAGCTGGGTATTCCGATCGTCGGTATTGTCGATACAAACTGCGATCCGGACGAAATTGACTATGTCATTCCGGGTAACGATGATGCTATTCGTGCGGTAAAACTGCTGACAGCCAAAATCGCTGACGCAGTCATCGAAGCGCATCAAGGCGAACAAACGACAGCCTAATGGATTGAATACATGAAAGGGTGGTTTGAAGGTGCAAAATCCTTTCACCGCCCTTTTTTTAGGGTTACATATTGAACTCGAGGAGGCCAAACTTATGGCAGTTAATGCGGCAGCAGTAAAAGAATTGCGCGAAAAAACCGGAGCGGGTATGCTCGATTGCAAAAAAGCATTAGAGGAAGCAAACGGAGATTTGACGAAAGCGGCTGAGATCCTTCGTGAGAAAGGCTTGTCTGCGGCAGCAAACAAGGCTGGCCGGATTGCAACGGAAGGTGTTGTGGAATCCTATATTCATGCCGGCGGAAGAATTGGCGTACTGGTTGAAATCAACTGCGAAACCGACTTCGTGGCCAAAACGGATTCTTTTAAAGAATTCGCCCGTGACATCGCAATGCAAATTGCAGCGGCGAATCCGAAATATGTTCGCCGTGAGGATGTTCCGCAGGAAGCTTTGGATAAAGAACGCGAAATCTTGAAAAACCAGGCTTTGAATGAAGGCAAACCGGCTAACATCGTTGAAAAGATGGTGGAAGGCCGCATGAGCAAATTCTTTGAAGAATTCTGCTTGCTGGAGCAGTCCTTCATTAAAGATCCGGACAAAACGATCAATGCTCTTCTGAACGAAAAAGTGGCCACCATCGGAGAGAATATTTCGATCCGCCGCTTTGTTCGTTATGAGCTCGGAGAAGGCTTGGAGAAGAAGCAGGAAAACTTTGCGGAAGAAGTTATGTCGCAAGTAAAACGTTGATCGAAGTGAATAGGCAAGGAAATGTGGGAACACTTGGTGTTCCTTCTTTTTTAACAAGAGAGGGAATGCGGTCTGATTGAAACGGAGGGTTGTTGTTTGGAACATCCGATATATAAAAGAGTGGTTTTGAAACTTAGCGGTGAAGCTTTGGCAGGACAGCAGGGATACGGCATCGACGCTGAAGTGATTTCATCCATCGCCCAGCAGGTGAAGGAAGTTGTGGACCTGCAAGTCGAGGTTGCCATTGTCGTCGGGGGAGGAAACATTTGGCGCGGAATTGCCGGCAGCGCGAGAGGCATCGACCGTGCTACCGCAGATTATATGGGCATGCTTGCGACCGTGATGAATGCGCTGGCGCTTCAGGATGCTCTGGAGACGATCGGAGTGCCTACCCGCGTTCAATCATCGATAACGATGCAGCAGGTTGCCGAGCCTTATATCCGCCGGAGAGCAATGCGTCATTTGGAAAAAGGAAGAGTGGTTATTTTCGCGGCAGGCACAGGAAATCCGTACTTCTCCACCGATACGACAGCTGCGCTCAGAGCGGCTGAGATCGAGGCAGAGGTTATCCTGATGGCGAAAAACAAAGTCGATGGCGTTTATTCCGCGGATCCGTTCAAACATGCGGATGCTCAAAAGTTCGAAACGCTCACTTATCTTGAAGTGCTCAACAAAAATTTGGGTGTAATGGATTCAACCGCATCCTCCTTATGTATGGACAACAACATACCGTTGATCGTTTTCTCGATTACGGAAAGCGGCAATATCAAGCGAGTGGTACTCGGTGAAAAAATCGGTACGATAGTAAAAGGGAGTGTATAACGATGCCTCAATCGATAAAGAAAAATGCGGAAAACCGTATGGAAAAAGCGATTGGTGCGCTGAAGAAGGAGCTGGCTTCGCTTCGTGCGGGGCGCGCAACACCGGCACTGCTCGATCGTGTGCAGGTAGAGTACTACGGTACGATGACCCCGGTGAACCAACTGGCCAATATTAACACGCCGGACTCCCGGACGCTGATGATCCAGCCTTGGGATAAAAGCTCTGTGTCCGCTATTGAGAAAGCGATCATGAAATCGGATCTTGGCCTTACACCTACCAATGACGGCAGCTCCATTCGTATCGTCATTCCGGCATTGACGGAAGAGCGCCGTACAGAGCTGGTTAAAATGACGAAGAAGTACGGCGAGGAGGCCAAAGTCGCCATCCGCAATATTCGCCGCGATGCCAATGACGATATCAAGAAGTTGGAAAAGACGGGGATTTCCGAAGACGAATCCCGTCGCCATCAAGACGATATTCAGAAATTTACGGATAAGTATATTGCTGAAGTCGACAAAGTGCTCGCAGCTAAAGAGAAGGAAATTATGGAAGTGTAATTGGTGAAGACCCCCTTGTTTGAGGGGGCTTTTAGTCTTTCCTGATGGGGGATTAGCATGATACCTTTCAAGAAATGGTTTGGAAGCAAACCGGAGGGTGAGGAGCTCGCCCGGCAGCTCGATGCAGATAATATTCCAAATCATGTGGCTGTGATTATGGACGGTAATGGCCGCTGGGCGCAAAAGCGCGGACTGCCGCGGGTTGCCGGACACCATTCCGGGATGAAAAACGTGAAGAGAATCACGATGGCGGCGGACAGCATCGGTGTGCAGGTGCTTACGATGTATGCCTTTTCCACGGAAAACTGGAAGCGGCCGAAAGAGGAAGTCGACTATTTAATGAAACTTCCGCTTGAATTTTTCCCCAAGGAAATCGACGAACTCATAGCCAACAACGTCCAAATCCGTATGACCGGCTGGCAAGAGGGCCTTCCGGATCATACGCTTAAAGCCATTGAAGACGCGATCGATCAGACGAAGCGGAATACAGGTCTTATTTTAAATTTTGCACTGAACTACGGCAGCCGCAAAGAGATGCTTCGGGGCATCCAACAGCTTGTACAAGATGCGAAAGAGAACAAAGTACATCCGGACGGAATCGACGAAACCTTGTTTTCCAAATATTTGCTGACCGATCCGCTTCCGGACCCCGATTTGTTAATTCGCACGAGCGGGGAGAAACGCATCAGTAATTTCATGCTGTGGCAGCTCGCATACTCGGAGCTGTGGTTTACGGATCTTTGCTGGCCTGATTTTACGGAGCGGCATTTCTTCGAAGCTATACAAGAGTACCAGCGCCGGGCCAGAAGATACGGTGGGTTGTAGTTCTATGGAGGAATGGAATTGAAGCAGAGAATCGTCACAGGGATCGTCGCAGGGATCGGGTTTTTCATCATGCTTTATTTGGGCGGTTATTGGTTTGCCGGGCTTCTTTTGATATTGTCGATGATCGGTTACGATGAGTTTCTGCGGATGAACGGACTGAAGGGAAACAAAGCCATTGTCATCATCGGCTATTTAGGGGTGTTTTGCCTTACCCTGCAGTGGCAGCATACCGGAGTTACGCTGAGTCAACTGGTCTGGTTGTTCATGTTTCTTTTTATGGCCGCAACGGTCATTTCCAAAAACAAAACAACGATAGATCATATTGCGATGGCCTTCATCGGCATGGTGTATATCGGTTTCGGATTTCATTACATGATTGCGACAAGAGACCTGACCGAAAACGGGTTGTATTGGACGCTGCTTGTATTCCTTTGCATTTGGTCAACGGATTCCGGCGCCTATTTTGTTGGATCAAAGTTTGGGAAAACACCGCTTTGGCCGGCGATCAGCCCCAAAAAATCAGTGGAAGGCGCCATTGGCGGAGTGGTGATTTCGATCCTTGTTGCGTTGATCTTCGCCTCGTTTAAACCCGAGCTTCTCGATTATGCTCGCGCGGCTTGGATTGGACTGATGATTGCTGTCGTTGGCCAAATGGGGGATTTAATGCAGTCCGCTTACAAACGGGTAAAAGGCATTAAAGATACGGGTGCGATTCTTCCGGGTCACGGCGGCGTGCTGGACCGGACGGATAGCTGGTTGATTGTTTTTCCGTTTCTTCACCTGCTGTCATGGATCCCTCACGTATAATATAGCCGGAGGTAAACAATTGTGAAAAAAATCAGCATTCTGGGCTCCACCGGCTCTATCGGCACGCAAACGCTGGATGTCATTTCCCATTATCCTGAGCAGTATACGGTGGAGGGCTTGTCCGGAGGACATAACATTAAGCTGCTGGCGGAACAAATCCGGCAGTTTCGTCCGCGCAAGGCTTCGGTAGCGACAAAGGAGCTGGCAGAGCAGTTATCACTGGAAATCCCCTCGGATGTAAAGGTATATTACGGAGAAGAGGGGCTCATCGAGATCGCGGCAGGTACGGATGCCGAGTTTGTCGTCACGGCGGTTGTGGGTAGCCAAGGCTTGGCGCCGACTATCGCGGCTATAGAAGCAGGGAAACAAATCGGACTGGCCAATAAAGAAACCTTGGTCAGTGCCGGTCATCTCGTAACCGGGCTTGCTAATCGGCGGGGCGTTCGCCTTTTGCCGATCGATAGCGAGCATTCCGCTATTTTCCAATGTTTGCAGGGTGAGCGCCAAGAACAAATACATACGATTACGCTGACCGCTTCCGGCGGAAGCTTCCGGGACCGTACTCGTGACGAGCTTAAGCATGTTACGGTTGAGGATGCATTGAAGCATCCGAATTGGGCCATGGGCGCCAAAATTACGATCGATTCGGCGACCATGGTCAACAAGGGTTTGGAAGTGATTGAAGCTCATTGGCTCTTTGACTTGTCTTACGACCAGATCGAAGTGCTGATTCATCCGGAGAGCATCATTCATTCCTTTGTCGAGTTTAAAGATTACAGCGTCATCGCACAGATGGGGCTGCCCGACATGCGGGTGCCGATTCAATATGCGTTGACGTATCCGAACCGGATGAAAACACCTGCCGGGCGGCTGCGGTTGAAAGATATAGGCAGACTGCATTTTCGCGAGATGGATTTCTCGCGGTATCCGTGCCTGCGAATGGCTTTTGAAAGCGGCAGAATCGGCGGATCTATGCCGACGGTGTATAATGCAGCCAATGAAGTGGCGGTGGAACGGTTCTTAAAAGGAGAGATTTCCTTTTTGGACATCGAGCGCGTCATTGAACAAGTGATGGCCGAACACGAACCGGTCGCATTCCCCGACTTGCCTGCGATCTTCGAGATCGACAAATGGGCAAGGCTGGCCGCGCGGAACGTCATGCCACAGCTATAATGGCAGCCTGAAGCAGCAAGCATTTTTCCGGTAAACCGGTCATAGGTTCATATCACGGGGCGGCTTGTATTCCTTTCATCATTAATGTTAATCTTAAGATAAGGAAACGCCTTTTACGTAACTATCGATGTGAACATTCGTGCTTAAGGAGGCCGTAAAAGTATTGGCGACGCTGCAGAATATATTTCAAATTGTGCTCTTGTTTTTTGTTCTCGTATCGATTCATGAGTGGGGACATTTTTATTTTGCTAAACGTGCAGGCATTTTGGTCAGAGAGTTTGCCATTGGATTTGGACCGAAGCTGCTGTCCTTCAAACAGGATGAAACCCGATATACACTGCGTCTTCTTCCGATCGGCGGTTTTGTAAGAATGGCCGGAGAAGATCCGGAAATCGTTCAAATCAATCCGGGACAACGCATCGCCGTTAAGCTGACCGACGATCAAGTTACCCACATTTATTTAAACGACTTTGACAGTCGTACAGGCAGCTTGGAAGGTGTGGTTGAACAGATCGATTTGGAGAAAAAGTTGTTTGTCCGCCTGGACGTCGACGGCGACATCCAACGGTTTTCCGTCCATCCCAAAGCGATGATGATCAGCAAAGACAAGGAAATTCAAATCGCTCCCTGGGACCGCCAATTTGGCAGCAAAACGGTAGGCCAGAGGGCTCTATCGATATTTGCCGGCCCTTTGATGAACTTTATTTTGGCGTTCATTCTGTTCGTGACCGTTGTGTTTATTGCCGGCGTGCCGCATAAAGTGAAAATTGCCGGTACGGTGCCGGGTTCCGCCGCTCAGCTTGCGGGGCTTCAATCCGGGGATTTGATTTTGAACGTAAACGGAGTGGACATCGGAGCGGATCGAAACAAGCTGACCTCCCTTATTCAAAGCTCCGTCAATAAACCCATGGATTGGACGATTGAACGTAACGGGGAGATCATCAGGAAGAATGTGACGCCGGCTGTCGACCAGGACGGGGTGATTCGCGTCGGCGTTACGCTCGTTGCCGAGACGAGACCGGCTACCGTAATGGAAGGACTGAAAAGCGGCTGGAACAGCCTTTCTTCCGCTACCATGCTGATATTGGATGGATTCGGCAAGCTCGCGACACTGCAGTTTAAACTTGACGATTTGGGAGGACCTGTGAGGATCGTCGAGTTTACAAGCGAGCAGGCCAGCGCAGGATGGGCGCAGTATATTTCGTGGACTGCCATTATGAGTCTGTATTTGGGGCTTTTCAATCTTCTGCCGATTCCGGCTTTGGACGGAAGCCGCCTAGTCTTTTTGGGACTTGAAGCGGTGCGGGGCAAACCGGTCGATCCCAGCCGTGAGAGCATGGTCCATTTTGTCGGCTTCGCCATGCTGATGCTGCTTATGATTGCCGTAACGTATAACGATATTTTGCGTTTGATGAACGGGTAAGAACTGCCTTCTGTAGGGGGAGAATCAGAGTGATGTCGAATTCAAAACAGGAAAAACAATTTGTAAAGGAAATCACGCCGCAAAGCGAAGATTTCTCGCGCTGGTACATTGACACGATCAAAAAAGCGGATCTGATGAGCTACTCTCCGGTCCGCGGCTGTATCGTGTTTAAACCGGACGGATATGAAATATGGGAGCATATACAGAAGGAACTGGATGCGCGGTTTAAAGAAACCGGACACCGCAACGCCTATTTTCCGATGTTTATCCCTGAGAGCTTTTTTCAGAAAGAAAAAGAACACGTCGAAGGCTTCAATCCGGAACTGCCTTGGGTAACCGAAGCGGGCGGAGAGAAGCTGGAGGAGCGGCTTGCCATTCGCCCGACGTCCGAAACCATGATCGGTCATATGTATTCCGAGTGGATTAACTCTTATCGGGACCTGCCGCTGCTCATTAACCAGTGGGCAAACGTTGTCCGGTGGGAGAAGCGTACCCAGCCGTTCCTGCGTACAAGCGAATTCCTGTGGCAGGAAGGCCATACGGCCCATGAGAATGAGGAGGACGCACGCAAAGAAACGATGCAGATGCTGGAGATTTACCGTGATTTTGTGGAAAATTTCCTTGCGATTCCTGTCATCATGGGACAAAAAACACCTTCCGAGAAGTTCGCCGGAGCCGTTGATACATATTCTATCGAAGCGATGATGAAGGACGGAAAAGCGGTACAAGCCGGAACTTCCCATTATATGGGCACGAACTTTGCCGTAGCGTTCGACATCAAATATTTGGATCGGGAAAACCAGCATCAATACTGCCACACCACTTCATGGGGCGTCAGCACCCGGTTAATCGGGGCCCTGATTATGGTCCATGGAGATGACCGCGGGCTTGCATTGCCGCCGAAAGTGGCTCCGACGCAGGTGGTTATGATCCCGATTGGACCGCCCAAAACACGCGAACAGGTGGTCGGCCGGGTTAACGAGCTTTATGATCAGTTGAAGAAGGCCGGTGTGCGCGTGAAAGTGGATGACCGTCCGGACCAAAGCCCGGGTTGGAAATTCAATGAATACGAAATGCGCGGCGTTCCGGTTCGCGTCGAGCTCGGACCGCGCGATATGGAGAACGGTCAGGTGGTATTGGTTTCCCGGATTACCGGCGAGAAGCGCATCGTGGCCCAGGATCAATTTACGGAAGAAGTGCAAAAGCTGCTGACGGAAACGCAGCAGGAAATGTATGATCGGGCCAAGCGTTTCCGCGACGAGCATATGACAGAGGCGGACTCCGTGGACGAGCTGAAGTCGTTTTTCGAACAGAAACGGGGGTTCGCGCTATCGGGCTGGTGCGGATCGGAGACTTGCGAAGCGCACGTGAAGGAAGAGACAGGCGCTACAAGCCGCAATATCCCGTTTGAGCCGGGAACGAACAAAACCAAATGTCTTGTTTGCGGTTCGGATGCCAAGCATACCGTTGTATTCGGACGAGCGTACTAAAATACGAAACCAATTTAGGGGTTTGTCCATACAAGCCCCTTATTTTTTAAGAATACATCATCTGAAAGTTTCAACGGAGCCGGAGGATTCTATAATCGCAAGAAAAGCTGCAGTTAAACCACGAACGGTTCTTTAACGAAAGGGCTTTGATCAGGAGCTTTTCTTTAGATAGGAGGTCAAGATGAGCAGCAGCAGTACGGCGCATAAACGCGACAGGTTTGAGATGCTGATGCATCAGGCGGGCGTTCCGACGGATGTAGTTCAGTCTTTTTTTTCGGACGGATATATTGATAAGGTAGAGACGAGTCGTAAAAATAAAGAATGGGTCTTCTTTATCGTGAAAAGCCAAATCGTCCCTTCTGACATCTATCGTTCCTTCTGCAAGATGATACGCGATAAATTTTCACATATTGCCGCGATACGTTTCGTGCTGCAGTACACGGCGGAGGTCAAACCGGAAGCGGTCGCGCATGAGTATTGGAGCATGTTTATCGAGTGGGTGCAGCGGGAGGCGGCGTCCATCAACGGATGGATGACCAAGGCGCACATTGAAGTGAAGGATAACGTGCTGACGCTTCATCTGCTGGATTCCATCGGGCTTGAGCTGGCGAAGAAGAAAAATATCGGCGGCTTGATTCAGAACTATTTCAGCCAATTCTTCGGCGTTGATTTTTATGTGAAGTATGCCGTGAGCGGGTCACGGGAGCAAGAAATGGAGAAATTCGCGAAGCAGATCGCTCAGGAAGAAAAAGAGGTCGCAAGTGTCATCATGACGGCGGTGGAAGCGGAGAACGAAGCGGCATCGCAGTCAAATGAAGAACTTAAGCTGATGGTCGGCTATGACATCAAGGAACCGGCCGTACCGCTGCAAGAGGTACAGGACGAGGAAAAGAAAATTACGGTGCAGGGAACCGTATTCGGCATGGAAGTCAAGGAGCTGAAAAACGGAAGCACTTTATATATGTTTAACATCACGGATTTTACCGATTCCATTATGGTGAAGGCATTCGCCAAAACGAAGGAAGACGTAAAAATCTACAACCTCATCACCAACGGCAAATGGCTGAAGCTGCGTGGACGGGTGGAGTACGACCGGTTTATGCAAACACCCGAGTTGGTCATGATTCCATCGGATATAAACGAAATCGTGGCGCCGCCGGATCGTATGGATGATGCCGAGGAGAAGCGCGTAGAGTTTCATTTACATACGACGATGAGTACGATGGACGGGATTACTCCTGTGGATCAGTATATTAAAACAGCGGCCAAATGGGGGCACAAGGCGATCGCCGTCACCGATCACAGCGGCGTTCAGAGTTTTCCCGAGGCTTATAAAGCTTCGAAGAAACACGGCATTAAGGTCATATACGGACTGGAGGCCAATGTGATTGACGATTCGGTCCAAGTGGTCATGAATGCGACCGACATCGCGATTGCCGACGCGGAGTACGTTATTTTCGACATCGAGACGACCGGTTTGTCCGTGACCAGCAACAAAATCATTGAAATCGCCGGCGTCAAAATGAAGGAAGGCAAGGAGATTGACCGTTTTGCTACATTCATCGATCCGCACGAACGGATTCCGTACAATATCCAGCAATTGACCAACATCACCGATGATATGGTAAAGGGCGCTCCGGAACTGGAGGATGTGCTTCCTAAATTCATCGAGTTTGTCGGGGATAGCGTTCTGGTCGCGCACAACGCCAGGTTCGATATCGGATTTATTCAGGCCAACTGCAAGCGGCTTGGCCTGCCGGAAGTGAGCAATCCGGTGCTGGACACGCTGGAGCTGGCGCGTTTATTGTTCCCGACGATGAAGAACCACCGTCTCAATACACTGGCGGATAAGTTCAAGGTGAGTCTGGACAACCATCACCGGGCCATCGACGATTCGATTGCGCTTGGCTTCGTGCTCTTCCATCTGTTAAAGGAAGCGGCGGACAGGGGATACACGCAGCTGGATCGGCTTAACGATCAGGTGGGCAAGAACCTGGCTACCCAACGGCCGTTCCACTGTTGTATTTATGCCAAGAACATGATAGGCAAAAAGAACCTGTTCACCCTGGTATCCTTATCGCATACGGAATATTTCCACCGGGTGGCGTGCATTCCCAAGAGTAAGCTGCAGGAAATGCGCGAGGGCCTGATCATCGCTTCCGGATGCGAAAAGGGCGAGTTTTTTGAAACGGTGCTCAATAAATCGTTGGAAGAAGCGGAGAACGTTGCAGCGTTCTACGATGTGCTGGAAATTCAACCGACCGGCATCAATATGCATTTGGTGGAAAAAGGCCTGGTTGGAAGCCCTGCACAGTTGGAGGATGCGAACCGTAAAATCATTGAGATCGGGCGCAAGCTCGGCAAACCGGTCATTGCAACCGGCAATGTGCACTACCTGCATCCGCGTGAAAAAATATCGCGCGACATTACGATTCACGGGATTACGGGCTTTAGTCCTTTGAAAGACATCCGCAAGCCGGACGTTCATTTCAGGACTACGAAGGAAATGCTGGCCGAATTCGAATATTTGGGTAAAGAGACGGCTTATGAGGTCGTTGTCAAAAACACCTCCGAGCTTGCCGACCAGTTCGAGGAGCTGGAGCTGTTCCCGACGAAGCTGTTCACACCGATCATCGAGGGTGCGGACGAAGAAATCCGCAACACTTGCTACGAAACCGCGCGGCAGATTTATGGGGATCCGCTTCCGGAAGTGGTGACGGCGCGGCTGGAGAAGGAATTGGTGCCGATCATCAAGTATGGCTTCTCTGCGAACTATTTGATATCCGAGCGGCTTGTGAAAAAATCCAACCAAGACGGCTATCTCGTCGGCTCCCGGGGGTCCGTCGGCTCCTCCGTCGTGGCTACGTTTCTGGGGATTTCCGAGGTCAACCCCCTGCCGCCTCATTATGTATGCAAATCGTGCAAACACAGCGAGTGGATTCTCGACGGGTCGATTCCGAGCGGCTTCGATCTTCCGGATAAAAATTGCCCGAATTGCGGCGAGAAGTTGAAAGGTGACGGTCAGGACATTCCGTTTGAAACGTTCCTTGGCTTTAAAGGGGATAAGGTCCCCGATATCGATCTGAACTTCTCCGGCGAATACCAGCCGCATGCTCACAACTACACGAAGGTGCTGTTTGGCGAGAAAAACGTATTCCGGGCCGGAACGATCGGTACGGTTGCCGAAAAGACGGCTTACGGATTCGTGAAAAAATATGAAGAGGAGCACGGCAAAAAGTGGCGCGGAGCGGAGCTGAACCGTTTGGCTATGGGTTGTACGGGGGTTAAGCGAAGCACAGGACAGCATCCCGGGGGGATCGTGGTCGTTCCGGATTATATCGATGTTAATGATATTACGCCGGTCCAGTACCCGGCCGACGACACAAGCGCGGAATGGAAGACGACGCATTTTGATTATCACGCGTTCGATGCCAATCTGCTCAAGCTTGATATACTGGGACACGATGATCCAACGATGATGCGGATGCTGCAGGATTTGACGGGGGTCGATCCGACAACGATCCCTATGAACGATCCGAAGGTCATGAGCATGTTCAACTCCGTAGAAGCGCTTGGCGTCACGCCGGAACAGATTCGGACACCCGTAGCGACGTACGGCGTTCCGGAGATGGGGACGAAGTTCGTGCGTCAGATGCTGGAAGAGGCAAAGCCCAGCAGCTTCGCGGATCTGCTGCAAATATCCGGGCTGTCTCATGGCACCGGAGTGTGGCTCGGCAACGCGCAAGAGCTGATAAGAAAAGGCATATGTACGATCAAAACGGTAATTGGCTGCCGCGACGATATCATGCTGTATTTGATTTATAAAGCGGGAATGGACGCGGGACTCGCCTTTAAAATTACCGAGAGCGTGCGTAAGGGTAAAGGGCTTACCGAAGAGTGGAAAGAAGAGATGAAGAAGCATAATGTCCCGCAGTGGTACATCGACTCCTGCGAGAAGATCGAGTACATGTTCCCGAAGGCGCACGCCTCTGCCTATGTCATTTCCGCCGTACGTACCGCTTACTTTAAGCTGTACCATCCGATTGCTTACTATGCGACCTACTTCTCCGTTCGGGCGACGGACTTTGAGATTGAGCTCCTGTGCCAGGGCTACGACGCGATTCTCAGCAGGCTGATCGAGATCGAGGAAAAGGGCTTTCAAGCCTCCCCGAAAGAAAAAAATATGATATCGATCCTTGAGATGGCGCTGGAGATGACTGCGCGCGGGTTTACATTCAAAAGCATCGATTTGTACAAATCGGACGCTACCAAGTTTCTGATTGACGGAGACTCCCTTATACCGCCGTTTTCGGCTGTTGGCGGAATCGGCGAGAATGCGGCCAAAAATATCGCAGCGGCCCGAAACGATGGTCCGTTCTTGTCCATCGAGGATTTCCAAACGCGCAGTAAAGCGTCGAAAACGATTGTAGAAATTTTGGCCGGCATGGGCTGCTTCCGAGGTTTGCCGGAGACAAACCAGCTTTCGCTGTTTTAAACGGAAGAGGTTGTCGTTTTCATCATTATTGCAAATTGAACGGCACTTATGGTATAATCTTCTACGGTAGTAATGTTATATCTCGTAACCAGAGAGTGGGGAAACCCACTCTTTACATTTTGTATAAGGCATTCAAGCGAGTGAATAGGAGGAAGCAGGTTGAGCACACACATCAAATCCACAGTGGAAGAGCTGGTCCGGCCTTTTTTGGACGAGAACGGATTTGAACTGATCGACATTGAATATGTCAAGGAAGGCGGCAACTGGTTTCTAAGGGTGTACGTCGACAAGGAAGGCGGCATCGACATTGACGACTGCGGGCGCATCAGCGAATATTTGAGCGCAAGGCTGGACGAAAAGGACCCGATACCAAACGCCTATTTCCTTGAGGTGTCGTCCCCGGGAGCAGAGCGCCCCTTAAAGAAAACCCAGGATTATCACAAGGCGGTAGGGGAGCATGTTTTCGTTACGACTTATGAACCGGTTGACGGTTTAAAAGAGTTCGAGGGCAAGCTCCTGTCGTTCGACGAGCAGACGGTAGTGATTGAAGTCGGCAAGAAACAGCATGTTATACCTTTTGCGAAAGTGGCAAGCGCACGGCTTGCCATTGTGTTCTGATAAAGCATTGAATTGTCGTTAGTCACATTTCTCAATTATACGAGAGGGGGAACTCCGTTCAAATGAACATGGATTTTATTGAAGCGTTAAATGAAATTGAAAGAGAAAAGGGCATTTCCAAAGAAGTGCTCATCGATGCCATCGAGGCGGCTCTAATTTCCAGTTATAAGCGCAACTTCAATACAGCGCAGAACGTGCGCGTCGATATCAACCGCCATACGGGTCTGATTAAAGTTTATGCGCGCAAGACGGTTGTGGATGAAGTGCTCGACCCTCGCCTGGAGATTTCACTTCACGCCGCACGGGAGATAAATCAAAACTATCAATTAAACGATATCGTCGAAATCGAAGTGACGCCGCGGGATTTCGGGCGTATTGCGGCGCAGACCGCAAAGCAGGTCGTCACGCAGCGGATCCGTGAAGCGGAACGCGGTTTGATATATAACGCTTATGTGGACAAGGAAGAAGACATCGTCAACGGGATTGTACAGCGTCAGGACCAACGCAACCTGTACATTGATCTCGGCAAGATTGAGGCGGTGATGCCGCTTGGCGAGTTGATGCCTACGGACAAATTCAAACAGGGCGACCGTGTGAAAGCATATATCACAAAAGTGGAAAATACGACCAAAGGTCCGCAAATTGTGCTGTCACGTACCCATCCGGGTCTGCTTAAACGTTTGTTCGAGCTGGAAGTTCCGGAAATTTTCCAAGGCGTGGTGGAAATCCGCTCGGTAGCGCGAGAAGCCGGGTACCGTTCCAAAATCGCCGTGCATTCCCGCAACGAGGAGGTTGATCCGGTCGGCTCCTGCGTAGGTCCCAAGGGCATGCGCGTACAAACGATCGTCAACGAACTGAAAGGCGAGAAGATCGACATTGTCCGCTGGATGGAAAACATTGAAGAATATGTGGCCAATGCCTTGAGCCCTTCCAAGGTTCTGGAGGTACAGGTGTTCGAAGCGGAAAAAATGGCACGAGTCATCGTTCCCGACTACCAGTTGTCTCTTGCTATCGGAATTAAAGGGCAGAACGCCCGGCTTGCCGCAAAGCTGACCGGTTGGAAGATCGATATCAAGAGCGAAACGCAAGCGGAGCAGGAGTATGGGCGTCCTAAAGCCAACTCCGAAGAAATGCATCAGGATTCGGTCAGCATCGACTAAATCAGGCGGGTCGGTGGATTAGCATACGGGAGGGAATGAAACGATGAAGCAGCGAAAAATACCTCTACGCAAATGCGTGGCCTGCCAGCAAATGATGCCAAAGAAAGAACTCATCCGAGTGGTAAAGACTCCCGACGGCGAGCTCCATATCGATCTGAAGGGAAAGAGAGCGGGGCGAGGAGCTTATTTGTGCGGAAAGCAGTCCTGCTTCAGGCTGGCCAAAAAGTCGCGTGCCTTGGACCGCGCACTGAAGACTGCGGTCCTTCCGGACATTTACGATGCGCTTGAACAGGATTTCATTAAGGTGGAAGACGAGTTTATTGCCGGAAAAGATGCGGTGGACGACGAAGATGAAGAATGATAAATTTTTTTCGAATTTGGGGCTGGCTATGAGGGCAGGAAAACTGGTCACCGGAGAAGATATGGTCATTGAAGCAATACGAGGCGGCCAGGCGAAGCTGGTGATCATAGCCGAAGACGCTTCCGAAGGTACATTCAAAAAAGTTAACGATAAATGCAGTTATTATGGGGTTCCTATTTATCAGTACGGCCGTCGGGATCAGCTGGGGGCAAGCATCGGTAAGGAAACGCGGGTCGTTATTGCGGTAACGGACGCGGGGTTTGCGCGCATGTTGAAGCAGTAGGAGAACGCACGGAGGTGGACTGTATTGACAAAACAAGATAACAATAAAGATAAAATTAGAGTGTATGAGTATGCGAAATCCTTGAACATGAGCAGTAAAGAGATTATTACGATTTTAAAACGACTGGGCAAGCCGGTGAACAATCATATGAGCGTAATGGAGAATGATGCGGTGGAAAGTGTGGAGAAATTTTTCAAAGATGTAAAGGCAAATGCAGCGGCAAAGAGAAATGATGGAGCGGCGGCCGCCAAATCGGCCGACAAACCGGCAGGACGACAGGAACCTAAGCAGCAGACGGTTGCAGTTCAATCCAAGCCGGAGCAAAGAAAGTCGGCGGCGCAAGTGCAATCGGCGGCAACCCGACCAAGCAACGCGCCTTCATCGGGCAGACCGCAAGGCCAAGGCGGCGGACAGTCAGGCAGACCGCAGGGCGGTCAAGGTCAAGGTCAAGGGGGGCCATCCTCCTCCAACAGACCGCAGGGCGACAGCAGACAAGGTCAGGGCCAGCATCGTCAAAGCGGTCAAGGAAACCAAGGCGGCGGACGCCCTCAAGGCGAACGCCGTGGCCCGGCGGGCTCCGGTCAAGGACAAGGTCAGGGAGGCGGCTTTAACCGCGGCGGCGGCCAAGGCGGCCGGGGTCCCGGGCAGCGTCCGCAAGGTCAGCAAGGCGGAGGTCAGCAGGGGCAAAGACCGGATGCCCGCAGAAACGGATTGGACCAGCGCGGAGGCAGTAATCGGACTCCCGGGTCTGGAGAGTCCCGATCGCTGGGGAGCGTGCTTCAGGTGGATGTCGACGATAATGTAGCAGCTAAAGGCGCAGCCAACAAGAAAACAAAACTGGGACAAAAACGTTTTGACGATTTTAAATCGGGCGGCAAAGGGCTTCAAAACCGCGGCAATCAAAAGAATCAAGGCAAGGGCGGTAAAAATCACTCCGAGCCTCCGAAGCCGAAGATCGACAATACGCCCAAGAAAATTATCGTTCGCGGTACCATGACGGTAGGCGAGTTGGCCAAGGCGCTTCACAAGGACGCTTCCGAGGTGATTAAGAAGCTGTTGTTCCTGGGCGTGATGGCTACAATCAACCAGGAGCTTGATTTGGATGCGATTCAATTGCTGGCTTCTGATTACGGAGTCGAAGTGGAACTGAAGATTCCGGTTGAGGAAGACAAGTTCGAGCAGTTTGAAGAAATTGACGACGAAGCCGATCTGCTCGAGCGTCCGCCGGTCGTTACCATTATGGGTCACGTTGACCATGGTAAAACGACACTGCTGGATGCGATCCGCAAGACCAACGTAACGGAAGGCGAAGCCGGAGGCATCACTCAGCATATCGGTGCGTATCAAGTGGAAGCTCACGGCAAAAAAATCACGTTCCTGGATACTCCGGGCCACGAAGCATTTACGTCGATGCGTGCCCGCGGAGCTCAGGTGACGGATATTACGATTATCGTTGTAGCTGCGGATGACGGCGTCATGCCGCAAACCGTCGAGGCGATCAACCATGCCAAAGCGGCAAAAGTACCGATCATTGTCGCTGTCAACAAAATTGATAAGCCGGATGCTAATCCGGACCGCATCAAGCAGGAGCTGACAGAATACGAACTGGTACCTGAAGAGTGGGGCGGGGATACGATCTTCTGCAACATTTCCGCTAAACAGCGCATCGGTCTTGAGAACCTGCTCGATATGATTTTGCTTGTCGCCGAGGTTCAGGAATTAAAAGCCAATCCGAATAAACGGGCAAGAGGCACGGTCATCGAGGCAGAGCTGGATAAGGGTAAAGGGCCGGTTGCCCGCATTCTGATTCAGCACGGTACGCTGAAGGTGGGCGACAGTTTCGTAGCCGGCGTTTGCTTTGGCCGCGTACGGGCGATGGTCAACGACAGGGGCCGTAAGCTTAAAGAAGCGGGACCTTCTACACCGGTTGAGATTACCGGCTTGACCGAAGTTCCACAGGCTGGCGATCCGTTCCTTGTCTTTGAAGACGAACGTAAGGCAAGAGCCATTGCCGAGAAGCGTGCGGTGACGCTGCGTCAATCCGAAATGGGGGCGAATGCCCGTGTAACGCTCGATGATTTGTACAAGCAAATCAAAGAAGGCGAAATCAAGGATCTCAACGTCATCATTAAGGCGGACGTACAAGGTTCTGCCGAGGCGCTCAAAGGCTCGCTCGAAAAAATCGATGTTGAAGGCGCACGGGTTAAAATCATACACAGCGGTGTAGGCGCGGTTACGGAATCCGACGTTATTTTGGCATCGGCCTCCAATGCGATCATCATCGGATTTAACGTTCGTCCCGAGCCGCAGGCGAAGAATACGGCTGAGCAGGAAAAAGTCGATATTCGTATGCACAGCATTATTTACAAAGTGATGGAAGAAATTGAGCACGCTATGAAAGGGCTTCTTGATCCTGAATATAAAGAAGTGGTTATCGGCCATGCGGAAGTGCGCAATACCTTTAAAGTGTCCAAAGTCGGCGTGATCGCCGGTTGTATGGTGATCGACGGCAAAATTACACGCAATGCGGAAGTGCGCCTGGTTCGCGACGGCATTGTCGTCTACCAAGGAAAAATCGATTCACTCAAACGTTTCAAAGATGACGCCAAAGAGGTTGCTCAAGGATACGAATGTGGTATATCTCTAGACAAATTCAATGATATTAAAGAAGGAGATACGATTGAAGCCTTCGTAATGGAAACTGTAGAGAGGTGATCCGCATATGGCTAAAATTCGCGTGGGCAGAGTCGGAGAACAAATCAAAAAAGAGCTGAGCCAAATCATCCAGTCGGAGTTAAAAGACCCTCGGATCGGTTTTATTACGGTGACGGGCGTGGATGTAACGAATGATTTTTCTCAGGCGAAGGTCTTTTTGAGCGTTCTCGGCACCGATGAGCAGAAGGAAGAAACGTTGAAGGGACTGACCCGCAGCACCGGTTTTATCCGTTCGGAGCTCGGCAAGCGAATTCGGATGCGCAAGATACCGGAACTCCTGTTCAAATTCGATGAGTCGATTGATTACGGTTCTAAGATTCAAGGGCTTCTTCAGCAAATTAAACAGGAGAACCCGAATATATGACCGCCGGTTACGAAGCTCAGCTCCGATCAGCGGCTGAGTTTATCCGCAATAACGATGATTTCCTGGTGGTATCCCATGTCCAGCCTGACGGGGATGCCTCCGGTTCCACGTTCGCTATGGCATGGCTGCTGAAGTCCCTTAATAAAAAGGCCACGTTGATCAATGAGGGCCGGATTCCGGAGAAGTTCATGTACATGGCCGGCTCGTTTTCTGTCATACCTTACGAATTGGAACGTCCCGAACGGACGTTCAGGACGATTATTTCGGTCGATTGTGCTGATTTTGAGCGTATCGGCCAAGTACGGAGCTGCTTTGCCCCGCAATGGCAGCTCTTAAATATCGATCATCATGCGACAAACGATAACTTCGGGCAAGTCAATCTGGTCCGGGCCGATGCTGCAGCTACAGTCGAGGTGCTGTACGATCTGGCACTGGAGCTTGGCGTCGAGCTGACCCGTGAGCTGAGTATTTGCATTTATTCCGGTCTTCTTACCGATACGGGCGGCTTCCGTTACGCCAATACCACTCCCAAAGTGCTGCAAATTGCCGCCGACATGCTGGCGCGCGGCGTGCAAGGACACAAGCTCGCCGAAAGGCTGCTCGAAACGATGACTTACGGTCAGGTTTCGCTGCTCAAGCGGAGCTTGAGTACATTGTCTTTCGCCCATAATAATCGGGCGGCCTGGCTGTATGTGACACTGGACGATTTGTCGTCCACCGAAGCGACCTCTGAGGATATGGACGGGCTGGTGAACTATGCCCGTAATGTGGAGGGCGTGGAGGTCGGTATGCTGTTCAAGGAGAAGCAGCCCGGATCTGTAAAAGTAAGTCTGAGGTCAGCGGGCCAAGCGGATGTGGCTGCCATTGCCAAGCGGTTCGGGGGCGGCGGGCACGTTCGTGCCGCGGGCTGTACGATCAGCGGCAGTCTCGAGGAAGCGATTGAGCAAGTAGTCAAGGAAGTAGGGAAGGAGCTCTCATGACGCTCGAAGGCATTTTACCGATTTGGAAGCCGAAAGGCTTTACTTCTCATGATGTGGTGGCAAAGGTTCGCCGGATCATACGAATTAAACGAATCGGCCATACGGGCACACTGGATCCTCAAGTGACCGGCGTGCTGCCGCTTTGTATCGGGCGTGCGACCCGGTTGGTCGAGTACGTGCAGGAAATGCCCAAGGCATACGAAGCCGTACTCCGTCTGGGTCTTTGTACGGATACGCAAGATATGAGCGGACAAGTGCTTCAAAGATTGGAGAATCCTGGAGGAAGGGTGACTCCTCAGCAGGTGACCGAGACGATAGCACAGTTCGTTGGAACGATGGAACAAGTGCCGCCTATGTATTCCGCTGTGAAAGTGGAGGGCAAGCGCTTATACGAGTTGGCGCGGCAAGGCGTTGAAATCGAGCGCAAGGCACGCACCGTTACGATCTATAGTATAGAAGTGCTGAAAACGGATTGGTCGGGAGAATTTCCCGAAGTCCGGTTCCGCGTGAAATGTTCCAAGGGTACGTACATCCGGACGCTGTGCGCCGACATTGGTGCAGCGCTCGGAATCCCTGCGGTGATGGGAGAGTTGGTGCGAACGTCTTCGGGCAACATCGGTCCGGAGCAGTGCTTGACCTTGGAGCAGGTGGAAGAGCTTCACGAACGGGGGGCGCTGTCGGATAAGCTGATACCGATGGAACATGTGCTGAGCTGTTTGCCATCGGTCCGTTTGGATGATGAATCAGCCCGAAGAGCGCTGTCAGGACAAAAAATTCGTTTGGAGCCGGCTCATTGGCCGCAGACGGACAATTCACAAGCGGATTCCGGCAAACCTATTGCCGGATTCTCCGGCGAAGGCCGGTTGATCGGTATTTTTGAATGGGATCCGCGGCGCGGACTTTTATTACCAAACAAAATCTTTTCTTGAAGATGGGCGGCAAAGCGTGCCCTATAAGAAATGTAGGTGAAATAAAATACGATGCATACGGTACAGCTAACGTTTCCGCTCCCTGAGGCGTGTGTTGCAGACTCCCGGGTGCTGGCTATCGGCGAATTTGACGGCGTACATCTCGGTCATCGGGAAGTGATCCGTCGTGCGGTCGAGCGTGGGGCCGAATTGCGCCTTCCGGCTGCCATTATGACGTTTCATCCGCATCCCCGTCAAGTGCTGGGGATAGATAAATACACTCAACTGCTGACACCGCTTGCTGCCAAAAAGGAGCAGCTTGAAGCACTTGGAGTTCATACGACGTACATCGTCGATTTTAACGAAACTTTGATGCGGGTATCCCCTGAGCAGTTTGTTGAACAAATGCTTATTCCTTTGAGGGTGAATACCGTATTTGTCGGGTTTGACTTTACCTTCGGCTTTAAGGGCGCGGGCACATCGGACACGCTTTGCAATCTCGCTGGAGGGCGCTTTGCCGTAGAGGTGGTACGTCCGTTCGAGCTTCGCGGAGAAAAGGTGAGCAGTACGCAAATCCGCAACCTGCTTCTAAGCGGCGACGTTCAAGAAGCCGGTCTTCTTTTGGGCCGCCCGTACAAGCTTCAAGGGAGAGTAGTTCACGGAGACGGCCGCGGCCGCACGATCGGGTTTCCCACGGCTAACATTGAGGTGTCGGAAGACTATGTGATTCCGGCCAATGGCGTGTATGCCGTTGTTGCAACCGTTCGGGGACGTAAAGTAGGCGGCGTTATGAATGTCGGAGTCAAGCCGACATTCGATACCGGCCTGCTGCAGCCGGTATTGGAAGCGCATTTGTTTGACTTCTCCGATATGGTTTATGGTGAGACCATAGAGGTGGAGCTGCTCGGATTTATTCGACATGAAAGGAAATTTGGCTCCGTTCAGGAGCTGATTTCCCAAATCCGCCAGGATGCGGACCAAGCGCGTTTCATCATAGCAGAACGCAGATCCATGCAAAACTTATAATATGATTTTACTTTTACAGATGGAATATGATATACTTTGTAACGTTGCCCGAGTGCATATCTCTGGGGATAACAAGCGGGACAATAGAGAAACCTTGGCGTGGAGAATCGAACACTCCAACGATCTCTGGGCCAAAGGAGATTAGATTATTTATGGAGGTGAATTGGAATGGCATTGACTCAAGAACGCAAGCAGGAATTAATCCAAACTCATAAGACGCATGAGAACGATACAGGATCTCCTGAAGTGCAAATCGCAATTCTTACGGAAAACATCGTCAATTTGACCAACCATCTGAAGACGCACAAGAAGGACCATCACTCTCGTCGCGGCTTGCTCAAGATGGTAGGCCAGCGCCGTAAGCTGCTGACGTACCTCAAAAACAAAGACGTTCAGCGTTACAGCGCCTTGATCGAAAAGCTCGGCTTGCGCCGTTAATTTACGGTCATAACAAAAGCAACCACGCTTGTCCTTTGTGCACGCCAGGCCTATGGCGATGGATGCATAGGCTTGCGGGGTTGCTTTTTTTCGGCTACTATTTTCGCAAAAGAAGGAAATACTAATCATTATGCAGAATGCATTATAGATAAACTCGATCCGGCCGCCGCGGTAATTTTCTCCGAAGACGGTCGCTAACACTACATAAGCGATTTCTCGTGTATATGTTTTTTCATGGAGCGAACGCAAATTTTTAGGAGGTTGTTTATGGAGAAGAAGGTGCAAATGGATCTCGGGGGGCGTCCGCTGATTCTTGAAACCGGACGTTTGGCCAAGCAGGCCAACGGAGCTGTTTTAGCCCGCTACGGTGAGACGGTCGTGCTTTGCACGGTTACGGCATCGGCTGAACCGAAAGATTTGGATTTTTTCCCGCTGACGGTAAACTATGAGGAACGGCTTTATTCTGTAGGGAAAATTCCGGGGGGATTCATCAAGCGGGAAGGACGTCCGAGCGAGAAAGCCATACTCGCCAGCCGTTTAACGGATCGTCCGATTCGGCCGTTGTTCCCGGAAGGCTTCCGTAACGATGTGCAGGTCGTAGCGATGGTCATGAGCGTGGATCAGGAATGCGCGCCGGAGATTACGGCGATGATCGGCGTATCCGCGGCGCTCAGCATTTCGGACGTGCCGTTTCACGGTCCGATCGGCGGTGTGATTGTCGGAAGGGTAGATGGACAGTTCGTCATCAATCCGACAGTGGAACAGGCCGAGAAAAGCGACATTCATCTGGTAGTGGCCGGGACCAAGGATGCCATTATGATGGTGGAAGCCGGTGCGGAAGAAGTTCCCGAGGAAGTGATGCTCGAAGCGATCATGTTCGGGCATGACGAAATCCGTAAAATCGTTGCCATACAAGAGCAATTTGCTGCAGAAGTCGGCAAACCGAAGATGGAAGTCAAGCTACATAGCGTGGACGCGGAAGTGAGCCAGGCGGTTCGCGAGTTTGCAACTGCCCGTCTGATCGAAGCGGTGAAGGTTCCAGAAAAGCACGCCAGACAAGATGCGATCGATGCGGTAAACAACGATGCTATAGAGCACTTTGCCGCGGTCTATGCAGAAACTCCGGAAAAGATGGCGGATGTGAAAGAAACGCTTTACGATATCGTAAAAGAAGAAGTGCGCCGTTTGATTACGCACGACAAGGTGCGTCCGGACGGACGCGGATTGGAGGAAATCCGCCCGATCGAGTGCGACATCAATCTGCTGCCTCGTACGCATGGATCAGGACTCTTCACCCGCGGCCAAACACAGGCGCTCAGCGTTTGTACGCTTGGGGCACTGGGCGATGTGCAAATTCTTGACGGGCTGGATTTGGAAGAATCGAAACGGTTTATGCATCATTACAACTTCCCTCCGTTCAGTGTGGGCGAGGCGAGGCCGTTGCGTCCTCCGGGTCGTCGTGAGATCGGTCACGGAGCGCTTGGCGAACGTGCGCTTGAGCCGATTATTCCTTCGGAATCCGAATTTCCTTATACCATTCGGCTTGTTTCGGAGGTATTGGAATCCAACGGTTCGACGTCGCAAGCAAGTATTTGCGCCAGTACACTGGCTTTGATGGACGCAGGCGTTCCGATCAAGGCGCCGGTGGCAGGTATTGCCATGGGACTGATTAAAGATGGAGATCACTTCTCCATTTTGACAGATATTCAAGGGATGGAAGACCACCTCGGCGATATGGACTTTAAAGTGGCCGGTACGGCCAAAGGCGTTACGGCACTGCAAATGGACATCAAAATTGACGGCATTGACCGGGCTATCTTGTCGCAGTCGCTGGAGCAGGCCAAGAAAGGCCGAATGTTCATCCTGAACAAAATGCTCGAGCGCATCGATCAGCCGAAATCCCAGTTGTCGCAATATGCGCCGAAAATTGTCACGATGCAGATCAATCCGGACAAAATCCGCGATGTCATTGGAGCAGGCGGTAAGATCATCAACAAAATCATTGAGGAAACCGGCGTGAAAATCGATATCGAGCAGGATGGCCGTGTGTACATTGCCTCGTCGAACGAGGAGATGAACGAGAAGGCTCGTCAAATCATCGAAGGCATCGTCCGCGAAGTCGTTGTAGGAGAAACCTATCTTGGCACGGTCAAGCGCATCGAGAAATTCGGTTGCTTTGTTGAAATTTTACCGGGCAAAGAAGGATTGGTGCACATCTCGCAGCTGTCTACCGAACGCGTTGGCAAGGTAGAGGATGTAGTGAAGATCGGTGACGCGATTACGGTTAAAGTCACTGAAATTGATGCCCAGGGCCGCGTGAATTTATCGCGCAAAGCGGTATTGACGGCACAAGTTCCGGCACAAAACTAAATCTCATAGTCTTAATAAAGCGGGAATGAAGAAAGAGTCAGAGCAGTCTGTCTCTTTTTTGTTTGGCCTGTTGGTTCTCCGGTTCTAACCTTGTCCCAAAAGGCATATGAATGGGACAAATGAGGAACGACAGGAGAATGCGAAATGAAACGCTACCAGTTGTTGTTCACAGCAGCTTGCTTCGGTGCGGTGCTTGTCTTGGTGCAGCAATCGCCTCAAGTGGAACGATTTGTGCAGCATGCGATACAAAGCAGTGCCTCAACGAATCTGATCGGATCTCCTCTGGGCCAATTAGCCAGGCAGGTATGGCGAGAAGACCCGGATACCCGTAAAGCGAAGCTGCTCGAGCATATTCAAGCGGAGGCGAAGCGGCTGAACGTTGCACCGATTAACGCGAAGGTCGACCGGGTTTGGAAGGCGATACCCGGATATAACGGACTTGAAATCGATGTGGAGAAAACGTTGGAGCTTGCCGAGCGGGAGTCGTTTCCAGATCCGCCCAAGCTTCTTTTCAGGGAGGTTCCTCCTCAAGTCGGCTTGGAGCAGCTCGGGCCTCATCCGGTCTACAAGGGGAATCCGAATAAGCCGATGGCTGCTTTTATGATCAACGTCGCTTGGGGGGAAGAATATTTACCGGTCATCCTGGAGACGTTGAAGAAAGAAAATGTGCGCGCAACGTTCTTTTTTGACGGATCGTGGCTTCGTAAAAATATTCCCATGGCCCGGACCATCATGGAGCAGGGGCATGAGATGTCCAATCACGCGTATTCCCATAAGGATATGAGTAAATTAAGCCGGGCGCAGGCATTCGCCGAGATCAGTAAAACCGAAGAACTGTTAAAGCGGGAACTCGGTGTAGACAATAAGCTTTTTGCACCGCCTTCCGGGGACTTCAATCAGACTACGGTGGAGATCGCGCACAGCATGAAGCTGAGAACCATCCTTTGGACGCTCGATACCGTAGACTGGAAAAACCCTGAACCTTCCAGCATCGTCCGTAAAATTGAGACAAGAATAGAACCCGGCTCGCTTATTCTCATGCATCCGACCTCCTCCAGCAGTAAAGCGCTCCCGGGAATGATTCGCGTGATCAAATCCAAGGGGCTCCAGCTTGGCACCGTCAGTGAAGTCATTTCCCCGCAGCGGGTGCCCAAGGTTGAGTCGGCTGAATATTAATGTTAATATCTAAATATTATGCGCAAGCGTATCATTCATAGCAGGACTTAAGGAGGCTCGATGGCTTGGACAAATATACGCTTAACAATGGGCTGAGAGTCGTGGTAGAGAAAATACCGACAGGCCGCTCGGTGGCTTTCGGCATTTGGGTCAAAACCGGATCTCGCGATGAAAATGAAACGAACAACGGTATCTCGCACTTGATTGAGCACATGCTCTTCAAAGGTACGGATAAATATTCGGCAAAGGATATTGCCGAAATTTTCGACGGTATCGGCGGCAACGTGAATGCATTCACGTCCAAGGAATATACCTGCTATTATTGCAAAGTGCTTGATGAGCATCTGCCGATGGCGGTGGAAGTATTAGCCGATATGTTCTTCCGTTCCACGTTTGACCCCGTGGAGCTGGAGAAGGAAAAAAATGTAATCTATGAAGAAATCTCCATGTATGAAGATACGCCGGACGATATGGTTCACGATTTGATTGCCAAAGCGGCTTTCGGCAACCACTCGCTCGGATATACGATCATCGGCACGCAGGACAACTTGGCGGCCATGAGTTCCGATACGCTCAAGAATTATATGAAATCCCGTTATACGATAGAGAATACGGTGGTCAGTATTGCCGGTAATGTAGATGACAACGTCGTTGAACTGATTGAACGTCATTTCGGTGAATTTTCCGTTCAAGGCGGGGACCGCATCACGCCTCCGCCAGGATTTCGCAGCGACCTTCAGTATTTTCAGAAAAAGACGGAACAAAACCATATCTGCCTTTCGTTCCCGGGTTTTTCAGCCAAGGATGATCAACTGTATGCGATGATTCTGCTGAATAATGCGATCGGCGGAGGGATGAGCTCCCGGTTGTTCCAGGAAATTCGCGAAAAGCGCGGACTTGCCTATTCCGTGTACTCTTATCATACGGCTTATCAGGATGGCGGCTTGTTCACGATTTACACCGGAACGGCTCCAAAGCAAACAGAAGAGGTGCTTAAGATTACAATGGAGCTCCTCGCTGATTTGAAAGCAAACGGCTTAACGCCGGCGGAGCTGAAAAAAGGCAAGGAACAAATGAAGGGCAGTCTCATTCTAAGTCTCGAAAGCACCAGCAGCCGTATGAACCGTCTCGGCAAGAACGAACTGATGCTGGGTAAGCATTACAGCTTGGATGAGATGATCGAGCGGATTGAAAGGGTAGAGATGGAGCACATTCAACAGCTGACGGCAAGGCTGCTTTCCGAGCCGTTCGCTTTGGCAATGGTAGGGCAAACGGATGAAGCCATCGCCGGGTTCGGGAGGGATCGCCTTGTTTAATGCATTTGAAGTTAGAATCAAGCGTCTCCCGGGCAATGAGGATATCCCGCTTCCACAGAAAATGTCTCAGCTGGCAAGCGGGTTCGATCTGTATGCCGCGGTAACCGAGCCTGTGACGCTTGAGCCGGGCGCCCGGGCACTGATTCCTACCGGTTTTGCGCTTGCCATGCCTGACGAGCTGGAGGCGCAAATCCGGCCTCGCAGCGGGCTGGCATTCAAACACGGCATTACCTCCCTCAACAGCCCCGGGACGATTGATGCGGATTACCGGGGAGAAGTGAAGGTGCTGCTGATCAATCACGGTCAGGAGCCCTTCATCATCGAGCGGAAGGAACGGATTGCGCAGATGGTTTTCCAACTGGTGCCGCAAATCCGGCTTACGGAAGTTGAAGAACTGGACGATACGGTGCGCGGAGCAGGAGGCTTCGGGCATACGGGCACAAAATAATATCATATCCCGGAAGAAGGCGTTCTCCCATTCCAAGCCACGGCTCGGAACGGGAGAACGTTTTTTTTGTTCAGGAGAAGATGCGGCAGGGGCATTAGCCGGATTTTTTCAGAGTTCCGCTGTATTCCCGGCCGGCCCCTTGGAACCCATCTTTGGGCTTACGCATAAGATGTTTTATCGAAAGCGACATAGAAAGAGGTGAGATTGATGCTGACCGGGATTCATGTGGCGCTGATCGGCGGCGATGCCCGTCAGCTCGAAGTCATACACAAATGCTCCGAGCTGGATGCTACCGTAGTGCTGATCGGATTCGACAATTTGCAAAACGGGTTCAGCGGAATCACCAAGGCAGAACTGACGCCCGAGGTTCTTGAGGGAATGGATGCCGTCATTTTGCCTGCTGTAGGTACGGACGACTATGGACATGTAGAAAGTCTCTTTGCGTCAAAGGAATTGCGTATAGAGGGTAAACATATAGCGGCGCTGCCGAAGAAGGCAAAGGTATTTGCCGGCATGGCGAAGACTTACTTGCGTGAACTGTGTACCAAGGAGGGTATAGAGCTGATAGAGCTATTTGACCGGGATGATGTGGCCATATACAATTCGATACCCACCGCCGAAGGCGCCATCATGATGGCGATTCAAAATACGGATATTACGCTGCACGGTTCCGAATCGATGGTGCTTGGTTTTGGCCGGACAGGGATAACGGTAGCCAGAACACTGCAGGGCATGGGCGCCAGAGTGAGGGTTGGCGTGAATAAACCGGAATATTATGCCAGGGCCTTGGAAATGGGGATGAACCCTTTTTATACCAAGGACCTGATCACCAATGTATCTCATGTCGACTTGCTTTTCAATACCATTCCGTCGATGATTATTACGGCCCAGATTATAGCCAACATTCCTCATCGAGCCGTCATTATCGATCTGGCCTCGAAGCCGGGGGGAACGGATTTCCGTTTTGCCGAAAAACGGGGAATCAAGGCGATCCTTGCCCCCGGGCTTCCGGGCATCGTTGCGCCGAAAACGGCAGGACGCATCATTGGCGACACCATTACGCGGATTATTATGGAGGATGCAAATTCAAGGAGGAATAGGTAAAATGAATTGGCAGGGTCTTACGGTAGGTTACGCTATGACGGGCTCTCACTGCACTTTTGAAGAAGTTATGCCGCAAATCCGGCGTTTTGTGGATGCGGGAGCCAAGGTGATTCCTATTGTATCCAATACGATCATGACGACGGATACGCGATTCGGAACGTCGGAAAGTTGGCAAAAACAGTTGAAACAGATCACAGGAAATGATATTATTTCTTCAATTGTAGATGCAGAACCGCTCGGACCTTCGAAGCTGCTGGATGTACTGGTTATCGCTCCATGTACAGGCAATACGACAAGTAAATTGGCCAATGCCATGACAGAGAGCCCGGTACTGATGGCGGCGAAGGCGCAAATGCGCAACGGCCGGCCGCTGGTGCTGGCGATATCGACGAATGACGGGTTGGGCCTGAACGCGATGAATGTGGGCAAGCTGCTCATTACGAAGAATATTTATTTTGTCCCTTTCGGTCAGGACAATCCGCAAGCCAAACCGAATTCGCTTGTGGCCCGGATGGACTTGATTATGGAAACGTGCGAAGCGGCGCTTCAAGGCAAGCAGCTGCAGCCGATGCTGATTGAACGGTTTAATTACTGATCATACATTTTACTTATATCATCATAGGGGAGAGACGTACACATGTCGAATCAAAAATTGTTTAATGTCGCTGTAGTAGGTGCAACAGGTGCTGTAGGAGAACAAATTATCCGTTTGCTGGCCGAACGGAATTTCCCTATTGGTGAACTCAAGCTTCTCTCATCCGCACGGTCAGCGGGCAAGAAAATCAATTTCAAGGGTCAAGAAATTACCATTGAAGAAGCCAAGCCGGAAAGCTTCCGGAATGTGGATATCGCTTTGTTCAGCGCCGGTGGCGACGTAAGCCGCGCGCTCGTGCCGGAAGCGATCAAGCACGGAACGATCTGCGTGGATAACACCAGCGCCTTCCGGATGGACCCGGATACACCGCTAGTGGTGCCGGAAGTGAACATTGATAAGATTAATGAAAACAAGGGAGTCATCGCGAACCCGAACTGCTCGACAATCCAAATGGTGCAGGCCCTAAAGCCGTTGTACGATCGTTACGGGATTTCGCGCATTATCGTTTCCACATATCAGGCTGTATCGGGTGCAGGGGCAAGCGCGATCAGGGAAACGCTGCGCCAATCCCGTGCCGTACTCGACGGCCAGCCGGTGGAACCGCAAATTTTGCCGGTCGGATCGCTTCCGGTCAAGCATCAAATTGCGTTTAACGCCATTCCGCAAATCGATAAATTCGTAGATAACGGATTTACGTATGAAGAAATGAAAATGATCAACGAAACCAAAAAAATTATGGGCGACGAATCTCTGGAGGTTACCGCCACCTGCGTGCGCATTCCGGTCGTTTATGGACATTCGGAGTCCGTATATGTCGAATTGAAAAGCGACTTTGACGTGGAGGAAGTGAAGAATATCCTCGCTGAAGCGCCGGGAATCGTTCTGCAGGACAATCCGGCGGAGCAGCTGTATCCGCTCGCTACGGAGGCGGCAGGCAAGCTGGAGACATTCGTTGGACGTGTACGCCGCGATCTGAGCAACCCTCGGGCGCTGAACATGTGGATTGTTTCCGATAATTTATTGAAGGGCGCTGCTTGGAATGCGGTCCAAATCGCGGAATATATCGCGATCGAAAAATAATCACGGACAACTTCGGCTACCAAATCGGCTTCCTGCATGATGCGGGAAGCTTGGTTTTTGCTCAATCTTTGAAAGGCTACTCAAGAAGGGGAGATCTTGATGAAGATCCTAGTGCAGAAATTCGGAGGCACGTCCCTTTCCACAGCTGAAGCCAGAGCACACGTTATCGAGCATATCCAGGACGCATTGAAGCAAGAATACAAACTAGTAGTTGTCGTATCGGCTATGGGACGCAAGGGCGAACCTTATGCAACGGATACTTTACTGGAATGGATCCGTCAGAACGGAGACCGGCTGCCTGACAGGGAACAGGATATGCTGCTCTGCTGCGGAGAGCTGATCTCGGCGGCGACCTTATGCAGCCTGTTGAACGCGGCGGGCATTCCATCGACGGTGTTGACCGGCGCGCAAGCCGGAATACGAACCAACGATACGTTTGGCAACGCTCAAATCACATCCTTGCAGCCGGGGCGTATACTTGAACTGCTCGACCAAGGAAACGTTGTCATCGTTGCCGGTTTTCAAGGCGAAACGGCTGACGGCGATTTTACGACGCTGGGACGAGGCGGAAGCGATACGTCTGCAACCGCTCTGGGCGCTGCGTTGAACGCGGAGATTGTCGATATCTTTACCGATGTGAGCGGCATATTGACGGCTGATCCGCGAATCGTTGACGACGCACAGCCCCTGTCGGTCGTCTCGTATATGGAAATATGCAATATGGCGCATCTCGGCGCCAAAGTCATTCATCCCCGAGCGGTGGAAGTAGCCATGCATGCCGGTATTCCGGTTCGTGTGCGTTCCACGTTCTCGAAGGATCCGGGTACGCTTGTCACGCATCCTGACGCGATCAAGGCTGCAACGGGAACCGTTCAAGACCGATTCGTTACAGGGATAGCCCATGTGCCGGGTATTTCACAGATCCGCGTATCGGCAAAGGAAGGCAGCTATGACCTTCAGCTGAATGTATTTAAAGCGATGGCCCGTCAACGAATCAGCGTGGATTTCATCAATGTGAATCCTTCGGGAGTAGTGTATACGGTCTTTGATCATGAGGCCAACCGGGCGGCCGATACGTTGGTGGAAATGGGGCTCAGTCCCCAAATTACGCCGAATTGCGCCAAGGTGTCGATCATCGGCGGGGGCATGAACGGCGTTCCGGGCATCATGGCACATATTGTTGAAGCGCTGACGGAGGCAGATGTGCAAATTTTGCAGTCCGCGGACTCCAATACCACCATCTGGGTGCTGGTTCAGGAGGAAGACATGGCCAGAGCCGTAAGAGCGCTGCATAAGCAGTTCAAACTATACAGAACAATGAAGTAGGAGGAGTTTTGTCGTGGATTTTGGAAGACTTATAACGGCAATGGTAACGCCTTTTGATACCGACCTGAAAGTAGATATCGCTGGGTTTGAGAAATTGATCGACTACCTTATCGACGAACAGCAAAGCGATAGCCTCGTGGTTAGCGGTACAACGGGGGAATCTCCGACGTTGACGGAGGAAGAAAAACTGGAGCTTTTCCGGACCGCGGTGAAGCATGTCAATGGTCGTTGCCCTGTTATCGCAGGCACAGGCAGCAATGATACCGCCCACTCCATCCATTTATCCAGGGAAGCGGAAAAACTCGGTGTAGATGCTCTGCTGTTGGTGGCTCCTTATTATAACCGTCCTTCTCAAGAAGGTCTGTATCAGCATTTTAAAGCGATTGCCGAGTCGGTAAACATTCCGGTCATTTTGTATAACGTTCCCGGACGTACAGGTGTGAACATCGACGCCGATACGACGATCCGCTTGTCTCATATCCCGAATATCGTTGCCACGAAGGACTGTGCGGATACGGATCAGCTGACCCAGATCGTAAGCGGAGCTGCTCCGGGTTTTCTGGTCTACAGCGGTGACGACAGTGCTGCGCTTCCGGCCATGTCGGTTGGAGCACATGGCATCGTGAGCGTAGCGAGCCATGTAGTTGGAAAAGAAATGCAAAATATGATAAGATGTTATGTACAGGGAGATGTACAGGGTGCGGCAAGACTTCACGGTCAATTGCTTCCGATATTCAGAGGATTGTTCTTCTGTCCGCATCGCGTGCCGAATCCTGCGCCGGTGAAGCATGCGCTTCAACTCAAAGGAGTATCGACGGGAGGCGTGCGTTTGCCTCTCGTGAATGTTACCGAACAAGAAGGACAATTCATTGCATCCCTGTTTGAATGAGGTCTTCGAATGAATCGGTGCCATTCCGGCATCGGTTTTCTTTTTTTTGGATACAATACGAATAACTAACGGCGGACGGCGTGATGCTGATCAGCTTGTAAATGGTTAATTTGTTCATGTATAATGGTGGCAAGTGACTGGTGCGGTATATTTTTGGTTTTAGCTCATATCTGAATCGTCGTCAATTAATTTGAGGAGGTTTATGTACTTGTCCAAGAAAAATATAGACAAATTAACGATTTTCGCCTTGGGCGGCGTAGGTGAAATCGGAAAGAACATGTATGTTGTGCAATACGCGAACGATATTGTAGTGATTGACTGCGGATTGAAATTTCCCGAAGAGGACATGCTCGGAATCGATATCGTCATTCCGGATATTTCCTACCTGACGGAAAATCGCGATAAAGTCCGGGGCATTCTGATTACCCACGGACACGAGGATCACATTGGCGGATTGCCTTACGTGCTGAAGCATTTGAATGTACCTGTTTACGGTACGAGATTGACCATGGGACTCATCGAAACGAAATTAAAAGAAGCGAGTCTGCTTGGCGAAACCAAACGAATCGTCATTACGGCCGATTCCGAATTGAAGCTGGGCTGCATGACCGCAACATTCTTCAAAACGAATCATAGTATTCCGGATTCGGTCGGGGTGTGCTTGGAGACTCCGGAAGGGAATGTTGTGCATACCGGAGACTTCAAGTTCGATCAGACACCGGTAAACGAGCAGCATGCTGATCTCCACCGGATGGCAGCCATCGGACATAAAGGCGTGCTGGCCCTGTTATCGGACAGTACGAATGCGGAACGCCCGGGCTATACCGGTTCGGAACGCAGTGTCGGGGCGGAGATTGAAGAGGTGTTCCGCAAAGCGAAGCAGCGTGTCATTATCGCAACCTTCGCGTCCAATATTCACCGGATTCAGCAGGTAATCGACGCATGCGAGAGCACTCGCCGCAAGCTCGTTGTGATCGGCCGCAGTATGGTGAATGTAGTAAGCATCGCGAGCGAGCTCGGCTATCTGCATATTCCGGACGGCATGCTGATTGAGCCGGAAGAAGTGAATAAACTCGCTTCGGACCGTGTTGCCATTCTCTCGACAGGATCTCAGGGCGAACCTATGTCAGCCCTTACACGCATGGCGCGTTCGACCCACCGGAAGGTGGACATTTTACCGGGAGACACGGTCATCATCGCGGCCACACCGATTCCGGGCAATGAGCGCTATGTGGGACGTACAGTGGACGAGTTGATGCGGATCGGCGCAAATGTGATTTACGGACCGGGTTCCATCACAGGTGTGCACGTCTCGGGACACGGAAGCCAGGAAGAGCTGAAGCTGATGCTCAACATCATGCGTCCTAAATATTTCATCCCGATTCACGGGGAGTACCGCATGCTGCGTCAGCACGGGATGTTGGCGGAGTCTGTGGGCATACCGCGGGAAGATATTTTCATCGTGGACAACGGGGATACCGTGGAGATTCAAGATGGCGTGGCGCGCAAGGGCTCCAAAGTTCCTGCCGGCAACATTCTGATTGACGGACTGGGCGTGGGCGATGTAGGCAACATCGTACTGCGCGACCGCAAACTGCTCTCACAAGACGGAATTCTCGTTGTCGTGGTGACACTCAGCAAGCAGGATGGGGCGATTTTGTCCGGCCCGGATATCATTTCCCGAGGTTTCGTATACGTGCGGGAATCGGAAGGGCTGCTTGAAGAAGCGAACCGCATTGTGACCAGCACACTGCATCGCTTGATGAATGAAAATGTGAATGAGTGGGCGTCTCTCAAAACTCATGTGAAGGACGCGCTCGGACGATTTTTATATGAACAAACCAGAAGAAGACCGATGATTCTCCCTATTATTATGGAAGTCTGAAACTGTCCACCAGTCATAGCACCGTTAACTTAATAAATGTCACTTACATGAAAAAAGACCGCCTGTGTCCATCATCGACGCAGAGCGGTCTTTATGCGGTTCGGCGCATATTTTTGCGCTCCCGTATCATACTAAGGGGAGATTTTAACACTCTAGGGGGAATGTGACATGGCATTTGAAAATAATCAAGAGCAGACGCAGCCCATGACAGAAGACGCGAGAAAGAACGCTACAGTCGATGCTATTCAGCAGTTAGGACAAACGAATGTTCCAACCAACGAGTCTAATATCTTCTGCATGACGATAATTGGCCAGGTAGAGGGCCATCTTGTGCTTCCTCCGCAAAATAAAACGACAAAGTATGAGCATATCATTCCGCAGCTGGTAGCGGCGGAGCAAAATCCGAAAATCGAAGGCGTATTGATCATTCTGAACACGGTCGGCGGCGATGTGGAAGCGGGGCTTGCCATCGCGGAGATGATCGCCACCTTATCCAAACCGACGGTGACGCTGGTTCTGGGCGGCGGTCACAGCATCGGCGTTCCCATAGCCGTTTCGGCCAATTACTCCATCATTGCCGAGACGGCTACGATGACCATTCACCCCATCCGGCTGAACGGATTGGTTATCGGAGTGCCGCAAACGTTTGAATATTTGGACAAAATGCAGGAAAGGGTTATTCGTTTCGTCACACGCCACTCCAGAGTCGAGGAAGACAAATTCAAAGAGCTGATGTTCAAAACGGGGGAGCTGACCCGGGATATCGGAACGACGGTGATCGGATCGGATGCGGTTCGCTATGGTTTAATCGACGCGTTAGGCGGCGTAGGGGAAGCGATTCAAAAGCTCAACGAGATGATCGAAGAACGGCGCAGAGCCCAGGGAGGAATGGTCCAATGATTCATTATACGGTGCTTCCGCTTGAAGCAGTGATGGAAGGCATTGATCATGAGGACTTTCCAAGACCGGTTGAAATCGTCATGAATGGAGTCACGATGCAGGTGCACCCTATCAATGCCCGGCAGGCGAGGATCGTCCGTTTAATCAGCTGCAACCTGCAGGACTATTTGAACCCGCAGTATGCACCCGGAAGAATGATTGAATTTCAGCCATTTCTGCAGGGCTAAGGATCGAATTTACATTCCTTACATTCAGCTTCACCCCAGTTTATGGTATAATGAATCCTCGGGGGGTGAGCGGTCTTGTCCAAGAAGAGGAAGAGGGGCAAAGGACTTAAAACGAATTTGAAATTTGAACTGTACGGCATATTGATTTTGACATTGTCAATCATCGCTTTATCCCGTGAGGGCTCCGTAGCCCGCGCCCTGACTTATCTGTTTCGCTTTCTGATCGGAACGTGGGACTTTGTTATACCGTTAGTGTTTATATACGCTGCCTTGTATGCGATGATGAAGCGGTCGTGGCCGGTCTGGAGGACATCCCGTAAAACGGGTCTGCTGCTGATTCTTCTTTCCCTGCTGCTGATGAGCCATATCAGTCTGTTTGCCCAGCTTTATGAAAAAGCGGAGTTTACCGCAGGTCAAATCTGGTCGCAAACATGGATCGGCATGATTGACGGACTTGAACCGACGATGCAGGGCCAGGAAATTTTGACTGCCGGGGTAGGGGGCGGGATGATCGGCGCCTTGATCTACTCCGTTCTGTACTATTTGTTTGATAATTTGGGGGCGCGGCTGATCCAGTATACGTTGTTTATTGCCGGGTTTCTGTTGGTGACAGGTATCTCGCTGGGCGATGTACTCAACCGGGTAAGAGGCCGGAAGCCTTTTGCCGATACGCTGTTAGGTCAGTATATCAAACGGAAGCTGCTGGAACGTCATCAGCGGAGGCAAGCTGTCAATAAGGTGAAGAAAAGAAAACCGGCTGTTGCTTATATTCCGGAACCGGATGAAGAATATGACGAGGAAACGTACAAGCCGGAAAAGAAAAACCGCGGGTCTGGAAAGAAGCGCGCGCTTTTCTTCGAGCTGTTAAATCCCTCCAAAGGCGGCAGCAAATCGGCTGATAAGGTGTCAGGAGGTCCGGACTCCGACCATTCTTCCGATAGCGAGGAAGAGATGGTGACCGTGTATACCAGAGCAGAGGATGAACGATCGCTTCTGTCGGGAAATGAGCCTCCTGTGGCTGAATTCAATGATCCTGCCATCCCGGTTATCCGCGATTTCCAGGAGCAGGTACAGCAGGAGACGGTGTTAGCCACGGGAGCCAAGGGAGAAGGCGGCGCTTCCTCCGGCTCTAAAGCCGCAGCTCAAGAGTCGGCCGAACACGAAGGCGGAACGGAAGATTTCGATATGAAGAACAAGCCTTTGGAGATTCCATACGAGCTTCCGTCCCTCCAGCTGTTATCCAAGCCGTCGTCAGGCAAAGGCGGCGATGCGCTCGATTACAAAGCCGTTGCCCGTAAGCTGGAGGCGACGCTGGAAAGCTTCGGCGTTAGAGCGAAAGTGCTTGAGGTGGTCCGTGGTCCGGCCGTGACCCGGTATGAAATTCAACCTGATGTCGGTGTGAAGGTGAGCCGAATCGTGAGCTTAACGGACGATATTGCGCTTGCCCTGGCTGCCAAGGACATACGGATGGAGGCGCCGATTCCGGGGAAATCCGCTATCGGGATCGAGGTGCCGAATACCGAGGTGTCCGTCGTTACGATGCGCGAGGTCATGGAGAGCCCTACGTTCCAGGATGCCGCTTCCAAATTGTCTATAACACTGGGCCGGGATATTTCTGGACAGCCGATTGTAGGCAATCTCGCGCGCATGCCGCATTTGCTCGTTGCCGGAGCTACGGGTTCGGGAAAATCAGTCTGCATCAACGGCATCATCACGAGTATATTGTATAAAGCGAAGCCGGATGAAGTTAAATTTTTGATGATTGACCCGAAAATGGTGGAGTTGAATGTGTACAATGGCATCCCGCATTTGCTGGCTCCGGTCGTTACGGATCCGAAACGGGCTTCCTTGGCGCTGAAGAAGGTTGTCGTTGAGATGGAGAAGCGGTACGAACTGTTCTCCAAGAGCGGCACGAGAAACATTGAGGGCTATAATGCGATGCTGACGGAAACCCAAACGGGAGCTCCGCTGCCGTATATTGTGGTGATCGTGGACGAGCTCGCGGATCTGATGATGGTCGCTGCCAACGACGTAGAGGATTCGATCTGCCGTCTTGCACAGATGGCTCGGGCTGCAGGGATCCATTTGATCATCGCAACCCAGCGGCCGTCCGTCGATGTCATCACGGGCGTCATTAAAGCGAATATTCCTTCACGGATTGCCTTTGGCGTTTCATCCCAGGTGGATTCCCGGACGATACTCGATTCGGTCGGAGCTGAAAAGCTGCTGGGACGCGGGGATATGCTGTATTTGCCGATGGGCGCTTCCAAGCCCGTGCGTGTGCAAGGGGCTTTCCTGTCCGATGCCGAGGTCGAGGCCGTTGTGAGCTTTGTGCGGACGCAGGGAAAAGCCGAATATGTCGAGGACATGGTGCCTCAAGTGGAAGAAAGGCAGGAAGAGCAGAATGAATTTGAGGATGAACTGTATGATCAGGCGGTTCAGATCATCCTGGAAGCCAAGCAAGCCTCTGTTTCCCTGCTGCAGCGCCGGATGCGCGTCGGGTACACGCGTGCGGCGAGGTTAATCGATACGATGGAAGCCCGCGGGATTGTCGGTCCGTATGAAGGCAGCAAGCCTCGCGAAGTGCTTGTTTCCCTCGAGCAGTATCAGATCAACCGCATGAGCTCGTGATGAAGGTCGTACATAACACCCAGATATTACCAATTCTGCTTGAATAGAAGCTGACTCCCTTTCTCATAATAACCGTAAAAAGGTTGCCAAAATGAAGTGGGAAAGGTGAGTATGATTACAATGAATAAACGATTGGTTGTTATTACCGTTTGTTTAATTTTCGTTTTGTTTGCCGGTTTTGAACTTAAGCATCGCTATAGCACGGAGCAAACGTTCAGCAAGAACGAAATCCGTTATGGAGCTTCCTCCACTGCGGATGTGTACGAGCTTCAAGGAAGGCTTAAGTTTTTGGGCTTTTATAAAGGAAGGGTGGACGGCGATTTCGGCTATCAGACCTTGAAGGCGCTCAAGTGGTTTCAATCCGAGTTCGGGTTAAAGGTTGACGGTATCGCCGGAAGTAAAACCAAATTGAAGCTTTGGGAAGCGACGAAGGCCTGGAAGCCCAAAGCCGAGGACTTGCCTCCTTGGGTTACCGGGGGACGGCAGGGTCAAGCCTCGGGCGGAGGCGGCGGCCAGGAGCGGGCATCCGGGGCACCGACAGGAATGACGCCCTCAACGCGTTTCGGATTGTCACAGCAGGATCTGAATATTATGGCTAACGCTGTGTACGGGGAAGCCCGCGGGGAGCCGTATATCGGCCAAGTCGCCGTTGCGGCTGTTATCTTAAACCGCGTGAAGTCTCCAAGCTTCCCCAATACCGTTTCCGGAGTCATTTTTCAACCTAGAGCATTTACCGCCGTTGACGATGGACAAATCTGGCTGACTCCAAACGATACGGCACGCAAGGCCGTTCAAGATGCGTTGAATGGCTCGGATCCTACCGACGGCTGCCTGTATTATTTCAATCCGGAGACAGCGACGTCCGCCTGGATCTGGACGCGTCCTCAAGTCAAACAAATCGGAAAACATATTTTCTGCAAATAAAGCATCAAGTAGAAGTAACCCTGCTGCGGTTGCTTCTTCTGTTTATAGAGGAATATAATGGATCATGTGAAGGAAGGCGGATGGACGCGATCATGAGAGGAGTTGTTTCGCCATTGAAGGATACCCAATTTCAGCGAGGTACGGTGCGTAACGTACGTGTACATGTGCTCCCGACGGAGCAGTTCAAGACATTCGCGTTATCGGTGTATATCGGCAGTCCGCTTGACGAGGAGACGGTGACCCCGACAGCTTTGATACCGTTCGTTCTTCGGCGCGGCAGCAAAGCTTACCCGCAGACAAAGCAGTTCCGGGAACGGTTGGACGACATGTACGGTGCGGGCTTTGGTTTTGACATCTATAAACGCGGTGATTATCAAATGCTGCAGTTCCGAATGGATGTAATCCAGGATGAATTCGTTTCGAGCAGCCGCTCGCTGCTGGAGCAGGCGATCGAGTTTATGGGCGGCGCCATAACGGAGCCTGCGCTCGAAGGCCGCACGCTGGTCCGAAAGTATATTGAATCGGAAAAAACCACGCTGGAGAAACGGCTGCAGGCGATCGTAAACGACAAAGTCAAATATGCGGCTGAGCGCTGCATTGAAGAAATGTGCAGCGAGGAGCCTTACCGGCTGCATCCGCTGGGCAAGCTTGATGTGTTGGAATCCATCGAAGCCGAGCCGTTGACGGCGCGGTTTCACGAACTGCTGCAGAGCGCACCTATGGATGTCTATGTTGTCGGAAATACGAATCTGGAGCAAGTGCTTCCATGGATTGACCGTTATTTCTCGGTACAGCGTTCCGCGGCTCCTTCGTACAGTCTCAGGATCGAACACAGAAATGCGGCGCAGGTCAAAGAAGTGGTTGAGCGGCTTGACGTAAGTCAGGGCAAACTGAACATGGGACTTCGCATACCGACATCCTACGCGGACGAATCTTATCCTTCTGCGCTGCTGTACAATGGTATTCTGGGCGGTTATCCGCATTCCAAGCTGTTTACGAATGTCAGGGAGAAAGCAAGCTTGGCTTACTACGCTTCCTCGCGTCTGGACGGCCATAAAGGAATCATGACGATCCAATCGGGAATTGAGATTGCAAACTATGAGAAAGCCGTTACGATCATCAGAGAGCAATTAAAAGCAATGGAAGAAGGAAAGATATCGGACTTGGAGCTTCAGCAAACCAAAGCGATGATTTCGGGCCATTTGCGCGAGCTGCAGGATTCCGCATTCGAATGGATTGCTTTTGATTTCAACAACCGTCTGTCAGGTGCGGAGCGTACGGTTCCCAAGCTGATCGAACAAGTCGAACAGACGACCCCGGAGCAAATCCGGAATATAGCGCAGAAGGTTCAGCTTGATACGATTTATTTCCTGCGCGACCGCAAGGGAGGAGAATAAATGCAGGTCATCCCTTATCCACATGTGAAAGAAACATTGTATACGGAGCAGCTTCCGAACGGACTTTCCGTTTTCATCCTGCCGAAAGAAGGCTTTCAGAAAACGTATGCTACCTTTTCCACAAAATACGGTTCTATCGATAATCACTTTCAGGTAGAAGGCGGAGAGCGGCGAAAAGTTCCTGACGGCATTGCGCATTTTCTCGAGCATAAAATGTTCGAAGAGCCGACGGGCGACATTTTTTCCGTATTCGCGGCGCAAGGAGCCTCGGCAAATGCATTTACCAGCTTTGACCGGACGGTTTATTTATTTTCTGCCACCGGACATATCAAGGAAAACTTGACTACGCTACTGAATTTTGTTCAAAATCCGTATTTTACGGATGAGAACGTGGAGAAGGAAAAGGGCATTATCGGTCAGGAAATCAATATGTATAAGGACAATCCGGACTGGCGCGTGTATTTCGGGTTAATCGAGACGATGTACCATGTCCATCCCGTGCATATAGACATCGCCGGTACGGTGGAATCGATCGGGAAAATTACCAAAGAAATGCTTTATGATTGCTACCATACCTTTTACCATCCGAGCAATATGAGCTTGTTCGTCGTTGGCAGAGTGGAACCGGAGGAAATCATGGAACTGGTAAGGCAAAACCAGGCGGCCAAATCGTTCAAAGCTCAAGGGGAAATCCACAGATATTTCGATGAGGAACCGGCTGCGGTAAAGGCGCCGCGCAAGGTGGCCGTGCTGCCCGTTTCTTTGCCTAAATGCCTTTTCGGCTGCAAGGAGCCGGATCAGCCGCTCAGAGGACGGGAGATGCTGAAGCGGGAGCTGGCGATGAAGGTCCTGCTTGATATCCTTGTGAGCCCAAGCTCGGCCATTTATCAAAAGCTGTACGACGAGCAGCTGATTTCCGACAGCTTCGGTTCGGAATACAACATAGCGGAAAACTATGCCTTTACCGTGATGGGCGGAGACACAAAGGATCCTGAGAAATTAATTTCCCGGGTCCAAGAAGAAATCGACCGTGTCAAATCGGAAGGCATCGCCGTCTCGGATTTTGACCGGAGCAAGAAGAAAAAGATCGGCGCATTCCTGAGACAGCTCAATTCACCGGAAGCGATCGCTAATGAATTTACTAAGTACCGATTTAAAGGTATTGAGCTGTTTGATATTCTGCCCGTTTACGAGGAGCTGCAGCACGCCGATGTGAACGAGCTGCTTCACAGCCATTTTGATTGGAACCGCCTTGCGGCATCCATCGTGACAAGTGATTCCAATGGAGCATAACGCGAACAAACCATTTACGGAACAAACGGTATTGATCACGGGGGCGAGCCGGGGCATCGGCGCGGCGATCGCCCGCCGTTTTGCCTCTGCGCGCTTGAATGTAGTCATTCATTATCTGCAGTCTCATGAAGCGGCTAATGAAACCGCTCGTAGCTGTATGAGCCAGGGAGCCCGCGTGCTGACGGTGACTGCCGATTTGCGGTCGCAGGAGCAGGTGGAGCGAATGAAGGAGAAGCTGCTGCATCACGGAATGATACCTGATATTCTTGTAAACAATGCAGGCGTATCGCATTACGGAATGCTCGCCGACGTAACGGAAGAGCAGTGGGACGAAATGATGGGAATCAATCTGAAAGGAACCTTTCTCATGACCCGCCAGTTTATGCCCTATATGGTATCTCAAAAATACGGCCGCATCATCAATGTATCCTCCATATGGGGCATTTCCGGGGCTTCCTGCGAGGTCGCTTATTCTACCGCCAAAGGGGGCATTAATGCCTTTACGAAAGCGCTGGCCAAGGAGCTGGCGCCATCGGGGGTTACCGTCAATGCTGTGGCTCCCGGCGCTGTGGATACACTGATGATGGCCGGGTTTGATGCTGCGGAGAAGGCTGCCATCGAAAATGAAATTCCGGCAGGCCGATTCGGTCGTCCGGACGAAATCGCTTCGCTTGTTTATTTTCTTGCTTTGCCGGAATCGGGTTATATTACCGGACAAATCATCAGCCCCAACGGCGGTTGGCTGACGTAAGCCTGCCGTATAATCCCCTTTGTTATTGCAGACATTATAGTTGCAACGACCATTCATTCTTACAAGGAGGAATTGCGACATGGCTACGGTGCTGAAGGTGTTCGAGCGTTGGAAAGAATTCTTGGGTGAGCGCGTAAAGCAGGCTGAAAAGGCCGGAATGACAGAGGAGACGATTTCGAATCTGGCCTTCCAAATCGGCGAGTTTCTGGCCGACAAGATTGATCCCGAGAACAAGGAAGAGCGCGTGCTGAAAGAGCTTTGGGATGTCAGTGACGAACAGGAAAGAAAAGTGTTGGCTCAGATCATGGTCAAGTTGGCCAAAGCGAATAATTAATCATACCGGTATTGTTGAAAGCCTCCTCTCGGGGAGGCTTTTCCTTGCTTTTTCCATTGGTCATGTTAAAGATTGTTGCGATATTTAGAGAGTAATCCGGCCTGTATTTGTCTCGACATTTGAATTATAATTTTTATGATAATTCTAATGAAACGAGGGATACACCCTATGGCTCTTCCATCCGTTGAAAAGCAATTTGCAGATGCGTTGAAATCCATTGCTCGAAATTTGGAAATCAAGGAGTACGTTCAACAATCTACCGAACTTTATCCGATTGCCATAGAATCGCTGAATATCCACCCAACATTTATGCTGCCATTACGGATATGATTCAGGAGGGTCGAGACTCCTTTCAGCTTTATTGAGCTTATCCATACCTGTTTGTTCTTGTTTCAACATCCGAACATGGGTGTGGACAAAGATCACATTAGCCTTTAACAGAGCCTTTCTGTTATACTGGATAAGGGATCATGGGTTGACAGAAGAGAGGTTGATATACGTTTTGAAGAAAACTTTAAAACGATGGATAATTGGAATATCTTTGCTTGGTATGGCCGTCATGGCGGCGGGATGCGCCAGTCAAATCCCGGAGATTGATCCGGCCTTGCTGGAGTCCAAAAAATCAATTCTTGTCATAACCGGACCGGAAATTTCGGATCCAGTCAAGAATACGCTGCAAAGCACGCTGCTTGAATGGCGCGAGCAAAAGCAAACGTCGTTCGAATGGATGCAAAATGCGTCGGCTCTGACGGAAGAACAGCTGGATCATGTTAGAACTCGGCCTTATGATATGATTTTAGTAGCGGGACATGAGTTGGTCCGCAATGTCCTGCCGGAAGCCGGAAAAGTACCTGAGCGCAACTGGTTGCTGCTCGATGATGTTATAGATCGGCAAGCATTCGCTGTATCTGAGCAGAATATCTCGCTCAAGCTGGTGACAGAGGAACAGCTTCAGGCTGAATGGGACGAATGGGTACGCCAGCAGCTTGTAAGCGGACGAAATATCGAATGGGTTACCACCTCGGCCTATCCGATTCCTTCGGAGTGGGCGCCTTCCGAAGAAGCGGAATACATCAGCTTGGCCGATGCGGAGGGCTGGTTTTCGCAATTGCAATATCAGGTTCAGGCGAACAGGCCTTCATGGATTGCCGTATATGCTCCGCTTGAAGCCGCACAATTGCAGCGGTTGAACTCCCTTCGGGTTCCGGTGATGAATCTGGCTTCGACCCGGATTGAACTGCAGTGGCCTGGCATTTTGACCTCGGTCAGGGATATGTTGGAGCAAGGACGGTGGCAGCCGGGGATTCAGCCTTATACCAATGCGGAAATAAAATTTATCACGAAACGTGAATAAGTTAGTGCCTTTCGAGAGGATTTTATCGAATTTTGTAGAATATTTTTGTGGTGCGAGTTGCAAAAATTACGGATCGGAGAATAAACTCATGACAATAGAAGTAAATCAAGAGATTAAACAATGGTATATGGAGTACAAAATACATAAAAACCGTCCGGGACTTTTGGGAGATATCGCATCTTTAATGGGGATGCTTGATATCAATATCGTTACGATCAACGGGGTGGAAGACCGGACCCGCGGGATGCTGTTGCAAACAAAAGATGAAGAAAAAGTAGAATTAATGGGTAAAATGCTGAAAAAAGTGGATAATATAACTATAACAGCTTTGCGCACGCCGAAGCTGGTTGATATTTTAGCGGTACGGCATGGCCGTTATATTGAACGGGATTCGGACGACCGCAAAACGTTCCGTTTCACTCGGGATGAACTTGGACTGTTAGTGGATTTCCTTGGCGAAGTATTTAAGCGGGAGGGAAACCATGTCGTAGGATTACGAGGCATGCCGAGAGTAGGCAAAACGGAATCGATCATTGCGGGCAGCGTATGCTCGAACAAAAGGTGGACCTTTGTTTCCTCTACCTTGCTTCGCCAAACCGTGCGCAGCCAGCTGTCCGAAGAAGAGATGAATCCGAACAACGTGTTTATTATTGACGGTATTGTGTCGACCCTGCGTTCCAACGAGAAACATTATGCTCTCCTGCAGGAAATTATGGCTATGCCGTCCACCAAAGTCATTGAGCATCCGGATATTTTTATCCGTGAGTCCGAATATACGTATGATCATTTCGACTGTATCGTCGAGCTTCGCAATACGCCGGATGAAGAAATTTCATATGAGATCTTTACATCAGGGATCGACGATTATTAAGCATGGTTGACGCGAGCTGGCGTCTGTCCATAAGGTTGCTTCCACTGTTCTTGAAAGGAGTGACAACGTGTCCGATCTTGGTCAGATGTTAAAAAAAGCCAGACTGGAAAATAAAATATCGCTCGATGATTTACAAGAGACGACTAAGATTCGCAAGCGGTATCTGGAAGCCATCGAAGATGGCAACTATAAGGTACTGCCCGGGAATTTTTATGTACGGGCGTTCATTAAAAGCTACGCCGAAGCTGTCGGTCTGGATCCGAACGAGGTGCTGAAGCTTTATCAAAATGTAATTCCGTCTCTTGAGCCTGAGCCAATGACTGAACCGATCCGCAGCAAGCGGACGACCCGTAACACGGAATGGATTGGCAAATGGGCCTCTAACCTAATGGTGATTTCCTTTGTCGTGCTGATCCTGGGGATTATCTATTATTTTGTTAATCTTAATTATAGCGGCGGCTCCAAAGATGCCTCGGACGATTTGCCCAAGACGATTACCGATAAGGTAGCGCCCGCTCCCCAGACGGCGGAAGTCGATGGGGACGCCAATGCCAAGACGGGAGCTGCAGCGCAGCAAACGCCTGCACAGGTGCCCGTGCAGCCTGAACCTCCAAAAAGCGAAGTAAAGCTGGTCAAAAGCGAGAAAAACACCGATTATTACTCGGTAGCGGGAGTGCAGGAGCTGAATATCGAAATGACGGTGACCGGCGAGAAGTGCTGGGTTGAGGTGGAGTCCGCGGGCCATGAGAAGAAAGTGCTCGCTTCGCAAAACTTCCTGAACGGAAATACGCAAACGTGGACCGTTCCGGATACCGCGCGATTGGTTTTGGGAAGAGCCAGTGCTGTGGAATTGAAGATCAACGGCATCCCGATTAATGTAGGGGACGAAGCGAATGTCAAACGAATTCAGATCGACCTGCAGCCTTCTTAGCCTGGATTGCCGCCTGAGCGTGAACGGTTATCATGGAGAGGCAGCCGCGATTCTGCGGCAGTGTAAGCATAAGGGGATTACGCCATTGGCTATTTATGGTTTGGATTTGCACATATTATACAGCTGAAGACACTCGTAGGCTTTGTGCTGAAGGTGTCTTTTTTGTTATGATTAAGAAAAGCTTCTGTCGGAATCTTTTGCCAAGATGACGGACTGTGATTAGCGGCGGTTTTCTTGGTACAGAATGTCAAGAAAGGAAGAGATCATGCATGAGCAGCGAAAATTCATTCGACATCGTATCCAAATTGGATATCCAGGAACTGAACAATGCCATTCATCAGGCGGAAAAAGAAATCGCCACACGATTCGATTTCAAGGGGAGCAAGAGCAGTATAGCTCTCGAGAAGGAGGAACTGGTCGTCATATCCGACGATGAGTTCAAGCTTCAGAATGTACTCGACATTCTTCATTCCAAGATGGCCAAACGGGGCATCTCTTTGAAAAATTTGGACTATGGCAAGGTGGAACCGGCTGCATCGGGAACGGTCCGCCAGAAGATCAAGTTGAAGCAAGGCATCGATCAGGACAATGCTAAAAAAATCAATGTGCTGATTCGCGACTCCAAGCTGAAAGTAAAAAGCCAGATTCAGGGAGATCAGATTCGGGTAAGCGGGAAGAGCAAGGATGATTTGCAGCAGGTCATGCAGCTGCTCCGGAAAGCCGATTTGCCGCTTGAATTGCAATTCATCAATTTCAGGTAAGCGCCGAAGACGTGCGGATTGCCTTACGGACAAAAGCATTCGTAAGGCTTTTTATGATTTTGACACTCTTTAAACGGTTATATTATACTTGTAACTAGTCGTTGAGAAGGAACAGGTGGAGGATGTTACATGACAGAGAAAGTTAAAGTAGTAACCCTGGGCTGTGAGAAAAATTTGGTTGACTCCGAAATCATGTCCGGTCTTATTCACGAACGTGGTTACAGTTTGGTATCGGAAAAGGAAGAAGCTACGGTCATTATTGTCAATACATGCGGATTCATCGATGCGGCGAAAGAGGAGTCGGTGAATACGATATTGGATATGGCTGAACTGAAGCAAACCGGCAAATTGAAAGCGTTGATCGTATCGGGCTGTTTGACGCAGCGGTACAAGGAAGAGCTGATGAATGAGATGCCGGAGATCGACGGGATTGTCGGAACCGGTGATTTTGACAAAATCAACGATATTGTCGATAAGGCGTTGTCAGGCAAAAAACCGGTTATGGTAGGAAATCCGGTATTCAACTATGAGCAGAAACTGCCGAGACGTTTAACCACGCCTCGTTATACAGCCTATGTAAAGATTGCGGAGGGATGCGATAACGCCTGTACATTCTGCAGTATTCCGATCATGCGCGGAAAGTTTCGAAGCCGCAGTATGGAGTCGATTCTTGCCGAAGTGGAACAGCTTGCCGCTCAAGGTGTAAAGGAGATCAGTCTGATTGCTCAGGATTCCACCAATTACGGTACGGATCTTTATGACAAGTTCATGCTTCCTACACTAATGAACAAGGTAAGCGAGGTTGCTGGCATCGAGTGGGTAAGGCTTCATTACGCATACCCCGGCTTTTTCACGGACGAACTGATCGACGTGATTGCCAATAATCCAAAGGTATGCAAATACGTGGATATGCCTTTGCAGCACAGCGAGGACCGTATCCTGAAGCGGATGCGCCGGCCGGGCCGGCAGCGTGACGCTCGCGAATTGATTCGAAAAATCCGTGAACGTATTCCAGGAGTGTCGCTTCGTACGTCCATCATAGTCGGCTTCCCGGGTGAGACCGAAGAGGATTTTGAGAATCTGAAGGCGTTTATCCGCGAAGTTCAATTTGACCGTCTTGGGGTATTTACGTATTCGCAGGAAGAAGATACGCCGGCTTCGCGTCTGCCTGATCAAGTCCCTGATGAGGTGAAGGAATACCGCGCGAACGTGCTGATGGAAATCCAGAGGGAAATCTCAAGCGAGAGAAACAGCAGCCGGATCGGTCAAGTCATCGATGTCTTGATTGAGAAATATGACGGCAGGGGCGATGTCTATGTAGGCCGCTCCATGTACGATGCTCCGGAAATCGACGGCGAGGTATTTGCCCGCGGGACGAAGCTTGAAATCGGCGAAATTGCGAAGGTAAGAATTACCCATTCATTCGAATTTGACTTGTCCGGGGAGGTCGTGGCATGAATTTGGCCAACCGGATCACGTTGGCGAGAATATTTTTAGTCCCGATCATTATGTTCTTTTTGCTCGTTAATGTGAAATTTCCCCACATCCGGATCGATCAGTTCAGCATTACGTATAACCAGATTATCGCGGCGCTGATCTTTATCGTGGCTGCGAGTACGGATAGTCTCGACGGCTACATTGCCAGGAAACGGAAGCTTGTCACGAATCTCGGCAAGCTTCTGGACCCGCTCGCGGATAAGCTTTTGGTGTCTGCCGTTCTGGTTTCCCTGGTGGAGATGGATAAGCTTGGGGCGTGGATTGTCATTGTCATCATCAGCCGCGAGTTCGCCGTCACGGGCCTTCGTCAAATTGCGCTGCTTGAAGGCATCGTCATGGCGGCAAGCAAGTGGGGAAAATGGAAAACAGCGGCGCAAATAACGGCGATTATCGCACTGCTCCTGAACAATTTTCCATTCGCTTTCATCGATTTCCCGTTTGACGTTGTCACCAGCTGGATCGCCGCAATTATTACCGTTTATTCGGGTATCGATTACTTTGTTAAAAATAAGCATGTGCTCAACTTTGACGAACAAAAACAGTAGGTGTTCCTATTGTTTTTGTTTTATTTGGAGGCGAAACGTATTATGAAAGCGGAAATTATTGCCGTCGGAACCGAACTGCTGATGGGACAGATTGTGAATACGAATGCACAATATTTGGCACGCGGACTTGCGGATATCGGTGTCGGCGTTTATTTTCAGACGGTAGTAGGCGATAACGCTTCACGGATAAAAGAAGCGCTGCGCCTTGCCAAAAGTCGCGTGGATTTAATTATATGCACAGGCGGGCTTGGTCCAACGCAGGATGATCTGACAAAAGACGTCCTTGCCGAGGTGCTCGGACAAAGCCTGGTGATTCATCAGCCGTCGCTGGACAAGATGAAGACTCTCTTTGAAGGCCGGGGAATTCCCATGGTTGAGAGCAACATGCGTCAGGCGCTCATGCTCGAGCATAGCGATCCTCTTGCCAACGATACGGGACTTGCGGTCGGCAACGCCGTGACGCATGAGGGAACGCATTATATTCTGCTGCCGGGCCCCCCAAAAGAAATGAAGCCGATGTTTGATCGTTATGCACGCCCATGGATCGAGTCCAAGATGGATCATGTACAGCCTCTTTATTCTTTGATGCTGAAATTTGCAGGAATCGGTGAATCGTCACTTGAACATGCGCTGATCGATCTGATTGAAGCCCAGTCCGATCCGACGATCGCTCCTTACGCCAAAGAAGGGGAGGTGGCCATTCGTCTTACGACCCGGGCGGCGTCGGCCGATGAAGCGGCCGGAAGGCTTAAGCCGCTGGAACAGGAGATCCGCAGCAGGCTTGGCGAATACATTTATGCGGCGGAGGATATTTCTTTGGAGCAGCATATCCTGCAGACGCTGGCCTCGCAAGGCAAGAAGCTGGCCGTAGCGGAGAGCTGTTCGGGCGGGCAATTGAGCGACATGCTGACCTCCGTTCCCGGCAGCTCGGATGCGTTTGTAGGAGGTATCATCAGCTATTCGAATACAGCGAAACATAAGCTTTTGAAGATTCCTATGGAGCAGCTGGAGGGCGACGGGGCGCCGGGCGCGATCAGTGAAGAAACCGCCGCCGCTATGGCCGAGAATGTAGCGGAGCTGACCGGAGCCGACTATGGCGTTTCTATTACCGGCGTTGCCGGCCCGGGCGAATCGGAGGGAAAACCCATCGGACTCGTTTACGTAGGCATTGCCAGGCGGGGGGAGAAAGCCTCTGTCGTCAAGCTGCAGCAGTCCGGCAACCGGGAGACGATAAAGCTGAGAGCATCCAAAAGTTCGCTCTACCATCTCTGGAAACTTTTAAAGTCATAGTTGCCACCATTCGGAAAATCAGGTATAATACATTATAGCGGAAGTACCGTAACAAGCCCACAACCTTTGTTACGGTTTTTCTTTTGTTCCACATGCGAATGTATGTTCGAAAAACAGCTTGGCAACGGGTGAAAAACCCGCTATGATGTAATTATACGAATATGAAAAAGGAAGTGAGTCTCTTGACAGACCGGCGCGCAGCCTTGGAGAATGCACTACGTCAAATTGAGAAACAGTTTGGTAAAGGATCCATTATGAAATTGGGTGAATCTGCCCATATGCAGGTGGAGACGATTCCTAGCGGTTCGCTTGCATTGGATATAGCCCTGGGGATCGGTGGTTTTCCTCGAGGTAGAATTATAGAGGTATACGGACCGGAATCTTCCGGTAAAACAACGGTAGCACTGCATGCCATTGCCGAGGTGCAGAAGGTAGGGGGGACGGCTGCCTTCATCGATGCGGAGCATGCTTTGGACCCGCTGTATGCCAGCAAGCTTGGCATCAACATTGATGAACTGCTGCTGTCCCAGCCGGACACAGGCGAACAAGCGCTCGAGATCGCGGAAGCGCTCGTGCGCAGCGGAGCGGTCGACATCATTGTTATTGACTCTGTAGCGGCACTTGTACCAAAGGCCGAGATCGAAGGAGAGATGGGGGATTCCCATGTCGGGCTGCAGGCTCGCTTAATGTCTCAGGCGCTGCGCAAGCTGTCCGGAGCCATTAACAAATCGAAGACGATAGCCATCTTCATCAACCAGCTGCGGGAGAAGGTCGGCGTAATGTTCGGAAACCCGGAGACGACACCGGGCGGACGAGCCCTGAAGTTTTATTCTTCGATTCGCCTCGATGTGCGCCGCGTGGAGACGATTAAGCAGGGAAATGATATGGTCGGGAACCGCACGCGGATTAAAGTGGTCAAGAACAAAGTAGCCCCTCCGTTCAAGCAGGCAGAGATTGATATCATGTATGGCGAAGGCATATCCAGAGAGGGCAGCATCATAGATATTGCAACCGAGATGGATATCATCCAGAAGAGCGGTGCATGGTACTCTTATAACAATGATCGGCTTGGTCAAGGACGGGAGAATGCGAAGCAGTTCTTGAAGGAGAACAAGAACATTGCGGATGAGATCGAAAAGCAGATCCGGGATAACAGCAATCTGGTCACTTCGGTTGGAGCGAACATGGATGAAGAGGAAGAAGAGGATTTCGCCGTACCTTTTGAATAACCTCCACGTCACATCAGCTACTCCGATGCGCCGGTAGATTGCACATAGCGATTTCACCAACCAGGGCAAGGGCACCTTTACGATGAGTGAAAGGTGTCCTTGCCGTTTGTAAGGAGCGTGTTACAGGTGACGGATCATACAGACGAATGTCTGGCACCGGGAGTCATCACCAAAGTTGAACAGCAGCGGAGATCCAGACAGCGTTATAACCTGTTTATTGACGAAAAGTTTGCTTTTTCCGTACATGAAGATGTCCTGGTCAAGCATCGGCTTCTGAAAGGGGAAGTCGTCGATGCTTCCCGGCTGCAGCACATATTGTACGAGGAAGAGGTTCACAAAGCCTATCTTGACGCAATCCGGCTGTTGTCCAGCCGGCTGCGCTCCGAACATGAGCTGCTGACGCGTCTCAAGCAAAAAGGGTATTCGCCCGAAATCTATCAACTGACGGTTGAACGTCTCCGGAAGGAAGGTTACCTGAACGATTCGCTGTTTGCGGAGCAGTTGACCAAGCAGCGGCTGGAGTCGCAGAAAAAAGGGAGACGCTGGATTAAACAGGAGCTTCAGCAAAAAGGGATTGATAAAGTACATATCACAGAGGCCTTGGAGCAGGTAGATGAAGAGACAGAGTACCGGATAGCCTATCAGTTGACGATGAAGCGGTACGGTGCTGAGCTGGAGAAGGATGCCCTTAAAGCCCGGCGCAAAATTGCAGGATTTCTTCAACGCAGAGGTTACCCGGGGGCGGTAGTGAGCAAAGTACTGAACCGTTTGCCTGTCCAGGGGCAAGAAGAAGAGCGGAATGAACCGGATATAGACGAAGATTAGGATGAAGTTTTCATCCAATTATTAAATGACTTTAATAATTAATGTGGTATATCAAAATTCAAGAAAACGACAATCTTCTTGACAAGCTTCTTTCTCAAAAGATAAAATGTTTATGTATAAACTTTATACACAAGAATCTTCCCCACCAGCCAAAGGGAATATTCACAAAGTAAAATCGCCAATTTTTACTTTTTCCTAGCGCTTGTAAAATGGATAAAAAACCTGATTATCCCAAGCTTACCCCTTGGAGAAACAACGAGGAGGTGAACTGGATGCAAGACTCAGTCATCTGGATCCTGATTGTTCTCGTTGTTGGTGCTCTATGCTTATGGATTGGTTATTTTATCCGCAAGTCCCTTGCAGAGGCGAAGATTTCCAGTGCTGAACAAGCTGCCGCACAAATTATTGATAATGCTCGCAAAGAGGCGGAAGCACTGAAGAAAGAAATGGTTCTGGAAGCGAAAGACGAGATTCACAAGCTCAGAACCGAAGCTGAAAAAGACATTCGTGACCGTCGGAATGAAACTCAACGACAAGAGAGACGATTGTTGCAAAAAGAGGAATCGCTGGATAAAAAATTAGAATCTCTTGAGAAAAAAGAAGAGCAGATTGCCAACAAGGAGAAGCGAATCGAAGAAACCCAAGTGCAAATTGATCAGATTTATAAAGATCAGGTTGCCGAACTAGAGCGGATTTCCACACTGACGATGGAAGAAGCCAGGAACATCATCTTGACTAACGTTGAGCAGGAGGTTCGTCACGAATCCGCACAGTTAATTAAAGAAATTGAACAACAGGCCAAAGAAGAAGGCGACAAGAAAGCCAGAGAAATCATCACGCTGGCCATCCAGAGATGCGCCGCCGATCACGTGGCTGAAACTACCGTATCGGTTGTAGCTCTGCCGAATGAAGAGATGAAAGGCCGCATCATCGGTCGTGAAGGTCGTAACATCCGGGCTCTGGAAACACTTACGGGCATCGATTTAATCATCGATGATACGCCGGAAGCGGTTATTTTGTCCGGTTTTGACCCGATCCGAAGGGAAATTGCCAGAACATCGCTTGAAAAGCTGGTAGCCGACGGACGAATCCATCCGGCCCGTATTGAGGAAATGGTGGAGAAGTCCCGCAAGGAAGTCGACGAGCGCATTCGCGAATACGGCGAGCAAGCTACGTTCGAAACCGGCGTCCACGGACTCCATCCGGATTTGATCAAAATTTTGGGACGCCTGAAATTCCGTACAAGCTATGGCCAGAATGTACTGAAACACTCGATGGAAGTTGCATATCTGACCGGGCTGATGGCTGGAGAACTGGGAGAAGACGTGACATTGGCGAAGCGTGCCGGACTTCTTCATGACATCGGCAAGGCGCTTGATCATGAGGTCGAAGGTTCTCACGTAGAAATCGGTGTCGAAATTGCAAAGAAATACAAAGAACATCCTGTGGTGATCAATAGTATCGCATCGCACCACGGCGACTGTGAAGCCACATCGGTCATCGCCATGCTTGTCGGTGCGGCAGACGCTCTTTCCGCCGCCAGACCGGGAGCTCGCAGGGAAACGCTCGAAACGTATATCAAGCGTCTCGAGAAGCTTGAAGAAATTTCCGAGTCGTTCGAGGGCGTAGAAAAATCGTATGCGATTCAAGCAGGCCGTGAGGTTCGCGTCATGGTTCAGCCGGAGAAGATCGATGATACAGAAGCGTTCCGTTTGGCCAGAGACATCACGAAGAAGATTGAAAGCGAGTTGGATTACCCGGGTCATATCAAAGTAACGGTTATCCGAGAAACACGTGCTGTAGAATATGCCAAATAATTTGCATACACTAGAGGAGAAGTGGCTGAAAAGCCACTTCTCTTTAATTACATAACGAACCGAAATCAGGCAGGAGGAGAAAGTCATTCGAATTTTATTTATTGGCGATATCGTCGGTTCCGTCGGACGTAAGGCGCTCAAAACATGTTTGCCCAAGCTGAAAACAAAATACAACCCTCACTGGATTATTGCCAATGGAGAGAATGCCGCGGCCGGCCGGGGAATTACTTCGGCAATTACCAAAGAGTTTCTTGAGCTTGGCGTGCAAGGGATAACGATGGGAAACCATACGTGGGATCAAAAGGAAATATACGATTTCATCGACAAGGAAGACCGAATGGTTCGTCCCGCCAATTTTCCAAAGGGAACGCCGGGCCGGGGGATGTCGTTCATTAAGGTGAAGGATCAGGAGCTTGCCATTATTAATCTGCAAGGACGCACCTTTTTGCCGCCGCTCGACTGCCCTTTTGAAAAAGCCGTCGAATTGGTGGAGCAAGCAAAGAAAAGAACCAAGTATATTTTAGTCGATTTTCATGCCGAAGCCACGTCGGAAAAACTGGCTATGGGCTGGCATCTTGACGGGAAAGTGACGGCTGTTGTAGGTACGCACACGCATGTACAGACGAACGACGAACGTATACTTCCGCTCGGTACGGCTTATGTAACGGATGTAGGGATGGTCGGTCCGAGAGACGGCATCCTTGGTATGGAGCGTAATGCCGTGCTTCAAAAATTCAAAACGCAGCTGCCAGTCCGGTTTGTAGTGGATGAAGGAAAATGGCATTTCCACGCGGCTTGCATCGATTTGGATCCGGCAAGCGGGCTGGGTAAAAAAATTCAACTGATTCGGATGGATGAAGACGGAGTACTCCTCGAATAAACCAGGCTATGAAAAAGAAGGAATTGACGGCCCATCTTCAGAGAGAAGGAATTATCGGGAAATTCCTAGAATATGAATAGTACTGGAAGCAATCATCATTCCCGAGGAGGTACTTTTCATGGAAGTATTAAAAGTTTCAGCAAAATCCAACCCAAATTCCGTTGCCGGCGCACTCGCCGGAGTGCTGCGTGAACGCGGGGCTGCTGAGCTCCAGGCCATCGGGGCGGGCGCTCTGAACCAAGCGATCAAAGCCGTAGCCATAGCTCGAGGATTTGTGGCTCCCAGCGGGGTTGACTTGATCTGCATACCAGCGTTTACAGATATTGTAATTGACGGGGAAGATCGGACGGCCATTAAATTGATTGTAGAACCAAGGTAAAATAAAAAGTGCATATACGGTTGCGCCAGAACACCTGTTTACGTTGTAGACAGGTGTTTTTTGTCTAGAAGGCGGAGTCTGTAAAGGGTTGGGCATCTTTTGAACGGACTCCGTGCAGGAGTTTATTCTATGTTGAGCCAGGGAGGAAAAGCTGATGAAGGTGATCGACGGGCACTGCGATGTGCTGTTAAAAATGTACTTGGATCCGGAAATCGACTTTTACGACGTTCATACCTCGCCGATGGATGTTACCTATTCCAGAATGCTTCATTCCAATGTAAAGCTGCAATGTTTTGCAATTTATTTGCCTGAACGTATAACTCAGCCTCATTTTGACCATTATTTGGAGTATATAAATATTTTTTATCAAAAGATCGTTCGCAGCGGTCTTATACAGGCCGTCAAAACCCGCGGGGATCTGGAATTGGTCATGAACGGCCGTGTTCCCGGAGCGCTGCTGACATTGGAAGGTGCCGATGCCCTTTACGGAAACCCCCTTTATACGCGTACTCTTTATCACCTGGGGGTTCGCATGATCGGAGTGACATGGAATTATGCGAATTGGGCGGCGGACGGGGTGCTGGAACCCCGGCAAGGCGGGTTTACCCGCAAAGGAAAAAGCTTTATTAAAGATTGCAATGATCTGGGCATCCTATTGGATGTGTCCCACTTGTCGGAAGCGGCATTTTGGGATTTGGCGGCAGCTTCCGCCAAGCCGTTCGTAGCCACGCACTCCAACGTCAAGAGGTTGTGCGGACATCCCAGAAATCTGGACGATGAGCAGATCAGAGCTTTGATTCGTGTGGACGGGCGGATCGGAGTGACATTTGTACCATGGTTCGTGGAAAGCAGCGGGAAGGCAAGCGTTGACGATGTCGTAAGGCATATGGAATATATTTGTGCGTTAGGCGGTGAACGCCAGCTTGTGCTGGGTTCGGATTTTGACGGGATAGACCGTCACATTCCGGGCCTGGAGCATACTGGCCAATATGACCGTTTGGCTGAAGCGCTTTACAAAAAGTTCACAAAAGAGCAAATAGAAGGATTCTTTTATAAGAACTGGCACACATTTTTGAGTCAACACCTTCCCATTCACTGAAATTTAACATCTTTTTTATAGATATAAGACAACTAATACATTCTCAAATTGATATGGATTTAATCTAAAATAACTATCTTTAAAAAATGCTCTAAACCCTTGCTTTTTAATGCTTTACGGCATAAAATTTGTTTGACAGGTGAGAAAAATTTTTTATCTCGCTTCACAAGCGTTTTAGTGTCAAGCTGCAGCGTCAGCGAATTTAAAAGGAGTGGACAACGGTGATTAGCCAATTATCTTGGAAGGTCGGAGGACAACAGGGGGAAGGCGTGGAAAGTACCGATAAAATTTTTTCCACGGCATTGACCAGACTTGGGTACTACTTGTACGGCTACCGTCATTTTTCCTCGCGGATTAAGGGCGGGCACACAAACAACAAAATCAGAATCAGTACAAAACCGATTCGAGCCATTTCTGACGATTTGGACATACTCGTAGCTTTTGACCAAGAGACGATTGATTTGAATGCGCACGAGCTGCGTGAGAACGGCGTCATTATTGCCGATGCAAAAGTAAATCCGGTAGTTCCTGAAGGCGTGAAAGCCAGATTGTTCCCGGTTCCGATTACGGCAATCGCTGAAGAATTGGGCACTTCCTTGTTTAAGAATATGGCTGCTTCGGGCGCATCCTGGGCACTGCTCGGTTTGCCTCTCGAAGTATTTAATAAAGCGGTGGAAGAAGAGTTCGGACGCAAGGGCGCGGCTGTTGTTGAAAAGAACGTAGAAGCGGTTCGTAAAGCGGCGGAATTTGTGCTTGAACTTACGGGCGGTCCTCTTCCGGAGTTTCAATTGGAGCCTGCAGATGGCAAAACGAAGCTGTTCATGATCGGTAACGATGCTATTGGTCTAGGCGCAGTAGCCGCAGGCTGCCGATTCATGCCTGCTTATCCGATCACCCCGGCTTCCGAGATCATGGAATATCTGATCAAGACGCTGCCGAAATTTGGCGGTACGGTCATTCAAACCGAGGATGAAATTGCGGCCTGTACGATGGCGATTGGAGCCAATTACGGCGGGGTTCGCGCATTAACGGCATCGGCTGGCCCCGGCTTGTCTCTGATGATGGAAGCGATCGGTCTTGCCGGTATGACGGAAACGCCTGTCGTTATCGTCGATACGCAGCGCGGCGGTCCGAGTACGGGACTTCCTACCAAACAAGAGCAATCCGACGTGTTGGCCATGATTCACGGGACACATGGTGAAATTCCGAAAATCGTATTGTCTCCTTCTACCATTGAAGAATGCTTCTACGATACGATTGAGGCGTTTAACCTGGCTGAAATTTATCAATGTCCTGTCATTTTGCTTACAGACCTTCAATTGTCGCTGGGCAAACAAACGAGCGAACTGCTCGACTACAATAGAATTCAAATTAACCGCGGAGAATTGCAAACAGGCGATCTGCCGCAGCTTGCAGAGCATCAAATGTTCAAGCGCTATGCTTTCACTGAGAACGGCATTTCCCCTCGTTCGCTGCCTGGTCAAAAGTATGGCATTCACCACGTGACAGGGGTAGAGCATGCTGAAGACGGCCGTCCGTCCGAAAGCCCGGTAAACCGCAAAAAGATGATGGACAAACGGATGGCTAAGTTGAAGCATGTGAAAGTAACCGATCCGATCAAAGTGGATGCTCAGCATGAAAATCCGGATCTCCTGATCATCGGTATGGGATCCACCGGCGGAACGATCGACGAAGCCAGAGGCCGTTTGAACGGCAGAGGCATCACCTCGAACCACATCACGGTTCGCCTGCTTCATCCGTTCCCGGCTGAGGAACTGAAGCCTTATATTGAAAAAGCGAAAAACGTTATTGTCATTGAGAACAACGCAACGGCCCAACTGGCTTCTCTGATCAAACTTAACGTAGGCTATGCCGATAAAATCAAGAGCATGCTGAAATATGACGGTAACCCATTCTTGCCGGCTGAAATCACAAAATACTGTCAGGAGTTGAACCTTGTATGGCAACGTTAAAAGATTTCCGCAACAATATCAAACCGAACTGGTGCCCGGGCTGTGGTGACTTCTCCGTACAGGCGGCGATTCAAAGAGCGGCTGCCAATGTCGGTCTGGAACCGGAACAGCTTGCCGTTGTCTCAGGGATCGGCTGCTCCGGCCGGATTTCCGGTTACATTAATGCTTATGGGTTCCATGGTGTTCACGGACGTTCGCTTCCTATCGCACAAGGCTTGAAAATGGCTAACCGCGAATTGACCGTTATCGCGGCAGGCGGCGACGGCGACGGTTTTGCCATCGGTATGGGTCATACGGTTCATGCGATCCGCCGTAACATTAACATTACCTACATTGTCATGGACAACCAAATTTACGGCTTGACCAAAGGTCAGACTTCTCCGCGCAGCGCTGAGGGCTTCAAGACGAAATCGACCCCTTCAGGTTCGATCGAATCCGCACTGTCCCCGCTGGAAGTGGCTCTGGCTGCAGGCGCAACGTTCGTAGGTCAATCGTTCTCGAGTAACTTGAAGCAGTTGACTACGTTGATCGAAGAAGGAATTAAACATGAAGGCTTCTCCTTTATCAACGTATTCAGCCCATGTGTTACATTCAATAAAGTGAATACCTATGAGTGGTTCAAAGAGCATATCGTTGATCTGGAGGAGACGCCGGATTACGATCCGTCCAATCGTATTGCAGCAATGACCAAGATCATGGAAACCAACAGCCTGGTTACCGGTTTGATCTATCAAGATAAAACCAAAAAGAGCTATGAGAATTTGGTCGCCGGCTTTAAGCCAGAAGGACTTGCTAAGCAAGACTTGAAGATCAGCGAACAAGATTTTGAAAAATTGGTGGCTGAATTTAAATAATTTTCCGAACTTTATTAAAGCATACGGCGCTGGCCGTATGCTTTTTTCGCTTGGGTTGGGTATAATGTGAAGAGAAGTGCAGGCGGAAGAAAAAGGAGTGTAGGGTATGAAGCAGGTGCCTATCGGTGTGTCCGCAAGACATATTCATTTATCGAAGGAGCATATTAAGCTGCTGTTCGGTCCGGATTATGAACTTCAAGTGCTGAAAGAGCTGTCGCAGCCCGGACAGTTTGCGGCAAAAGAAACGGTTACTGTCGTTACCCCCAAAGGGCAAATAGATAAGGTCCGCATTCTTGGTCCGGCGCGCAGTCGATCGCAGCTGGAAATATCCCGAACCGATGCCTTTACACTGGGGATCGACCCGCCTGTAAGAGAATCGGGGCATATTGAGGGAACGCCGGGGATCAGAGTTATTGGCCCTGCCGGGGAGGTCGAACTGGAGGAGGGGGTTATTGTAGCGGCAAGACATATTCATTTTCATACAGACGATGCGGCCAAGTGGGGCATTACGGATAAACAGAAGCTGACCGTTCGGATTGAGGGGGAACGCGCGGTTACATTCGAGCAGGTTATCGCCCGTGTTTCAGATCAATTTGCGCTTGATATGCACATTGATACCGATGAAGCCAACGCCGCGGGCGTGAAGACCGGGGATATCGGTTTTATATTGTCGTAGGATGCGGAGGATTCTTTTGAAATGCATGCCGTATTAATGATATAATAAAGGGTATGATCTTCGCGGCAAATTGCAGTTCAGGAGGAATTCGAGGAATGACGACGACAAAACAAAAATCCGAGAAAGATTATTCGATATATTTTCAGCCTCCTTCTCTCACAGACGCCAAAAAAAGAGGGAAAGAAGACATTGAGGTTCATTACGATTTCAACATCCCCGAAGAGCTGCGTGAGCTCGGGAAGGACAAGTATTATCTGATTCAAACGTACGGCTGTCAAATGAACGAGCATGATACGGAGACGATCAAGGGCTTGCTTGAGCAGATGGGCTATCGAGCGACCGAGGACCGCCGGCAAGCGGATATTATTCTGCTGAATACATGCGCCGTTCGGGAGAACGCGGAAGATAAGGTATTCGGCGAGCTCGGCCACTTGAAGCACCTGAAGACGGAGAAACCGTCGCTGCTGCTCGGCGTTTGCGGCTGTATGTCTCAAGAAGAGGCGGTGGTGAACCGCATTCTCAAGAAGCATCCGTTCGTTGATCTGATTTTCGGTACGCACAACATCCATCGCCTGCCTGTTCTGGTGAAAGAAGCGATGTTCAGCAAAGAGATGGTTGTTGAGGTATGGTCCAAGGAAGGCGACATCATCGAGAACCTGCCTAAGAAGCGCGAAGGAATCAAAGCATGGGTCAACATTATGTACGGCTGCGACAAGTTCTGTACTTACTGTATCGTGCCGTATACGCGCGGAAAGGAACGAAGCCGCCGTCCGGAAGATGTTATTGCAGAGGTACGCGATTTGGCGCGGCAGGGCTTTAAGGAGATTATGCTGCTCGGCCAGAATGTAAATGCATACGGGAAGGATTTTGAAGATTCCAATTACCGTTTTGGGGATTTGATGGACGATATCCGTAAAATAGATATCCCGCGGGTCCGCTTCACTACCTCGCATCCGCGCGATTTTGACGATCACCTGATCGAGGTGCTGGCTAAGAAAGGCAACCTGATGGAGCATATCCACCTTCCGGTGCAATCGGGAAGCAACGAAATTTTAAAGCGAATGAGCCGCAAGTACACGCGTGAGCGTTATTTGGAGCTGGTGAGCAAAATCAAGAAAGCAATCCCCGATGTCGTCTTGACGACAGATATTATCGTGGGTTTTCCCGGCGAAACCGAGGAGCAATTCGAGGAAACCGTTTCGCTTGTGCGTGAAGTTGGCTTTGACAGCGCGTTTACGTTCATTTATTCTCCCCGGGAAGGCACGCCCGCTGCGGATATGGAAGATAATGTTCCTCTTCAAGTGAAAAAAGAACGATTATACCGCCTCAACAATGTCCTTAATGAATTCAGTAAGGCCAGCAACGAGAAGCTGAAGGGCCAAACGCTTGAAGTGTTGGTTGAGGGCGAGAGCAAAAACAATCCGAACGTATTGGCCGGCCGCACGCGTACGAACAAGCTGGTGCATTTTGAAGGGCCGAAGGAGTTGATCGGAAAGTTTGTGCAAGTGAAAATTACAGAAACCCCGACGTTCTATATCAAAGGCGAATGGGTGCAGGAAGCGATAGTTCATTAAGTTAAAGATTAGGGGCGTGTGACGCATATGGCGGAGCAAAAATATACGAATTGCGGCATGGAATTGTACCACAACAAGGATCTAATCGTCCGTGAGGATATTATGGCCAAAGCGAAGGAGCTTGCGGCACTTTTGTCTACTTCCAACGAGGTTCAGTTTTTTCAAAAGGCTGAGAAGCAGATCGCCAATAACGATCATATCCAGTCACTGATCAGCGCCATTAAGAAAAAGCAGAAGGAAATCGTAGCTTTCGAGACTTTCCAGAATCAGAAAATGGTGGACAAAATCGAGAAGGAAATCGAGGAACTGCAAAATGAGCTTGACGCGATTCCGATCGTAAGTGAGTTCAAGCAGTCTCAGGAGGATATCAACTATCTGCTTCAGCTTGTAATGACAGTGATTCGAGATACGATTTCAGAAACGATTACGGTTGAGCAAGGAACGGTAACCAGCTCCTCCTGCAGTGACTAAGATATAACCAAGATGTAACTATAGGACCGATTGTGCATTGTCATAGGGCGCATGTCGGTCTTTTTATTTTACAGAGTCTGGTATATGATTGGAGCGGAAAATAGATACTATTGAGAAAAAAGTGGAAGGAGTACGAAAATGTCAACGACGATGAATCCTATACCGGGTCCTAAGGGGCTGCCCTTTTCGGGTAATTTGTTTGCGTTTCGAAAAGACCCTTTGGGTTTTCTTACGAAAGTGCAGCGCGAATACGGAGATGTAGTGTATATTCGCTTTGGGCCGTCCCGTCATGTCTATTTGATCAGTGACCCGGAGCAGATCAAGGACATTTTGCTTACCAAGCAGCACGCATTTCATAAGGCGAAGGGCTTGCAAACGGCCAAAGCGGTTGTGGGCGAAGGGATTCTCACGAGCGAAGGCGAAAAGCATATGCGGCAGCGAAGGCTGCTGCAGCCTTCCTTTCGCAAGGATCGGATCGGCCAGTATGCGGAAGCGATGGTGGACTATACGGAACACATGCTGCAGACCTGGCGGCCCGGCGAGACGCGCATCGTAACGGAGGACATGATGCAGCTGACGCTCGATATCATCACCCATACGATGTTTGGAACAGGTATTACAAGCGGTATAAACGAAATCGGCCGTGCGATTGAAGTCGGGATGAAATATGTCAGCCATAAGGCCTCGTCGTTTTTGGATATTCCGGAATCCATTCCGACCAAGAGTAATGTGGAGTTTAAGCGGTCGGCCCAAACGCTGGACCGTGTCATCCTCGGTATTATTGAAGAGCGGCGCAAAAAGCCTGATGCCAACAGAGAAGATTTGCTGTCCATGCTGTTGGAGGCCAGGGACGAAGAAACGGGAACGGGGATGAGTGATAAGCAGGTTCGCGATGAGGTGATGACGATCTTTCTGGCTGGACATGAAACGACGGCAAACACGCTGTCCTGGACCTGGTATTTGCTTTCTCAGAATCCGGAAGCGGAGCAGAAGTTTCATGAAGAGCTGGATCGTGTGCTGGGCGGCCGCAGGCCGACACATGACGATATAGACCAATTGAAGTACACCCGGCAGATCGTCTGGGAGTCCATGAGGGTGTACCCTGCCGTCTGGGCCGTGAACCGTCAAGTGGTCAAGGAGGTTGAGATTGGCGGACGCCTTTACAAGCCGGGCGACACCTTGATGATGAGCCAATTCGTCATGCACCGGAACCCCAAATATTATGAGGAGGCAGACCGGTTTCTTCCAGAGCGGTTTGAAGGGGACTTGCTCAAGCAAATTCCTCAGTTTGGCTATTTTCCGTTTGGCGGCGGTCCAAGGGTGTGCATCGGCAATCATTTCGCTCTGATGGAAGCTACGCTGCTTCTTGCAACCATCGGGAGCCGTTACAAGCTGCGGTTAGCGCCCGATCACCACGAGGTGCGGCCGGAACCCCTTGTGACACTTCGACCTAAGAACGGCCTGAAAATGGTGGTGACAGCAAGAAAGGAATAAAATACGGGAAAAGCGGATATGCTTTTTTTACAGAAAATTTAGACTTGAAAGGAGGCTTTGTTGTGGATCTCGTCAGATTTACGATACACCCGAACAATGAGGCCGAGCTTAAGGCTCTGATGGATGAAATCAATGCCCACTCCATTCTCACGGAAACGGAGAAACAGCAGCTATTGGAAGAGCTGAACGACTTGCAATACGAAGTAGAGCAACCCTAAAAATGGACCCTTCTCCGGTTCGAGACTTGAGGGTCTTTGAATGGGTGGGGGAAAAGTCCCCGGAATTCATCTTGTCGGACAGTTGTGTTACAATATAGCGGTAAGCGTGATGTGAGATGAGGTGAATCCCGGTGGAAAAAGACGTTTTAACCCGGTTCGGCGTATCGATGCCGGAGGAATTGATTAAGCAGTTTGACCAGTACATTACGGACCAAGGTTACACCAATCGATCTGAAGCGATACGGGATTTGGTGAGAAGAGTGCTCCTTGAACCCGGGGGGCTGCCGGGGGATCAGCTTGTGGCGGGAACGATTGTGATGGTGTACGATCATCATGTGACGGATCTCCCCTTATATTTGATGGAGCTGCAGCACGATTATCATCATTCTATTATTTCGACAATGCATGTGCATTTGAACCACGACCAATGTCTGGAGATTATCGCTGTCCGCGGCAATCTTTCCGAATTAAGAGAGTTAAAGCAAAAAATTCAGGTGCAAAAGGGCGTTTTATACGCGGAGTTATCCGTTACTTACGTGGATGAACACGGATCAACCGGATCAAAGCATCAGCATACATAAATCAAGGACCCGGAGTTATCGCTAACCGGGTCCTCATTTGTTACGAACGCGGGATGAAAATAGGGTAGGCTCCATGAATGGAGCAAAGGAGGTTCGGCTGACGGGCTGTCGGCTAAGAGCAGAATAGGTGAAGAAGGGGACACTAGGGAAAAAATCCTCTTGCTTCTTTCATAAATTTGTCATCGAATAACGCAGGACGAAGTATTTTTTCGAACGGAATTGTGGTATTTTGATAGACAAAAGCAAAAATCAGCTATCCGCAACCGAAAGGGGTCTATACGTTACATGGCGACAATCATACTGCTGCTTTGCTTGATTGTGATGGGTTCTTTCTTCAGTGTTTCCTTTGTTCTATTTTTTCAGAAAAAAAAGACCTTGGGATTTCTTTTCATAGCTCTTGGATTCATTAGCGCCTTCTTCTTTTACTATGCGATCTTTAATGGCTGGCTTGCTCTGCCGGAGGCTAAGTAAACGCAATGGACGGACGTAATCGTAAAGATATAGCGCCAGGTGCGGAAGTGGATATTGTGCTGAAGCAGGATCAGCGAACAGGCAAGCTGACCCGCGGAATCGTAAAGGATCTGCTGACCAAGTCATCTGTGCATCCGCATGGCATTAAAGTGAGGCTGACAGACGGCCAAGTCGGACGAGTCAAGCAAATCATCAAGCCCTGAATAGAAATAGTTTGCAGCCTTCCCGCGTACAATGAAAACAGCAGAGGGAAGGAGAGTTTGCGGATGGAAACGTTCGGCAGAGGGTGTCTGTACCTTGTGATCGGCTTCATTGTTGTTTTTGTCTTCGCATGGATCACACGGAGTACAATCAACATTCCCTGGTTTATTTTGATTCCTCTTGTGATTTTGGCTTTCTGGATAGCAGGTAAAAAGGGCAAATGAGCAAAGGACCTGGATCAGCCTCTTTGGATCATTGTAATGGACTGCCGTTGTATCCGGAAAGACCACCTTCGCATGCCCATTTGTTTCAGGGATGGTCCTCACTCGTGCTTGGCCATGTCCATCTCGTCGAATTTTTTACTTATCCGGTCAACGGAAGCGCGACGGATCAGCATGTGCATACATATCAAGGTCATACTTCAGTAGCTGTCGGACACTTTCATCGTTTCATCGGAAGGACAGGTTGCGCAATCCCGCTGCCGGACGGCTCGCATTATCATGACATAGACGCTATTGTTGACGAGGAACCTTTTGAGTTCAAAAAAGGCTATTATGTTACGGTAAGCCGGATAAAACCGCATACCCATGAATTTAAGGGATTTACCGGAACCGGACTCGGCTACGAACCTGCAGAGGGGTAAGGATAGAGTGTTGAAAGAAGAGACTTGGCTCATGGGCCGAGTCTTTTTTAATTCCGACGAATTCAGTGTATTCTGATGAGTTTACCTACATTATTCCATTATGGATAAAACACTAGATAAAAATGGATTATATACTATTTATTTTAAATAAAATTGAAAGAAATTTTCGTTTTTATTGGCATCATTCCAAAAATAGACGAATTGATTATTCCAAATTGAAATAAAGTTAGGTATAATAGAGGTACGATATTGGAAAGCGGGGAGGGAGTCTCGTGAAAAGCCGGAAACATACTTTCAACCAATGGGCGAATATATTTTGGACATTTTTCAAAATCGGCCCTGTCACCTTCGGCGGCGGATACGCGATGATTCCAGCCATCGAAAGGGAAGTCATCAATAAGCGGCACTGGATTACGCAGGATGAGATGAGTGGAGTCTTGTCGGTGGCCGGGTCGGCGCCGGGAGGAATCGGGGTCAACGCAGCCGCATTCATCGGGTACCGATTGGCGGGAATTCCGGGAGCTGCGGCGGCGGTAGCCGGCATGACACTGCCGACGTTCGTTATCGTGTTCTTATTGAGCCTTGGCTTCAGCCAGGTGGTTGATTATCCAAAAGCAACTGCGGCATTTCAAGGCATTCAAGGCGCGATTGCGGCGTTAATTATCATCTCGGCATACAACATGGGCAAATCATCCGTGGTGGATCGAACGACATTGGTCACGGCAGCATGTACGGTCGTCCTGCTGCTGGTGTTTCATTTGTCCCCTCTGCTTGTCATTGTCGCCGGGCTCATCATCGGACATTTACTTGTTCTTATTAAAAACAAACTTGGGGTTGTTGTGCGCTACAATAAAGAAGCTGCAGCAACTACGACATCTACGGGCTATAAATATGCGGATTATTATATAGCCGACGGGATTTGACGGATCGGGGTGTCCCCTATGCTTTGGAGCTTGTTTTATGTATTTTTGCAAATCGGGTTCGTATCGTTTGGCGGCGGCTATGCGATGATCCCTGTCATCCGTCATCAAGTTCTTCAATACGGGTGGATTTCCGAAAAGGAATTTTCCGAACTGGTGGCACTTGCGGGGATGTCGCCTGGACCGATTGCCACCAACAGCGCAACCTTAATAGGTTATAAAACGGCCGGTCTCGCCGGAGCGGCGGTTTCCACACTGGGAATGATTCTTCCTTCTCTGCTGCTTATCATTCTGATTTCCGCTTTCTTTTATAAAGTGCAAAAGGCCGATTGGGTGAAAGCGACGTTTTACGGATTAAAGCCTGTAGTGACGGGAATGATTATTTACGCAGCGATTCACTTTGGCATACCGAACGGTGGTTCCGGTTTGCTTTCCTGGCAAACAGCCGGTACCTTGATTATCATGGCGCTTTGTATTATTGCGCTGCTGAAATACCGGATGCACCCGTTTGCGGTGATCGTCTTGTCAGGACTGCTCGGTATTGCATTCTTTTAACAATAACTGAATGAATACGTTTTTCTTGCTTCTGCTTGTGGTACAATGAGGGTTGGATTGTTGGATTATCGGAGTGATGCTCATTGTTGAAACTGCCTGTAGAATCGATCCTTCCGGAATTGAAGGACAAATTAAAAACGCATACCAACGCGGTGCTGATTGCTGCGCCGGGGGCAGGGAAGACGACCCGCGTACCGCTTGAGCTTCTTTCCGAGCCTTGGCTTGGCTCCCGCAAGATCATTATGCTGGAGCCCCGGCGTTTGGCCGCAAGGGCCGCTGCACGCTTCATGGCTGCGATGCTTGGAGAGCAGGTGGGAGAGACCGTCGGATACCGGGTGCGTTCGGATACAAACGTCAGTACCAAAACGCGAATCGAAGTCATCACCGAAGGGGTATTGACCCGTATGCTGCAGAGCGATCCCTCCCTGGAAGGGGTAGGACTCGTCATCTTTGACGAGTATCATGAGCGCAGCATGCAGGCCGATCTGGGACTGGCCTTATGTCTGGAAGCCCAGGCTGTTCTTCGTGAGGATTTGCGGCTGCTGGTGATGTCCGCCACATTGGACGCCGCGCCCATAGCCGCGCTGATGTATGATGCGCCGGTCATCGTGAGTGAAGGCCGAAGCTTTCCCGTGGAGACCCGATACTTGAGCCGTCGGCCGGAAGGACGAATAGAACCTGTGGTCGTAAGGGAAATCATCCGCGGGCTGTCGGAAGGGGAAGGCGATCTTCTGGTCTTTTTGCCGGGTGCTGCCGAGATTCGGCGGGTAGAAAGTCTCCTGGCCGGCATGAACTTGGGAGCTAATATCCGAGTGGCTCCGCTGTACGGCCAAATGCCGCAGAAAGCGCAGGATCGCGCGGTGGCGCCATGCGGTCCCGGCGAACGCAAGATTGTACTGGCGACGTCGATCGCCGAATCCAGCCTCACCGTGGAAGGGGTAAGGATAGTTGTGGACAGCGGGTTGATGCGGGTGCCGCGCTTCTCGCCGCGTACAGGAATGACCCGGCTTGAGACGGTGCCCGTTTCCCGCGCTTCAGCGGATCAACGGCGCGGGCGGGCGGGCCGTCAGGCACCCGGCCTATGCTTTCGGCTGTGGACGGAACAGGAAGAGAGAAACTTCGCGCAGTATACAACGCCGGAAATATTGGAAGCCGATCTCGCTCCGCTGGCGCTCGAGTTGGCCGCCTGGGGCGTGTCCGATCCGGAACAGTTATCCTGGCTGGATCCGCCGCCGGCCGCTGCGTACTCACAGGGCCGCAACCTGCTCAAGCAGCTTGGCGCACTCGATGCAGCGGGAGCGATCACGGCTTACGGACGCCGGATGGTGGAGCTCGGGATGACGCCCAGATTGGCGCATATGGTGCTTCAGGCGATTCCTTTGGGCTATGGAGGGCTGGCTTGCGAACTTGCGGCGCTGCTTAGCGAACGGGACATGCTGCGCTTTGAGGCTGGCGTTCCCGATGCGGATTTGAGGCTGCGCGTGGAAGCGCTGGCCCGCCCGGAGGCACTTCCTGCCGGGGTTACGGTCGACCCCTCGATCAGGCAAAGAGTGAAGATGGAAGCCAAGCATTGGAAGCATTCGCTCGGATTACCGCTGCAGCAGGAAGCGGCAAATGCCGAAGCGTGCGGCTGGCTGCTCGCTTACGCTTACCCGGACCGGATAGCACAAAGAAGAGGCGGCGGACGTTATTTGCTCAGCAGCGGTCGGGGGGCCGTCTTCGGAACACAGCAGCCCTTATCTTATGCGCCTTATGCAGTTGCGGCCGAGCTTGATGATCAAGGAGCGGAGAGCCGAATTCACTTGGCGGCTCCGTTGGATGCGGATGTCATATACAGACATCATGCGGAACGTATTGTAACGGAAGATACGGTCGCCTGGGATGGCGGTTCCCAGTCGGTTAGGTCAAGACGGTGCGATCGGCTCGGAGCGCTGGTTTTGCGGGAGGAACCTCTGTCAAACCCGGATCCGGATAAATGGCTGGAGGCATTGCTTGACGGAATCGCAGAGGAAGGCTTAACCATACTGCCATGGACCAAAGGGGCCAAACAGCTGCGTCAGCGTATGGGTTACATGCAGAGGCATCATCCCGATTGGCCTGACGTATCGGAGTCCGGTCTTATCGCCGGCCTGAAACACTGGCTTGCTCCGCATGTGTATGACATGAGAAGCCGAGACGATCTTCAGCGGGTGAATCTGACGGCTGCGCTCGAATCCATGCTGTCGTGGCCGCAGAAGCAAGCCTTGGATGAGAGTGTCCCGACACATATCGTGGTGCCGAGCGGCTCGCGCATTCCTGTCGATTACAGCGATCCCGACGCACCTGTCCTGGCCGTACGCCTGCAGGAGCTGTTCGGACTTCAGGAGACGCCGCGTATCGCAGGGGGGAAAGTGCCCCTTGTGCTGCACCTGCTGTCCCCGGCGCAACGCCCCGTACAAGTGACGAGGGATTTAGCAAGCTTTTGGCGGGAGGCTTATTTTGAAGTGAAGAAAGATTTGAAGGGGCGGTATCCGAAGCACTATTGGCCGGATGATCCGCTCGCCGCCATTCCGACGCATCGCGCCAAGCCGCGAAACCAGGTATAAGCCCGGCGGCTGTTATGGATGATACCTGAATTTGCCCCATCGCAAAGGACATAGGAAAAGCCGCACCGGATTTCCCGGGCGGCTTGCTTTATGCTAATAGCGGAAAACATTCGATCTCGTTTGGCCGCTGCGCAGAAGCCGCCAACCCAAATAGATCAACACTGCGGCAATCACCAAATTGAGCAGCTTCAACAGCCAATACAGCATCAGTCCGACCCCGGCGGCCATCATCAGAGCGCTGCAGACTTTTTTCAAAGTGGAATCCGCCTCCATCCACAGCTTGTAGCCGAAGCCGACCATCACCAGAGCGACCAGATAAGCGAGCAGAGCGGCCAATCCGCCCCAAGCGATTAATCCCCAAACCCCGATCACGATCATAACGGCACCGCTCACGCTTTTTATATTCCATTTCATCGCTGTTCACCCGTCCTTTTACGGATTGTCTTTGTTTTTATTGTAAACGAAGGGCGGCTGGCTGAAAACCGTCCGAAGACGGTTCGTTAACTGGACCTTGGTCGAGCACCGGGTCCGGAGCTGTTTTCATGGGATTAGGCATTTTCTTCAGAGAGCGATATAATTAGTAATAAAATGGATAAAAGGAGACGACATGGCGTTTAAATCCAGGTTTTTAACTATATATTTCGGGTTATTCGCTCTGTATGCCATTTTGATTGGCATCTATTTGTGGCTGACTTCAGGCGATCAGATCCCGGATGCCCTTAAAGGAACCGCCGCAGATCCCGCCACATTTTTGACAGAAACTCAGCTGCAGCAAAGCGAGGTTTATTCCGTACTCCGCAATTGGCTCTTTTTTATCGGTTATCCTTGGGAATGGGCGATTTATCTCGTGCTGTTGTTCACCGGTACTGCCGCGCGATGGCAGGAGAAGCTGGCGCACACAGCCATGCCGGGTTATGTCCGGTTTCCTGTATTCGTGCTTTGGCTGAGCCTTGTTTCTTTTGCCGCTCTGCTGCCGCTTCGATTGGCCGGATACGCCCTGGCCCGTTACTACGGCGTATCGACCCAAGCGGTCTGGAGCTGGATCCGGGACAATGCGGTTTCATTCTCGATCCATTATGTGATGCTGGCGCTTGTCTCTTCCGTCGCATTCTTCTTTATTCGCCGCGGAGGACGCTGGTGGCTGAAGCTGTGGCTGCTGTCCGTGCCGTTCATTCTCTTTCTGATGTATATACAGCCCGTGGTTATTGATCCGCTCTACAACGAGTTTAACCGGCTTTCCAACCCGCAGCTCGAGCAGAAAATTTTAGCTTTGGCGGATAAAGCGGATATTCCGGCGCACAGGGTGTATGAAGTGAAGGTGTCGGAGAAGACGAATGCGCTGAACGCTTATGTCAACGGGATCGGCTCCAGCCTGCGGATTGTGCTTTGGGATACGACGCTGCAGAGGCTGGACGAGAATGAGATTCTGCTGATCATGGCTCATGAGATGGGTCATTATGCGATGCACCATTTGGAGTGGAGTGCTTTGGGTTCCGTTGCCTCCTCATTTTTCCTGCTTTGGATCGGCAGCATGCTCTATAAGGCGATGATTCGGCGGTGGGGCTCTCGATGGGGCATTCGAAAAGCGGGTGATGCTGCCGCGCTTCCGGTACTGCTGCTCATTATTTCCCTGCTTTCCTTTGCCTTCAGTCCTGCGGCCAATTTCATATCCAGACAGGCGGAGCGGTCGGCTGACGAGTATGCGATTCGTTTAATCGGCAGTACGGAAGGAGCGGTGACAATGTACCAGAAGCTTGCCGCAGCTTCTCTTAGTGAAATGAATCCGCCGCTGCTGGTGAAGCTGTTACGGTCCACCCATCCAAGCTTGATGGAACGCATTGCAGGTGTTCGGATTCATGAAGAAAGAAAATAAGGAGCTGCAGCTATACTTGATGTGCGGAATGGCCACGTCACCGGATTTTATGGAAGACTTCCGGTATGAGCTAAGCAGACGGATGATAAAAGCGGGCTCGTCCGCGACCTCGCAGCTTTTATTCCCGTACGGGGATTGGAGCCGCAAAGCGGCTGCCCAAATGCTCGAGATTACCCATGATACGGCGCTTGGCCCTAAACAGTTTGCACGTTCTGTCGGAGGTCGCCGGGCAGCGCAAGAGGTTAGCAGAGGCCATGCGGCATTTCGCGGAATTCGTGTGTTCATCGGTCATAGCGGGGGCGGAGTGGCAGCAGCGCATGCGTCCCGCCTTTTGCTGCAGGATTACGCTGAAAAAGATGCTCTCAGGCACTTCATTATTCAAATCGGTTCGCCTAAGTGTGCTGTGCATCCTGAAGATCGGCAGGACACGCTCTATATCAGATTCGGCGGGGATGGCCGCAGGACGGATCCCGTGACCCGTATGGGCAGTTGGGGAGGATGGGAAAAAGCGGCGGGAAGATGGTGGCGCTGGAATCCGGAAAAGTACGCGCCGGCAAGCCGTGTTCAGCTTTCTTTAATCGGAGGCCATGCCGATTATTTCAGGCGCCACGATCCTTTTGTCTCTGGGGAAGGCGTGTCCAATCTGGAGAAAATGACGGATTGCATCCAACGCTGGCTGAAGGAGAGAATGAATGCAGCCGCCATGCTTTAATTACAGGGTCCCCGACCCGAAAAATAGCCTTGCAAACGCTTACCGTATAACTTATGATATAGTAAATTTATTCATAGGAGAGGACTGATGCAGCATATGAGAGTGTGTGAAATCACCGTACGCAGAGATATGGAAGCGCAGGAGCTGCAGTGGATATCGCATCAAGCCAGCCTATTTAGTTCGGATGTCATGTTCAAGTATGAAAACCTGAATCTTCAATTGGATGCCAAAAGTTTATTGGGGATGATGCTGCTTCCCATTCGGCGAGGTACGAAGCTGACGGTTCAAACGAGAGGAAAAGACGAACTTGAAGCGTTGGAGCATCTCATTCTCTTATTGGAGAAACAAGATGCACCGCGCGAACAAGGCTAATTTCATGAACCCGCGGGATCGGGGTTTTTGAGGTTATTGCCGCTGATCGCGTTTTAACTGCACATCAAGCACAAACGTGCCGAACGGAACGAGCGATGCGATCAAAGCGCCGATTCCCCGCATAATCGACCAACGATGCACGAACATCACCTGCGCAACCGCGATAAGGAATAGAATGAAGAGCAGCCCGTGCAGCGCTCCTACGATCCTGACGGCCATAGGAAAATCGGCAAAATATTTGAGCGGCATGGCGATCAAGAGGAGCACAAGATAAGATATCCCTTCGTACAAAGCGGCGAGACGAAGACGCCCTAAAGGCGTTCTCCATGTCATAAATGCACACCTCCTTATAATACAATACTTTCATTATATACCAATTTTGCGGCAGATCTATGGCTGAATTTATTTGTTCGGAATATGTTCAATTTGTCGGTTCGTTTCATCATGGAGACAGGGAAAATATAGCTTGTGAAAGAGGTTGAAAATTCCGCTTTTTTGATTCACAATGGGTAAGGGTCTGTACCGGACGAGAACTCCATCATTTCCAAACATCGGGCGATAGCAAAGGAGGCTTGCCGCATGAACGGGTTCGAAATCGTGAGTACCATCGTGGTTATGAACGTGGTGTATGTATCTCTATTTACGATCCGTATCATTCTCGTAATGAAAGCAAGGCGATTGTTGGCCGCTTTGATCAGCATGGCTGAAGTGTTCATCTATTTAATGGCATTAAATATTGTACTGAAAAATATTGATGAACCAATTAATCTGGCCGCGTATTGTCTTGGCTGGGGTGCAGGCGTATGGCTTGGCATTAAAATAGAGGAATGGCTGGCGCTTGGGTATACGACTCTGCAGATTGTAGTCGATCATGAAGCAAACTTGCTTCCGCTCCAGCTGCGTGAGAAAGGCTTTGGCGTGACGAGCTGGTTGGCGGAGGGCCGGGATGGCCCCCGGTTGGTCATGCAGGTGCTTGCCAAACGGAATCAAGAAAAAAATCTGATGAAGCTCATTGAAAATATCGCGCCCAAGGCCTTCGTGATTTCGTATGAACCTCGGACGTTCCGCGGCGGGTTCTGGACCAAAATTCTGAAGCGCTAACCGCTTCAAGAAGAGCAATAGACCCTTTATTTGTTCTGCGGCTCTTTTATGCTGTTGCTGCGTTCCTCATATTGATCTTATGATGTTGTCATTTACCAAGGAGTATGAAGAAGACTAAAATCCCGTGCGGCAGGTCGTTTCACGCAGTAATTCAAGCACTCCGGCATTCGCCGGATATCTTTGTCCTTCAGTGCTCCGAGCGCAGCGATCTGAAGCCAATTGCGTTTAAGCAAATAATCGCTCTCGTACTGCAGTTCAAAGCCTTGGTCGTACAAGTTGAAAAGGAACGGCTCCGAACGAGCTGACGCAATCCAGCGCCAGAAGAAGCCCGTGTCTGCTGCTAATTTGTTTCAATCGATCCAGATCGTTCAAGACTCCGGTGGAAGTCTCCCCATGAACCGCCCACATCCATCCGTACCCTCCAGAGTTCGCGGTTTCCTCCAAACGCTCGTAATCCAAGGGCTCTCCATAGGGGGATGGAATGACATCAAAATCCAGATCCCAGCGGCAGATGACGATAAAGCTTGAGCTCCCGGGTTGTACCCGAATGATGCCCATATCATACTCATGACGGCTCAAATAACGGTCCAAGAAACGTATTAAACCATATAAAAGCGAAAAGGCTTCTTCCGGCATTGCGTGCTCCCGCATTGCCGCTGCCCAGCGTACGTAAATCTCTCCCGTCCTTTAAGCGGACGATCCAATACCCTGCAAAAAAGCCTCCCAGCAAATAATTTAAGACCAGCATACTTGCTTCCATCCATTGCATCTCCACCATACTCCCAAGCAACCGCCGTATTCTTGAGCCTAACCCTAGCTAGGATCATTTTTATATTAAGGCCTGAAGCTTCGTGCAAAAAGTACTATTTTGATCTAGTACTTGGTCATCAGTTCGCTTCTTTACATGAAACGGGGATTGCGGGATTTGTCGGCTTATCCGTTTCGTGTCTGCGATGAGCTTTGAATGGCGAAGGTAGGCATCGGTTATGTAAACGAGGAATATAATGGTGTTATGACCGTAGTGAATAAGTAATCTGGTGATGAAGTTAAGAAATGACTGCGCGAGGAATACATGAAGCTTTCAAACCTTGGAATTTGTTTCATGACCGGACTCCGAGGTGAAGTACTGCATGTGTATATCGGGAAGGGGGAAGGAGAGATGCCGGCTAAAGTGGAGCGGGACTTAGGAGGACAAGCTTCTTATGGCGGCTCCGGCAAAACTCCCGGTATGGGGAGATCCACAAAACCGCGGCTTCGCTGGACAAGCTTTCTGCTAAACCTTTACTGCCGGTTCCAAGACGATGATGTTCCCGCCATGGGTGCGCAGCTGACTTATTACTTGATACTGTCCTTTTTTCCTTTCCTTATCTTCGTTATTGCGGTTCTCAGCTTTACCGATCTTCACACTCGGGACGGGATCGGGAGCCTGGCTCAGATCATGCCGGACACGTCCATCCAGTTGATTCAGAGCGTGCTTCAAGAAATGGATGGCTCGAACAGCGGTTCTCTGCTTTCTCTCGGTTTAGCGGCCGCTTTATGGTCAGCGTCCAACGGAGTCAATGCGGTCATCAAGGCTTTGAACAAGGCTTACGATGAAGAGGAGAACAGACCTTACTGGAAGGTTCGCGGTATTTCCGTACTGTTCACCGTTATTTTGGCGATGGGGATATTATTTACGTTCATCATGCTGGTCTTCGGCCGACTGATCGGAGAGGCGCTATACAGCTTCTCGCTTATGCCCGGCAGCTTCGAGACCTTTTGGAGAATCGGCCAGTTTGCCATTCCTTTGGTTGTTATGGTAATTGTGTTCGCGCTCTTGTACCGCTATACGCCGAATTTGCGGCTGACTTTCAGGGAAGTGCTGCCCGGGGCCGTTTTCGCGACCTTGGGCTGGGTGGTTACATCATTGTTGTTTTCGTTTTATGTGAACAACTTCGGCAGCTACACCAAAACATACGGAAGCATCGGAGGCATCATTGTGCTGCTCATGTGGCTTTATTTGTCAAGCATGATTATCGTGCTGGGGGGCGAGATGAATGCCGTGCTGCATTGTCACAAGGAAGGAAAACGGAGGCCAAGCTGCAAAACATTTGCGTTCGCTCTGCCCTTGCCTTTCGGCAAGAAAAATCGGCACAAATGAAGAATACCCATAGTTTTCAACAGCCGGAAAAAGAGCTGTCGACCAAACAGCACCGCAATGGCAGCTAAACAAGCGTACGGGAACCGCCTGAGGGCGGTTTTTTTGCATGGATCGGCGACGCCTTTACTCGCTAAGCAGACTTGACAGAATGCATCGGAGCGGATATCGTCTTTCTATGAGCCAAGACGTTTCTGGATTTGGGCAGCGGAAATCAACCATCAAACCGTACAGGGGGAGCCGCGGTGGAATTATGGATGATCTATTGGATTACAATCAATTTTGTCGCATTTTTCATCATGGGATACGATAAATCTCAGGCGAAAAAAGGCAGCCGGAGAATAGCCGAGCATACGCTTTTTCTTATTGCTGCGGCCGGAGGAGCTTTAGGCATGTGGTTCGGTATGCGAAAATGGAGACATAAGACAAAGCATGTTTCTTTTGTATACGGAATTCCGCTGCTTGTTGTCTTTAACGCGGCGATCGCTTTTTATTTCGGCTCAGCCTGATGCGGCTCCGAGTCCTATCGATGTTGGAGGATGTCTATGGAGGCAAGAATGGACTATGTTTTGCTTCCCGTTGTTAATTTCATCGAAAAACACTGTCTGAACTGGTTTCGGGCAGTGTTTTTTTTATGCTGCGGCTATGTCAATATGCTGTGAAAATGTCACCATAACTCATCTGTAAAAATGTCACTTTGTTAATTTGGGCAGCCGCCCGTTCAAGTGACTTGGACGACTG
>NZ_FNDY01000045.1 GCF_900099895.1 Paenibacillus naphthalenovorans
AACATGGAAACCGATCATTAGGGAAAGTTCCCCCTCACAACCCAGCCAGCAACCCGAAACTATTTTTGAAAATCGACTTTTTCAGGAGCAACTAATTAGCGAAAATTGTTCAAAAGGTCTTGACGGTTACAACATTGAATTTAAAATCCGTCCTACTCCACCCTTATATAATATTAAGTATGTAGCATCAGATCATTTATTTTTACTTTTAGTCATATGTATTATATTATATGAGAGCGTCATAGAACGGATTTTTAACTTTCAATCACTTCTTCCCAATTGCCCTTCTTGCTGAGTTATGGCTTGCTTTGTGAAAGATGTTCTGGTTCTTCTGATTGCCAATGTACCGCACTGTTACGTTGAGGTCATCTGATAAAGATTCCAGTAATTCATTCATTTCAGCAATCAACTCACGCATATAAGCCTTCTTCCCTGCACCGTCTGAGTAACTGTCACCCGTGATATTCTTTCTAACTTCATCTATTGGTAAACCCAATTCAAATATTGCATACCAACAAAACTGCATTTTCAATGTCTCGTGCTTTGTAGATTCACTATCAATAATATTTTGAATCATGAGTATTTCTCTTGTTGTAAGAGACTTCTCTTGCTCTTTCGAACTCTCGTTAGATTTTTTTCTATTTCTTTAGAAAATTCTTTAATTAGCTTCGCTTTGTGCATATGTATATCCGTATTAAAACCAGTCACATCTTCTAAGTAATCCATTGCGTATAGGAATTGGAAAAATCTATTTTTATAACTTTGTTGGGTATTAAATTCATCTTGGGTCTCAGGTAGGTGTCTTTTGTAATCATCATATGTCAATTTTGTAACATCAAGTTTCTCAGTTTCGTTAAACAGAAGATCATGTATTGCACTTCTGTACTGTGATTTCGAGCTATATAGAGACAGGAAATGGTCTATCGCTTTGATACTTACAGGATGATCGCTTAACAAAGCTATCATATCATCTGCATATAAAAGTTCCCTTTTAACCAAAGACCTTCCCTCCCTTTTACTTGCAGTATAAAGAATACCATGTATTAGTAAAACTTTCCACGTGTATCGTTAATTTCCTGTACGCCCTCCTGCTTGAAGGACTCTAACAGGGCATCTCTTTGTGCCCTTAGACGCCCAATTTCGGCTTGTATGGCTTCTCTACGTTCTGGATAGGTATTTTCCTTAGAATACTCTAAAGCAAGCTTACAATGGCGCTGAGCGATCTGTATTAAGCGTTGGGTAGTGGCATCATCAAGCTCTATGTAGAGTCTAGTCATTTTGCCCCCTCCATTGAACCTGTTTTATTTTCACTCCATTTAGAGGACTATGCAACCGACCAATCTGTAGAATATCCTCCTGTTCCAATCCCCTTAAATACTTTGAGGTTACTTGCGTATCAAAATGCCCCATTAACCTGCTCAAACTGTAAATGTCTATCCCGTTCCTCAATTGCTTCTGAGCGAAATAATGCCTACAATCATGCGGGGAACATCGGACTTCCTTTCTAATTCCTGCATTCCTGCAATGTTCTTTCAGTATCTTATTAATACGGGAGCGGGACAACCGAACAGCAGATTGGTCTAGGAAGTAGTAATCCTCGATTTCATCCTGTAGCCTTTTCTTGAACCTTTCCTGTTTTAATACCTCATACTTTCTCATGTACTTCCGCATGATATTGCTAATGTACACCAGACGTTGTTTAGAGCCTTTTCCGTGAATCAGAATGTGCCTCCGAACAATATCATCATTCTTGATGTTGCATAGCTCAGAAACCCTTATACCCGTGTCAAAGAGCATGATAAGAATAAGCTTATCGCGTACATTGGAATAAGTCTCTTCTTTGAGGTCATTGATAATCCGCGACACCTCATCATCATTGAACGTGACAATGACCGTCTTTTCTTCTTTTAGGTTCTTAATCCTCCGCATGGGGTTACTTTGCTCATCAATAAACTCCTCACTCACCAAGTATTGGAAAAACACTTTTAACGTGGCTATGTTGTTATTGATCGTTCTGTTGACTTCCCTTCCGACTCATTGACGTTCCTGTATGTATTTCTTGATATGAAGCTGTGTCACTTCTTCAACCTCAGAAACACCCAACTCTTTAACCGTAAACCTTTGCCACCTGTTCAAGCGGAACACACAAAGATCAACGTATCTCTTTTCCCTACCCAAAATTTCTTGGTTAAGCTTGAAATCTTCAATCAACTCATGGATTTTTGTCATAAAAAATACTCCCTTCTATTTGCTAAACAACGCAGATAAAAGAGAGTAATTTTTTGCACTCTATTGTTGCAGGTGAACTCGAACTTTCAATACCGCCAACGCTGGAAACCCTTGTGTATCAAGGCTTCCAAGCGATTGACGGCGTTGAATTTATCCCGTTTACTCCCACTCGATCGTCGCCGGCGGTTTGGAAGTAATATCGTACACCACGCGGTTGACGTTATTGACTTCGTTCACGATGCGGGTCGAGATTTTCTCAAGCACATCCCACGGAATGCGCGCCCAGTCCGCCGTCATGCCGTCGATCGACGTGACGGCCCGGATGCCTACCGTGTAGGAATACGTGCGCGCGTCGCCCATGACACCGACGCTCTTCATGTTAGGCAGTGCGGTAAAGTACTGCCAAATTTCACGGTCAAGCCCGGCTTTGGCGATTTCATCGCGGAGAATCGCATCGGATTCGCGCACAATCTCCAGCTTCTCTTCCGTCACCTCGCCAAGCACGCGAATCGCAAGTCCCGGACCCGGGAATGGCTGGCGCCATACGATCTCCGCCGGCAGGCCGCACTCTTCGCCGACCTTGCGCACCTCGTCCTTGAACAGCGCCTTTAACGGCTCCACCAGCTTGAACTTCATATCTTCCGGCAGGCCGCCTACGTTATGGTGCGACTTGATCGTTTGCGCCGTAGCCGTACCGCTTTCCACGATATCCGTGTACAGCGTGCCCTGCGCGAGAAAAGCGAAATCGTCGAACCGCGCCGATTCTTCTTCAAATACGCGGATAAACTCATTGCCGATGATTTTCCGTTTTTGCTCCGGATCGTCCACACCGCTCAATTTTTTGAGGAACCGCTCACGGGCGTCGATTTTGACGACTTTCATATCAAATTTGCCGACGAACGTATCCATAACGCTCTCCGCTTCCCCTTTGCGAAGCAGGCCGTGATCAATAAACATACAGGTCAGCTGATCGCCGACCGCTTTATGGATCAGCATCGCTACGACGGAAGAATCCACGCCGCCGCTCAGCGCGCAAAGCACCTTCTGGTCGCCCACCTGCTCGCGGATATCGCGCACCGCATCTTCAATGAAGGTTTCCATGCTCCAGGTTCCTTCACAGCCGCAGATATGGAACAGGAAATTGCGAATCATTTCATTGCCGTAGACCGAGTGCCGCACTTCCGGGTGGAATTGGACGGCGAACATTTTTTTGTCCGGATGGCTCATTGCCGCGATCGGCGCATGCTCGGTGCTCGCATCCACCACGAACCCTTCCGGCGGCTGCACAACAAGATCGCTGTGGCTCATCCAAACCGTCTGTTTCTTGTCAAGACCGTGCACAAGACCGCAAGAGTCAGCAAAATCAACCTCCGCCTTGCCGTATTCCCGTTTCGAAGCCGGCTCCACCTTGCCTTGCAGCTGATGAGCCATCATCTGCATGCCGTAGCAAATGCCCAAGATCGGCACGCCAAGCCCGTAAACGGCAGGATCCACCAGCGGGGACTCCTCCCCGTACACGCTGGCGGGACCGCCCGAGAAGACGATGCCTTTGGGCTGCAGCTCGCGGATTTTGTCAACCGGGGTATTGTAAGGCAGCAGCTCGCTGTACACGCCCAAGTCGCGGATCCGGCGCGCGATCAGCTGGTTGTACTGTCCTCCGAAGTCGAGCACCACAATAATTTCATTAGGTTTTTCCATGATAAATAGGTTCCTCCTGCTTGTATCGTTCCTTTTTCAATGAACCTAATTATAAGCTTACGCCGGTTAAAGGGCAATGCCTGTCCTCCAAAAGTCGTGTCAAAACGTGGACAAACATGTCTCTGCCTTACCTCAAGCTTTCAAAAGCAGGGAAAAAAAGCCTGCGTCCATTCCGCTCCGGAACCGGAGCTTCTTGGTTACAGGCTTTGCTTCAGGCGACGCCAGGCTTCGGCAAGCGTGTGGCGCGTCACGACCGTGTCCCGATGGTCCGGATCGGCGTAATGCAGCGTCTCCAGCTGCTCAGTCAGCCGGAGCAAGGCGATGCGCTGCGTTTCGGTGCGGCAGCGGCGGGAACTCGCGTACTCACGGAGGGTCATCGACGGCAGCGCACGCCCGTACGAGCGCTGCAGACGACGCCACATCCGCTCGCCCAAGCGCAGCAGAGCCGCGCGGCGCCAGCTGTGAACGGCGATAGAGATTGAGTCCGAAGATGAGGCGGGCGTGCCGGCTTTTTTTGTCCACATGTGGATAAGCAGCATAAGAGCCGCTATTCCCGCAGCAGCGATCCCCAGGGATAACTTCCCCCATAAGCTTATCCCCGGTGTGGACAGCAGCATGCGGATGGATGCCCAAAGCGCGTTGAAAGCTGTGGACAAGCCGCCATAAACCGCGCGTGCCGCGGACAGCAGGGAGTCAACTCCGTGAAGCGTCCGCTCCCAGACCCCGCCGCCGCTTTCCGGAGGCGCTGCCGCCGCGGGGGATGCGGCCGTTCCCTCACTGCCGGCTCCGCCGGATGCGGGAGTCGGCTCGAAAGGAACCCACCCGACAGAAGGAAAATATACTTCCGCCCAGGAATGCGCATGGTTTTGCCGCACCTGTACGGTATACCGCTCGCTGCCGGCCTCCCCGTCGACCGCCAAAACCTCGCCGGGCGTAAACCCCTTGACCCACCGGGCAGGTACGCCGACGGAGCGGAGAAGCACCACCATGGCGGTGGAAAAGTGGTCGCAGTAGCCGGTTTTTTGCTCGAACAAGAACCGGTCCGCCGCATCTTCCTTTTCCTGCACCGCTCTAGTCTCATGAAGACTGTAAGTGTAATGTTCACGAAGGTAGCGCTCAATAGCCTCCGCTTTGGCGTAAGGAGAGGACTCCCCGCCCGCGATGCCCGCAGCCAGCTGCTTCACCCGCTCCGGAAGCGAATCAGGCAGCTGCAGAAACCGCTCTTCGATCTCGGGAGGATAGAAAGGATCCACTTCGTTTAACAAAGCTTGAAGAGCCGTTCGGTCCGCAGGGACCAGCGACTCGATCTCATATTCGGCTAAAGGATCCGTCATAACCGGAATCATGATCCGCTCCGACCACAACTGTCTCCAGACCAAATTCACGGGAATCGGCTGTCCTCCGGCCGATTGCAGAAATTGCACCCGGATGAGCTCGCCTCCGGCAAACAGTTGGTGGTTCAGCCCTTCATCCTGGATCCGGATCGTTTGCCTAACGGGCACATAGTACGCATTCTCCGCGGGAGCATCCGGATCCCATCCCGGGGGATCGGCCAAGTACTGCACCATCAGGCTATCCGGCTGGGTCCAACCCTGCCCGGTATAATAACTCTTGGCTTCTCCCCGCCAATAGGTAAGCCTTGGGGTCACGGCGATAAAGGCAGGGCTTTGGTCAGGCTGCAGCGGCTGTCCGAGCCGGGTATCGTCCGAGCCGTAGCCCGTTCGTCCGGTGTTCGCCATGACCGCGGCATGCCTTTGGTTCCAGGCCTCGCTGTGGAACCGCTCTTCGAATTCCCGGATGTACCGGGACCAGTCAAGCTCGCGCATCTCTTGCGGATGCAGCAGCGTGCCAAGCCAGCCCACAGCCATGCAGGCTGCGGTCAGAAGCAGACCGGCCAGCGGTGCGGCGGAGCTCTTCAGCGCAGCATCCCGCGCCTCAGGCACCCGGGCTTTAGAGAAACCATCGGCGGCCGCCTCCAAACGCCAATCATACCATCTTCCCTGCTGAAGCAGCCCTTGAAGCAGCAGGCTGACTCCCGTGCAGCGCAAAACGGCCGGGAACATGTCGATGGTGAAAAACAATTGAACGAAAGCCAAAAAGAGGATCGTCATCCCCCAAAACCACAGGATCTGCCGCCGCTCCAGTACAAACGTTTGAAGTACGGAGATGAAAAAAGCCCACCCCGTCATAAACAACAGGGTCCGCGTAGCCGGTTCCCATGCCGCCAGATTGCCTTCCAGGCCCTCCGCCGCATCCATCCACAGCTCGCGGCCGAAATCCGCCCACCACTCCAGGGAAGGAACCGCTTGCCCATTGTGCAGCCAAGCCGTTATCCCGAGGATCCACAGTGTCTTGAACAGCCATAGGACCCAGCCGGGCAAACGAAGCGTATCTACGGCTGCCAGGAACACAAAGGTGACCGCAAAAGGAGCGATGGAGGTCACCTCGGTGATATCCGCGAGCCGGCGCAGCGGATAGAGCCATTCCAGCAGCAGCAGGAGCATCAGCCCGCTGAGCGCCGCATCGGCCGCCCACGACGCGGGGGCGGAGGCTTGCCGGGCCGCGGCTGGATCAGGTGCCGGATAAGGCATGGCCGGCACCTCCCTTCGGCGGCGCGGCCGGACCATTCGCCGGCGCCAGCGTCACGCGGCAGCCGAGCGACTCGAGCTGCCGCTTCCACGCGTGCACGGGCCCGGGAAGCGCTCCCGGCCCGTGCACGAAGACAACGCGCGCGGCGCCCCGCGGCAGCAGGCGCAAGGCCGCAGCCAGCTGCGCGTCGGCGCGGGCCGTGACGAGCGTGACCGCTCCGACGCCGGCCTGCCGGGATTCGCGCAGCGCGAGCGCGGCGAAGGCTTCGGGGCGGGCGCCGCCCCGCGGCACCGCAGCCAGCAGCTGCAGCAGCTCGCCGAAGCGCTCCCGTCCCTGCGCTTCGGCTACACTCCCTTGCCCGTCGCTGACGGCAAGGCGCACGCGCCCGCCCAGCTCGAGCCCTCGCCGGGCAATACCCGCCGCGGCCTCCACCGCCGCCGCCAGCGCAGGATCCGCCCACAGGGCGGCTCCCGTGCTCTCCCCGGCTCCGGCCGCGTCCAACACCACGAGCTGCCGCACGGCGGCGGGCAGCTCCGTCTCCTTCGCGCGCAGCTCGCCCGTGCGCGCGGTGCTGCGCCAGTGGATCCGCCTCAGCGGATCCCCCGGCGCATAAGGCCGAGTGCCGCTCACCTGCGCCGCGGCCGTCCAAGCCTGCGGCTGCCGTACCGGCGGACGCGTCCCATCCGGGCCCGCGCCCGGCTCCGCAGCCACAGCCCCCACCCGGGGCAGCACCCACAGCTGCCCCCCGCCGCCGCTCCTGCGCTCTACACGCAGGAGACCGAAGGCGTCGCTGGCGCGAACGATCAGCGCCTCGCGCACATACACCCCGCGACCGGGGGCCTGGAGGCCGCAGCGCACCACCGTGGTGCGGCCGAATCCCGCCGCGCTCGCACCGCGCAGCGTCATGCGCTCGCCCGTACCCTCATGGACCCAGCGCTCCTCCAGCATCAGCCAGACCCCGGGCAGGACCCCCGAAGCCGTCAACCGGTAAGAAAGCACCGGAGACTCTCCTGCAAGGATACGGAGCCGTTCCCTGAGCTCTTCTCCTCCAGGGCGCTCCAAGCCCCATCCTGCTCCCGGACCGCGGCCCTCCCGCTCCACCCGGATGCCCCGCTTTAACGACGCATACACAAGCACAGCGTACATGAGCAAAGATAACGAAACATAAACCAGAAACCATGCCGTTCTGCCGCCCCAGGACATCGCCCACCACCCTGAGGCCCCCAGAAGGCCGATCATACCCAACAGAACGATTGCGCCGCGCATCACTGCATCCGCCGCCCTTCTCAACCAGCCGCATGCCTGCGGACCGGGACCGGCGCTGCGGAGACCACCGCATCAATAACCGCTTCCGCGGTCAGTCCCCCAAACAGGGCGGAGGACGACAGCATCAACCGGTGCGCAAGGACAGGCACGCTCAGCTCCTTGACATCGTCCGGAATGACATACCTTCTGCCCTGCAGGAAAGCCTGGGCCTGAGAGGCCCGCATCAGCGCAATCGATGCCCGCGGACTGGCTCCGAGCGTCACGTCCGGATGTTGTCTCGTAGCTGTCGTCAACCCCACAATATATTGCTTGATCGTCTCGTCGACATGGACCGTACGAACTTCTTTTTGCAGTGCCGTAAACTCCTCCTGAAGAATAACGGTACGGATGCGCGACAGCGGAAACGCATCTTCCATCCGGTTGAGCATCTCTACCTCATCCCGAGCGTCAGGATAACCGAGATGAAGCTTTAATAAAAAGCGGTCCAACTGCGCCTCCGGCAGCGGGAACGTCCCTTCGAAATCGACGGGATTTTGCGTCGCCAGAATAAAAAACGGCTCCGGCAGCGGATATGTCGTCCCGTCGACCGTCACTCGCTTCTCCTCCATGGCCTCCAGCATAGCCGCCTGGGTCCGGGGCGAAGTCCGGTTGAGCTCGTCGGCCAGAATGATATTGGCCAGCAGCGGTCCGGGACGATATTCAAACTCGGCGGTCCTTTGGTTATAGACCGAGACTCCCGTCAAATCGGACGGCAGCAAATCCGGTGTGCATTGAATACGCTTGAACCGGCTGTCTATCGTTCTGGCAAGTGCGCGCACGAGCATCGTTTTGCCGACGCCGGGCACGTCCTCCAGCAGGACATGTCCGCCGCAGAGCAGCGCCACAAGCAGCTTCTCGATCACGTTCCGTTTGCCTACGATGACCTTTTCGACTTGATACACAATGCGTTCCAATACCGTATCCGGCGAATCCGGTTGAACTGAGGGCGTCGTCATCTCTCAAAACCTCCCGAAAGTTTCGGCAAGCCGGAAACGCTCCAGAAGCGGTTACAGCCCTATCCTTTCTGCTGTCAACGCCGGACTCCCCGTCTTGCACTCTATGTTTCTAGTATGTCCGGGTTTCAGAGTGTTTAGACAATCCAGCCGTCTCTTTCAGCTGTTGATAGATTCCCCACCAGCTTCCGTATGGTCCCGAGAGAGAGATTCGCACTTCCGCCGTTCCCGGCTCAGCCTCGGCAAGGTAAGCCGTCACCCGGCCGCCGAACAGCTCCAGCGTCTTGCGCAGTGGAACGTACAGCACGCCATCCCGCACTTCCATTTCGGGCAGTGAAATCGTCTGCAGCGCTCCAGCCGGATTTATCACGCGGAGCTCCCTTTGCGCAAAATCGTACTCCACCTGATAAAGCCCCCTGGTCACGGCAGCGGTCCTGTCCTGTTCTTTCCACTCCACCGTACCGCCCATCAAGGAGGACAGCTTCCGAATCGGAACCAGATAATACCCGTCCCGATAAATCATTTCCGACTTTGCCAGACTGACAGCGGTCCCTCCTGTCTGCAGCCGAAGCCGCTCCGGCCCCGGTACGGCTCCCTCAGCGGCAATCATCGTTTGCGGAGCCTGACGAATATTCGGGAGATCAGACCACAATTTCCCATGCTCCCTTGCGGCCGCAACCATTTGTTCATACTTCTCCCTGCTTACGGTACGCGGCCACTTCTGCTTGCCAAGGGAGAACTGGACCGGCTTCACGCTGGAAGAAAGCGTAGCAAACGCATAGCCTTTTTCTTTAAACAGCCGAATGATCCGCGGCAGCGCTTTTACGCTCTCCTCATGGCCCGGGCCATCGTGCATCAGAACGATCAATTCATGACGGAAGGGACCCTTCTCCACCGTACGATAGATGCTCTCCGCCGTCATGCCGGGCCGACGCGCATCCTCACTGTCGATGTTCCAGTCATACACCTCGTACCCCGCCAGACTCAAATAATGATAGTAGAACGCGTCAAAATGGCCGAACGTCCCGCCGGGCGCACGCAATAAACGTGTTCGCTCCCCCGTTTGGTCCGCCAGCACCTTCTCCGTCTTTTGCACCTGATCCCAAAATACACTGAAATCGGAGTAAAGCTCCTTATATTTATGATTATAAGTATGATTGCCCAGGACATGTCCTTCCTTCACGATCCGGCGCACCAATTCAGGTCTCTGTTCCGCCTGTTCCCCCAGCACAAAGAAGGTCGCCTGAACCCCCTCGGCCTGCAAAATATCCAGTACCTTGGGCGTCAGCTGGCTTGGTCCGTCATCAAAGGTCAAGTATACCGTCGGGTCCGCCGGCACGGAATACGTTTTTTCGGCTTCCATCCGTTTCCCTGCTTGCAGCTGCGCAAATACAGCCTCTTCTTCCCCCATACTGCAGGGCACAGCCCATGCCGTATTCGGAAAGACCGCAAACAACAGCATCAAACAAAGCATCCGTAAAATAACAGGTACAAGTCTGCTGCAGCCAAAAGCACATATTCCGCGCATCATGAGCAATCCCTCCGTACAATCTATTAAAAGTGGCGTTAATAGACTATATGGGAGAAGCGCCCGAATTATGTATATTTATCCTTACTAATTACTATATATAATCAAACTTACCAAACCTTCCACGTTTATATTCTATTCCAGATTTATCCTTGTCGATACACATTTTTATTGAACAAACCGGGCCGTCCCGCATAACGGGAATCGATTTTTCGCCATATACCAGAACACCGCAAAACCTGATTCATGGGCTTTGCGGTGTTTTGTGTAAAAATGATATATATGTAAATTTACATGTCACAAAAGCATAAAGTAGAGAAAACATACGCGGTTGACCGTTATATAGGAAAGATTGGGGTGAAAAACGTAAGCAGGGAGAACATGGAGTTGAGAAATCTGCCCTATGAAGGTTCTCCCCATACTCCGGGGACAATAGCCGAGCCGTAAGAGATTCAATAAGGTCTGTTCGCTTTACGGAACAATGGCTTATAACGCCTTCACAGCCTCCAGCACCTGCTCCACATGACCTTTCACTTTGACCTTGCGCCATTCTTTTACCAGCCTGCCTTCTTCGTCGATCAGGAACGTGGATCGTTCAACCCCCATGTATTCTTTGCCGTACATTTTCTTAAGGGTCCATACCCCGAACTGCTCACATACCGCATGATCCGGATCGGAAAGCAGCAAAAAAGGCAGCTCGTGCTTCGCCGCAAATTTCTCATGAGATTTCGGATCGTCGGGGCTAATGCCGATCACCTCCACGTTTAACTGCCTGAACTGATCGTTATAATCGCGAAAATGACACGACTCTTCCGTACACGTCGGCGTCATATCTTTGGGGTAAAAGTAAATAACGACCTTGCGGCCACGGAATTGCTTCAGCGACACCCTTTTTCCGCCGCCGGCTTGGAGTGTAAAATCGGGGACGATTTGTCCCACTTCGATAGATGACATGAATGCCTCCTCCTTACAATTTATACAAGCATTATACAGTCTTGGCAGGGCATACTCAACAAGCACACCCTCGATCCATTTATTAAGGAAGGCAGGCCGACTGCTTTAGTCCGTTAGCCTGCCCCAACAAAAGCTTATGATCCCGCTCCACGATACCGCTTCACTCCGTAATTCCATACGGTCAGCCCGATGGTCAAGAAGACGGCGCCTACAAGCGGCGTCAGTAAAGCGAACGACCCCCAATTGGCCCGATCCAGGAAATAAGCCGCGGGATAAAAACCTACAAACCCGAACGGCAGCACCCAGGTCAGCATGATATTGATCAGCCGGTTGTAAATGGTCACCGGGTATCTGCCGTAGTTTTGCAGATTCCACAGCATCGGCGTGATGCCGGTCGGCGAATCCGAGAAGAACGACAGCGAAGTGAAGAAAATATAGATTCCCCCGTAGATCATGATCGAACCTGCAACCAACAGGATAAATACGAACGGATCATACCACATCAGTCCAAGATCGAGCCGGCTCCAGGAGTAGCCCATGATGATCAACCCGACCAATGCGTTGAACAAAGACGACGGATCCATATTTTCCAGCATCAGCTGCACCAGATTGTGTGCCGGCCGCGTCAAAATCCGGTCCATTTCCCCTTTGACAATATACCGTTCGCTGAAGCCCCATAGGTTGAAAAAGGTAATAAACAGGCCATAGGGCACCATAAAATAACCGTAGATAAATAAAATTTGCTGCTGGTTCCATTCGCCGATCGCAGCCGTATGCTGAAACACGACCAAAATGAAAAAGAGATTCAATCCGTTAAACAACAGATCGGATACGACCTCCATCCAGAAATCGGAACGGTAGGTCAGCCGGGTTTTCATGTAGTTTTTAAAATAATTGATCAGCAGTCCTGCATAGAACATATGGCACTCATCCCCCCTGCACGAACAGGCGCGACCGCGCGCTGCGCCAGAGTATTAGCAGCGGAAGGATGAGCAGCAGGAACCACAGGATCTGTGTGGCGAACACGCCGTATACCGCACTGCCGGTCACCTTTCCTGTAAAGACGGAACCGGGCAAATAAGTGATGGCCGGGAACGGAAGCAGCTTCATCACTCCTTCCGCCCACCCGGGAAAGAACGAGATCGGCACCACCAGGCCGGAGAACAAGTCGACGGCCACCCGTTTCATGCGCATCAGGCCTTCATTATTTTCAAGAAAAAACGCGCACAAGCCGGTAATGATATTGATTTGGGAATTGATCAAAAAGCTGAAAAACAGCATGATCAAAAAAACAAGCCAAACCTGCGGGTCGGTCGGCAGGCTGACGGGAAACAGCAAGGAAACGAGCACCATTCCCGGAACAGAAAACAGCAGCAGGCGAAACAAGCCTTCACCGAGACCCTGCATCATTTTGACAATAATATAATTGTAAGGACGGATAAACTGAATGGCTACGCTGCCGTCTTTGATTTCATTGGCGATTTCCCGATCCAGGTTATTAAAATAAAACGCCCGCGCCATCCAGGAAACGGCCACATAAGTGGTCATCTGGGTGACGGTCATCCCGCCCAGCAGCTCCTTCGATCCGTAAATCGCCTTCCATAAAAAGTAGTAGGCGCCAATATTAATGGCATAAATAATAATTCCGCTGTAATAATTGACCCGGTAGGCAAGCATCATAAGAAAACGGATGCGGATGATATCCAAATAAGCGCTATACATGAAGGGTCACTTCCCGTTCATCCGGCTCTTCCTGAGCCTGCCGTTTGACGTCGCTTGAACCCGTTTTGTAAATTTCACGCACGATGTCGTCGGTGTTCGTTTCGACAATCTTGATATCTTCGATATTCATAGCACCGACGACGCGGGCCAATACGTCCGAGACGCCGGTCAGCTGCTGCGGGATCCATACTCTGGCCGTCAGCTCGTTATCCAGCGACCAATTCACTTCCAGGCCGCGGGTCAATGCCTTCAAGCGCTCCAGCGCCACCGGCTCGGCGAACCGCAGGATGACTTCCTTGCCTTTGCCCCAGCGCTCCTTCAGCTCTTCCAGGCCGCCGTCATAGATAATCCTCCCGTCATCCAGCATAATGACCCTTGAGCAAAGCGCTTCAATATCCTGAAGATCATGGGTGGTCAGCAGAATCGTCGTGCCGTACCGCTTGTTCAGCGACTTCAAAAATTCGCGAATTTCGGTTTTCACCACAATATCCAGTCCAATGGTCGGCTCGTCCAGAAACAGGATTTGCGGATTATGAATCAACGACGCCGCCAGCTCGCAGCGCATCCGCTGCCCGAGGCTTAGCTTGCGTACCGGCCGGTTCAGCAGTTCACCGAGCTTCAGCCGGTCTACCAGTTCATCAAGCCTGGCCCGGTAGTCGCTGTCTGAGACACGATACACCTTCTTAAGCAGCTCGAACGACTCAATCACGCCGATATCCCACCAAAGCTGGCTGCGTTGGCCGAACACGACTCCGATACCGCGGACAAACTTTTCTCGTTCCTTATAAGGAATGTAGCCGTTCACCCGAATGTCGCCCGAGGTCGGAACAAGAATACCGGTAAGCATCTTGATCGTGGTCGATTTACCGGCCCCGTTCTCCCCGATATAGCCGCAAATTTCCCCTTGGGGGATTTGAAAGCTGATATCCTTGACAGCCCTGACCTGATGGTATTCCCTGTTAAATAAATCGCGAATCGCTCCTTTTAAGCCTTCGCGGTTCTTTTGCACCTTAAACTCCTTGCGGAGCTCATGAACATCGATGGCCCAACGCATGGCACATCATTCCTCCTGTCAAAAAATGCCGAAGCTTGCAGGGATGGCTCGAAACCTTTTATAATGAATTGTAATAGTTTCCTGCCCTAATTGCGCATGATTCAGCTGTATTGTCTAATCCTATACACGATATGATACACGAACGGTCCGGTTTGGAAAAGCGACGAACCCACAGGAAAGGATTTGATTTCCATGGCACGTGCGGTCAAAAGAATATTCATTATCGCTTTGCTTCTTCTGCTCGCAGGCATTGGCTATTATACATATGCCTTTTTAAATTTCGCGAACAATATTCAAAAATCGGATTCGACAAAATTTGGAGGGCTTTTGCCTAAACAAGTCGGATTGACCGACAATAACGCTCCTCCCAAATGGGAGGGCAAAGAACGGGTCAATATCCTTATTCTCGGAGGGGATTCCCGCGGCGGCAACAACGGGGTGGGGCGTTCCGATTCCATCATGATCGCTTCTATCGACCCTATGACGAAAAAAATGCATTTATTCTCTATTTTGCGTGATACTTATGTGAAGATTCCGGGAGTAGGAAACGACCGTATTAACGCGGCGTATGCGATCGGTGGACCGAATTTGTCCATGAAAACAGCCAGCGACCTGCTCGGGATCCCGATTCAGTATTACGTCATGACCGATTTCGAAGGTTTTATCGCGCTTGTGGACGCCATCGGCGGCATTGAGATCGACGTGGAAAAAGACATGCGTTACAGGGATTCCGCGGACAATCACCAGTATGATATCAACCTGAAAAAAGGATTTCAGCATCTTAACGGAGAACAAGCTCTGCAGTACGTGCGATTCCGCCACGACGCGTTGAGCGATTACGCCCGCACAGAACGGCAGCGCAAATTTCTTAAAGCGGTAGCGGAGAAGATGCAGACGACCGGCTCCCTGATCCGGCTGCCCAAAATCTTAAACAGTATTGACCCGTACATTGAAACCAACCTGACTACTACCGATATGCTGAAGCTGGGAGCTCTGGCTTATGAAGCCAAGGCGGAGGGAATGGTCACCAAGCAGATTCCCCCTGCAGAGCTGCTGGTGGAGAGGCGGGTTGGCGGAGCGGCCGTGCTGAGTGTAGACCGGAACAAGCTGCATTCTTATATGAAGTCACTGTTCGAAGGCCGCGATCCATACGCTCCTGAAGAAAAGCCTGTGACCCAGACCCATGAAGCCCTTGGCAGGGACAAAGGCAGCATGACCAAAAAAGAATAGCGCGTTTCGATCAACGGGAAGCTGCGGCTTCCTCTTTTTTTGTAAGCATTGCTGCATTTAAATATGAACACCGATAATAGAGAGGAATGACCAAGATGACTCATCCATCTGGCTTAAGCAAATCAAGATCGCGCTCCGAGAGCTTATATAAGGAAGCGCTGGAGCATATTGTGGGCGGGGTGAACAGCCCTTCGCGTTCTTTTAAAGCGGTCGGCGGCGGGGCGCCTGTCTTTATGAAACGCGGCAAGGGAGCATACTTTTGGGACGAGGACGGCAACCGGTACATTGATTATCTGGCTGCATACGGCCCGATTATCCTTGGCCACGCTCACCCTCTGGTTACCGAGGCCATCTGCCGTGCGGCAGAGAACGGAACACTCTATGGAACGCCTACGGAGCTCGAAATCGAGTTCGCCCGCATGCTCAAGGCGGCCATACCGTCGATGGACAAGGTGCGCTTTGTCAATTCGGGCACAGAGGCCGTCATGACAACGATTCGTGTGGCCCGCGCTTATACAGGCCGCAACAAGATCATCAAATTCGCCGGATGCTATCACGGCCACTCGGATTTGGTGCTTGTTGCCGCGGGCTCCGGTCCCTCCACGCTCGGGATTCCGGACAGCGCCGGCATCCCGGTCAGCATCGCGCACGAAGTGATTACCGTGCCATACAATAATCTTGCGGCGCTTGACGAAGCACTTGCCCGCTGGGGCGAGGACGTAGCCGCGGTCATGGTCGAGCCCATCGTCGGCAACTTCGGCATGGTCATGCCCAAGCCCGGCTTCCTGGAGGGGCTGTGCGCCGCCGCACGCCGCAACGGCTCCCTCGTCATCTATGACGAGGTGATTACGGCGTTCCGGTTCCATTACGGATCGGCGCAAACCTTTGACGGCCTGCCTGCGGGAACGGATTTCGCGGCCATCGAACCCGACCTGACGGCTCTGGGCAAAATCATCGGCGGCGGTCTGCCGATCGGAGCCTACGGAGGCCGTCAAGAGATCATGTCGCAGGTGGCTCCCTTGGGACCGGCTTACCAAGCCGGCACCATGGCGGGTAACCCTGCGTCGATCTCCGCAGGCATCGCATGCCTGCAGGCGCTGCAGGAGCCGGGCGTCTATGCCCGGCTGGACAAGCTCGGCGCTGAGCTTGAGGCCGGCCTGACGGCCGCCGCCGGCAAGCACGGCATCGCGCTGACCGTCAATCGCATTTGCGGCGCTTTATCGACGCACTTCTGCAGCCACCCTGTAACGGATTACGAGCAGGCGCAGGATACGGACAGCGAGAGATTCGCCCAGTTTTTCCGATACATGCTGGAAGAAGGCATCTGCCTGGCCCCATCCAAATTTGAAGCATGGTTCTTGACGACCGCACATACCCAAGCCGATATTGCATATACTGTCGAGGCGGCAGAACGCGCTTTTGCGCGAATGGATTAAACGATGGACATATGACAATAAATTCCCTTTATCACCCGAATCACGAACTATTATCGGAATCCGGTAATAGTTCGTTCGTTTTTTATTATTCCCGTAACCACGCCTTAAAACTTCCTTTATTCACCAGTTATGCAAAATAGATAGCGCTTACAATTGGTTAACAGCCTGAATGTTCTATTGTCTCAAAAACAATTTCATGTTATTCTATAAATACTTTTGAAATCAAATACTATCGGCTAAATGTAAGGTTTTAGTCATGATAGCTATGAAGATATGCGCTCATTACATTAACGTGGGCACATTTATTTTTTTATTATTGCCCAGTTATGCATATCTTCAAGAGAAACGAGAACCCGCCGGCGCAATCGATTATGCAGAATAAATGAATTTTTATTCAATGCGTTCTCACGTTGGCTTTGTTATCTCTTCTTGCAGCGACATGAGCAAAGCCTTGATCTCAGTACGAACCGACTTTTAACTACCAGGGAGGTGACGGTCAGCCTGCTGACCACGAGAATGAACGAAGTTATGCGTAATGAAGGCCGCTTTCAGAATCTGTTGGCCACCGAACATGATAGCTGCGGCATCATTTGTATTGTAGAGAAAGATGGGTTTCCTTCCCGCGACAACATCCAAAAAACGATCGATGCCCTTGTTAAAATGGAGCATCGTTCAGGTTTTATTAACGGCGAAGGGGACGGCTGCGGTATTTTGACGGATATCCCCAGGGCACTGTGGGAGAAAAAACTGACGGAGGCCGGACTGGACGGCAAGCTCGCTTACGATGAGCGCTTTTCCATAGCCCATATTTTTGTTCCCCGCAAGCTGGACATTTCGGTTGCCGAGATGCAAAAGGGCATTCGGGAATTGTTTTCCCAGTTCCAGGTCAACATTCTTCTCGAACAAGAAAACGAGGTCGACAGCAGCGTGCTTGGTCCTAACGGCCGCAATGACGAGCCGACCTTCTGGCAAATCGCAGCGCTGTGCGAGAAGCAGGAAGTGAAAGTAGCCGATCACTTGTTCGAGCTTCATGTCGCCATTGAGTCCAAATACAACGTGCATGTGGCTACGCTGAGCAATGTAACCGCAGCTTACAAGGTTATGGGCGCAGCAAGCATTCTGCCTAAATATTTTAACGATACTCGCGACCCTCTGTTTGCGGCACAAGTGACCATTGGTCACAACCGCTACTCCACCAATACACAATCAAGCTTTTTCCGCGTCCAACCGTTCTCATTGCTCGGCCACAACGGCGAGATCAATACAGTCAAGAAATTGCGTCTGGAAGCCGATATGGTCGGCGTACCGCTCGTAGACGGCGGCAGTGACTCTCAGGATATGAACCGGACGATCGAAACGTTCATCCACCGCTTCGGGCTCAGCCTGTTTGAGGCGATGGAAGTCGTATTCCCGCCGATTCTCAACGAAATGAAGCTGTACCGTCCGGAGCTCCAGGATCTCTATGTCTATTACCGCCAAACTTGGGGCCATTACGCGCAAGGCCCGGCCGGGATCGTATCCCGCTACGGCAATGAATGTATTTTCAGCGTAGATGCCCTTGGTCTTCGTCCAGTCTGGATGGTAGAAAGCGAAACATCCCTTTATTTCTCCTCCGAACAAGGCGTGATCACGGTAGGCGAGATGGTAGCCGATCCCAAGCCGATCGCTCCGGGCGAAAAAATCGGGGTCATCCTGACACCGGGAGAGCATGTGCAGGTCATTCCGTATCATCAGGTACAAAATATTGTGCTGAGCCGCGCTCAAGCCCGTATCGGCTTCGAAGGACTGCGCAAGCACCTGCATAATGAATTGCCGCCGGTAGAAGCCGCTCCTTCGGCAGATATTACGCCGACAGACGCGCTCTACAGCTCTTTTGGCTGGGATCGTGACGGTATCCAGATGATCGAATCCACGGCACAGACCGGTGCGGAGCCGATCCGTTCCCTCGGTCATGACAGCCCGCATGCCGCTCTGAACCCGGAACGCGTGAACATTCCGGACTTCATTAAAGAAAGCGTAGCCGTCGTTACGAATCCGGCGATCGACCGCGACCGTGAAATGGAGCACTTCTCCACCCGTGTCGTAGTAGGTCCGCGCCCCAGCCTGTACGGCCAGCCGGATGACCGTCTTCGCATCGAATTGCTTTATCCGGTTGTGCTTGAAGGCAGCAACGGCATTGACTCTTTAACGGAGCTGAAACAGCCAAGCTTCGAACAGCTCGTAGCTCTGTTCGGCGCTCATAACGGTGATGCCGTCGCAACGCTTTCCACAACGTTTGCCCGCGGAACCTCGCTTAAAGAAGCGCTGGAGAAGCTGGCTGCCGACGCGGTCCAAGCGGTCCGTAACGGAGCCATGCTGCTGATTCTGGATGACAGTGAGGCGCATCAGAACGACCGCCTGTGGATGGATCCGCATCTTGCGGTATCCAAGGTCGATATTGCCTTGAGAGCCGAGAAACTCGGACACGGCGATAACCTGCGCCGCCAAACAACGCTCGTTTTGCGCAGCGCTTCGATCCGCAACCTGCACGATATCGCAGTAGCCTGTGGTTTGGGTGCGGATGTGCTGTCTCCTTACCTCTTGTTTGCAACGGCATCGTCCAAAGACGGCGCACTTGCGGCACGCAAAGTGTTCACCGCCTTGATGAAAGGCTTGGAGAAAGTCATCTCCACCATCGGTACGCACGAGCTTCGCGGCTACACCCGCTTCTTCTCGTCCATTGGATTGAAGCCGGAGCTGGCTGAAGTGCTGGATATCGTCAATTACCTGGGCAGCGACAACGCGGGCACCGGTTTTGCCGAGCTCGAAGCGGATGCGGAAGCCCGTTACAACGACTTTACCAATCCAAAGGCCAAAGCGGCGCGGAACTTCCGGTTCTTCCAACGGATGTGGAAAGCCCTCGGCGATGCGGCTTCCGGTGCGGCACCTTATTCGGATTACCGCGACAAGCTGCGCGAAGAGGAAAAGAAAAATCCGATTTCCATCCGTCACGTTGCCGACTTCAACTTTGAGAAAGCTTACGCTGAAGGCCGTAAACCGCTGGACCCGTCACAAGTGAATATCGGTATCGGCGATCACGATCTGCCTATGCTCATTTCTTCCATGTCCTTCGGTTCGCAGAACGAAACGGCATTCCGCGCTTATGCGGAAGCCGGCGAGCGACTGAATATGGTAACCATGAACGGCGAAGGCGGCGAGATCAAAGACATGCTGGGCCGCTATAAGCGGACCCGCGGCGCGCAAGTGGCGTCCGGACGTTTCGGCGTGAACGTAGAACTGGCCAACGCCGTAGCGTTCCTTGAGATCAAAATCGGCCAAGGCGCTAAGCCGGGCGAGGGCGGCCATTTGCCGGGTTCGAAGGTTACGGCTAAAATCGCGGCCGCACGGAATGCTACCGTTGGTTCCGATTTGATTTCGCCATCCAATAACCACGATATTTATTCGATTGAGGACTTGGCGCAAATTATTTCCGAGCTGAAGGAAGCAAGCGGACGCAAAGCGAAAATCATCGTTAAAATTCCGGTTGTGCCGGGTATCGGCACGATTGCTGTCGGCGTTGCCAAAGCAGGCGCGGACGTTATCACGCTTTCCGGCTTTGACGGCGGTACAGGAGCGGCACGGATCCACTCCATCACGCATGTGGGACTTCCGACGGAAATCGGTACGAAGCTTGCTCACCTCGCCTTGATCGACGCCGGTCTGCGTCATAAGGTTGAGCTTTGGTCCGACGGCGGAATGAAATCAGGTGCGGACGTCGTCAAAATGTTTATGCTCGGCGCCAACCGTGTCGGCTTCGGTTCCATCGCTATGCAAGCGATCGGTTGTACGACCTGTCGCGGATGCCACTTGGATACTTGCCACGTAGGTATCGCGACGCAAATCGATTCGATGGAAGAAGCTGAAGAGAAAGGTCTGCGCCGCTTCGTACCTCGCGTATACGATACGGCTGTTGAATCGCTTGTCCGCTTGTTCAGCGGTATCGGTGAAGAAATTCGCGAGATCGTCGCTCAATTGGGCTTCAAGAATGCGCAAGAGCTCGTAGGACGTTCCGACCTGCTGCAGCAAACGAGCCATCTGGAGAGCATCGACCTTTCCGATCTGCTTCGTCCGGCTCCGATTTCCTTCGCTGCGGCCAAAGATGCCGAGCGTGAAGTTGCCGCCGCGGTATCCTCGGATATCCGTATTGCAGCCGGCGCGGAAGGCCAGGAATTCTTCCCGGATGCCGTATCCTTCGCAGCTCCGGTAGAGCGCACGTGGAGCAAAGTAGACGCGGAATCCCGTATCTTGGGCAGCCGCTATGCCAGCCATCGGGTAAGAGACCGTTTCGACGGCAGCTACGACGAGCTTCCTCCGGTCAACATTACGATGACCGACGGTTCCGTACCGGGCAACGGACTCGCTGCCTTTAACGCCCGCGGCGTGGAAATTACGGTTCACGGCGGCGCGGAAGACGGCGTCGGCAAAATGTCGCTCGGCGGTAAGGTCTCTATCCTGAAAGCACCTAGCAAGCACAAGCAATTCATTAACGGCTCCGTAGGTAAATCTTTCGGCTACGGCGCTCAAAAAGGCTTGTTCCTGATCCAAGGCAATGCCGATACTCGCGCATGTATCCGTTTCTCGGGCGCAGATGTCGTGTTCGGCGGCGAGATCACTTCCCCGCTTCGGGATGAGCTGGGCGGTCTGGCAGCCCGTGCGAACCTCAAAGGCTTCGCGTTCGAGTATATGACCAACGGACGCGCCGTCGTTCTAGGCGACCCGGGTCCATGGATCTGCGCCGGGATGACCGGAGGCGTGATCTACCAGCGTCTTGTTCCTGAGATGGGACTGGATCAAGCAGCGATCGAACGCCGCATAGCCAAAGGCGCGAAGGTAAAAATCGAAGCAGTCGGTCCACAAAGCATCAAGGATCTGAATGAACTGCTCGGCGCATACCGCGATGCGCTTGCTTCTTCCGGCCAACCGGAAGCCGCGGCTAAAATTGAAGACCTGCTGAATAATTTGCAGGCAAACTTCGTACGCATCGCACCGGTAGGTCTGCAAGCCGATCAATCGGTAGCAACGGAATAACGTAGTCATCCCCCCAGGGCTGTCAGCTCTGGGGGATTTGTTTTATCGAGGTTCATTTTGGAGCAAGAAAATCGTTAACCTCGCTAAAACCTTATCACATTAAGTAAATAAACTTTTTCAACCGCAGCCTATGTCCTTGTCTGGACCCTCACTTCATGTAAGCTATATCTTAAGCAAAGCAGGCCCTTCTCTTTCATGCCGGAGCATGGATAGAGAAGGGCCTGCTTTGTTTTTAGCTCAACCTTTGGCCGCGCGGTAAGCTTCGATATACTGTGCCGCTTTTTTAGCCACCAGACTGTAGTCTCCTGTTTTCACGGCATCCGTAGTCAAGTCGGAGCCGATACCGACCGCTACGGCGCCGGCTTTGATCCATTCGCCCAGATTGCCAAGAGACACGCCCCCCGTCGGCATCACGTTTGCCTGCGGCAGCGGTCCTTTGATTGCTTTGATCATCGCAGGCGAATACAGATTGCCCGGGAACAGCTTCACCACGTCAACTCCCAGTTCCAGCGCCCGCTGAATCTCCTGGATCGTCATCACTCCAGGCATGACAGGCACCCGGTAACGGTTGCACAGCGTGACCGTATCCGGATTCAGCGACGGCCCTACGACGAATTCGGAGCCGCTCAGAATAGCCGCTCGCGCGGTTTCCGGGTCTAGCACCGTACCTACGCCGATAATTGCGTATTTACCCGGATCCTGCGCCGTGCTGGAATACTTCTTCGCAAGCTTCTCAATCGCTTGTAATGCGAATGGTACGGTCATTGTCACCTCAATGACCTTAATACCTCCTGCAATGGCCTGCTCCGCCATCTCTACCACTTCATCAGGCGTATCTCCGCGAAGCACTGCGACAACGCCTTCATTCACTAACTGCTGCATCAGCTGAATTTTCTTCATCCTGCCCTCTCATCCCTTTCTTTCTACCGCTCCACATGCTTTTCATTATTCAAGAATGCTTCAACCTGCTCCCATGTCGGAGCTCCTTCCCAGTCGCCTTCCACCTGCACGATCATACAGCCGATGAGATTGCCGAGACGTACCGCTTCCGTCAAGCTGTAGTTTTTAAGCAAACCGACGATAAAGCCGGCACAAAAGCCGTCTCCCGCTCCCACCGTGTCAACTACACGCTCGGCTTTGAAATACGGCACCGAACTGACTTGTCCTTGCTCGACGATGAGCGTTTCGTTATTGCCGCCTTTGACGATCGAAACCGCCCTGAGCTTGCTCAGATGAGCGACGATTTCGTCAAAGCTCTCCGTTTCGTAAAGCAGCTTCAGCTCGTCCAATCCCGGCAGGAAATAATCCGCATCCTTCGCGAGCTCCAACAGCACCTCGCGCGCCTCATCAAGCGACCAGAGCTTCAGCCTAAGGTTCGGGTCAAAACATACCTTAACCTCATGCCTGCGGGCAATCCGGATCGCTTCCTTGACGGCTTCGCGGCAGCTTGAGCTGAGTGCCGCCGTAATCCCCGTAACATGTAAATACTTCGCCTGCTTGATGTATTCCTCGTCCAGGTGCTCCGGCCCCAAAGTACTGGCCGCCGAGCCTTTGCGGTAATAGTACACCGACGGCTTACCTGATACGTCTTCACGCAGCATCAATCCGGTTGGCGCTTCCGGAGTCAGCTCCACACGAGAGACGTCTACGCCTTCACCGCGGATTCTCTTCAGGATCATTCGTCCGAACGGGTCCTTCCCCAGACGGCTGAACCACCCGGCACGGTGACCTAACCGGGAGATGCCGATCGCCAGATTTCCCTCCGCCCCGCCAAACATCCCCTGAAAATGCTGGGCATATTCGATTCCTTTGGGGTTCTCCGGAATCATCAGCGCCATCGACTCTCCAAAAGTGATGACTTCAGGTTGAAACATCTGCCAAGCTCCTGTTTGTCTGTTCGTCGCCATTATCTCGTCATCCACCCTCCGTCTACGCATAACACATGACCACTCATATAATCGGAAGCCTGCGAGGCCAAGAAAACCACAGGGCCTTGCAGGTCTTCCGGCGTACCCCAGCGCGCCGCCGGAATACGTCCCAAAATTTGCGCGTTGCGCTCCTCATCCGCACGAAGCGGAGCCGTATTGTCCGTAGACATATACCCCGGAGCGATAGCGTTTACTTGAATGCCATATTTTGCCCACTCATTGGCAAGCGCTTTCGTAATGCCTGCGACGGCATGCTTGGAAGCCGTATATCCCGGAACATGAATCCCGCCTTGAAAAGAAAGCATGGAAGCAATATTGATGATTTTACCCGATCCCTGCTTAATCATTTCGAGGCCAACAAGCTGCGACAGGAAAAAGACCGTATTCAAATTCAATTTCAACACATCATGCCAGTCTTGAGCGGAATGATCTGCGGCCGGCGTACGGCGAATAATGCCCGAGTTGTTGACCAAAATGTCGATTTTACCGAAAACGGACAGTGTCTCGTCCACAACGCTTTTGAGCACGCTTTCATCCATCAGATTCGCTACAATCGTATGCGCTTTCCGCCCCATAGCCTGGATTTGCTGCTCAACCTCGCGCGAGCGGTCGTTGCTGGTGACGATCACGACATCGGCTCCCGCATGGGCCAGCCCTAAGGAAATACCTCCGCCCAAACCGACCGCACCACCGGTAACAATAGCCACTTTTCCGGTTAAATCAAACAGATTCATCTTCACACCCCATTCAAACATTTTAAGCGCTTTCGGTTTTAACGATCAGCGGGTTGACCTGACCTATTTATTATAAGGCAATCATCGGCAAATCGCTATACTGTGGTACAAAAAGAAGCCTTCCCGACGCTGGATTATTCGGCGCCGAAAAGGCCGTAAAGCAGATGGTATGTCGCACGAATCCCTCCGTTGTTCACTGCAAACCGTTCCGTATACTTTTTCTCCATTTCCGCAAAAAGACGCCGTCCCGCACGTTGTGTCTCTCTGGAATCCGAATTGGCGTTGCCTGCGCCTACCCGCTTCACACTGTACAAGAAGCTCCTGACATCCGTGAACGTCTGCACATCCATATCCTCCAGGCCGGTAAAAGCAAAACTTTGCTTCAGCCCGCCGGAACTCTGGACCAATAATCGCTTCCACTCCGCCAGACTTAAAAAGTCTTGTCCATGAGACATCTTCGAAAGCCCAAGCTCGCGCTCCGCGGCTCTAAAAGCTTCATGCAGCTCTACAAAGGTTTGCGGCCCGAACGTGGCAAACGCGAGCAGACCGTCCGGCTTGAGCCGCCCAAGCCAAGCCTTCATGGTTCGTCCCGGCTCGTCAAACCATTGAAACGTTGCGCTCGATATGATCACATCGGCTTGTCCGTACTCCGTCAGCGCCCATTTCTCGTCATCGTTTCCCGGCGGCTCCGCATCACCGACAAACGTCTCCAGACGTCCAGCGGCCATATCCCCATAGCGCTGCCGCGTGCGCTCTGCCATTTGCGGAGATAAATCGATGGCCAGCACACTCGCTTCCGGATAAGCGTCAAGCAGCTTGCCGGTGAGCAGTCCCGTACCGCAGCCGATTTCGATAATGCGGCTTACATTCTTCGGCGCTTTCCGCTTCAAAACCAGCTGCAGCAGACGATCCGCCATCGTCCGCTGCACAACCGCATATTGATCATAGCTTCCGGCGTGCCGGTCAAAATGCCGCCGTACCTTGCTCTTATCGATCCTTGTCGTCATCTAGAAAACCCCTCAGATGTTCGTAAAAAGCAGCCTGTCTCGTCAAGAACGGAACATGCCCCGTATCCTCGAGAACCACGCTCCGCACCCCTTCCGTTTCATCCGGCATCGCCCCAACCGGGCAGATCGCATCCCCGCTCCCATGAATCCACAGAATCCGGCCTCCTGCCGAAGTGAAGACGGGAACCAGGGCCTTGGACCAGGCTTCGGTCACATCGGTTTCGATTAAATACTTCAGCCCGGCCTTCAGGCCTTCCAAAGAGAAATCCGGTTCACAGGCTGCCACGATCTTCCCTTCGGCACGCTCATTCGCAGATACCATCGAATCCGCAAACTGCTGCAGCACATGCTCCCGATCCGTTTCCAGCTTGCCGAGCATTCGCTCTACAATCCGCCTCGGCCAGCCCTGCTTCCGGTCGGCACTGACAAAACAGAGTGTCGAACCGATCATAACAAGCCGCTTGATCCCTAACGACCCGAATGCCGTTCCCATCTCGCCGGCCAGTTGCGCCAGCCTGTCTACAGCCAGCATACCGCCCATAGACCAGCCGACGACCGTTTCGGGCTTTACTTCCCGGAGCACCCGGTCGAAGGCTTCATAGAACGCCTCGATCGAATGGCAGTCCGCATATGAAAAAAAATGATGCCCGATCCCTTGGCCTGTCCATTGCTCGCGAACGGATGATTCCCATATCCATGGTGACATTCCCCAGCCGTGAATCCATAAGATGCGTCTTGTTACGTCTACCATCTCTCTCACCGACTTCCATACCAAAAATAGGCTCGAGCCTAAGCTAATTCGCGTCCTGCCCTGTCAATTTGCTCGACCGCCCATTGCAAATCCTCGTCCCGGTGGGTAGCCATCAGCGTAAAACGTATTCTAGCCGTTCCCTCCGGCACGGTCGGAGGACGAATCGCTACAGCGGCGATTCCTGCCTGCTGCAGCTTCTCGCTAAATCGCACCGTCCGCTCATTGCTTCCCAACAGCAGCGGCACAATATGGCTCTCGCTTTCGCCCGTATCGAATCCGCGCTGCCGCAGCGCCTCGCGGAACCAGACGGCCTTTCGCGAAAGCTCCTTGCGCCGCCACTCCTCTTTTCGGGCCTGAAGCCAGTTAAGCCTCACGGACTCGATGACAGCAGGCGGCAGCGCCGTCGTATAAATGAAGCTGCGCGCCTTGTTGACAAGATACTGCTTAAGTACCTCATCCCCCGCAATATAGGCACCATAGCCGCCGTAGGCTTTGCTGAACGTGCCCATTTGGATTTCGACCCGTTCGGTTAACCCAAGCTCATGTACCAGTCCTTGCCCCTGCTCTCCATACAGCCCGCCGCTGTGCGCTTCGTCGACCATCAGCATCGCTCCATAGCGGTCCTTGAGCTCCACCAGTTCACGTAAAGGGGCTATGCTTCCGTCCATACTGAAGACCGAATCAGTAACGATCAATTTTTTGCTGCCGGTATCCGCTTTGCGGAGCAGTGTTTCCAAATGATCCAAATCCCGATGGCGGTACCGGACATGCTCCGCGCGGCTAAGCACAATGCCGTCGACAATGCTTGCGTGATTCAGCCGATCGCTGAACACGACGTCGTGGCGTCCCATTAAAGACGGGATGACGCCGACATTGGCCATGTATCCGCTGCTGAACAGCAGGCAGCTTTCCGTGCCTTTAAACCGGGCAAATTCCTCTTCAAACCGTCGATACACCGGGTTATTGCCGACAATCAACCGCGAAGCGGCAGCTCCCATCCATGCATCAGCGATTCCGCTCCGCTGCTGCAGCCCCAAATAATCGTTCGAGGCCAGATTGAGCATCCTCCGTCCGTCCCGCAGCAGCCAGCCTTGTCCCTGCGGCTCCGAGTCCACTAAATAACGGAACTGGGCCCGCTCCTTCAGCGATTCCAGTTCCGTATGCATCCACTGCCAAGCCGATTTCCTCATTTCCAAACGCCACCTTACAGAGCGCACAGCTCGATCTCGAACCCAAGGTCCTCAATCATCTTGTGGTCAGCCGTCGCCTCTTGGCCTTCCGTAGTCAAATAATCGCCGACAAACACGGAATTCGCCGCATATAGTCCCAGCGCCTGCAGCGACCTCAGATTCACTTCGCGCCCTCCTGCTATCCGAATCTCTTTGGTCGGGCAAATGAACCTCATCAAAGCAAGGACCTTCAAGCATTTGCGCGGATTCAGCTCACGGTTGTTTTCCAGCGGCGTTCCCGGGATCGAATTCAGGAAATTGACCGGGATCGAATCCGCATCCAACTCCCGTAAAGCATAGGCCATCTCTACAATTTCCTCATTCGTCTCACCCATGCCGATAATACAGCCCGAACAAGGAGACATACCTGCCGCTTTTGCTTTTTCCACCGTATCTACCCGGTCGTCATATGTATGAGTAGTTGTTATGTTGGAGAAATTTTGCTTGCTCGTATTCAAATTATGATTATACCTGTCTACCCCGGCTTCTTTCAGCTTAACGGCCTGTGCCTCGCTCAAAATCCCAAGGCAGGCGCAAATTTTCATCGGCATCGTCGACTTAATTTCTTTCACGGCCTCTACAACCTGATCCAGCTCTTTATTCGTCGGACCGCGGCCGCTGGCCACGATACAGTACGTCCCAACCTTGAGCTCCATCGCTTTGCGGGCACCGTCTACCAGCGTTTCCTTCTCCAACAGCGGATATTTTTGAATCGCCGCCTTCGATACGATCGATTGCGAGCAGTAGCCGCAGTCCTCCGGGCAAAGCCCGCTTTTGGCGTTGATGATCAGATTCAGCTTCACTTTTTTCCCGTAATAATGCTTTCTCACTTTAAACGCCGCCTGCATAAGGGCAAGGACTTCGTCATCATCGGCTTCAAGCACCGACAACCCTTCCTCCAAAGTAAGCAATTCGCCGCGAATGGATTTATCCGCCAGCTCGTTCCAATTGGTCTGCAATGTCAACATCCGAATTGTCCTCCCGCATGAATGAACTATTTTTGTCCGCTAAAAGTATTCCATAACCGCTTGCATGTCGATCCGGTGCTCTACAGTCTCCACCCAAAGCTCACGCCAAGCTGACCACCCTGCATCGGTTTGCGGACTTTCTCCGTTCCAAGGCAGCATGCCCCATACCCGAACCTGACCGAATGTTTCAATCATGCGCCGGTTTTCTGCCAGGCCTGGGTCGTGTTCATCCTCATAGCCGTTCATAATGACGCCGGCCACCTGCAGCCCTCTCTGCCTTGCATACTCTACGGTCAGCAGCGTATGGTTCACTGTTCCCAGCTTAGGGCGGGCTATGATCAGCACCGGCAGGCCCAAAGCTGCGGCCAAATCAGCAACCAAATGCCGTTCGGTCAAAGGCACGATCAGTCCGCCGGCTCCTTCGATCAGAAGCGGACCGTCGGCTTGCAGCCTTCGGTGTCCTTCCTGAACCAGAGCTTTCCAGTCAATCGTCTTCCCTTCCCGCTTCGCCGCCATCCACGGAGCCAGCGGCGCTTCAAGCGTTATCGTCACCGTGTCCGACTCCTGCTGTCCAACGCCGCTGCCCTGTACAAGCCGATAACTATCCGCTTGGGCTTCACCCATTCGAACTCCGGACTGCACAGGTTTCCAAAGACGCAGCGTTTGTTGTTTTACGCCTCGCAATCTGCGGTTGATCGCAGCAGCAAGCGCACTTGTCACCCAAGTTTTCCCCACATCCGTATCCGTACCGGTAACGAACAATCCTTTACTCATAGGTCATCCCTCTATGCTTAAACCATTTTATTGTTAACCTCATTTTAATTATATTAGGTTAACAATTCAACTAGAACGTATTTTACTACACACCCGTGCAGCAGACAAGTTATTTCTATTAACTCGGCTGAGCGATCTAACCCCTTTACGAAATAGGGCTATTCCATGACTCCGGCGTTCAGGTAAGCCCGAATCAGTTTCAGCACACGCTTATGGAGTTCGGCTTTCACCGTTTCCCAGTGGATATTCAGGTAAGCTTGTAGCTCCACTACCGTTACGCCGTCCACACCGAGGGCTCCTCCGTTTTGGACCACTCGCTTGTAAGCGAGCCGTAGGTTGTCCCCTTCGAGCATCCTTTCCAGCAGGTCGTCCTTCGATTTGCGAGAGAAAGGGAAGACTTGTGCCGGCGAAGAGCTCGGCGCTTCGGCGTACCCTCGCGGCTTCACCGCTGCTCTTTGCCGGAAGCTCTCTTGCGAGATATTCAGCTGTCGTTGCTCTTCGCGCGAACGCATCGGTTTCCTCTCTCCTTTCGGTTCGGCCCTTCCGCTTTCCGGCGTCCCGTACTCCCGTACTATGGCCTCTGCTGACTCCTGAGGATTCAGCAGAGCCTTCCGACTCTGGTTACGAATTAACTTCGCGTATTCCGCAGGCCTCCCCAAATAAGAACGTCATCTGCCTGCCCGCGACCACTGGGGTCTACAGGGTTAGCCTTCAGCGGCTTTGGATTTCATTGTGTTTGGGCAACTCATCCGACTGGACTCTCACCCTAAAGATGACGCCCATGCTGGGCGTACCAAAAAAAAACAACCCCTCGCATTTGCGAGAGGCTGTTTTACGTCCCAGGAGGGATTCGAACCCCCGACCGACGGCTTAGAAGGCCGTTGCTCTATCCAGCTGAGCTACTGGAACATGATATGGAGCGGGTGATGGGAATCGAACCCACGCTACCAGCTTGGAAGGCTGGAGTTCTACCATTGAACTACACCCGCATTAAATTTAAAGTGGTCGGGACGACACGATTCGAACATGCGACCCCCTGGTCCCAAACCAGGTGCTCTACCAAGCTGAGCTACGTCCCGTTATTCAATGCCGGTAGAGGGACTTGAACCCCCACGGTTTCCCTCACGATTTTGAGTCGCGCGCGTCTGCCAATTCCGCCATACCGGCATGATGAGTTAAATTCACTCATGATGGAGCGGAAGACGGGATTCGAACCCGCGACCCTCGCCTTGGCAAGGCGATGCTCTACCCCTGAGCCACTTCCGCTTACTAAATATCAAACCAGACTCCATTAACTATATTCGACCGAGACCAGTCAGGTTCCTCTTCACCATATTCCTATGCGCTAGGAGATGGGATACTCTCCGTTACGCTCCAAGACTGTGAAGCGGTCCTAACGAAGCTTATGCTTCGGCAAACCCTTTGAGTTCTCGCTCTGATTCATGAATGGAGCGGAAGACGGGATTCGAACCCGCGACCCTCGCCTTGGCAAGGCGATGCTCTACCCCTGAGCCACTTCCGCGTTTCCGTTAGAAACAATGGTGAGCCATGTAGGACTCGAACCTACGACACCCTGATTAAAAGTCAGGTGCTCTACCAACTGAGCTAATGGCTCCCTTTATCGTAATCTGAAAAAACTGGGGATCTAGGATTCGAACCTAGGCATGACGGAGTCAAAGTCCGTTGCCTTACCGCTTGGCTAATCCCCAATGCTGATAAGATAATGGGGCGATCGAAGGGAATTGAACCCTCGAATGTCGGAGCCACAATCCGATGCGTTAGCCACTTCGCCACGACCGCCATAATCATTAAACCAGGCGAATGGGTAATGGTGCCGTCGAGAGGAGTCGAACCTCCGACCTACGCATTACGAGTGCGTTGCTCTGCCTCTGAGCTACGACGGCATAGTCTTTAAATTAAAAACGTCGGACAATCGGATAATCATCTCCGTATTATTCCGATGTTTAAATTGTGCTTCATTTAGTTGAAAATCATGGCGGAGCCGACGGGATTCGAACCCGCGGTCTCCTGCGTGACAGGCAGGCATGTTAGGCCTCTACACCACGGCTCCACATATTTTTCGAATGCTTTGCTTCGAAATTGGTTGCGGGGGCAGGATTTGAACCTGCGGCCTTCGGGTTATGAGCCCGACGAGCTACCGGGCTGCTCCA
>NZ_FNDY01000015.1 GCF_900099895.1 Paenibacillus naphthalenovorans
CGTTTGGTGATGATGGCGGAAGGGAACCACGCGTACCCATACCGAACACGACCGTTAAGCCTTCCAGCGTCGATGGTACTTGGACCGCAGGGTCCTGGGAGAGTAGAACGTCGCCAAGCGAAGCTTCTACAAGAGTGGGGATTCTGTTATGAAGCATGTATAGTCGGGCTCGGTAGCTCAGTCGGTAGAGCAGAGGACTGAAAATCCTCGTGTCGGCGGTTCGATTCCGTCCCGAGCCACCATGAACGGCATACATTCTTTCATATGCGGAGGATTAGCGAAGTGGCCAAACGCAGCAGACTGTAAATCTGTTCTCTGACGAGTTCGGTGGTTCGAATCCATCATCCTCCACCATTTATTCCTATGAGCCATTAGCTCAGTTGGTAGAGCACCTGACTTTTAATCAGGGTGTCGTAGGTTCGAGTCCTACATGGCTCACTTTTCAAAATTATATGCGGTTGTGGTGGAATGGCAGACACGCTATCTTGAGGGGGTAGTGGGCGTAGGCCCGTGGAGGTTCGAGTCCTCTCAACCGCACCATAATTTTAAACTCATTTCAAACATGCGGTCGTGGCGGAATTGGCAGACGCGCTAGATTCAGGTTCTAGTGGTGTAACAGCCGTGGAGGTTCGAGTCCTCTCGACCGCATCATAACGTCAGTAAAGGTTTCTGATCTGCACATTCTGGCAGGTTGGGGATCTTTTTTATTTTTGGACAGAAGATACTTAAAACTATAATCCAATATTGGTGATGGTGGAGAAATGGCTATGACCGGCCATTTCTGATTCTTACTTACACCGTTCGCCAGTGCCATTTAAGGTCAGGGATAAGTCGGATAAAAATTCGCGGAAACCCTTGATTCTACAAGGATTTTTATGGGCTTTATGTTCCTCATCCTTGACTTGTTTCCCACTTGGGTCCCAAGCCTCAATCGTGTGTGAGAACCACCTTCGGTGGCAGATTGTCTCTGCTGCGCTGAAAATCAGCCTAACAGCTCTATCTGCAGGCGATGGCCTTGGCAAGGGTTCCCAACCCTTTACTTCTGCCATACCGTCGTTTTTTCCATATCCCACAAGGGCCGTCCCTCAGTCATCCAGTTACTCCATCAGGTTGACATATGGGAAAGCCCCTACTTTTTATCCAGATACTTTACCAAACTACCGCGTTACACAAAATAAGATTGTGCATAAAATGATAGATCATATTTTCAGCTAAATTGTATAAATTATTGTTGACAATAATGTTGGAATAGAAATATACTAAAGTTAGCTATCTGGGGAAGGAGTATTTGGCGTACAATGCTAAATGAAGCTACATTACTGAACGAAGAAGAATGCTATCTCCGATTGAAGGAGGATATATGCCGCGGGATTCTGATGCCCAACCAGCACCTTGTGGAATTGGATTTGGCGAAATCATATGGTGCCGGACGCGCGGCGATACGGACTGCATTGGCGCGCTTGGAGCAAGAGGGCTTGGTAGAGCGGGAACGCTATCGCGGAGCGCGTGTCCGTCTCGTCACGGAGGAAGAAGCGATAGAAATCCTCGAGGTACGTACAGCTTTAGAAGGCCTAGCCGCTCGTCGCGCCGCAGAAAATGCAACAGACGAGGACGAGGGTGTTCTTCAGGACATTTTACATGAAATGAAAATATATTACGAGGCAAACGATCTGCTGAAATATTCAGATTGCAACACAAGGCTTCATCACATGCTCATTAAAATGTCGGGGAATAAGACCGCAGCGAAGGTTTTGGATACGCTCAATTCACAGAGTGTTCGTTTTCAGTATAAAACGATTTTGCAACGGGGGCGGCCTGATAAATCATACGAAGATCATCGGGCGATCGTTGAAGCTGTAATCCGACGTGATCCTGATGCGGCAGAACAAGCCATGCGCCTGCACCTCGGCCGGATTTTAAACGGGTTGCGAGATTTATTTTAGACGTTTTTGTTCTTAAAGTGAATGTTTAACGTGAGTGGGGTGAGGGAATGGCTCGTCGAAAAAGTATTGAGATTAAAGGGGTAAATCATCACGGAACGATTCCGATTCCCTTGGGAGCGAAAGTGGGTCGATTTGTCTTCTCTTCTGCGATTGCCGGGGTTGACCCGGCAATCGGCAAGATTCCGGATGAGCCGGAAAAACAAATTGAGCTAGTCTTTGATCACGTTCATCGCTTCATGGAGGTTGCCGGAGGAACTTCAGCCGATATCGGGAGAATGACGGTTTATCTCCAGGATGAGCAGTATCGGGACTTAGTCAATCAGGCATGGGTGAGCATGTTTCCCGATGCTGCCAATCGGCCTGCGCGACATACGGTAGTGAAGGATTTGCGGGCGGGAGCGCTCGTGCAAGTTGAAATCACAGCTGTTTTACGCGAGGAAGCGTGAAAGGATTTTTGCTGCCGTTTCTCGTATGAAGATTTGAAAGGGGTTTCATTTATGAAGCGTTTAGATTCAGGACGCTCCCAGACATTTTAGTGGTTGTAGGAAACGATCAGGCCAACATTTCATTGAAAAGATGATGATCGAGGGGGTTGATGTCTCTAAAGCTTAGTATCTGGAATACGTTTCAGGGTATCGGTCTCCCGCCGGTACGGGATCAGGAATGACTTTTGCAGTCTGGAAGCAAGAGATTCTGTGGAACTGCCGTCATCGATGCAAACGGATGCAGGTACATTGGGTTGGGAGGTAATCAAATGGCGAGGATACATAATTTAAGAAATGGTATTGATCAAGAAATGCTTAATGAAATAAAAGAAAAATTTGAAGAAGGATTGTTCCCTCAATGGATTTTAACAGATCCGGATATTTATGCTTTGGAAGTGGATAGGATATTCGGATACACATGGCAATATTTAGGGCATGAGTCGGAATTAAAGGAACCAGGGGACTATGTCACCAGATGGTTGTTGGATGATCCTGTGTTGTTAATCAAAAACAAACAGGGAGAAATCAATGCCTTTTTGAATTCTTGTACCCATAGAGGAACACATTTATGTACGGCCGATTCAGGAAATAAGAAAGCGTTTACATGCCCGTTTCATGGCTGGACGTTTAATACGGAGGGAGAACTGATTGGAGTCGTTGCAGGCGACAAGGTCTATGGCCAAAAATTGAATAAGAAAGAGTGGTCGCTGCGCAAGATTCCCCGAGTTGAGACATATAAGGGTATGATTTTCGGCAATATGGACAAAAATGCAATGTCTTTGGATGAGTATCTCGGGGAACTCAAATGGTATCTTGACATTATTTTAGGACGAAGCGACGGAGGAATGGAGGTCAAAGGAGGTCCTCAGCGCTGGGTTGTAAACACGAATTGGAAGTTAACGGCGGAAAACTTCGGGGGCGACCCCTATCATGTAGCAACTACTCACAGATCTACCGTTGAACTTGGCATAAGTCCCAAGGACCCGCTATATTCCAGTTATGGCCATCAAGTCAAGTTAAATCATGGACATTGTGTAAACGTAAGTACAGTCGTGCCCGGTTTAAATATGCCGCCTTATCAAGGGCTGCCTAAAGAAATGTGGCCCATGTTTGAAAGGAACTTATCCAAAGAACAGTTGGAGGTTTATAAAAAGACCACCGTGATCGTCGGTTCTTGCTTCCCGAATCTTTCTTTCCATTGTCCGGTGCATGGAAGTGAAGGTCACTTGCACAATTATTTAACTTTGCGTATATGGCGTCCAATGGGGCCGGACAAAATTGAAATATGGTCTTGGTTCTTGATCGATAAAGCTGCACCGGAAGCGTATAAAATGGATTCGTATAAAGGCTATGTGGCTTCGTTTGGTCCATCGGGAACTTTAGAGGCGGACGATACGGAAATCTGGACTCGGGTGGTTCAGGCAAGCAAGGGGAGAATGGCTCGCGATAAGGACCTTAGTTATAATAATCTGCTTAACTATATGATGGGTATGGATGAAGTGTTGCCGGATGAATCGTGGCCGGGACCCGGTGTCGCTTACCCGACATGTTATGTGGATGCCGCCTTGAGAGGGATGCATGACTATTGGTTGGAACTGATGACAAGCGATTTGAAAGATGATAGGTAAATGGAACGATTGAAATCGGTAAGAAAAAGGGGAGAAAAGGAGGGGATGGTTATGAATTATGAGCTGCACTACCAAATAACGAATTTTCTCAACACTGAAGCGCTTTTATTGGATAATAGGGAGTTCGAGGATTGGTTGGAACTGCTTACGGATGATGTTGTTTATCGGATGCCTGTACGGGTCACGAAGGAATCCAAAGACGGTTTCGATAAAAATAATGATATGGCTTATTATGAGGAAACCAAGAAATCTTTGACAACACGGGTAAAAAGACTTAGAACCGGCTCGGCATGGGCCGAGGATCCTCCGCTGCGTACACGCCATTTTGTATCCAATATTATTATTAAAGAAGGTACATCCAGTAACGAGTTAAAAGTACAAAGTTATTTTTCGTTTCAACGAAGCAGGGGAGTTGATCATGCCGTAGAGCAAATTTTTGGCGAGCGTTTAGATGTATTGCGCAACATCGGTGGAGATTGGAAAATCGCTTCCCGGAGCATTTATCCGGATCAGACCGTGTTAACTATAATGAATTTGAGTACGTTTTTGTAAGTCAACAGAAGGGAGATTTTTATTGCAATGGAAAGAAAGCTTAGGAGCTATGTTGAACCGGGTAGTGTAAGATGGGCCATGAGGCGGGCGCAATGGGGAGTTTTCGGAATCAACGAGGAGGATATGGAAAAGCCCAAGATCGCGATCGTAAACACCTCCTCAAACCTGGCGGCGTGCTTTGCCCACCTTGATGGCATCGCTGCGAAGATGAAGGAGGAAATACGCGCTGCCGGTGGTTTGCCATTTGAGGTACGCACGGCGGCACCGTCGGATGCCGTAACCAGTATGGGACGTAAGGGAGGATATATTCTGCCAGCCCGCGACCTGATTGTGAACGACGTCGAGGTGGCGGTGGAAGGAGCCATGCTGGACGGGATGATCTGCCTGGTATCCTGTGATAAGACAGTGCCGGGTCTTCTCATGGCGGCCGCCCGGCTTAACATTCCGACTATTGTCGTAGCTTGCGGTTATCAGCCAAGCGGGCAGTATCGTGGCGAGCACATTGATTTTGAGGATCTATGGTTAAACGCTGTAAAGCAACAAAACGGCAAGAGGGTTTATTCGGTCGAAGAACTGAGTGAGATGAGCAAGAATGCGATCCTTGGTCCTGGCGTATGTGCCGGGATGGGTACGGCCAACACCATGCACATTGTTTGCGAAGCCCTTGGCATGGCGCTTCCCGGCAGCACTCCGGTACTGGCCAACAGCCAGAAGATGTGGGACACGGTCGGGCTCGCTGCCAAAAGAATAGTACAAATGGTGTGGGACGACCTGAAACCCCGTGATATTCTTGTACCTGAAGCTTTTGCCAATGCCGTGAAGGTGGTGTTGGCGATCAGCGGTTCGATCAATGCGGTGAAGCATCTTCAAGCGCTGGCCAGGGAGGCTCAGATGGATGTGGACATTTACGGCATGTTCGAACGGTTTGCCGATGAAATTCCGCTTCTGAGCGCCGTACGGCCCAACGGGGAGCATACGATTGAGCAGTTCGAGGCGGCTGGCGGAGCGCAAGCGGTCTTGAAGCAGCTCGAATCTTTCCTTCATACCGATACAATAACGGTATCCGGCCGGACCATAAAGGAGAACCTTCACGGGATCGCGATCTCCGATGAAGAGGTGATCCGTCCAGTAAACCGCGCGTTCGTCAATCGCCCTTCTATTGTATTAATACGCGGTTCGTTAGCACCGGACACCGGTATCGTCAAACTTGCAGTCACCGATGATCGGCAACTTCAGTTTAGCGGGCCGGCGATTGTCTTTAATTCAGCCGATGAAGCCATTGAAGGCGTACATAAGGGACTGATCAAGCCCGGACATGTGGTTGTAGTCAGAGGACTTGGTCCAAAGGGTGCACCCGGCATGGGCTTCTTGTCCAATTTTGTTTTTGCCCTGAACGGGGCGAGTTTAGGCGATAAGGTTGCAGTGGTGACTGACGGGCAACAATCAGGACTTTCCAATATGAGTCTGGCGGTGAACGAGGTCTCTCCTGAAGCGGCGGAGGGCGGACCTATAGGACTTGTGGAAGATGGCGACACCATCGTAATTGATGTAGAGAAGCGTTTCGTCAATCTTGAAGTGCCGGAAAGCGAGCTAGAGCTTCGGCGTTCGCGCTTAAATGGCGCTCCTGTCATGGAAGAGCACGGATGGTTGTCGATTTATCAGCGATTGGTTAGGCCGTTGCCTGAAACCGGAGGTATTCTCTTTAAATAATTAATCACAAGAAGGGATGTTTGGAGAATGGAAGAAATGAATTTAAAGGTTACGCGGACGGTTCAAAAAGACACAACGGTAAACGTACAGGAGGTGAAAGTCGATATTTGTGTAGTAGGTGCGGGCATTTCCGGAGTTTCAGCCGCTTTGGAAGCGGCACGATCCGGTCATAAGGTGGCATTGGTGGACGGTTCGCCTACCTTAGGGGGGCAGGCTGTGAATTCGATCATAGGCACATTCGCCGGCCTGGTTTCCAACGGTCCGAACCCATACCTGATGACCTATGGCATTGCTGAAGACATCATCCGCGATCTTGGCGCTGCTGGGAATTTGCACCTGCGCAGGAGATTTAATACCATCATGTACGATGAGGTAGCCCTTGCCCGATGGATAGAAAAATCCGTTAGAGATGCCGGGGTAACCGTGATTACCGGTGCCGTTTTGCGGGGGGTGACAAGAAAGGGAACGCGTATCGATTCGATCGATTTGGCCACCCGGTATGGCGATTTGCGCCTTTATGCAAACGGTTTCGTAGATGCGACGGGTGACGCTGCACTTGCTTGGCACGCCGGCCTTCCATGCCGGGAGCCTGCGGAAGGTTCGGTTTATGGGTCCCAGGTGTTGGTACTCGAGGGGATCGACGAAAAGAACTATCCGTCATATGACGAGCTAATTCAAAGACTTAAGGAAAAGGCCGATGATTATGGATTTGAACGGAGGGACGGTCTTGCCATCGTATTCCCGGGCAGGGGAACAGCCCTTCTCAATATGACGCACGTTGAAACGCCGCTTGAGCCGATTGCGGCAGCGGAAAAAGCGCTTGAAGGCAAGGATCAGGCTGATCGAACGGTTGTATTTCTAAAGAATGAATTTCCTCTTGCATTCGGCCAGTGTCGAGTACGCAGTTATGGCTTTCCCGGCGTCCGGCAAACGCGCTGGATTGTCGGCCGCCGGCAATTAACGGTTGAGGATGTGCGTGCCGGAACGCGGTTTCCGGATGCAGTAGCCCGTACAGCATGGCCGATTGAACTGCATAATCGAAAGGATGGCTATGTCTGGCAGCCATTTTCCGAGGATCATGTCCACTATATCCCTTTAAGCAGTCTGACGCCTCCCGATGTTGACAACCTGGCTGCAGCCGGCCGTTGTATTGACGGGGATCTGGCGGCTCTGTCCAGCGTACGTGTTATGGGACCGTGCATTGCAACGGGGGCGGCAGCAGCACACGCATTAAGCCTTGCCGGTACGGGCAGCGTCCATGAGATCGACATTGCCGCACTTCAGGAACGGTTGAAGGATAACCTTACCAGAATGGATCCATATAACGGATAAAGGAGGTGTTCATGGTGAAAAAAACAGTTTACCCGGTAATTGCTATTCTTTTACTTTTCGCGATGATGCTTTCCGGTTGCGGAAAAAGTGCGGAAAAACAGGGGAATTCCGCGGAACCGGCTAACCCGTCGGAGCCTGCTAATACAAAACCGGCCGAATCGAAGTCGGTATCGTTGGCCTTATTAAAATTTACGTCCAATGCTCCACTGTTTATCGCTTATGAGAAAGGCTTTTTCAAAGATGAACATCTCGACGTTGAATTAAAATGGTTCGATTCGGCGAATGCCGTCAACGTAGCCGTGGCGTCCAGCAGCGTGGATATTGCGGCTGCCGGTTTGACTGCAGATTTTTACAATATGATCGCGCAGGGTCAAAAGATGTTTCTCGTCGCCGATAAGGGCAGAGAGGAAAAGGGATATGCCTATTCGGCGCTGGTGCTGCCTAATGATTCTCCGTACAAATCGGTTGAAGAGTTAAAGGGAAAGAAAGCCGCCATTACAACCATCGGCAGCACGAACCATTACTCGATAGCCAGAATATTGGAGAATCATGGCATGAGTTCGAAGGATGTTCAATGGACACCGATGAACTCCGTCAGCGGCGTGGTAGATGCCATTAAGGGCAAACGCGTGGACTTCGGTTTTATCAGTGAGCCCAATGTTACCAAGGCTGTGGATGAAGGTTTTGGCAAAACGCTCACTTGGATATCGGACGAGATAAAATTTCAAAGTTCCGCCCTTGTTTTTTCTTCAAAATTCATATCCGACAGGGATGCGAGTGTACGTTTCCTGAAAGCATATCTCAAGGGACTGCGCTATTATTATGACGCGGCATTGACCGAGAAGGACGGGAAATTGGCGCAGGGCCCGAATTTTGACGAAGTGCTCAAGATCATCACCAAATATACCGGCCAGCCGGAAGACGTGATCAAAAAGTCCTTTCCGTTTATCGACCGTAACGGAAAGCCTGATATTGATGATCTCAAGGAGCAGATCGCATGGTATGCCAAGGAAAAATTGATTGTCAAAACGTTGGAGGTTGACGATTTCGTAGATACCACGCTGTTAGACGAAGCTTTAAAAGCGGCAGGGAATTAAAAAAATTATAATTGGCTGGTGAATAGGACGTGAGAATTGTTGTCGAAAATGTTCAGAAACAATTTATTGACACAAACAAGCGGGAAATCACTGCGCTCAAGGACATCAATTTTACGATAGCGGCCCAGGAATTTGTAGTACTTGTCGGCCCAAGCGGCTGCGGCAAATCTACTTTATTGAACATTGTCGGGGGACTGCTGTCCCCCAGCAGCGGTGAAGTGAGTTTCGAAGGGCTGCAGGGAAACAAGGAGCCGAAGCTCGCGATTGTGTTTCAGGAAATTGCGTTATTCCCCTGGCGGACCGTCTACGAAAATGTGATATTTGGTCTGGAGGAACAAGGTGCCAGCAAAGAGGAGCAGCAGGAAAAAGGCCGCCATTATATCGAAATGGTGGGCTTGACCGGCTTTGAGTCCGCATATCCGAAGCAGCTATCGGGGGGCATGCGGCAGCGTGCGGGGATTGCAAGAGCGCTTGCCGTCGAGCCGGACCTTCTGCTGATGGATGAACCGTTTTCGGCTCTTGATGCACAAACGCGAACCATTATGCAAGAGGAACTGCTGGCCATATGGAATCGTACTAGACTAAGTACGCTTTATGTCACCCACAACATCGAAGAGGCGGTCTATTTAGCCGACCGGGTCATTGTAATGTCACGACGCCCCGGAGAGATTAAAAATATTATCCGCATCGATCTGCCGAAAATCGGCCGGAATCAGGAGGAATACCGATTGGTATTCGAACGTTATGTGGATGAAATATGGCAGCTCATCCGGCATGACGCACAAGAAGCACTGAAGGAGGGGGATTAGGATGGAACAGGGAAGCACGAACGTGAATATAGTCAGTCGGACCGTTCAGCCTCAAAGGCAAACCATCCGCAATCGCGTAGCCTTTTTGGAGAAACGAACCCCGGTCTATGCTTCGGTGCTGGGAGTACTCGGCATCTTGACATTATGGGAGGGGCTTGCCCGAATACAAGTGATTCCGCCGCTTTTTTTGCCTTCCCCTTCGGCCATTCTTGCAGCCGGATGGCAGATGGTAACGACGGGGGAAGTCACGGATAATATTTTGACAAGCTTAATGCGGATAGGGACGGGGTATGCCATCGGAGCGGTTGCCGGCATTGTGATCGGGCTGCTGCTGGGCTTCTTTCGCTGGGTGGATTCCGTATTAACTCCGGTTATTTATTCGATCTACCCGATCCCGAAGATTGCGCTGCTGCCGTTGTTTATCTTATGGCTTGGGATCGGCGAATTGCCCAAGTTTACGATTATCGCGCTTGGCGTATTCTTCCCGGTAGTGATTAACACCTATGCCGGAGTCAAACAGGTTGACCCGATCCTGCTCAAAGCTGCCGTTACGTTCGGATCGAAATATTTCAGCGTCATCCGCAAGGTTATTCTGCCTGCTGCACTGCCGACCATTTTTGCCGGGCTAAAGCTTGCTGCCGGGAATTCCCTGCTCTTGCTTGTCTCGGCGGAAATGATTGCGGCAGAGAAGGGGGTCGGCTCCATGATTTTGCATTATGGCAATCTGATGATGACGACCAATTTGATGGTAGGTGTCTTGATCTTGTCCATGCTCGGCCTATTGTTTAACCGTTCGTTGGAATGGCTGGAACGAAAGCTGCTGCCGTGGAAATAAAGGAGAAGAGGTGTTCATACGATGATCATTGATTGCGATGTCCATCATGCCCGGCGAAAAGAGGTAGACCTGGCTCCCTATTTGCCCGAACCATGGAGATCGGAGCTTTTGAAGTACGGTGAGAGGAAAATGGATTCCGGGATTCTGAATGAAGGTGGATTCCGATGGGATTCCATTCCGCCCAATGGCGGCCCAGCCGGTTCGGATCCTGATTTTTTAAGGGAGCAATTGCTGGATAAGTACAATTATTCGTATGCTTTACTGACGGGATCGGGGTATCACATATCGGCCATTCCGGATCCCGATTACGCTCAGGCGATATGCTCGGCATATAATGACCATTCCATCGAGCATTGGCTGCCTAAGGATAAACGATTTAAAGGCGTCATTATGGTAGCCCCCCAAGATCCGCATCTGGCGGCAAGAGAAATCGAAAGGCTTGGAGACCATCCGGACATGGTCATGGTTGCTATGTCTTCAACGTCACGCATTCCCTTCGGCAATCGCTTTTACTATCCAATCTATGAGGCGGCGCAGCGCAAAGGACTTCCCATAGGGGTGCATACCGGCCAATCCAATGCCATGTTTGCGCAGGCGTCGCCTACACCGGCAGGTGTCGCCCGCAATTATCTGGAGTGGCATTCATGTGTACCGCAGATCTATATGGGTCATTTGGCAAGCATCATATTGGAAGGCGTTTTTGAGCGGTTTCCCCGACTGAAGTTCGTACTTATTGAAGGCGGATTTGACTGGCTGCCGCATTTAATGTGGAGAATGGATGGACGCTTTAAGGGGCTGCGTCAGCAAGCACCTTGGTTAAAGCGCCTGCCCAGCGAGTATATAGCCGATCATGTACGTCTGACTACCCAACCATGGCCGGATCCGAAGAAAGAAGAACATATGCTTCATATATTCGATATGATGGACGCCGAAAATATATTGATGTTCGCGAGTGATTATCCTCATTGGGACTTTGACGAACCCAGCGTTTTGCCGAAGAAGCTTTCGGAAACGGCAAGAAAGAAAATACTGCATGATAATGCTGCGGAATTTTTCAATTTGAAGTAGCAGTCATCCATTATGGCCTGAAAAGGAGGAAGGAAGCAAATGGCATGGAATCTTGTTGCCCGGGAAGGGGAGATTGCTCCCGGAAAGGCTAAGTTAGTGCAAGTCGATAATAAGCAAATCGGCATTTTTTATGAAGAAAACAAGTATTACGCGATATTGAACATTTGTCCGCATTTTCATGCGGAAATATGCAAGGGGCATGTAACCGGAACCCTGATTTTCCACTCTTTTGAAGAATATGAAATGCGGCATGATGAATTGGTGCTGAGATGTCCTTGGCATCATTGGGAGTTTGCCATGGATTCGGGAAAGGCTGTTATTCCGTCTATTAAGCAAAGACTGAAAACCTATGAAGTCAAAGTTGAAGACGGAAATGTATTTGTCGCCGTTTAGTTTTGCAGTACAACTCTATTTATTGGAGGGCTGCTTAATATGAGAAAAGTAAAAATAGTAATGTTGGCGGTTATGCTGCATCTCTCAACATTACTTATGGCTTGTGGAACAAATACAACCACCCAAGAGACTCAAAAGGAAACTCCCAAAGTTGGTGCAACTCAAGAAGAATCGCCAAAGCCGGTTAAGAATCCTTTTTCTATAAACGTAGCCATATCGAAGTTTACAACCAATGCGCCATTGTTCATAGCTATGGAAAAAGGTTTTTTTAAAGATGAAAATCTGGATGTAACATTTAAGTTTTTAGATTCGGGCCAGGCGATCAATGTAGCGGTAGCATCCGGAAGTGCAGATGTTGGAGCAGGCGGCTTTTCAGCGGACTTGTACAATATGATTTCAGCCGGAGAGAAGGTTGTTGCCGTAGCAGATAAAGGGAGGGAAGAAAAAACATATCATTATTCAGCCATCGTGGTTAGAGAGGATGACTCCGAAATCAAATCGATTAAAGATTTAAAAGGCAAAAAGATCGGACTCACGTCGATTGGAAGCGCCAATCAATATAATATAGGAATGATGTTAGAAAAAAACGGTTTAAATTCAAAGGATGTTCAATGGGTATCGTTAAATAGTGTCAGTGGTCTGATGGAAGCGTTAAAAGGCAAAAATCTGGATGTTATTGGGCTCAGTGAACCTAACGTGTCCATTGCGATAAAGGAAGGGTACGGAAAAGTGCTCGCTTGGGTTTCAGATGAGATTTCTCCTCAATCCGCTGCGATATTTTTCTCGTCAAAGTTTGCCGGAAACGAAGATGCGAGTGTACGTTTTCTGAAGGCCTTTATTAAAGGTTCACGTTATTATTACGATGCGGTACTTGCGAAAAAAGACGGAAATTTTGTAAAAGGCAGCAACTATGAAGAAGTGATCGGCATTATTTCCAAATATAGCGAGCAGCCTAAAGAGAGAATTACCGTTTTTCCGTACATTGATCCCGACGGTAAAATGAATGTGGAAGATATCAAGGAACAAATCAATTGGTACTTTAAGGAAAATTATATTAAACAGATGGTTGATCCCAAGGATTTCGTAAACACGGAATTATTGGAAAAAACATTGAAGGAAATGGGAGAATAACATCTGATGTGTACCGATGACAAAATTGTTATAAATATTGTTGACAATAATGTCGACGTTAAATACACTGGAATTATCCGGATAGGAGGTGAATGCATTGAAACTTCATCATTTTGTCAGTTGGGTAACAGGAGCTGCCGGAGGTTTGGGCCAGGCAATCAGCCATAAGCTTGCCGAACAAGGGAGTCATCTTATACTTAGCGATATAAATCATGATGCTTTACAAGAGCTGTCTCTAAAGCTTTCCGCATATCCTGTGGAAATTATGAATCTTCCTTTGGATGTATCGGACACGGAGGCCGTATGGGAAGGGGGACGAAAAATAAAGGAACGCTTTGGGAGGGTCGATATCCTAATTAATAATGCCGGTATCTCTCCTAAAGGTCCGAATGGTTCGATTCCATTTCAAGAGATTAGGATTGAAGATTGGAACCGGGTGCTTGCCGTTAATTTGAACGGTCCCTTTAATTGCAGCCAGGTTGCGCTGGAGATGATGGTTGAAAATCAAAGAGGACGAATCGTCAATATATGTTCTCAAGCATCCCGAACCTACAGTCCGGTTACATCCGCGCACTATGCTGCAAGCAAATCCGGACTGCTGGGATTAAGCCGTAAATTAGCCGGCGAATACGGTCCTTTAGGCATTCGGGTAAATGTAGTTGTACCCGGACGTATTGATACGCCAATGACACAAAGCGTGGATAAGGAATTAAGCCGGCAAGCTGCGCTTAGAACACCATTGAGACGGATCGGTCAACCTGAAGAAGTTGCGAATGCGGTCGCATTTCTTGTTTCCGATGAGGCCAGCTATGTGACCGGAGCCGTACTTGATGTAACCGGCGGCAGCCTGATGCTCTGATTTATTGCGGAAAATTGGTCAGTAATCTATATAACCATACATACAACAAATTGAGGTGATGGAATGGCTCGTAGGAAAAGTATCGAGATCGAGGGGATCACTCATAGGTCTGCCCCTATTCCTTTGGGAGCGAAAGTGGATCAATTGGTCTTCTCTTCTGCGATTGCAGGAATGGATCCGGCATCCGGCGAGATCCCGGAAGATCCGGTAAAACAAGTGGAACTTGTTTTTCGAAACGTTGAACGCTTCATGGAAATTTCGGGAGGCACTCCCGCCGATATCGGAAGAATGACGGTTTATCTCCAGGATGAGCAATATCGGGACTTGGTCAATGAAGAGTGGGTGAAAATGTTTCCTGATCCTGAAAGCCGGCCTGCACGGCATTCAGTAGTTAAAAATCTGCGGATGGGAGCCATCGTACAAGTTGAAATTATTGCTGTTTTGCCCTGAAAAATCATAAGTTCGAGCAACAACTGCGAATAAAATTACAATACGATTTGAAAACGGTTTCATTCATTAATGATTTATCATAGGGAGGATGATTCGTTTGGCAAAGATCGTGCTTGGTATTGGTTCGTCGCATAGCCCACAAGTGAGCAGCACGGCGGATATTTGGTCACTGCATGCGGAACGGGACCGATTGAATCCGGATACTCATTATGAAGAACGTGAACGGGAGCTCGGTCACACGCTTCAGGAGCAATTATCCCCGGAAGTTTGGCAGAAAAAATACGAAGCATGTCAAGCTGCCGTGGAGCGTTTGAACCGCGAGATTCAGGAGGCTGATCCTGACATTCTGGTGGTTGTAGGGGACGATCAGGAAGAGCTCTTTTTGGATGAAGCTAAGCCTACATTCGGTGTGTTCTGGGGATCGGAATTGAAAGATTTTCCCCTCCGCTTGGAGGATCTTCATCCGTCGATGCGCCCCGTCATATGGGCTTGGCACACGACAGAGAATATCGATTATTACCCCGCGCATAGCGAATTAGGCAAACATATCATTGAAAAGATGATGATCGAGGGGTTTGACGTCTCACAAAGCACAACCCAGATCGAGGGCCGGTCGCTCGGTCACGCTTATACATTTGTCCAACGGCGGTTGGCTACTCACAAGACCATTCCCATGGTCCCGGTATTTGTCAATTGCTTTTATAAGCCCAATCAGCCTACCCCTGCACGTTGTTATGAGTTCGGGCAAGCACTGAGACGGGCCATTGAGTCATGGGGAGAAGATCAACGTGTCGCTGTCATTGCATCCGGCGGGTTGAGCCATTTTAAATTGGATGAGCATCTCGATCAAGTAGTTATTCAAGGGCTCAAGAGCAAGGAGCCTGACATTCTCAAGACGCTGCCCAGGGAAAAGCTGGAGGGGGCCTCCGGGGAGATTCTGAACTGGATTGTTTCTGCAGGTGCAATTGAACATTTGGAACTGCAGTATCTGGAATATGTTTCAGGGTATCGGTCACCCGCCGGTACGGGAGTAGGAATGACATTTGCAGTCTGGAAATAAGCACAAATGATGCGTAGGGCAAGAGTGGGGAGGAATCTGGTTGGATATCGATTCGGTAAAGGAACGTCAGCTTGCGTTAAGTCACGGCACGACATATTATCTGGAAGCAGGTCAGGGGGAGCCGTTGATTTTGCTTCATGGGGTCGGATTTTGGACGGGGGGCGATTACTGGCTTCCGAACATGGCTGAACTCAGCCAATATTTTCATGTTTATGCTCCCGATTTCGTTGGCTGGGGAAAGGGAGACCGGCTTCAGGTCGAGTATTCGTTTTCTTATCTCGCGGACTTTGTCCGAGAGTTTCAGGATGCTTTAGGAATTTCATCCGCGCATGTTGTGGGTCACTCGATGGGGGGATGGGTTGCATCGATTCTCGGTTATGAAAGCCCGGATCGCGTTCGCACATTGACCTTGATTAGTGCCGGAGGGATATCCAAGCGCACTTTATCATCGATGACATCGTTTAAGCCACCCGTCTATGATGACATTTTGAAGCATGTGAGTGAAACGTCGTGCGGTGAAACCACGAAAATCGCTGAAACCGCTAAGCGGTGGTATGAACGCACTTTGCTGCCGGGGGCATTAGAGGCCTATCAAAAAATATTGAACCATATGAATGAACCTACACACCGCGCCAGATACAACCTGCAGCGGAGATTGCCTTATATAAAGAGCCCTGCTTTAATTATCTGGGGCTCCGAGGATAAGATCAATGATATCAGTATGGGCGAATTGATGCATTCTCTGATTCCGCATTCTGAGATGGCGGTTGTATCTTGTGGGCATTACGGCCCGAGTGAAAAGCCCCGCGAGATCAACGCTCTGATCATTCAATTTATACAGAAGCATCTGGAATCGCAGAGCAACCAGAATTCCATGAAGATCATTTAGATCACGGCAAAAAGAGGTTCGAATCCTCTCGAGCGCATAATTAAAACAAGGAATCATCAATACGGGATTCCTTGTTTTTTTCCTTTTAAAGATACCTCATTTCAGACACATTGAAAGCATGATATACAATAAAATAGAATGTTGCATTTTGACTTAAAGCCTGCTATATTAATATTTGTCACTCTACCGGCATTCCAATCGTGTCGTCCCGTACCGACCATTTTAATCAGCCATGCGGGTGTAGTTCAATGGTAGAACTCCAGCTTCCCAAGCTGGCGGCGTGGGTTCGATTCCCATCACCCGCTTAATGAAAGAACCTTGTATATCAAGGTTTTTTTATTTTCTATTCTCTTCACGAACCTTCATCTTCAGGGGGTGGGGACAATTTGAGGACACTTGCGTAATTTCCTCATTGAAAATGTCACCACTCGGGATATTAGGGATCTTTACTCGAAAGAGTATAAGTCAAGAGACTGGTTATTTTACCCTGTGATAATTGTTAAATAATTTCATTCTTAATATTGGAAGTTAATTTTTAAGAAAGTAAAAAATTGGTCCAAGGAAGTGGGTTCCTGGGGCCTTTTTATCTCTTATGATAGTATGTTCCTGAATTGTTTTAGCATGCATCATTCCAGAATTGGTTTAAAAGTATCGGATTTTCAAAATCGAGAAAAGCATACATTGAGGGGAAGGTGGATACAATGACTGATTTAAACGAAATCATGGACAAGCTCATAGCAATGGGATCGGAGCAAACAAAACAGATCTTCCTGCGTCACGGTGCGAAAGAGCCTTTGTTCGGAGTGAAGGTGGGCGATTTAAAGAAGCTGGTCAAAGATGTGAAAAAAGACCAGCATCTCGCTCGTGCGCTATACGAAACCGGAAATAGCGATGCGATGTATTTGGCCGGACTTACCGTTAACCCCAAGACGGCGACAAAAGAAATGCTTCAAGACTGGGTGAGAAGAGCCAATTGGTATATGCTTGCTGAGTATACGGTAGCTTGGGTTGCCGCGGAAAGTCCGCACGCCATGGAATTAGCCAGGGAATGGATAAAGTCGCCTGAGGAAATGATCGCTGTTTGCGGCTGGAGCACTTATGCGAACTATATCTCGATTACTCCTGACGAGCTTTTGGATATAAATGAAATCAGACAGCTTTTAAAGCAGGTGGAAGCGACCGTACATGACGAAATGAACCGGGTCCGCTATACCATGAATTCATTCGTTATTGCAGTCGGTACCTACGCAGCCGTTTTGCATGAGGAGGCAATGAGGGTTGCTGAATCGATCGGTAGCGTACACGTGGATGTCGGGGCAACGGCTTGTAAAGTACCGCTGGCGTCGGAATACCTTCGCAAAGCGAAGCAGGCCGGCAAAATCGGCAAGAAGAAAAAGACCTGTATTTGTTAATTTACGTTCAACGGGATTCTCCCGGCCGGGATGAAAGAACATATTTGTTCATGGGGCGGCCTACGCCATACTGCAGATCAAGGCGTACTTGACCGCTCTTTTCCAAATAATCCAAATAACGCCGAGCCGTGACCCGGGCGATGCCAACGCCTTCGGCTACTTCTTCAGCTGAAAGCGGATCGGTTTGGCCCGATAAAAAATGAAGAATTTGCTTCAGGGTTAAAGCTTGCAGACCTTTGGGCAGATCTTGGACCGCCGCTGCGTCTGAAGCGGATATAAGTGAAGAAGGCGTTTGCGGATTGCCGTACAGAACCCGGTCGAGCTCGCTTTGGGTTACCGTATGCTCGCTTTGAAGCGTTTCTTTGATGCTCCGGTAATGCTCAAGCGCCTGTTTGACACGATCGAATTTAAACGGTTTTATAATGTAATCGACCGCTCCGTTTTGCAGCATCCGCTCAATGGTTCGCATATCGTTAGCGGCGCTGATCACAATAACATCAACGGATAGCTGCTGTTTCCGAATTTGTGCCAGCGTTTCTATCCCGTCCTGTACCGGCATGAAAATATCAAGGATCATCAGGTCCGGCTTCAGCTTCTTCACCATGCGCAGCCCTTCATCTCCGCTGGAAGCGGTGCCGATAATTTGAAAGCCTTTCACACGTTCGATAAACTGTTGGTTCACTTCTTGAACCATAGGATCGTCTTCGACCAGTATAACACGAAACAGCTTGGATTCTGGGGAATTCATCATATTCATAGGTTCACCTTGCCTCGTTCGTTATATCAAACATTAGTCCATCGGGAACGAAACCACAAATGTGGTTCCTTCACCAGGTGTTGAATCGATTTCGATGGTACCTCCGCCTTTATCCACTATACCGGCAACCAAGTGAAGTCCGATGCCCCGCTCGCTGCCGCCTTTTGTAGTGAAGCCGCGTTCAAAAATCCGGGCGCGAGTAGCGTTATCCATACCGCAGCCGTTGTCCTCCACAAGCACCGAGAGGGCCTGTTCGTCTTGGGCAATGCTGACGAATACGCGCTTATCCCGTTGAACCTGCTGAAGAGCGTCAAAAGCATTTTCCAGCAGGTTCCCGAGCAAAATAACAAAGTCATGGTGATCGAGCCGTTCCGGAAACCGCTCCAACTGGCTTTGACGGTCGATCGTTACTTCAATGCCCAGCTCGCGTCCGCGGCTGATCTTGCCAAGGAGAAGTCCGGTCAGGCTGTCGTCCTGGATCCGTCGGGTAAGGAAACGGGTCAGCTCTTCTTTCTGCTCCCTAATTTCAAACAAGTAGTCGAGCGCTTTTTCATTGTTGCCCAGCTGAATCAAGCCTCCGATCGTATGAAGCTTGTTCATATACTCGTGATTTTGAACACGCAGGGCGTCAACGAACGCTTTCACACCGGTCAGTTCTTCGGCCATTCGCGTCACTTCAGTCCGGTCCTGAAAAATCGCCACTGCCCCAACGGTGCGGCCGCCTACTGTAATGGGAACACGTGTGCTCATAATGATATCGCTGCCAATCGCTTGTTCTTGATTATATACGGGGTGATTCATCTTGAGAATTTCGGGCAGACGGGAATTCGGAAAGACCTCGTGAATCAGCTTCCCGATCACGTCACCTGAAATTTTCAGCATTTGTTTCGCTTTTTCATTAAATATGGTAATGCGTTCATTCTTATCAATCGCGATAACGCCTTCATGCATCGCGTGAAAGGTTGCCGTGCGCTCAACCAGAAGCCTGGCGATTTCGTGCGGCTCCAGTTCAAACATTTGCTGCTTGATGTGCTGGGCAAGTTTCCAGGAACCCCAAAACCCGAATAAAAGAGAGAGCAGCAAAACCACATAAGCTTGGCCGGAAAGGTCGAGCAGCACTTGTCCTACGGTCGGCATAATGCGGCCGACCAGCGCGACTCCGATTTGAACATTATCGTTCATAATCGGCACGAAAGCGCGCAGTGCCGTACCCAGCTCCCCCTTTGCCTTGGATATATAGGTGTGCTCAGCGAAGGCCGATCCCTCGTCAGTTCCGCTCGACTGGGTGCCGATTAGGCTCTGAACCGGGTGAGAGAGCCGTACCCGATTCATATCCATGACAACGACGTAAGTCACGTCATTGATAATGCGGATGCGTTCGGTGGCAGGTTGGATCCCTGGTCGCAGATCGGGGTTAGTGAGACCGGCGATGACCTCGGGCATCTGGGCCACGGTTCGCGCGGTGACAAGCAGCCGCCACCCGAGATCTTCCTCTTTCATCCGGATAATGCCGCCCATGAGAACGCTTCCGGCGATGCACAGCGAAAAAAGCACGATACCAAATGATAGAATGGCGATTTTCCAATTAATTTTCAAACGCTGAAGCATAGCTTTGGCAAGATGTCCCCTTTCCCGTCGGCGAATGACTGAGCCATTGTTTATTCTAATCATACAATAAGCTGAAGCCATTGGGAATAAATTTGCCCGTCATTCCTATCTGTGGAAATAATTACAATGACAGGCATGTACGGCGGGGGTAGCCTCTGGCGCTTTACCTGTCCTGCTCATCTTGGTTCTCCTGCTTGCCGGAAGACTTCTCTTCTTTATTCTTGATCGACCAGGAATCACCTGCTTTTCGGATTTTTTCCTGAAACTCAAGCTCCTGCTTCAGCATTTCCTCCTGCTGCTTTTGCAGGGTCTTTAGCTGTTGTTTTTCGTTTTTGCGAATTTGTTCCTGCTGCTTGAATTCTTCCTGCCGGATGTCCTGGTACATTTTCATTTGGTACTGAAGCTCTGTATCGACCGGTCTGACATTTTGTTGATTCGAGTTTTGCTGGTTTGGATTGGAATTTTGCTGATTTTGTCCGCACCCGGATGCAACAAGCAGAACAAGGGCGGGACAACAAATTAAACGGATAACATAACCTTTATACATCATAGGGCTATTCCTCCTCGCTCTCATGGCCGCGGCCGGCAGGGCTTTTTTGTAGTGTAACCGCAAAACTCCGAATTCATGTTTGTTCCTGCAAGGACAAAGATTTCATGGTATACTGTACTTAAGTTTTATCATCCTGATGAGGTTGGAGGTGGGCGGATTTGAGACGGCTGCTCGGAACGATGCTTGTCATTTTGATCGGCCTTGTCGCGGCGGTTGCCATCGGCTTTTATCCCACATTAAGCTCCGCTCCTGCCGCCGATGATGATGAACAGCAGGGCTTCGACCGGGAAATCGTCATCAAATTCAGTCATGTTGTTGCGGAAAATACGCCCAAGGGCTTGGCGGCTCAAGATTTTGCCCGTCGCGTTTATCAAAAAACGGACCAGCGCGTCAAGGTTGAGGTTTTCCCGAATGCCGTTCTTTATAACGATACGGACGAAGTGGATGCATTGATGAACGGCAACATTCAGATGATCGCTCCGGCGTTTTCGAAAATATCTCAATATGTGCCGGCCTGGCAGGCATTCGATCTTCCTTATGCTTTTTTGACCGATCAGGCGGTGCAAGAGGCGTTTGACGGAGAAATAGGAGAAATCCTTTTTAAGAAATTAAAGAGCAAAAATATGATAGGGCTTTCATATTGGAGCAATGGCTTTAAGCAAATGACCTCGGCCCGGGGGCCGCTTATTCATCCGGCGGATTTTAAAGGGCAGCAGTTTCGGATCATGCCCAGTGACGTGCTTAAAGCCCAGTTTCGATTATTTGGTGCCAAAGCCGTGGCCATTCCTTTCGACGAAGTGTATCGCGGACTGGAATCAGGATTCGTGGATGGCGGGGAGAATGCCATCAGCAACATCGACTCCAAAAAGTTTTATCAGGTTCAAAAATATATGACGATTAGCAATCACGGTTATTTAGGATATGCGGTACTGATGAACAAAGAATACTGGGATAAGCTCCCTGACGATTTGAAAGGCCTGATCAGCGAGGCGTTAAAAGAGACTACGGAATGGGCGAATCAAAATGCCGTCGTGATGAACGCGCGCCAGCTTCAGGAGATTTATGACCGGTCTATGATGCAAATCCATATCCAGACGCCGGAGGAGAGGCGGGAGTGGATGCGTGTTTGGGAACCGATTTATGAAGAATTTGAGGGAGTCATCGGCAAAGATTTGATCGACCGGATTCGCCAACTTCAGAAAAAATACGGAGGATGACTTTAAGAGGAACCGCCTCTTGAAAGGGGCTCTCCGTCGGGAGCCGAAAATAAACGTGTAAGGGGCTGTCCTTCTTTAAACCGGAAGGACAGCCCCTGCCGCTGTTTTGTCATATTCGAGCGCCATCGGTTGAATACAGACGGGCGTCATCAGCCGGTTCGTGCTGCGTCTTTGCCCAATACATACACCTTGACATTCTTCTTCACGCCAAATTTACGGGCTTTCCGCACATCTTCCATAAATACGTCGATGCGTGCGCCGCGGATAGCGGAACCGGTATCCTCGGCTGTACGAATGCCGATACCTTCGATAAATACGGTCGTACCGATCGGAATAACCGACGGATCTACGGCGATCGTCCGTCCTTCTTCCGCTCTGCTGCCGCTGGATGTAACACCGTAGGCCGGATGGGAAGGGGTTTTGCCCGTCGATTCGGCCCCGGCGGTATAGGCGGTGAGTGTAGAAGTGAACACTTGGCTTATCGTATTCATTTGGCCGTCGGGCAGCCGCAGTTCCGCCTCATCCGCCGGGATCTCCAGCAGCTGTCCGATGGTGAGACGGCTGGGTTCTGCCGTCGGATTGGCAGCGAGTAAGGTTGGAAGGCTAATACCAAAGGACCTGGCGATGCTGTACATTGTGTCTCCCGACTTGATTTTGTACGACAGGGGTGGCGGAACTTGAAGCCCGGGAGCTTCGTTCACGTTCTCTCCGGAATAAAAATAGGATGCGGATATGCAGCATGACTCATAGTATTCGTCATACGTATTGTAAGCAGCGGCAGGCACAGCCCCAATGAAAACATGCAGCAGAAGCAGGTGAAAACATAACATTGTTATTCGGCTAAACTTATTCATCAAGTGTATCCTCCTCTGAATCTGATTTAATAGAAGCGATAGTACTAGAGTTGCCCGGATTCATAGAATATAAACCTGTGTAATTCATAGAGGGGGGCATGTTTGTGAAAATAAAGACGAACAATTTAGTTTTTTTTGTTTTAAATGTTCGCTTATTTTGGCTTCATAAGCACAATTTATGAATGTTATAAGCAGATTTGTATTGAATCTTCCTGGTCCATAAGGTATATTACTATTACAAATATTATGTAAAGATAGACTACGCCTATAGATAGGATAATTGACATAATTTGTTTTTTTAAATCGTGTCTTCACGCTGTATGAACGAGCGGTTCAGTCATCAAGAAGATACCAGCGGATATGGGGGAGAAAGGACATGCGCAGACTAGAGGGAAAGAGAATCGCGCTCACTGGACCGAGGAAGGCCGCCGAGCTGAGCGTTATGGTGGAAAAGCTTGGAGGCATTCCGCTCGTCCGTCCCGCCCAAGGCACGGTAGCCGTCGAACGGGAGAAAGTGGAGAAGGAGATCACCAGCCTCATCGAAAACGGAACGGACTGGGTCATCTTTACTACCGGTATGGGAACGGAGATGCTGGTTCAAGCGGCAGAGTCGATGAGAGTCGGCGAAGCGTTCATCGATACTTTAAGACGTACACAAATTGCCGCCAGAGGCTACAAGACAGTGAGGTATTTGAAATCTCTCGGTTTGGAGCCCAAGGTAAGGGATGACGACGGCACGACGGTAGGCATTCTGAGGGCGCTTATGCCGTATGACCTCCGCGGCCGCAGGGTTGCCCTGCAGTTGTATGGAGATCATGCACCCCGTCTTGTGAAATGGCTGGGCGAGCAGCAGGCTCAGTACTATGAAATTCTTCCGTACTTGCATGTGCCCCCGGAACTGAGCGTGATGAATCAGCTCTTATCGGAAATCGTCGAAGGGCGGCTGGATGCCGTAACGTTTACAAGCACGCCCCAAGTCCGTTTTCTGATGTCCTATGCCCGCAAGCAAGGCTTGGCGGAGCAAGTGAAGTCGGCGTTCAACGGCAGTGTGGTGGCTGTTGCCGTAGGGAAGGTGACGGCGGAGGCCCTTCGTGATGAAGGGATTGACCGTGTTGTAGCTCCTGCAGAGGAAAGAATGGGGAGCATGATCGTCAGCTTGGCCAAGTATTATGAAGAAAACGAAGATTAATCGGGGCGTTTGGTCATATTTCATGAGGTATGGTATACTTTTCGTGCCAGAAAAGCGTATCATATCTTTTTTCATTTGGAGGCTATATGACCAGTCCTGTAATTGAACTGCAAAGCCTGACAAAGAAGATCGGTTCCAAAACCATAGTTGACGGCCTGACTTTTCAAGTCATGCCCGGCGAGGTTTTTGGTTTTCTCGGGCCGAACGGGGCGGGGAAAACGACAACGATCCGGATGATGGTAGGTCTTATGTCGATCACTGACGGAGAAGTGAAGATCCGGGGCCACAGTGTCAGAAACGAATTTGAACAAGCGATGGTGCACGTCGGAGCTATTGTAGAAAATCCTGAATTTTACGGCTTTATGAGCGGTTATCAGAATCTGGTTCATTTTGCCCGGATGATGCCGGATGTAGGACAAGAAAGAATTGACGAAGTCGTGCAGCTGGTTCGCCTGGAGAATCGCATTCAGGATAAAGTGAAAACGTACTCTCTTGGTATGCGTCAGAGGCTTGGAGTAGCCCAGGCCATCCTGCACCGCCCTTCAGTGCTTGTGCTGGACGAGCCGACCAATGGGCTCGACCCTGAAGGAATCCGTGAGCTGCGCGATTATTTGCGGCGTTTGGCGAACGAGGAGGGGATTGCTGTCATTGTCTCCAGCCATCTGCTCTCCGAGATGGAGCTGATGTGCGACCGGGTGGCGATCATTCAGAACGGCCGGCTGCTGGATGTCCGCTCCTTCAAAAACGTTCTGACGGAGTCGGAAACGGTGGAGGTGCGCTTCGAGGTGAACGAGCTTGCTCAGGCGCTCGACATGCTAACCGATGACATGACGGCCAGAGTTGACGATTCGGAGCTGGTCGTTACTTTACCGAATCGGCGGCAGGCCATCGCGGAGCTGAATGCCCGACTGGTGAAGGCTGGAATCGGAGTATACGGTATTCGTACGCAGATCAAAACGTTGGAGGAACAATTCCTCGAAGTGACAAGGGGGAATCGGATTGTCTAGCTTTGTCCGGCTTGTACAGAATGAACACATGAAGATTTATACCCGGCTGCGTACGTGGGTGATGCTGGCGATCCTGGCGCTCGCGGTCATCGCCATGGGTGTGCTGATGAAGTATGTGGTTGAAGCGGGGATGGATCATGTCCTCCAATTTATGGTTTTCGCGTCGAGCCTGGCTTCGCTCGTTACCATATTTACGGTTATTGTGGCGGGGGATATCGTAGCTGCCGAATTTACATGGGGTACGATTAAGCTGCTTCTGATCCGTCCGTCGTCCCGAGGGAAAATTCTCTGGTCCAAGTATGTGACAGTGCTGCTCTTTAGCGTAACGCTTCTGCTTGTCATGCTGATCATTTCCTATTTTACGGGCTTGCTGCTGTTCGGCGCAGGCGGAATCGTTGCTCCGGATGAGACGATTTCTTCGATCCTGCAGAGGTACGGGCTGAAGGCCGTCGAGATTGTCATGACCGGAACCTTGGCTTTTATGATCTCCACCGTATTCCGCAGCAGTTCGCTTGCGATCGGGTTGTCCATTTTTCTCATGTTTACTTCCGGAACGGTCGTTTCGGTACTGGCGCAGCTCAAGTATACCTGGGTAAAATATTTATTGTTCGCCAACACCGATTTATCCCCTTATGTACTGGGCGGAAATCCGCTGATTCCGGGGATGACGCTTGGATTTTCGGTGTCTATGCTGGTGGTTTATTGGATCGTCTTTTGCGCCGTCTCTTGGCTGCTGTTCACGAAAAGGGACGTTGCCGGAGGCTGATTGAACAGCGTGATGCAGCTGCTCCAGACGGGGTGCGCCATCCCTTTTTTTACGGTCAGAACGCATGGAACGGCTTGATGTTAAAAGCAAACCGCTGTATAAGCGGTCCCGGGAATGGTATGAAAGGAGAGGTGCGTTATTGACCGGAGAGCTGTTGCTGGTTGTGCTGTTGACGCTGGTGATTCATGCTGTGGAAACGCTGGCCTATGCCGTGAGGCTGGCCGGGATTCGTACAGGCAAGCTGGCAGTGGCCTTATCTTTGACCGGCATTATCCTTCTGGTGTCGCGGACGTCGAATTTGCTGCAGGGGCCGCTAACCGGTGGTTTGATCGATTCGGCCGTTCTTCAACCGGGAACACCTTTGGAATGGCAGTTTCATCTCATTTTGGCCGGTGCGGCGGCGGGTACGCTGCTGGCCATTCTTTTGTTTCCGACGATGGTCTTTATTTCAATGCGGATGGTATCCCGTCTGGAAGCGGCTGGCTCGATTCCCCTGCTTTTGCGGCAATCCGTTTCCATCGACAAGCTTAAACGGGTAAAAAACAATGTGCGCTTTCCCCGTTGGGAGATGCTGAAGAGGCTTCGGGTGGGAGGGATTCCCAAGCGGCTGCTTCTGTTAAATACGCTGGTCACCGGCATTTATACCGTAGGGGTACTCTCGGCACTTTACGCATCGTATCTCGTACCGGAGCATTCCAGGGCCGCATCGCAATCGTCGGGTTTGATTAACGGCGTGGCCACGATCCTGCTGACGGTCTTTATCGATCCAAGGGTGGCGTTGCTCACGGATAAGACGATGGCCGGCCAAACAAGCCTGAATGAGATGAACCGAATGTTCGGGTTCCTAATGCTGTCCAGGCTCGCAGGTACCCTGTTGGCGCACCTTTTTCTGGCTCCGGGCGCGCAGCTGATTGCTTGGTACGTCAGTTAAGTCCGGTCCGGATGCGGATATGACACGGCCCTGTAAAGGCAAATGCACCTTGGGGATACAAATCGATCATTACTTTTGTCCGGCATTTTTGAAGTAGTCGCGAACGATATTGAATTTCCGGTCGTCAGACTTCACATAACCGCGGTGGGAAAAGACATCGTAAATGATTTTCGAGCCTTCGGGATCTTTCCCGATATCGATGAACGCTTGAGCGATTTTGTCTCTCCAGGCTTGGTCCATATCATTGCGGACCGAGATCGTATCGGTGGGAATCGGTGCCGTGAATGCGACAACGCGCGTTTGCCTGAATACGTCCGGCCTGTCCTTTATCACCAGGTTACGGGCATCCTGGTATATGGCGGCTGCGTCTACTTGGCCGTTCAATACGGCTAGCACGCCTTTGTCATGGCCCTTGACTTCGATGCCGGTCACGTCTTTCTTTGGATCGACGCCGGCCTTTTTCATTTCATTGGCCGGCCATACATAGCCAGCGGAAGAAGCAGCGTCTTGCCAAGCGATTTTTTTACCTTTGAGATCCTTCAATGCGTGAATCGGGGAGTCGGCTTTCACGATAATCATGGCTTTGTAAACATCGACCAGCTCGTTTGTTTCCGCGCCCGTTGCATCTTCAATCCCATAGCGCTGAGCCTGAAGGAGCACGTCGGCTGCTTTTTTCTGGTCATGGGCGAGAACGTAAGCATTCGGAGGTAGGAAGCCAATATCCGCTTGCCTGGAGGACAGCGCTTCGATGACGGTATGGTCGTTCGTTGAAGCGGAAATTTTCACGGGAATGTTCAGCTTATTGCCAAGAAGCTTCTCCAGCGGCTTCGCTTTGGCTTCCAGTGTCTCCGCGTTGTGCGGGGGGACAACCTGAACCTTCAGTTCTTTGGGAACATAGCGGGCTGCCGGCGTTTCCTGCTGATCTCCTCGATCCGTCGGCGCGTTATCTTGCTGTGGCCCGCAGCCTGCTGCAATTCCGGCCAGAAGAACCAGGGATAAACTGATCGAAGCGAATTTATGGAACATGCTTATGAACCTCCTGTGAAATATCTTGAATCCAATCTTGATAACAATATAACATATTTGGTTTTTGTCTTTTGTAAATATGGATTCATGTGGATCATATCCCCGATATAAACGAAATTCGTGCCGTTGTAGCTCTTTTTCCACAAATTTGATATAGTGGGTCTCAGCCAACGAATATTGGAGTTGATACGAGGATGTCCACCTGTCTAACCATCACTATATTGGAAACCAGCGACATTCATGGAAATATGCTGCCCATTCAATATGCAAACAATGATCCGACCGAGTCGGGTTTTGCCAAAATCGCTGCGTTGATCAAAGAAGAACGGCGCAAGGAAGCTGCCGTGCTGGTCATCGATAATGGCGATTTAATACAGGGCACGCCGCTGGCGTACCATCATGCGAAGCTGAACAGGGAGCAGCCGAATCCGATGATCCAAGCCTTAAACGAGCTTGGCTACGACGCGGGAGTCATCGGCAACCACGAATTCAACTACGGAATCGAACTGTTGAATAAGGCGGTATCGGAATCGAGATTTCCTTGGCTGAGCGCTAATATCGTGAATGCTTCGACGGGGGAGCCGTATTTCGGAAAGCCCTATCTCATAAAAACATACGGCGGCGATTGCAAGGTAGCCGTTCTTGGATTAACGACGCAGTACATCCCCAATTGGGAAAAAGCGGAGCATATCGCGGGATTGCGTTTCGATGACGCTGTGGATACGGGCAGACGGTGGGTTCGCTATTTGCGGGAAACGGAAAGGGCGGACGTGGTCATCGTCTCCTATCATGGGGGATTCGAACGGCATCTGGACACGGGGGAGATTGCGGAGCCGTTGACGGGAGAAAATCAGGGCTATGCGCTTTGCTGCGAGGTGGAAGGTATCGACGTGCTCCTTACGGGCCATCAGCATCGAATGCTTGCCGGTAAAGAAATCGGCGGCGTTCCGATTGTTCAGCCGGGCTATGCCGGAGCATGCCTTGGCAAAGTCCAGCTGACCCTTCGCAAAACGGACGGCCGTTATCGGATCACATCCAAATATTCCGAGCTCCTGTCCGCTAAGGGCGTTGAGCCGGATCGAACGGTTCTTTCGCTTATGCGGCCTCACGAAGAACAGACGCAAATCTGGCTGGATCAGCCGATCGGACGTTTAATCGGAGATATGCGGATCACCGATCCGATGCAGGTGAGGCTCCAGGAGCATCCGCTGATCGAATTTATCAACAAAGTGCAGATGGAGCTGTCCGGAGCTCCGATTTCCAATACGGCGCTGTTCGACAACGTTTCGCCGGGCTTTCCCGAGCAAATTACGATGCGCGATATTGTGACGAATTACATATATCCCAATACACTGCAGGTGATCAGGGTTACGGGACAGGATATCAAGGATGCATTGGAGCGGTCCGCATCCTATTTTGAGCGGTATGACGGAAACGGTCCGATCAAAGTAAGTCCCGATTTTAGCGATCCGAAGCCGCAGCATTATAACTACGATATGTGGGAGGGCATTGAATACCGGATTAACATTTCACGTCCGGTCGGGGAACGGGTGGTGAAGTTGAACTATCAAGGGCGTCCGGTCGATCCTTTGGCGGAATATGACGTGGTCATGAATAATTACCGCGCCGGCGGAGGCGGAAATTATTTGATGTTCCAAGGCAAGCCCGTGATCAAGGACATTCCGACGGACATGGCCGAGCTGCTTGCCGGTTATATCATGGAACGCGGTACGATCGAGGCGACGCTTAACCGGAACTGGGAAGTGGTGTGGGATTAGTCCCGCTGTATGGATTGCAGGCGAAGATGGCACGGCCCAAAACAGCGGAAGGTCCGGCTGACGGGTGAGACTGGAGGAATGACTTTCTCCGGTTTTTTTTGTTCGGCGGGGCGGTCGAAACCGTTTTTCGAAATGACCGCTTTTATAGTATGATTTGAGGAGCGGCCTTTAGAACGATTGGCCACGATTCCATGTATATAAGAGCGGCCGTCACGGGCTGGGACTTGCGAAAAGACCGTCACGGGGCACTCGCATGGACGCAGGCTTGCGGTGCTTGGCCGCGCAAAAGGGGTTTTGAACAGATGCAGATCCGTGATCATGGTGCCTATGAGTTGTACCCGCTTGGTGAGCAGGCGGTAGTCATTCGCTGGAAAGGCGTTGTCTCGGAGCGGAATCGGAAGCTGGTGGACGGTACGGTACGCAGATTAGCCGAGCATCCGCCGGCAGCCGTGGTGGAGTGGGTAAGGGCTTATACGACGGTGACGGTATATTACGACTCCTGGCTTGTGTATAAAGAGGGGCTGGAAGGGAATCGTTCCGGGTTGAACGGCAGCCAGGAAACTTCCCCCTATGATCAGGTTTGTGAATGGATTCATCGCCGTCTGGTTGGCTTATCGGAAGAAAATGCAGGTGAACTTGACGGCAATCCCGTTGTGATCCCCGCATGCTTTGGAGGTGTCTTTGGCATGGATCTCGGGGAGGTCGCGGCTCAAGCCGGGTTGACGGAGGAGCGCACGATCGAGCTGTTTTGTTCCCATACCTATACGGTGTATCTGATCGGATTTATGCCCGGTTTTGCTTATCTCGGGGGACTTCCGGACCGTTTATGCTGTCCCCGTCTCGACAGGCCGCGTCCGTACGTGCCTGCCGGTTCGGTCGGCATTGCCGGAACGCAGACAGGAGTGTATCCGTTCGCGTCGCCGGGCGGATGGCGGATCATCGGCCGAACGCCGGAGACGCTGTTCGATCCTCACCGCGAACGTCCCAGTCTTCTGCAGCCGGGAGACAGGGTACGTTTTGAGCCGCTGACCCCTGAGCGGTACGAGGAGCTGGAGCGGGAACTGCAGCGGGATGCAAGCAGTTCGGAAAGGATCGGAGGGAGAGACGCATGAGCATGGTGGTGGAAAAGCCGGGTATGCTCACGACGGTGCAGGACGCCGGAAGATTCGGCCGCCGCGGCATCGGCGTCGTGACGGCCGGCGCCGTCGATCCGTTCGCCTTCCGAACGGCGAATGCGCTCGTGGCCAACGCGCCGGGGGCAGCGGTGCTGGAAATGACCTTGACGGGCGCGGTACTGCGCTTTGAGCAGGAGGCGGTCGTGGCCTTCTGCGGCGCGGAGATGGACGCGCATGCGGAAGGCGGGCCGCCGCTGCCCGGCTGGCGGCCGGTGCTTGTGCGCAGCGGTACGGTGCTGCGCTTTGGCTCCGCGCGCTCGGGCGTGCGCGCGTACCTCGCTGTGGCGGGCGGCTTCGCCGTGCCCGCCGTGCTCGGCAGCCGCAGCACCTACGTGCCGGCGCGGTTCGGCGGTCTAGCCGGCCGGCCCCTGCAGGCGGGCGACCGCTTGCCTGTGGGCCCGCCTCCGGCCCCGGCCGCCACGCTCCACGCCCGTCTCGCGGCTGCGGCTGCGCCCGGGGCGGCGCTCTCGCCCGCACCGTGGGCGCTCGCGCGCGAGGCGCGTCCGCCGTATGCGGAGCATCCGGCGATCCGCGCGGTACGCGGGCGCGAGGCCGAAAGCTTCGAGGCCCGCAGCCTCGAAGCTTTCTTTTCCGCCCCCTATCGCGTGACTGCGCAGTCGGACCGCATGGGCTGCCGACTGGACGGAGAGCGGCTCGCCTTAATCTCTCCGCTCGAAATGATCTCCGAGGCTGTCACACCGGGCACCATTCAGGTGCCTCCGGACGGACAGCCGATCGTGCTGCTCGCCGATGTGCAGACGACCGGCGGCTATCCGCGCATTGCGCAGGTCGCTGCCGTCGATCTGCCGCTTGTCGCACAGGCGCGTCCAGGCAGCAGGCTGCGCTTCACCGAGATCACGGCGCCGGAAGCGCAGGCGCTGTACATTCTCCGCGAGCTTGCGTTTCGTCAGCTGGCTGCGGCCGTGGAAGCAAGGATAAAATCGTTATAATCATTCTTTCATCTTGCGGCAAGCCGTGACATATGAGTAAATAGTACATGTAGCCGGCCGGCTGACGCTAAGGGAAAGGAGTGATCGTGAACATGATTACGTTAACCGGGGTGATCTCCGCGTAAAGCGGGGAGCCCAAGTTGTCGGAAGGGGCCTTCGGGCCCCTTCTTATCCGATTCGCCAATGGACTTCAAGCAAAGCATGGTTTATAATGTGGAGCATAATGCGTATCATCAATCTAACTCAGGTGAAGGGAGTGTCATTCGATGTTTGTAAACACATTTGCATGGACCAGCGGAAAAGGGTTTGCCGACAAATGAATAGGCATTTTCTCCAACACCGTCACCTGATCGTCATTGCATGATACATGACATATTAAAGGCATTCAGGCACGATAGGGCTATCGTGTTTTTCTTTATTTTATGCCCTTGTGCTGAAATGATCGTTTTGCGAGAGCAAAACCCGATGGAGGTGTGAAGATGAACATGCTAACGACTTTCGAGGCTATGGCCATCACGGCGCGAAAGGAGGCTTTCATCGGTGGGGTACAAGAACGGAAAAGACATTTTGCCGCCCGTGCTGCTGAAGCAGCTGGAGGAGTACATACAGGGCGAGATCGTGTATATACCGAAAAAAGAACAAACCCGTGCGGGCTGGGGTGAAAACAACGGCGCCCGGCAATCGATCCAGCGCAGAAATCATGAAATTTTCCGATTATATGAAAGCGGTCACTCCGTGACGGAGCTGATTCGTCAATTCCATCTCTCGGAAGACAGCATCCGTAAAATTATCGTAAAAACGAGAGGACTTGCAGCAGACCGGCAGGAAGCGGCGACCACGAGACATTGAGCGGGGAATTATAACAGCACAGCACGCGGAACAAGCCAAAAGTGGACGCTTTTGGCTTTCTTCCCGTTTTTTTGGATTGGGGCTTGAAGTTAGGCGAAGGGGGAATCGTTCATGACCACGAAGCAGTTATTCATCGACTTGAATGGAGATATGGGAGAAAGCTTCGGAGCCTATCGGATCGGGCACGATGAGGAGCTCGCGAAGGTAGTGACGTCGGCTAATATTGCTTGCGGTTTTCATGCAGGCGATCCGGCGGTTATGCGGCGTACGGTAAAGCTTTGTTTGGAACATGGCGTGGAGGTCGGCGCGCATCCGGGACTGCCCGACCTGATGGGATTTGGACGCAGAGCAATGCAGATCACACCCGAGGAAGCGTATGATCTGGTGCTGTATCAAGCCGGTGCGCTGCAGGGGTTTGTCCGTGCCGAGGGAGGACGGATGCGCCATGTAAAGCCGCATGGCGCTTTATACAATATGGCGGCTGTACAGCGTCCGCTGGCGGAGTCCATCGCCAAGGCGGTTTATCGTTTAGATCCGGAGCTTATTTTGTTTGGTCTGGCAGGCAGCGAGCTGATTCGAGCGGCGGAGTCCATCGGTCTGAGGGCGGCGTCCGAAGCGTTCGCAGACCGGACCTACCGGGCGGATGGGACGCTGACCCCAAGGACCGACCCTGAAGCCGTGATTCGCGATGCCCGGCAGGCCGCGGACCAAGCGGTTCGGATGGTCTGTGAAGGAAAGGTAAAGTCACTGCAAGGGGACGAAGTAGCCCTTGCAGCAGACACCCTTTGCATCCATGGGGACGGGCCGGAAGCCCTGGCGTTAGCCACGCTGATCAAGGAGCGCCTGCAGCACGCGGGCGTCGCCGTCCGCCCCTATGGGATTTAGGCGCTTGTCAGCTATAACCTGCGGATAACGCTGTCTGAGGCAGATGCGCTATAAACAGCAAGCAAGGGAGCAACTTCGAAGCGAGGAAGGCTATGCGTTGTCGGTTCGGCGAATGATCGAGCCAGAAAGTGTATTTAGACAAAATACCGACGTTTTCTGCTTCGAGGCCTGCCATAGGTGAGCCTGGATACCGGATGGCTTTCGCTTGCCCATCATTTTGCAATAGACCGGAAGCAAGAAATGGCGATGCAGGGGTAACCCCTTTGCACCGCCATTTTTTCATTTTGATATGCTTTTCTCTTATCAAGCTGGCTGTCCGTCAGGTGAGCAGACTTACTTTTGAGACAGCCCCTTGATTTTTTACTGCGGCGGTTGTCCCGACGCTTTACGAAGTTCGTTGGCCAGACGGTTGAATTCCGCTCGGGCTTCCGCGGAGTCAGTACAAAAATAGGCGGCTGACAAAAAGCGGATGATTTTGTTAGCATCTTCGGCACTAAGCAAAATGCTCCCTCCTTCCACAGGTTCCAGCGGCTTGTATTCAGTTTATGCGGGGCTGAACGAAATGCCACGGGAATGGGATCCGGGCAAATCTTTGTTTGTCTCCGGCTGGCGCAGATCTGTCCCAGATTATGATATGATAAGGGCATCCATGACCGGGAAAGGAGGCAGGGCCGTGATACCTGTATTTGTTTATGGAACGCTGCTTGTCGGGGAGGCGAACCACCATGTCGTTGCTCCCTATGTATTGTCGGTACAGTCCGGAGCAGTGCAAGGTTTATTGTACGATGCCGGTTCGTATCCCGCCCTTGTGCTGTCCGGGGAGCACGGGGAATCTCTTGTGGAAGGCCAATGGCTTATGGTCACAAAGGAAGGGCTGGAACGCATGGATGAGCTGGAGGAATACTATGGTCCGGGGAAAGTGAACGACTATGAAAGGGTGTGGATTCGGGATATGCTGAACGGCGAAAGGGAGGGCTGGGTTTATGTCTGGACGGATTCACGGAATTGCCGTCTGATTAGCAGAGGATCTTGGAGGAAGCATATCCGGGAAAAACAAAAAAGCCCAACCGATGTCGATTAAGCTTGTAAAATCCACATTATGTCCTTCTGGAATAGGGCCCCCAGCCGTCTTCCGACTTCTCGATGATTTCGGTCATCCGCATGAGGATATGATTGGCCTCTTCATCGCCGATGGAGTTTTTTAACTGATCGTATGATAAATGATCCTTCAGCAGCTTTCTCGTCACGTTGTTCTCGCGATACCAAGCCTCGGTGATGGCGAATTCTCCCTCTTTTTTGAGCCAAATTTCATGATAATAGTTCTCTTGCTCGTTCTTCGATTGAATGGCCAAATAATAAGCCTGCATTGGAATGCGGGGATCCGAAATGCGCTGATTGACCAAGGATCCGGAAGAAACCGGCTGTCCGAACGTGATGTATCTGGACACTTTTTTAATGATATGCTCCACGGAGCTCATGCGTTGTCATTCCTTCCGATAGGTCATGATGCCTAAAATTTTATAAGGTTTTTCTAAATGAACTTATAATTACATCATAACATAGTTAAAGGATTGCGAAAAATAATTCTATAGACCCATAAATGATGGAATAGTCCCAAATGATTTAATATAATAATTGTCGAAAATGATATAATGGAAGGAAAATGAATAGACGCGTAAAGGGTATTCATTCCCACATGCATCCGGATGGGGTTGATGAACCGGAGAATGGAAAGAGAATCCTGGTGGAACGCAGCCATGCGGATCGGTTAGCCTGGGAAAAGAGGCAGTGAAAGGAAGGGGGAAAAAGGATGCCGAATGTGGAAAGGGAGGCCGATATGTATTCCCGGGAGCTGAATGGGCAGCAGGATAGGCATCGGCATGCTGTCGGCCCTTCGCATGGGCAACGGCTTCTTGTCATCGACGACGATGATGTGATGCGCAGCGGCTTGGTATGCAGGCTGAAGCTAGACGGGTATGAAGTGGACGATGCCGCCGATATCATGACGGCAAAGAGAATGCTTCGCGAACGGACCTACCATGTAGTCATGCTCGAGCTGATGATACATCCGATCAGCGGTTATGAGCTTTTTGAATTTATGAAAGACGATCCGAGTTTAAAATGGACACCGCTTATCGTTTTATCCGGACGCAACGAAATGCACGATAAGGTTCGATGCTTTTATTTGGGAGCGGACGATTATGTGATAAAGCCTTTCGAATATGAGGAATTGAGCGCGCGGATCTACAGCCTGCTTCAACGGACAAGGACATTCGAGCAGATGGCGTTTCGGGACCCGCTCACCGGGGTCTATAACCGGCGGTTTTTCGATCACCAGATCCAAGTGGAACTGCAGCGTATAGACCGGTATCCGGCCCCCATTTCGCTTGTATTTATCGATATCGACCGGTTTAAGTCCATTAACGACACCTATGGGCACAGCGCAGGCGATCTGGTTCTTCAAGGATTGGCGCATCTGCTGCAGAACAATCTCCGCTCGACGGATTTGCTGGCCCGCTTAGGCGGTGAAGAATTTGTCGTCGTTCTGCCGAATACTTCAGGCAAGGATGCTTTGACAACGATGGAAAGCATTCTCACGCGGACCCGTTTGGAACCCGTGGCACAAAACGAAGGTCAATCTTTCTTCATTACCTTCTCTGCAGGGGTTTGCGAGTGGGAACCGGGGATGTCGTTGGAAGCGTGGATTGCGGCCTCGGACGAAGGGATGTATACAGCAAAAAAGAGCGGCCGCAACCGGGTTGTGCTGCACCCGGGTACTTCACAGAAGGATTCGGGAGTCATGCCGTCTCCTCCTCCGGTTCGCAAAAAGATACTTATTGCCGACGACGATAACATACTGCGTTCGATTCTGGTCGCCAAGCTGAAGCATCTGCCTGTTGAATTCGCGGAAGCCGTAGATGGAGAAAAGGCTTATGAGTCATTGTTAAGTCAGCCTGCGGATTTATGTATTCTTGATGGGATGATGCCTCTGCTTGACGGATACGGCATGCTGGAAAGATTGAGGGACCGTGGAACATGGCCGGCCGGAATGAAGATACTCATTCTCTCCGGACGAAGCGGAGAGGATGATCCCAGCAGGGGGATGAAGCTTGGAGCCCATGCTTACCTGCGCAAGCCTTTTTCCATGGTGGAACTGGAGCTTAAGGTAAGGGAGCTTTTGAATATCGGTTGAGAAAATCGCAGAAGCCCGGAACGAATAGATGCTCGTTCCGGGCTTCTGCTGTTTCGGAGAATGAAGGCCGGCCTTACAGGTCGTCCCAATTCAGGTTTGACGATTTGCTGTAGTTGGTCACCTTTTGCTCGAAAAAGTCTGTTTTGATGCTGTTCATATTGCTGAAGTTTTCCACCCACTTCATCGGATGTTCAACAACTTCAGGATACAGAATTTCAAGTCCAATGTTTTTCAACCGCTCATTGGAAAGGTATTTAATATATAGATCGATGATATCATTGCTCAAGCCGTTGATCTTGTTATCGGTAATGTATTGACCCCACTCAATCTCGTGCTGGACGGCGGTTCGCATCATATTGCGCAGGTCGCCGATTAACTCATCGGTAAACAGCTCCGGATTTTCCTTGCGGATTTCGCGGAAGATGTTTTGGAACAGCGCCAAATGGGTCAGTTCGTCGCGCTGGATATATTTGATTTCCGATACGGTGCCAAGCATTTTTCCTTGACGGCCGAGCGCATAGAAGAAGCTGAATCCGCTGTAGAAGTAGATGCCTTCAAGGATATAGTTGGCCATGATGGTGCGCATCAGATTATCCGTTGTCGGCGATTCGATAAACCGCTCGTACAAGTCTGTAATAAACCGGTTGCGGCGCAGCAAGTGCTTGTCCTCACGCCATTGATTATAAATATCGTCGCGTACTTCTGCAGAACAAACGCTATCGAGAATGTACGAGTAGCTTTGGCTGTGCACCGCTTCCTGGAACGTTTGGACGGTGAGGCACAGATTGACTTCCGGTGCCGTTATGTAATCGTTGATGTTCGGCAGATTGGCCGTCTGCAGCGAATCCAGGAAGATGAGGAAGGAGATGATTTTATCATAGCTTTGACGCTCTGCCGGCGATAGGAACTTGTAATCCTTCGCATCTTGAGCGAGCGGAATTTCCTCCGGGATCCAGAAATTGTTCATCATCGTGCGGTACATTTTGGTTGCCCAGTCGTATTTCACATTGTTGAGCTCGATCAGGTTGGTCGTATTCCCTCCGATAATCCGGCGCTTGCCCCAATCGCGGTCTCCGTGCTCGTTAAACAGCTTCTTTTTTTGAAGTTCCATTCGAATTCATGCCTCCTGCACCCTGCGGTGTACAAATAGAGGATCGCCAGGCATGATCATACCTGCGATCCGTTCATTAAGCTTCGTGGTTGATATTAGGCGCTGCAGCTAACGCAGTCCTCTACCTCGAGGCTCTGGTTGCGGACATAGTAAACGGTTTTTAGCCCGTTCTTCCAGGCTGCCATATACAGCTCAAGGAATTCGCGAGCGGACAGCTCCGGCGTGATGTACAGATTGAACGATTGCGACTGGTCGATGTGCCGTTGGCGTACGCCGGCAGCGCGGATGCTCCAGTGCTGGTCGATCCGGTGCGCTTCCTTGTAATACCACATCGTGTCCGGATTCAGGTTCGGCGCGGTCTGCGGCACGACGGCGTTTTTCTTCTCCTCAACGAAAAATTTGTTGAAAATCGGATCGATGCCCGCAGTCGAACCGGCGATCAGGGAAGTGGACGCCGTCGGCGCGATGGCGAACATCCAGCCGTTGCGAACGCCGTACTTGGCTACCTGCTCTTTGAGCTCCAGCCACTCGGGACTGTTGTAGCCGCGCGATTCAAAGTACTCTCCGGTCTGCCATTCACTTCCCTCGAATGCCGGATACGCGCCTTTTTCCTTGGCGATTTCCATAGAAGCTTTAATGGCATAGTAGTTCATCCATTCATAAACTTCGTCTGCTTTTTGCACATGCTCTTCGGATTCCCACTGAATCTGAAGCTGAGCCAGCATTTGGTGGTAGCCGCTGGAGCCAAGGCCTACGGCACGATATTTTTTGTTGGTAATTTCCGCCTGAGGGATCGGATAGTAGTTCAAATCGATGACGTTGTCCATCATCCGCATTTGCGTTGTTACGACACGTTCAATGTCTTCTTTTGTATACACGCGGCCCAGGTTGGTAGACGACAGATTGCAAACGACGAAATCACCGCTCTTTACCTGCGAGGTGATGATGCCGTCTTCGTGCTGCGTCTGGATCAATTCCGTAGGGCTCATGTTCTGGCATATTTCCGTACATAAATTCGAGCAGTAAATCATGCCCTTATGTTTGTTCGGGTTGGCCCGGTTGACCGTGTCGCGGAAGAACATGAACGGAGTACCCGTCTCAAAAGCGCTCGTCAGGATGCGCTTCATGATGTCGATCGCCGGAATTTCGTCCTTCGAGATTTTGTCGTCATTCACGCATTCCCAATAACGGCGTTCCCACTCCTCACCGTAAGCATCCTCAATGGAGTACCCCTTGACTTTGCGCACCTCATGCGGATCGAATAAATACCAGCTGCCGCGTTCCTCCACCGTCTTCATGAACAAATCGGGGATACATACACCCGGGAAAATATCGTGGGCTTTCATCCGGTCGTCCCCGTTGTTCGTTTTCAGGTTCAGGAAGTCCAGGATGTCTTTATGCCATACGTCCAGATAAATCGCCACCGCTCCGGAGCGGACACCAAGCTGGTCGACAGCAACCGCTGTGTTGTTGTAGTTTTTAATCCATGGAATGACGCCCCCGGCCACTCCCTTGAAGCCCCGAATGTTGGAGCCGCGGCTGCGGACTTTACCTACATAAATTCCCATCCCGCCGCCATGCTTGGATACTTGCGCGAAGCTTTGGTCTACGTTGTAGATGCCCCACAGGTTATCCGGCACCGTGTCGATAAAGCAGCTGGACAGCTGATGCAGCGGCTTGCGGGCATTGGCAAGCGTTGGGGTGGCCACCGTCATTTCCAGATTGCTCAGCACATCGTAGAATCGTTTGGCCCAGTAAAGCTTGTCCGATTCTTTCATGGCCAGATGCATGGCAACGCCCATGAACAGCTCCTGCGGCAGCTCCAGGATTTCTTTATTCAGCCCTTTGATCAGGTATCGGTCCGTAAGTGTCTTCAGACCGATGTAGTTTAGCAGATAGTCCCTTTCCGGTTTGATGTAGCTGCCGAGCTCCCGGATCTCTTCTTTAGTATAGTGTTCAAGAATGTACTCGCCGTACAGGCCGATTTGTGTCAGATAGGTGATCAGGGAATAAAGATCGCCATATCCGAAATGGCCGTATTTACGGTTTAACTGCGCTTCTTTATATAAATCATAGGTCAATAATTTGGCAGCCACATACTGCCAATTAGGCTGTTCCACACTGGTTTTCTCTACGGCAACTTGAATCAGCAGACGCTGTATTTCCTTGGTCGAAATTTCATTGCGGAATAACGGCAGCAAGGCGGTTTCAAGCTCCAATGGATCACAATCGGGATATGTCTCGCAAGCGAAGTCAATGACTTTTTTCATTTTGGAGAATACGAGTTCTTCCTTCGTGCCGTCTCTTTTGACGATAATCATGTTAACAGCTCCCTTTCATCAAGTAAAAAGCATGCCGCCGCCGTTCCCGCAAACGAAGCATGCCTGCTGCGTCCCGGAAGGCACACCCCTGTCTGCCATCGGGTAATCGTGCCAAAGAAGCGGGCAGGTCTGCGACTCGGAAAAGCAGTTCTTCCCTGCTGTTTTCCGAGTCGAAAGATGGCGAATCCGGCCGACTGGCTCCTGCTTAAATCGGCGGTACGGTTCAGAACCAAACCGCCTTTCTTTTTAATATCCCACAATATATCGTGGCTAAAGCTGTTCGCTAATACCATATGTAGTTGTTTGATGAGCGATAGTATGAGATTAACTCATTATCGCGCCGATTGTCAATGTATGATTTCACACAATATCCGACAAATATGTGAGTATTCCATATTCATTGTTTTGTAATTGGTTTATGTGAGTCATTTATGCTACATTTAGTGAGGACCTACTTGAAGGAGGTTTTATCATGTTTTTTAAATTTTCCGTAAGTCGGATGATTCGGCGTCCGGTTTATTTCTTGATAGTATGTTGGATGCTGGTCTTTGCACTTGGATGGGCGCCACGCGCAGACGCTCATGCCAGCTTGGTTGAAGCCGTACCTGCAGCAGGCAGCGAGCTTGTACAAGCTCCTGAACAGGTTGTTCTTACCTTTAATGAACCGTTGGAAAAAGAGCTGTACCAATTAAGGGTATATGATAAGGACAAACGGCTCGTCACGCAGCAGGGGCCGGTGATGAGCGATAATCAAACAGCAATTAAGCTGGATTTGCCGCAGCTTGGACAAGGGACTTATTTGGTGACATATCATGTCATTTCAGCGGATGGACATCCGGTGAACGGAACGTATCTGTTCGCCGTAGGCGAGAGCCTGAGCGGGCAGGCGCCCGCAGACGGGATCAGGGCCGACATGGAGCATCTTCACTATCACGACAGTGGACCATTCGATCGCTTTGGAGTGAAGGATGTGCTGCAGTTTGCTTCGCGTATCGCTTTCTACGTCACAATGCTGGGCTTTACGGGATTGCTGCTGTGGCTTCGCTGGTTCGGGACGGGCAGTCCGTTGGAGACGAAGAATCGGCTGCGCCGAAACGCAGAGCGCTGGCAGCAATTTTACCTCATTGTTTATATTTTGTTCATGTGGGCCCATATGGGCGATTTAATCGGCGATGCCGGGGCGGGTGCGCTGCTGCGGTTGTTCTCGCAAACGACCATCGGCTATGCATGGCTCGGAGGGCTTCTGCTGGCTCTGCTTTCATTTGTCATGCTGTACCGAAATGCTCTGCTGGACTATGCATGGGTTGCTGCCGTCTGGGTTGCCAAAAGCATGCTGGGGCATGCGGCCGCCTTCCAGCCCGCCAAAGATACATTGACATTGGACTTTATGCATCTTGCCGCTTCTTCCGTTTGGGTTGGAGGGCTGCTGACGTTATTGCTGCTGTGGCGCCATGAGAGGGAGCAAGCAAGGCGGCTGTACCCTTTTTTTTCTATGGCTGCGATGATCAGTATTTTGGTGCTGATCGCGTCGGGGGTGCTGATGACCTTCATATTCCTGCCGGATATCCGTTATATCGTGGAAACACTGTGGGGCAAGCTGCTGATCGTCAAGACGGCACTGGTGCTGGCGGTGGTCGTTACCGCATCCTTGATCCGTTATTTTTACCGGCGGAATCATGAACGGACAACTGGACGCCTGATTCGTGCGGATGTGCTGCTGATGTCCCTTATTTTGGGGATTGCCGGTGTTTTTACCTATTTACTGCCGGCTCCTGCGAATGAACCGCTGAATTGGCATGTGATGGGCGAAAAGATACACATGACGGCGCAGATCAGTCCCAACGCTCCGGGAGTCAACGATTTTACGGCGAAGGTGTGGCTGCCCGAGAAGCTCGGCAAACCGAAGCAAGTCATTATGAAGCTTCAATCGGTCGATAGTCCGGAGATCGCTCCGCTGATGGTTCCTCTGGAATCTTTTGAGGATCCGAGCTTTGAAGAATCATTTGGTATGAAAAGGCACAGCTACAAGGCCCGGGGGGCCTATCTGCCGTATCCCGGACGCTGGAAATTGGAGGTTCGGGTCATGGACAGCAACGATGACGAAACGGTCTATGAAAAGGAAATAAGAATATTTTGATCTCTAAATATGACAAAATGCCCAAATGCGCAGGACTTCCCGACTGAAAATTCTTGTCCTTTTGAAACAGGGGAATTAGAATAGAAATATACCCTTCAGGAGGTAGCAGAGGATGAACAGGCATAAACTACGAAGTCCTGCGGGAGCGTCCGGGACAAGTAGGCCATGGCAAGGGGACGGGTTTCTGCAGCATGCTTCATTTCTGCGTCTGTGGTTTACTTTGATCGGAACGCAAGCCGGGCTGTTCTCGATAAAAGGAGTGCTCGGTCTTCCCTATGATCAAGCGGATTGGGTCGCGCCCGGATTCATCTTGATTGCTGCCGGGCCGGTTCTTTATTTGTCTTTAAAGAAAAAAGCAAATCAACTGAGGGCTGCCTGGTATGCTGCATTGACTTTGCTGCTGCTGGCGGAATGTGCGGAGATGGCGACCCGTTACATCTATGCAGGATGGAACGGCTGGTTAGTCCACTTGGCGGATGCGGCAGGAACGATGCTGCTGGCGGTCCCTTTGTTGTATTTTGTTATTGCCGATCTCCGGAACAGGGAAGCGACGGAACGGCGTTTACATGATTTATCCTTTCATGACCAGCTTACCGGGCTGCCGAATAGGGAGAAATTCCAGCAATCCCTTGAGGCTTCCATTGAGGCGACCCGAATAGCCAGATCCACGCTGGCTGTCCTGTTCATCAATCTCGATAGGTTCAAAAATATCAATGATACGTTCGGACACACGTTCGGCGACCGGTTGCTCATGGAAGCGGCGGAACGACTGAAGAACGGATTAAACAGCGGTGCAAGCGTATCGAGGCAGGAGGGAGACAAGTTCACTGTAACGATTGAGGAGGCGGAGCCGTCTTCGGATGTCGAGCTGGCTGCGCAAAAGATCGTTCATCTGTTCAGCAAGCCGTTTTCCATTGACGGCCACGAGCTTCGCGTGGGCTGCAGTATCGGCATAGCGAGATATCCACAGGACGGAGACGATCCGATTACGCTGATGAAGAATGCGGCCACGGCCATGTCCAGGGCTAAGGATTACGGTACGAACGGCTACCGCTTTTATACCGCCGAGATGAACGATGCGGTCATCCAGAAGCTGGTTCTGGAGGAGTGGATGAACAAAGCGCTGGAGCAGGATGAATTCGTGCTGTATTTTCAGCCTCAAGTGGATATATTCGATCATCGTTTAAACGGGATGGAGGCTCTTCTTCGATGGAATCATCCGCGGCTCGGCGTTATTTCTCCGGGTGATTTCATTCCTCTTGCGGAAGAAACGGGATTGATTATTCCCATCGGGAAGTGGGTGCTGCGAACGGCCTGTATGCAAAATAAAGCATGGCAGCTTGAGGGGTTCCCGCCGTTGAAGATGGCAGTCAACATCTCACCGGTCCAATTTTACCAGGACGACTTTGTACAGGTTGTATTAGAAGCGCTTCAGGAAAGCGGATTGGAGCCGCAATACCTGGAGCTCGAAATTACGGAAGGCATAGCGATGTATCAGCTGGACCAAGTGGTAGACAAGCTTAATACGTTGCGCGAGCTGGGAGTACATATTTCGATTGACGATTTCGGGACAGGCTTTTCCTCACTGAATTATTTGAAAAAATTTCCCATCGATAAGCTGAAAATCGCACAGCAATTCGTTAGAGATGTTACCGATGACCCGGATGATGCCGCGATCGTTCAGGCGATCATGGCGATGGCGCAAAGCTTGAACCTGAATGTCATTGCGGAAGGGGTGGAGACGGAAGATCAGCTTTCGTTTCTGCTGGAGGTCAAATGCAGGGAAATTCAAGGGTACATATACAGCAAACCGGTTCCGGCAGATGAGTTTTACGATTTGCTGAAGAGGAACATGGTGGCGTAAACCAAGCGGCCCCCATCACACTTTTGAACTGTGCCCCATAATGAAGGACACTTTGAAAAAAAGTGACCCTTTGTGGGTCACAGTTCATTTAAGGCGAGGGGGCGATTTTTTTGGAAAAGTTACGCTGCGCCTGAACCAGACTGCCGGGATGTCCGCTTGGGCGGAAGAGCCGCGGCGGGTGGCATCGATTCCGCCTGATACCGGCAGGTGGAATCGGCCGGCAGACGGACTATCACATGGCAAAGCACTACCGCAAGTGAAAAAGCGACCGGAATTCCGGTGAGGAGTGCTCCTGCCGCGTCCTTGGCATTCTTAACTCAAAACCATTTTATGCTTGGTCATTGGGTTGCTGCTCCCAGCTTTGAGGGTGGCCGTCCCCCACGTAATTTGCCGCTGCGGCGTTGGCGATAACCTGCTCCGGGCTTTTGCAGCCGGGAATGACGGCAGTAACCGCAGGGTGCTTGAGGCACCAGGCTAATGCCCAAGTGGCCATATCCATACCGGCGGGCAGCTCCTTCTCCTTAATGCGTTCGACCTCTTCAAGCTTGAGGCGCGTTTGCTCGGGATCGTGCCGCTGCCGGACGTCGTTGTCGGCAAACACAGCTCCCGGCTTATATTTGCCGCTCAAGTATCCGCTTGCCAGAGGCACGCGTGCCAATACGCCAAGCCCCTGCCGCTCGCAGGAAGGAAATACCCGCTCCTCCGGCGCGCGGTCCAGCCGGTTATAAACGATTTGAATGACCTTTGAGCCGACGCGTGAGGAAGCTTCGGTTTGATGCAGGTTATCGTTGTTCCCGATGGACGTTCCGAGATGGCGGATTTTACCCGCTTGCACCTGTTTGTCCAGCATAGTCCATAAGTCGTCCTGATCAAACGCCTCGTCTGTTCCCGAATGAAATTGGTACAGGTCTATGTAATCCGTTTGAAGAGCCTTTAAGGAAGCGTCCAGCTGTTGAAGCACCTCTTGCGGGGACCAGTGCTGTGTACGATCCATATGCGCGTGGAAGCGATGGCCAAACTTGGTGGCGATCACCCAATCTTCCCGGCGTCCGCGGGAGACGTAGCTGCCGATCAGCGACTCGGACGTATGGTCGCCGTAGCATTCCGCAGTATCGATCAGATTGATGCCGCTATCCTTGGCCTGATCGAGAATGCCGTCCACTTCGGCTTGCGTGAAAGGCTTGCCCCATTCGCCTCCGAACTGCCAAGTCCCTACGCCGATGACGGAAACCTTCAAATTCGTTGCACCGAGCTTGCGATATTTCATGGACATTCCTCCTTGGATGAGTGCTTTTGGGATGTGATTCGAACTGTCCAGCCTGTACCCGATTGTACAAAAACGGGTGGCCCTATTCAAACCCGCTTTTGAAGAAAACGAGCGAGGAATCTCAAAGGCGAGGCCGTGGATGGGAGATGCCAAACGGTGAAATGACGGCTTACGATGTATGGTATAGCAAGAGCGCTTAACGGGTAAGCCGCAAGTTGAAACATCGTTTACGGGAGAGACAAGCGCTGTTTTTCCGACTTGGGCAGCTTGCTGCAAACCAGCTGATAAGATTCGTCCAGCATGTCCAATATTTCGCTGTCGCCGATCGACCCGTCCAGCAGGACGGTATTCCAATGGCGCTTGTTCATGTGATAGCCGGGGTAGACGGACTTCGGATAGGTTTGTCTCGTCAGCCATACGGTGTCGGGGTCGGCCTTCAGGTTCACGCTGGGGGTACCTTGAAATGAACCGAAAAGTGCAAACATTTTATTGGCGACGAACAATACCGGCGTTTCAGGATCAAACGGATAACGCAAGTCGGCGCCGGTTTTCTTCAATCCATAGTTGATCAGCTGTTGATGATCCATCGGCGGCGGATCTCCTTTTTTATTAATATCAGAATGTACGGCTTCGATCCGGAGGATCACGATTCCGGTATTACGGAAAAGCTTCATCGTAACACACGAACGGTTCTTCATCGAACAGGCTTCTTAGCAGAAGCTTTTCTTATGCCCTGTTGATTCCATCATAACCTTTTCGGGGTCCCGTGAAAAGTGAAAACTGATGTGGACATTAAGCGGACAACCATGCTATCATTAACTCGATTTTACCCTAATCAGCAATAGTCATCATTTTATCGAACAGGTACCGATTCCGTTCGTAAAGACGGTCTCGGTTTAAAAGGGAAGCCGGTGCAAGTCCGGCACGGTCCCGCCACTGTAAGCGAGAAGCTTTTCTGCTTGAATGACGCCACTGTCGAATGATGGGAAGGCTGCGGAAAAGCGTTGAGACGCAAGTCAGGAGACCTGCCTGTTCTGTTGAGGCCGTTCCATCCGATGTTGTGATGGCGGCTGTCAACGAAGTCACCCGATACCTACGCGGATAGGATGGTGTACGAGAGCGGTAGAAGCCATGCAGGCACGACCGTCTTTATTGAGCGCAGCCAAACGGGCGACAGCCCATGCGTAAAATAAAGCCGTGCTGCTGGTTCCCCATCCATTGTCGTCAAGCATCTTCCGGGAGGAAGATGCTTTTTTGTATTTTTGGCATGCGGAGCGAGTCCATCCGGTTTGCAGTGCTCGCCGATGTTCGGGTGCCGAATATCGGTTGGACAGCAGTTTTTTTCACCGGACAGAGGAGAATCCCGATGAATCCGGATGGACGCAGAAGCTTGCGGGATTCGTACGGCACCTCCTGCCAGCTGCCTCACGAGCTTGCTGTATGGGTCGCGATTGGACCACGTTGTGCTGCTGAGCTGAAAATCAGTCTAACAGCAGCCCCAAAAGAGGGATCACCGCCAGAAGGAGTGCCACTGCGCTGAACATCACTCTAGTGGAAGCAGATTTTATTGTTGAAGGCAGTTTGCGAAGGGACGAGGCATATTCCTTATAGAAGGTATGACCATGCTGATCAATTGATTAGGAAGTCAAGGAGGGATGAAGTATGAAAGGGAAATTGTCTGTGATTGGTTTTGGACCAGGCAGCTATGAACATATGACCCAGAGAGCGAGAGATGCAATTCAGGAAAGCGACGTTGTGATCGGATACAATACATACGTAGATTTGGTGAGAGGTTTGTTAAACGGGCAGCAGGTGGTGCGCACGGGGATGACTGAAGAGGTGAGCCGGGCGCAGGAGGCGGTTCGCCAAGCGGAGGCCGGACATCGGGTGGCTGTCATTTCCAGCGGGGACGCCGGTGTATACGGCATGGCCGGGCTGATCTATGAGGTGCTGATGGAAAAAGGCTGGCGGCGCGGCCAAGGCGTAGATGTCGAAGTGATTCCCGGCATATCGGCGATCAACTCGACGGCTTCCTTGCTTGGGGCGCCTATCATGCACGATGCCTGCACGATTAGTCTGAGCGACCATTTGACGCCATGGGAGCTGATCATCAAGCGCGTGGAAGCGGCGGCGCAGGCCGATTTTGTCATTGCACTGTATAATCCGCGAAGCGGCAGACGCACAAGGCAAATCGTGGAAACGCAGCGGGTGCTGCTGAAGCATCGCTCGCCGCAGACGCCGGTAGGGATCGTCAAGAGCGCTTACCGCGAGCGTGAAGACATCGTCATCACTACGCTTGAAGAGATGCTAGAGCACGACATCGGGATGCTGACGACGGTGATTATCGGCAACTCGACCACGGTAGTTTATGACGGGCTCATGGTGACACCGCGCGGCTATCAGCGCAAGTATACGCTCGGATCAGAAGTACAGCCCCTAAAGCCGCATCAAAGGCTGCAGAAAGAAGCGGAGCCCTGGGCTCTGGGGGAACAGACGGAGCCGGATGGTCCGGCGGCGGAATATAAAGCGGAGGGGAAATCTGAGAAGCCGGTATCCGCGTATGAGCTGGCACTGGAAGCACTGCAGCTTGCCGATGCGCACAGCTCCGGATTGGCCCGGCCCGAATCCGGCAGCCTTGACACAGGCCTATTCCGCCAGGAAGCCATCCTTGAATTTGCCGTGAGTCCGGGGCTTGCCGAGAAACGGCTGACCGCCGCCCAGCTTGCGCTGCTTGCCGAGATCGTTGGCGAAGACGGGACGATGGAATATACCCCGCATCATCAAATGCTGGTGCGTCTCCGGACATCGGATCCCGATGCGGTGACCTCAAGATTAACGGACGCAGGGCTGCTCGTTGCCCCGATTGGCGATGTGGCGCAGTTGAAAGCCTGCGATTTCTGCAACATGGACAAGGCCGATTCGGTGCCTTATATGGAAGAACTCCATCGCCGCTTGGGTGGTATGCGCGTGCCGAAGGAGCTGAAGATCGGCTTCAACGGCTGCGGTATGGCGTGCTACGGAGCTGTGAAGGAGGATATCGGGATCGTGTACCGCAGAGAAAAGTTCGATCTGTTCCTGGGAGGCAAAACGGTCGGAAGAAATGCCCGCCCGGGGCAGCCTGTCGCTGAGGGCATCGAGCCGGAGCGGTTGGTGGAGACGGTGGAGAGAATCGTCTCCCGTTACGCCAATGAAGGTTACCCGAACGAGCGGTTCCATAAATTTTTCGGCCGCGTGAAGGAGCTGGAAGGGTACCGGCATCAGGATCTGCCGGTCTTTCAGATCGAAAATGCGGTGTGCGGCGATTCATAAGGCCGATAAGGACAATAATGGGTAAAGAAGGGGGACGGAGCATGAATGCGGTATTGTTTGTAGGGCACGGCAGCCGGGATCCGGAAGGAAATGAGGAGGTACGCATTTTTGTAGCTTCGGTGGCAAAAATGCTGGGGGAGCCGATCGTGGAAACGTGCTTTTTGGAGTTTGAGTCACCTACGATCGCTCAAGGCATTCAGACCTGCGTAGACCGGGGAGCGACCTTGGTTGCGGTTGTGCCGATCACGCTGTTTGCGGCGGGGCATGCGAAGCTGCATATTCCGGCTGCCATAGATGCGGCGAAGCAGAAGTATCCGGACGTTCTGTTTGTTTACAGCCGGCCGATCGGCGTTCATGAGCTGGCGCTTGATATTTTGTCTTCACGCTTGGAAGAAGCGGGGATCGATCTTGAAGAGAACGCGGAGGATACGGCGCTGCTTGTGATCGGACGCGGCAGCAGCGATGCGGACGCCAACAGCGATTTATATAAAATATCGCGGCTATTGTGGGAGCGGCTGAAGGTGAAATGGGTGGAAACTGCCTTCATTGGGGTAACGGCCCCGCTCGCGGACGAAGGCGTAGAGCGCTGCGTGAAGCTCGGCGCCAAACGGATTGTGATGCTGCCTTATTTTCTGTTTACGGGCGTGCTGATCAAACGCTTGGAGCAAATGAAAGGCGAGTTTGCTAAAAAGCATCCGGACCGGTCGTTCGTTTTGGCGGACTACTTTGGCTTTCATCCGAAGCTGAGCGAAATTTTGAAGGAGCGGGCCAACGAGGCGCTCTATGGAGAAGTTCGCATGAACTGTGATATGTGCCATTTTCGGCTTGAGGCGGCGAAGCACATGGATCACCATCATCACCATGATCACGACCACCATCATAATCACGAGCATCACGACCACCATCATGATCATAATCACGAACATGACGACCACCATCATGATCATAATCACGAACATGACGACCACCATGACCACGATCATGAACATGAACGGCAGAAGCCGACTGTTAAGAGCAAAGAGGTGTACTTATGATTCTCATGCTGGCAGGAACGAGCGATGCGCGTGAATTGGCGGTGCGCATTAAGGGCGCAGGGTATGAACTGCTTGCTACGGTTGTGACCGAGAGTGCCGCGAAAAGTCTGGAGGAGGCGGGGATTCCGGTGCAAACCGGCCGGCTTGACGCAGCCGGTATGGCCGAGCTGATCCGCAGCCGCGGGTTTCGGACAGTCGTGGATGCGAGTCATCCGTTTGCCGAGGAAGCTTCGCGGCAGGCTATGGCGGCCGCTCTTCAGACGGGCGTGCCGTATATCCGTTATGAGCGGGAGCGGGGAACCTATGAAGGGCATCAGCGGCTTTTGTTCGTGGACGACTATGAGCAAGCAGCGGAGCTTGCCGCGAGCAGACGCGGCGTGATTATGCTCACGACGGGCAGCAAGACGCTGCATATTTTTGCCGAGCGGCTGATCGGGCTCCCGGATACGACGTTGGTTGCCCGTATGCTGCCCCGTAAGGATAACATGGAGAAGTGCGAGCAGCTGGGCATCGAACAGAAAAATATTGTGGCCATGCAGGGGCCCTTTTCCAAGGAATTGAATCAAGCGCTGTATCGGCATTACGGGGTCACGACGGTCATCACAAAGGAAAGCGGCAAAATCGGGGCGGTCGAAGAAAAGCTTGCGGCAGCGCTGGAAATGAACATTGATACGATCGTCATCGGACGCCCGCAGCTGGATTACGGCGTTGTGTATTCGGAGTTTGACGGAGTGCTGGACGAATTAAATCACACGTTACGGGAGGCGCGATAAATTATGGATTTTCGGACGGAGTTTAAACCGCTGACGGTACAGCCGCAGGAAATTGAGGAGAAAAGCTTTGCAATGATTACCGAGGAGCTTGGCGAGCATTCCTTTACCGAGGAGCAGTACAAGGTGGTGCAGCGGGTCATTCACGCATCGGCGGATTTTGAATTGGGGCGCAGCCTGGTGTTCCATCCGGATGCCATCCGCGCCGGTATCGACGCCATCCGAAGCGGCAAGCCGATCGTAGCCGATGTGCAAATGGTGCAGGTGGGCATCAGCAAGCCGAGAATTCAAAAGTACGGCGGCGACGTTCGGGTATACATATCGGATCCGGATGTTATGGAGGAAGCGAAGCGTCTGAATACGACGCGGGCGATCATCTCGATCCGTAAAGCGGCCCGTGAGGCGGACGGAGCGATCTATGCGATCGGCAATGCGCCGACGGCGCTGCTGGAACTGATTCGTCTGGTCAAGGAAGGCCAGGCGAAGCCGGGTCTGATCATCGGCGTGCCTGTCGGCTTCGTTTCTGCGGCGGAATCCAAAGAAGAGCTGCTCAAGCTTGATGTGCCTTTCATTACGAATATCGGCCGGAAGGGCGGCAGCCCTGTTGCAGTGGCATCCGTTAATGCGCTGTCGCTGCTTGCAGAGCGCGAAGGATAAGCGGCATGGATGCGAAGGAGTCCAAGCCGCTGCGTCATGGATATACGACGGGCGCCTGCGCGACCGCTGCGGCGCAGGCGGCGCTTGAGGCGCTGATTGTGCAGGAGCCGCAGCGGCAGTCGACCATCCGGCTGCCGATCGGTCAGGACGTCACCTTCGAGATCGTCGCATGCGAGGTGGAGGAGCACCGGGCTTCCGCTGAAATTATTAAGGATGGCGGCGACGACCCGGATGCGACTCATGGAGCAAGAATCATTTGCGAGGTTTCCTGGCGGGAAACGCCCGGCATCGAGCTGGACGGCGGCGTCGGCGTAGGTCGGGTAACAAAGCCCGGACTTCCGGTAGAGGTTGGTCAGGCGGCGATTAATCCGGTCCCCCGGAAGATGATCCGCGAAGCGGTCGAGGCGGTATTAAACCGGTATGAGCTGAATCGGGGGGTAAGGGTGGTTGTTTCCGTTCCCGATGGAGAAGAAATCGCGAAGAAGACGCTGAATGCCAGACTCGGCATAGTAGGCGGCATCTCGATTCTGGGTACGCGGGGGATCGTCGTCCCGTTCTCGACGGCAGCGTATAAAGCCAGCGTAGCCCAAGCTATCCGAGTAGCGGTCAAGGGCGGCTGCAGCCATGTTGTTCTTTCTACCGGAGGACGGACCGAAAAGTTCGGGATGGAGATGTATCCGAAGCTGCCGGAGGAAGCGTTCGTCGAAATGGGGGATTTTGTCGGGTTCGCGCTTCAACAATGTGCGAGACAAGGCATTCGCAAGGTGACGCTGGTCGGAATGATGGGCAAGTTTTCCAAAGTCGCGCAAGGGGTGATGATGGTACATTCCAAGAGCGCCCCCGTTGATTTCGGCTTTCTTGCCCGTATGGCGGAGGAGGCCGGAGCTTCTGAGACGGTGGTCCGTAAGATTGCCGAAGCGAACACCGCTTCTCAGGTGGGAGATATGATGCATGAGCTGGGATGCAGATTATTTTTCGATGTGATGTGCGCGTACTGCTGCCGTTCTTTGCTTCAAGAAGCAGGGGGAAGCAGCAGCTCAGGCTTTGAGGTGGAAACGGTCATTATCTCGATGAAGGCCGAGCTGTTGGGAAGGATGAGCATGACCAAGGAAAGCGGCGGATATAGCGTCAGGCAGGAAGGGGATTTTTAGATGAAAGAAACGATTGCCGTCATAGGGATCGGTGATGACGGAACGGCGGGTTTGCCTGAATTGTACATGGATCGGATCAGGCAGGCCGAGGTGCTTATCGGAGGAGAACGGCAGCTGGAGTTTTTTCCGGATTTTCGGGGAGAAACGATCCTGATTAAGGGTGGTCTGGGCGAGCTGACGGAGAAGCTTCAGGCAGAGCACCGGAGGACCGTGGTGCTGGCATCCGGCGATCCGCTATTTTACGGTATAGGCGGTTATTTGGCGGGCAAGCTTCCCGGGCGGGTGGAGGTATATCCGCAGGTGAGCTCGCTTCAGCTCGCCTTTGCGCGAATCGGCGAGAGCTGGCAGGATGCATATATCGCAAGCGCGCACGGCCGCAGCCTGAAGGGGCTTGCGCAGCGGATCGACGGACAAGCCAAAGTAGCGCTGCTGACGGATGAGAAGAACCATCCGGGTGCAATCGCCCGCTATTTGCTGGAATTCGGCATGACCGAATACCGCGTCTTTGTCGGCGAGCATCTCGGAGGTACGAAGGAGCGTACCGGCTGGTACGGGCTCGAAGAGCTTGCCGCCTCCGGTGAATCGGGCTTCTCACCGCTGAATATCGTGATTCTGCGGAGGCGGCCGGGGACAGCGTCGCCGGATTGGCCGCTCGGCATTGATGACGCCGAGTTTGCACAGCGCAAGCCCGACAAAGGGCTGATCACGAAAAAAGAGGTTCGCGTCCTCAGCTTGGCGGCCCTTCATTTAAGACGGGACAGCATCGTATGGGATATCGGTACATGCACAGGCTCCGTAGCGATTGAAGCGGCCCGGATATGCCGTGACGGGGCTGTGTATGCGGTCGAGAAAAATGAAGGGGACTTGGCGAACTTCCGTGAAAATATCCGCAAATTCCGGACTGACATTACGGGAATTCATGCCAAAGCGCCGGAGGGACTCGATCAGTTTCCCGATCCGGATGCGGTGTTTATTGGAGGCAGCGGGGGAGAGCTGAGGGAACTGCTTTCGATCTGCTGCAATCGTTTGAGACCGGGAGGTACCATTGTGCTGAACGCTGCAACGATCGAGAACCTGTCGGCCGCAACCAAAGCTTTTGCCGAAGAAGGCTTCGCAGCGGATATAACGCTCGCCCAAATCAGCCGCAGCAAGCCGATTCTGGACATGACGCGGTTTGAAAGCTTGAACCCCGTGTATATCATTGCAGCAAGACGGCATCAAAAAGACAGTCCGACGACAGGAGGACAAACGGATGAGTAAGATCGGCACATTATACGGTGTGGGCGTAGGCCCGGGAGATCCGGAACTCATTACGGTCAAGGCGTTTCGTTTGCTCAAGGAATCGCCGGTGATCGCCTATCCGCGCAAAAAATCGGGCGCCAAGAGCTACGCCCTGACCATTGTAGAAATGTATGTAGACACCCGGGAAAAGGAGATGCTCGCCCTGACCTTCCCGATGACGAAAGATAAAGAAGCGCTGGAAAAACAGTGGAACAAGACAGTAGATACGGTCTGGAGCCACCTTGAGCAGGGGAAAAATGTCGTGTTCGTCACCGAAGGCGATCCGATGCTGTACAGTACTTATATCCATTTAATGCGCCTGATGAAAGAAAGGCACCCGGAGGTGGAGGCCATTTCGGTTCCCGGCATATCCTCCGTCAACGCTGCGGCATCCAGACTCGGGTTACCGCTTGCCGACGGTGACGAGCAGATGGCGATCGTACCGGCTACGAATGATTATGGGCAGATGCGCCGGGCTTTGGAAACGCATGATTGCGTCGTGTTCATCAAGGTAGCGAAGGTCATCGATCTGATGCTGTCGGTGCTGCGGGATCTGGGGCTGACGGACAAGGCGTCGGTACTGACTAAGGTGACCTCGGGCGAGGAGCAAATTTGGCGCAATATCGAAGAGCTGGCCGGTCGCGAGCTGGAGTATTTGACTTTAATGGTGGTGAGAAAATGAAGCTTTATATTATCGGCGCAGGCCCGGGAGACCCGGATTTGATTACGGTGAAGGGACTGCGCATCCTCCAGGAGGCCGATGTCGTGCTTTACACGGACTCTCTTGTGAACGACGAACTGATTGCACGGGCAAAGCCTGAAGCGGAAGTGCTCAAAAGCGCGGGGATGAGTCTGGAGGAAATGGTGGCCATCATGGCGGACCGCGTCAAAGCAGGCAAGCTTGTAGCCCGTGTCCATACGGGCGATCCGGCCGTTTTCGGGGCCATCATGGAACAGAAGGCGCTGCTGGCCAAGGAAGGAATCGCATGCGAGATCGTACCGGGTGTCAGTTCCGTGTTTGCGGCTGCGGCTGCGGTAGGGGCTGAGCTTACGATTCCGGAGCTGACCCAAACGGTCATTCTGACACGGGCCGAAGGACGCACTCCGGTGCCGGATCGCGAGCAGCTCAAAGATTTGGCGGCCCATCACTGTACGCTGGCGTTGTTTCTGAGCGCAACGCTGACGAAAAAAGTGGTGCGCGAGCTGACAGAGGCCGGATGGAGTCCCGAAACCCCGGTTGCCGTCGTTCAACGAGCGTCCTGGCCGGATCAAATCATCGTGCGGACTACGCTTGCCCGGTTGGATGAGGATATGCGCGTGAACGGAATTCGCAAGCATGCGATGATTTTGGCCGGATGGGCGCTCGACCCGGAAATCGGTACTCATGAGGAGTACCGTTCGAAGCTGTACGATAAATCGTTCACGCACGGCTACCGCAAAGGGGTGAAGGACTGATGGGGGAACCGGAAGTCATTACGCTGCAGGAAGGGACGATCCCGGATATCCGGAAATCGGGCAATTATGCGTTGATTGCCATCACAAAGCACGGGGTGGAGCTAGCACGCCGGCTGCAGCGGTCGTTTGACCATGCGGATGTGTATTATATGTCCAAGTTCGCCCGTGGAGACGAATCCGGAAGGAATATCCAGCTGTTTGAAGGAAGCGTGCGCCTGCTGTTTCCGGCGCTGTTTCCCGCTTACGACGGAATCATTTGCATCATTTCTCTTGGGGCCGTCGTTCGCATGATCGCTCCCTTATTGAAGGATAAAAAGACGGATCCCGGTATCGTCGTCATTGACGACAAAGGCGAGCATGTCATCAGCGTGCTGTCCGGCCATTTGGGCGGAGCGAACGAGCTCGCGCGCGAGGTTGCGGCGGTACTTGGCGCAGTGCCGGTGATTACCACGGCGTCGGACGTGCAGAAGACGATTGCCGTCGATTTGTTCGGACGACGTTACGGATGGACTTGGGAATCGGCGGACAAGCTGACGCCGGTGAGCGCATCCGTCGTAAATGAGGAACGAATCGCTATCATTCAGGAATCCGGGGAACCGGATTGGTGGACTTATCCGTCTCCGCTCCCGCACAACATCCGCGTTTACAAGGATATCCCGACCGCTCTAGGCGATGAGCCGCAGGCTGCGCTGGTCGTGACTCATCGTATCCTCACGCCTGAAGAAGAGCCCATTCTGAAAAACGGCGTGCTGTTCCGTCCCAAAGTGATCGCACTCGGCATCGGATGCAATCGGGGCACCTCCTCCGAGGAAATTGCGGCAGTTATCCGGGAAACGCTGGAGGAGCTTCAGTTTTCGATTCGTAGCGTGAAGGCGGTTTGCACTATCGATTTGAAAAAAGACGAGGAAGGCCTGCTCGCCGTATGTGAAGAGAACGGCTGGCCGCTGGTTTGCTATACGCCCGGGGAGCTTAATGAAATACCGATCGAGGAACCGTCCGAGACCGTATATAAATATACCGGCGCGTACGGCGTCAGCGAACCTGCCGCCAAACGCTTTACGGGAGCGAAACGTCTTGCGCTGGTAAAGAAAAAAAGCGGCAACGTAACGATATCCGTTGGCATAATGGATTTTGAGAAGGGAAGCGGCAGCTTATGAGCATAGGGGTGAACGGACAAGCGGTTCATCGAAGCGTCGTCATCGCCGGGACCGGCAGCGGTGCAGGCAAAACGACCGTTACCCTTGGTCTCATGGCGGCTTTGAGCCGCAGAGGCTTGACGGTGCAGGGATTTAAATGCGGCCCGGATTACATCGATCCGACTTATCATAAGGCGGTGACCGGCAGGTCTTCGCGCAATTTGGACAGCTGGATGCTGACGTCCGAGACGGTGAAAGAAATATACGGACGCGCCTCCAAGGATGCCGATGTATCGGTCATTGAAGGTGTAATGGGGCTGTACGACGGGAAAGATCCGCTGTCCAACACAGGAAGCACAGCCGAGATCGGCATGCTGCTGCAGCTGCCTGTTCTGCTGGTGGTAAACTGTCAGAGCATGGCGCGGAGCGCGGCCGCGATCGTGAAAGGCTTTCAGCTTCTGGAGCCGAATGTGCGCATTGCCGCCGTTTTCGCCAACAAGGTCGGCAGTGACGGACACTACCGCATTGTCAAACAAGCGATCGAGCAGGAATGCGGCATTCCGGTCATCGGCTTTCTGAAGAGGGAAGATCAGCTGGCCTTGCCCGAGCGTCATCTCGGACTCGTACCTTCCATTGAACGTGGGGAGATGGGCGGTTTCTTCGAGGAATTGGCCGATCGTCTGGAGCAGAATACCGATCTGGATAGACTGCTGGAGCTTGCTTCCGCCGCTGAACCGCCGGCAGTAGAGCCGCCGAAGCTTTTTGCGCCTCCGGCCCGGTTATATCAAGTCAGAATGGCTGTAGCGTACGATGCGGCTTTCCATTTCTATTATTCTGAAAATTTGGAGCTTCTGGAGCATTACGGAGCAAAGCTGGTCTACTTCTCCCCGCTGGCGGGAGAACCGCTTCCGGAAGGGGTGCAGGGGCTATATATTGGCGGGGGCTTCCCCGAAGAATTCGCTGATGCGCTGAGCCGGGAGGAGGCGGTTGCCGGGTCCATACGGAAAGCCTTGGAAAGCGGATTGCCGACATTGGCCGAATGCGGAGGCTTTATGTATTTGACACAGGCGATTGAAGATACACAGGGCCGAAGTTATCCCATGCTGGGGCTTATCCCCGGCAAAGTTGTCATGCAGCCGAAGCTCGCTGCACTAGGACTCAGGGAAATCACAGGCACGCCGGACAATTTTCTGTTTCGGGACGGGGACATCGCGCGCGGGCACGAGTTCCATTATTCCACCTATGTACCGGCGGAGGCGGTAGAGCCGGCACCAGCCTATGAAACCAAGGGTCTGCGGGGCACGAAAAAGGACGGCTGCCTGCTGTACCGGACGGTGGCAGGTTATACGCATTTGCATTTTGCTTCCAATCCGGAGCTTGTAGTACGATGGCTCAAGGAATGCGAGGAATATCGTCTGCCAATAGTGCAGCCGTGAAGTAGAGGAGCAGTAGAGCAAGAGTCGTCCCATCTCTACTGCTTTTTAGTATGCAGCAGTCTGGTAACGTTGAAAATCAGCGCAATAGAGAGCGGAGAGGCCAAAAGCCCCGCCGTAAGGATGAATTTCTGCGCAGTGGCCCGCGTGAGAGGGGTGAAGCGCGATCGCAGCGGCAACGAGCGGCAACAACCGACAACAACCGGTTTTCTGCAGGATTGACATTGATAATGATAACTATTATCATTCGGGTATAAAGCTTTGAATTAGCGGCGGAAGGCGGGACGTCATCTTTATGAAAAAGATCAGATACTGCTGCAAAAATTTTAAAAGAGGCACCAAAAAAGTGTATAAAAGCATTAAAGGCGACTATCCTAAAGTAAAGCAGAAGAAAAGGGACTGCCTGGGTAACTGCAAGCTTTGCTCCAAAGAATGCTTTGCCGTTGTAGGAAAATCCAAGAAGCTGGTATCTGCCCCGAATGCCGAAATGTTATTTGAAAAATTGAAGAACAAGATCAGTTGATCTTCCGGCTTGGCGGCAGGAAATGACATATCATGTTCACATTTCACAATCGCTTTCCTTGACGCACAATGGTATATTATAGGGATATATGACTACATATTTAGGATGTGATTTCATGAATGAAGCGTTGAGCAAAGCGTTGAACGACCAAATGAATTTTGAGTTTTATTCGGCTCAAGTCTACTTGGCCATGGCGGCCTACTGTTCTTCGGAGAGCCTGGACGGGTTTGCGAATTTCTTCATTGTGCAGGCCGAGGAAGAAAGGTTCCATGCGATGAAAATATACAAGTATTTAAACGATCGCGGCGAACGCGTCACCGTATCCGGCATGGATACGCCGAATAATAATTACAAGTCCGTACTGGATGCTTATCAGCATGCCTATGAGCATGAGAAAGTTGTGACCAAACGGTTCTATGACTTGTCCGACATTGCCATGAACGATCGCGAGCATGCCACCATTCATTTTTTGAAGTGGTTTATTGACGAGCAGGTTGAGGAAGAGGCGCTGTTTGACAGCATTATTCAAAAGCTGAAGCGCATCGATAAAGACAGCAATGCCTTTTTTATGCTCGATACCGAGTTTCTAGCACGCACCTTTACGCCACCGGCCCAGTAACCGGATAGGCGGAGGGCACTTGCATCCGGCGCATCGTTTGCATATAATACTTGATAAATCCATAATGATAAATGCGTTGACGGAGAAAAGTAAGCAGTGCTTCTTCACAGGGAGGATACGCCGGCGATTGAGAGCGTGTCCGAGGAATCAGGCTGCCCAAGTTCGCTCCTGAGCAGTCCTTTGAAACCGTACGTCTGTATCGGCAAGTAGAAGGAACCGGTGTCGAACCGCGAATTGTGGTTCATGAACCGTTACGTTCAACGAAGTGGGAGGAACCGTTTCTTCGTGCCTATGCTATGCAGCATAAGAAAGGTTTTTCCAACAAGGGTGGTACCGCGGCTTTTTCGTCCCTTATCGGACGGAAAAGCCTTTTTTGCGTTGAGCGAAACCGGGAGGCACTTAAGGCTAAGGCACATAATGAAACAACGATTAAGGAGGCGGCATGGCGATGAAAGAACGATTGCTTGCATTAAAGGAAGAGGCGCTTAATGAGCTCGCTCGTGTGGAAAACCAGCAGCAGCTCAGCGACCTTCGTATCAAGTATTTAGGGAAAAAGGGCCCGCTCACCGAAATTTTGCGCGGTATGGGCGCTTTGAGCGCGGAAGAGCGTCCGGTTATCGGTCAAGTGGCCAATGAAGTGCGCGCTGCGATCGAGGAAGTGATTGAAGCCAAGCAGGCAGAATACAACCAAGCGGAAACGCAGGCACGCCTGGCGGCTGAAACGATTGACGTAACACTCCCGGGGCGGCCCGTTGCACGGGGTGCGGTGCATCCGATCAGCAAGGTGATTCAGGAGATCGAGGATATTTTTATCGGCATGGGTTATTCGGTGGCCGAAGGCCCTGAGGTGGAACAGGATTACTACAATTTCGAAGCACTGAATTTGCCGAAAAACCACCCGGCGCGCGACATGCAGGATTCGTTCTATGTAACGGAAGATATTCTGATGCGGACGCACACCTCTCCGGTACAAGTACGGACCATGGAGAAAATGAAAGGCCATGTGCCGGTCAAAATCATCTGCCCCGGCCGGGTATACCGCCGTGACGACGACGATGCGACGCATTCCCATATGTTCACGCAAATTGAAGGACTTGTCATCGACAAGGGCATTCGTATGAGCGACCTCAAGGGGACTTTGCTTCAATTCGTTCAGGAGCTGTTCGGCAAGCAAACGCAAATCCGGATGCGGCCGAGCTTCTTCCCGTTCACGGAGCCCAGTGCGGAGGTGGATGTCACCTGTGCGATGTGCGGCGGTCACGGCTGCCGGGTGTGCAAGCAGACAGGATGGCTCGAAATCCTTGGCTCCGGCATGGTGCATCCGCGCGTGCTTGAGATGGCAGGCTATGATCCGCAGGAATACAGCGGATTTGCCTTCGGTCTTGGCGTGGAAAGAATCGCGATGCTGAAATATGACATTGAAGATATTCGCCATTTCTATACGAACGATCTGCGGTTCCTGAAGCAGTTCGTGCATATTTAAGAGGGGAGCGTGACCTGGGGAAATGAAGGTATCGTATGAATGGTTATCCCAGTATGTGGATATAAGCGGTAATACAGCGGCCGAATTGGCTGAAAAGCTGACTAGAAGCGGGATTGAAGTTGATATTGTGGAAAACCGGAACAAGGGTGTGGAAAAGGTCGTCGTCGGCTTTGTCAAGTCGCGGGAGAAGCATCCGGATGCCGACAAGCTGAGCGTATGCATCGTCGATGCGGGCCAAGGCGAAGATCTGCAAATCGTTTGCGGAGCGAAAAATGTGGCTGCAGGCCAGAAGGTGCCTGTCGCGCTAATAGGCGCGAAGCTGCCGGGCGGATTGTCGATCAAACGCTCGAAGCTGCGCGGCGTGGAGTCGCAGGGAATGATTTGCTCGGCCAAGGAGCTGGGCTTAAACGACAAGCTGCTGCCCAAGGAGATTCAGGAAGGCATTCTTGTTCTGCCTGAGGACACGGAGGTGGGTGCAAGCATTTTGGATGTGCTCGCTCTAAACGATGAGGTAATGGATCTGGATCTGACGCCGAACCGTTCGGATTGCTTGAGTATGCTGGGTACGGCTTATGAGATCGGCGCCATTCTCGGCCGGGAAGTCAAGCTGCCTGACGCCGAGTCGGGACTCCGTAAGAATACAAGCGGAATAAAGGCGGAGGATAAGATATCGGTCGAAATTTCCGCAAAAGATTTGTGCTCGCATTATGCGGCGCGCTTGATCGAAGGCGTACGAATCGGAAAGTCACCTTTGTGGCTGCAAAATCGTCTGATGGCGGCCGGAATTCGGCCCATCAATAATATCGTCGACATTACCAACTACGTGATGCTGGAATTTGGACAGCCGCTGCATGCGTTTGATGCGGATAAGCTGGCCAACGGCCATATTGACGTAAGGCTGGCCCGCGAAGGCGAGAAGCTTGTAACGCTCGACGATGTGGAGAGAACGCTTGAGCCTCACATGCTGCTGATTACGGACGGTACGAAGCCGGTCGCGATTGCAGGCGTAATGGGGGGCGCGAATTCCGAGGTCACCGAGGGAACGACCCGGATTGTGCTGGAATCGGCCAAATTCGACGGCGGCTCCGTCCGCAAAACGTCGCGTCAGCTCGGGCTCCGTTCCGAGGCGTCTTTGCGGTTTGAGAAGGAAGTGAATCCGGAAGCGGTCATTCCGGCTTTGAACCGTGCGGCGTCACTGATTGCGGAGCTGGCCGGCGGACAAGTGGCATCGGGTGTGGTAGAGGCTGTAAGCGGCGAGCATCGGCCGGTGAAGATCGAGATCACCGTAGGCCGCATCAACAGCTACCTTGGTACCGAGTTGTCTGCCGAGGAAGTGAAAGCCATTTTCGGGCGGTTGAATTTTGCCGTTGAGCCGCTTGATCGGGATGGCTTCCGGGTGCATGTGCCCAGCAGACGCGGTGATATCACGAGAGCGGTCGACCTCATTGAGGAAGTGGCGCGCCTTCACGGCTACGATCATATTCCGACAACGCTGATGAACGTAGTAACGACGCCGGGCGCACTCACAAGAGAGCAGTCGATCCGCCGCGTGGTCCGGACGCTTCTGACGAACAGCGGCCTTCATGAGGCCATTACGTATTCGTTCACCCATCCGGAACAGATTCACAGCTTCCCTGGCGCTCACCGCGAAACGAAGCCGGTAGCCCTGGCGATGCCGATGAGCGAAGAACGCAGCGTGCTACGCACGAGCCTGGTGCCTCATCTGCTGGACGTGGCTGCATATAACCGCAACCGGAACATCAACGATGTGGCTGTTTTTGAGATTGGCCGCGTGTTCCTCTCGGATGAAGAAACGCTCAGCCGGCTGCCGGAGGAGAAGCTTATGCTCGCGATCCTGCTGACGGGCAAGCGGAGCGATGTGCATTGGACGGGAAAACCGGGGGACGTGGACTTCTATGATTTGAAGGGGATCTTTGAAGGGCTCGTCCAGTATCTGGGTATAGAAGGCGTCCGGTACGTAGCGGCAGGTCCGGAAGGCTTCCATCCGGGGCGCTGCGCGCAAGTGGAAGTAGAGCGTGACGGAGTCCGCAAAATCATCGGAACGCTCGGACAGCTGCACCCGGCACTGCAGCAGCAGAAAGACCTTGCCGACACATACGTATTAGAAGTGGAAATGGACGCGCTCACGGAGCTAGCGGGTGAACGCTTCACCTATGACCCGCTGCCTCGTTACCCGGCCATTATCCGCGACATGGCGCTGGTGGTGGACCGCGGCGTAGCCGTGGGCGATTTGCTGGATAAAGCCAGGGAGACGGCGGGTTCTCTGCTTGAGTCGATTCAGGTATTCGATGTTTACACGGGTGAACGGCTTGGAGCGGATAAGAAAAGCGTCGCCATTTCCCTTGTGTATCGGACGCCGGACCGTACATTGACCGACAATGAGGTAAGCGAATTGCATGGCCGCGTTGTGGCCGAGCTGGAATCGGCTTTCGCCGCCGTGCTGAGGAAATAATGGTTCATCTCTTCTGACAAAAGGTTGAGAACTGTAGCAGGAAAAGCGATTCTCCGTATCGAATGTTTCTAGGATACGGAGAATTTTTTTGTTTGTTCTGGAAAGGGGAGCAGCGTTTCGTGAGCGGTGAAGATAAAGTCCGGATGACCGTAGACATCTATGGCACTCAATATAAGCTGATTTCAAGGTCGAGTCCTTCTTATATAAAGAGCGTTGCGGCGCTCGTCAATGATCAAATGCATCGAATTGCCGAAAGCAGTCCCCGGCTGGATTTGCCCAAAATCGCCGTGCTGGCGGCGGTGAACATGGCGGATGAATGGACACGCATACAGAAGGAGCTGGAAAGCACGCTCGCCAAGGTGCGGCAGCTTGAAAAAGCGCAGGATGATCTGGCGGAGCTCCGTGGGATTCATGCGCAGCAGCAGGAGGAACTGTCTGCCGTAAACGAGCGGTTGGCCGCCGTAACGGCGGAGCGGGATGCGCAGCAATCCGCATTCGAGCAAGCCGAGCTGGAGTCGGCTGCACTTCGTGCGGAGCTGAATCAGCTGGAGGACCTGCGGAAGAAGCTGGAAACGGAACTGGCGGAGGTACGGGAGCGGCTGGACGGTCAATTGGAGCTGACCGGAGAGCTGGAACGGCAGCTGACGGAAGCAGTCGGGCGTACGTGGGAGCTTGAAGAGCGTGTTCATTCGGATGCGCAGGAAGCGGAGCGCCGCGAAAAGCAGCTGCGGGAACTGGAGCAGGCGAAGCAGGGACTGGAGCGGCGTATATCTGAGCTGGAGAAAGAGAAAGACGGCCTGCAAGGCCGTGCGGCTTCGCTGGAAGCGCAGCTCGTCAAGCAGGCGGAGGCGGCAAAGCAAACGGGACAGCGCCTCTCTGCACAGGAGGCTTGCGTCCGTGAGCTGGAGCAGCGTTTGCAGACCGTACAGGCCGAGCGGGACAAGCTGGTTGAGCAGCTTGCGACGTGGGAGCGGCAGTATGCAGAGCTCAGCGATCAGCTGGACCTGCTCCAGGAGCAGGTTGCCAAGCGGGAGCAGGAGATTGAGCTGCAGGTAACGCTCTACAACGAACTGCAGCAGCAGGCAGCGGAAGAGCGTGTGCAGGCGCAGCAGCGTGAAGCGGAGCTGGCAGAGCAGTTGGAGCAAAAGCGGCGGCTGCAGATGCAGCTGGGCGAACAGCTGGAGAAAGGCCGGGAACTGCAGCAGCTTAATGACAAGCTGCAATCGGAGCTCGAGGCGCTGCGTCGCGAGCATCATGAGAAGCAGGAAGAGCTCGGGCTGCAGGAGGAACTTTACCGTGAGCTGGAAACAGAGCTTGAAGGACTGCGGGATCAAAGCAGTTTGCGCGAAGCAGAGCTGCAGCGGCAGCTGGCGGATCAAGAGAAGCGGCACGCCGGGGAGCTGGCGGCCGTGCGCAATCGCGCCCGCGAGGAAGCTGCGGAGCAGGAAGCAGCTCTGGCGGAGCTCGAGCGGAAGCTGTCCGAGCGCGAAGCGGAGTGGAAGCAGACAGCCGACGGGTTGGAGGCGCGCCGGGCGGAGCTGGAACGGCAGCTCGCGCAGCAGCAGGCGTACAATCTGCAGCTGCAGGAAAGCAGCAGCCAGTGGCAGCAGCGCAGCGAGTCGCAGGCGGCTTATGCCGACGAGCTTCGCGCCAAGGTTCATGAGCAGCAGGAAGAGCTTGAACTGCAGCAGGAACTGTATGACGAACTGCAGGGACAGTATGACGAGCTTCAGAAGCGCGTCGTTTCCCAGGAAGCGCAGGCTCGGCAAACGGCGGAAAGGCATGAAGCGTATAGGGCGGAACTGGAAAGCAAGCTGGCTGAACGCGAAAGCGAATTAGCCGAGCTGCGCCGCGAACGCGAGGCGGCAGAAGAGCTTAGCAGGGCGCTGGTAGAACAGTGCGCTGCGCTCGAAGAACGGCAGATCTCCGCGCAGAGCGAGCGGGATGTGCTCCAGCAGCGGCTTGCCGCACAGGAAGCCCGCATTGTTGAGCTGGAGGCGCAAGCCGAACTGGCAAAGAAGCTGGGGCGTGATTTGACGGAGCAGCAGGAAGAGCTTGAGCTGCAGATAGAGCTGTATAATGAGCTGCAGGAACAGTTGAACGCACAGGTGCAGCAGCATAAAGCGCTGCAGGCCGAATACGGACAGCAGCTGGAGAAGGCGGAACAGGTATATCAGGAACTGGAGACCTTGAGATCCGAATACGAAAAGCTGCAAATCGAATATAACGAGTGGATTGAGCTCGTGGAGAAGGAATAGAAGAATGAACGGATTGGATTGGGGAGTACTGGTGATCTTGGCTGTCGGGATCGTGCTCGGCTATTCACGTGGGTTCATTGCCCAGCTCCTCTCGATCGCCGGCTTGTTCGCGGCTTACCTGATTGCATTTGCATTCTACGATGATGCAGCGCCATGGTTTCAAGGAATGCTCGGATATTCGGGACATGAAACTTACTCAAATGATGCGTTCCTCACACAAGAGCTGCATCTGGATACTTACGTGTACAATGCGCTTGCTTTCGCTTTCCTGCTGTTTGGCGCCAAATTCGCTTTCAGCATGGCCGGACGTCTGTTAAACCTGTTGACGGCGGCACCGGGACTCAAGCAAATTAACCAGTTTAGCGGTGCGACATTAGGCTTTATTGAAGCTGCGTTGATTGCCGTAATTGCCGTCCACATCATGACCGTGCTTCCCAACGACACGTCTCAGCGGCTGTTGAAGCAATCCGCTTTGGCTCCTTATATCCTGGAGCGGACACCGGTCATCACGGAGAAGCTTCAGGAGCTGTGGAAGAGCCGGGCGGATGGGGATCAGGCGGCCGGACAGTCCGGTTGATTTGATCGATGCTGTCGTTAATCGGAAAATAAGTTTCGGCTCTAAGGCACACGATAACCGAATACGAAAAAAACAGCCCCACCCGCCATTGCCGTACGGGATGAGGCTGCTTGTATATGAGTTTATGCTTCAACGATTAGCTTGGCTCTCATAGCCATATGGCCGGAGCCGCATGGAATGGAGCAAATGATATCATAAGAGCCTTCTTTGTCGACGATCACCGTCGCCGATTTTTTATTATTGTCCAGATTCACTTTCAGTCCGTTAATGGCGATCCCGTGAAGCCCTTCTTTGTTTTCCAGCGTAAAGGTAACTTCTTGTCCTTTTTTCACCTTATATTCTTTTTGGTCAAAAGCAAAATTGGTGGCAATCAGCTTGACTTCCTGGGACGATGCGGAGCTTCCTGCCGCTCCTCCTGCTGTGTTTTCATTGGCAGCAGGCTGCGACGCTTGCGGTTTTGTACCGCAGGCGGACAGTGCAATTATAAGGCCGACAGCCACAATACTGATCATCCACTTTTTCATATGATCATTCCCCCCACCCGGTTGATTAAAGAATTGTTCATGTATATATATTACCAATATCGGCTTCGTTTGGCTGTGTCAGGGTCGTGACAGACATGTGAAAAGATCGTGACCGAAACCCGTGTGCATCAAAACAAAAACGGTATCCGGTTAATCCTGTATGTGCTGCAAAAAGAAAAGAACTGCCCCATGACCGGGACAGTTCCTTTGTTACTTGGCGCCTTCGCGTTTCGATGCGTGTTCAAAGGGAGTCTTGACCGGAATAAACAAATCGATGATCCCGATCACCAAGGCGGCCAAAATGGCGCCGATGATGCTGGTCGATACTCCGGTTACGATAAACTGCGCCAGCCAGATGATAAGGGCGCTCGTAACGAAGCCTACGATCCCCCGTCCAAATGGCGTAATTTTTCTGCCGAAAACTCCTTCGATGATCCACGCCGCAATGGCGATTACCAGTGCCAGAAAGAAGGCACTCCAGAATCCCCCAACGGAAAATCCGGGAACAATCCAGCTTACCACCAGCAGCATGATGGCGGAAACGACAAATCTGACGAGATGGCCAAGCAAATGCATCTGCAGATTCCTCCTTAAAATACGTTAGTCGCGACGCTTGAGCTTCGCGGGCTTGAAATTAGCTTTACCGCGGACAAAACGCTTTATAAGTGGCAATCCTTAGGGTATCCATAGCTTAACGGCTCCGACTTGGATATAATAGTATAGCGAATAGCTTTTTCGGTTCTCAAGAAAGGCAGGTTTATAACCAATTCCAATGAAAACAAATTCATCATACAATCAAAAAATATTGTCCACCCTCGATTTTCACGCCGTGCTTCAGCGTTGTTCGCAGCACGCTTCCACATCTATGGGGCAGGAACGCGTCCTTTCGCTTGAGCCGAGCGGTGTATTTTCCGAGGTGAAACGCAGGCTGCAGGCTACCGATGAAGCCGTGAATGTGGAACGCCTTAAGGGCGGGGCTCCATTTGGCGGTATACGCGATATTCGCGCAGCGGTTCACCGCGCCCGGATCGGCGGTATGCTGAATCCGGTGGAGCTGTTGGATATCCTGCTGACATCCCAGGGCGGCAGACGGCTGAAGAAGTTTCTGGAAGCCCTGCATGAGGATTATCCGATACCGCTGCTGATCGAACTGACGGAGCCGATGACCGATCATAAAGCGATAGAGGACCGGATCCGGGCGTGCATCGATGAAAATGCGAATGTGGCCGATTCCGCTACTCCCGAGCTTGCAAGGATACGTCAAGAGCTGCGCGGCAGCGAATCGAAAGCCCGAGAGCGTCTTGAGCAGATGATACGGACGCCGTCGATCCAGAAGATGCTCCAGGAAAATCTGGTAACGATGCGTAACGACCGCTACGTCATTCCGGTAAAACAGGAATACCGCGGCCACTTCGGCGGAATGATTCACGATCAATCCGCATCGGGAGCAACGCTATTTATCGAGCCTGAAGTTGTGGTACAGATGAACAATCGCGTTCGGGAGCTGAAGCTGAAGGAAGAAGCGGAGATTGAGAAAATTTTGCGCATGCTCTCCGCGCTTGTCGCAGAAGCGGCTGATCCGCTTTTGGTGAATGTGGAGGCATTGGCGGAGCTGGATTTCATCTTTGCCAAAGCCGGGCTTGCCCGTGAGATGAAAGCGACGCTGCCGATCTTGAACGACCGCGGGTTCATCAAGCTGAAGCGCGGCCGGCATCCGCTGATTTCACCGGACAGCGTCGTACCGATCGATGTGGAGCTGGGCAACCGCTATTCGGCCATCATCGTTACGGGCCCGAACACAGGGGGCAAGACTGTCTCGCTCAAGACGATCGGCCTTCTGTCGCTCATGGCCATGGCCGGATTGTTCGTGCCCGCCGAGGAGGGCAGCCAGCTTTGCGTCTTTGATGCGATTTATGCGGATATCGGGGATGAGCAAAGCATCGAGCAAAACTTAAGTACGTTCTCCAGTCATATGACCAATATCATTCGCATCTTGAAGGAAATGACGCCCAAGAGCCTGGTGTTGCTTGATGAGCTTGGAGCGGGTACGGATCCGGCCGAAGGCTCGGCGCTTGCGATATCCATTCTGGATTATATTCACCGGATGGGCTGCCGCATCGTAGCCACGACGCATTACAGCGAGTTAAAGGCATACGCCTTCGATCGCCAGGGCGTCATCAATGCCAGCATGGAGTTCGATGTCCAAACGTTGAAGCCGACTTACCGGCTTTTGGTGGGTGTGCCGGGGCGAAGCAACGCTTTTGCCATCGCCGAGCGGCTCGGTCTGGCCAAGCCGATCATCGATCATGCCCGGGGGCAGGTCGGCGAGGAGGATCAGCGCGTCGAGTCGATGATTGCGACGCTCGAAGAGAACCGGCTGAAGGCGGAGGCGGAGCGTACCACGGCGGAGCAGCTTCGCCTCGAGGTCGAAGCGCTCAAAGAGCAGCTGGCGAGCGAGCGACGGCGCTTCGAGGAGCAGCGCGACAAGCTGCTCGAGCGGGCCGAGCTTGAGGCGCGCGAGGCGGTGGCTAAAGCCCGGCGCGAGGCCGATGAGGTCATCAAGGAGCTGCGCAGACTGCAGCGGGAAGAAGGAAGCGGCGTAAAGGACCATAAGCTGAGCGAGCTCAAGAGCCGGCTGAACAATGCTGCGCCGGAGCTGAAGAAGGCGTCCAAGGCTCCGAAGAAAAAGCCGGAGGTGATCGGACCGGGAGACGAAGTCATCGTCACAAGCCTTGGTCAAAGAGGGCATGTGGTGGACATCGTGAACGCTCAGGAAGCGAATGTGCAGCTGGGTATCCTCAAAATGAAGGTGAAGCAGGACGATCTGCAGCTTGTGAAAAAGGCTTCCTCACAGACGAAAACGCCTCCGAAGGCAACTTCAAGCCTGAAGCGGACCAGGGAGGATAACGCAAAGATGGAGCTTGATTTGCGGGGGGCAAATGTCGAGGAAGCGATCATTGAGGTGGACCGGTTTCTGGATGAATCCTATCTGGCCAATTTCGGACAAGTGTATATTATTCACGGTAAGGGAACCGGCGTTCTGCGGTCGGGGATTCAGGAATTTTTGCGCAAGCACAAGCATGTGAAAAGCTTCCGGATGGGTGCGTATAATGAAGGGGGCGCCGGGGTGACGGTCGCGGAGCTGAAATAATACCAGCTGCAACCATCCGTTTTCCCGGCCCGGGAACTGATTCTGAATTTTTCTTTACTTTTGAAACTTTTGAAACTCCGTGAGAAGATTGTCGTATATAAGAGTAAAGCATCGATGTTCCACAAGCTCTGCAGGCTAAAAACATAACCATTTCATATTTCAGGAGGGCTCCGATATGGGGATTTTTAAGAGACTGCGCGATTTGACGATGGCTTCGATCAACGATTTGCTCGACAAGGCGGAAGACCCGGTAAAAATGCTCAACCAATTTTTGCGCGATATGGAAGAGGATATTCGTGAGGCCGAAGTTGCCGTTGCGAAGCAAATTGCCATTGAGAAGAAATTCAAGCAGCAATATGAAGAAGCGTTTGAAATGGTTCAGAAGCGGGAAGAACAAGCGCTCAAGGCTCTGGAAGCGGGGAATGAAGATCTTGCCCGCCGCGCGCTTCAGGATAAGAAAGAGCACCAGCAGCGCCATGATGAGATGAAGGGGCAGTTCGAAACGGCCAAGGCTAATGCCGACCGCCTGCGCAGCCAGCTTGCCGAAATGAAGGATGAATTCGCCAAGATGAAGAACAAGAAGGATATTCTTGTAGCCCGTGCTGAAGCTGCCAAAGCGCAGAAGCAGATCAACCAGGCGATGTCCGGATTCGGCACAGACAACGCCGCCAAGGGATTCGACCGGATGAGCGAAAAGGTGCTCCAGCTGGAAGCGGAAGCGGAGGCCAGCGGTGAGCTGAACTCCAGAGGGAAAAGCCTGGACGACGAATTAGCCGCTCTCGGCAAAAATGACGGTGTAGACGATGAATTGGCCGCGTTGAAGGCGAAACTCGCAGCGAGAAAGCAAGCGGAGTAAAAGATTCACAAGCAAAGCGGAGACTGAAAGGATGGCACTTTCAGTCTCTTCGATTGTTGTCTTTGCGCTTCAAGGAAAAGGCGGGGAGAATCGACCATGATGAATGAAGAGGTGGGACGCATGATAGCAAATCCATACATGGAAACGTTGGCATTTTTTTCTGTCGCCGTGCTGGCATTAATCGTTTTTCTGGCATTGTTTGAACTTGTAACGAAGTACAAGGATTGGGACGAAATCAAGAAGGGCAATCTTTCCGTAGCGATGGCGACCGGCGGCAAAATTTTCGGGATTTGTAATATATTTCGTTTTTCCATTCTCAATAATGACACGATCTGGCACTCGCTGATCTGGGCCGGCTTCGGATTCCTGCTGCTGCTGATCGCTTACTTTATATTTGAGTTTTTGACACCGTATTTCAAAATTGACGAACAGATCCAGCAGGATAACCGGGCGGTCGGCTTTTTATCCATGATTATTTCGATATCGCTTTCTTACGTTGTAGGCGCCAGCGTCACCTGATGGAATCCGGATCGTTGTTCGATTTGAAGGAGGAACGTCCTGTGAAATATTTATGGGGCACCTTGTTGGCGCTTGCGCTTGTGTTTTTGGGCGCGGGCGTTTACTATTTTATTAATCATGCATGAGTTGAATAAAGGGAGGAATATTGTTTGCCGCAATCCTATGACTCTCTATGCCCTTGGTGCCACACCGAAATTGTCTGGGATCCGGAGATCGGCCCGGAAGAAACGTGTCCGCACTGCTTCAACGAGCTGGGAGATTACCGGAGTATAAATATTACCGTCAAGCCGTCGGATCAGCAGATCACGTACGATGACGAAGAAGAGGACGATTACGATCTGTCCGACGAAGACCTGGAGCTGATAGATGAGTATGAAGAGGGTGTGCAGCGGGTGCTGGACAGTCAGGAGGATGCTCCCGAATGCGCGGCATGCCACAGCTTGATGCTGTATGCCGGAACGCAAAACGGATCACAAGGGTTCGCGCCGTTTGTGCACGGGAACTTGAAGCAGCCCCTGCTCAAAGCGTCTTTTTCGTCACAGGTTTATGTTTGTCCTTCCTGCTTCAAGGTAGAGTATTCCTTGGCCGAGGAGGATCGGCTTGCCATGATCGAGCTGCTCCGTTCAAACGGCAAATCATCGTCATAAATCGTGGGGGGAGGCGTTCGCGCCTTTCCCCGCTTTCTCTTTAACCGGGGATTCAAAGGTTTGTCATATTGCCGGCATCGCTCATGTTTTTTGTCTTTTTGGGAAGCTTAACTAAGACATTACATGGGATTAGGTGAGCGAATGCATTCCGGAACTAAACATTTTCCAGACCATTGGACTCGTAAAAGCAGCAAAAGCGGAGCAGGTCATGAGTGGCGGCAGGTCCGCAGGGAAGTCCCGGGAGGCGGGGGCCGTGAGGGATCGGGGAAAAGCGCTCCGTTAACGGGACAATCGCGGCTGCTGCTGACAGTCAACGGATTATTTGCCGCCGCCAACGCTTTATCCGGGGTCTTCGTGAATGTATATCTCTGGAAGGCTAAGCACGATTTTTCGGTCATTGGTTGGTTTACATTAGTACATCACCTCTCGATGGCTTTGACGTTCTGGCTGGCTGGCAAATGGGTGAAAGAACATAATAAAATGAACTGTTTGCGAACGGGAGTGGCGGTTGCCGCGCTGTTTTATTTGCTTGTGCTGTGGTTTGGCGAGCAGTCGGCGGATTATTATGTGCTCCTTGGGGCTGTCCAGGGGCTGTCATCCGGTTTGTTCTGGTTGGCTTTTAATGTCGTTTATTTTGAGGTGACGGATCCGGACAACCGCGACCGGTTTAACGGTGCAGCAGGACTGCTCGGATCGGGAGCGGGGATGATCGCCCCCTGGATATCGGGGTTTCTTATTGTCCGCATGCAGGAGACCAACGGGTACCGCCTTATTTTTACATTGTCCCTTATCGTATTTTGCATCGGCGTGATCGTCAGTTTTTTCCTGAAAAAACGAAAAACCTCGGGAAATTATGAGTGGTTCCTGACCTGGCGATGTTTACGGCAAAAGGATACGGCATGGCGCAAGGTCGGTCTGGCTTTGATGGCGCAAGGCGTACGGGAGGGCGTGTTCGGCTTTTTCATCGCCCTGCTCGTTTTCGTCCATACCGGCAGCGAGATGAAGCTGGGCAATTTTTCGCTTCTGACCTCGGCCGCGGCGTTGATCAGTTTTATGCTTGCGGGCCGATGGCTGCGTCCGGAATACCGGCCTAAAGCTTTACTGATCGGGGCGGTTATGCTGGTGCTGATTATTTTTCCTTTTTTCTGGAAGGTTGATTTTGTTACGCTCCTGATGTTCGGTATTGGAGCGGCCGTATTCTACCCGCTATATGCCATACCCATGACATCGATCGTTTTTGATCTGATCGGAGGCGATGAAGAAAGTGTGAAGCGCCGGGAGGAATATATCGTGATGAGGGAGCTTGCGCTCAATGCGGGACGTCTGCTGGGTACGGCGGTATTCATTACGGTGGTATCCCTGACCCGGTCCCCGGCAGCCATGAACTGGCTGCTGCTCGCCATTGGCAGCTCGCCGATCGCGGCTTGGTATTGGATGCGTAAAGTGAAGGCAGATAAAGCTTAAGGCATGGTTGTAAGCGCGTGCCAGCTTGACAAAACATTCCCTCCCGCTAAAATAAGGGGACAGAGGATTGGTAGTACGGAAGCTGGAGGTTTCTGTACGTTAAGGGAGGCTGCAGCATGGGTTCAAGTAAAAAGATGGTAAACAGCATCACAGAGCTGATCGGGGATACGCCGGCCGTCCGGGTCAACCGTCTCGTAGGCCAGGATGATGCGGAGCTTTACGTGAAGCTTGAATATTTCAATCCGAGCGGAAGTGTCAAGGATCGTGCGGCGTTCAATCTGATCGCTCAGGCGGAAAAGGATGGCCGGATTCGTCCGGGCGCTACGATCATCGAGCCGACAAGCGGAAATACCGGAATCGGGCTGGCGATGAACGCGGCGGCAAAAGGGTATAAAGCGATTTTGGTTATGCCGGACAATATGACCAAGGAGCGGATCAATCTGCTGAAGGCTTACGGAGCGGAAGTCGTACTTACTCCCGCTGCGGAACGCATGCCGGGCGCCATCAAGAAGGCGCTTGAGCTGCAGGAGCAAATACCGAACAGCTTTATTCCCCAGCAGTTTGAGAATAAGGCGAATCCGGATATCCACAGAGTAACGACGGCTCTGGAGATCATTGAGCAGATGGATGGGCGGCTGGACGCCTTTATCGCCACCTCGGGCACCGGAGGGACGATTACCGGTACCGGGGAAGTGCTCCGTGAGAAGCTTCCGGGGATCAGTATTTATGTCGTTGAGCCTAAAGGATCGCCGGTTCTGTCGGGCGGACAGCCCGGGCCCCATAAGCTGGTCGGCACCAGCCCGGGCTTTGTGCCTTCGATTCTGAACACGGATGTTTACGATGAGATCGTGCAGGTCGCTGACGAGGACGCACTGCAAACGACGCGTGACTTGGCGAGGCTTGAAGGTATCCTGGTCGGCCCGTCTGCGGGAGCGGCGGTATGGACCGGTCTGCAGGTAGCTCGCAAGCTTGGCCGCGGCAAACGTGTGCTGTGCATTGCGCCGGATACGGGAGAACGGTATTTGAGCATGGACATATTTTGATGGCAGCGGCATAGGGGAAGCGGCGGGACAGTCCAGGGCGGACAGCTCCCGCCGCTTTTTTTGTATAGAGAAAGTGTGCGGAAAAAGGTTGCATAAATATTCATTATTATGTATAATAATAAACAAGGGAGCGGGAAACCGGTCCTTCTGATTTTTGAACATCTTACTGGAGAGGGGAACCTTTCATGAAAATCGCACTGCATAATGAGCTTCCGGGCGAGGCGCAGTTTCAGCAGTTGATCGATTCCGTTTCCGCACATTCTGGCCAGAGCGGAGAATTTTCATACGAATCGTACTCTCATAGTGATCGTGTTATAGCCGCTTACGATCAAGGACGGCTTGTCGGACTGGGTCGTCTCGTGGATGCCGATCAGAGCAGGATTGAAATTACAGTGCTTCCCGGGTACCAAGGGCGGGAAATTGAAGGATATATGCGTAAACTTCTTACAGCTCACAGCTTCTGCCATAGCTAGTCTGCTTCATAAGTCGATGATCAGCCTCCATTACTGTGGGGGTTTTTTGTCGTCCATTTCCGGCTGCATGTCATGCTCTTTGTAATTTTGCTTTGCCAAATGACGGGCGATAGGTGTAATATGTAGTAATAATAAAAGCTTCCGGTCGAAGCCAGCCGAAGAATGGATACCATGGTAAAGCCGGAATTTTATGGATACAGAAAGGTTTGATTTTCATCGAACTTCTTTTCTGTCATTTTAAGCTTTGTAGGAGGGCGCATCCATGGAACAATTCAAAATGAAAATCATTGAGCTGCTCAAAGAAGATGCACGCCGCACGCCGGCCTTGATCGCAACCATGCTCGGGGCTTCCGAGGCGGAAGTGGCGGAGGCGATTCAAGAGCTGGAAGAGGCGAATGTGATCGTAAAATACGCTACGGTCGTTAATTGGGCCAAAGTGGACAGCGAGAAAGTCACTGCCCTCATTGAAGTGCAAATTACGCCGGAACGCGGACGCGGCTTTGACGCGATTGCCGAACGCATTTACTTATATCCTGAAGTGAAATCGGTCTATTTGATGTCGGGCGCATATGATCTGCTCGTGGAGATCGAAGGCAAAACGCTCAAAGAGGTGGCGTCGTTCGTTTCCAATAAGCTTTCCCCGATTGATCGGGTATTGTCGACGAAGACGCATTTTATATTGAAAAAGTACAAGCAGGACGGGATTACCTTCGAAGATCATGAAGATGATCGCCGCCTCTTGATCTCACCGTAAAGGACGCTGAGAAGATGATAGAGCATAAACAGGCCCAACAGCAACCGCTGCAGACGAAGTCGATGAGCGGCTATCTGGCTCCGCTCGTGCGTGAAATTCCGCCATCAGGCATCCGTAGGTTTTTTGATCTGGTGAGCGGCAGCAAGGATATTATATCCCTTGGAGTAGGGGAACCTGACTTTAGCACCCCGTGGCATGTCAGAGAAGCGTGCGTTTATTCGCTTGAACGCGGAAATACCAAGTATACGCCCAACTCCGGGCTGCCTGAGCTGCGGGAAGCGATTGCCGAATACTTGTACGAGTCGTTTCACGTCCCGTATGAGCCTTCCGAAGAGGTGATCGTCACCGTTGGCGGAAGCGAAGCCATCGATCTGGCGCTGCGCGCCTTGGTTACCCCGGGCGATGAGATTCTTATTCCGGAGCCCTGCTACATTTCTTACAGCCCGATTACCCGGATCGGCGGCGGCATTCCCGTAGGCATCGAGACTTTTGCCAAAGACGGCTTCAAGCTGACGGCGGAATCGCTCAAGGCGGCGATCACGCCCCGTTCCAAAGTGTTGATTCTGTGCTATCCAAGCAACCCGACCGGGGGCATCATGACCTATGAGGATTGGCTGCCGATTGCCAAAGTCGTTGAGGAGCACGATCTGATCGTTATCTCGGACGAGATTTATGCGGAATTGACCTATGAACAAAAGCATGTCAGCTTCGCTTCGATTCCGGGCATGCGCGACCGGACGATTCTTGTGAGCGGCTTTTCCAAGGCGTTTGCGATGACCGGCTGGCGGATGGGATACGCTTGCGGGCATCCCGACCTCATATCGGCCATGCTCAAAATCCACCAGTACACGGTCATGTGTGCGCCGTCCATGGGACAGGTTGCTGCCCTGGAGGCGCTCAAGCACGGCATGGAGGAAAAAGACCGCATGGTAGAGTCCTACAACCAGCGCCGTCGTCTTGTCGTACAGGGTTTCCGGGACATCGGACTGCAGTGTCATGAGCCTCAGGGCGCATTCTATGCCTTCCCTTCCATTCAGGCAACGGGGCTAAGCTCCGAGGAATTTGCCGAGCGCTTGATTCGTGAGGCGAAGGTCGCAGCAGTACCCGGCAATGTATTTGGCAAGGGTGGAGAAGGATTTGTCCGCTGTTCTTACGCGACTTCGGTTAACCAGCTGATTGAAGCGATTGATCGAATAGGCAATTTCATCAAAAAGCTTTAATTAAACAATATTATCCATTTTCAATCCCCCCAAAAACTGGTATATTAGATGTAGATTCATATTTTCATAGAATATGAATCTTTTTCTTTATAGGTCTAAAGATATGAAGCGGGAGGGATGAAGAATGGCTTTTCCGGAATATCAGCTTCGGCAATACATGAATAACGGCTGGATTCGCGAGAATGATCAGAAAGCCAAGTGGATTTTTGGAACAGGAAAACGTGCTTCGTCTGCCTTATCTTTAGAAGATCATATTTACCTTTTAAGACGCGAACTGGAGCGCCTTGTACAAAACGGAAATGACCTGACATCACCGGAAGTAGTGAAAATCAGTATGGAGCTTGATCTCAAAATAAATGAATATATGAATCTTCATCAAAAGGGCCGGTCTTGACCGGCTTCTTTTATGAGATCGAAAGAAGTGTAAGTGAGCAGCAGAGTGCCAAAACGTCAAATGGTCAGCTGTAAGGATGATTTCAGCGCAGCAGCCAGGTTTTTCGTGCTTCCTCCTTATTCTTAAAAGCTTTGAAAGAGCAGGTCTTTTATGTTAACATCATAAAGGATATGTTGGAGAATCGGGGTAGAGAGGGAAAAACACGAGGGGAGAAACCGGCGTGAGAAGGAATGGGCTGCTCTGCCTGCTGCTGATGATGTTCGTACTTGCTGCAGGCTGCGGCGGAGGATCGAAGGCGGATGTGTCGATTTTCATGATAGGATCCAACGGGATCCCGAATGAAGCGGGAGAAAAGTTGCAAGCCTCGCTGCAAAGTGAAATAGGTGAATCGGCCAGTGTGCAAGTATTGGCGGCGCCTATATTTTCAATGGAGAAGCTGATCGTCGAAATAGCGGCCGGTCAGAACGGCATTCTGATGATTCCGGAGAATCATTTTAAAGCGATGGGCGAGCAGGGCGGTTATGTTCCGCTGGACGATGTGGCCAAAGCGGAGGATTTTCCTGAGGGCGTTCTGGAAGTTACGGAAGACGGCAAGAAGCAAAAGCATCTGTACGGCATCCCGATGGATCAAACCAAATGGTTTACGGAGCTCGAATTCGACGGCAAAAATCTGTTCGCGTTCATTCCGGCCAATGCGCCGGACAAAGAGAAAGCGAAGCAGGTCATGAAAATAATTGCCGAGAAATAATTGTGCATGCCAGTCATGCAGCGGACAACAACATAGCGGTTCAGGTGCCCGCACAGCCAATCAACGCTTGCGGGTTAAAAGGGAAGCCGGTGTGAATCCGGCGCGGTCCCGCCACTGTAAACGGGTAAATGCTCTTCATGAAGTCACTGTCTGGAGCAGACGGGAAGGCGAAGAGCTCTGGCTCAGCGAAGCAGCCCGTAAGTCAGGAAACCTGCCTGAACATGCATTCGATGCAGCCTTTCGAGGAAAAGGGGCAGACGCGCAGCCTGCCGGCGGCATATCGACTTGATGTCGACTGCGGCCGCCAGGTTTGTCAGAGTGTGCCTCTGCTTTGGAGACGATCCGAAAGCAGGGGTCTTTTCGTTTTTTGAATGATGATAAGGAGATGGACCTATGTATTGGGATAAGACGACTCGCATAAAAAAAAGGCTGCTTGCAGCCGTTCTGAGCCTGGCTTTGGCGGGAACGCTGGCAGGATGCGGAAGCGCTGCGCCAGCGCCGGGGCAAGGTCAGCAGGCGGAATCGCCGAAGGCGGGCGACGCCAGGCAGGAAGGGTCGGTCACATCGGCCAAACGGACGACGTATCCGCTCACCGTCAAAGACGCTACGGGTAAAGAATTTGTTTTTGAGAAAGCTCCGGAGCGCATCGTTTCCACTTCACCGAGTGAAACGGAAACACTCTTTGCTTTGGGGCTCGGAGATCAGGTAGTGGGCGTATCGGATTTCTGCAACTATCCAGCCGAAGCGGCGGCGAAGCCGAAAGTCGGCAGCATCATCAAGCCGAACGAGGAAGCGCTCGTTGCGGCCAACGCCGATTTGGTCATGACGGGGGTATCCATGAATATGACCGTAGTGGAGAAGCTTCGCGGACTGAAGGTGAATCTGTTTAAGGTCGAGCCCAAAACGTTAGACGATGTGATGAGCAATATTCTGCTCATGGGGCAAATCTTCGACCGCCAGGAGCAGGCGGAGAAGCTGGTCGATTCGATGAAGGCCGAACGCCAAAAGGTACTGGATGCGGTGAAGGATCTGAAGCCTGAGCAGAAGAAAAAGGTATTTGTCGAGTTTTCCCCCGGCTGGACGGTCGGTAAAGGCGAGTATATTGACGAGCTGATCAGCCTGGCCGGAGGAATCAATGTGGCGGGCGGCGAGAAAGGTTACGTAAAGCTTAGCGAGGAGAAGGTGATCGCGGACAATCCGCAGATTATTCTTTATCCGACGGGGATCATCGACGAGAAGAGCAATAAGCCGATGGATCAGTTGATTCGCGAGCGCAGCGGCTGGGACCGGATTGAAGCGGTGAAGTCGAACCGGTTGGTCGGGTTGGACAAGGACATTATGAGCCGTCCGGGTCCCCGGATTACACAGGCATTGACGGAAGTAGCCAAAGGAATATACCCGGAACTGGTGAAATAGATGAAGCGTAAGCTGTGGATTTGGGGCGGAGCCGCCTTGGCCCTGCTTGTATTCGCCGTTTCTGCGGCAGTATCGATCGGTTCGGTCCGAATTCCGTTTGGTCATGTCTGGGGAATCGTACTTCATCAGCTGCCTTGGATCGGTGAACGAATCCAGGGGGATTGGAGCGAAGCTTCGGAACAAATCGTATGGAGGGTCAGGCTGCCAAGGGTAGTGCTGGGCATTCTGGTCGGTGCCGCCCTGGGGTTGGCCGGCGCGGCCTTTCAGGGCGTACTCCGCAATCCGCTTGCCGATCCGTACACGCTGGGCGTTTCGTCCGGAGCATCGGTGGGCGCGGCTTTTTTGATCTTGTTCGGTCTGCAGTATACGCTCTTTGGGGAGTGGACGGTACCGGCGGTAGCGTTCTTGACCGGAGTACTATCGCTCTGTACGGTGCTTTTGCTGGCACGGACCGACGGCAAGCTGCGTAAGGAAACCGTCATTCTGTCGGGTGTCGTAATGCAGGCGTTCCTGGGCGCCTTCGTCTCGTTAATGGTGGCGATGTCGGATCAGGTGATCAACGAAATCATCTTCTGGCTGATGGGAAGCCTGGCGCTGCGGGGCTGGACTTATTCGCTGGTGCTGCTGCCGTATTTGGCTGCAGGCTCCGCAGTGCTGCTCTGTTACGGCCGGTCGATGAATTTGTTTGCGCTCGGGGAGCGGCAAGCGGCGCATCTAGGCGTCCATATCGAGAGGACCAAGCTGATTGTCCTGATGGCGTCTACTTTGATCACTGCGGCGGCCGTATCCGTGTCGGGGGTGATTGCTTTTGTCGGGCTTCTGGTGCCGCATTTGCTTCGGCTGATGATCGGACCGGATTACCGCTTGCTGCTCCCCCTGTCTCTAATTGGCGGCGCGATTTATGTGCTGCTCGCAGATACGCTGGCCCGAACGTTGCTTAGTCCGACGGAGATTCCGCTCGGAGTCGTGACCGCGTTTATGGGGGCTCCGTTTTTTGCTTATTTGCTGCGGCGGAAAAAACGGATGGTGCGTGAGTGAAAGGAGGCCGGCGCGATGATTCAAGTAGATGTGGAAGAGGTGTCCAAGGCATTCGGAGCGCGGGAGGTGCTCCGGGGAGTCCGCTTTCGGGTGAAGCCCGGTGAATGGTTCGGTATTCTGGGACCCAACGGAAGCGGGAAATCGACGCTGCTTCATCTGATTACCGGCCTGGAGCCGGCGACTGCGGGAAATGTGCGGCTGGATGGCAAGCCCGTGGCATCCTGCTCAAGGAAAGCCTTGGCGCGGCAGATCGCGGTGCTGGAGCAGGATGCGCTGCCGCCGCTCGGCTTCACGGTGCAGGAGGTGATCGAAATGGGACGCTACCCGTATCAAAACTGGCTGGGAGACGAAACGGCGGATGCCGCTGCGCTGGTAGAGCGGATTATCGCTTGGCTGAAGCTGGACTCCCTGCGGGAGCGAACCATCGATCATTTGAGCGGCGGTGAACGTCAGCGTGTAGCCTTGGGGAAAGCAATGGCGCAAGAGCCCAAGCTGCTGCTGCTGGATGAACCGACAACATTTCTGGATATCGGGTACCAGGTTGAAATGATGGATATGGTTCGCGAATGGCAGCAGGAATGGGGGATGACGGTCATTTCGGTGCTGCACGATCTGAATTTGGCCGCTCAATACTGCGACCGTCTCCTTCTGCTGCATGAAGGAGCGACGGCGGGAATCGGTACGGCTGAAGAGGTGCTTCGTGCCGATCTGCTGGAGCAGGTGTACGGAACGCGGCCTCACATTCTTGCGCATCCGGACAGCGGTGTTCCGCAAATCTTACTGGGAAAGGGAACAAGATGATGAGCAATAACCGATTGGAACAAATCATTGCGGGTGTCGCCCCTTTGGATAAACGGAGTATAGAGGAGGCGGCGCGTCATCTCGATCAGCTGACCAAGCCGCCGGGAAGCTTGGGCAGACTGGAGGAGGTGGCCAAGCAGCTTGCGGGAATCCGCGGGGAGCCGATACCGGATCTGGGGAAAAAGGCGGTCGTCGTCATGGCTGCGGATCACGGCGTATGCGAAGAAGGCGTCAGCGCCTATCCGGCCGAAGTCACGCCGCAGATGGTGCTTAACTTTCTGAATGGGGGCGCGGCGGTGAACGTGCTTTCGCGCCACGCCGGAGCCGACGTTCTGTGTGTCGATATTGGTGTGAACGCGGAGCTTTCCGATTCACGGCTGAGGTCTCATAAAATTCGCATGGGCACGGCCAATATGGCTAAGGGGCCCGCGATGACGCGGGAGGAAGCGGAGGAAGCGGTTCTGGTCGGTGCGGAGATAGCCGCTGAATTGGTGCGGGATGGCTACGGCTTGATCGCCACCGGAGATATGGGCATCGGCAACACGACGGCCAGCTCGGCCATCTTGACCGTACTTGGGGGTACGGATGCGGCCGAAGCCGCAGGGCGAGGCACCGGAATCGACGAAGAGCGCCTGCGGCACAAGCAGGCTGTAATTCGCCAAGCGATCGAGCTCAATCGTCCGGATGCGGCCGATCCGATGGACGTGCTGTCCAAAGTGGGGGGGCTTGAGATCGCCGGCTTGGCCGGCGTCATCCTGGGGGCGGCCAAGCACCGCTGTCCGGTCGTCATCGACGGGTTCATATCCTCGGCTGCCGCTTTGGTCGCAGCCCGATTGGCACCGCTCAGCGTACGGTATATGATCGCCTCGCACCTTTCGCAGGAACAGGGACACGCGCGTCTGCTCGAAGAAATCGGACTGACACCGATGCTTGTGATGGACATGCGGCTTGGCGAGGGTACGGGCGCCGTCCTTGCTTTTCCGCTGATTGAGGCTGCGGTCAAGATCATGAAAGAAATGGCGACCTTCGCCAATGCGGGTGTTTCCGGTGCGCTTCCTGCGGAGCAGCTGCAAGGATGAGCCGGCGGGGACTGAAGGTGCTTGTAACGGGCGGGGCCCGCAGCGGGAAGAGCTCTTTTGCGGAAAGCTATGCGGCAACACTTGGCGCACAAGGTCTTTACATCGCCACGTCGCAAGCCTATGACGATGAAATGAAGGAACGCATCGCGATGCACCGCCGGGAACGGGATGAACGAGGGTTTCCGTGGATTACGGCGGAGGAGCCGTATGATCTCGCCGGGGCGCTTCTTAGGGCGGAATCGCCCGTCGTGCTTGTCGATTGCCTGACGCTGTGGCTGTCCAATTGGCTGCTGAGGCTGGAACAAGAGCCGGAGACCGGGCGGTTGGACGGGCTTGAGGCCAAAATTGACGAGCTGGCGGAGGTATTCGGTTCGCTCGACCGTCCGGTCGTTCTGGTTACCAATGAGGTAGGCAGCGGTCTGGTGCCTGAATATAAGCTCGGTCGGGTGTTTCGGGATCTGTCCGGGCGAATGAATCAGCGGCTGGCCCGCATAGCCGACCAAGTGTTTCTGGTCACGGCGGGAATTCCGGTGGAACTGAAAAGCCGGGCGTTTCACTTTTAGTACGGTGCGGAGGAACGGACTTGCTGTTTTATAGTTTGCAAGAGTTGATGTGGATGGTGCTTGCGGCGATAGTGATCGACTGGGTCATCGGGGACCCCGCATGGCGTTGGTTGACACACCCGGTTGTTTGGATCGGGCGGTTGATTGCATATTTGGAAAACCGCCTGTATCCGATTCCGGTGAAACAGGAGAGCGAATCGGCCGCAGAGGCGCGCCGTGCCCGTTTGTGCGGAGCGGTACTGGCCTTCTTGACGATCGGTCTGTCTGCCGGAAGCATTTGGCTTATGGTATGGCTGGCGGATCAAGTACATCTATGGGTTGGTTATGCCGCCAGCACCTGGTTTATCTCGACTACGATCGCCGTCAAGGGGCTGAAGGACGCGGCGATGGCGGTATATAAACCTTTAAGCGAAGGACGTATCGATGAGGCAAGAGAGCAGGTCGGCTTCATTGTCGGAAGGAACACTTCACAGCTCGACGAGCCTGAAATTACGCGGGCCGCGGTCGAGACCGTAGCCGAGAACATTGTGGATGCGTTTATTTCTCCGGTTTGCTATGCCTTGGCGGGAGGCGCTCCATTGGCGATGCTGTACCGCGCTTCCAATACGCTCGACTCGATGGTGGGCTACAAGAATGAAAAATATATTCATTTCGGATGGGCTTCGGCCCGCTGGGACGATGTGATGAACTGGATTCCCGCAAGGCTGGCGGGTCTGCTGATCGTGATGGCTGCGTGGTTCAGCCCCGGGCTTCGTGCAGGAAGAGCCGCGCGTTCGATTGTACGCTTTGCCCGGCTTCACCCGAGTCCGAACAGCGGCATTCCGGAATCGGCCGTCGCCGGAGCACTGGGTATCGAGCTTGGCGGAGTGAACGTTTACCACGGCCGCACGAGTGAGCGGGCACGGATGGGGTGGCCGCTCAGAGAACGGGAGCGAGAGGACATCCGTCGAACCGTCGGGATATTGTACGGTGTCAGTTATCTGGTTGCGGGGGGATTGCTGTGCGGGCTTTTTTGGCTTTATGGATAACGTGGGGGTCGGCCTGTGCGGCTGCTTTTCAATTTCTGACCCGTCTTCCCGTGCCGGTGAAGCTTGATTACAATGACGCTTTGTTTCGCCGAAGCGTCGTTTTTTATCCTTTGGTCGGCTTGGTGCTCGGAGTTCTTCTGATGGGTGCGGGGAAGCTGCTGTATATGGCTTTGCCTCCGCTTCCCGCCGCCGCGCTGCTGCTTTCGGCCTGGGTGCTGCTGACCGGAGCGCTGCATCTGGACGGCCTGATGGATATGGCGGACGGCATATTGAGCCACCGTTCGCGCGAGCGGATGCTGGAGATCATGAAGGACAGCCGGGTCGGCGCTATGGGCGTCGTAGTATGCGCGCTGGTGCTGCTTCTGAAATGGTCTTTGCTGCAGGAGCTTTTTCGTACCGGGACGCTGAGCTGGCTGCTGCTGCCGATGGTTTTGCTGTGGAGCCGGTGGTATATGGTGGTTGCGATTGCCGGCTGGCCCTATGCGAGGCAGGAAAAAGGCGGCGGTATGGGGAGTTTTTACCGCGGCGTCGGATGGAAGCACATTGCGGCCCATAGTGCGCTGGCTGCACTATTATCCGCAGCTGTGTTCCTGACCGCACGGGCGCTGGGTCTGCACTTGGCAGGGGGGCTGTGGCCTATGCTGGCATTTGCGGGATTGACTCTTGGCGGCGGTTATCTGATGAGCGAGTACATTCATCGCAAGCTGGGCGGTTTGACCGGAGATACCTATGGGGCTATGAACGAGCTGCTGGAGGTGCTGCTGCTTCTTTTGCTTGTGTTGATGACGGGACAGGGGGAATGAATGGATGCTGGAGCGATACGGACACGGCGGTGATTTATGGACGGCGGCGGAAACCTTTGGGATGCCCAAGGATCAGTTTCTCGATTTCAGCTCGAACATGAATCCGCTTGGGCCTCCGGAAACGGTGGGATTCATCTTCAGCAGCAGGTGGAAGGAAGTCGTGAACTATCCCGATCCGGCTGTGAGAGAGCTGACGCGCAAGCTGGCGGCAAAGCATAAGGTGGACGAGGACTGCATTCTGGTGGGCAACGGGGCGGCGGAGCTGATCGATCTGGCCGTACGGGTGCTGCGTCCCGGCCTGACAGGGCTCGCGAGGCCGTCTTTTGGAGAATATGAAGAAGCTGTGGCAAAAATCGGCGGGCGGGTGTACGATATTCCGCTCTCCGAGGCATCGGGATATGAGCTTAAGCTTTCCGATGTAAAAGAGGCGGCAAGCCTGTGCGACTTGCTGTTTCTGGGGCATCCGAACAACCCTACGGGGCGGCTGCTGCCTGGGGAAATCGTGTCCTGGCTGGCGGCAGGCGGCATTCCGGCCATTATTGATGAAGCGTTTCTTGACTTTAGTCCCCGCGAGGAGGAGCTTACGCTGACGCGTACGGCAGCAGAGAGCTCCAGCCTGATGGTCATTCGTTCCATGACCAAATTTTATTCGATCCCCGGTATCCGGCTCGGCTATATTGTAGCGAATCCCGAACGGATTCGCCTGATGAAGCGGCTGCAGGTGCCGTGGAGCGTGAATGCTTTGGCGCAGTGGATCGGCAGCAGTGTGCTGGAGGAGCGGGAATACGCGGTGCGCACGCTGGAATGGCTGAAGGAAGAGCGGGAGGTTCTTACCGGAAAACTCCGGAAACTGGGGCTCCGGGTGATTGACAGCGACGCCAATTTTATTCTCTTCTCGCTTCGGCCGCTTGGCCTTACGGTTCAGGCGCTTCAAGCCGAGATGGGACGAAGAGGGATTCTGGTGCGCGATGCGTCGCTTTTTGCCGGATTGGACGAAACCTGGTGCAGAGTAGCGGTCAAGCTGAGGGAACAAAACGAAAAGCTGTTGGCCGGTTTAACCGAAGCTTTGAGCGTTCTGCAGGGCTCGGCGGAGACCGAGGATGCTGTGCCTGCCGCGGTGGGAACTCCTGATCGCGGGCTTGCTCCTACACTCATGATCCAAGGTACGTCTTCGGATGCGGGCAAAAGCCTGCTGACGGCTGCGCTGTGCCGTATCCTGCTGCAGGATGGCTGGCGCGTCGCGCCGTTTAAATCGCAAAACATGTCGCTGAACTCCTACGTCACGCCGGATGGCAAAGAAATCGGCAGGGCGCAGGGGATGCAGGCCGATGCCTGCCGCATTCCCGCGACGACGGATATGAATCCGATCCTGTTGAAGCCGAAAAAGGACATGATCTCCCAAGTCGTCGTGCACGGCAAGCCTTTCCGCGATCTTGACGCCAGGACGTACCGGGAAAAATACCTGCCTGAGGCGGAAAGGGTTGTAAAGGAAGCGCTGACCCGGCTGCGCAGGGATTTCGACGTTGTCCTCATTGAGGGGGCGGGAAGCCCCGCCGAGATCAATCTGAAAAACCGCGATATCGTCAACATGCGGCTGGCGGGCTGGGCGGATGCGCCTGTGCTCCTGGTGGCGGATATCGACCGCGGAGGGGTATTCGCTTCGATTGTAGGCACGCTCGAGATCTTCACTCCGGAAGAAAGATCGCGTGTCAAAGGATTTATCATCAATAAATTCCGCGGGGATATTAGCCTGCTGAAGCCCGGACTGGATTGGCTTGAGCGACGGACGGGGAAGCCCGTGTTGGGCGTGATTCCTTATCTGCACCAGCTTGAACTTGAAGATGAAGATTCCGCATCATTGGACCGGAGGCTGGCGGAACGTCAGATCGGGGAGAAGCAGCCCGGCATGCTGGACATTGCGGTGCTTCGCCTGCCGCGCATATCCAATTTCACGGATGTAGATCCGCTGGAGTACGAGAGGGACGTTCGCTTGCGGTTCGTGGAGACGCCGGAACAGTTCGGCGAACCGGATGCGGTGATCGTGCCGGGAAGCAAAAACACGGTCGACGACCTTCTTTATTTGCGAAACGGGGGACTGGAACGGAAGCTGGTGGATTTTGCCGAGAACGGCGGGTGGATCGTCGGCATTTGCGCAGGCTATCAGATGCTCGGCTGCAGGCTGCTGGATCCGGAACTGGTGGAATCGAATCAGCCGGAGCTGAGGGGACTGGGCCTGTTTCCGACGGAAACCGTCTTTGCCCGGGAGAAGAGAACGGTGCAAGCTCAAGGAACAACGGGTCTGTACGCCCGGCAGGGACAGCGGTTTCCTATTACGGGTTACGAAATACATATGGGCCAAACTTCATTTCTTGAACCGGTCGAGCATCCTTTTTTGCTGCTGCCGGCCGCTGATGATACGGAGCCTGCCGCGGATGGGGTCGTGAACGGAGACGGCCGCCGATTCGGCACGTATGTGCACGGTATTTTGCATAATGACGATTTCCGCAGGGCCTGGTTAAACCGGATTCGTGAAAGTAAAGGGCTGGAGCCGGTGCCGGCGGAGCTTCGCTTTCAGGAGCGTCGTGAAGCCGCATTTGACAGGCTGGCAGCGCATGTAAGGCAGCACTTGGATATGGACCGGTTGTATGAGATGATAGATCGCAAGGAGGGATAGCGGATGAGAATATATACGAGGACGGGCGATGCGGGTCAAACTGGCGTGATCGGAGGACGCGTGGATAAAGATGACGCAAGGGTGGAGGCTTACGGTACGGTCGATGAGCTGAACTGCTTTGTCGGACAGGCGATGGGTTTCCTTGACCCGGAGCGGGATCAGGATTTGCTTGCCGATTTGCTTGAAATTCAGCATGAGCTGTTCGACTGCGGCTCGGATTTGGCTCTGCTCAAGCAGGAGCTGCGTCCTTATAAGGTGACGGCGGAGATGGTGGACCGTCTGGAGACATGGATCGACAAGTACGATGCGGAGGCCCCGGAGATTCAGCGGTTTATTCTGCCCGGGGGAAGCCGGGCTTCCTCCGCGCTGCATGTATGCCGGACCGTCTGCCGCAGGGCAGAGCGCCGGGTGGTGACGCTGGCCCGTACACAGCCAATCAATGAAGAAGTGCGCCGCTATTTGAACCGATTGTCGGATTTGTTCTTTACCGTGGCCCGGGCGGCCAACAGCCGCGCAGGGATTCCCGATGTGGAATATGCGCGCAGCGCCAAGGTGTTCCGCCGAAAATGACAAGCTATTACAAACCTCTTCAGTACATCGTGCCGCCGGAGGATGACGGCATGTTGCTCCGGACGGTTTTGCAGCAAAGGATGGGGATTTCCCGCAAGCTGTTGTCCCGGCTGAAGATGACGGAGCAGGGCATTCTGCTCAACGGAGAGCGCAGGTATATCGACGTCAAAGTACGGGCGGGCGACAGGGTGGAAGCCCGCATGGAAGTGGAAACGTCAGATGACATATTACCCCAACCGATCCCGCTCGACATACTTTATGAGGACGAGGAGCTACTGGTGCTGAACAAAGAGGCCGGCCGAATCGTTCATCCGACGCACGGACATTACACGGAAACGCTGGCCAACGGCGTGGTTCACTATTGGTTGGAAAAAGGGGAAAGGTTCCGTTTCCGTCCCGTTCACCGTCTCGACCAGGAAACGTCGGGGGTGCTGGCCGTTGCCAAAAACGCGTATGTACACCAGCAAATTTCCGAACAAATGCAGACCACCGGGTTGAAAAAAGAGTATGTCGCCTTGGTGCATGGTGTGCTGGCGCTCGATGAAGGAACCGTCGATGCGCCGATCGATCGCGACCCGCTGTCGCCGCATCTTCGTATCGTCACCGACACCGGTTACCCGTCTGTAACGCACTATCGCGTAGAGCGCCGCTTCCGGAATGCGACGTGGGTTCGTCTATGGCTGGAGACAGGCCGTACCCATCAGATCCGCGTTCATATGAAGCATCTGGGACACCCGCTCTTTGGTGATAAGCTCTATGGGTTGGAAGAATCGGAGGAACCGTCAACGTCTGTCTTCATCGGCCGTCATGCGCTGCATGCCGCTGTGCTCGGGTTAACCCATCCGATATCCCGTAAATGGATGGAATTTCACGCTCCGCTGCCGTCGGACATACAGCAGTGCCTGGATAGACTGGAATCAAACGAATAAAGCCCAAAACCGCCGTTCTTCGTAAAGAACCGGCGGTTTTTTGCGTACCGCAAAAGCTACTGCAGCATGCCCAAGTACTCTTTCACCACTAATTGCAATTGATTCATTGCGGCAGAGGACGGTACGAATAACCGGCCCGATAACCCGCCGCCGGTATTGCCTGCCAGATAGTTAACCGGGTAAGGAATAACCTCCACCTGCTGCTCCTTAAAGTGTTTGATGGACCTTGACATGTGAAAAGCGGAGGTGATCAGTACAGGGCGGGTCAATCCCTGCCGTTCCAGAAGCTCTTTGGCGTTCCGGGCATTTTCCTGCGTCGTTCGGCTCCGATCCTCCAGCAGGATGGCCTGTTCGGGCACGCCCAAGGCGATCAGCTTGCGCTTTGCCAGCTGACCTTCGTTAGGGGTATCGGCGAACACTTGGCCGCCGGAAATGAGAACCGGCAGCGGATGCCGGGCGTACAGCTCCGCAGCCGATACGACCCGATGCAGAGTGTAGCCGTTCAGATGTCCTGTACCGTCGATGTCCGGGGTTCCTGCGATGGCTCCTCCGGTGAGTACAACGTAGGCGTCCCCTTCTATGGATGCGGGCGGGGCATAGCGATCTTCCAGCGACCGAAGGGCCGCTTCGCCGGTCAGCGGGATCGATGACAAGTACAGCAGGAAAGCGAGGGCCAATGGAATAAGCCACGATCTGCGGCCGCAGCGATAATACAGCCATAATGCGGCAAGCCCTAATAAAAGCACAAAGATGCCGGGCGGAATGAGCAGGCTGTAAACCTGTTTGATAAAATAAATAATCATGTCGTATCTCCTTTTGGAAATTCGTAAGAACGGCTGAATAACCGGGCAGGACGCAGATAATGAATCCGGGAAAGTTGCGGTATTCTTTTCCATTATCGGTATTGCGTCGTCTGATTTCAACTACGGGCTTGCCGCCGCTGATTTGCAGGCGGGCTGCCAACATCGGTATAATGTAAAGTAAAGAAAATCTATACCATGGGACGAGGATGGAGCAGATGAGCAGCAAGCACAAGTTAACCGTATATCAATATCCGCAATGCGGCACATGCCGCAACGCATTAAAGTGGCTGAAGGAGCAAGGATGGGATGTGGAAGCCGTTCACATCGTAGAGCGGCCTCCGACCGTATCGCAACTGCAGGAAATGATTCCTTTAAGCGGCCTGGAGATCAAGAAGTGGTTCAACGTATCGGGAGAAGTCTACAAGGAAATGCAGCTGAAAGACAAGCTTCCCTCCATGAGCGACGAGGAGAAGATCGCGCTGCTGGCGTCCAACGGCAAGCTGATCAAGCGCCCGGTAGTGACCGACGGTTCCAAAGTAACGGTCGGGTTCAAACCGGAAATGTATGCCGAGGTGTGGGGCCGGGCGGAAGCATAAAAGGAGGGTGATCGAGGATTGCAGCCCAGTCGTAATAAAAACAAAGGTAATTGGCTGTGGTATATCGGGGCCGCGGCGGCGTTCCTTCTGACCAAAGGCAAAGGCCTGCTTACGCTGCTGAAATTCGGTAAAGCCGGCGGGGCGTTGGTTTCTATGTTCATCTCTGTTGGAGCCTATGCTTTGATCTACCCTTGGGGCTTTGCCATAGGCGTGGTGCTTTTGCTCCTTGTCCACGAGTTGGGTCATGTATGGGCCGCCAAGCGCAAAGGCTTACCGGTGACGGCCCCCGTATTTATTCCTTTTCTCGGCGCATTGATCAATATGAAAAGACACCCGAGAGATGCGGAGACGGAGGCTTATGTAGCGATTGGCGGTCCGGCGCTCGGGACGCTCGGGGCTGTTGCCGTGTTTGGAGCGGCTTATGCGCTGGATCATCCGCTGCTCTATACTGTGGCCTACGTCGGGTTTTTCCTGAATCTGATCAACTTGCTGCCGATCCATCCGTTAGACGGAGGACGCATCGCCACGGCCGTTACCCGTTGGCTTTGGCTGGTCGGATTGATCGGCGGATTGGTCATTATCATCTATTTGCGTTCGATTTTATTTTTCATCATCTGGGCGATGTTCGCCTACGACCTTTACAAAAAGTATGTCAAAAACCGCAACCGGGGCGAGGAGCGCATGGTGACCGCGAGCTTTTCCGTTCCGGCAGAGCCGTTAATTGCCCAGGGATACATCATTCCCGGAACGGAGCACAAAAGGGAACTTCCTTTCATCACGTATTCCAGTCTGGAGGATGGGCAGCAGTACGTGAAGGTGCTTTGGGACAGCCTTGATTTTCAAGGCACGGTGCCGATGATGAGCCAAGGCATCATCCAGAGGGCGTACGTGACGCGGCTGGAGCATCTTCAGAAGGAAGACGGGCTGCATCTGATGATTCACTGCCGGATCGATTACACACATTATGAAAATGACAAATATTACGAAGTGCCCGCCGCTTCCCGTTGGAAATTCGGTATTGCATATGTGCTGCTTGCCGCGTTTCTGATCGCCATGATGTCGCTTGTGCATCGGGTTTCCGGCTTGACGGTTTAAAGGTCATTTGCTTGATCGAGGCTAACATGTTAAGATCTATTCTTATACCAAAAGAGGTTTTCCGTATGAAACGACTGGAATCGAAACGTTTGGCCGAACTGGGTTCGGCTATTTTTTCTGAAGTGGCACAGTGGAAAAAAGAGGTGGCAGCCCGCGGCGTCGATGTGATCGACTTGGGCATCGGAAGTCCGGATCGTCCTCCTTCGGCAAGGGTGATGCAGGCGCTTGCGGATGCTGTGGCAGACCCTAAGCTTTATGGGTACCCGACATCGGAAGGAAGCCCCGAGTTCAGGCGGAAGGTTGCGCAATGGTACAAACACCGCTTCAACGTGACGCTGGATCCGGAAAGCGAGATCGTCACCCTTATGGGCTCGCAGGACGGCCTCGCCCATCTTGCCATGGCGGTGACCGATCCGGGAGATACCGTGCTGGTTCCCGATCCGGGTTACCCCATTTATGGGGCGAGCCTGGTATTGGCCGGCGTACAGCCTTGCTTTATGCCGCTTCGTGAAAAGAACGGCTTCCTCCCCAAATTGGAGGATATCCCTGAGGAAACGGCAAAGAAGGCCAAATTTATGCTGCTGAATTACCCGAGCAATCCGTTGTCTGCCGTTGCAACGCTCCCGTTCTTTGAACGGCTGGTAGATTACGCCAAAAAGCACGATCTGCTGATTGTCCAGGATCTGGCTTATTCCGAGATGGCTTTTGACGGATTCAGACCGCCCAGCATTCTGGAAGTCGAGGGCGCGAAAGACGTGGCCGTGGAGTTCCATTCCCTATCCAAAAGCTTTAATATGGCCGGATGCCGCATTGCATTCATGGTCGGACAGTCCGATACGGTTCGGGCGCTGCGCGTGCTGAAATCGAATATCGATTATGGCGTGTTTTTGGCGGTGCAGCAAGCGGGCATTGCCGCTTTGGAGGAGGACATGAGCCCGGATAGACGTTCGGTTGCGGAAATGTATGAGAAACGGAGAGACATCGTCATTGACGGTTTGCGCGAGGCAGGCTGGGATATTGCCAGACCGAAAGCGACCATGTTCATTTGGGCACGGATTCCCGACGGATGGACTTCTCGACAAATTTCCCGGGAAATTCTGTATTCGGCCGGTGTTGCGGTCATTCCGGGCGATGCGTTCGGCAAAGAAGGAGAAGGTTATGTACGCATAGCCTTGGTTCAAGAAGAGGAGCGGCTGATCGAGGCTGTTCGCCGGATCGGACATTTTTTAAAAACAAGAGGTTTGACATAGGCGATTCCTTGCCGGTTCGTTCCGGCAAGGGATTTTTTTCTTAACGGTATGGAATCAATAGGTCGCGACTTGCCCTTTGCTGACGTTTTCCTTACTTTGTTTGTGCAGCGAAGCGTGCATCAAAAAGAACAATAGCGAAACGGCTGAAGTGAGGGTCCCGATCACAATCACCGGCAGGACGCCCCAATGATCATACACATTGCCGCAGATGGTAGGTCCGGTCATTCTGCCCACATTGCCGAAACCGCCGGACAACCCCATATAGAAAGGCGCGGATTTGCCCGTGCGTTCGGAGGAAAAGGTCGGAATCGCAGGAAGCAGCAGCATTTCTCCGATCGTGCACACGATCATGCCGAAAACCAGAAACACGTAGGTCTCGTGAAAAAATTAAAATGAAGCCCAGCCCCAACGTATAACAGACCGCACTGGCCACCATTTGGGCGACCAGCGACCTGGCCATCGTGGATTTGATCAGGGTGGTTACCGGCTGTCCGGCGAAAATGACAATTCCGTTTACGGTCCACAATAAACTGTACATGGCCAAGGGATATCCTTGCTCCGTTAAATAAGGCGCGATGACGTTGCTCCAGAACGTAAATGACATATAATAAAACAACGCGCCGAGTCCAAGAACAAATATATGTGGAAACGGGTCAAATCACGCAGCGGGCTTTCACTTTTGGCATGCGCCGCCGCAGCGTTTTCCGCAGGAATCTCATCCTGCGCGGAGAATGTCATGAAGAAGAACAGGAACACTGCAAAGCGAATGTCGACATTGACGTTACGGCATAAGTCAACGGAAACGAAATCGAGGCGATCAAACCTCCCAAGCACGCTCCGATCGCCAGCCCGGTATTGTTGCCGACATAGCGCTTGGCATGAAGGAAATCGATAAGGACAAACGGTTTGTCATATATAAAGAGCTGCAAAACCTGATTCAGGAAGATGTTCCGCTTGTCACTCTACTCCGAAAAAAATTCTGATTGCGCTGATAAAGCCATCGAAGGGCGAGACTGCACCATCTACGGCATGCATTATGATGTAAACGAATGGTCGATTAAACAATAAGAGCTGCGGGGCTGTCGCCATGAAAATGGCCGGCGGACAGCTCTTGTTTATTCCCAAAGCCCGGGCGCTACTAAGCGCCATACGAATCTATTCTGATTTTCAGTTCCATTTGCTTCAGCCATTCGCCAAGGACATCTTTACGTATGCTTACTTTCAGATCATCCATCAACAACGGATCAAGCTCTGCAATATCGCAGGTGATTTGCGACAGCTCCCTGCTTAAAAGAGCGGTTTCCTTGCCTTGAATCAATTTCTTTTTAAGCCGGGACAGGCCGGGCTCCAGTTGCTCGATATTTTCATAGATCCGCTCCAGCGATCCATAATGCTGAATCAGCGGCAGAGCAGATTTTTCGCCAATCCCCGGGCAACCGGGAATATTGTCGCTGCTGTCGCCAAGCAGCGCTTTGACATCTACCCATTGTTCAGGAGCGATTCCATAATCCGCTTGAAAATGGCTCAGGGAGTAAACATATTCTCCTTGTTTGCCCGCAATAATTTGCGAGGTCGTTTCACTCAATAATTGAAACAAATCATGGTCATTGCTGTATATGTAGCAATCTCCGCCAGACCACTTTTTCGACAGAGCCCCCATCAGGTCATCGGCTTCGTAAGGCGACAATGAAATCTGATGAATCCCTATCGCATCCGATGCTGCTTTGCACGTCTCATACTGATGGATCAAAGGTTCGGGGAGTTCAAACCTTGTGGCCTTGTAAAACGGATACTTTTTCCTTCTTGCGGTTTCGTCCCTTTTCACGTCCCAAACCACGGAGAGGTGAGTAATCCTGTGGTCCCTGATCAGGTTGAATATTTTCTGGTAAAACACCCTTAATGCATTGGTGTACATGCCTTTGCTATTTTTTAACTGGTCATCGGTTCGGTTATATGAGGTGGCAAAATGCGCTCTGCTCAACAAGTTAAATCCGTCGATTAATAATAAAGATTGTCCTGTCATCTTTTCGCCACATCCTTTATCTTAAATTGAAGCTGAACCTTACGATCTAATATCGCTCATGGAAACTCGAAATTCGCAGTCGCTTCGCACATAGTTGGTCCCGTTTATTTTAACGCTAATCGGCGTAATCCGTTCAATGGTTCCGCCGTCCTCGACTCTCACCGGAATATCATCAGCGGTACGTTCCCAGACGGATACTTTCAACTGAAACAATGATGCAGCGAATAGTTCCGTATCGGAATAAAGAGCTCTGGTATCTGACATTGTTTTCACCTCAATCTACAATATTCGACGTAGAAATAAGTAATTCCTCTTAAGGATTATGAAAGTATCTTTGCTGCGTTTTTGGGAAGCTGCGCAGGTTTGGATGCCCTGCCGCATGACCGGCGAATAGCCTTCACTCCATCCGCTGGCCGGAAAACGAAATCTGTCGTCTCATCAGATGAAAACAAAAAAATGACAATTATTCCTAGTGATTTTATTATATTAATATCTCTTAGATCACCAGTTGGAATGACAGGAGAAAAATCGAATAACCGAATCACTTTAACGTTGGAAAGAATCGACCGGACAGCCGGAGTCAACATGAATGTTGATTTCTGGTGAGTCCGGTTTTTGTTTTGGGTTGATTGCCATTGTGAATGGAGATGAACAGATTGCAGCAAGTTTCGTTGTTGATTGTTCATGCGGATTATGTGATCACTGTAGACCGGGACAGGCGGATTTACAAGGATGGGGCGGTTGCCATTGACGACGGCAAGATTATTGTATCGGAAAAAGTCATGAAGACATCGCCTATCTTGGGGGGTTAAGCTCGGGAAGCCGCATCCGCAAAATCGTAAAGAGCCTCCGGTCCGACGATGTGACATTGACGCAAGAGAGATTGAACAGGCTGTTTTCCCCCATCGGTTTGGATATCGGGGCCGGGACGCCGGAAGAAATCACGCTGAGCATCATGGGAGAATTGGTGGCACATCGCCGCAGAAGAAGCGGCGGTTTCTTGCGTGAGGCGGCAGGGACATCGCGGAACCTTTTGACGCTTAGGCCGGTGACCGTAAGGGGCGAAGGCTCTGCATGCAGTGATATAAATGATTATACGGCCTCGGGACTTAGCGACGTGTGCGTACACCCAGGATCATTTTAGCCGCGCTCGGAGGAGAGCATGATTCGCCGCATCGTCCGACGGAACCGAGAGCAGAGCACCTATGCGGTGCTTTTTTATTTTGAACGAGCACCAAAACATTGGATAATATGATACAAATATCTAGGTTGGAAAATATAACTGTTGCATCGGGATAGTAAGTATGATAAATTACTAATCCTGAGCTGCTGCGAGGCAGACAGGATACAAGTCAGACGGTTTCTCTGAGCTTGCGGACGATCCCAAGCATGGAAAACAAAAGACTTGCAAAACGAAATCGAATATGATAAATTATTAAACCGTGACTCCGAAAATACTGCAACTGAATCAGCGTCTGGACGAAAGGATTCGTTCCTCAGTCTGGATAAAAAAACAGTTGCCAAACGGTACGGAGTTATGGTAGATTGATTTTCCGGCCGCATGAGACAAGCGGATCGGTGAAACCATAAAGTAATTGCCCTTTGAAAACTGAACAACGAGTGAGTGCGAAGTCTCGTCAAGAGATTTCAAAACAAGTCAGTAACGAATTGAGCAATCAATTCTCTCTAACTTTATTGGAGAGTTTGATCCTGGCTCAGGACGAACGCTGGCGGCGTGCCTAATACATGCAAGTCGAGCGCCAGGGGTTCTCCCTTAGGGGAGACCTCCTGGAGCGGCGGACGGGTGAGTAACACGTAGGCAACCTGCCTGTAAGACCGGGATAACTACCGGAAACGGTAGCTA
>NZ_FNDY01000067.1 GCF_900099895.1 Paenibacillus naphthalenovorans
TTTACCGATTTTCCGTGTTTTCTTTGCAGATGAATTCGACAAAAGTGCCTCTAAACCCTTGTGAGATAAGGATTTTTTGATTTTTCAGCAAGCCCTACTTAAGATGCTATATCTCTCCACGATGGACGTCTTGAAAAAGTGGACAGGCCGGGTTCAAAACTGGGGGCAGATTCTGCTGCAGTTAACGGTGTACTACCCGGAGCGCGTAAAGATCCGCTGAAAGCGGCTTTACTTGGAGGGTGGACATGGTACGCTGATTTGCAGGCGCGAGGAGGCCATAAGCCAACTCGCCCAACTCGCGTTCAACCATGTCCACAGAGGCTCCAAGTCAAGCCGCGGCACTGCAGTCTGCTAGTTTTTGGTTTAATAGGTTACACAAATTCGTTGACAGACTCTGACGAGCCGCACGCTGGGAGTCGCGCGCGGCTAATAGAAATAAATAAAGGTTTCGTATACATGCCATATAAGCAGCAACCCTTACCCGTATAGGAACGCAACACCTTACAATCCGGCGAGCTTTTGCAGCCGTTGGGCAATCTGCATAAAATCCTCATTCGAGATGCCAGGGGCAAATTGTTCCGGCACTTCTTCAAGATCGGGCACTTCCCCTCCTTGGGGAACTCCTCTGACGACTTCCAATCGCTCTCCGTCGGAAGGGTGGGATCCTTTCCAGATTTGAGCGATATCTTCATAGTCTGAATCGCTAAACGTATATAACTTTCGATGAATTCCCTGTTCTTCGTATTTGCGGGTCGCATCAAATGCCCGATTCTCCAGATTGGGAATAGGGAGCATTTTTTTGACGTCGACTCCGGTCATGATTTCAAGCGCCTTCGCGTAAGCAAGCACATGAACTCCCCCGCGGACCAGCAAGTAACCCGTCATTTCGCGGGCGACAGGATGATCTGTCATCTCGTACACGCGCATCTTATGGGTGCGGGCGCCGCATTCGAGAAAAAAGTTATGCAGCAGATCAAGTACCAGATTGCCACTGTTAAAGACATAATCACCGTTCCATGCTTTGCCCATCGAATCGCCGGGCAACGAGGTTTGAGCCGTTGCAATAAAATGGTAGGTATTGCGTTTGTCAAGCCCGTTGCGCAGAGGAGCCGCATCCGGATCTGCCGGAAATGTGGAACCGGACAGGCATAAATTAATGGAATTCATCACCAATTCCACATGGCCAACCTCCTCCGCCGTAATGCTGGCCACAAGTTCATAAAAGGGCTTCAGCTTTTTTTTGCTGCGAAAATTCGAAGATTGGACCAAATAATTATTCAACGTAGACATCTCCCCGAAACGGCCGCCTAATAGTTCCTGCACAGCCGCCGCGGCGTTGGCGTCCGGATGTTTGGGAACAGGCAATGCAATGGGCAATCGATTGATGCGCTTGAACATGGCGGTCATCATCCCCTTATCAATTTGATGGTTCTTAGTATCTTTATGACAGGGGACGTTTGTCTCATGCCGCGCCGGAGTGCTAAGAGGGCATAACCCAAATCATTTGCTGCGTGCGCAGAAAAAATGAGGAATTGTCTGTTTGCAGCAGGACATGATCTGGTTTCACGTCGGTTATCGTACCCCGAACAGGGCCCCGAAACGTTTCAATAACCACCGTCTTTCCTTGAAGCGAGCGCAAGGTGTGATAAAAATACGGGTCAACCAAGGTTACTGTGGATAATGCGGGATTTGCCGTTTCTCTGTACAGTCCATTCGGATAAGCATACACGATGAAATCTCCTCCTCATTCTTGTTACCATTTAGCCTATGCCGAAGGAAGGAAGGTTGTGTTTCCGATTGCATTTGAGACAACCAACCCGATAAAAATGACCGGAAACCGGGCGGATGCCGTTGTCGCTTCTATGCGTCTGCCATAGACTGATGCTGTAAGTTCAAAATTCACCTACCCAAGGAGGAATGTTTTCAAATGCAGTTTACTAAACAGGCAATGCCCATGTTTACGCATGACCACGCCGCTTACGTCAGGCAAATGCACGACTGGCACATGAAAATGGCTCAATATCACGACCAATTGCGTGCCTTTCATCTGGAAAGAGCGAAACAATTTCAAAAGCTGGCCGAAGAAAGAGCGAAAACGTCAGAAATACCCAGCGGCACCAGCGCCGCTTAAAGGCGAACCGACATGGAGCGATGTGATGAGTTGGCAGCATTCCGAATCAAAATCTGGGACCGTTATGTAACCCTTCGTTCCCAATATGGAACCCGGATGCCTTTGTCTTTCGATCAGTTCTGGTACGACTTTCTGGCCAGACACATGATAGCCGACAGCGGAGTCGAGCAAGTGTATGAGGACTTCTGCAACAACTGGGAGAATCAGTGTTTGCGAAATGTTCACGAATCAAGTCATCGGCAGGAAGGAGGCCGCTGAAAAAGATACGTTTTTTCTGTGATGCATCGATTTTTAAGTTTGATGTTGCAGGAAAATAAGGAAAAGTCCGTTTAAAGCCGTCTCACAGGCTAAAAACGGACTTTTTGCATCGCAGAAAGAAGGCGAGGGGACTTTTTTCAGTGGCCTCGCAGGAAGCCCGTGGTTTTTTCACGAACCGACTCATCATCGCAGGACTGCCAACAGCCCGGAACTGCGAGGTATGTTTTTTGTCATATCGGGAAAAATAATACATGTACTAAACGCGAAAGGGGGGAGCCGATGCGTTGGATCGGCTGGTTTAAAAAGCAAGACAAAAGCGATACGCCAAAAGAAGCCGACACTCAACCTCCCGCAGGCAACTTGTCTCCGCAGCACATTCAGCAATTGTTTCACGATATTCACGATGCACAGGTGCATGAGTTGGATGCGGGAGGGCGGAAAGTCAAGCTGTTTTACATCCGTTCCTTTGTGGATCAAAAACGGGTCGAAAGCGACATCGTGCTTCCCCTTTTGCACGCCCCGGACAAACAAGCAGGACAAAAGGTGATTTCCGAAGATCGGGTGGACGTAACGACGTTGCAGCAAGCCGAAGAGCTCATCCTGCAGGGAGGAATTCTTGTTTTTGATGAAACCGGGAACGTTTGCGCAATCAAAAAGCAGAATCAGCTCGGCCGCGCCATCGAGTCTTCCGAGCAGGAATCGATTGTGTACGGTCCCAAAGACAGCCTGAACGAGCGGCTTGACAAAAACTTGACCTTAATCCGTCGCCGGCTGCCCGTAGCAAGCCTAAAGTCAAAGAAATGGACCGCCGGATCGTTAAGCAAAACTTCTGTTGTGCTGCTGTACATGGAAGGTATTGTCAATCCGGAACTGGTGCGGATCGCAGATATGAAGACGAATCAAATTGATTTCGATGTTCTTCTCGATTCCTCCCATATCTCCGCTTTGATGGAGGACCACGTCAACAGCGTTTTTCCGCAATTTCAACAGACGGACCGTCCGGACGTGCTGGCCGCGGCGCTGGCCAGCGGCAAAGTGGTCTGGCTGGTGGACAACACGCCGTTTGCGCTTGTAGCGCCCATTACGTTCTTTGATCTGTTTCAGTCCCCGGAGGACTATATTCACCGATGGATGGTGGGCAGCTTCCTGCGGGGGCTTCGTTTTGTCGCGTTCGTAATTGCTCTGTTTTTGACCCCGGCTTACGTGGCGGTGACGGTTCACCATTATCAGATGGTTCCGCTGGAGATGCTGTTTGTCCTGATGCAATCCCGCAGTAAAATTCCGTATCCTCCGTTCTGGGAAGCGCTGCTCATGCTGCTGACGCTGGAGATATTAAAGGAAGCCAGTTTGCGCATGCCAACCAAATCCGGCCAAACGCTCGGCATCGTGGGCGGTATTGTCATCGGTCAAGCGGCCGTGGATGCAGGGATCGCTAGCAATGTGATGGTCATTGTGATCTCCATCTCCGCCATCGCCTCGTTTCTCGTACCCAATTATTTGATGACGAACGCGAGCAAACTGCTCCAATTTGCCCTGCTCATTCTGGCGGCATGGCTGGGCATGTGGGGCATTGGGTTCGGATTGCTCTGGCTGTGCATCCACCTGCACGGATTGACTTCGCTCGGGCAACCGTATTTGTCCCCGCTGAGCCCGTTTTTCGCAAGCGACTGGAAAGATACGGTGTTTCGTGCTCCGCTGTCCAGGATGCGCACAAGGCCGGCTTATTTGAAGCCGCTGCAGCGGATGCGCGTTACCGGGAGGAAACCGTGATGGCTTCTCGTGTAGGTTCGGCCGGTTTGTTTTCGATTTCAGCGCCCTTCGGTTTCTTGTCCCTCGCCTTCTGGGCGAACCGGATGCAAACGTTATATTATCTTTTACATGACCTATGCAGTTCGTGGTAAGACCTGGTAAAGTTCTGGTCTGGGTGTAACCCAAAGAAGCATTAAATAATGCTCTGGCCAAAACAATTCAA
>NZ_FNDY01000040.1 GCF_900099895.1 Paenibacillus naphthalenovorans
GTGTGTTGTGCGCAAACATCACTTTACCAAGGGAGAAGCTCTTTTTCTATATCCGCTTTTTCCAATTCCTACACCCACGGAGATTTTACACTAACTTGGATGAAGCCGAATCATGAATAAGACCCTGTTCTCTCCGAAACCGGACGGAATAGGGTCTTTTTGCGCGGATGGAATCATTTAGAAATTTGGGTTTACGACATGGAGGAGATAATGGTAGTGTAATAGATATTGTCTTATTATTGTTTAAGCTGCAAGGAGGAGAACGACATCAAGATCAAAGGAGTTTTTATGGTTCTGTGCGCGGCTGTCTGCTGGGCGTTATCCGGAATCGCGGCTCAGCTGTTTTTTCAGCATTTTGCGGCAGCGCCCGGCATCCTTGTCTCTATTCGTCTGCTCTCTGCCGGTGTCATCATGATCCTGCTGCAAAGCCTGATTCAGGGAACCAAAAACGCTTTTTCCGTCTGGTCGCATAAAAAGGACCGGCTTACCTTACTTGTCTTTGGTTTAATAGGGATGTTAGGCGTTCAATATACCTTTTTTGCCGCGATTCACCATGGAAATGCGGCCACAGCCACCCTGCTGCAGTATTTGGGACCGATCTTCATCATCGTCTATGTTTCCCTGCAGTTCAGACGAATGCCCGGCAGCCGGGAGCTCATTGCGTTCCTGTTAGCTCTGACCGGCATTTTCTTCATGACGACGAGCGGCTCTGTCGATTCTTTAACGATAACATTGGAAGCGTTTATATGGGGAATCCTGTCCGCCATAGCCGCGGCATTCTATACCTTGTTCCCGGCAAAGCTGTTGAAAGCCTGGGGACCGGTTTCCGTCGTCGGCTGGAGCATGGTCATCGGCGGTGTCGGACTTAGTCTGTTTCACCCGCCATGGTTTTTCGATTGGAGCCAAGGCTCCCTGCTTCTGTTTGCCTTGCTTGCGTTTATTGTCATCGTAGGCACCATTACTCCATTCTATCTGTTCCTGGACAGCCTGCGGTTTGTCACGCCGGCCCAGGCCAGTATCCTCGGCAGCGCCGAACCGTTAACAGCCGTACTGGTTACCACCGTATTTTTACATACGCCTATGGATCCGGTCCAGCTCCTCGGCAGCCTTTGTATCATCGTGTCCGTCCTTGTCTTGGCGCTTCGATCGGCCCGCAAGGATGCCTCCGGCGCCGACAAGACCGCCTCTGGATAACCCATGTTAGTCCTGTAATTTTCTATGGTACGTCGGAAAAATGCATCGTAACCGGCCCCGTCAATACCTCAATGGCCTTTGAAGCCAATGCTTCGGGCAGCAGATTTTCGGATATCCGGATTTCCTTTAATTCCAACGTATTTTTAATCCGGACGATTCTCACTTGATGAAAATCGGGCACATTACACGTTTTTATCGCCGCCTGTATCGCCAATTTTTCCGTCGGAAGAACCATGGGAACCTTGACAGGGGTTAGGACCGTGCTTGTAAAAGCATTCATATAGCCCTTTTCCCAATCCATTTCATCAAAAAGCTTACGCGTAATCACATCCGCCGAGCCGATGCCCAGCGCATTGCCCCGGGTTTTGGCCGTTAATCCGAGAACTGCAATACGGCTGATGGCGGGAGCCGTACTTTTGACGTACGGTGTATGGAAGCGTCCGGTTATATTAGGGTCCATGCCGCTGCCGGATATATCCTTTCCGATCTCATCTACAATCAAGACATCGATAGGATCGAACAATAACCGGGGCATGAGGGACTTGGCTTCCAGCAGTAACCCGGGTTCGATGTCTTCCAGCCGTTCGGCAGGTACGGCAGCGATCCTGGCGGGCCGGTCATAAGCATTCTCAATAACAGCTACTCCAAAAATAACAGGGAGCTTGGAAAGAACGATTCGGGCCATCTCGGGGACATGCTCAGCCATGTATTTAAAACCGTAGGCATGAGCGGCATCAGCTCCCTTATGCTTCCCGAGGCCAATCGTGATCATTTTCATCAAACCGCTTTCGATCGGACCGCTGAAGGCGGTGTGCGGTTTAATCCGGTTAATCACGATAATCTTGTCGGCTTCATAAGCAATTTTATCGGTGTAGACAGGCAAACCCTTAGGTAATCTGCCCACCTCCACGACGTCCATGCTCGAATGTACGGGAGCCCCGACGGATTGTTCCGTAACCCCCAATTGCTCCAATACTTCGGCCTGGCCTTCAGCCGTCGCTCCGCCGTGGCTTCCCATAGCCGGTACAATAAAGGGATGGGCACCGGCAGACTTGACGGCGCGGACGACCTCTCTTACGATAATGGCAATATCGGCTATTCCCCGGCTGCCCACGGCTATAGCGACCCGATCTCCTTGAGAAACCCGCGGCAGAACGCCGGCTTCCTTCATCGCTTTGCGGACAGCCGATGCCGTATCGCCAATTTCGGGAGCAATGAAGTGTTGCTGTACTTTGATCATCCTGGGAATCGGAATATCGCGCAGTAATGCTATGATTTTATTCATCATCGTTCTCCTCATGTTTCAGGATCGGGCGCTGCGGCTACATTCCGTTTACGACATGCTCGGGTCTTTTTTTGTTCACAAGAACGTCCACGATATTCCGCACGCAAATCATGCCGATTTCATTGACAGCTCCGCTCGTATAACCTGCAATATGAGACGTGGCTATACAATTGGGCAAACCAAACAGCGGATGCTCCCGAACCGGTTCTTGTTCGAATACATCCAATGCGGCTCCGGCAATGGAGCCGTCTCTTAAAACCTCGTACAGGGCATCTTCGGATACAATCCCGCCCCGGGAAGCATTGATCAGATAGGCGCTTTTCTTCATCATGTCCAATTCTTTGCGCCCGATGAGATTTTCCGTTTGTTCCGTAAGCGCGATATGAAGAGTTACAAAATCGCTTTTACTCAAAAGCTCTTCAAGGGAAACGAATGTGACCTCATGCTTCTCCGCGAAGCTGTGATCGGGGTAAGGATCAAAGGCCAGAATATTCATATCAAAGCCTCTGGACCTGCGGGCTACTTCCTTGCCAATGTTGCCGAGCCCTATGATGCCAACCGTTTTCCCATAAACGTCGGAGCCAAATATTCTTGGCCACTCGCCCTTTTTGGTTAATTCGACGGCCGCCGGAATTTGACGGGCCAAGGAAAGCATTAAGGCAAAGGTAAAGTCAGCTACCGCATGCTTGTTGGTATTGGGAACGTTCGTCACCCAAACTTGACTTTTCCTGGCCGCTTCCAAATCGATGTTATCCACCCCTACGCCATGTTTGCAAATAATCTTTAAATTCGGCGTACGAGCCAGAACATTCGGCGTAATGGCATTAAAAGCAACAATGGCGGCATCCGCATCCTGGATTTCGGCAATAAATGATTCCTCTTGAATATCCGCCGGCAATTGAACCAACTGCATCCCATGTTTTTCTAGATATTTCACAGGCTCATTCGAATATTTGGCAAAGGATGGCGATGTGGATACGACTTTCATTACTGAATCTCCCCTTTAGAACCTTTTCTCGCGGTAAAGAAAACTTTCAGCTCCGCTGATAACTTAGATTTTCTTCTATCATCAAAAACCGTGCCGAGGCCGATCCACGTCCGGATCACACCCACGTTTACATTTCAACATCCGCCGAAAGACCATCCTTCTTTTTCATCAGCCCCGCAACAAAGCTTGCGATCAGAATCATAGCAGAAAGCACGAGCAATGTTGCGCTTAACGGACGCGTAAAGAAACCCATAAAATGGCCTTCGAACAAGGCAAGGGATTGCAATAATGAATTCTCCATCAGTTCCCCTAATACAAAAGTGAGCACGATGGGTGCGAGCGGAATATCCACTTTTTTGAATATATATCCCACAATGCCGAAAACGAACATAGCCGCTACATCCCACAAGCTGTTTTTGACGCTGTATGATCCGATGATCGATATAATCAATATGATTGGAAACAGTAATTTTGCCGGAACCAACGCAATTTTGGCCCAAATCCCGGCAAGCGGCAGGTTCATGATCAGAAGCAGCAGATTACCGATAAACATGCTGGCGATAATCGCCCATACAATATCCGGGTTTTTTACAAACAGTGTAGGCCCCGGGGTAAGACCATGCATGATGAACGCTCCCAACAAGACCGCAATCGTCGGCGAGCTAGGAAGTCCTAAGGTAAATAACGGAATAAGGGCTCCGCCGCAATAAGAATTGTTAGCCGTTTCGGGACCGGCCACGCCTTCAATGGCTCCTTTTCCGAATCTGGAAGGATCTTTGGCCAATTTTTTCTCGAGCGAGTAAGACAAAATCGCCGGAATGACGGAGTTCGTCCCGGGAATTAACCCCATAAGAAAGCCGAGCAGGCTTCCTCTGCCAATGGATTTAAGCGACGGCTTCCATTCCTCCCGCTTAGGCAGAACGCCCTTCACCTTCGGAATTTTCTGCGCTTTCTCCTGATTTTCGAGTCCGCTTAAAATTTCGGATAAGCCGAATAGGCCCATCGCAATCATCACAAAATCAAGGCCGTCCATTAATTGATCCTGGCCAAAGGTAAGGCGCACCGTTCCCGTCATCGGGTCCATGCCAATCATAGCCAACACCAGGCCTATGACGGCTGCAACGAGACCGCGAATGAGGGATTTTCCCATCAAGCCAATGACCATGATCATGCCTAACACCATCAGCCCAAAAAACTCCGGCGGACCAAACTTCAGAGCATATTCGGCAACGGGAGGACCGATCAGAACAAGCCCGATAATGGAGATGGTCCCCCCGATAAACGAACCGATCCCTGCTATTCCAAGCGCGGCGCCCGCACGCCCTTGCTTGGCCAGCGGATGTCCGTCCAGGCATGTGATGACGGAAGCAGCTTCCCCGGGGGTGTTAATTAATACCGAAGTAATGGTGCCCCCATACATGGCGCCGTAATAAATCCCGGCAAGCATAATAATGGCGGATACAGGCTCCATACCGAAGCTGATCGGAAGCAGAATGGCGGTAGCGGTTGTCGGACCAAGCCCCGGCAGCACGCCCACAAGCATCCCTACGGTTACTCCGATCAAACAATACAACAAATTCCAAAAGGACAGCGCCGTTTCAAATCCGTGCAATAACATGTTGAAGGATTCCATCAGCCTCACCTACCATCCAAAAGAATTAACCGGCAACGGGATTTTTAGAAGAACCGCAAAAACGACAAAAAAGACCAGCGTGACCACCGTTGAAATGGCCATTCCCACATACCATTTGTAGGCTTGCATGAACATGAGGGAAAGCATCGCAATGCCTGCCACACAAAAACCGGTAAACGGGACAATCAGAAGAAAAAAAAGGAACGAACCAACAAAAAGCAGCACCCTTCGCAATGCTTTACCCTTGGGTAAGATGTCGCTTACCTCAACTTCTTTTTTAATAAAGGATTCGATAATATACAGCACGGACAGAAGGATCAGCAATCCGCTTAACCATAACGGGAACAATCCCGGTCCCGGCCCGATTGAACCGCGATATTCCAAAGATAAGGAGCTGAAAAACATCGTGCCTGAAAAAAGCAGCAGGACAAGGCCTACCCAAACCCCCGCATTTCTCACAAGGAAACACATCCTTTAATCATATTGCTCTTTACTGCCGTTAAAAAAGACTGCTTACCCTCCGTGAAGCACCATCTCATGATTGTTTATGGTAAGCAGCCCCAGTCGCTGCATGGAAGTATCTTATTTTCCAAAACCGATCTTATCGATCCATTCTTTGGTCACTTTCAATTCTGTACGGATTTTTTCTTCCACTTGATGCGGGCTGTCGTTATTGGCAATCAAGTTTGATTTCGTCAAAAAGTCATGAAACGCATCAGATGCGAAAGCCTTGGCGAATGCTTTGTTTAAAACCTGATATACATCCTCCGGCGTACCTTTGGGAACTGCGATAAATTTGTACACGCCCCATTTGACGTCAATGCCTTTTTCGCTCATCGTAGGCACGTCGGGCATTTCCGGTACACGCTTTTCATTGAATACGCCGATAAATCTGATTTTCCCGGACTTCACATACTCCATCAGTTCTCCCGGATGGGCTATACCGATATCCACTTGCTGGCCAAGTACGGCCGTGGCTACTTCCGCTCCCGACTTGTAAGGAACGTGCTGTCTTTTCATCCCCGCTGTTTCAAAGAAGGTTTCCGCAGCCAGATTAGATAATCCGCCGGCGCCCGATGTCGCATATTTAATCGCCTTACCGCTGCCTTTGGCATTCAGTACATCATCAAGTGTTTTATACGGGGAATCCACATGCGCTGCAAATACAAGATCTTCAAAGGTCGTAGCGTGCACGATTCTGAAATCATCAATGGAATATTCCAGTTGGTTCAGGAGCGGCTGCGTAGTGAAAGGGCTGTTCGAGCTAATGACCAAGGTATATCCGTCAGGCGCAGACTTGGAAACCTCCGTAACCGCCAAGGTTCCCCCTCCTCCGGCCTTATTGACCACCATGACCGGCTGGCCAAGCTCTTTCTCCACCTCTTTGGCCAATGTGCGGGCCATCAAATCGGTGCTTCCTCCGGCAGCCCAGGGAACGATTAAATTAATCGGTTTGGTCGGGAATTTGGCCTTTGCCGCTTCCGGCTGACCCGATTGGGCTTGCTCTCCTTGCTTAGGCGCCTGTGCGCAGCCGAACAGTAAAGTTAAAGTTAACAGCACAGCCAGCATAGTAATCACATTTTTCTTCATGTATAATGACCTCCCTAATAGAATATCAATCAACAACTTACACATATATAATAAAGCGCATTCATTTAAACCATTGCACTACCGTTCGATGCCTGGATAACGCCCTTCTGAATATAGGCATCCATAACCTTCATGAGCTGGTTGTATTTTGCCTCAGGCAGCGCGGCAACAGGAGCTCTGGCCGGCCCGACAGGCAAGCCCATGATGTTCATCGCTTCTTTTAAGACGGTTGGCAATGTCCCCAGTCCCATGGCCGATCGAATGGCCCTTAGCTGTTTTTGCCCCTCCTCGGCTTCCGCAAAGCGTCCCGCTTGCCAGTGAGTATAAATCGATACGACCGTCTCCGGTAAAATATTGGCTGTCGCCGCTATAGCTCCTTTACCTCCGGCCATCAGGGTCGGCAAGATGAGGGAATCCGTCCCGGCTAATACGGAAAATTCAGGTCCGACGGCATCAAGATATTGCAGCGTGTTATCAAAGCTTCCGCTGCTGTCTTTAATCCCGACGATATTAGGAATTTGAGATAATACCCCAACCGAGCCTGGCAGCAGGCTGTTCCCCGTTCGGGATGGGATGTTATACAAAACGACAGGAAGGCGGGTCGAATCGGCAATCCGTTTAAAGTGCTCCACGAGCTCGTCCTGTGTGAACGTCAGAAAATACGGCGTAATGACGGAAAGCGCATCGGCGCCGATTTCCTCCAGCTTTTTGGCCATACGAACGGTTTCGGAAGTTGTGATGCAGCCCGCACCCACATATACCGGTACTTTCCCTTTGACCTCATCTATAATGATTTCGGCAATTCTTATTTTTTCATCGAACGTTAGTGAAAAAAACTCTCCGTTCGTTCCTAAACAAAATAATCCATGAACACCGGCGTCCACATATCTTTTAACTAATTGGCGGAGTACGGGTTCATTTACTTCTTCCGATGATGTAAACGGTGTCACCATAGCCGGAATAATGCCTTCTGGTTTTAACATTCGATGGTTCCTCCTCTATGTACGAACGAACATAATCCGAATAATGAAATAGCATAAGAAGATCCAGAACGATACAGTGCTACAGTGTTACCGCTATCATAAATGTAATGATGAAACGGCCACTGATTCTGAGATTGAACACCAAGTATATTAAATGTTGTATACATGGTAGATAGAGCCCTCATACTTGAATTGGTTTTTACAGTCAATCCTTTCTGAATAAGATGAACTCCTGAAATTGGCATGGCGATCGCTGCCCGTTTTCACCTTCTTTTTTTGTTTTATGTTGTATACAACGTTAATCAAATCATAATGGATGATTAATGATTTTGTCAACGTATTTATATAACCGCTTCCAAATAAAATGGGAAAACCATCTCTGCAATTGACGTCATTTGTTAATGGCTGTAATATAGAAAATGAAATATGATGTATATAACATATAGGCATCATAATCGTGAAGGGTTAATAATAGTCTCTTATGAAGAAAAATGGATCAAAAGGAGTTTATATATGGAACTGCCTAAAATCGATACTTCGAATTTATGGGATAAAACCTATAATATATTAAAGGAACGAATCATCCGCCGGGAATTTAGACCGAATCAAAAGCTCTTAATCCCCGAATTGGCCGAGCAGCTTGGCGTAAGCAGAACACCGATTCGGGACGCATTAAACCGTTTGGAGATGGATGGTTTGGTGACAACGGTATCCAAGGTCGGCACTTTTGTTAATGGCATCGAGATTCATGATGTATTAGACATTATGGATACTCGAATGATGCTGGAATTTTGGGTGGCGGAAAAGTTGGCTGATGTCCCCAAGGAGGAACTGGAAAAAGAATTAATGGTGATGGAGGCCATTATTCAAAGATCGCTTAAAGATATAAAAACATTGTCTTTAAAACAATATTTACAAAACGATTACAATATGGCGTTCCATCTGAAATTTATGGAGTTGGGCAAAAACAATAAAAATACTGAAATTTATAAAAATATTATGAATTACAGATTTTTGGCGGCCGAGACCTCTTTAATTTCAGAGGATATGATTACTACTGCCGCCAATCAGCATCTGGCGATTATTCAATCGTTAAGAGACGGGAATGTTCAACAGATCAAATCCGTTATCAAAATTCATTTAGACGATTCCAAAGAACGTCTAATCCTCAAGATCGATAAGAACGGCGGAATTATTTGATCATTCCGCCTTCTTTAAGTTTATTTTTGCACAGCGACAAGATAATGCTAATCCAACGATGAACATCCCGCTTTCTTATCGGCTTTTTACTAGCAGGTCAACAGCTTCCTTCACAATCATGCCCGTATCCTTTCCTTTTTCCTTCTCTTCAATAATGCATTGCTCCAGATTGACGGCGACGATGTAGGCCATCGCTTTATCTGCGGCGCTGCGTACAGCGGAAAGCTGTGCCACGACCTCCTTGCAATCTTTGCCTTCCTCCATCATTTTCAAAATACCGCGAACTTGCCCTTCGATGCGTTTAACCCGACGAAGCACGCTTTCATCGTATTTTATCATTCGATTTTCCTCCATTCCGATCCCGTCCAGGTATATTAATAGCCGCTCACCCTGCGCAGTGCATACAACTGAGAGAAGCCTTTATTTTTGAGTACACGGGCGGCTTTTATGCTTTTACGGCGGCTATCGGCGAGGATCAGGACAGGCTCGTCCGGTGAAAGCTCATTCCGCCAGACGAACGGCAGACGACCTAACGATATATTAATTGAGCCGGGATAATGATTTTTCTGATAATCCGCCGCGTCCCGTACATCAACAATTTTCAACGTCGTCATTTCTTCCCGTGCCGCCTCCAATATCCTCGAATCTACGAAGGACAGCCCGCTTACAGGCCAGACACTTCTTATGAACCATATCAATCCGATGGCCAACAGCACCAATAAAATAGACACTTTCCTTCCCCCTCGCAAAAACCCGCAGCCCCTCAAACCTCAAGTATCCGTTTGCGGCGGCTGCCCTGCATCCAGCTGAACACTGTATTTTCTATGATTGCTATTAAATAAACAGGTTGACTTTCCTTTTAAATATTACTTATACCCCTACAGGTAATATAACGTGTGCGGTATGGTTTTGCAATCCTGCAATCCTCGAATGGGTTGCCAAATCTTATACATTTGCTTTGGCCTCAGGCCAGTTCGTGTTTAATCCTCCTTATTTATCGTGAATCGCACAACGGTTAGGACCCATTTCCATTTCACGCTGTTCTTCGTCCGTCGGTTGAATTTTGCCCATATTGGTTTGACGAATCGCCTGATAGGAATTAGGATGCTGCGGCAGATTATCGGTAACCGCGCGTCTGAATTCCGCTTCATCCAGGATGTTTAGCCCGGGGTTGCTTTGGTACAGATCTCCCAAACGGGCGGCTGCTTTTCCGCCTTCACCCAGCTCGGATATTTTTCCGAAGTGGGCGGGAAGCACGATTAAATCGTCGGACAATTCTTTGTAGCGGCTGTACAGGGTATGACGCAAATCCCCGGCCCAATCCTCGGCTTTCCCCGCCAAGTCCGGCCGGCCGATCGATTCAATAAATAAAATGTCTCCGGTCAGCAAATACTGATCATCGACAATAAGCGATGTACTCCCGATCGTATGGCCCGGCGAGTATACAGGTTGAATCTTAATCCGTGTGTTTCCAACCGTAATCTCTTTGCCGTCCTCGAGCTTTGCGTAGGCAAACACGACCTCTGCCGCATCCTTTGGAGGCAGCCAGTAGGCTGCTCCTGTTTTCTCTGCCAGGATTCTTCCTCCGGAAATATGATCTGCGTGCAGGTGGGTATCGATCGCGTGTTTAATCGTCAGCCCGTTTTCTTTGGCAAAGCGCTCAATCACGTCAGTCATTCTAACCATGTCGACAACAGCTGCTTCGCCATCGGAAACGATCATATACGAAAGGCAGCCTTTGCCGATACGGACAAACTGGTAAATGGAGCCCCCGTCCTTCAAATCGCCGATCTTGACCGGCTCCAAATACTCGCTCCAGGACTTCATCCCGCCTTCAAGGTAATAAATAGGGCTCCGGCCGGCCTCTGCAAGCTGTTCGGCAACAAATTTGGACGATCCTTCTTTGGCGCAGACAACGAGAATCTGTTTGCCTTCCGGAATCCGACTCAGAACAGAGTCCGCTCCCTCCAGCCATTCAAAATACGGGATATTGAGGATTTCGATGCTTTCCCCTTCCATTTTCCAGTCGTTAAAGTCACTTTCGTTGCGGACGTCCAGAATGAACAGTTCTTTCTTATCGAGAATAAATCTTGCCGCTTCTTCCGCCGTCATTCCCTGTATATCGTCTGCCGCAGCCATATGCCCGATCCCCCTTTAATTAGAACGTTAAAGTGACGTTGGCATCCTTCGCGAAATCCAGGAAGGTCACGGCCCCGCCGACTTCGATGCCTTCAATGAAATCTTCTTTCTTCATGTTCATCACATCCATGGTCATTTGGCAGGCGATGATTTTGACCCCCATGTCTTGCGCCATATGAACCAGCTCGGGAATGGACGGTACGTTGGCTTTTTTAAATCCTTCTATAAAATTCTCTTTACCCGCAGGCAGCGGCAGCTGCCGATATCCCTGTTTATGAATGAGATTAAGTCCTTCAAAGGTGAAGAATATAGCGACTTCGGAATCGGTAGCGGCCGCGGCCGTGGCGATGTTGAATACCTTATAGGCATCGAACAATCCGCCGTTGCTGGCAATAATAGCGACTTTCGTTGACATCAGGAATGACCTCCGTTTATTTTATTGATTTTTCTCGGTCGGACCGGTCCAGCCGGACATACCAGGCAGGATGTTTTTTACGTTTTTAAAGCCATTGTCGGCGAGCAGCCGGCAGGCCAAATCGCTCCGGGTGCCCGTTTGGCAAACGACATGTATTTCCTGCTCCGGTTTCAGCTCGATCAGCCTGTTTTCCAACTGGCCCAATGGGATGGAAACGGCCCCGGGAATCCGATGAAAAGCATATTCCGCAGGTTCGCGCACATCCAACACCAACGGTTTTTCATTGGATTCCAGCTTGATTTGCAGCTCCTCGTTCGTCAATGTATGCGGAAATTTTGTTTCTTCCTTGACTTCATTCGGGTTGGCTTTACGCAGGTAATGCTTCAATACCTCTCCTTCGTGAATGGTTCCCAAATATTGATGCCCTGTGTTCTTTGCCCATCCCCGGATATCTGCCAATGAGCCTTTATCGGTAGCCTGCACTTCAATGACTTGACCGGGATTCAATTGGTCCATGGCTTTTTTCGTTTTGACAATGGGCATCGGACAAGCTAGTCCTTTACAATCCAATGTTAGATCTGCTTGAACCGCTGACGGCGTCGACATCTCATAACCTCCATTTTGGATTTATTATTTTATACTTATACTCCTATGTGTATCAAAAAAGCTTGAATTTTTTCTCTGCAGCCAATAGATTAGTACTCGACTTCTCCAGTCCATTCCATCATGCCTCCCGGCATATTCATGACCTTATAACCGAAAGACTCCAGCATTTCGCAGGCTAATCCACTCCGATTGCCGCTGCGGCATACGACGATGGTTTCTTTCTCAGGATCCAGCTCCGTATGCCGTTGACCAAGCAGCCCCAATGGAATATGCCTGGCGCCGGGGATATGCCCGGACTCCCATTCGTTATCTTCCCGAACATCCAGAATGGTCAATGCTTCCCCCCGTTCTAATCTTTGTTTTACTTCCTGAGGTTTCATCTCTTTTGAATATTTACCTGCCACTTTTATCACTCCTCCATATGTCAAAATATCGATGACTCCTTTTCATTTTATACTTATACCCCTATGGGTATTATATTATGATGTTTATGTCTTTCTGTCAACACTCCCCCTGTCATCACCGGCATTACTTTTCCTGGAAGTCCCTCCTGAAGTTCCGGACAGTAAAAAGCTTCCCGGCTGTCCTAGGACCGCGGGAAGCTTGCTATCGCTGAATTCATGCATTCATACTCACGTGCGGACAAACAACAAAAATATTCCGATGAAGAAAGCTATAAGCACAACCCAACTCACTATAGCAACCCAAATTCCCGAGCTTCCATCTTTAGTTTCCATCTTGTCCACTCCATACATTTGATTACCTATAACTTTCCCAATAACAGGACGAATATGCAATCAAAATGTAAATCCCCTTCATGCGCCATCCTCCGCTTAACCATAAGGTACAAGAAAAAGGGTGCCGATTCCTGCCGTAATAACGCCTGCGGGAATGCCGAGCGGTTGAAACAGCAACCTTCCTGCCAAATCCGCGGTTGCCATCTCCCTTCGGCCAGTCTAATATTTGATCAAGGCGGCTCCCCATACCAAGCCTGCACCGAATGCCGTCATTAAAATCGTATCCCCATGCCGGATTCTCCCGTCCCTTACCGCTTCGTGAAATGATACCGGTATGGTTGCCGAGCAGCTGTTTCCATAATTGTGAATGGTCTTGACCACTTTCTCTTCCGGAAAATGAAGATTCCGTGCCACAGCGTCTATGATGCGTTCATTGGCCTGGTGCGGAATGAACCAATCTACTTGATCGATGCGATACCCGCTCCTCTCCAATATTTCTTCGGCACCCGAGGTCATGGCTTTTACAGCCGCCTTGAATATTTTCCCTCCATCCATGACCATTTTGGATTTATATTCTTCCGAAGCCGGGTGCCTGCTGCCCCCGCCCGGAACATATAAAAACTCGAAAGCTACCCCGTCGGCATGAAGCGATGTCGAGATGATTTCACCCTCATCGTTATCCTTCATTCGGGAGACGATAACCGCTCCCGCGGCATCGCCGAAAAGGATGCTCGTGTACGGATCGGAATAATCGGTTAGTTTGGATAATGTATCCGCACCAATCACAAGGATGCACCGGTGCATCCCCGCCTTGATATACTGGTCGGCAATTTGAAGCGCAGATAAGAATCCGACGCAGGTGGAATGAACATCCATGGCACCGATAGGACGACATCCCAATTGACGCTGAATTTGGCAAGCCACAGGCGGAAGAATATGATCAGGCGTTTCTGTAGCAACAAGAATCAAGTCAATTTCCGATGCCAGGATGCCGGCGTCATCCAACGCATCTAACGCGGCCAGATAAGCCAAATCCGACGTGGCTTCCGAGACGCCCGATATCCGCCTCTCCCGGATGCCCGTTCTGCTGACGATCCACTCATCTTCTAAAGAAATCAGTCGCTTTAAATCTTCGTTCGTCATACGTCCCGTCGGTAAATAAGCGCCGATCCCGCTTATCGCGGCTCTATACATCACTGTTCACCCCGCGGCTGTTCGGATTCCTTGCAGTGCTTTGGACATTTCAACGATTTGCCGGGCTAAACCTTTGATTCTTTGCAGCACGGACGCATCGACGACTTCATGCCTGTCGTTAAAATGATCCCGGTGCGCATACACATAATCCGGGGTCACATAAGCCCGGAAGTACCCGGCAATCGGCTTCAGTTGATTCTCGATAACCAGGAAGTGCTGATAGGTCCCGCCGGTGGCGATAAAACCGATGACCTTATCCCTAAAAGCATCCGGAGGCAGCAGGTCAAACACATTTTTTAGCGGGGCAGCCATAGACGCCTGAAAGACCGGTGTCCCGATCACAAAGCAGTCTGCCGATAAAACGGCTGCCATTACTTTTTGCGTATCAAGGTTATACGCCGCCGGATTGCGGCCGTCGCAAAACTGCACCTCATAATCTCTTAAATCCAGCATTTCCGTTTTCAGGTCCGGCTCCAGAAGCGCCGCATGTTTCACGACCTTTCTCACAACCGAGCTTGTTTTTTCTCCAATAATGGTCCCCGATATCCCGAGCATTTTCATTCCGGTTCTCATCCTTTCAAGCTTTGTGGTTCAGCCATGACCAGCCGGTCATACAAATGCGTTTTCATCCGCCGCAGGAATGGCCTGCTTCCGGCTACAGCCATCATTTCAGGCTGGAAGGCCTGCACATAAGGTTCCGGAGGCTCTATTCCTTCCAAGGCCACCTGACGATGCAAAAACAGCATACTTCCGGAAGAGCCTGCAGGCACAGCGCATGCTAATATCGCATCGTTCTCGAACGCCCAAATGCGCTTCATCCAGATTTCGCTGTCATGCTGTCCCGAACCGCTGACTGCAATGATATCCGCCCCTTGCTTGGCCAACACGCGATAAGCTTCCGGATAATCGGCATCCCTCCCGGTCAGAAGACCCACCCTCCCGAAAGGAACTTCAAAGGTGCGGAATCCGGTGCATTCCCGATGGAGCTTGTGATGAACCTGTTTATAGGCACCGACGACCCCTTCAGGACCGACTAAGTACATGGCACATTCTCCCGAATCAGATGCCAAGACGCTCAGGGCGATATAACCTCGGAATAACCCGGCCAACAGCTGAAGCTCGTGTAAAAGCTTTTCCGCCCGATCCGTTCCCAAGGCGCCCAAGGCGGCTGTACCGATCTCAGGAAGGACATATAAACGGTTGGAGGTCATTAAACGCGGCTGAACCGACTCCAGCGATTGCCTCAATTGATCGAGGGTTCCGGATCCATCCCCATTCATGTCCAGCGGAAGGACGACGACTTCAAATGGAGACGGTTCTCCGATTGGACGCGTTTCCCCTTCTTTCCAAAGATACGGGTGAAGCAAAATCTCCTGATACGCTTCCGGTCTCCGGCCTCTCAGGATTCCCTTTCTCTTGTCCGGATCAGCCCGAACCGTCCCGTAGACAATCCCTTCACCCGATATCAGCGACTCCTGAACAGACCCATCGGCATCGATAATTGCGCTTCCTCCCGTAAATCGGGCGCCTCGTTCCGTATCCGAGCGGTTCGCCGCAATCCAGCACAAACCATTCTCCTTCGCGCGCAAGCACCAAGTCTTGCTTGGTCCGCCATTCCCGCTGCCAACCCAGTTTGTCGGAAAAGCGATCACGTCCGCTTCTTCTAACGCCGCGATCCGGGCAGGCTCAAAGTACATCGCATCCATGCAGATCAGCATAGCTATGTTTCCTATGGGGGTGGAAAAGACAGGAAACCCGTCATTGCCTTCCCTGGCCCATCGCGGATCGGCTGCGAAGAGGTGCGTTTTCCGATAGCTCCCAACCACGCCCTCCGGCCCTATAAGAACGGTGGAGTTATAGTACGCGCCTGTGGAGGGATCGACTTCCGGCAAGCCAGCGACGGCATAGCAGCCATACTCCCGGGTTACAGAGCAAAGGGCTTCCGTAGTCGGACCCGGGATCGTTTCGACATAGGGGGCGATTTCCTCCCGGTTCTTCCACACATACCCGCTGGAGGACATTTCCGGAAATACGACGAGCCGGGCGCCGTTTGCAGCCGCTTCCCGGAGAAGACAGGCCATGCGTTCGCGGTTCAACGACGTGTCCCCGAGCGACGGATTGAATTGAATCGCCGCCGCTTTGAAACCTGACGGAATGCGCGCTTTCCTATCCATGCCGGGCCACCACCAGGGATTCATTCGCCCAATCGATCAACACCACTTCCTCCGCACCGTTCCCGACAAGCACCCGGGTATCCGAAGTCAATTCGCCAACGACGGCGGCGGTGATTCCCTCCTTGGCAAAAATCGATAGGATCTCCTCCGTATGCTCAGCATCCGCCGCCAGAATGAAACCATACCCGGGAAACATTTGCAGCCATCGTTCGAGCTCCACGGCCTCCGGTTTCGGCACACGGTCGATATGGACATAAGCACCGCAGCCGGCATTTTCCGCCAGCATCGCAAGTGTTCCTAACAATCCTGCATTGCTGATGTCTCTGGCGGCGACGGCCAGCCCCTTCTCCGCAATGGCAGGAAGCAGCTCCAGTTTTTTCAACAATGCCCAAGGTTCTTTGGCGCTGGTGCAGTCCCACTGTAAATAATGTTTATAAGGGGTTCCATCCAAATCCACCGCAGCGATCAAAGCTTGCCCGGCCCTGCCGCTCGATGCCCGCAGAAGATGGGTGGCTCTGCCGATGATGGCCGTCGCCACCCCTTCGGTTTCCTCGGGCAAATAATGCCCTCCGACCATAGGCACCCCCAGCTTGCGGCACCCTTCCGCCATTCCCTCGGCGATCAAAGAAGCTGTCGCTTCATCCGAAGCGCTCAGCATATTCACCATAGCCACAGGCCGGCCGCCCATGGCGTAAATATCGCTTACGCTTACGAGCACTGCGCAGTAACCCGCCCAGAGCGGATCCTCCCTCACCAGCCCAGGAATGATTCCGTCACACGACATCAACAAGTAACCCTCGGCACTTGGAAGCACGGCGGCATCATCGCCGATCGGGTCCAGCATAGCATTTGGATCCCACTGGAACTTTTGCAGGGGAATCTGAATATCCTTCTTTCTGCGAAATCCGGAGGATTCCGCCAGGTGGCTCACAAGCCTGCTTAACTCATTCATTCGACAGCACCCTCCGATACAAGTTGATATGACCTCCGGCCGTTTGCGGCCAAGTATATTGACGGGCCGTCATTCCGGCATTTTTGCGCAAACGGTCGGCCAAGGCGGGGTCATGGGTTAAACGAAGCATATTGGCAGCGATAGCCCCTGAATCCATGGGATCTGAAAGCAGCGCGTTATGTTCATGCGTCATAAATTCTTGAAACACTTCAATATTGGAAGCAGCAACAGGAGTTCCGCTGGCCATGGCTTCAAGAATGGACAGCCCCCAGCCTTCCTTGATCGAAGGCTGAAGATACACATGCGCTAACCGGTATAAATGCTTGACTGTCCGATCATCGGGAGAGGGGATGATGCGCACGTCCGACCTGATCTCAGCAGGCAGGCTTTCCAGCAAACGTTCGAACCCGGTACGATAAGGCCGGTAATCGAACAGCGTCGTACCCCCTGCGATGACAAGCACGGCTTGAGGAATACGCTGTTTTACTTCAACAAAAGCCCGAAGCGTTTCGATCGTGTTTTTGCGGGGTTCGATGCCCCCAATGGTTAAGTAAACGATCTTCCCCTTTAAGGGGGCCAACGTCTCCGTATCGATGGAGCTTTCATCGGAAGTGAAGAACCGCTCGTCCACGCCGTTGTGGATCACCGTCGATGAACGCGAATACAGGCTTTCCAGCTTTTTCTTCCAACTTTGGCTGACCGTGACGATGGCCCTCGGCTGAAGCACCGATTGATGCTGGCATTCCACCAAGGCCGGGGTAACGAAATCGTCCAAATGATGGACCGTACGAAGAAAGAAGGGAATGAGACCCTTCTTTCCAAGTCGGGTCAATGCATTGGCGCTGATACAATCCTGCGCATGATGAATGTCGAATGCCTCCAACCGCTCCTTCTCTAACGCGTCGGTATACGTTTCGATGTAACGAAGGATGCGGTCTTCAAATCCCTCATGTTCCCTGGTTTCAAACGGGAACACAGTTGTTTCCGTACCCACCGGACGGTAAAACTGCTTTGTGCCGTTTAAGCCCAAAGCAAAGACCGTAACCGAACATCCCTGTTCTTTCAGTGCCTCGGCTAAGGCCAGCGTGTGTACCACCCCGCCTCTGGGCTTTGTGTTGTAGGTATATAGAGCGACATTCACCTGACGCCACACCCTTTCGTACATATCACCTATGCGCTGGCAGCCGCCGTGGAGCTTTGCAGCAGCCCCGCGTATTGAACGACCTTGTTCACGCTGTCTTCCGCCCCGCCGATTGGCCGGATATGGATGCCCCGGATGCCTTCGATCTGCCGAAGCTGCTTAATCAGTTCGGCGGCAATATGCAGGCCCTCTTCGCTCGAGTGTGAAGCGGCGAGTCTTGCATGCAGCGAATCGGGGATCACAACGCCGGGAATCCGAAGCGCCTTCCCTACATGATCGGCATTACGCAGAGGCAGGATGCTGGCCATGATAGTGACCCGCTCATGCAGTCCGCGCCGCCTTGCCTCTTCCATCCATTCTCCGATCAGGTCCATATCGAAAACCAACTGAGTGCGAACAAAGCTCGTTCCGCTGTCCGCCTTCGCCTCCAAACGGTCAATGAGTTCCTTAATCGGTTTGCCGGCAATATTTTCAACCGTACCGATCGAAAATTGGGGAGGCTCCTGCATCGGCGTTCCGTCAAAAAGCTTCCCTTCATCGGAAAAAATTCTGGCGTAGCGCACGAGCTCCATCGTCTCCAGATCATAGACTTCTTTGGCGTTTGGCTCCGTACCTACCTTAGCCGGGTAACCTCCCAGGATCGTAATATTTTTCACTCCGATGGCGGCAAGCCCCATCAGATCGCTCTGAATTCCCATTCGATTCCGATCGCGGAGGTTGATTTGTACAATTGGCTCCACGCCGACCTGACGTACGAAAAAGGCGCCGACTACCGGCGAAAGCCTGGCGATCGCAAGCAAATTGTCGCTTAAATCGACTGCATCCACATATCCGCGGTAACGTACCGCTTGTTCAACGAGTGGGCGAGGGTTCCAATCCCTCGGCGGAACAAGCTCGGCGGTTACCGCGAAGTGATCGGGATTCAATCGCCCTTTTTCCAAAAGGATCGTCATCGTTACCCACCTGCTCTTTCTGACGGAATGATGATTAAATTTGGAACGTACTCAGAATAAATGCTCCAGCCCGGGAGTATTCAATGAGACAATCCTGAAGATCAAGCGGATGAACCGGGATCGTCCCCTCAATGAGGTCTTCTTCGCGCAAACCGTGCAAACCGAGACCGAACCGGCACACGTACACTTTTCCGCCTTCTTTAATAAAAGTCGCTAACGATTCATTGTAATTCAGCTGGCCTCCGAAAGCGGCGCTGCCGACCGTAGGGAAGCCCCGGGTAGCCATCGCATTCATCGCGCCGGTTCCATAAAAATAAATGGCGGTTTCGTACCCTTTGCGCTGGGCGCGGATGGCCTGCAGGATGGCTACATAAGACAGGGACGACTCATGGGCAATTCCGTGCACCAGCGCAAGAAACTTTTCGCCGGGATTGGCCTTATAATCCGGAAATACCTTGGTGCCGCCGTACAGCTTCGTCCCAACCGGCAAGGACGGGTGCGGAATTTCATTCATCGATTTTAATTCGTTCTCAGTAAAGTTGGCAGTCATAGATTCATCTTCCTCTCGATATTTTTTATATGGTTAAGGGCTGGGCCCTAAGCCAGCTTGCTGAAATATTGCTCTTGGGCGTTACCCCAGAAGATTCTCTCCTTGATTTCTTCAGAGATACGCGCTCCTTGAATTTTCCAAAACTCGCTTTCATAGTCGCTCCAAGGCTCGTCGCAGCCGAACATAATGCGATCGGCGCCTATCCCTGTCCGATCGACCTCCTGAAGCAGCTTGCGGACAGCAAAGCCGATGGCCCAGCTCGTATCCAGATAGACCCGGTAGCCGCCTTCAATCAGCTCCGACCAGCGGGAGAGCAGCCGGATATGCCCGCTGACGCCGCCGCCCATGTGAACAAGATGTATTTTCAACTCCTTGCCCCACCGCTTGATGATTTCAAAAAATCCCAGTATATCCGAGCCCCCGCCCGGGCTGGTATGGAAATGAATCGGAATATCCTTTTCCATCGCCGCCCGAAAAATCGTTTCGTGCAGCTTCGTCGTCGCCTCATCCCACTTGCGGGGGTCGGCTGTCCCTCCAAGCAGATAGCTCATCTTCAAAGCGGCAATGCCCGGCTCCTCCAAAAGCGTAAGCGCGTTTTCAGTCAGCTCCCGATTTTGCGGAAGTCCCGAAACCCATAAGGCTCCGGCGACCTTGCCTCCTCCCTGCCGGCATAAGCGCACGACCAGTTCATTGTGGGAAAAGGGTTGAGCCTGAACGGGAATACCGTAGTTCGGAATAATCAGGGTCTTCTCCATACCGCGGCACTTCATGAAATGATCCAGCTCTTCCGCCGTTGCAGGGCCGGGATCGGCGGGCGAAACCGGCACCTCCGACTCATAGAACGGCCAAGGCTCCAGATGGCCGACATGATTATGCACGCTGAACACCTTTCGGCCAAATCCCATGGTCAGCGGAATATCGTGTGCATACTCCTCCGGTACCCGGGCGATCGATTCAACCTTGGATAAACTGACGCCGCTTCCTGCCTGATGCATCATACACATGCAAATTCGCCTCCATGATGTGATGCGGGTGACCATGTATCCAAATCAGTCCGCCCACCGTTTTCCAACCTAGCTTTTCAAAAAGCTTCACATTTTGCTGCTGCACTTTTGCCAAAAAACGCCGTACGCCCCGAAGCCTCATTTCTTCTACAGCGGCTTCGATCAAATATACCCCAACCCCCCTCAACCGGAATTCCGGTTTGACGGCAAGTCGTCCTCCCCACCATAGGGTAGGGTCGTCGTTGTCTGCGTAGCAGCGAACGGTTCCCATTAACGTCTCTCCATTCTTCCAGGCGTTAATGTAGATCGATGCCGGATCGTGCTCATCGGCGTCGGTTCCATCGAATAAATGCTGCTCGTCAACAAATACCTGCCGCCGCAGGGACAATGCGGCTTCAAGCTCATGCTCCGTTTTGGCTATACGCACCTGACAGCTTTTCATAGGCCCACCCCGGATGTCCCCCATTTTTCGAAGGAGGAGAGGGCCGAGCATGCTCCGCATTTTGCGCAGCCTGCTTGATTGGCTTCAGACGACAGCCCCTCCTCTGCCAAAATGGCGGCCACATTGCGATAGGCCTCCTCCATGTATTCGCTGGTTGGCGGCAAGGCATCTTCCAGTAACGTTCCTTGCAGCGGCCTTAAAGGGACGACGAACGGATAAACCCCAAGCTGCGCCGCACGCCGGCAGCCTTCCAATATGTTCTCGATACGCTCCCCCATTCCGAGGATGACATACGTGCTGACCTGATTTCTGCCGAAGACGGATACGGCCTTTTCGAACGCTCTAAAGTAGGTTTCCAGAGTGATCGCAGACTTGGACGGCATCATCCTGCGGCGAACCTCTTCATCGAAAGACTCGACGTGAAGCCCTATCGTTGTGGCCCCCGCATCCTTCAGCACCTGATACAGCGCCTCGTCATCGGGAGGCTCGCATTGAACCTGTACCGGAAGCCGGCTGACCTTACGGATGGCTTTGACGCATTCAGCCAAGTATAACGCTCCCCGGTCCGTCTCGTTCGGCGTGCCGGTTGTCAGCGTAACCTGCTTGATGCCGTCCAATTCCTCAGCCGCCTGGACAACCTCCGCCAGCTGCTCGGGTGTTTTCATGGCGACGGTAGTTCCCGCTTCCAGAGAGTGGCCGATCGCGCAAAACTTGCATCTCTGACTCGGAGCCCACCGGATACAGCTTTGAATGACTGTGCTTGCCAGCACATCGGAGCTGTGAAGCACCGCTATCTTGTTGTAGGGAATGCCGTCCTTCGTTGTCCGGTCATAAAATTTGGGACGAGCGACCGGATCTACATACATCAGCTTTTTGCCGTTATATTGCAAGGTCAGCCCCTTTTCCGTACGAACAAGGGAGTAGGGCGAGGAGGCCGCCGGACCGTTGAAGGTCGGCACCATCACCGTCCGGTCTCCCAGCATAAACGCCCGGTCGTCCGACGGGCCCGCGCCCCCGCGTCTGCCGCCTTCAATAAGTCCGTTCGTGCGCAAGCCCTTGTTCTGAATATCCACCAACCAGTTGGAGCGGGATTGGCTCAGTATTTCTTCCCTTTCATCAGCATGATCATCCGGAGTCATAGTACCCATCCCTTCTTTCATTGACGTCCAATTTATATTTGTTAACTTATATAACATATATTACTGAATAATTTGTAAAATCACCTCATCCAGTACGCGATTTTTTTACTCATCCACTTAAAATCCATAAAATACTTTACATCATTCGTAATTTAAAAAATAAAAACCAAATTTATGGAAGAATACATTACATTGATGTATAATGATGACGTGTAATGATTTTGATTCGAGCAACAATCCGATGGTTAGGACTGCATGCTCAACCGTATGGAGGATGCTATGGAATGGAAGCCAAACAAAGTAGAAAGCGTGCCGATCTATAAGCAAATTGCCGATTATATGGAAACCCGGATTATGAACGGGGAATATCCGAGCGGAAGCTGTCTTCCTTCGGAGCGTTTTCTCGCGGCAGAACTAGGCGTGAATCGCGGAACCGTCATCGCGGCTTATGATGAGCTGCTTGCGAGCGGACTCGTCAAGAAGGTGAAGGGGATCGGCACGGTAGTGAGCCAAGCGTTATGGGGAGAAGGACCTCAGAAGCGAATTCCGAATTGGGGGCAATATGTAAAAAGCGGCTTTTTCCAGATCAATAACCCGATTAACCAGCAAATCTATCAGATTATCCAGTCCAGAGATCACGTCATCAATTTCGCTATCGGGGAATTGGCGCCCGATCTTCAGCCTGTCAAGCTCATGCAGGACATCCATCGTTCCATGGAAATCAACGACTACTTGGGTTATGAGCACATGCAGGGGAATATAAAGCTGCGGGAAACGATATCCGCCCACCTGCGGAAATACAGGCGCATTGAAACGACCCCTTCCTCCATCATTATTACTTCCGGCGCCCAGCAAGCGCTGCATCTGATTATTCAATGTCTGTTAAAGCCCGGGGATGCCGTAGCCATCGAAGACCCGTCCTATGCCTACTCCCTTCCTATCTTTCATTCGGCGGGTTTAAAAACGTTCTTATTGTCTCCCGGCCGGGAAGGCATCGATCCGGATGAAATCATCACGTTATATAAAAGAACCCGGGTCAAAATGGTGTTTTTGAACCCTACCTACCAGAATCCGACCGGGACCACCATGTCTGAAGAAAGAAGAAAGAAAATCATCGAAATCTCCACCCAATATGGCATTCCTATCGTCGAAGATGACCCTTACAGCATTACCGGTTTTCAGGAACAGGCCATTGCACCGCTGAAATCGTTGGATCGCGACGGCGCTATTCTGTATATCAGCTCGCTGTCCAAAATTGCGGCGTCCGGTTTAAGAATCGGATGGATTGTAGGACCGCAGCCTGTCATTGACCGTTTAGCCGATGCCAAACAACAAATCGATTTCGGTCATCCGAATTACCCGCAATGGATATCGGAACGGCTGCTTGCATCCGAAGGTTTTGATGCGCATATCGGTCAACTTCGCGCTGGATTGAGGGACAAACGGGATCGAGTTGTAGAGGCTTTGCGTAGCGAGGTAGGTTCATACATAGAATTTATCGAGCCTCAAGGCGGCATTCATTTATGGTGCGGACTAAAAGGGGAATGCGATGAACATGCGCTTTTCAGGGAATCGATTCAAAACGGCGTTATTTTTGCCCCTGGCACCACACTCGGCTCCAAGAAAGGCTTCATGCGATTTACCTACAGCCGCACCGAGACCCAAGATATCCGGGAAGGCATCCGGCGGTTTGCCGATGCCCTTAAACGTGTAATGAAATAGCTTAACCGGCAGATGGCGGCAAAACTTTTGTGCGGCAAGGAGCTAAAAATGATGATCACAGAAGAGACAGACGATAAACCATATTCAATGATTTATCGTCCAGTCTCATGCTTTTTTCTATATCAGGTACCGCAAAAGGTCCGGTAAGGACGGGCTGATGGCGCAGGCGGCGTGGAGTACTCAGCCTGTTCGGGGGAATGCGCGTAGGGGCTCGAAAGAGCATCAAGAAACCGCTCCATCACGCTGTAGTCTCCCTGGTTCACTGCGGCCTCCAGCGCTTCTTCTGCCCGGTGGTTGCGGGGAATCAGCGCGGGATTGCTGCTGCGCATCAATTGATGCGAGGAGGCTTTTGATTCCTGCTGCCTGCCTAGTCTCGCCTGCCACAGCTCATGCCACTGGGCAAAGCCCGCGGTGCCAAAAAGAACCGCATCCTCGGGCTTATCAAACGTCAATGCGCGGAAGGTATTGGTGTAGTCCGCACGATGCTCTTTCATCAAATTGAGCAGCTCTTCAATAAGGGATTCATCCTGCTGTTCTTCGTTAAAGATCCCCAGTTTTGCCCTCATTCCCGAGAGCCAATTGCGGCGATACAACTCGGTAAAATCTGAAATCGCAGCCTGGGCCAGTTCTACAGCCCGCTCCTCGTTGGCATGCAGCAGCGGCAATAGGGTTTCAGCAAATCTCGCGAGATTCCACGCGGCAATATACGGCTGATTGCCATAGGCATAGCGGCCATGAATGTCAATGGAGCTGAATACCGTTGCCGGGTCATAGGCATCCATGAAGGCGCACGGACCATAATCAATGGTTTCCCCGCTGATGGCCATGTTGTCGGTGTTCATCACCCCGTGAATAAAGCCGACGAGCTGCCATTTGGCAATCAGCACGGCCTGACGCCTGATCACTTCTTTTAGCAGGGAAAGATAGCGGTTCTCATCAGCCTCAACTTCCGGAAAATGTCTTTGCAATGTGTAATCAGCCAGAGTCCGGAGCTCCTCCACAGTACCCCAATTTGAAACGTATTGAAAGGTGCCGACGCGCAGATGGCTGGCTGCCACGCGGGTCAGAATTGCACCAGGCTGTTCGGTTTCACGCCTTATGGACTCGCCGGTTGTCACCACAGCCAGGCTGCGGGTGGTTGGAATACCCAGCGCATGCATCGCTTCGCTGATGATGTATTCGCGCAGCATCGGCCCAAGCGCCGCCCGGCCATCGCCAAGGCGGGAGTATGGCGTTTTACCTGAACCCTTAAGCTGAATATCGACCCGCTGGCCCAGGGGTGTGATCTGTTCGCCAAGCAGCAGAGCCCGGCCGTCCCCCAGCATGGTAAAATGCCCGAATTGATGCCCTGCGTAAGCTTGAGCCAGAGGCTCGGCGCCTTCGGGAATCCGGTTGCCGGCAAGCGCCGCAACGCCGTCATTGCTTTGCAGCGCTTGGACGCTCAACCCCAGGGACGCTGCCAACCGATCATTAAGAATGATCAACCTCGGTGAGCGTACAGGGGTTGGGTTAAGCCTGGTAAAGAATGATTCCGGCAGGCAAGCATAACTGTTGTCGAAGTTCCATCCTGTTTCGGTTGCTGCTTTTTTCTCTGTCATCGTATCTCCTTTTTCATTTGTCTTTTTGTATCCCCTCATTGAACTATACCATAAGTCGGGCTCATGTTTATCGTATGGAGGTATAGAGCGCCGTTCAACAAAGAAAAACGCCCCTTGGCGGGACGTTTCGGTTAAAACGTAATGTACAATTTTTGACGAATAAGTGCAGGAAAAGCTGCTATACTCATTCATTAATTTCGGATTAGATAATCAAATGCGCCCAGGGCTGCATTAGCACCTGATCCCATTGAAATAATGATCTGCTTATACGGACTGTTCGTGCAGTCGCCTGCAGCAAACACGCCAGGTACGTTCGTAGCGCCGTGGCTATTCACAACGATCTCCCCGATGCGATTGCGTTCGACCGTATCGCCTAACCAATCGGTATTGGGTACAAGACCGATCTGAACAAACACGCCATCCAGTTCAATATGCTGAACCGTTCCTGTATCGCGCTCAATATAGGATATACCGTTCACCTTGTCGGTACCGGTAATTTCTTTGGTTTGAACGTTCTTCAGAACAGTGACGTTAGGCAGACTGTAAAGACGATCTTGCAGTACAGCATCAGCTTTCAGCTCCGGCATAAACTCCAGAACGGTGACATGGCTCGCAATGCCTGCGAGATCAATGGCCGCCTCAATACCGGAATTACCGCCGCCGATCACCGCTACGTGTTTTCCTGCAAACAAAGGACCGTCACAATGAGGACAGTAAGCTACACCTTTGTTCTTGAACTCCTCTTCTCCGGGTACGCCTACATTGCGCCAACGGGCACCCGTTGAAAGAATTACGGTCTTGCTCTTTAGAACAGCGCCGTTTTCGAGCTCGACTTCGATGAAATCCCTTTTCTCCAAACGCTTGGCGCGCTGTGATTTCATCACATCGATACCGTACTCTTTCACGTGCTCTTCAAGACTCGCTGCGAGCTTAGCACCTTCGGTATATTTAACGCTGATAAAGTTCTCTATACCTACGGTATCCAAAACCTGACCACCAAAACGTTCAGCAACAATGCCTGTGCGAATGCCTTTGCGTGCCGCATAGATCGCCGCACTTGCACCAGCCGGGCCGCCCCCGACAACAAGCACATCGTATGGAGCCTTGTCGGCAAAATCCGAAGCATCCGGAGCACTGCCCAATTTGCCGAGAATATCCTCAATTGTCATGCGACCGCTGCTGAAGAATTCACCATTGAGGTAAACCGTTGGCACGGCCATGACGTTTTTGCTTTCTGCCTCCGCTTTATACGCCGCACCGTCAATCATGGTATGCGTAATGCCCGGATTGAGGATGCTCATCAAGTTCAGTGCCTGAACAACATCGGGGCAGTTGTGGCAACTCAGGCTGATATAGGATTCAAAATGATATTCGCCGCTGATGTTTTTAATCTGGTCAATGACGTTCTGTTCAACCTTTGGAGCTCTACCGCTAACCTGCAGCAGAGCCAACACCAATGAAGTAAATTCGTGTCCCAGAGGGATACCGGCAAAGGTTACACCGGTATCTTCCCCCACACGATTTACACTAAAGCTCGGTGTTCTCGGTAATGTGGCTTGTTCAACCTTAATTCTGGAAGACATGGTGGCTAGTTCATCCACCAAGGCCAGCATGTCCTTAGACACCGCATCGGACCCTGCGCTGACTTTGATCAGCACGTCGCCTTCCAAGAGTTGAAGATATTGGTTAAGTTGTGCCTTAATGTCTGCGTCCAGTACCATTCGACCAGCCCCTTAAATCTTTCCTACAAGATCAAGGCTTGGCTTAAGCGTTTCAGCACCCTCCTGCCATTTTGCCGGGCAAACTTCACCTGGATGATTTCTTACATATTGTGCTGCCTTGACCTTGTTTACAACAATGCTTGCATCGCGGCCGATGCCGCCGGCGTTAATTTCAATGGCTTGGATAATACCGTCCGGGTCGATAATAAACGTACCGCGGTCAGCAAGACCTTCCGACTCGATCAGCACATCGAAGTTGCGGGAAATCGTATGTGAAGGATCTCCGATCATAATGTAAGTAATTTTGCCGATCGTTTCCGAGCTGTCGTGCCATGCTTTATGAGTAAAATGGGTATCGGTTGAAACGGAATACACTTCAACCCCGAGTGACTTCAAGGTTTCGTATTGGTTTTGAAGATCTTCCAGCTCGGTCGGGCAAACGAATGTGAAGTCTGCAGGATAGAAGCAAACTACACTCCATTTTCCTTTAAAATCGGCTTCTGTTACTTCGATAAATTTACCATTGTGATAAGCTTGAGCTTTAAACGGTTTTACTTCAGTTCCAATGAGAGACATAATTCATTCCTCCTAAATGTAGTTTGAAAATTATAAATAGCTGTTTATATTGATTTCGCTATTTATAATGATTCTTATTTAATTATATAGACATGATATCACTGACAGCCCATTTGTTCATGAAGGAACTATGAAGACAAAATGAAACTTTTATGAAGATTGAGGGATTCATCGGAAATACGATAACCCATTCCATAAAATAAGGTGCCCATTTGCTTATGATCTTATGTTATTTGTTTAAAGCGTTCCGTCTTATCCCATACCGGTTCAAGCTTAGAGCGTTTCAATTTGATTTGGCAGTAGATGCCTCTCAGAAATAAAAACAACCAGAACTGAGCGTAAGAAAAGTACATCAAGAACGAAAAAAGCAAGTCAATTGGGGTTATTTTTTTGTCGGACATTTGCGCGGTCACCAGCTGCACAAAGTACATTAACCAGGCCTCAAACCAAAGGATGAGCAGCGGCACGGTCGAGCTCCCTTCCACATGTCCAAAAAGCCCAAGCACGAACCACAAATCCGAAACGAGCAGAAACACGACAAAAAGAATATACACGGTCAGTAATTGTACCGAATGAATAACATTTTTCCCCTTGAACAGCCGGGGATTCTTTAACGTTTTCTCGATCAAATAAAGGTTTCCCTGCATCCAACGCGTCCGCTGCCGCAGCCATATGCTGAAGCTCTCGGGCTCCTGTTCCCAAGTGCGGGCTTCCGGCACGATAGGCAACAGACCGCCCAAGTCCGTTAAAGTTAACGTTAAATCTGCATCTTCCGCTAACGCGTAGGGATCATAGCCGCCTGCTTGGGTCAATGCATCTCTTTTGATGACAAGGTTCGTTCCCGTTAAAGAGCCGAGCTTGAACATCCCCCATCGGCCTGATTGCATAAGAAGCTGAAAAGCTGAAAATTCCAAAGCAATCATACGAGTCAACGCATTCTTGGTCTCGTTGATCGTCTTCACGTAGCCAACTGCTCCGACTGCTTTAGGCGTTGTCTCTGCAGCCTCCACGAGCAATCGTAACGCTTGCGGCTCAGGCTGATTGTCAGCGTCATACACGGCGATATATTTGGATTCGCTGATAGATACGCCGTAGTTCAGCACCCGAGACTTGCCTTTTGGCGTGCCTGGCGGCACCTGGATATAATGGATATTCGGAAACGAGCCCGCGTAATACTGCGCAATCTCACCGGTTTCATCCTGTGAATTGTCGTTAAGCAAATAAATTTGGACGTCTCCCGGATACTCGATTTTGCTCATAGCATGCAGTGTATCCGCAATGACAATGCCCTCATTGTGAGCCGGGATCAATACAGCGACGCTGGGATAAGATTCTAACCTCACGAACTGTCGTTTCTTGGAACGGTATAACACCCCGGATATCGTGAGCGTCGAGTAATAAAGCAGCAGCAGCCAGAAACTGATTGATATCGTGGTGAGAACTATTGTCATCATACGGCTTTGCCCCCTCTTAGAGGGGAAATCACTTTTTCAAATTGTTCCCATTCGTCAATCGCCAGCTCGTTCACCGTGATGTCGAACAGCTCCGGCTTCAAGCTGCGATCTTCTGCAATCTTTTTATAAAACCGGTCTAACACTACTTCTACGCCTGACTGATTCGTGTTCGTTAACAATATGATCGCCCGATGTCCGCCGTAATTACCGACGAGGTCATAATTTTTTCTTGTGGAATCCAGCAGCTTAGCCATCATCTTCTCATAAACGACACGCTTTTTGTATTGGGGGTCCTTGCTGTACATATGTAGTTCGCAAATGATGTAATAGCCTGTTTCTTTGCGGCGCTTCATACCGGAGAACAGCAGCTTTGCTCTTTCCATAAACTCTGCAAATGTTAACACGCCTGTCACAGGCTCCAGCTTTCTTAATGATTCAACCTCTTTTTGAAGCGCCAACGAGCGTTCCCTTAATTGATTGATATGATAAATCAAAAGCCAGACGGCCGTTGCCCCAAGCGAATAAATAAGCTGTACCACAAGCTTCTCTCCTTGGAACCATACATCAACCGTTTTGCCCCAATTTGCTGCAATGTTATAAAATGCAAGCCCCAAAACATACGCAATCAATGCCGCAAAACCCGCCATCGGACGAAAAATAACATTAATCAAGCCGATAATCAAGAGCGAACCGGCCATAAAAATGAGCTCCGGCTTTGTCAGGTAACTAGCCGCAAGCAAAAATGACAAAATGACGAAGGATAACATAAAACACAAGTTAAATTTATTCATAGAGTGTCACCTTACAGCAGTAAATCGTTGTTTAAACTGTAGTATAAAATTAAACCGTGCATGAATCACTGCGATTCTAGACGGTTCTTTATATTCGATCTTATGAATTGGTAAACGTTCTTTGGATCAATGAGGTGAAAGTTGAGATATGTGCTTCCATCAGGGTACGCGCACCCGCCGCATCTTTTTTCTGCGATTTTATCGATGATCAGCTGATGTTCAGCAATGCTCCTTGTCCGATACGGAGGAAACGAAGAAATATTGCATAAGAAAAAGTCGTTTAAATCCCATTGGCTTCGTGTCATGTGAAGCAATTTCTCCGAACGGGACATTTTGAGAAGCTCTCTGTAATGACCGGACGTCTGGAAACCTCAAGGTCATCAGCGACTCATAAGTACGAATCGTTTTCGATAATGATATTTCCCTCATTACCACAATAACTCCCCACCTTTCTATCTATATTAATTATACATAATTTTTGGATATATACCTTAGTTTATATGAATGTGAAACCATCTTTTATCGATTCCTTCGGTTAACTAGATAAATACCGAATACGATCAACACCGATCCCAATACCTGAGACTTCACCTTATGAAACCGCCGCGAGACTGATGACAATGACTCCAACAAAGCCCAGAACCAATCCTATTGATTTTTGAATGGTAAGAGGCTCGTTCCAAGAAATGACCAGGAAGCAGTTTCCCGCCATTTCGCAGGCGGCATTTCTGCAGACAATTCGAGCACATAATTAATGGATTCATGACGGTTGGGATGCCTAGCAGCCGAACCCCGCATCTCAAGTGTTGGCGGATTCAGCGCAACCTTGCGATTGCGGTTATGAAGTGACCTCGCGTATTCCACAGGCCTCCCCAGATAAGAACGTCATCTTTCCGCCCGCGCTTGCCCAAGGTTACGACTGCAGTCCTTGGCAGCTTTGGATTTCATCATGCTATGGTGACTCATCCGACTGCAACCGCCTCTAATTGGGTTCGTGTACCTCAAGCCGTGCGTTTGCCTCCAGCTTCCTTCAGATTCCGCCTCGCGACGGACATCCTTGCTCTTGGCTAATGGTAGGCGCTTGCCAGCCCCCATTCCGAACTTTCACCGTAGAAATGACGCCCATGCTGGGCGTACATACGGCAAAAAAGCTTGATTCCGCAATCAAGCTTTTTTTGATACCCAGAATATTTCTTGCCTCAGCCGGAGTTGCCGTTTCTCTTCCAAGCTCCAAAGCATATTCGATAATTGCGCGATACTCTTCACCAACTCTTTATACTTAAAATAAACAATAATAACTTCCATCGAGCTTCTTCCTGTCCGTCAAGGCCCCATTCGAGCAGCCGTTTCAGATCGCTGGCTTTTTATTTACATCTGCAATGTTAGTATCACCGAGAACGTACGTAAGTCTACCGTCGAGCGCATTTTCCGCCTGATGCTTATTAAGCAAGCCCTCCCAACGCGCAACGAAAAAGGTGGCGACAGCATACCCTATAATATTGACTGTTGTCCGATAATTTCCCATGAATCGGTCTGGCGCAAGCATCAGGGCGACTGCGGCCATCGGTATGGAACCTGTTGCCGCCGCAGTTGCTGACAGTGCAACAAATGCGGAGCCCGGTATTCCAGCCATCCCCTTGGACGTTAACAGCAGAACTCCCAGAAGCACAAGCTGTTCGGCAATGCTCAAATCGGTGCCGGTTGCTTGGGCGAGAAAAACCAGTGCCAGCGATAAATAGATTGAGGCCCCGTCCAGATTGAACGAATAACCTGTAGGCACCACAAGTCCGACAACAGCGCGATTGCAGCCGGCGCGCTCGAACTTATTCATCAGCTGCGGCATGACCGCTTCCGTTGAACCTGTTGCAAACGCGAGAAGAATCTCCTCCCGGACGTAGAGAATTAGTTTCCAGAGACTGAGACCAACGTATACCCGCATGATGATGGCTAATATAATGAGAAAGGCAAGACACGCGACGGTCATGGCAATAAACAGTTTACCGAATGAAAGGAGCGTGTTAATCCCGTACTGACTGACGGCGAAGGCCAATGCGCCAAATGTCGCTAGCGCCGTAAGCTTCATGATATAGCCCATAATTTGAAACATGACTTTGTTGGCATGTTCGAGGAAATCGACCAGAACCTCCGACGTCCGTCCGCCAATATGGATGATTGCAAAACCGCATAAACAAGATATGAGCAAAACTTGCAATATCGAATTGTTTGCGAACGCTCCGATGGCGCTTTCCGGAATCATATTCAGGAAGAAATCCGTCGTGCTGGGAAGCTGCGAGCCCTTGGTCGCTTTAGTGACTGCATCCGTTGATAGGGTATCGGTATTGACATTCATTCCCGCACCGGGATTCATTAAGTTTGCAACGACCATGCCGATGATCAGCGCCAAGGTTGTTACGATTTCGAAGTAGAGGATCGTTTTTCCTCCCATTCTTCCGACGGCTTTTATGTCACCGACCTTGGCAATACCAACGACAACAACTCCAAAAACAAGTGGTGCTATAATCATTTTGATCAGTTTGATGAAGCCATCGCCTAGCGGCTTTAGTGCAACGCCGATGGTCGGCCAAAAATAGCCCACCAAAATACCCGCGACGATCGATGCAATAATCTGAAAAAACAGGCCTTTATAAAAGGGCTTCTTTATTTTCTCAGTTTGCGCATGCATAATTCTTTTTCCTCCTTCTAACCTTTTACGTAATTTTTAATAACATTAATTGTACATTTATATAACTTATTATAATGAGTTTGTTTTACACATTCATCATGCGGAATGAACAAGATTAAAATTTTCTTTGTTTGCATTGCACAAAATCTGCTTTCTGAGACATGTTTTTGTTAATTTATATAACATGAAACGTAATGAATTGATGGGCGGCAATCCCTCTATCCGCCTGGATCAAATGGAATCGGGTAAAAAAAAACGAGTGGTATCAGGAATAATTTCCTGAAACCAGCTCGCGACTAAAATGTCCAAATCGAATGTAATCTCTGTTAAATTCCGATATTTAAAAGCATCAAACCGCGCTTTATCCATAGACCAAGTGAGAGGAGTCATCTGAATCAAAGTTATCAAGCTCCAATGCATTAAGTTTTTTTTGTATAACATACATGGAATGCATTCTGCAGCTTGAAATGTCTTGTAAATAGCAACACCGTTTCTTTATTTGAATAAGCCCTTTTTTCGTTGTTATCAAAGAATACTTCTCGTAGTCCCCACAGCCTAAATCTGCAACCAGTAAAGGATCAGAAGAAACACCAGTATGCTCCCCGATCACTTTCGTAATCTTTTTGTGCACAGCATTGTATAAGTTGCTTTCCATAATGATGTGGCGCCTGGCTTCAAACAATTCCTTCTTGTAATGACTATTGGAAGGATGAGGCGTCAAGTTCAGATATCCATATTTTGTAATATCAAACATGCTGCTTGGAACATATCAGACTCTTAAAATCAACAATTTTCATTGAGCTTTTGCATAGCGGGCACCTAAACGTCGACTCGAATTGACTCAAATGTTTTGCACTTTTAGTTTTTTGGGTCTAAAATAGCCGCCGCAAAATAAACCTCCCCTGTACAAGGGAAAGCAATCCACATAAATAAAGAAAGGCAGAACGATCCGCCTTTCTTCACAATACAGTTTTCTATTGAAATGAAGATTATCAAAAATGGGCAGACTAATCCCTTTTACTCTGTACGTACAAACAGAGTCTTTGAACGTATGAAATTACCGGTTCAAAGTCGGGATACGAAGTCTGATATGGTACATTTTTAATAATCCTCCTCAAGTTTTTATCAAACACCTTAATTCTTATAGTGTTCCTCTAAAGAAAAAGTAAATTAGGGTCGTAGACACGATTTTCCCCTTGTCTAAACTCCCTGAAGAAAAACAAAAATTCCCGTCTTCCCCCACCATTTTCTCCCAATCGCCGCAACTCCTTTCCCCACAAGGCATGAGAGGCATTTTCGAGTCAAAATCGAGATAAAAATTAAACGGCAATCGGAGCAAAATAACGGGTTAATAAAATGGGATTATCTGGTTCAATTGTGAACGAAACGAGATAAAAAATAGTGTCCGCAAAGCAGGAGAAAAGACAGGGAAATGACAGGGCGTGAAGGCTTAAAAATCGAGTTAGAGCGGGAGTCGAAACTTGAAAAAATGCTTACCTCTTTCCGTCTCAAACCCTTGCAACGCTTGAGTTTTATCTGAAATATGCTTGAGAAAGGTATTCGAGAAGATCCCTGCTTTTTCCTGCATTGTTTCCGCCGCGGCATAAGAAAAAGACTGGAGTTTGATCGGAGGAATATCCGATCGGCTTCCAGTCTTTGGTGAGTTACAGGACAGTTATTTTTATTCCTGGACAGTTATTTAGGTGGGTGGACAGGAATTATTGTTTGTTGAAAAAGAAATAGACGTTTAATGTTCTAAGGAATACCAGATTTCAAAGGTTATCCAGACTTGCTTTTCGAATTGCATAATAGCACTCGTCTGCTTTTGTAAGGATCTCATATGCAAATCTGAATATATCCTCTGAATTATATTGGACGTCTAATAAGCTATATTCTGCAGTTACTGCAATACGATCCTGACCGATGTCCATAATCTTGCAATTCCCCAATTCCTGATTAATAGAATCAAGCAAATCTTTATCACGCAACATGATTTTTTCACTCTCAGTTAAGTAATCAATATCCTCGATACGGAACAATATCATTTCGGGCAAAAATGTAATTATAATCATGACAACAGCATCACTATAATCTGTTAAATGAGTTTTTCCAATAAAATCAACTGCTTCCCATTCTAATAAGCCTAATTCTGATGGTATTTCTATATTTCGCTTTTCAACCTGAAAACCATATCCCTTATTTTGTAAATACTTTTCAAAATCCTCAACATGCCCGTTTATCCCCTGCATGAAGTTGGTTACTCTGGTTCCAAGTGCTGTCGCTCTATCTGAAGCTGAACTACTTCGCTTATAAAAAATATCATCTATATTCGAATTTGTATTTTTCATCGGATTATTATTCCCATTCTTCCATGTCTCTGTGCTTAGATCCGTTGATTCCTCATCAATTGAGGATTTATTAATCATATCTATTATCTCTTCAATTTTTTTATCTTGCTCAGTTTTTATTTTGATCAATGATTCCCCTAATTCTTGAAGAATTTCCTTTTCAAGACCATATAGAAATTGTAGATTTTCATCGAATGAGTAACCATCATAAGATCTTCTATAAGTATCTTTTGTTGCCTCAGCTTTACTTGTTATTATTAAACATAATTTCTTAATCTTAGTTTGATCTTTCAACCCATCAATCACTTCAAGCCGTAAAAAGGTACTATAAATTTGTCCCACTCGGTCTATAAATACCCTATCGTCAGGAAAATCAGGTTCAAATAGTTCCTTCATATTCAGACATGTTTTCAATAAAAGCTCCTTGAATTTTCCAAAAGCTTCCTGTACTTTGTCAAAGGATATATCTTTCTTATCTTCAATATCTCGCTTTAGTTCATCAACTAATTTACTTAAAGTAGGCTCATTACTTCTATATGAATCCACATAAGTCAATTCTTCATCTATTGTATCATAGTAATATGTTGGATCCTTATACTCGGGATAATCTGAATAAGGGATTCCATCCTCATCATACTCATCCCAAACACTTTCCTCCCAGCTATCCTTTTCCTCAATTCGGGTACTTTTTCTGATATCTGATATTAATCTCACTTCAATTTCTACACCATAGTTTAGTCCGTTACCCCCTCCAAGAATATCCAATATTCTTGTTTCGAAATTAGTTCCCTGGTCGATCATTTTCCCAATAGTCTTTGAGTATTCTTTTGGTATCCAACCAATTTGATGACTTCCTCGAACATAAACACCTACAGCGTAAGGGTCATGTTGATTATTGTAATCTCTTTTTAAGAAGATTTCAGTGGATCGATTTAGTTTTGCTATGATCTCTTGTCTATTTTCATATGTTACTCCAGCTACCCTTACAATAAAAAAGTTTTCTTGAATTTCACCATATTTCCGTTCGTTCGACTGATTTGATGGCGTAATCATGCTTTTTTTGCAATTTCCACAGATAGCAATGTGTTTTTTCTCAGGAATAACATTATTCTGTTGAAAACAAAAAGGACAAGTCACAATAATTATTTTTTCTGCCTCTTCTTTCTTCTTTTCATTTTCTTTATCGACGTTGGTAGAATACTTATCTCGGCTATATTTTGAAAGAGATTTCTTGCATCTTCCACAAACTGCTAAATGTAATTTGTTTTTTTGTACCCTGTTCTCTTGAGAACAATGTGGGCAAATCATTATTGTTTTATTACTGTCTACATTTTCTTGGTGAACATTCTCTCTTGATTTCATACTTTCTTGGGTAAATGTTCTGTTCGAATAATTACTACTTGATTTATTGTCCTTACTTTGCATCAGAGGGTTTTCTTTTATATTCTTCTTATAAAAACCAACTAATTTCCCTCTATATCTATATAGTAGGAACCCGCATATGATTATCAACAAGGCACCACTTGTAGTTAAATCTACAACAAAATTAAATAATCCTTCCACAATAATTATCAGTAGCTTCATAACTATATAAACAAAAAAAATAATCGCTACTCCATAAATTATCTTCTTCAATGTGCTATTCATAGGAACTCCTCAACCTGAAAGTAAAATTACGTTTTGTCATAAAACTATTAATATTTTCGACAAATAAAAACTCAAAATAAATAATTTTTCCGAAAAGACACGTTTTCACCATAAATTATACAATAATCATATGCAAAAAAGCGGAGCAAATGTCATCTCAACAACAATCTGATTCGTACATATCAGAATTAAGTCTGATCGAAAAAGAAGTTTCCCAATAGATAGTTCTTAATGTTGCCTTGAAGATGAAGCAATACGCCGCTTTAATTGGTTTTTTTATATCAATGGCTATGTTAAATCACACTGTTTATTTTGATCAAAAGAAATCCGCCCATTAAAAAGGCGGGTAACTTAACTACTGTTAAAAATGCATTAAGGTGTGGCAATAAATCCCGTTTTAATCCCCTTCTTAAATCCAGCACTTTCATAAAATAATAGCGTTCCTTCTTCTTTTGAACCAGTGAGTAGCATGACTTTATAACAATCATGTTTCCAAGCAATATCTAATGCCCTTTTCAAAAATTGCCGACCCATAGCCTTGCCTTCTAAATTCAGCATGAGTAACTACTGGATCGGCTACACTAAGTTGGACAGAAAAAATAAGGGATTGTAGAATAAACCTATCATCCTAAGGAGCGGATCTCTACAATGCCAAAACACCAACGACGTACCTTTACCTCAGAATTTAAAAAACAAATGGTG
>NZ_FNDY01000070.1 GCF_900099895.1 Paenibacillus naphthalenovorans
AATTATCGAAAGAATTTGGTTATGGAAAGATTTTCAGTAGCGCCTTAGAATCATCGTTAGGCATTTCCGGAAATCTTTCCATAACAATTATGAATGGCAAAGATCCTGCAACCACTGAAGGATATCCGTATTTTCCTCCCATGAGGGAGTATCCTGGCTGCTTACTTGAGGATATGCCGCTTCCAAAGCCTTTCTTTTGAGCTCCGTATCAAACCTCAAATATATCTCAGTTGTAGTCACACTAACATGACCCAATAAGTCGCGGATATAAATCAGATTGACGCCAGATTCCAACAGATGTAGAGCCTTTGAGTGCCTCAGCATATGAGGGTGTAGCTTTTTCGGAAAAACCTCCTTAGGATGTCTTAGCTTTGCTTGCTTGAAATACTTATCGAGGATGTACGTAATACCGGGTCTTGTAAACGGTTGGTATCTGCTGTTGTGAAACAAGGGACTTTGCTGTCTTCCGTTTTCAAGAAGATGGTTTTCAGCCATGTAGTTTTCAAGAACGCTCCGAGTCTTAGTCATGATCGGAATGTTCCTTTTCTTGTTACCTTTTCCAGTCAAAGTGATCGTTGCGGGCTGGGCCAATCTTACGTCGCAGACTTTTAAATCGATCAATTCCTGTACTCTCGCGCCAGCATCATATAAAACGACCATTAATGCCAAGTCGCGGCGTCCTCTTTTGGTGGATACATCAGGTTGTTCGAACAAATATGCCAACTGATTCATAGAAAGATGCGCTATCGTCTGTTGTTGCTTTTTCTTAAATGGAATGCCAAGAATCCTTTGGCTCTCAAATAGGATTTCTGGATTCTCACTTTGAGCATATCTGAAAAAACTGTGAATGGCGGCTAACCGCTGGTTCCGGGTGCTGGTACTCACATTTTTTGAAGATTCAAGCCAGTGTAAGAAATCCTGAATACTTTGTGTGGTTACAGAAGCGAACGAAATCTTTTCTGGCCTGATCTGCCGTTCCTCTTGCATGAACTTAAGATATTGCTTGAAGGTATCGCGATAGGATTTAATCGTATTGGGGCTGACGTTTCTCTGTCCGGGCAGAAAATCTGTCAGATACCGGGCAAGCGTCTTCGCAAAGTCAGTCTGCTTCATACTGCCTCACCTCCGGAATGATGTATGAGCAGATTTCTTCAATCTTGCTTGTGATGTCGGGATACAAATCAGCAGTCAAACGCAAATATCTTTGGCTGCCTCGCATATCTTCATGGCCGAGATAGGCCGAAAGATAAGGAAGGCTGTTGTTAAGATCCCTTCCGTCTAACACCCATTTCTTTAAGCAATTTACAGCGAAGGTATGCCGAAAATCGTGAATGCGGGGACCTTTTCCTCTCCCCAAATGCGGAATCTTCGCTCTCCAGAGCACATCCCTAAAAAGCTTGTACAGAGTTGATTCGGAATAATGTCCGCCAAACGGAGAAGGAAAGAAGTACGGGTTACCTAACCTTCCAATGTCGACAGTTTTACAATACTCCAGGCATCGCTCTTTAAGACTTTCTGATATTGGTAAAATCCGCTCTTTGTTGAACTTAGCATTGCGAATGTATAAGGAACCACTGTTCAGATCAACATCTTGGATAGTCAATTGCACCGCCTCGGAAATTCGGAGGCCACATCCGTAAAGCATTCGGAGTAATAGCGGCAAGACTAAATGCCGATTAGGTGCGCAACTGTTCGGCGGATATTGATCGCACACCTCAAATATTCGTTTCACTTCGATATTCGAAAATATGTAAGGAATATAAGAATATCTGTTTACGGTGTTCATTGCTTTGGGATATACATACGCTGAATATCCTATGCGATTCATGTATTCTGCCAACCCCCGCAGCAATGAAATCCTACCACATTGGGTGGATAGGGTCTCATTGGGCTTGCGAGCAGTCCACTCTATCACCAGTTCCTTACTTAGAACGGTCTCAGTCGGGCAGTGGCTGTGAACGTAAGAGTCAAAAATCTTCAACAAAGCCGAACCTTTCTTAAATGCATACCCGAGAGCCTGCTTCTCAGCAATGTAGCCTTCAATAGGGATGGACAGCGAGCTTTTGTACGGGCGAGCTTCAGACATGGAGCATCACCTCCTCTGGGTCGAGCGCACAGGCCGCCAGCCCTTTCATATCCGTATGCAGATATACTGAAGTTGACTTCGAGTCTACATGGCCTAGGATTTCGGAGATAACGGCAAGGGATGCTCCCTGCTCCAATAGTGTACTTGCAAGCGAGTGCCTTAACGAATGAAGGCCATGCCGTTTCCCGCGGGGAATAGTAATTCCGGCTAAGCGGGTGTATTTCGTAATTATGTTATGAAGATTGGCGTTTTCACCGAAGGCTTCAAAAGGAGCATGTAGGCGTACAAACAAATAGGGTGTATCGCAAACAGGTCGGGCATGTTGGAGATAATCGATTAATGCCCAGCCCACATCATGCAAAATTGGATAAGTAACTTCGACTTTTGTTTTTTCTTGCGTGATGGTAATGGTTTTAGAAGTCCAATTTAAGTCTGAGAGTTTCAACGCCTTGATATCGCCGGCACGTATTCCAAGCTTTGCGACTAGAAGAAGGATGGCATAGTCTCGTTTCCCGACAGGGTTTGCCCGATCAATAGCATCAAGCATTCGTTTTACCTCGTCCGGATCCCAAGTAGACGGGACAGCAGGGTATTTGTATTTACTCTGCTTCGGCACGCTAAGAAATAGGTCTTCTTTGATGTATCCGTGTAGATAGAGGAACCTCAAGAAAACTCTCAAAGTAGTCAGAATGGACGCTATACTTTTTTCATGATTAGGACAAATGCTAATGACATAATCCGAGATGATTTCAGGCGTGATTTCGCTAAAATCCATCACTCTGCGCATTGACAGGTAATCGATGAAGAAAAATAATCGCTGCAGTCTGGTGCGCATACCGCGTAGCGAGTATTCATTGCTTTCACATTCTTTTTCGTACGCGGTCAGAGCTTCCTCAAACTGTGGTGGCTTCACATAACCCTTGCGCTTCTTAATCCTGCGAATGACAACACCATGAAGTTGGAAATCGCCGAGAAGTCGGACCGAGCGAATGGCTTGTTTCGCCTTTTTAGGGAAGATATCCAGATAGTAATTTGTTGTACAGCCATATTTTTCTTTCAAGTATACTTTTCCGAAATCCTCGGAAAAGTATTGCACATTTCTGTCTCTCGCGAATGCACAGATCCTTTTGAACGAAGCGCGCAATTGGCATATGGTGTTATATGCGTAATGCAAACGCTCAAGTTCTTTGACGACCTCTGCCGCGAGTTCCTCAATTGGTTTCCTTGGTTCCATGGCTTACCTCCAATAGACATGATAAATTCATTGTCTATTCTGAGGTGTTATGGAAAGAAATCAATGTACATTCATTGAAATAACGGGATGTACGCTCAATTCTTTCCATAACCAAATTCTTTCGATAATT
>NZ_FNDY01000009.1 GCF_900099895.1 Paenibacillus naphthalenovorans
TTGAATTGTTTTGGCCAGAGCATTATTTAATGCTTCTTTGGGTTACACCCAGACCAGAACTTTACCAGGTCTTACCACGAACTGCATAGGTCATGATTTTTATAAGAATCATTTGTTTTCTGCATCATTGGACAGGAGGGGATCTCCGTGGAGCTCCGGCAATTGCAATATTTTCTTACTGTAGCCGAAGAGCTGAATTTCAGTCGCGCGGCGGAACGTCTTCAAATCACGCAGCCACCCTTGAGCTTACAAATTCAACATTTGGAGAGGGAATTAGGCGTTCTGCTATTTTACCGAAATAATCGGCATGTGGAATTAACTGATGCCGGGAAAGTCTTTGCAGACGAGGTTCGCAAAATGCTGGACTACCTGCGGCGTGCCATAGAAAATACGAAACGTACCCATCACGGTGAAATCGGCAAGCTAACGGTTGGCTTTGTCGGTTCTGCCACTTACGACATTCTCCCCATGGTTCTGCGGGAGTTCCGCAGTCTGTACCCGGATGTCCAAGTGCATCTTCTTGAATTGCCGACACCTAAGCAAATCGAAGCGCTGCGAGAAGATGAAATCGATGTAGGGGTGTTAAGACCGCCCGTTCATGACGAAAACATACGTACCGAAATCGTTTCGTCCGTCCCCTGTGTGTTGGCCGTGCCAAAGCAGCATCCGCTGGTGAATAAAAAAGACATTTCACTTACCGATCTCGCCCCCTACCCCTTTGTCATGTTATCCAGAAAAACGTGGGCAGGTCTTTATGATGAAATTCTGGGTTTATGCAGCCCTACCATCCAGCAGGAAGCTTTTGAGTTTCAAACCGTGATCGGTTTAGTCGCAGCGGGTATGGGGATCGCCGTAGTTCCCCAATCGGCCATGAATTTGCATACTCAGGACGTGGAATACATTGATCTCAACAATCAATTTCCTGCAGCTTCCATGGGTGTGTCGTGGCGACGGAACGATCAATCCCCTTTGGTGAAGGCATTTATCAAGATCGCGATGGAAACGGGTTGAATTCTTTATTTTTGAATTTGAATATTTGCTGCCAGATATCTTCTGCTTTGGGCGGCATAGTGCTCGGCAGACGATCGCAATGACTTCCACTCCTGCTCCGTTAATTCCCGTACAACTTTACCCGGATTACCCATCACTAAGGTTCTTGGAGGGATGACTTTACCTTGCGTAATCAGGGTGTTTGCAGCGATCAAGACTTGTTCGCCGATCACCGCATGGTTCATAATCGTTGAACCCATGCCAATCAATGCGCCATCTTTAATCGTACATCCGTGCAGGATGACGTTGTGGCCAACAGTGACTTCATTACCCACGTTAAGGGGAACATTGGCGTCTACATGGAGAATGCTCCCGTCCTGAATATTGGACCTTTCTCCAATGACAATGGGGGCGTTGTCTCCCCTGATCACCGCATTAAACCATACGCTGGACTCTTTACCTATCTTGATATTCCCGATCAACTGCGCTCCAGGGGCAATATACACGGTTGAATCCAACTCGGGATGATGATTCTCCAACGGAAAAATCATAGGGTCCTCTCCCTCCTTATTTTAAAATTTGACTTCCTAAGCAGATTGATAAACGGCTTCAACCAAGTCAATACGATCAATGGAGGAAAACCCTTTTTACCGGGTTTCCCTCCGAGCCGTTTGGATAATTTTTTCCACCAAGGCTTTCGCATCATTGGCTTCAATGGTTGTTAATTGAATCCGGCAAAAGGGCTTCTCTCTGCATTGTAAACAACGTCTGAAGCAATCGACGACGGCAACGCTCACCTCATCCCGGTAATCCCGTTGAAGCATGTCTATGGCTTCGCCGCTCCCTGCCGATTTGATGTTCCGTTCACAAAACTTGGCCACCCTCATGCCCGCTGCTCCTGTCTGTTCCTGTTATAGAGGATTCACGGAAGGGGTTTCTCTTCCTCTTGATCGTAAAAGGTAAATTGGATATCCAGGGTGCGAAGGTAGGTTTGAAGACCGGCGTCCTGGATCGGGATGATATAGGCGGGCTCCCCGGATTCATTGTGATGGGAATGCCATAATCCCGGAGGCGTCACGAAAGCCTTTCCTGTTTCCCAATCCACACGAACGGGATCGATGATCTTGGCGGTAACGGGGTCAATCTTATCGCCGACCAGCGTATACGTCCCCGGGGCGGCATAAGCTACGAAGTCGAGAGCCACCGACTTATGACTGTGCGGAGCCTGATTGGCTCCCACGGGAACGATGCCAAACATGGCCCAAAGCACATGCGTAATCGTTAAAGTCTGGTCAAATTTCCGGTTGTTTAACAAAATGGAAATCCGGTTCTTTTCATGCGCGTCCGGTGCATCAGTCACTTCTTTCAATTTGGCATTGGCTTCTTCCGCCGTAAAGAGGACCGGCGTGAATCGCGGTTCCGTCGCTTTAGCCCCAAGATAATCGAGAAGCGGGGTATCGAGAATGTAATAGATCGTCGTATCTTCCGTCGCGGTATGCCGGCTGTTCGATCCGGAAGGAAGCGTCATGAAATCGCCTTTCTTCCAGCTGATCGTCTTCCCGTTTAACTCCGTTCTGCCGGCACCCGAAATCACATAGTATAATTCACTGGTTGCGTTGGGGTGTGTCGTGATGGAATCTCCAGCATTGATTCGAATGAAATGGGCGAGAAGCGACGGACTCGTTGCCGGATATTCCGTTCTCAATTCGCTGGAAAGATCCAGCTTAACGATACGGGTTGCGCCTGAGTTATGCAAGTCGGGAGGGAATTCTTTGACGGGTATCGGACTGATGATACCGCTTCCAATCGGGTCCGCCGCGGTACTATATTCATAGAACCGGGCATCCCCCGTCCAATTTTCATTCAAGGTACCGATGGATAAATTTCCTGGCTGTGCAGTTTTAGACATATACAAAACCTCCTGCCATTTTTTGATAATCCTATCGTACCTTTATTCAGAAAAATTGTACAATATATAATTTGTATCATGATGATATGCTTGCTGTATAACTCCGCAGCCGGAAGTCAGACGTTGTCCTTCAACCCCCTACCCTTTCCCTCGGAAAATGAAAGTCAAAATCGCAGCCTTGATCCGCTTGAAGAACATGCCGTCGATACAACCACTTATAACCCGTATCTGTAAATTGCGGCGGACTCCAGCTTTCTTTTCTCCTGGTCAGCTCTTCTTCTGAAACAAGCAGCTCGAGAGATCCTCTTTCCGCGTCCAGCTCGATCCAATCTCCATCCTTCACCAGCCCGATAGGCCCGCCTACCGCCGCTTCCGGTGCAATGTGGAGAACCACCGTGCCAAATGCCGTACCGCTCATTCTGCAATCCGACAGCCTCAGCATGTCTCTGACGCCTTGTTTGAGCAATTTCTGAGGGATAGGAAGCATCCCCGCCTCCGGCATACCCGGCGCCCCTACAGGACCGGCATGTTGAAGCACAAGGATGCTATCCGGAGTCACCTCTAAATCCGGATCATGGATGCGCTGTTCCATATCCTCGATGGATGTAAAGACGACAGCCTGACCCTTATGCTTCAGCAGCTTCTTGTCGATCACAGCCTTCGGCTTGATGATCGCTCCGTCGGGAGCCAGATTCCCCCGCAGCACGGCAATTCCGCCGTTAGGATGTAATGGCGCCTTCAAAGACTTGATAATATGACTATAGTGAGGCTTCGACTGTACATCCTTCAGATTGTCCTTAAGCGTTTTTCCGGTAACCGTCAATTCATCCAGATGCAAAAGAGGAGACAATTCTTTCAGGACTGCCGGAACCCCGCCGGCATAATAAAAATCCTGCATTTGATACTCGCCTGCCGGTCTTAAATTGGCGATAAACGGCGTGGTTTGACTCAACGCTTCAAAACGGTCCAATGTAAGTCCGATCCCCAGCCTTCTGGCGATCGCGATCAAATGAATAACGGCATTGGAAGATCCCCCGACAGCCATCAGGGTACGAATGGCATTATCGAAAGCTTTTTCCGTCATGATATCCGATGGCCGGATATGCTCTTGGACGAGCCGGACAATCGCCTTACCGGTTTCCTTGGCAAGTCTCATCCGCTCATGGACGGTGGCCGGGGCCGCCGCTCCACCCGGCAGCATCATTCCGAGCGCCTCGGAACAGGCCGCCATGGTGCTTGCCGATCCCATCACCATACAGTGTCCCGCTGTCGGAGCAAGCTGTGCATTGATTTCATTGATCTCTTCTTCACTGACGGTTCCGGCTTTATACTCCTGCCAAAAGAACCGGCAATCCGAGCAGGCGCCAAGCGTTTTTCCATTATACTCTCCATTGTTCATCGGACCGCCGGTAAACATAATGGCGGGCTTATTGGCACTGGCGGCTCCCATCAGCTGGGCGGGAGTCATTTTATCGCATCCGCCGATCAGCACTACTCCGTCAATAGGCTGAGCCGTGATCATCTCCTCGGTATCCATGGCCGCCAAGTTCCGATAAAGCATGGTCGTCGGACTCGTAAACATTTCTCCTATCGAAATCGTAGGGAACTCAAGCGGAATCCCCCCGGCCATAATGACACCTTGCTTTATTGCATCCACCATAGGCTGGATGTGACTGTGACACCGGTTAATCTCACTAAAGGTATTGCAAATGCCAATGACCGGTTTGTCAAAATCCTGTTCGTCATAACCCAGATGCCGCTGAAACGCCATTCGTATGAAATGACTGAAGCCGGAATCGCCATAAGATGTATTCGTTTTCACAAATGAATCCCTCCTCATGCAAACGAAAGTTTTATGATACGCGCCATGCCTTTATATCCTGAAAAGCCGGCCAGCAATATAAACTGGTCGGCTTCTATATCATTATTCATGGACTGATTATTTTATTATTCAACAAGCTTCACCCGCAGCCCATGTTCCCCAAGCACTTCAAGCATGGCGGCCTTCGCTTCTTCCTCATCCGGACCGTGGACATGAAGCTCATGTTCTCCGGAATCCGTAAGGGTGGTATACAATCCGAGAAGGCTTTTGGCATCGACAAATTTATTATTATACTTTAATACAATAGAAGATTTGAATTGATTTGCGGCTTGGACTATCCTAACAATAGTTTCTGTATGAGTCGCCATTACCGTTACCTCCCCAATAAAATGAAATTGATCAATCTTTCAAGACCTACCCTTCCACTCCCGTGCCTGTGTTCCGCTGAACAAATTGAAGCAGCTCACGATCCGGTCCGTAGAAGAAAATGGTCTTTCCCCCGTCTGGAGCAGGTTGAGGTTGTTCGCTGTTGAATTGAATGCCTTTTTGGCGGTAATAGTTCATCGCTTCTTCCATATTGTCCACCGTAAAAGCCAAATGATTGACGATTCCCTTAACGGAGTAATCCCCCTGCGGCTCGCGATCCTGAATCAACTCGATCTCAAAGCCCGGCTGATTTTCGTGATATAGGAAAGCCATTTCCCGTACAGGGTTTTGTCCTTTGAGCCGCAGCTTATATCCGAACATATCCCTGTAATACGCGATGGACCTTTCCAGATCGGTAACGATAATCGCTACATGCTCCGCTTTTTTTATCATGTTCTTTTTTCTCCTTATCAGGGTTTTGTGAATTGCTGCTCCAATGCTTTAAGACAGTTTAATCGTACAATCGCCGAGCGTTTGTTCTCCCCATAATAGAGCCAGCCGGTCGCCGTCGGAAACAGGCCCTACTCCCTCCGGGGTCCCGGTAAAAATAATATCCCCTTCACCAAGTCCAAAATGAAGCGCAGAATAATCGACGAGCGTCTGCAGATCAAAAATCATATTTTGAATATTGCCGACCTGAACCTGCTCCCCATTCTTCAAGAGAGCAAAATTGGTAGTTTTACACCCTTCTACACCCGGGAAAGCAATAAATTTAGTCAGCACCGCAGAATTGGGAAAGCCCTTGGCCAAGAGCCAAGGATAGCTTTTTTTCTTCAGCTCGTTTTGGACATCGCGCAAAGTAAAGTCGATGCCGACAGCCATGCCGTCCACAATATCGTCTACTTTGATGCCTTTTTCATAGGGTCTGCCTATCCGAATGACCAACTCGACTTCAAAATGAATGGATCCGCGATCCCCCGGCAGAATGACCTCCTGTCCCTTCGCTTCTGCGAGTGCGTGCGTAGGTTTGGAAAACAGAAAAGGGGCTGTGGGGACTTCATTTTGTAATTCCTTTGCATGTAAAGCGTAATTGCGTCCGACACAATAAATGTTTCGAATCGAGTTCATATCGATTACACCTCTTCATCCTTTATAACTTCATTTATGATGGCGGCATCAATACATTCATACCAATGCTTTGAAACAGATGAAAGCAATTGGAAACGATAGTTCAACATTATCACAGGGTTCATTCGTTGTAAACGCTTGATTTTCCTTGAAAAACCAAACACAAAAATCCCCTTCAGGCAACCGAATCGCATCGTTCTGGCCGATGTCCTTCTTGGATACCTCAAGGGGAATGAATCTACAGCGGATAGGAGCGGTTTATTTCACGAAACGGACGCGCGCTGTCAGCGGCTGGAATTCCTTATCTCCCGGTTCCGCCGTTTTCTTGCCGAAAGGCAGTTGTGCAATAAGATTCCATTGCTGCGGAATAGTCCATGTTTGTTTGACATCCCCGTCAATCAAGGGATTATAGTGCTGCAGACTGGCGCCGAGGCCTTCCGCATCCAGGGCGGTCCAGATCACGAATTGAAGCATACCTGATGACTGGTGAGACCAGAGCGGAAAGTTGTCTTTATAGGTTGGAAACTGATTTTGCAGCGAATCGATGACGGTCTGGTCCTCGAAGAAAAGGACGGTTCCATATCCGTTGCGGAACCCGTTGATCCGCTGCTCGGTTGCCGAGAAGTCTCCGGTCACGATTTTGCGCAGCGCTTCCTTCGTGATGTCCCAAAGCCTGTTATGATGGTCACCGAACAATACGACAACGCGGGCACTTTGGCTGTTGAACGCGGAGGGCGTATGTTTTACCGCTTCATTCACGATTTCCTGAATACGTACATCGGGTACGGGAGACGCTTTGCTAATGCCATAAATGCTCCGGCGATGTTGGACTGCCGTTAAAAATTCGTTCGCCTTGACTTCAAGGGCCATCGGTAAATTCCTCCTTGGTAGTTATCCTTCATAATCTGACCAAGCGCAGGCTTTACTATTCATCAAGATTTGGCAGTTCATCGTCACGCTGCAATGCTATTCCACCCCGCTAACCAAAGGAACGGAAGGCTTATTCAGGGCTTGTAAATCCAATCCTGAAGATCAAAATCCTTCTTGATAATCCCATTATCGAACAAATATTTTTTGGTGCCTTCAAGCAGCTTCAAGCCATCCTCGGGCAAATCCTCCACAGGCCATTCGCCAATGTCAAAGGAGGCTTTCACAACGTCGACCGGATAACCGGACGATTCGGCATAAAGCTGGTAAAACTCTTCGGCGTTCGACTGAACTTCTTTCGCCGCCCTTTGGCGAATCCCGTTCCACACTTTGACGAATTCAGGGTTTCTCGAAAGATAGTCCTCGCTGACAACACTGACGCTGGAACCGCGAAGATCCGGATGGTTCTTCGCTTCATCAATCGCTTTGTAGCCTTTGCTGATGACCAGCGGACCAAAGCCTGTCGGATAAGCATAGGCTTCAATATCGCCGCGGGCCAACGCCGCTTCGGCGTCCGCCGGAAGCAAATGAACGACCTTGATATCTTTATCCAGCCCTTTCTCAAGAAGCAGGCCTCTGACATAACGGCTCATATATGAACCGTCGGCGGTAGCGATTTTCTTGCCTTTCAGATCTTCCACGGTTTGAGGGCCATCCTTCTTGGCTACAAGCCAGGCATTCATGCCGGATTGACTAATATTAATCAGCTTGGTCTTCAGCCCGACGGAACGGGCATTAATCGCAGGCGTATCCCCATAAATGCCTACATCCAGTGCTCCAGAAGCAAGGGCTTCGTTCAGGTTCGGTCCGTTCGGAAATGATTTAATGGTAATCTCGGTCACACCGTGTTTTTTTAATTCCGATTCCAGATATCCTTTTTTCTGCGCCCAGCCTTCCACCCCGGTAATGGTTCCCTTGTTATTTGGAGAAATATAACCGATACGCAGCGTCGGTTCGAGCGAGGTCCCGGATTCCTTCGTTGAAGCTTGACCGGAGGTTCCGCCTGCCTCGGGCGCTTCCGGCGCTTTGGTGCCGGAAGTTCCGCATCCAACAAGGGCAAAAGCAAATACGGCAGTAAGAAGCAATGTAAAAGTCCATTGTTTACGGAATGGTTTCATTTTCATTTCGATAACCCCTTGTCTGTCTCTTTCTAATGGCTGTGCATACGTTTGAATAAAATATAAGATTCGTCTTCAGAAGCGGTGGATCTGGCTCCTTTATTCCAGCCCACGTTTTTACGATAGCTCCCCAACAAACCGCCATGGATCAGCTCCGATTCATTCAAATCGGCGTCCCGTTCCGCGAACGGCGCTACGTATAAAGCATCCGCGGGGCAGTACAATTCGCACATAAAGCAGCTTTGGCAATCGGATTTCCGTGCGATGACAGGGACGCCGTCCGGTTCGGTTGCCGGATCGAATACGTTCGTCGGGCAAACGGTTACGCACTGGTTGCAGTTGACGCAGCGGTCTTTATTCAGAATTTCGATCACTAGATCGCAGCCTCCTTTTTAGGGTATTGCGAATATTCGGATAATGGTTTGACCCACAGTTGGTCCAGGCCTCCACTGATCAAACGATAATGCTGATTGGGGTCGGAACCCGGATAATCCTCCCGCCGGTGCATTCCGCGCGTCTCGCGGCGAACGCTCGCGCTGGCAAACATCCAGCGGGCCGTTGCTGTCATCGCTGCCGCCTCCCTGATCCGGACGATATCGCCGCCGTCTGTTTGTACCCCGCGTTTCAATTCGTTCCAGACATGGTTGAGGCGCTGAAGTCCCTTCTCCAGGCCAGCTCCCGTTCTAAACCAATTACGGTCGTATGGAAACACTTCGTTCTGGACAGCCTGAATAATCTCTTGGGTATCCGCGGCTCCTTTTTGTCCCGTTGTAACGGTCACAACTCCTGTCCGTTCGGATACTCTTTGCGCATTGCGCCTGGAAGCGTGAATCCCCTGCTTCAGCGCATAGCGAGCCGCCCCCTCGCCCGACCAATATCCTGAAGACATAGCCCAAGCTGCATTATGGCTTCCGCCGCCGGTAAACCCTCCGCATATCAATTCACGCGTTGCCGCATCCCCGGCTGCATACAGTCCCGGCACTTTGGTCGCACAGGTTTCATCAACGACGTGAATCCCGCCCGTTCCGCGCACCGTTCCTTCGAATCTTAGCGAGACAGGAAACTTCTGTGTGAACGGATCAAGGCCAAGCCGGTCGAAGGAGAGAAAAAAGTTCGGCTGGGCCTTGCGCATCGTCCGCTTAAGCTCGTCATCCGCTTTATCCAGCCGCGCATAAACCGGCTGCGTGAGCAGTGTTCGCGCAATGACCGAACGGCCGCGCTGTGAACCTGCGCCTTCGATGACCCGGCCGTCTTCATAATAAAAGGTAGCCCAGGTATAGAAGGCTGACTTGGTCACCGGGGAGAACGCAGGGCACAAAGAGTAGGCCGTCGAGAACTCCATTCCTGAAAAATCGGCGCCCGCTTCACCAGCCATGAGGTACCCGTCCCCCGTCAGTACATTCGTACCCAGCGCCTTGCTCAGAAAAGCACAGCCGCCTGTAGCGATGATCACTGCCGCGGCGTCGACACGCCACGACTGCTTCGTCTGAATATGGGTTCCTACGGCTCCGGCAACGCCATGCTCATCGGCAAGAAGCTCTAACGCCGGGCTGTGATCGAGGATTCGCACCCCTGCCTTCTTCACCTGTTTTCTCATCAGCTTCATATATTCCGGCCCTTGAAGGCTATTGCGCTGGGAAACTCCCTTGTCATCGGTAGGGAACGGGTACCCCCAATCCGCAACTTGATTCATATTGATATACGTACGATCAAGCACCCGCTTCATCCAGCCTCGGTCGGCCAAATAGCCCCCCAGGGCTTCCCGGCTTTTCATCGCAGTCTCCTGCTCCTGAGGCGTCGGGTTCACATACCACACGCCTGTACCGGACGGGGCCGTAGCTCCGCTCGTTCCGCAGTACCCTTTGTCAACCAGTATGACCTTGGCTCCTTCTTTCGCTGCCGCAACCGCCGCCCATGTGCCGGCCGGTCCTCCGCCGATCACCAAAACATCAGCACTAAGATGGACATCATATCCGCTCATTGTAATCCCGCCTTTATTGTAATAAGATTTTTTATGTGAATAAAAAAGCCCGCAGTGAACTTCCAGCTCCCCTGGTTCTTTCAATTACAGCCGGTCTAACATCCGTTATTCCAAATGAGCGAACCTGCCGCTATCCGGCGGAGCAGGCGGATCTTGGCCTCCATGACCACGCTCTGGCGATCGGCACAACACGGCCCATTTCTTTCATGACCATCGCTTCTTCCTCCTGTTCTACGCTTTATTCGCGAAGTTATGGTGCCACTGAAGCAGCCGCCGTTCGAGAAACTTGGTTACAAGATCAGAGCATTTGCCCAGCAGTGCATATAAGATGACACACAAGACGACGACATCCATCCGCATGAACTCGCGGGCATGGGAGGCCATGTAGCCAATGCCGGAATCGGCGGCTATCGTCTCTGCAACAATCAGCGTGATCCACATGATGCCTAGAGAAAACCGCACGCCAAGCAAAATATGGGAGAGAGCCCCCGGCAGGATGACATGGGTGAACAAGGAGACTCCTTTTAAGCCGTAAACGCGTCCCATTTCGATTAACCCCGGATCTACGGAACGAATACCGTGAAAGGTGTTCAGGTAGATCGGAAAGGCGACGCCCAGGGATACAAGAAACAGCTTTGACGTTTCACCAATTCCAAACCAAAGAATGACCAAAGGAATAAGAGCCAAATGCGGAATGGTGCGGAGCATCTGGACGGTTGTATCGATAAACCGTTCCGCCACCGGAAACAGCCCGTTCAACAAACCGATAAGGAAAGCAATGCTTCCGCCGATGATAAATCCCAGAAAAGCCCTCTGGGTGCTGGAACCTACATATTCCAGCAGCGTTCCGTCCAGCACGACCTCGATCAGCGCCTCCACTACCTCAAGCGGAGTCGGAAGGATGCGCTGTGAAAGAAATCCTGTGACGCCGAGCACTTGCCATACGGCCAATATAAGAACCGGCAGTACCCAGGGCTGCCAGGCGGTTGTGAACTTGCGTTCTGTCATATTCCATCCTCTCCTGGTTTAAAATCGTGTTGATAAAAACAAAGCGACTTCCTACCTTTTTAGTAACAACCTAAAAAGGTGAAGTCGCCTCTGTGTCGGGTGGACTTACTGATGTTGTCATATAATAAACAATTCTTATTGACTAACTCGGATTAATATGTTGACACTAATATATCACCCCGCTCACAGACAGTCAATATTTTTTTTACAGCAGCGGAATCCATCCGCTTCAATGCGGTACCGAAACCCTTTTAACACCTTACCGACGCCCTGCAGCCCGCCTTTATTTTCGATTCAGCAGATGGCTTGTTTCAGAATTCGTCAAAAAGTAGTAATATAGAACTTGGCAAGCATGACTTAGGAATGGATGAACAGGTTCAGACTAAGGAAAAGAGACTAGATTTTTTGGAGGGTAGTTCGTGAACAAGACGAATGATTTAATGACTGATGCCATGGAGATGCTGGCGGCAACCAGCCGGACCTTTTACATACCGATCAGCGGTTTGGTTCCCGGTTTAAAGGAAGCGGTAGCCTCTGCTTATTTATGTATGCGGGCGATTGATGAGATCGAAGACCATCCGGAGATGGCCCCTGATGTGAAAATCAAGCTGCTGCTCGGGATAAGCAAACACCTGCATGAGCCTACCGAGCTGGAGTCTCTTTTCTCTCCATATCGTCATACTTTAGATGATGTTACTCTGCGTATTAGCGATTGGGTAAGTCTGTGCCCGCCTTCTATTGCGCCGCGCGTCCTGCAAGGTACGGCGACCATGTCGGAGCAAATGGCCGAGTGGGTGGGCAGAGATTGGAATATACGAACGGAAGAGGATTTGGATTACTACACATACTGCGTGGCCGGAGCGGTTGGGGAACTTCTTTCCGACCTGTGGATGTGGTATGACGGTACCGAAACGGATCGCGCCAAATCGGTAGCCTTCGGCCGCGGCCTTCAGGCTGTAAATATTCTTCGCAACCGTATTGAGGATTCCACCAGAGGCGTGAACTTTTTCCCCGATCATTGGGGCATGGATGAAATGTTCGTCTATACCAAGCGCAATCTGAAACTGGCCGATGAGTATATCGCAGATATTCAGCCCGGCCCGATTCTCAATTTTTGCAGTATTCCGCTGGCACTAGCCCATGCTACCGTCCAGGCTCTGAGCGCCGGTGAAAGCAAGCTGAACCGGGCCGCAGTATTGGAAATCGTAAGCAGGCTGACCGGAGGAGCAAAAGCCTAGAGACTCATTCATATCGGAGAACGGAAGAGCGCGGGCCCGATGCCCGCACCCGCCATATGATGCTCCGGATGATATTTCCCGGTCAATATTCCCCTTAGGAAATTAACAGATAGAAAGCCATAAGATGGGATGCGGAATCCGAGCTGACACGCGGGTCATCGGATTCCTGAATTTCCCCGGCAACGCTGCGTTCCGAATGTCGAACCGCACAGCCGCGGCCCATCTTTGGGAAACCGCCACCTGTCTCTTTTCCCTCTTATAATAAACGAGCAAGCTATGCCGTAAGGCCCACACAGAACCTCCGGACAAGTTCCCCCGGGACGTCCGCCACCGACGGATTGCCTCCGCTAATTATTCAACCGCTGTACAAAAACTTGAACGATGACCTCTCCAGCTGTACACCTGCGTAAACACCAATAACTCCCATAAATTGTTGAAGATGATGGCTTCACGATCAATTCCGCCCCTTGTCTCTTTAAATCTTTTTTATTTCAAGTTAACAATGTTATACATCTCCGTTAACAGCCTTCTGACAAATGCTATTTATAATATATAAAAAAAGTGTGGGAGAGAGTCAGATGAAAAAAGGATTCTTGATCATGAGTTTGGCGGCATTACTGATCTCCGGCGGCTGCGGCACAAGCGGACAGCCTTCCTCTGCGCAAGGAGCGCAAGCCACTCCGCAAACAGAGCCGGTTCCGGAAGCAACCAACCCGGTTTCCGGAAAGCTGTCGTTCTATACTTCCCAGCCGGAAGGCGATGTGACCAAGCTGATTGCCGAATTCAACAAGAAATACCCTGATGTTCAAGTCACAAGCTTCCGGTCCGGAACGGAAGAAGTGACCGCCAAAATTGCGGCGGAAAACCAAGCCGGAAAAGTGCAGGCGGACGTACTTTTGCTGGCCGATTCCGTAACCTTCGAAGGCTTAAAGAAGCAGGATCTGCTGTTATTCTACAAATCGCCGGAATTATCTAAAATTCCAAAGGATTTTACAGATCCGGATGGAATGTATTCCGGCACGAAGGTCATGGCCACCGTGCTTGCGATCAATACACAAAAGGCAGCAACCCCGCCGACCTCTTGGAAAGCGCTGGCTGCCGCCGAGACCAGGGATGCCGGCATCATGCCAAGTCCGCTCTATTCCGGCGCCGCCGCATATAATGTGGGCGTCTTTACCCGCACCGAAGGATTCGGATGGGATTATTTCAAAGGCTTGAAAGCAAACAACATTGCCGTTGTCAAAGGGAATGGAGCCGTTCTGAACGCCGTAGCGAGCGGTGAAAAATCGTACGGCATGGTCGTTGATTATCTTGTAGCCCGCGAGAAGGCCAAGGGTGCTCCCGTCGATTTGATCTACCCCGCGGAAGGTGTACCTGTGATTACCGAACCGATCGGAATTATGAAACAAACGGCAAACGAAAAGGCGGCCAAAGCTTTCGTCGATTTCGTTCTGTCCGAGGAAGGCCAAAAATTAGCCTCCGATATCGGATACACGCCGATTCGCGAAGGCATTCCGGCGCCGCAAGGATTAAAGAGCATCTCCGAACTTAAAGTCATCTCCTCGGATATTTCCCAATTGACCAACGACCGCGACTCGGATAAAAAACAGTTTACAGAATTGTTCGGACAATAAGAAGCGGAGATTATCCATCATGATCGATTCGAAAAACGTTCAGCTGGCAAGGGAGGAAATCGGGGAACCCTCCCCCCTCCTCTCTTCCTTCCTTTCACTTACTAAACGAGCGGCTGTTCTGCTGGCCATTCTTTCTCTTCTCGTGTTCTTTATCGTGCCTATAGCAAAATTAATAGGGTTAAGCGCGCAGAGCAGCACCGGTTTTTCGCTGGAACATTATGCGGATATTTTACGGCAGGAACGGTTATGGAAGACGTTGAAGGATACGTTTATTATCGTAGCAGGTTCCTCTTCGGTATCTATGCTGTTAGGCGTCCTAGCCGCATGGGTGATGGCTTACACCGACCTAAGACATAAAAAAGCACTGCATATGGCAATGATGCTTTCCTTTATACTTCCTTCCTACGTGTTGACGTTATCCTGGTCTTCCTTCATGGGCACCCAGGGGATCGCCGCACATGTACTGCAATGGTTTAACCCCAATGCCAAGCCATGGAGCATGTACAGCTACGGCGGAATTATTTTCGTCATGGGCATTCATCATTTTCCCCTGGTTTATCTTTTGACCGTTGACGTGCTGAAGAAAATTCCCCGTGATTTGGAGTGGGCGACAAGGGCCGGCGGCGCGGGAAAGCTAAAGACATTTTGTCTGATCACGCTTCCCTTGGCCTTACCCGGATTGACGGCGGGAGGACTGCTTGTATTCTTATCCTCTTTGGACAATTTCGGAATCCCGGCTTTTCTCGGCATTCCGAAAAACATATCCGTATTAAGCACGCTGATTTATGAGGAAATCGTCGGCTTTGGCCCCTCCGCCTTTGCAAGAGGAGCGGTATTATCCGTTATGCTGGGAATGATCGCCGTCATTGTCACCCTTCTGCAATGGCTTGCCGTCAGAAAAATCAAAACGGCGGATACCGTTATGATCGATAACCATCCGCGCTACTCGCTTGGAAAGCACCGGACATGGATAACTGCCGCCGTTTGGGCTTTTCTCGCCATGATAACGGTTGTCCCATTGGTTTCCATGGTCGCCACTTCCTTGAAAAAAGCATACGGGCTTCCTTTTCATCCGGCCAATTTGACGCTCTCCAACTACAGATACATTCTGTTTGAAAATCCAAAAGTATGGCAATCGATTCAAAACAGCCTGATGCTTTCCGTAACAACACTGGCCGTCTGCCTGGTGCTCGGCTCTCTGCTTGCTTATGCCCGGGTGCGCAAGCCTTCATGGATAACCAAATCGGCAGAGTTGGCGGTCGCCGTACCTTACACACTGCCCGGAATTGTATTTGGTTTAGCCATGATTTTTGCCTGGATGGAGCCGATTCCCGGATGGAATCCCGGCATTTACGGCTCGATCCGCATTTTGTTTATCGCTTATGTGTGCCGTTTTCTCATTTTGCAGGTGAGGGCGGGGATCGCTTCCTTTATGCAAATCGATGTTTCGATGGAAGAAGCGGCCCGCATTTTTGGCGCCGGTTTCTGGAAAAAATGGACTTCCATCCTGCTGCCGCTTCTGCTTCCGGGACTGCTTAGCGGCGCGTTTCTTGTCTTTTTGACGGCTTTTACCGAGCTTACCGTGTCTGCATTGTTATGGTCGACAGGCTCTCAAACCATCGGGGTGACCATATTCAGCTTTGAGCAGGCCGGCGATACGCTGTACTCAACCGCCCTGTCCAGCTTGATTGTCATCATGATCATTGTGGGAATGGCGGTTCTGCACACGCTGAACAAGCGTCAATCCAAAAAAGGAGTTCAGCAGCCATGAGCATTCAATTCATCGAAGTCAGCAAAGCGTTCGGCAGCTTTCAGGCCCTGAAATCTTTAAATTTAACGATAGACAAAGGCGAATTCCTCGCGATTCTGGGCCCTTCCGGCTGCGGGAAGACGACACTCCTGCGGCTGCTCGCAGGCTTTGAACAGCCTTCGACCGGAGAAATCTACATGAATCAGACACTCGTGGCAAAGCCGGGCTACAGCCTGCCACCGGAAAAAAGAAGAATCGGGATGGTTTTTCAAGCCTTTGCCCTGTGGCCGCACATGAACGTGGCGGAGCACGTCCGTTTTCCCATCCGTCATCACAAGGAGACACCATCCCATATCCGGAAAAATGAGCAGCACCGGATCGCCAGCGTCCTGCAAATGGTCGGCTTGCCGGAGCACGGTTCACGTATGCCGCATGAGCTGTCCGGAGGCCAAAAGCAGCGGGTCGCTATCGCAAGAGCCATTGCCGCAGAACCCTCGATTTTGTTGATGGACGAACCGCTCAGCAGTCTGGATGCGATGCTTCGCATGGATATGCGCCGTGAAATCCAGTCCGTCCACAGACAAACCGGAACGGCTGTCGTGTATGTAACGCACGACCAAGGCGAGGCCTTGGCGATGGCGGACCGGATTGTCGTCATGAAGGACGGGAATATCGAACAAGTCGGGACGCCGCAAGATATTTATCTGCGGCCGCAAACGGAATTTGTCGCCAAATTCGTATCCAAAGCCAATCTCATCCGAGGCCGGTGGCATAACGATACGTTCGTACCGGCAGGCTCCGACGGTACCGTGCAATGGAGCGGCAGCCGTGTGGCAAGCTATTTTAAATCGCGCGGTCTATATCCGGCAAGACCGGATCAATTGCTGCTGGGCCCGCCCAATCAGACAAGTATTCAGGGCAAGGTGATGAACGTGCAGTTTCAGGGCAGGGAATTTATTTATCATATTCGTTGCGAGGACGGACAATGGGAAATTTGCTCTCCGCTTCACTTTCAGTTGAACGACAAGGTGTCCATTCAATTAGCGGCCGGCGAACAGCATTTGAAATATAACCATATCGGGGTGTTTGCGTGACGAAAAGGCGAAGTTAATTTGTTCGCTGCAAGATGGGATGCCGTTAGTTCGTCCGGGCGATTCAAAAAATACGTTCTGGTCTTCGCGAGAGGAAGGGGCGACTTGTGCCGGCGAAGAACTCGGCGCTTCGGCATACCCTTGCGGCTTCACCGCTGCTCTTTGCCGGAAGCTCTCTTGCGAGATCTTCGGCTGTCTGTGCTCTTCGCGCGAACGCATCGGTTTCCTCTCTCCTTTCCCGCGACTACCCAAGTCTACAGCGTCAGCCCTTGGCGGCTTTGGATTTTGCCTTGGTGTGGAGGCTCATCCGACTAACACTGCCTCAAATTGGGCTCGTGTACCTTGGCCCGTGCTTTTGCCTCCGGCATCCTTCAGATTCCGCCTCGCGGCGGACGCCCTTGCCCTTGGCTAACGGTAGGCGCTCGCCAGCCCCCGTTCGGGACTCTCACCCTAAAGATGACGCCCATGCCATGCTGGGCGTACACAGCAATAAACTGGAGGCCGATGTCCTCCGGTTTATCATCATGGCGCACTATTTTCGACGACTTCCAAGTAAAAGCCATCCACCTCTTGTTCCGCTTCTCTTAGAAGATCAAGCAATTGATCCGCGTATTCACCCAGATGACGTCTGCTGGCTTCTGGATCTATCCATCGGATCGTCAAGGGGAGCCGTACCCATCCCGTCAGGCAATCCCACAAAGCGTCCAGATTGCTGCCATAGGTGTCGGGCAGCTGCAGTTCTTTTTTTAGAAAGTCGTGTAATTGCTGCCGTTCCTTTATGTGACTTCCTTCTAACTGTACCGTATGCACATGCGTCCTCCCCTTGTTATTTTATCCGGGTAAACGTTCGATAATGATCTGTAGTCTTATAGATGAGCCCATCGTTGGAAAAGACGATCCGGTCGCTGCCGCGGGCTCCCTTTTTATAATTGATATCGGCCTCATACCATATTCTCCCGTTCTTCTTGGGAAGCAAGCCTTCGCGGTTTTGAAATACATCGCCGCCTATGCTTTTGCCGGGCGCGACTTCCGCCAGATTGCCCTTTTGCGGATCCCATCCTAATTTTCTGGCTTCATTCTTGGTAATAAAATTATCCGGAAGCTTACCGTGCTTCGAGATGTATTCCGCAACCTCATCGAAACCGGTTAGTGCTGCAGTTTGCCCCGCCTGATCTTCACGGTCAACTGCAGGTGCACAGCCGCTCAAACCTATGAATAATGAAACGATGAGCACTGTGCAAAGCCATTTCCATAACTTCATCACTTTCCTGCTTTCCCCCAAACTGATTTGATCTTCATTAATAATGTGGCATATTTTGATCATAAAAACAATTTGTGTTTCAAAGATGTCACATCATCATTAAGGATCGCAAAGTCAAAAATAATATTTGACAAAATTGTGAACAGGCGTAGAATGGAAATAAAGGAGTGAAGATCATGAACGAACCTCAACCGAAAGCGATGAAATTCACCAACACCGTTTCGGCCGCATCCGCCATTTTAGGGCTTATCGTTATTATTATGAGCTTCTTTGTAAGCGGTATCCAAACGGAATATCTTTTATTCAGCGGCATAGGCGTTATCGTCTCGTCTGTATTCGTGTATCTTTTCGGCTTAGTTCTGGGTCTGATGGAGAATGCGGCCCACGAAAGCAGCCGGAGCCTTTCCACCTCGAAAAAAAGGGCTACCCCAAGTCTTTAAGACGGGGCGCCCTCTTTTCTTGTTAATGGATATGGTCTCCAAACGACATGACCCATATGGTCCCGAGTACAATGATAATGGCCATGAAAATACCATAAAAAATATTAATGAGCTGCGATTTTCGATCCTCACCCTCATTGACATGCATGAACATGAATAATTGAAGTCCGGCTTGGATTACCGCCAAAGTGCCGATAATCCACATAATGGTATGAAACGGCAAGGATGTTTTTAAGGCCACGCCGGCTGCGGCAAAGGTGAGCACCAAGGATAATATAAATCCAAAGACATGCCCCAAGGGAAAGCCTTTCGCTTTGTTATCCATTTAAGCCACCATCCCTTTTAAATACACGAATGTAAAGATAAAGATCCAGACGACATCCAGAAAATGCCAGTACAAACCGATAATAAATGTTTTTCGAGCCGTTACCGGAGTCAAGCCTCTTTGCAGAAGCTGAATAATGATCATGATCCCCCAGCCGATCCCCAAGGTCACGTGCGCACCGTGAGTTCCGAGCAGAACGAAAAAGCTGGACAGGAAGGCGCTCGTTTGCATGGTGGCGCCCAAATGAACGTAGTGGATGAATTCGTTCACTTCCATATAGAGAAACCCGATCCCCAGCAGGAAAGTAACTGCCAGCCAACCGATCAAGCCTTTGAGATGATTTCGGCGCATTTCGAAGATAGCTAAACCGCAGGTAAAGCTGCTGGTCAACAGCAATAGGGTTTGAATCATGACTTCTTTGATCATAATAATGTCCTGATGGGTCGGACCCCCTGCATACCGTTCGTAAAGCACGCCGTACACACCGAAAAGCGTCGAGAACAAGACGATCTCAGCCCCGAGGAAAATCCAGAATCCGAGAACATTCATCCGGTTTTGTGCGGTTTGATATTCCAAAGGCTGCGTTGTGTTGACATTAGCCGACATACCGGTTCACCTCTCCTTCCCTGTTTCTCCAAGCCTGCTCCGTCATTTCAATTTCTTCCTTATGCACGTGATAACCGTCGTCGTAGTCGAAAGAGCGGACGATCATTCCGACAATAATGCCTACAGCCGCAACTGCCGCCGCCATGTGCCATTCGAATACCAGAAAGAATCCGGTAATGCCGAACACCACGCACATGATAAACGGAAGTCCCGTATTGCTGGGCATATGAATCTCTTCAATATCCTCTTTTTTAAGTGTCAGGCCTACGTTGTTCTTTTTCATATGCCAGAAGGCATCCTGTGTCGTTACTTCCGGAAGCTTGGTGAAATTATAATGCTGAACCGGCGAAGCGGTAGCCCACTCCAGCGTTCTCGCATCCCACGGGTCACTGGATACGTTGCGGTCCGCATAGCGAATACTCCAGTAAATGTTATAACAAAAGACGGCAAAACCTATCGCCAGGATCACGGAGCCGATCGCCGACACCAGGAACAGCGGAGCGAAGCCCGATTCCGCCGAGTAAGTGTAAGCCCGTCTTACCGCACCGTCCAAACCAAGGAAGAACATCGGAAAGAACGTAATATTGAAGCCGATGACAAACAGCCAGAAGTGCCATTTGCCGATTTTTTCATTCAGCATGTGACCGAACATTTTGGGCCACCAGTAGTATAGGCCGGCAAATACGGCAAATACTACACCTGGAATCAGAACGTAATGGAAATGCGCGACCAGAAAAAGCGTATTATGATACTGATAGTCGGCCGCACCCATGCCCAGCATCACGCCTGTGACCCCGCCGATCACAAAGCAGGGCACAAAAGCCAGCGCCCACAGCATCGCGGTCGTCATTTTGATGCGGCCTTTGCGCATCGTAAACAACCAGTTAAACATTTTGACGCCTGTCGGAACGGCAATCAGCATCGTCGTAATCGAGAAGAACGAGTTGACCAACGCTCCCGCGCCCATGGTGTAAAAGTGGTGCACCCACACGACCATACTGAGAATGGCAATCCCCAGAATGGAAAATACCATCGATTTATAGCCATAAAGCGTTTTGCGGGAGAAGGTCGCAATGACTTCGGAGAAGATTCCGAACGCCGGGAGTATGACAATATATACTTCCGGGTGAGCCCAAAGCCAGAACAGGTTCGCCCACAGCATATCCAGACCGCCGCCGGATAAGGTAAAGAAATGGGTGCCGTACAACCGGTCGAACGTCATCAGGGCAAGCGCCACCGTAAAGATCGGAAAGGCAGCCACAATGATCACGGATGTGATTAATGTCGTCCAGGTGAACATCGGCATTTTCATTAAAGTCATGCCTTTGGTTCTCATTTTGAGAATGGTGACGATAAAATTGATCCCTGTCATCAGCGTGCCGATCCCTGCGATCTGCAGAGCAATGGCATAATAGTTGTTGCCTATGCCGGGACTGAATTCTTTACCCGCAAGGGGGAAGTAGGAAGTCCATCCCGCATCGGGAGATCCGCCGATTACAAACGAGATGTTAAACAGCATCGCACCGCTGAAGAACAGCCAGAAGCTCCAGGCGTTCAATTGCGGGAAAGCCACATCCCTCGCTCCGATTTGCAGAGGAATAATGACGTTCATCAATCCGATCAGGAACGGCATCGCCATGAACAGAATCATAATCACGCCGTGCGTCGTAAAAATTTCGTTGTAATGCTGAGCGTTCAAAAACTGCAATTCCGGCCTGGACGTTTGCGCCTTCATTAACAAGCCGTCCATGCCTCCGCGGAAAAACATCAGAACAGCGGAGATGATATACATAATTCCGATCCGTTTATGGTCGACGGTGGTCAGCCATTCCTTCCACAGCCATCTCCACCTTTTGAGATAAGTCAGTGTTGCGACAATCCCGATTATGGTCAAAAGAATGGCAATCTGAGAACCTAGAATTAACGGATCCCCCGTTATAAAAAACTCATCCCATTTAATGCCCATGATGCCCACCTCCGTCGGTGTTACTCTGTTCTTTCTGCTCTACAGGACTGGTTTCTTTGTTCCCGGGATTACCTTTGTTCCCGGTGTTATCTATGTTCCCTGCGTTCCCTTTGCCTTTGTTCTGATAATTATCTTCTTCCTCAAACACTTTGCCCTGATAACCGTGATACCTGTACAGCTCAGGATGGGTGTACGTCAAGGAATCGGGCTCCGCATGGTTAACCCATTCCAGATGCGTATTGGAAAAAGTCAATCGTCCCAAATGAGTCGGTCTCAACAGCTCTTCATATTTTTCTTCCGTCAGCTTCGGAGCGGTATTGGCGACATCCTTTACCCATTGGTCAAAATCCTCTTGGGTTTGAGCCAACACCTCAAATTCCATATCCGCATATCCCCGGCCGTTGAAGTTGGTGTTCCGGCCTAAATACGAACCGGGATGATCCGCGACAAGATACAATTGCGTCTGCATTTTGCCCATCGTATATTTTTGTCCGCCTAAAGCCGGAACCCAGAAAGACTGCATGGTGCTGGCCGACGTTAATTTAAACAAAATAGGCGTATCCTCCGGTATATTGACATAGTTGACGGTCTCGATCCCCTGCTCCGGATAGCTGAAGATCCATTTCCAATCCGCCGAAGTGACATGAATCGTAATCGGCTTTTTTTCCTCATAGCCCTTGGGGACTTCCTCCAAATCATACAGCGTTGTTACCGTAGGGATCGTCAAGGCGACAACGATGAGGATCGGAATCGCGGTCCAAATGACCTCCAGCAGCGTACTGCCGTGCTCCTCCGGCGGCTCATAATCTTTATTTTCAGGCCTCTCGCGATATTTCCACACAATATAACCGAACAGCCCGAACACGACAACAACGACAAGCAGCATCCAAATCAATGACCAGTTAATCAGCTCCATAATGCTTCTGGCCACAGGTCCCTGGGGTTGAAAAACAACCAGATTCGGTTCGCAGCCGCTTAGCAGCACAACCAAAATGATTGCCAGTGGAGAAAATAGCAGCTTGCGGTAATTCATGGTGGCTCATCTCCTTTCAGAAACAGAGATTGCGAAAAATTTCACAATCTGTTCAAAATCTTTGTGATTCATTTCACTTGATAACTAGATCATAGCACGGCTTTTTCAAGGAAAGTGTTACAGATCGGTTAAAACTGTGACAAATCCGGGAATTCACTTGTTTCATAAAAATTCTGAAGGGAGCCAAACCGATCGAGAAAATGCCGTGTTCATGCGGATCGCCAAAACGGCAAAAAGACATCCTCTCAGGGATGCCTTTATTCTCAAATAGCCATATTAATCTACAGGTGTATATAACCCGGATCGTTCCTTCATCCATTCGAACAAGTGAGAAACAATGACTTTCAATACGGCATAGCCGGGAACGGCCAAGATCACGCCAAGCACTCCGAATAAGTTGCCTGCCGTTAAAATAACAAAAATGATCGTAATCGGATGAATCTGCAGCGTTTTGCCCATAATTTGCGGCGAGATGAATTTGCCTTCAATTAACTGAACAATGGTCCAGATCACGATCATTTTCAGCAGCATGACCGGTGAAGTCACCGTGGCCACGATCAGAGCCGGTGTGATGGCAATCGCCGGACCCAAATAAGGTACGATACTCGTACAGGCCGCTACGATCGCCAGGACAAGGGAATATTCCAAACCGATAATGCGGTAGCCCACGTATAATAAGAAGCCGATGCAGCAGCTGACGATGATCTGTCCCCGGATATAAGAACTGATCTGATTATTCATCTCGATCATCACCCGGTGCGTTTCATCGCGAAGCGCTGTAGGTATGAAGCCCAAAATATATTGTGGGAGCTTTCGTCCGTCCTTCAGCAGATAAAACAATATAAACGGTACGATAATGACAGCCAGAATGGTTTCCGTTACAGCCCCCACAAAGCTTCCGATACTCGCTCCCGCACGATTCACAATTGCGGAAACTCTGGATGACAGGCCGTTCATCCAGTCGGTTGAGCTCGTACCCAGCGTTTGCTGAAGCTGATTGAAAATCGGACTGCCTATGAGCTGCCTGAACCTGGTTTCGAACTCTTTGCTGTATCTGGGGATGTTATCCATCAGCCCGAGTACTTGTTCGCGGATAAGCGGTACAACCGTCACCAGGAGCAGGGTAATCCCACAAATAATGACCAGATACAGAAGGAAGATCGCATAAACCCGTTTGATCCTCTTTCTCTCCATCCAATTGACAATAGGATTGAGTAAATAAAAGGCGATTCCTGTGAGGAGAAGCGGAAGCAGCACGGTCTTGACCAGCACAACGAGAGGCGCGAATACGTAAGGGATTTTGTTTAGTACCAAAATGTTTAAGCCGATCAAAAGCAAGATCATTAAAAACAAGACGAATTTATTATTTAGAAAGAAACGTCTAAACGTATTCGTCCTATAACGCGGATCCCCCATGCGGTTTAATCCTCCTGACTATTCGGCAATGGTTAACTGCGGCATTCACTTTCTACATAGAATAACTTTTATTTGAGGAAAGAACAAGCGACAATTCACAAGAGCCGGAAAGCAGCATGAAATGTGCATAACTTCCATTGTGGATATGTTAGTATGTTTCAAAAAACGAACCACAGCCTCTATAGATAAGATGTTAATTTTGTGGATAAGCCTGTGGATAATGCAGCTTAAAACCCGTTATTTCTCCATAAAACAAACAGACCGCCCCAAAAGGGACGGCCTCGACAGCTATCATTTTAGACCAATGGGTTTATATGCTCACGACCGGGCCTGATCCGATGATTCCATCGGCTGCCGGATCAATCGAGCGGTTTGGTTGGGCATTTGGGCATCGCCTGATTACCCCGACTTCCTCTCGATTTTCCATTTCCATTTATCGAGGGTCATCGCGGAACCCGACATGGAAGGAACCATATGAAAGCGAACGGCCAGCATAGTCCCGAACACAATCAAAATCATGCCCGTCGCGACAAAAATCCAATGAATATTAACGAACATCCCCATGCCGCCTCCAAGCAGCGGTCCGATCATCGATCCCAATTGATTCGCGCTCTGGGTAAAACCGAACGACCTTCCACGAAAGTCCGGGTCCGTACTGCGAACAGCAAGAGTATTGACCGAAGGCACCACCGCAGCGATAAATAAGCCGAACAGGAACTGAATAACCGTAAAAAGCCATAACTGCTGGACGAAATATTGCAGGCAGACGACCCCGCCTCCGATAATCAAGCCCAGATGCAGCACCGTCCGGTAGCCGTATTTCTCTCCAACCTTCCCCCAATACGGTGAAGCGATAATACCTGCAATCCCAATAAGAGAAAAAATAATGCCGGAGGTCAGTACGGTGCCTTGCAAGTTGCCTTGAAGATCGGCAATATGAAGCGCCAGCATAGGCTGGATCATATTGATGCATAACTGAAAAACGACAAGCACGGACAACAATTGAAGAAATGTGCGGTTGCGCACAGCCATTCTGAAGCTGTCGGCCAGTTTGACACTTTCACCGGGAGCCGCTTTGCCTGTTTCCTTTATCCAGATGAGCACCGCTACCGTTGCGAGGAAGATGATGGAGGCGGAAACGACAAATGACATCCGCATTCCAAACCAGTTGGCAAGCAGCCCGCCGAACAAGGGACCGATAATCCCTCCCGTCATCGTTCCCGCCTGCATCAAACCAAGAGAGAAGCCCATCTTGTTCTCCGGAACGCTTGAAGCTACGATAGCCATGGAAGCCGGGACGAACCCTCCCACAAAACCGTGTAATAAACGGGCTCCCATAAGCTCCCATGGATTGGTTACGAGCGCGAACAGCGCATAAACGATTGCAAGAGAGAAGCCTGCCCGTATGACCATTCGCCGTTTTCCGTATTTATCCGCCATGGAGCCCCAGAACGGAGCCATGACCGCACCTACCAGGAACGATGATGAATAGATCACACCGGCCCACAAATGAACATTGCCCTGCTCCACACCCAAATCAAACAGAAACAAAGGCAGGAACGGCACCGCCATCGTATAGCTGGAACTGCAAAAAAGCACTCCTATCCACAAAATGATTAACGTTCGTTTCCATGATTCCAACATACTTCACTTCCGATTTTATAAATTGATGGACTATAATGCAAAACCCAAACCAACAGATCCAGCGATGGTTTTTGGAACTGGATCAGTATATTCCCCTCTATATTTCTATATCTTTTCAAAAGAAATTGCGTTTCTATAGTTTATGCTAACTCGAACTGTAAAAAGAAGCCATGGATATCCTTACTATGAATCATGGACAATATTACTTTTTGTAGGTAAATGCAAAAAAACCGAAAGAGACCACCTTTATCCAGGTGTTTCATCTTTCGGCTCATCAGAAATTCGTTGATGTATTTTTTTCAACCCCTTCGGAAAGTATAAAAACAGCACTTGAGGAATACGCCGCTTTTCGGGCATATTGCTAAAATAAGGTCAGGCCTGGTGAACGCTCCGTCAAATTACGCTCCAGCCTCACTCATTTTTGCCAAATGCGCAAACCGGACGCAGTTTCACGCCTATGACACTGCCGAGCATGGCGCCAATCATCCACTCCCAGCCATGCAGGCTGAAGGAAGCAATTCCTCCGAAATAGGCTCCAATATTGCAGCCGAACGCGATCCGCGCCCCATACCCCATCATAATACCGCCGATCAATAAACCTGCAATCATTCGCGGAGGAATGTTTCGGAGAAACCGATTTGGTTTGCCGCTTAGACCCAGGGCAAGCAAAGCGCCCAGCATGAGTCCAATATCCATTACGGACGTCACATCTTTGAATATACTACTGTTCAATGCCGCAGCATTGGCCGGGGTCTGCCAGTAGCCCCAATCCGTAACCTGAATACCCAGCGCCTGCGATATTTTGGCTCCCCACAAAGCAAAAGCCGATGTCACACCCCAGGGCTTGCCGGAAATATACAGCACGACGGCGTTTCCGACCGCAAGCACAACGCTCCCGATAATCAAAGGCCAAGGCCCTCTATAGACCGTCTTCCATCCGCTTTTCCAATCCAGGCGAAGCGATTCTACATTTCCATTCCGGCGTCTCTCAATATAGATCGTTGCCATAAATACAAACGCAAGCAGCGCTAAATTCAGTAAAAAGCCTCCAAGGGCGCCGAATGTTTCAATGAAAGACACAGGACCGATATTCGGAGTAGCCATCCACCATGTGAAATGAGCACTGCCTATGACCGATCCGGCCACAAAGCCGATTAAGGTCAAAATACCGCGGGAGTCTCCTCCGCCTATGTGGTAGAGTGTGCCTGATGCACATCCATCCCCCATTTGCATCCCTATGCCAAAGATAAAAGCGCCGATCAAAACGGACATGCCAACAGGAGATACATATCCCGCAACCGGATTGTCAGTCACCCCCAACAGCAGCGGCAGGAACAAAAGATTTGCAATGAAAAACAAAATCATCTGGGCCCGGATTCCAAGTCCGCGACCCGAGACAAGAAAAATGCGAAATGAGCTTGTAAAACCATAGTGGGCATGATACAAAGCCAATCCCAACACGCCTGCAATTAAATATAATGAAGCCTGCTTATAGGAAACCGTACTGCCAAGAAATACGAATCCAAGCGCGAACAGCATCAAGGCAATCATCGTGATCCGACGATTCACGCCTGGTTTTTCTATCTTGCCAGCTGGATTAAGGTTTATAATATTTGCTTCTGACGTACTCATCTGTCATTCCCTCCTGTAATGATTCCCTCCTGTAATGTAGTATTTTATACTATCACTATCCGATCGGATTTGTAAACTTTTTAAACGGCAATTCCATATTTTGATTAAACTCCAAATGAAAAAAGCTCAAGCTCCTCATCCAAGAAGTGCTTAAGCTTTTTTATGCTCGTCTTTTAAGAAAAACCCGGCTGCCTTCCCTTATCTAAACTGCATTGGGAGAGAGGGGCATGGGTTCCAGCCGCTAAGCCGCTTACAGATCACGACCCTCGGTTCGAGCCGCACACTGGCCACTGCGCTGAAAATCAACCTTACAAGTGGCCATTTTACTTTGCTGCTGGCTGTTACACTGAAATTCAACTTATCAGCCGACGATTTTACTTTTTCGCTCTCTGCTGCGCTGATTTTCAACTTTACAGCACGTTAATGTCCCGCCATCCAGGGACGGTTTGCTGTGTGATGATGGCCTCCTTGGCGATGCGGGGAATGATTGTGGCTGTGTCCATGGTGATGAGCGGCCTGTTCCCGCCTGACCACCTTCGGTACTGCGCTTTGTTCCACACGGCGGCGCAGCGCATAAGGCGTCAGAATAACACCGGGCGGCGTATACATCCGATTGGCTGGATTGTCGCAGGTGACACAAGGAATACTTTCCTTGACGCTGCTCATGCTCATCCACTGTACGAACGGTCCACAGTTTTGACATACAAACTCATATTGCGGCATATCGTCATCTCCTCTTCAGCCTGTTCATCGGTGGAGCCAAGGGGCTACCCATCGGATGGTGCCCCGCGCATTCACGATTGGTTTTGCTTTCCTCCTACAACCTTACTAACTGGGGAGAATATCCCTGTCAAAGATGGAGGTCGGTATCCAAAGGGTGCAGCAGGCATTCGGAACATCGACGATACCGCTGATCCGGCCTTCAACCGGGGCCGTACTGAGCAGCATGTAAGCTTGTTCGCCAGTTAAGCCCATTGTCGTTTTCAGATAGTCGATAGCGTTCAAGCACGCTCGGCGGTACGCGATGTGGGCGTCAAGGTAATGCTGCTCCCCCGTTGTCTCATGGACGGAAATGCCCTCAAATACGAGAAACTCCGAGTAATGAGGATCAACCGGCCCAGGCTTAAATACGGGATTTTCGATGATATTGTATTTGGCCATCCCTCCTTTGATGAGATCGACATGGAGATCCACCCAACCGGCCATTTCGATGCCGCCGCAGAAGGAGATCTCACCATCCCCTTGTGAAAAATGAAGATCGCCTAATGAAAGCTTGGCACCGTCAACGAAGACGGGGAAATAAATTCGCGTGCCCTTGGACAGATTTTTAATGTCACAGTTGCCGCCATGCTCCCGAGGCGGAACCGTACGCGCCGCTTCCCGGGCAATCCGGTTGAATTTCTGCCCCTTCAGCGAGCCGAGTACAGCGCTATCCGGTGAAGGCAGGTTAGCTAATCCGGGCACTCGGTCAGGATTCTTAGCAACAAGCTCCTTTTCCCGTTTGTTCCATTTATCCAGCAAGGCATGGGAAGGGGCGGTTCCGATTAATCCGGGATGTAAAATTCCGGCAAACTTAACGCCCGGTATATGGCGGGAGGTAGCGTAAATCCCGTGGAAATCCCATATCGATTTTGCCGCATCAGGGTAATGATCCGTCAGAAACCCGCCGCCGTTTTGCTTGGCAAAAATGCCGTTAAATCCCCATTGCGACTCCGCAAAGGTACCTATATCCAGAATGTCCACAACAAGCAAATCTCCCGGCTCCGCACCGTTGACCCAGACCGGTCCGCTTAACACGTGTACGCGATGCAAATTCACATCCCGAATATCAGACGGATCGTCGTTGTTCTGAATTTGACCATCCGTCCAGTCTTTGCACTCCATACGAAATTCCGTTCCCGGATTGACTGACACGGTGGCCGGGATATCGGGATGCCAGCGGTTATGCCCGGGAGTCTCCTGCTCCTCCATCGGTTTGTTTAAATCTACACGAAACAATACATCAGCCATTCAAATCTCCTCCTTAACGAATGAAGTCAATGAAAGGGAACGATACCATGATCAAAAAGGGGCAGGTCGAAATGAAAAGTTCGTCTGCCCCTTATATCGATCAACTCATACAAGCCCCTCTTGCCTTTCCGACATTCTCGCCCCTCAAACTATATATAGAGAATGACGGAGATATTATTTCTGTCCAATCAAATTTGTTTTTTCGTTAGGAAGTCCTTCGATTGGACATTCTTCGGTTCCAATGGTTGATCTAGTGATCGCTTCTACTTGTTCACGGGCTTTTACAGGGTCGGATACCCATGTTTTATAGAATTCGAACGGGCATTCCGCAACCCCTTTGTCTCCTTCTCCGGAATGAATGATCCCTGTATATCCTCTGTGCAGAAGTTTAAAGAGATGGTTTTGAGATTGAGCCGTTTTCCTGAAATCCCGGATCTGGGACATCGAGATCTCTGCATATTGAATACCATTTTCTTCGGTACCGCACTCTCCCAGCGTACGGCCGTCAAAGCCAATGATCGATGAATGGCCAAAATAAGAATATACTCCATCAAATCCGGAAGCATTGGCTACGGCTACATAGGTGTTGTTAGCCCAAGCCATGGACTTGGCGATCAAAATTTGTTGTTCTTTGGCAGGATACATATATCCCTGGCATCTTACGATGAGTTCCGCTCCCTTTACGGCACAATCACGCCAAATTTCCGGATAATTTCCATCATCGCAAACAATTAAACTGACCTTAAGCCCTTTAGGTCCCTCGCTTACATAGGTCTTATCTCCAGGGTACCAGCCCTCGATCGGAGTCCACGGTATAATTTTTCTATACTTTTGGACAATCTCTCCCTTGTTGTTCATAAGAATAAGTGTATTGTACGGTCTTTTATTCGGATGCTCTTCGTGTCTTTCTCCTGTTAATGAGAACACTCCCCATACATTGGCTTTTCTGCAAGCTTCCGCAAAGATTGCCGTTTCTTCGCCGGGAATCATCGATGCCGTTTCATACATTTCTTTCTCGTCATACATAATGCCATGCGTGCTGTATTCCGGAAAAATGACAAGATCCATACCGGGCAAGCCCTGCTTCATACCAACGATCATTTCTGCGATTTTCTTGCAATTCTCCAATACCTCAGATCGGGTATGCAAACGCGGCATTTTGTAATTCACAACCGCTACCCCTACTGTGTCATGACTGCTGGAAATATCCCCATGTCTCATACTGAAAAACCCCTCTCATCGTTTGAAATTTAATTGGGACCTGCTTTAAGGAACAGCTCATGCATGCAAAAACTTTTTTTTCATTTCAAAAGCTCTTCAAAGGAAAAGCTGTCCCGTTCAAGTTTTGTTCGGGTAAGAAGCTGAACGGCATTCCATGCTTCATCAAGCGACTGTACCCACACCACATGAATCGTCGGAGGAACCTCGATATGCTTGTTGGCAAGCGGGGCAAGTATCGTGCGAATGCCTCCATGCTTGGCGGTCAGCATTTTCCGACCAAAAAAGGCGCATTCTCCGACCATTCCCGCGACATTCAAACTTCCGCATACCGCTATATCCTCGGGTATGAAAACCCCGTGTTTAGCCGACAACGCCGATAGGGCCATGGCCAGGGTAAAGTCCTCCGTCCTTTCGCCGGCTGCCGCACCCTCGGTTTCAAAATAATACCGGCCCGATAAGCAATAACGATTCAAGGCTGCTTCTATAGGCAGCACATTCCATTCCCCAGACTCCATTTGAGGTACTCTGATTTCGACTTCTGCAGCGGGAACAACGGCAGTCCAGATCTGTATGATTTGACCGGCGGTTTCCTTATAATTCGACAGGACTTTGATCTTGCCCGGGGATGGCTGACGAAGCAAAGGCTTTAATCCGTTTCGTTCACGCCATACCCTCTGTTCTTCAATAGAGCGGGAAAAATGTCCGGCTCTCTTCACATGTTCCGCAAGCACAAGCGCTGCTCCTGACTGTACGGCCAAATCCCCGGCCGAACGGATCCGCCCGCCCAATTCACGGAATCGGGTGGACAAACGGTCGGGACATTCCGCTATTCGCCTCGCACACTCGATCACGGCCTCGACGGCCTCCCGTGTAAAATGCGGAATTTTGCCATCCCTTCGAATTTCCTGGGCGACAAACAAAGCCAGCTTATACCGGTTCTCCTCCGTATCCGACATCGTCTCATTCATATAGACCTCGTACCCATAACCGCGGATTCTTGACCGCAATGCGGGATGGATCTTGTCGACATCAGGCACATTTCCGGCAATCACCATCACAAAATCACTGGGAACGGGCTCCGTGCGAACCATGGTTCCGCTGGAACCGGGGGAACGCCCGGTAATGGCCAGCTTCTTTTCCTGAAACGCCGTAAGCAAAGCCTGCTGCGATTCTAACGAGAGCATCGCGACCTCATCGATGAACAGCACACCTTTATGGGCAAGATGAATGGCTCCAGGCTCAACCAAGTGATGGGGCTTGGATTCCAAGCCGCCGGATTGATACGGGTCATGGCGAACATCTCCAAGCAGCGCTCCTGCATGCAGTCCCGTTGCATCGATAAATGGCGCTTTAACCTTGCCGGAGTTATTCACCAGATAGTTGGGAATTTGCTCCGAAGGCTTAGCCTTCAGCGATTTTGCAAACCAAACGATCATGACCGTCAGAATCAGGCTGCCCATGATGTAGACGGGATTTTCCCTGGTATAAGCATAAAAGGCACCCACAATCAACGTAACGGCCCCGGCAAAGCCTAATATCCAGCGCAGAGAAGAAACATTCGTCCGAAATTCCCGTTCCCGCTGCCTGACTACCGCTTCTCCATGTCCCGCCGACAAGACCTTTACCTTGGGCATGTTGTTCGCTTTTCCCCTTGCCTCCACGATGATGTCCTCTAAGTTGGAGGCCGGCAAAAGCTCAGCCATCGCCTGCCCCAGCATACTTTTACCCGTTCCGGGTTCGCCGATGAGCAAAACCGACCGTTTTTGCCGTGCCGCCAGCCGAATGATGGCTACGGCTTCATCCTGGCCAACCACTTGATCGATCAAACGGCTGGCAACGGGGAGATCGGCAGTTGTCTTGAAATCCATGGCGGGTACAGGGAACGGTTCCTCTTCGAGTAAATGAGGAGAGAGATAGCGTTCGAACAAGGCTTTTACTTTCGGCGAAGCATCCCTGCCCATGGGTTTGACCAACGGCAGCAGCCGCTTGCGCAAAACAGGATTTTGCAACAAAGGGATTAACGTCATGGCGGCCGTCTGGCGGACTTCAGCCGAATCATCGTGAAAGGCGCTTTCCCAAAAACGCCACACCCGATCAAAATCTGCCTCCATAGCCGAGACCATTCCCTTTGCCGTTGCCTCTCTTACATAAAGGTGTTTATCCGCCGCAAGCCGCATCCAGATCCGGATCACTTCTTCCGCTTCATCATCCAGAAAACGGCCGATTTCCCTCCCCACAACATAACGAAGCACCCAGCGCGGATCATTGGCAAAATGGCGCAGCGTTTGGTACAATTGGCCCCGTTTTTCCTGATAACGGATGAATGATGAAATGGTATGTTCCAGCTGCGCGACTTTTCGTGCTTTAGCAAATCGGTCCATGACAGCAGCAAACAGATGATTGACGAAATCGCCCACGGGTAAAACCACCTTAATGGCAGGGAATAAACATTAACGCATGCCGCAATTCATGGAGCGCATCATGGACGGGAGCATATCCGGATAAGAGTGCGGTATAAAGCACCATCCCGGCCAAGAAGGCAACGGCGGTCAATTGTGCCGGAAGGGACAAAAATACCTTTTCGAAGGCATGCTTCTTTTCATGCGTGTAGCTCTGTGACATGGGAATCCCCTCCTTTGGATAAACGTTGGGCTTTCCATATGGCGGATAAGCCTACACCCGCTGCCATCCCGATGGCAATCGTCGCCAGCAGAAAAATCATGGTTTTGATTTTGACCGACATCGGAGGATGAAACGCCTCCACTCCCACGGTTGTTTTCTTTTCAGCCAGCACGGAACCATTCGCCGGATGGATCGCCTGAACGGTTATTTCATGTTCGGTGCCGTCGAAAAATTGCATCCCGAATTTATAGCTGCCATCATTCGAGCGATTTTGGAGAGACAGGATGTGCGCCCCATCTTCGAGTTTGACGGCCTGAAAACGAACTTCAACGGGGTCACTGCCGATATGATCAAAGGTGCCTTCCAAATAAAAGAGTTGACCGACCCGGGCATGATGCTCGCTCGCATGTGTCTCTTGGGATTCATGGGCGAGGACGGTTGCAGACATGAGCATCATCAATAAAACGGAACTCAAACCGAACCAATGCCTACGCCGCATGGATACCCCTCCTTCTTCTCGATAGTCCAAAACCGGCGAGCAATCCGAAGAATGCTAACATCGCCATGAAGATCAAAGCATTTTGAACCTCTTTGGGATTTTCCTCAATGGTGACGGCAAATTGACGACTGCCTTCAGGATGACCGTTCTCATCGAACCATTCGACCGATAAAGGATACTCCCCGCGAATCGGAAACATATATTGAAACGACGCCTTTCCATCCCGGATGGCCACCGTAGAATCGATTAATTCCGTCCCTTCCACCCAAGGAAAATCGGTTGAGACAAACTTCTTCTCCGGACTCCGCAGGCGAATATGCGCTGAACCGTCCCGAATGGCCGGTATGCTCAGTTCTACTGTGGCATTATCCAAATCCGGACGAACCGCTCCCGCCGGTCCATTTTTCACTTCTACATTGACTTCCTGCTCTGCAAATGCCGATGATAAGGAAATCATTCCAACCGCCAGCACCGCCAGGCATCCCACGATTAAGCCTTTTTTCATCCGCCTCAGCCCCTATAAGTCATGATTTGAGTGACATCATTAGAAAGAGAACTAGCCCATTACAGTGGCGGAACCGTTCAACATTTGCGCCTGATCCCCCGTTATGCAGCTTTCTCATTCAACACGCTCGCAAGCGATCTCCCGGAGTCTGGCTGCAGCTTGGTCGGCGCCCACAGGCTGCTCGCAGGCAAACCCCCGGCAAAGATAAACGGTCGTTCGCCCGTTTTGCAGCCGGTACTCCTTTAACCAGGGGATGGCCTCCGCCATGCGCTCGCCCTCCGCGTCCGCGGGCTTTGCAATCCACACGGCCCGGGGCAAAAACAGCGAACGCACCTCTGCCAGCAGCCTCTCTTGCTCCGGATCTTCCCGCTCGCCGACCACCACGACCTCCTGGGATGGCCCGAGAGCGATATCCCAAGCCGATAAGAGAAAGGTGTGAGCTGCGGGGAACCGTTCCACCTCCCCGGCCAAGGCCTTCAATTGCGCATCCGCCCTCTCTTCCCACCGCGTATTCCCGGTCATCCGGGCGAGCCACAACATATCCATTGCAAAGACAGCGTTGCCGGACGGCATCATCCCGTCATGACTTACCTTCGGCCGGGCCCAAAGAGACTCCGCGTCCGAACCGGTCAGAAAACAACCGCCGCTCTCGTCATCCCAGAAAAGCCCCCAGACATCTTCCGCCAGCTCCTCCGCCTTTACAACCCATTCCACCTCCCCGGACGCCTGATAAAGCTCAAGAAGCCCCCAGATATAAAAGGCATAGTCGTCCAAATAGCCGGGAATCCCTGCATCGCCGTCCCGATACCGGGCCAACAGTCGACCGTCGTTCCGACGCATCGCCTTCCACAGCCACGAGGCCGCACGGCAAGCCGCCGACAGATACCGGGGATCGCCCAACACCCGGTACCCCCGCGAAAAGGCGGCGATCATCAATCCGTTCCAGGCCGTGAGGATTTTGTCGTCCTTGTGCGGGCGCTCCCGCCCCTCGCGTGCCTCCCACAGCTTCCGCCGCGCTTGTTCCATCCGCTCCTCCAGGACTTCCGGCGCCAGCCCGAATTCCCGCGCCACCGCCTCCGAATCCGTGTCGATCGTGTGAAGCACCGAAGTGCCGCGCTCAAAATTCCCCTCCTCGGTCACGCCGTAATACCGGCAGGCCATCCGGCCCGCCTCCTCTCCCAGCACGCGGCAGATATCATCCGGCGTCCAAACATAAAACTGGCCCTCCTTGCCCTCTGTATCGGCATCCTCCGCCGAATAAAACCCTCCTTCCGGGCTCGTCATGTCCCGCAGCACATAGCTGAAAATCTCCTGTGCTACCTGAGCCCAACGGGACGTTCCTGCCGCCTGATACCCTTCCAAATAGGCCAGCGCCAATAGGGCGTTATCATAGAGCATCTTCTCAAAATGCGGGATCAGCCACAGCTTGTCGGTGGCGTAACGGGAAAATCCGTAGCCCAGATGGTCATAAATGCCTCCCCGCCACATTCCCCGCAGATTGCCCTCCACCATGTTCAATGCATCCTCACGCCCGGTTCTGGCGTAAAACCGGAGCAGAAACATCAACTCGTGGGGACGCGGAAATTTCGGCGCCCCGCCGAACCCGCCGTAAGTCTCGTCATACCTAGAACGAACGTAATCGAAGGCCAAAGCCATCGCCCCGGTGTTTACCTCTCCGCGAGCCGCCGGATGCATCCCCGTGGTCAGCTTGCGCACAACGTCACGACCGGTCTGCCGCAGGCGATCCCGATCGGTCTTCCACAGGTCGGCCGTCCTCTGCAGCAGATCCATTAACCCATGCCGCCCGTGCCGGCTCTGTTTCGGAAAATAGGTCCCGCTGAAAAAAGGTTCCTTCTCCGGGGTCATGAACACGGTCAAAGGCCAGCCTCCCTGCCCGGTCATCCCCTGGCATACTCTCATATAGAGATGGTCCACGTCCGGCCGTTCCTCCCGGTCCACTTTGATCGACACGAAATGGCGGTTGAGCAGCTCCGCCACCTCCGGGTCTTCGAAGGACTCCCGCTCCATCACGTGACACCAGTGGCACGTACTGTACCCGATGCTGAGGAAAACGGGCCGATCCTCATCCTTCGCCTTCTCAAAGGCCTCTTCCCCCCATGGATACCAATCTACGGGGTTATGCGCATGCTGCAGCAGATACGGGCTTTTTTCACGAATCAAGGGGTTCGTGTACCGGTGTTTGCGGCTGTCTTGAGCCATCTTGGTCTGCCACCTCCCTGAACGCTTTTCTTATATTCCGGCACCCGCTTGCCAAAAGAGCCATGTCTTCCACCAAAGCGAAGACGGAGCTTATCGATCCGGACAGCGGTCCTTCATTCGCTGGACACAACGCATTGGGCAAAGCCCTGCATAAACTTATCCCGGTCCAGATTGCGCCCGATGACCACGTACTCGCTATGCCGGGGTTCTTCCGGCTCCCGGTTCTCTTCCCGGCGCAGAGACGTCAGCATACGCACACTCTGGAAGACCAGCCGCTCCGAATATCCCCGGGCCCGGAAGATGCCTTTTGTACGATAGACATCCTCGCCGTGTTCCAGAAGAACCCCGTTGAACCATTCCATGAACCGGTTCATATCGACGGGACGGTCCGTCCGCAGAACAAAAGACGCCACTTCATCGTCGTGCTCGTGTTCCACATCGTCCAAAAACGCGGGATCGACCTCCAGCTTGGCGGCCAACTCGAAGGCGCTGACCCCGAGAATCTTGTCGAGTTCGATATTCGCGAATTGAGTGTGATACAGTCTGGCCATCGGATTAAGGGCTCGGATCCGCTGTTCCACGCGCTCTAATTGGGGTTTCGGCACCAGATCGGTCTTGTTCAGCAGGATGATGTCGGCGAAGGCCGACTGTTCCCGGGCCTCGACGCTGTCTTCCAAATTGCGCTCCAGGTTGACTGCGTCGGCTACCGTAATAAACGAGTCCAGTTGAAACCGGGACTTGATCTCATCGACAATAAAGAACGCAGAAGCGACCGGGGCGGGGTCCGCCAGACCCGTCGTTTCGATCAACACGGCATCGAGTTCGGAGCGCCGGGCCAGATCCGTCAGGGTCCGGACCAGGTCCTCCCGAACGGTACAACACAGACAACCGTTATTAAATTCCACCAGCTCCTCGTTATCCTCGGTGACCACCAGCTGTCCATCTATGCTGATCTCACCGAACTCATTGACGATAACCGCCACTTTGTACCCGTGCCGACCATGCAGGATATGATTGAGAAGGGTTGTTTTTCCCGACCCCAGGAATCCCGTCACTACGGTAACCGGAATCCGCTCCGGTGAATATAGCTGTTGTACCATTATCGCCACCGCCTCCATTAGCTCATTAACTTGCCTCTATCCGCCGCCACGACGCTTCCCCAAGCGGAATGGAGGATAAGCGCCGGACACGCGGGCGGCATAGGTTAGCCGCCTGCGTATCCAGCCGTTTCGGTTTACATCTCCCTGTGGGGCTAAGGGGTAGGAACCACCGTCTTGGCCATGGCCGCAATGCCCTGCTGCAGAATCTCCCTGCGGGTTGCCGGCGGAAGGACGTCGCCCTGCAATTGATCGTAAGGCACGGCAACCCAACTGTCGTCGCCCCACAGGCGCTCCCCCGCCATATCTTTCATCTGGCTGGATCGCTCCGACAGCAGAACGCCCAAGTCCAGCAGCCACGAGTGATTAAGCAGCTTTTCCTCCCTTGCCGCATTGGCGTACCGCTTGCGGGACTCCCAGAACAGACGCAGGTCTGTCTTCGCAAGACCTGGCAGAAGGATGTCAAGATAGCTGGTCAAGTGATCGAAAAATTCATGATGAAAAGTCCGCAATGTGGCTTCATCCGAGTCGAGGAGGTGCTTGTTCATCGTATCCGCCAGCTTTCGGTCCACGGACTCATTCCATACGTATCGCGGCGCGTGAATATGGACCTCGGCGTAATCCGTCTTGAACCCTTCCACTAGCCCCGACCATTCTTCCGTATGGTCAAGCCAGTCGGATAAGATCTGACGCCACTTGTTAAGCGGCTCACCCGGCAGTACCTGCACCCCGGGATGGGTCAGCTTGGCTAGATTGTAAAGCGTAAAATTCCGGGCCTTCGAACTGACGGTTTCGTGCGGCGCCCCCGTGAATCCGCACGGACGCAGAGCCCTGAATAAAGTCCGCCCCGAGTCGTGAGCGGCAAAGCGTACGAAGGAGTCGGCCAGAAACTTGTTGGTCACCTGCAGCCGCAGCCCTTGCCGCACCGCCGGCACGCCCAAGTCTGTATACCGGCTGATTCGCTGCCAGACGTGCTCCATATTGGCTACGAAGAAGCCTCCGGTGAAAGGGTTGGCGTACAAGTCTCCCCACACTTGCGTGACGCCTTTATTCTTGTCATCGTCAATCATGCAGTCGAGCTCGTTAAGGGTGGCGAATAGGCTCGCACCCCGGTACTTCTCGTCGTCGGCGCTGCACGGCATCACGCCAACGCCAATGACAGGCACACGCCGGCCGAAGTGAACCGTAGAGAGGTGCCGTGCCAAATCTACAGCGATTCCGCTGCCGGTGCCGCCTCCCATGGAAAAGCAGACCAGCACCATCGACGGCAACCGCGTCTGGTCCACACTCTGGACGAAGTCCTTCAGCTCCCGCTTAAGAAGCTGCGGACCATCATAGTAGTTTTTACCGTAAATGGCTTTGGCCAATGCCCTCGGAAAATGCTCGCCGGGCTTAGGAATCTCGATGTTATCCGGAAGCCAGGGTTCGTAGTCGGGATTCCAATCATACCGGAGAAATTCGCGCTTGAGAAATTCAGGATAGCGCGCCAGCGAGCCGAATAATTCCTCTTTGCTTGGTACCTCGAGCGAAACCGTGCGGATACGGGCGCGATCCCGCGGAATGTTGCGCTCCTCCAGGCGTTCCAGAAAGCCTTGGGCATAGTCCCGGGCCCGAACCATGTCCTGCTCGCCGATATCGATGGCCAGCGCCGAAAAACGGGCGCGGGGATCCTCCAGAAGATCCTCGACCTCCCCCTCGCGCAGCATCGCGTCCACAAAACCTACCCCCGTTCGACCGATTCCCACGACGTGTATGCTGTGAGGGGACTGCATACCGGAAGCACTGTGATACATTGAAAAACTCATCGTTTAACCTCTCCTTTCGTTCCTGTGGTACAGCGTTGAGAAACTCATGATTTCGCATCTCCTGTCCATTGGCGAACGGGCGGCAGCTTTCGTTGTCTCAGCACCACGCGCTCCTGGAGGTAAAGCCCGTATCCTCATCGAGAAACCCGAGGTCGTGAAGGATATGGGCAGCGGAGGTCGCACGGTCATCCACGATGTACACCCGGTAATCCTCAACAAACAGGCCCGGATCTCTTGAAATGACGCCTTCCTCGATTAACCTCACGCCTTCCTCCAGGTGGCTGCGCTTCACAGCGGATGTCCACAGGGGGGTTCGAATGTAAATTTGTTCATCGTCCACGCCCGTCACCTGCAGCGTCTTCCTCCCCGCGACGGTGGGAACCTGGGCTCCCTTGCCGTACTTTTGCTTCACCAACGACCAGTTTAGCGGCATGGCAGATACCTCCTTACAAGATGGCCTGGGGCAATTCTTCTCCCCGAATGGCTTCGTAGGGCACGACAATCCAGCAGGCGCAGCCCCAAAGACACTCACCGGCCATGCCTTCAAACCGCAGCGCCGGCTCGCACAGGAGCACCCCCAGGTCCAATAGCCAGGAATGAACCATGAGCTTATCTGTCCATGACAGCTGATCGTAGTCTTTCCGGGCGGCATGGAAGACCTGCAGATCCGTTTTCCTGACCCTCGGAAGCACGTACTGAACGAACGTGCCGCCCTTGCTCTTCGACCGCACCATTTCCGGCGGGTTCACAGGCGCGAAGACTTCGTTTAGCTTTCCGGCGACAGCGGCCAGTTCACTATCCAGATTCGCACCCTCCGGGGCAGCCACCCGCATTTCCAGAAAATCCGCCTTGTAACTATCCTTCAAGCCCAGTTGAGAGGCCGATACCCCTTTTTCCGGATCTCCATATCCAAGCACGTGTATCCAGCGCTCGCCATATTGCGTGCGTGCTGCCGCGTGTTGGGTTGGCGGCGCCCCGATCCAGTTGAGCAGACGGAGCGTTTCCCAGAGGTCGGTACCCTTATTCCGGGTAAGGAAACTGGCGATTTCCCGGTCTACCCGCTGGTGGGTTGCCTGAAGATTCCCGGTGCTTTCCCAAGCCGGCTGCTGCGGCACCATAATAAACCCGGCGGTAAAGGGGTTTCGATACAGGTCGCCCCAAACCTGAATAACCCCTTCGTTCTTATCCTGATCCAGCATGCAATCCAGCTCATTGAGCGCCGGAAAGAGCTGGCTGCCGCGAACTTCTTCGGGATCGCCTTCGCACGGCGCAATGCCTACACCCAGCACAAGGCTGCGGCGTCCGAACCGGACGTTGGACAAATGGCGGGCAAGATCCACTACGATACCGCTGCCTGTACCGCCGCCCAGTCCAAATACAACGCACACGACAGATTTACTGTCGGCGGCCTCCACGCTCTGCGCAAAGAGGTTGAGTTCTTCCAGCAGGGGCCGTGACTCATTGTAATAGCCATGTCCATAAATAGCCTTGGCCAATGCCCGCGGAACGTGCTCTCCGGGCTTGGGCATCTCGATGTCCGCCGGAAGCCAGGGTTCATAGTTGGGATTCCAGTAATACCGTGGATATTCCAGCTTCAGATACTCCCGATAGCGGCGCAGCATGGCAAAAAGTTCGTCCCGGGAGGGAACCTGCAGGGCGCATGTCCGCACCTGCACCTGGTCTTGCGGCAGCTTGCCGGCCAGTTCCCGGATGGGCGCCAGGTTCTCGTCACTTGTGTCGACAGCCAGAGCCGTAAAGCGTACACGACTGTCTTCAAGCAAGTCGTCGACGCCATCATGGAGCATCTCCCCGATGACGTCGGCGCCGGCCTTACCCAGGCCGATGACATGTACGGCTACGGGAGTAGAGTCCTCCTTGGCAATCCGGTGAAAGCCGCGCTTGAGCGCATCGAATCGCCGCTTCTCTACTTGAGAGATTTGTCGTTTTTCCATGGTATCTCCTCCTGAATCTTTCGTTTAAAATTTGAGTTCATCCGATCGAATAAACACCAGCCCCCGCAACCTCCATGCATCACCCCTTTTCAAGTTCGTGTTCGGGTTCTGCCGCGTCTACTGGATCATAGTATGGTCCCCCTCCTCCGGCATCGACAATGAAAGGCCGGTATTTAGGCTTTCAGTATATTTATATAGCAATTTTCATGCCAAACTTTTTGGAATCCCTTGTTTTCAAATCTTTTTTTGAAAAAAACAAAAAAAGAAATCTTAAAATACGCCAATTTTGAGATAATTTTTATAACATATAACGTTATATATTTATTATTTTTTCTTTTTTACATCCTATAAAAAACAAAAACCTATGTATTGGACAATTTTATGTTATAATAACTGACAAAGTGTTCCGTTGTTGTTCTAAATGATGATACACAGTTAATACAATGAATGGACACTTCCGACTATATCTGCACACTTTAAACCACTTTATATTTTTAAAGGAGCGTGAATAGATATGGACACAAAGGGTAAGGAACTAAAGGTTGGCATTCTATTCTCCCTCACAGGGCCTACGAGCATAACAGAGCGGGGCCAATGCCAGGCCAGTTTGCTGGCGATCAGACAAATCAATGAACAAGGCGGTATTCATGGCAAGCGGCTGGTCCCTATCGTTGAAGATATTGCGTCCGATCCTTACCTTGCAGCGCAAAAAGCGGAAAAATTAATCTTGTCGGACCAAGTCATCGCCATTATCGGATTATATACCTCTGCTTGCCGTAAAATGGTCATTCCCGTTTTGGAAAAATATGATAGACTGCTTTTTTATCCAACCCTATACGAAGGAGCGGAACAACACCGGAACATCTTCTACTGCGGTCCACTTCCCAATCAACAGCTGCTTCACTTCATCCCCTGGATTATCACCCACTTGGGCAAAACGTTTTATTTAATCGGTTCGGATTATATATACCCAAGGGAAACCAACCGGTATATCAGAAACTTGGTCCAAAGCTATGGAGGCACCATATTGGATGAAAAATATGTCGGCTTGGGCGATCAAAAATTCAGTCCGCATATGCAGCAAATCCGCCGGATCAATCCGGATGTCATCTTTTCGACTCTCGTTGGAAACAGTGCAGGCGCTTTTTATCAACAGCACCATCAATACGCTTTAAAACAGCACATTGCCAGCTCCATTACGGCCGAAACCGAAATTACCGCCATCCAGCCTTCCTATACGGTCGGTCTTTTTTCAAGCTTCCCTTACTTTAATACGGTTGAAAACCCGGTCAATCAACAGTTTGTCGCGGAATATCGCCGCACTTACGGTACAGATACGATAAGCTCCGTTATGGAAAACGCCTATAACTCTGTTTTTTTGCTGGCAAAAGCACTACGCAGCACCCGGACGGTTTCCACCGACGCGATCCGTCGTTCATTATCCGGTCTCGCTCTCGAAGCGCCGCAAGGCCAAATTATAGTCGATGAGAAAAATCAGCATTTATGGTTGAACTCGCGAATAGGCCGGGTCGATGAAAAATGCCGGTTTCAAATTGTGTGGGAATCCGATTCCCCCCTGCCCCCCGTTCCGTTTTTTGAAATAGAGGAAAAGAAAACGAAAACCGTTCCGAACGAGCTGCCCAAGGACATGCTGGAGAAACGGCTAACCCGGAATGAATTTCTTTTGAAAGAGTTAAAAAAGGCTACCCATTTCTATCCTTTTACTTTTGCTTTTTTTGATTCCGAAGGCGTTCTGTTGGATGTATTCCAAAACGGAGCGTCAAAGCATTCGGCAGCCGTTCCGCAGCTGAAAATCGGCAGCAGCAATTGGATACGCCATCCGCTTAACAAATCAGGCATTGGCCTCGCCCTGACTGGACATACGCTGTCTTATGCATGCTCGGATGAGCACGAAATACAGGAACTTCAAGATTGGATTACCACAGGGCTGCCCGTGAAAAGTAAATCAGATTCCAGCCGCATGGGGGTACTCGGTGTCTTTATACATAAAAACAAGGAAAATGCCATCCCTTTCCTGCTTGAGAGCATGTCCCGTTTAGCGGCCTATTGCGCCGAGCTTACCCATAAACACAACGATTACCTTTCCTTATCCACGATTCTGCAGGACATATCCGGTCAGCTTTCCAAAAGCTTGTTCGTACTCAAACAGGGGAAAATCCTGTTCCATAATGCATCGGCACAGGATTTGCTTGCAAGAAAAGGGGATCTTGTGCACATGTCGCTGGCGGAAATCTCATCGGACAACCGGGAAGAGGCCAACTATATCATGAGGACGGAAGACTCCGACAGCTTATTCGAAATCGAAATCACCAAAAGCCTCGATTGTCACTATGTTTATTTTAAGCAGCTGGCCCACCGCACTTCCGCCGGTCGAAAGGATAAAACCAAAATGACGACAAAGGATCTTATCGGTTCCAATGAACATTTTCTTCGAACCGTATCATTGGCCAAATCCGCTTCCAAAACCAACGCGAACGTACTGCTTCTCGGAGAAAGCGGAACCGGCAAAGAGTTGTTTGCACGCGCCATTCATAATGAAAGTTCAAGAAAGGAAAAGCCCTTTGTGGCTATTAACTGCGCCGCCATTCCAAAAGAGCTTATCAACGCCGAGCTATTCGGATATATGGAGGGGGCTTTTACCGGGGCGAAAAAAGGGGGAAATCCCGGCAAATTTGAAGCCGCGAACGGAGGAACTCTATTTCTTGATGAAATAGGAGACATGCCTTTTGAACTTCAGGCTACTCTGCTGCGTGTTCTTCAAGAGAAAGAGGTGATCCGGGTAGGAGGACATAAACCGATTCCGATCGATGTCCGCATTATTGCGGCAACCAATAAAAATTTGAATCAGGAAATTGCCTATAACGGTTCATTCCGTAGTGATTTGTTCTACAGATTGAACGTTTTTACCATCGAGCTTGTCCCTCTGCGCGAACGACTGCAGGATGTCGCCGAACTCTCATCCTATTACATTCATGAACTATCCGTGGATAACGGGGTGCCGGTTAAAGAAATTTCTCCGGAAGCATTAAAGGTGCTTACGCAGTACAAATGGCAGGGTAACATCAGGGAACTGAACAACGTCATGGAGAGAGCCTTCTATTTATCCGACAGATCTGCGTACATTACGGTCGAGCACCTGCCCTCATATATTGTGCATAATCTGCAGAACGAATTTCCTCATCAACCGAATTCGGTAGAAACCTTTCAAAACCTGGAACATATCAAGGAAATCAAGCAAAGAGAAAGAGACCGCGAACGGAATTTTTATATCCAGGCCTTGATCCAAAGAAAAGGAAATATCAGCCGGACCGCCAAAGAGCTGGGCATCTCCCGAACAACCCTTTATCGAAAACTGGATGAAAATAATATCAAATTCGATAAATAATCAAGCTGCGGCTCTGCAAAAAAACACCGTCCTTTACAAAGAGCATCGGGACGGTGCTTACAGGGATTAGATTTCCATTTTATTCATTAAAAGTCACTTAATTACTTCTTATAATAGCCTCTTTGCTCCAATAAATCCTGGATCGATCGGTTCGCTATATCCAATGCCTCTTTCGGCGACTTTTCGCCGGCCAATGCTAAAGAGATGGCTTCAGAGATCGATTCATGAATTCTCGGCCATTCCGGCAGGTTCGGTTCCGTTTTGGCTTTTTCGACGGACTTGATAATGTCCGGGAATTCCGGACGGGCTTTGACCACCTCGCTATCCTCCAGGACGCTTTTCACTGCAGGAATGCCTCCGGCAAGAGCATACTTTTTGGCTCCTTCCCCTGTCACCCAGTCCACAAACTTGAAGGCCGCTTCCTTGTTTTTGGAAACCGAATTGATGGCCAGCGTCCAAGTGTGCGTGAACGAAACGCCGCCCGGTACCTCGGCGATGCCGAATTTATCCGAAACCTTGGGCGATTTGGCTGCATCGGCCAACTGCGGGTAAGCGGCATTCCAGTTAATCGCCATTGCCACCTTCTCATTTTGGAATGCGGACAGCACTTCCGGGAATTCATAAGTCGTGATGTCCGGCGGCATCAGCTTGTTCGTACGGAAGTTATTCACCACGTAAGTCAAGGCTTTTACCCCCGCTTCGCTGTTCACGGTCGGCTTCATATCCTGATCAAAGAAGCTGCCGCCCATGGACCAGAAATATTGGTACCAATCTTTCGGCTGGGTTTCCCCGCGCTTGCCTTGGAAGGCGATACCGAATTCCGTCGGAGATTGAGGGTTCTTGCTTTTGGTGAACTTCTCCGCTAATTGTCTATACTCTTCCCATGTGGTTGGTGGCGTAGGAATGAGATCCTTCCGGTAAATCAGGAACATCGTGCTCACGTCAAACGGCATGGCATAAATTTTGTCCCCGTATTTCACGGATTCGGCGGATGCCGGAAGGAAGCGGTCCATCGACGAATTGCTTTTCTTCAAATAATCGTCGAGCGGCTCGAACTGGCCCCCGGCGCCGAATTGTCCAATGTAGTTGTTGAGCATCAGCACCACGTCCATGCCTTCGCCTTGGCCCAGAAGCTGAGTCGACACTTTCTGCAAATAGCCGTCGCGTCCGATTTCCTGAACGGTAACCTTAATCCCGGTTTCCTTCTCGAATTCCGGCGCGATTTGGCTCAGCGCATTGTAATAAATCCCGGAACGGGCCGCTACCGTAATGGCCTCCTGCTTGTTCTCTCCCTGGCCGTTCGCGCCGCCTGCGGATTGCTGTTCCGGCGCCGGTGCGCAGCCAGCGGCACTCAAAACGAGCGCCAGCAAACTTGCTATGGTTCGTTTACGCATGAATAAATTCCCCCTGTTTCATTAATTTTATGTTATTTCACGGCACCCATCGCAAGGCCTGAAACAATATGCCTTTGCACAAGCAGCGTGAAGATAAACATCGGAATCATCAGCATCGTGCCCGTTGCCGTAACCGGTCCCCACAGGATCGCGTCCTGCGTGACAAAGTTGGCGGCCATCACCGGAAGTGTTTTGGCCTTGATCCCGGTTAAGCTTAACGCAAATAAAAACTCGTTCCATGAATTCATCGCCGCGAAAATGGCCGACACCGCTAGCCCCGGCTTAGCCAAGGGAAGCACAATACGGCACATCGCTCCAAATCGGGACATTCCGTCGATCAGGGCGGCTTCCTCCAGGCTCTCAGGCAGCTCCCTCAAGAACCCCCACATTAACCAGGTTACGAACGGCAGGTTAAATGCGATGTACGCCAGCGTTAGTGAATACAAGGAATCGGTCGCGCCGATGCTGCGGAACATAATAAAGAACGGTACGACCAGAACGACCGGCGGAAACATCTTGGTGAAAAATACCGAAAAGCTGATCCACTTCTGCCCCTTGATCCGAAAACGGGCGAGACTGTATCCGGTTAAGGTACCAATCAGAAGCGATAATCCGGTAGAGAGCACGGTGACAATCAAAGAGTTCAACAAATAATAGAAAAAGGGCTGCGAACGAAATACATACACATAATTCTCGAACGTCGGCTTAAAAATCCATACGGGAGGAATTTGAAAAGCCTGTGTCGATGTTTTAATCGATGTGAACATCACCCAAAAAATAGGGAACAAAAATAATACCAGCGCAGCGTAGACAAAGCCGTTGATCCATATCTTTTTACCGGGCATTTCGATTTCCCCCTATTTTTCCGAATACAATGCGCGAATGGCAAACCAGCACAATATCCCCACAACGACCGTCAGTACAATGGCCAATGCCGCCGCGTATCCGAAATCAAATTCGACAAACGCTTTCTTATGCAGGATCATGGAGATCGTTTCCGTCGCTGTTCCCGGACCGCCGCCGGTCAGAACGAAAATCTGGTCGAACACTTTGACCGCCCCTGCAATCCTCATCACCAAAGCCACGATAATCACGGATTTCATCAGCGGAAGCGTGACATGAAGCAAGGTTTGCCACTTGCTCGCGCCGTCCATTTCAGCAGCCTCGAACGGCTCGCTCGGAAGCGATTTCAATCCCGCCAGCAGTACAATAAACATAAATGGCGTCCACTGCCAGGTATCTACCAAAATCGTGGCCGGGAGCGCGAACGCGTTGGATGTGAGCAGCGCTATTTTCTCCAGACCCAATACCGTCAGAAAATAATTGAAAATCCCGAAGTTATAATCGAAAATAAACTTCCACATCAAGCCCACGACGACCGGAGTAACCATCATCGGGAAGACAAATAATGTGGTGATGGAACCGTGCCCCCGCCGGATTCGGTTGACGGCCAAAGCCAGCGCGAAGCCGAGCACAAACTGCAGACCCACACCGCCTGCAACAAAGAGAGCCGACAAATACATCGAATGGTAAAAGCCCGCATCGCCAAGCACATGCATAATATGCCTCAAGCCCACAAAAGGAGGATCATGAAGCGTCAGGAAGGTCCAATCGTGAACGCTCAGGTAAACGTTGTATAAAACAGGATAAAGAAAAACAAGCGTCATTAGCAGTAAAGATGGAATCAGCAGAATAAACTGCAGCCGGTCATCGAGCCAGACGAGGATGCTTTTCTTTTTTTGGGTTGACGGTCGATGAGCTGCATGTTCCAATGTTTGCAGGTTCAAATTGATCACTCCTTTATTCCAGATTGCTGTGCCGATGGAAAGCAGAGCTGTGATCCTCGAGCTTCGAAGCAGCATAGCCTAGACAAATCGCATCGAAAACAATATGTGCGCACTGGTCGAATAGCGAACCCAACGGTTGGATGCTGGCACTTTCATTGGCCCTGCGGTATTTGGTTGCCGCCGGGATATGAAGAAGCAAGCTGGCCAGGGCGCCTAACTCCGATGAAGGCTCGGTCGTGACTGCAATCACCGTACAACCCAGTTCCTTGGCTTTCCTCGCTGCCCAAACCACGCTTTGGGTCGTACCGGAGCCGGAAACCGCAACCAGCACATCCTCTCTGCCGATGGAAGGCGTGATGGTCTCCCCGACAACATACACGTCGGCGCCCAAATGCATCAGCCGCATGGCAAACGATTTGCCCATCAAACCCGATCTTCCTTCGCCTATAACGAAAATCCGTTTATTTTGAAGAGCGGCGACAATCCGTTCCATCCCGCCCGCTTCCTGGCGCTCCAGGACTGTTCCTATTTCCTCGAGAATGGACCTAATATAACTCATCCAGGTTTACTCCTTTTTCAATTGATAGAATGTCTTTGCCGCTGCCGCCGGATCCTTCGCCTTCGTGATCGCAGAACCGATAATCATCACATGCGGATAGATTCGAGTCAGCGCCTGAGCCATATCAACGGTAATTCCACCGGCGAAGGCCAGCTTTCGCCCTTCCCCAGATAAACTAGGCGGCACATAAAAACCTTCCGTCCCTTGGGTACTTCCCTGCATTTCCTGCTGATCCTTGCTCACGTGAAGGCAAAAGATCGCATCGGAATATATTTGCAAGGCTTCCAGCTGCTCCTCCGATGTGTGAAGCAGGTCAATCATCACCTTCTTTCCCGCTTTGGCAGCCGTATTCATGCAAGCTTCAATCGTGACAAGCGGTGCCGCCCCCATCACAGTAGCTATATCGGCCCCTGCAGAGAAGCACATTTCAAATTCATAAACGGCATTGTCAAATGTTTTCATGTCCGCTACGATGACATGATCGGGATACGCATTCCGCAAAGCTCTCACGCTGTCCATCCCGAATTCCTTAATTAAAGAGGTTCCCACTTCAATCCAATCGATATATGGAGAGACCGGCCTCGTGACAGCGACCGCCTGCTCGATGGTCAACCGGTCCAACGCTAACTGAATCTTCATTTCTGCTGAAAGCCCCCCTTCATCTATGTAGGAATTCAATAACTGCAAGGTTCCATGCCCTTTTGCTCATCCATAAACGCTTCCAATTGAGCTTTGCTCGGTAATCCGTCGGAATCGCCGGGGGACATGACCGCAAGGGCGCCGATGGCGTTAGCCCGGGTTACAGCTTCCTCGATCGTTAAGCCGTCCAGCATGCCGCTGACAAAGCCGACTGCAAAACCGTCGCCCGCTCCTACCGTGTCGACTACCTTCGCCACCTTAAACCCGGGGATACACCCTTCAATTTCCGCAGTCCGGTAGTAGGCGCCCTCCGCGCCAAGCTTTACAACGACCACCTTTACCCCTTGTTCCAGGTAAAAAGCAGCGATATCCTCGGGACTGTCGTATCCGGTAAGTATTTTGCCTTCCGAAATGCCGGGAAGCACCCAATCGGCTTGTACCGCAAACTTGTTAATCTCCCGTACCATCCGATCTTGGCTGCTCCATAGCTTTGGCCGCAAATTCGGGTCAAAGGAAACCGTCCGGTTCGCCGATTTCATCACGGACAGCGCTTTTTCGGCGAAACCGTACATGCTTGGCGATAAAGCAGGAGGAATTCCTGTCATATGCAGATGGGCGGCGGACAGAAAACGTTCCGGCAGCAGATAGTCCACTCCTATTGTGCTTGCCGCGGAATGCTTCCGAAAATATTGGACCTGCGGATCGCCCGCCAATACCTTCGATTTCATTTGAAAGCCCGTCGGATGATTGGGATCGCTGCCGATATAGGAAATATCGACTCCTTCTTGCTGCAAAGCGTATTTGATGTATTCCCCGAGCGCATCCTCGCCTACTTTGCTTACCCAGCATACATCGTAACCTAGACGGGCTAACCCGACTGCAACATTCGTTTCCGCCCCTGCCAAACCTCGGGTAAAACGCTTCACTTTGTAGAGCGGTCCGACCTCATCGGCAATAAACATCCCCATGGCTTCTCCGAATGTAATCACATCCAAAGTCTTCATCTGCTTCGTTACTCCCATCTTTCGATATTACAAAGCTTTCATTATACCTGGGCTATAAGCTTGATATAACCTGCCGCGGTTTCCGTTAGGTTTTCTCCTTCAATAGGGAACTCTATGGCCCGCGGGATATCTTTATCGAACATGAACAGCAGCGCTCTCCAATCCTCGCCCGGGTCCGATGGAAGAGGCACCGTATGAAGCTCTCCCCGTAAGCTCTCCACATGCTTGCAGTGAACATACACCACACTGTCTTTCAGCTTCTCTGCGGCTTCGAACCGATCCGATCGCGTCCAATGCCAATTGCCGATATCAAAGGTCATCCCTACCGGAACATGATGGGCACGGCAGCTTGTAAAAAAGCGGTGAAGGTTTTCTATCGTTCCTCCCCAAGGGGTTTGGTCATTCTCTACTGTAAACTGAATGCCACGATGTCCGAGGTCGAATTCCTCCAGTAAGTGTTTCAGTTGGATGATATCGGATTGCTGCGGGTTGTAATGTCCCAGCGATACTTTGATATATTGAGCGCCGAGAGTAACCCCCTCCTCCAAGATGACCGGCAAGTCAAGGACATTCAACTGGCCGTCACTGTTCCATAGGGGTACCGGTGCCGAATAAACGGTTATGAGCGGGTACTGCCGAAGCATTTCCCTAAGCTCTTGCAAAGGATACGGAGGATTGGCAAAAAACTCCCTGCGAATTTCAATACCGCTTCCGCCCGCCTGGGCGACGACTGGAATAAAATAATGCTGTCCTAGCGACTTTACCTTATCCGCACCGAAAGCGGAGGTTGTTACAATCACTGATGTCATCGGTTTTCCCTTTCTCTGTACATATACGGTATCGGTTTCGGGAACCGGTAAACGGAACCGGTTCCACAAGAGTTCAAAAATAAACTCTCTAAAGTGAGAGAGTCCGCTTCCAAACGTTACTTCGTTTTGGACGGGGTCGATCCCCGGATGATTAATTTACCCGGAAGTTCAATGGTTTCCGCGGGGGATTGATCGCCCATAATCCGCTTAAGCACACGCTCCATGGCATTGACACCGATTTCATAGGTAGGCTGTGCAATGGTTGTAATTCCGGGAGGAATGACCGGAGCCCAGTCCAGATCGTCAAAACAGGCTACTGCAATATCCTCAGGGATCCGGAGCCCCTTCTGCTGCAGGACGTTCAGTATTTTCAGCTGCATGACACCGTTTACCGCAAACAATAATCGGAATTGGCCCTGGGAGCTTGACAGATAGGCCTCAAGCTTTTGCTCCAATTGTCCATTCTCCCGGAAATCAACGACATAAACATCCGTGATGCTGGGATGGTTCGCTTGTGCAAGAAACTGGTGAAAGGTGTTGGATCGTTCGTTGCGTGAACTCACCTTCTCAACCGGCTGTGTAAAGAACGCTATTCTTTCATATCCTTGCTGCAGGAAAAAACGCATGGCTTCCGTGGTGGCTTGAACATTATTCGTAACGACCGTATCAAAGCCGAGCTCCGGCATTTTACGGTCAACCAGTACGACCGGCGTTTGTTCCTCAGCCAGTTCGTGCAAGTACTCATTATTGTGGCCGGTTGAATTGATGATCAATCCGTCAATCCGATGGGCTTGAAGCATCATGATGTATTCCTTTTCCTTCACCGGGTCATTATCTGTATTGCACACCATCAGGCTGTATCCATGCTTCGTGCAAACATCCTCCACGCCGCGTAATATCGAAGTCGAAAAAGGGTTGGTGATATCGGCGACAATCATCCCGATGGAGAAGCTGCGATCCCGTTTTAACCCGCGCGCCATCCGGTTTGGTCTGTATTTCAGATCGGCAATCGTTTGTTCAATTCTTTTGCGGGTTTGTTCCGATATCGAATCGAATTGCCCGCTTAAATATCGCGATATGGTCGTCTTGGATACGCCCGCCTCACGTGCCACATCACCGATTGTCGACCGGTGGGATTGTTGTTTAGACGGTTTAGAAAGGCTCTTCACTGAGTTCACCAACTTTACGATAGCCATGATGTAACCGGTTTACGGAACCGGTTACATTTCCTATCTTATTTTCTTTCCGTTTATTTGTCAACCCATATTTTTGACTCCCGTTGCTATAATAGAAAAAGCCCCCTATGTTAAGGGAGCTTTTGTTGGGTACCGAGTTTGTGATGCATATTGTATCAGCGGCAAACTGTTTTTAGAAATTAGATGATAAAGCCTCTGGAAACAATGACCAGGAGAATGAAAAGAACAAGAATCACTCCAATACCAATACCAAAACCTCCGCAACTAAAACCACCACCAACAAAACTCATGGATCAGCACCTCCTTGCTCTAATATCACTACATCAACAAGTTATGAACGGATAACAAAATATGATTGGACATATGAACTATTTTTTTAAAACAAGAACAAGTCCGCCCTAAAAGTTCATATAGTGGATTAACCCGAATGCCTGCCTTTGACCTTTGATCAGCATAGGCACACTACTTTTGGAGGATGTGTTCAAATGAAAGCTGTTATAGCCATCATCGGAGAAGGCCGGTTGGCTGCCCTCGTGACCGACGAATTGTCGGAGCACTGCAAAATCGTTCATCAGGCCGATTTGAACAGAGGAGTGCCAAGAGCAGCTGAACTCGTTCTGGTGATCCGGGATGACCGGCATACCTTCGATGATCACCAGTCGGAAGAGATCCTGCAGCAGGCCGGGATACCTTGCCTCTACGGTTCCGTTTCGTTGGATGAGGGGGTAGTCGGACCGTTTGTTTATCCGGGCAGACCGGGGTGCTCCGTGTGTGCGCAGACCCGTCGTTATATGGCGGGAAGCGGCGAATCCAACGCAATGACAAATTTATTCAATAGGCCGCCGCTGTCCGGGGAGATCCCCCGCAAAACAAGAAGTTCCCCTGCAGGATTGCTTCATACGGCCCGCCTGTTTGTTTTAGAAACGATGAGAATACTGCAGAGAAGCCAAGCTTATACAAAAGAACATATGTATATCATTAACCTTGAGACGCTAAAGAGCTCGCGGCATTTCTTTCTGCCTGACCCGTTGTGCCCCGTATGCGGCCGGTTGCCTGACGATTCATCCGCTGCAGCCCGAATTTCACTGCAGCTCCGACCCAAGATAAGAGACGGAAGTTATCGCTGCCATCCGATAGAGGTGCTGAAAGATGTTCTGGACAAAGACTATCTGGACTCCAGAACAGGGCTATTGAATGCAAAAATGCATGATCTCATCTCGCCCTTTGCTTCTGTAACTGTGAATTTGCCGACGTTCACTACGAGAGACGAGGTCGCTGGGGGACGGAGCCACTCTTATGCGAAAAGTGAATGGACCGCCATTCTGGAGGGGTTGGAGCGCCGGTGCGGATTGGCCCCCCACGGTAAACAAACCGTAATCTGCGACAGCTTTAACCGTCTTGCCGATCAAGCCGTCGATCCCGCCAAGGTGGGCTTATACACCCGGGAACAATACGCTCGGCCCGATTTCCCTTTCGAGCCTTTTGACCCTGACAGCTCGATGAATTGGGTATGGGGTTATTCGTTTTTGCACGAGCGGCCCATTCTTGTTCCGGAGTCTCTAGCCTATTATAGCCCGATCTACGGCGGCAGTTTTGTGCAAGAAGGTTCCAACGGATGCGCTTTAGGGGGAAGCATAGAGGAAGCCATTTTCTACGGAATGCTGGAAGTGGTTGAACGGGACTCGTTCCTGATGACCTGGTATGCTAGGCTGGCTGTCCCCCGCCTTGACCCCTATTCCGCGAATGACCAAGAACTGCAGATGATGATCCAAAGGATACAGGCTGTCGCAGGATATGATATTCACTTATTTAACATCACGATGGAGAATGGAATTCCAAGCATTTGGGCATTGGCGAAAACCGGGGATCCGGAGAAGATGAATATCATCTGTGCGGCCAGTGCTCATATAGATCCGATACGGGCGGCAAAAAGTGCGGTTCACGAATTGGCCGGCCTGATGTGCATTCTTCAGAAAACATTTAATGCACGTCGGGAGGAATGCTTGAACATGTTCCTTGATTCCTATCGAGTGCAGCAAATGGAGGACCATGTCATGCTGTACAGTTTGCCTCAGGCGGAAGAACGGCTGCACTTCTTGTTAGATACCCATCGTCCGCTGCGTACATTTGATGAGGAATTTAAGCGAAAGGACAGTCCCCCGGATCTGACCGATGATCTAAAGGGCTTGATGCACGTGTTTCGCCGGCTGAACCTCGATGTGATTGTAGTAGACCAGTCATCCCCGGAAACCGTGCGAAACGGACTGTACTGCGTCAAAGTGCTGATTCCGGGCATGCTGCCGATGACGTTCGGACATCACCTTACCCGCTTGTCAGGGCTGGAAAGAGTGCTTAGGGTGCCTATGGAACTCGGGTATGCGAAGCAACCGCTAACGCCTGAACAGCTTAATCCATATCCGCATCCTTTTGTATAAGTCGCTCCCTGAACGAGCTGTCCTTCTTACAAACCGATAGCGTCGTCTTACTAACTTCGATAGGCTGAATGTATTCACGCCATCATTCCTTTATAAGCTTTAAATCCCCTACCTCGCCTTCGGCATCGGCTTTTGCTCCTTGTACTGCAGCTCGTACAGCCGATAATAGTAGCCGCGCTGGGCAAGCAGCTGGTAATGATTGCCGATCTCGCGGACCTTGCCCTTATGCATGACAATAATCTGATCGGCGTGCTGGATCGTGGACAACCGGTGGGCAACGATCAGCGTGGTTCGGCCGGCCGAGATATTGTGCAGCGCATCCTGGACGACCAGCTCCGTCTCCGTATCGATATTGGAGGTGGCCTCGTCAAGAATAAGGATCTGCGGACGGAACGCAATGGCGCGGGCGAAAGACAGCAGCTGGCGCTGACCGAGCGACAGATTGATTCCGCGCTCTCCCAGCATGGTCTTGTAGCCTGACGGAAGAGCACGGATGTAATCGTCCATATGCACCATGCGGGCCGCCTCGACCACCTGATCATCGGTAATGTCTTCCTGGTTCAAGCGAATGTTCGAAGCAATATCGCCCGTAAACAGAAAAACATCCTGCTGCACGATGCTGATCGCCCTCCGCAGATCGTCCAAGGGAAGCTCTCGGATATCGATGCCGTCCAGCTTGATGCTGCCCTTCTGTATATCATAAAACCGGTTGATCAGCTGGATGATCGAGCTCTTGCCCGCTCCGGTAGCGCCAACGAACGCGACGGTCTGTCCCGGTTCAATCGTAAAGCTGACATCCTTCAGCACCCATTCGCCTTCATTATAAGCGAACCAAACATGCTCGAACGCGATTTCGCCGCGAATCTTCTGCGGAAGCTTCTTCGGCTGTGCGCTATCCACAATCGCGGGTTTCTCATCCAGCATATCGAAAATCCGCTCCGCCCCGACCATCGCCGTCTGGATTTGGTTATATTTTTCCGCGAGGCTCATGAGCGGCTGGAAAAACTGCCTTACATAATGGGTAAACGCATATACAATCCCGAAGGTAATCTCTCCGTCGATCACGCTCGCACCGCCATACCACAGCAGCAGCGCAATGGCCAGGTTGCCGAGCAAGCCGATGGCCGGCTGGAAAATCGAGTTGATTACCGTTCCTCGCATCCCCGCTTGGTAATGCTCCGTATTATGCTGGTCGAACTGCTGCCCCTGCCGTTCTTCACGAATGAACAGCTGCGTGATCCGAATGCCGGACAAATTTTCGGCCAGAAACGAGTTCAACCGGGACAAGAGGGCCCTCGTCCGCCGCTGTGCATCCCTGATCACGGAACGATACCAGAAGGTCAGCACGGCGAGAAACGGCAGCACCGTGAAGGACAGCAGCGCCAATTCCACGCTGAGCTGCAGCATAACAACGACAATTCCGATAAGCACGATGACGTCCTTGATCAGATTGACGACCACCTGGGAGTATAATTGGTTGAGCGACTCGGTGTCCTGCGTCACACGCACCACCAGCCGGCCTACCGGGTTCCGGTCAAAATAAGACATCGACATCCGGCTTAAATGATGAAATAGCTGCTCCCGGATATTAAAAATAATCGTTTGGCCGATATACTGCAGCAGGTTGCTTTGAAGATAACTCAGCAGCGCGGCACCAACGACCGCAGTAAGGAATACGGCCCCCAAGAGAAAGAAGCCGGTATAATCCTGGCTGCGGAACGTTTCCATTGCCGTTGAATCCAACGGCTCGGCGCTCAGGGTCGCGCCTGCCGCCCGAATCGCAGGCCTGCCGCCCTCCTCCATTATCGCGGCCTGCTCCTGCCCTTCCCGGAGCCAGCCGGCAATCAGCCAATCCTTGCCCTCGATGCGGACGATTTGAGCTTTCTCCGTACCCGGAGGCATAGCAGCCGCGGCGGCTTCCGCTTCTTCAGGCTCCAGACGCACATAGGCTTTTCCGTTCCATTCCGTCACGCTGCCGTATGCTTCGAAGAGCTCCGATCGGGAAGCTTCTGCCGACAGCATCGGTTTATGTAACCCGTTGATGTGTCCGTCAATGGCCACTTTAATGAGATAAGGCCGCGCAAGGTCGGCGACCACAATTAAAAAAGACAGGAAAATACAAAACAGCACCATTCGCCAATACGGCTTGGCATAAGAGAGCAGCCGGACCAGCAGCTGTCTGTCTTTAAATGTTTTGACGTCTTTCTCTACATGAATATTCATGCACCCGTACCTCCCTGAAGCAAAACAGAGGAGCCTTGCCGCCGGGTCTTCACGTCCTGGCGTTCGGCTTCCTGATCCAGGAGCTGTTTATGATACATATCCGCATAGATGCCGTTTAAGGCTAAGAGCTGCTCATGATTGCCTTGCTCGACGATCCGGCCCTCATCCATGACGATAATCCGGTCAGCGTGCTGCACCGAGGAGATCCGGTGACCGATAATAATGGTTGTCCGTTGGTTCATAACGGATTTCAGCCCTTCGAGAATCCGATCCTCCGTAATCGTATCTACAGCAGACAGGCTGTCGTCGAAGATGAGCACCGACGGCTTCTTGATGACCGCCCTGGCGATGCTGACGCGCTGACGCTGTCCGCCGGACAGCGAAATTCCCCGCTCCCCGAGAGGCGTATCGAACTGATGAGGAAACTCAACGATATTATCATACACCTGTGCGATTTTGGCCGCTTCCGCCACCTGCTCGTCACTGTACGGCTTGGGGTCAAAACCGATATTGTCGCGGATCGTAGAAGAGAACAGGAACTGGTCCTGCGGGACGATGCCAATCTGGCCGCGCAGCGTTTTCAGCGGTATTTCATGGATGTCATGACCGTCGATAAACACCGTGCCCCTGGGCGGATTGTAGAGCCTTACGAGCAGATGCACGAGCGTGCTCTTGCCGCTGCCTACCCTTCCGACGATCGCAAGACTGGAGCCTTTGGGTATCGTCAAGGATATATCCCTCAACGCGGGACGTTTGGCTTCCGGATAGGCGAAGGTCAGATTACGGATCTCAATGTCCCCGTGAATCCGGTCAATGTCCGGTTTGGCGATGACATCATCCACAATATCCGGCTGAGTATTGAAGATTTCGAGCAGCCGAAGCTCGGACGCTTTGCCGCGCTGCAGCAAATTGACCACCTTGCCCAGGTTCTCGATAGGTCCCATGAGCAGCGACAGGTAGGTATTGAAAGCTACGAATTCACCTAGCGTGATGACATCTTTGAGCACCATGATGCCTCCGACGACGACGGAGACCAGAAAGCTGAAGCCTACAATGCCGGCGCTAAGCGCCCCGAACAGCGAATTCGAACGGACGAACCTCCGGTTCATATTGACCGCATGCTGGTTGTCTTGGGCAAAAAGCTTTCTCACCGCCTGCTCCTGTACAAATGCCTTAATCACCCGAATACCGGCCGTAAATTCCTGTACACGGCTGGTTAAATCGGAGATGGCCGCCTGCATGTCGGCCGATTGCTGCATGATTTGTTTATTGAAACGGTACGCAAGCAAGCTGAGCAGCGGCAATGGGAGCATCGTAAGCAAAGTCAGCCACGGATTAACGAAGCTCACCATGGCCGTAACCGATACGACGATCAGGAAAAGGGCCTCCATGACGTTATAGTACCCCTGCATCGTCACCTCTCGAATGACACCCACATCACTGATGGCGTGGGACATCAGGTCCCCGATCCGGCGATTGTTGAAATATTGGGCCGACAGCTTTTCCCAATGCGCAAACAACTCTCCGCGCACACGCATCTCCAGCTGACGGGATAAACGAAACATGTAAATGCGGGACGCCGAACGGAAGAATGCGATACCTAGACCTGCTGAAGCCATCCATACCGCAAAGTTGACGGCCTGCCCGTAAGTTAGTCCCCCGATTTGCAGGCTATCGGTAAAGCGGCCGAGCAGCCATGGAATAATCAGTTGAAGCATGGATGATATGGACAATAATGCAAACCCTATGACATAAGGCCAACGATTGGCCTTAATGTGATCCCAAAAAATATTTTTCCTCTCCATCGGTATCCTCCGGCGGTATGATCATATCTATAGTAAGGTTACCGTGATCGTGATAAAGAAACCATGGATTTCTTTACTACAAACAATGGACTATTCTACTTTTTTAAAATGCCATATATGCAGTTTGGCTCTTCCTCCCTTAATCCAATGATCAAGAGGCTTCCAGAGATTCGAATCATCCTCTGCAGCTTCAGCGCCGGCTCTCGCCTGCTTCATCGAATGGTACTCCTCCTCGCTGAGCCCGTTCCAAATCTCCACAAACAGGTTCGGCTGGTCGGTCCCTTCATACAGCTCCAACTGCTGATGCTGCCGCCTGATTCCATCCGACCACTCAAGATATTTGTTCCTGCAAGCCTCTTCAATCCGGTATTCAACAAAAACGATGTACATTTTTTCACCTGCTTTGCTTTATTTTGTTGAAGAAAATGATACACTAATATTGGTCGGCTGCAATAAACTAATGAAAAAAAGTGTTTGGAGGTTAGACATGGACACCGGAACCCATCTAGTGGTTGGACTTGGACTGGCAGGCCTCGCCTATGTCGACCCCGTCGTTGCCGCCAACCCGTCCGTTGCCACGGCAGTATTAATCGGAACGGTGGCAGGCTCGCAAGCCCCCGATTTAGACACGCTTCTGCGGTTCAAAGGGAATGCCGTGTATATCAAGAATCATCGGGGGTTGTCACACTCGATTCCTGCGCTTTTTATATGGACAGCGCTCATTTCCGGCTTGCTGTGGCTTTTTTTTGACGGCTTGCCCATGGCTCATGTCACGATGTGGGTATTCATCGCCGTTGCCTTTCACGTATTTACGGATTTGTTCAATACCTACGGTACGCAGGCGCTGAGGCCGTTCTCGGACCGCTGGGTGTCATGGAATATTATCCATATTTTCGATCCCGTTATTTTCCTGTCCCACATACTGGCGATATTTTTATGGGCTCTCCAGCTAGCAAGGCCGGAGGTTCTCTTTCCGTTATTGTATGTATTTATTGCCGTCTATTATATATGGAGGTCCTGGGTTCACCACGACCTGGAATCACGGCTTTACAAAAAAGATGCGTCTTACAAGCCCGGCGACCGTTACACGCTGATTCCGACGGTTCATCTGCACCATTGGCAAATCATTAAGCAGGGATCGGATGGCTGGTTCACCCTAGGCGAGTACAAAAATGGTATCATTAAATGGATTGACCGGGTAACCTGTGATAACCATCCCGCCGTCGATGCCTCCAAAAGTCATCCGAATATTGCGTCGTTCCTGTATTTTACCTCTTTCGCCTGCGCGGAAGTCAAAGAGCATCCGTGGGGGTATGAGGTCCGTTGGATGGATGTGAGATACCGGCACCGCAAGCAGTATCCTTTTGTTGCCGTTCTGATGATGGATACCAAGTTCAGGACGCTGGATTCCTATGTCGGCTGGGTCAGCGAATCCCGGCTGGAGAAAAAACTGCGTGTGGACTTGTATTAGGCGTAGGCGTAATATGGAGATGGTGATTCAGATGCTTATTGCGGGGCTTTGGAGGGATTTCCAGCGGAATCGTCGAATTCTTTTTTGATCCACGATAAAAAAGCTCAAGGATTTCTCCTTGAGCTTATATTGATGAAGCTTCTCACTATTAGCGAGCTTGGCCGCCAGCAATGGCTTGCTCGGCGATTTGCACCAGGCGGCGAGTGATGTGGCCACCGATTGCGCCGGTGTCGCGAGTTGCCATATAACCGTAGTAACCGTCTTGAGGAATTTGGATGCCTAATTCTTGGGCTACCTCATACTTTAATTGATCCAATGCCTGAGAAGCTTGTGGCACTACCAAAGCGTTGCTGCTGCGGGATTGTCCTGCGCCCATGTTCAGCACTCCTTTCAATTGAATGATTTCTTTGATGTAATTTTGCAAGCTTGCAAGCTTATTATGTGTTACAGCTTTAGAACTATACGCATCTTTTGAAAAAAACTTTTTAAGTTTCAAATGTTGTTGCGAAAGGCAGGTGTTATGCGTTATGAGTAAAGGGCTCGCATTGTTTTTTGCAATCGTCGGGACGGCCCTGCTGGCGGCCATCAGCTACTTTATGTCGGCGGGAAGACCTTGGATGGCGGTTCTTTTTGCGTTCATTTCATTAGCGTTTATCGGCTCGGGATTTGTAGTAAAAGCAAAGCAGAGAAAATCAAAAGAATAGGAGCCTGCCGGCGGACAAAAACCGTCGTCCGGACAGACTCCTTTATCCAAAAAACTACAGCACCACAAATCCCATTTTTTCTTTGACCTGACGAAGTACCCGGTTTGCTTGCACTTCGGCCTTCTCCTTGCCTTGACGCAAGACCTCATACAGCTCGCCGGATCCTCTGATTTCGGCGTACCGCCGCTGAATCGGCTCAAGCACCGCGACAACGGCTTCGGCTAAATCTTTTTTGAACGGCCCGTAGCCTTGTCCCTCGTACTGCGCTTCGATTTCACTGATCGATTTGCCAGCGCACTGCGAATAAATGCTGATCAGGTTGCTTACTTCCGGCTTGTTTTGCGGGTCGAATTTTACCTCGCGCCCTGAGTCGGTGACGGCACGGCTGATTTTTTTGCGGATCACATCAGGAGCGTCCAGCATGGCGATATAGCTGCCTGCATTCGGATTGCTCTTGCTCATCTTCCTGGAAGCATCGTCAAGTGACATAATGCGCGCTCCCACCTCCGGAATGTAAGGCTTGGGTATGGTGAACGTCTCCCCATAGCGGCCGTTAAATCGTTGGGCCAGATCACGGGTTAGCTCCAAGTGCTGCTTTTGATCGTCACCTACCGGCACCAGATCCGCGTTGTACAGCAAAATATCGGCGGCCATCAGCGACGGATACGTGAACAAGCCCGCGCCCACGGATTCCTTGCCCGCAGATTTGTCTTTGAACTGCGTCATGCGCTCCAGTTCGCCCATATACGTGAGCGTCGTCATCAGCCATCCGAGCTCGGCATGAGCGGTCACCGTCGACTGAAGAAATACCGTCGCCTGCTTAGGATCGATCCCTGCCGCCAAATAAAGCGCCGCGACCGCCTCCGTCTGCTCCTTGAGCGCGGCCGGGTCCTGCGGTACCGTTACGGCATGCAAATCCACCACCATAAAATAACATTCGTGCGAATGCTGAAGCTTGACATAGTTTTGAAGCGCACCGATATAATTCCCCAGCGTCAGCTGGCCGCTCGGCTGCATCCCTGAAAGTACTCTTAGTTTGGACATGTTTCGTTTGCCTCCCTTTCATTATGCGACCTCATTCCATTGACAATACAAAAAGGCCTTCCGCCGCAAGGGACGAAAGACCGTGGTGCCACCCTAATTCGCTCGACCAGCCATCCGGTATAATAACGCAGGCATAGGACGAGCCTTGATCTCCTGTAACGGGGAGAAGCCGGAACGGCATACAGGTGTACCGGATGCATAGCCATGACTGCCCCGACAGGGGTTCTCCAGCGCACGTTCAACCGTCAGCTCAAGGATCCATTCGTACGGCCGCCGCCCGCCGGTTCACACCTCCCACCGGCTCTCTGGAGGGCTTGACTCCGTCTACTTGTTCCCGTCATCGCTTATTAGAGGTCATTGTACCTAACCGCCATTCCTCTGTCAACCGTAACTCCCAAATTCTTGTCCTATATACGTCTTCTCCGGCATACGATATAATAATTATTACGAAATACAAGGAGACATGACCCGTGCAAACGATTATCACCCGATGGATAACCAACATCCTTGCTGTTCTGTGCATCATGATGCTGTTTCTTATTTATACCCAAAAACAACCCCCCGATCTGTCTTTCATTACAGCCGACAGCATACAAAATTTCAAAACGCTCTTCATCAGCATCATACTCGAGGCGCTGCCTTTCGTTCTCCTTGGGGTCTTCGTCGCGGCCCTGCTTCAGATGTTCGTCTCGGAGCAAACGATCCGCCGCTTGACTCCGAAAAACCCGGTGCTTGGCGTCATCTTCGCCTGCGTAATGGGCATCATCTTCCCGCTGTGCGAATGCGGCATGATCCCGGTCATCCGCCGTCTGGTCCTTAAGGGGATGCCGGTTTACATAGCCGTTGTGTTCATTCTGGCGGGTCCGATCATTAATCCCGTCGTGTACGCTTCGACCTTCATGGCGTTTCGCAGCCGGCCGGAAATCGCTTATTCGCGGATGGCGCTGGCTTTTATTGTGGCCGCGACCATCGGACTGATCATTTACCGTTTTGTCAAGAGCAATCCCATGCGCGGATTCTCCAGCGCTCCGACAGCTCGCGATCACAAGCATGACCATTCCCATGAACACATACATACTCATGAGGACAGTCATCATCACAGTCACGGCCATGAGCACCACCACGCACACGGGCATGGCCAAAGCCAGACCGGCCGCATGTTTGCCATTCTGGGGCATGCATCCGACGAGTTCTTCGACATGGGCAAATATCTGATTTTCGGCGCGTTTCTCACGGCCGTTATCCAGACCTTTATGTCCAGGGAAAGCCTTGTCACGATCGGAGAAGGAGCCGTCAGCTCCCATCTTTTTATGATGGCGCTTGGTTATGTCCTGTCGCTTTGTTCGACCTCCGACGCTTTTGTGGCCTCGTCCTTTACAACGACCTTTCAGGCCGGATCCCTTCTTACGTTCCTTGTCTTTGGACCGATGCTCGACGTGAAAGGAACGCTTATGCTGTTGTCCGCCTTCAGAGCCAAATTCGTGGCTCTGCTCTCGATATTGATCGTTATCGTCGTACTCGCCGCTTCGCTTTTATTTGAGCGTATTTTTTTCCTATAGCTGCCAATACAGAAACAAGGGGTGTGCGCTGTGAATTCTCGTGTGCTTAGCCTGCATCATCTGGTAAAAGCGGTCATTTTATTAGGTTTCGCCGTCTATATTGCCTATCTCGTCAAAACAGACCTGATCCTGCTGTACATCGCGCCGCGCATGGTCGGCTATGTCAAATGGTCCGCGATCGCATTTTACGCCGTTGCCGCTTATCAATTGTATCGGGGAATAAAAGCCTTTCGCGGGCCGGCGGCGGCCTCCTGCGATTGCGGCCACGACCACCTTCCGTCCCGCTCGCTCTTCAAAAACGCGATCATTTACGGACTGTTTGCTTTCCCTCTGCTGATCGGGTTTCTCCTCCCTGATACAACGCTTGGCAGCAGCCTGGCCGCCAAGAAGGGGATGAACCTGAGCAGCTCGAGCTCCGTCAAAAAGGACGGTCTTGCCTTGGATAGCGCCTCCGGAGCCGAAAGCAGCGAAGCGGATTCCGGTGAGACGAAGACAGAAGACCCCGGCCCCGGCGATTCCGGTACGGTTTCCGGAACTGCAGCGTCGGAAAACGAAATGTTCCCGTCCGACAAATTTACGGAGCAGTATGCCAACTATGCGAAAAAGCTGTATCAGGAAGAGCTGATCCAGGTCAGGGAAGAATTTTTCATTGAAACGTTGACATCCGTGGATCTGTATCTCGACCGGTTTATCGGCAAGAAGCTGGAAATGACCGGATTTGTCTACCGTCAGGAAGAAATGAAAAACAACCAATTCGTAGTCGGGCGCTTCTCAATTCAATGCTGTTCGGCCGATGCCGCCCCGTTCGGGGTGCTGGCGGAATACGACCGGGCGGCTGCGCTTGCCGACGACAGTTGGGTTACGGTAACAGGGACGATCGGCAAAACCACATTCAACGACATCGAGATTATGGTATTGAAGGTGGAGAAGGTAGCCAAAGCGGAGCCGTCGAAAAATCCTTACGTGTATCCGAACTTCGATTTTGGGGCTTAAGCCCGGAAAATCAACTCTGACATAGCACCCAAGTAAAAAAGGGCTCCCCAACCACCCCCGATTCATGGGGTGGTTGGGGAGCCTCGCTTTCTACGCTTGAGGAATATTATGATGCCGATCCATTCCGGGCCGGCGGCTCCAACCGCTGAAGAAGGCTTTTTACGGTTTCCACGGTATCTTTGTAATACGGCCGGTAGCCGTCCAGATCTTTCGTAAAGCGGAGAAACTCCAAACCGATGGCACGAACCTGGCTTACATATTCCGCTTCATCCACCACATAGCCGGCCAGCTTGCGAGGGGGCATATCCTGCCGCTCCTCCACCTCCGTCAGTTCCAATTCATTCTCAGGAAGATGACGGACAATGAAGGAATACGCCCGGCACTCCGGATCGCCGCAGCCGCAGACGAAAAAAGGCACCTGATGCCAGCGCTCCGCATCCGTCCAGCGATTGGGCTCAACGTCCTCATGCATACTTAACAGCAGGGCCGGCAGGCCCACATCCACACAAAGCGGCTCCTCGATCAATATTTCCCCATCGATTTCCATCCGCACATCCGCCTGAATGATCTGTAAATCGGCGTCAAACGACCAGCCGCTGTAAACCAAATGAAAACTCATCTATTCCATCAACCCCCATATGGTGACATTTACCAATTTTTCTTGTGGGTATTATTTTTACCTTGGAACATACTACCTAATGAACGGAGGTGAGATCGATGGGCGCAGGACAATCCCGCAGCAGCAACACTTTAGTAGTTCCTCAAGCTTCTCAGGCTTTGGACCAATTGAAGTATGAAGTTGCTCAAGAGTTGGGCATTCAAATTCCTCAAGACGGGTACTATGGCTTCATGGCAACTCGTGACACCGGAGCAATTGGGGGCCACATCACACGTCGTCTGGTTCAAATTGCCGAGCAGCAGCTTGCAGGCAAATTCACAAGATAATGACTACCCGAATACTTATCAATGGCGGCTCCAGGACGGGGTCGTCTTTTTTCGCTTCATTCTATTATAACGGAAATCTGAATATAAAGAACAGGCCTCCGGGAACGCCGGAAGCCTGTTCTTTATAACGAATAATGGGTTAAAAAAAATATAAAGTCCTGAATCTTAGTCCTACCGCTTCGAGCCGTTATACAAGCTTGCCATATTATAATTCGATTCGAAGATGACGCTTGTACACAACAAATTTTGGCGCATAGCAAACTCAAATTGAATTTCCCCATGCGTCCAGCACTTTAGCTTTAACGATTCTAACGCGGTTTGGCGAAAAGAATGCTGGTGGGTTTCCGACAGTCCGCGTTCGTTTTTCTTCAGTTCCGTCCCCTTCGTTTCCAAAGGAAAATGGCGAATTCCGAATTTACCGATCATGTTATTCCGAATTTGGACGAATACTGTCCCAGAGGTGAGCTGCGCGAGTTCCTCCTTCAACTCGCGGAAAACCAAGTCCAGCTGTCGGGCCAAAGGCAGCTGCTCCAACATCACAATCCTCCTTTCTTTTGAATTAATGGTATATTATGTATTTCTGAGACTGTAGACCTATTATAGGATATTTTAACTATTTATTCAACAGAATTTTACAAAAATTTGATAAAAAATACAGGTACCTCAGTTCCTGTCATAAATCGTCAATCGATATCGCAGATATCGCTATTCAGCTCGATAATGTTTCGGTCCGGATCCAATATGAAGATTTGCGGAAACCCGGCTCTGGGATGCGGCCTGGCGTCGTATTCGATGCCACAGGATTCCAGCCAGGCCAGCGCTTCCTTATAGCTCTTCACCCTCAAAGCCAAATGACCGTCCCGCGTATCGATCCCGCTCTTCCTGATCGTTTCTCCCGGATGAACAATCAAATGCAGCTGCTGACCGCCGCTGCCGACGGCAAACCATGCTCCGGCAAAATCAAACGGAGGACGCTCCAGCTCCTCGAGCCCCAGCACCTCTTTATAGAATGCTTTGGCCCGCTCCAAATCCGTGACGCACAGGCTGACGTGATGTATCGAGTGAATGGACAGCATGCTTTTGCTTTGCCCCCTTTTTTCTTACCGGATATCACTACTATATTTAAAATCTTATTTAATGACAACACTTCTTTCTTCCGAGTCCGGCCATAATAAATGGGACAGTCCACTTATTTCCGTTAAAAATTCTTAGCGATTGCAATAAAGAAGTTTCCATCAGCCTACTCAAAACAAATGTTAAGATAATGGGTGCCATGGGGACGTCCAATTTTTTCAGCAAATAACCAACGATTCCAAAAATCGGATGATTTTACTAACGACTCCCCTCCATCAACCCCATCATTGACGATGGATAACATAACGCCAAAGAAGCAGAACCCTCAACCTGCTGGTTCTGCTTCTTTGTGTACATAGATAACCCTTGGAAATTCCCCCTACTCGGTCAACCGCAGAAATTCCTGCACATCGGCGACGGAGAGGTCCATGGCCTGCTGCCAGAAGTCCGGCTTCCGCAGATCAACGCCAAGGTGCTTATGCGCCAATTCTTCAACGGTCATGCGGCCGGTATCGCGGAGAAGCGCTACATATTGGTCCTCAAAAGCGGCTCCTCGGCGGAGCGCTTCCGCATACAGGCCGGTGCTGAACATATAACCGAACGTGTATGGGAAATTGTAGAAAGGCACTTCCGTAATATAAAAATGCAGTTTTGACGCCCAGAAGTGCGGGTGGTATTGGTCCAGCGCATCACGGAATGCCGTTTTTTGCGCCGAAAGCATCAGCTCGTTCAGGCGGTCCGTGCCGACAAGCCCTTTGCGCCGTTCTTCATAGAACGCCGTTTCGAACAGAAAACGCGCATGAATGTTCATATAAAATGCGACGGAACGCTGAATCTTGTCTTCGAGCAGGGTCAGCCGCGCTTCTTCCGTCTCTGCCGCTTTTACCGCCGCATCGGACACGACCATCTCTGCGAACGTAGACGCCGTCTCCGCCACGTTCATGGCGTATTCTTGGGCCAACGCGGGCAAATCGTTCATCACATGCTGATGATAACCGTGACCCAGCTCATGGGCCAGCGTCGACACGTTCGATGCCGTACCCGCATAAGTCATAAAAATGCGCGTCTCCTTATGGATCGGGAACGAGGTGCAAAATCCGCCGGGCCGTTTGCCTGGACGGTCCTCCGCTTCAATCCACCCGTTCTCGAATGCCTTGACGGCAAAATCGGCCATTTTCGGACTAAAGCGGTGGAACTGCTCCACAATCAGCTGTGCGCCCTCATCATAGCTATAATGGATGCTTCCCTGCCCGACCGGTGCGTCGACATCGTGCCAGCTCAGCTTCCGAACGCCGATCAGCTTCGCTTTCCGTTCCAGATAGCGGACAAAAACGTCTTTGCCGCCTTCTATAACCCCCCACATCGCATCCAGCGTTTCTTTCGACATCCGGTTAATGGCGAGAGGCTCTTTAAGAATCGAGTCCCAGCCGCGGCGCTCGTACAGCTTGATGCGGAAGCCTCCCAGATGGTTAAGCGCATCGGCGCAGTAATCGGCATGCTCCGCCCATCTTTCCTCCCAGCTATGGAAAAGCCTCTCCCTGACGGCGCGGTCCGGGCTGTGCATCTTATTGGCGGCTTGGCCTGCAGACAGCTCGACGACGGCGCCGTTCTCCTCGAACGGTACACGGAACTTGCTGACGGTCGTATTGTACAGTTCGCCCCAGCCATGATATCCGTCGACGGCCAATTCGTTAACCAATGCTTCCTGCTCCGGCGGAAGCTTTTCTGCCGCCAATGCCCTACGCTCCGCAAGAGGATAGGCAATACCCTGAAGCTCCGGGTGCTGCAGCAGCGCTTTCCACTCCACGCTCCCGATTCGGGTCAACAGGTCGTCGAACCGTGTACTGGCGGAAGCATAGGCAGCACCGATAGTTCTGACCTGTCCCGCCAGAATAACCGCCTGCTTGTCGTTCTGATTTTCCGCAGCCAAACAAGCTGTGAATGAATCCGCCTCGCGGATTTTAAGCAGAGCCTTTTGCAGCAGCCCGGCTACTGACGGCAGCGATGCTGCCAAATTCGACGCCTGGCCGGACGCCAGCCTGCCGAGCTCCTGCTCCAAGACGGCAATATCCGCACGAAGCCCTTCCAAAAACTGCACAAAAGCCTGAGAATGGCTTCCTCCCTCAAAAAAACGATTCAAGTCCCATGTTTGTGGCAATGGACTCCGCATAGGGCAACACCTCACCTTTCGTATTTTATGTATTCCTTTCCATTAAACCATAATTCAGGCTCAGGCCCAAATGTGCGGATGCCCTATTTTTCAGTTGAATTGCAGGCCGCGAATATGATTAAATGGAGTCTAAAGATCTTTAGACTGGAGGGTGCCGCTGTATGAGACCACTTCCCATTTCTCCGGAGACTGCCCAGAGACTGGCCAGGGAACTGAACGTTCCGATCGAGCATTTAATGCATATGCCCCAACACATTTTGATGCAAAAGCTGGCTGAGCTGGCCAAGAAAAAACCGGACGAATCCGCAGCAAAGAACGATGCGCCGGAATCCGGCCGTCCGACCTCGGAGTAGCCCATGATTCCATTTGCCCATACTTGGCCTTATGATCGGATCGGACAAGACGTATATGTACAAAGCTGCCCCTTCTGCCAGGCCGCCAACGTGCTGCTGAAACTCAAAGCGAAAGACCTGGCGGAACTTCGGGAAGGGGTAAAAAAACTGCTCGTCTTCCCGTGCTGCCGAAACAAATTGACTCTGGTTGATGCCGACCAGGACTACCTGCTGGCGGACCGCCCGCTTCGCCGAAACAGCTGAACCGCATTCCCGCTTTTCTTGCGAGGGAAAAGAATAAAAAGCTTAAAGCTCCGACAGACCATGGTCATGCGGGAGCTTTAAGCTTTTTCGGGCCTCTATTTTTCCTGAACTTCTTCGATATCGAACTCCACCTGATCCGCCAGCATGTTCTCACGGGTAACCGCCCACTGCTCACGGCAGGCATGAATCATCGCCGCATCCATAATACTCTTGTCGTTAATGACACGGCCAAACCACTTCACAGCCTCCTGATAATTTTTCAAACGCCGGTTAAGTTCCCCCAACAAGTACATCAGCCGGGCGTTATTCATCTCTCCCGCTTCCGTCTCGAATGCGCGGGTATATTCCGCAAGCGCATATTGAAGAAACCGCTTCTCCTGCTCTTCGTCTCCCTTCTCGCGATACAGCCAAACGATGTGGTGCAGCAGCCCTGCGGTTACTCTTCCCTGTTCACCCACCGTTTGAGCGCAAAGAAGGGCAAGCTTGAAGCTGTATAAAGCTTCACTCCATGTTCGAACGCCGCCGTAATCCTTGTAGCTCCATTGTGCGGCCACCTTCTCTTGGAACGCCTTTTTTTGGGCGGGCGACAACCGGTCCTTCGAGTTCTCCGTGCTGGCGAAGCCGCATTGGGGACAGATCCGAACCACGTAAAAATTCGGATTGATGCCTTTATAGCGTACGCCAAAATCCGTATCCGTGCCGGCTGCCTTCTTAAAGCTCGGACGGACGCGAGAAGTATGAAAATGCGTTTCACAATGGGGACAAGCCACTTTCACTTGAAATAACGGTTCGACCATGGACAAATACCCTTCCTTCAATTACTTGAGCTGTTGATAAAATGAAAAGCGGGCCCCTTCAGCCTCTCCAGCACGGCCATCTGCAGATCCGGTTCCCATCCGGTTTCCTGAAGCGCTTTTTTCATGCAGCCGAGCCAGGCTTCAGCCCGCTCGGGCGTAATGGGGAAGGCCATGTGCCTTGCCCGCATCATCGGATGTCCATATTGTTCGGAAAACAACGGAGGTCCTCCGAAAAACTGCGTCAAAAACATATATTGCTTCTCCATCACCGGAGCAATATCTTCCGGAAACAAAGGGGCAAGCAGCGGATGCTCCTGAACCTTCGGATAGAACGCCTCCACCAGCTTCCGGATCCCATCCGCCCCTCCCATCGCTTCATAGAACTCGGACATCAGCGAACGCCTCCCCGTAATCAATAAACTGCGCAATCCTGCAAGGACGCAAACCGTAATCCATGTAGCAAAAAAAGATGCTAATGCATAAGCCTTAGCATCGGATACTGGCCAAAACCCTATACATATGGACATGGGTACATGCTATACATCCTCTTCACCGGAAGACATCAGCGATTCCCTTATGACGAAAACAAAAGCGCATACGAGAATTCCAGCAATTACACCCGACATAAGGATCACTCCTATTCTCATATAGGTACTATTGTACCATAGGATGCCGTACAATTCAGCACCTTATATCCGCTTTCTTGAACATTTCCGAAAATTCAGTATAACGGGCGGGCATGTCTCCACACACCCCTTCATATATCAGAATGACAAGCTTTTTACAGAACAGGAGGTGGGGACCGATGCGTACCAAAGACTCTTTGATGATCGCGGCGGCGCTTCTCGCCGCTATGCTTGCCTGCTTGATGCTGGCTTTTCCGGCCGAATCCTTTCATGCGTCGCTAAGGGGCATAGCCATCTGGTGGGATGTGCTGTTCCCGGCGCTGTTTCCTTTCTTCGTCATTTCCGAAATCATGCTCGGTGTAGGCATGGTTCATTTTTTCGGCACCCTTTTGGATCCGTTGATGCAGCCTCTGTTCCGCGTGCCGGGCATCGGCGGCTTTGTAATGGCGATGGGCTTTGCCTCCGGTTATCCGATCGGAGCACGGCTGACCTCCCAGCTGTGGGAACAGCGGCTTGTCAACCGGGAGGAAGGTGAACGGCTCGTAGCCTTCACGACGTCGTCCGATCCGATTTTCCTGATCGGTGCCGTATCGGTCGGCTTCTTTCACAATGCGGCGCTGGCAACCGTACTTGCCGCCGCGCATTACGGCTCCGCCATTCTGATCGGCCTGCTGATGCGGTTTCACGGCAAGCCTTCATCGGGTAATCCAAGTCAGTCGAGCGCTTTAAGTGCGGGATATTCCGTTCAGAAGTCCCGGACCGGTATTTTGCGCCGTGCCTTTGAGGCCATGCATCACGCCCGGCTCATGGACGGACGCTCTTTGGGAGTCATGCTGCAGCAGGCGATCTACTCCGGGTTAAAGCTTATGTTTGTCGTCGGCGGTCTGGTCGTTTTTTTCTCCGTCGTCATGGAGGTGATGACTTCATCTCATGTAATGGTCTTCTTTTATGCCGCGATCGACTCCGTGCTTCAATTATTCGGCATGCCCCCGACCCTTTCCCAGGCTGTCGTCAATGGATTTTTCGAGGTGACCCTGGGCGCCAAATCGGCCGGGGCCGCAGAAAACATCCCGTTGATGTTCCAAACCGCCATCGCCGCATGGGTTTTATCTTGGGCAGGTCTTTCCGTTCACGCACAAATTGTCAGTATCCTGCATCATACCGACCTTCGCTACATACCTTTTATCGTTGCCCGGTTTATCCACGGCCTGATGGCCGCCGTGCTTGTAATTGTGCTTTGGAAGCCGCTGGGGCCGGACCGCGCGAACCTGACCGCCTTTATCCCCTTACCTGATGTTACGCGTCCCTTGACTACGCTGCTGCAGCACACGCTGCCTGCCGCGGCTCTGACGTTCACCTCGGTACTGGGCCTTCTGCTTCTGCTGTCTTTTGGTTGCTTCATAGGAAAACGATTCATAAAGAGAATGTAATCATTAGAAACCGGAGGAACACCGAAGCCCGGGCTGCTTGATCTGTTGAATTTGTGAAAATTTTGGTTAGAGGTGAAACCATGCATACCAAGTTTCATTCGAAAAGCATTGAACTGCCTCCCGCCATCAACCGATTGTCGGAGTTGGCCTGTAACGTATGGTTCAGTTGGAATGACAGCGCCAAGTCGCTGTTCTCTGCGATTGATCCGGAGCTGTGGGAGCATTCCGGACACAATCCTGTCCGCTTGCTGATGGAGGTCCAAAGGCCCGTGCTCGATGCGCTCGCGCATAATGGTGAATTTCTGAACAAGTACGGGACGGTGATGGAACAATACGACCATTATTTCCGTACCCCCACATGGTTCGAGCAGCGCTGCCCCGAATATGCGCAAAAGACCATCGCTTATTTTTCGGCCGAATTCGGCTTCTGCGAATCCCTGCCGATTTATTCGGGCGGTCTTGGTATACTGGCGGGCGATCACTGCAAATCGGCCAGCGATCTCGGCGTTCCTCTTGTGGGCATCGGACTCTTATATAAAAAGGGCTATTTCCGTCAAAAATTCGATGCCCAGGGCAGACAGCTTGCCGAGAGCGCCGCCTGCCATGTCAGCCGGCTGCCTATCGTTCCGGCCTTGGCGCCGGTTCAGTCCAATCCCCCTGCCGAACGGACGCCGGAGGAACTCTATGTGTCCTTGCCTATGGCGGACCGCACCGTGCGGCTGAAAGTATGGCAGGTTCAGGTGGGCCGGGTGCCTGTCTTTTTGCTTGATGCGGATTTGGAGGACAACAGCTCCTGGGACCGGGAGCTGACCTCGCAATTATACGGCGGCAACCAGGATGTCCGCATCGCGCAGGAGATTCTGCTTGGCGTAGGCGGCGTGAAGGCGCTGAGAGCTCTGGGCATAGCTGCGGGTACGTATCACATTAACGAAGGCCATGCCGCCTTTTTGTCTTTTGAGCGGTTGAAAGAGCAGCTGGATAACGGGCTGCCGTTCCACGTTGCGCTCGAGGTTGTTCGCGCAAGCACCATTTTTACGACCCATACCCCGGTTCCAGCCGGGCATGACGCTTTCCCCTTACCGATGTTCGAATATTACTTCAGCCGTTTGTTTGCGGAATACCCGCACGCCAAGGCGGCTTTGACAGAGCTCGGATGGGATGTTCACAAGCAATTGTTCAACATGACCTATCTGGCCATGAACACGGCGGCTCTCCGCAATGGCGTCAGCAAGCTGCACGGCCATGTCTCGCGCGATATGTTCCGCGCGTTTCACGGGAACATTGATGTGCATGAAGTGCCGATCGGGCATATTACGAACGGCGTTCACCTCCAGACTTGGCTCGCTCCCGAGCTTAAGGAGCTGTACAGCCGGTTTCTCCCGGAAACATGGATTTCCCGACACACGGACAAGGAGGTATGGAAATCGATCGATTCCATTCCGGAGGAGTCCTTATGGTCGGTCCATCTGACACTGAAAAAACGTTTGTTTGCACACGTACACGCCAACCTCCGCGAGCAGCTGCGCCGAAACGGAATGCCGTCCGAGAAAATAGAGGCGGTTCAAACCTTCTTGTCTCCGGAGGCTCTTACGATCGGGTTCGCAAGACGCTTTGCCACTTACAAACGGGCCACACTGATCTTTACGGATCTGGACCGGCTGAATCGGCTTGTCAATCATCCGGACCGGCCCGTACAGTTCCTGTTTGCGGGAAAAGCGCATCCGGCCGATCACTCCGGCCAAGAGATGATTCGAGAAATTTACAGGGTATCCCGGATGGAATCGTTCCGCGGCAAAATCATTCTTCTCGAAAATTATGATATGAGCTTGGCGCAAAGCCTGATCCAGGGCGTAGACGTCTGGCTCAATAATCCGCGCCGGCCGTACGAAGCGAGCGGCACCAGCGGCCAGAAGGCGGCAATGAACGGGGTCATCAACTTCAGTGTGCCGGATGGCTGGTGGGAGGAAGGGTATGACGGCACGAACGGATGGAGCATCGAAAACCATGATCACGCCGACCCGTGGACTCAAGACCGGGAGAACACGGAATCGATCTATCGGCTGCTGGAGCAGGAGATCGTGCCGCTCTATTATCAGCATGGTCCCCTGCCCGCTCAATGGGTCGCCCGGATGAAGCGCTCCATTCGTACTCTGGCCCCTGTGTACAACACGGACCGCATGGTGATGGATTACGTGAATGAAACCTATATTCCCTCACTGCAGAGAACGCAGCTTTTTGCGGACAATGATTATGCCGAAGCGACCAAGGTGGCCGATTACAAGAAGTTCATTCATCAATCTTGGCACCATGTCCGTGTCCTCGAGGTGAATGATACGCCTCCGCGGACCTTGAACTCTCCCTCGGGGACAACCTCGACGGCTCCGCTCAAAGAAGTTACGGCCACGGTCCGATTCGGCCCCATCTGGTACCAGGATACCGCTATCGAGCTCATCCACTACGAAGAGAGACCCGACGGCTGGCACCAGGTCGTCGTACCTATGGAGCCTGCGCGGCAGCTTGGCGACGGCGCCGTGGTCTACCGCGCCATGATTCCTTCACATTTGAAGCACGGTCCGCATTTCAGCATCCGCGTGCTTCCGGTCAGCGCCAATTTCGCCCGCCGTTTCGAGGTGCCGTTCGTGACTAAGTTTTAAGGTCCAAAGGGCCTTGCTGCAGATGTCCGGTTGAACGCCTGCGCAGGGCCCTTGCTCATTTGAACCATCCCTTCACTTTAAACCACCAAAACATTCCGAGTCCGATCGAGAACATGATGAATAATACGACGAAATATCCGAAGCTCCACTCCAGCTCAGGCATATAGCGAAAGTTCATCCCGTAAATGCCGGCAATAAACGTTAGCGGCATGAAAATGGTGGTGATGACGGTCAGCGTTTTCATAATGGTGTTCATCCGATAAGAGTTGATGGAAATAAAGCTGTCCCTGATGTCCGAAGTCAAATCGCGGTTCGCCTCCACCATATCCGACAGCTTCAGCAGATGGTCGTGAATATCTTGAAAATAAGCGGCATGCTGCTTCACGCCTTCGATTTTTTCCGAATAAATAATCCGGTACAGCAAATCGCGCATCGGAAAAATCGTCTTCCTCAGCTTTAACAGGTCCGATCGGATTTCAAACACCCTGTCCATTACTTTTTCAGACCAAACGCCCCGAGAGCTGTCTTCCAGTTCATTCAGGCTGTCCTCCAGGTGATATACGCTTGGAAAATATTGGTCTACAATTTTGTCTATCAGCAGATGGGAAGCGTACACCGGCCCATTCTCCAAATATTTAGGGTCCGACAGCAACTTGCCGCGGAAATCCTCCAGCTCGGATTGAGGCTTGGAATGGTACGTAACGATATAGTTTCTGCCCAGAAACAGGTCTACCTCGTCTGAATCCAACGTCACGGGATTAATTGTATGCAGAACAAAAAAATGATGATCCTCATAGTGATCAAGCTTGGGTCTTTGCAGAAACTGCATACAATCCTCTATCGCAAGCGGATGAAAGTGGAAAAATGTATCCAATAACGCAGCTTCTTCGCTTGTAGGACAATCAAAATCAACCCAATACCAGCGGATTTCAGGGCTGTGCAATCTTTCCAGCTCCAAATCCTGCTCGATCGCAGATTGGTGAGTGACGGCAAACGTATGAATCATCGGATCAACTCCTCTCAAGGCATCCTTTCCATATCATAACATAATCGCAGAGGACTCATACCGTAGCCGCCTGCGGTCTTGGCATTGTTTTCTTTTCCATTATTGATTATGATGTAGTTACACAGATACAAAAGGGGTGTCGAAAACCATTTCCGGTAGGTGTCGCATATGCATTGGAACCAAGCATTGGCATGCGGGACGGTCGTTATCCCTGCAAGCTGCCGCCTCATCATTGTCGGCGAAACCAAGGAGGGCCTGCCCTTTTGCTATGAGGACAGCTTCACACTCTCGAAAGCGGACGGCGAGCAAATGACCGTCACTCTGGAAACGATGGCGATCCACCCTTTGGAGAAGCTGCATCATGTGTATTTCATCGAATTTTCATTTTTTAAGCGGGGGATTCTGTATTATGCCCTCGTTGACCTGCTCCATTTGGAAACGAAACGATGCCTTTGTACATTGACGCTTACAACTCCGCCGCAGCTTCTTAAAGCAGAGCAGCGCCAATATAAGCGAATCGTGCCTCAGGTGCGCACACCGTTAACCTGTCGGATTATAGGCGTGCGGGGGCAGAGAACGCATCAGGGAAATGCATTTTTTACCGGGCAAATCCTGGATCTGTCTGCGGGCGGCGTGTCATTCATGACCTCGACCCGTCTATTTTCTCCATTGGAATTGGAGTTATCTTTTGTGCTGCCCGGACTTGCCCAGAAACTCACGCTCCATGCCGAAGTTATCCGTATCGCTCCTTTCGGCAGCGACGCATACCGGGTTGCGGTCAGGTTTAACCAAATGCCGGAAAGCACGGCGATATGGATTGAAGAGTATTGCAGCGCTTCGGACGGCTGAGCATAACGAAGCGTACAGATATAGGAGGACAACCGTTTGAAATACAATGTGGTTCATCGCGGCGATGAAATATCCATCCAATTGATGCATTCGTTCCACGAACTGATTCAACAGTTCGGTCTCGTTCACGAAGAGACGGCCCCCGACATTGTTCTGTCCATCGGAGGAGACGGAACGCTGCTGCAAGCCTTTCACCGCTATAAGGATCAGCTGGATCACATTTCCTTTGTCGGCATTCATACCGGGCGGCTCGGTTTCTTCGCCGATTGGAAGCCGGATGAAGTGGAACTGCTCGCGCAGCTGATGGGCGAAAGCAGCAGGCAGAATGATCTGAGGGTAGTCAAATATCCGCTTGTGGAGATCCAAATCACGACGCCGCACGGGATTGAAACCGAACTGGCACTGAATGAATTCACGCTGAAGGGCGTCGATGCCACGCTCGTCGCACAGCTTCACATCAACGACGAGTTGCTCGAGACGTTCCGCGGCGACGGCATCTGTATTTCGACGCCCTCCGGAAGCACAGCTTACAACAAGAGCCTGGGCGGAGCCATCGTCCATCCGTCTCTGGATGCCATTCAAATTGCGGAGATCGCATCGATCAACAACCGCGTATACCGTACGTTAGGCTCGCCGATTCTGCTGCCGAAGCATCACCACTGCGACATCTATCCGAGGGCGAATCAGAACATTCTGCTGTCTCTTGACCACGTATACATGCAGCGCAACGACATCATTTCGATTCGCAGCATGGTAGCGGCAGGCAGGAAGGTGAAGTTCGCCAGGTTTCGCCCGTTCCCGTTTTGGAGCCGCGTTCGCGAAGCCTTTATCGGCTACGATATGATATAAGCGGAGTCCGCTGAACCTAAGAAAGCCCTGCACTCTCTAAAGAGTGCAGGGCTTTCTTGCTGTGCCGCCCTATTCATCGGCAGCAGCGCGAGCCTAGTCGGATTTATTCTTTTGCCGCTTCCATTTCTTCCTCGCTTAATGCCATAGATGCATATACCTGCTTATCCAATTTTTTAGCGGCCTCTATGTTATAGGTTTTCTTATACACCGGCTCTTGAGCTATTTCCGCTCCATAGAACATAATGTCGTGCAGTTCATTGGTTGACAATTCAATAAGGGTCAGCGGAAACGGAACGCCCGGCATTTTTTTGGTCAAGATCCTGGCTTTGTTTTGGAAGGATACGATCGACTTGTTATAAAAAAAGGAGAAATTTACATTGGCGTTCGACTCGATATTGCTGACGATGTCCGATTTGGTGGAAACGGCTACGCGAAGGACTTTCGGTTTATAGCCATAAATCCAGGAGACGGCATTTTTTTGAATCGCTCCCGATTCTTTATGGATCGTAGATAGAAACCCCAAACGCTCATCGGCAAAAATTTGAGTGAAATCAAATTCTGTCGTTGTCATCATGCCATCCCCTATCCATTTTTAAAAATCATGTGACGGTAATATGTGAATCAGTCAGGTTTGGCTTGCTCTCGGAAATAGCAGTCCTCGTCTTGGCGTTTTTCATGCTGTCCTTTAAGCATAGTTTTCCCAATAAAGGGTTAAACATGAGGCCAGTCCGCCATGGCCGAATTTCAGTCTTCCGTTTTCAACCGGATGATGAACACAGTCCAAAAAATGGATAATCCGTTTTCTTCGATCCGCTATATCTGTAGCTCCCTTTTGATAAAACCAGGAATCCACCGTATTATAGACTCCGCGATTCAAACCATATGTTTTTTGACAAAATTGAACAAAGTTTAAATCAGGCAGATGAATGACCTTCTCGGCATCTAACGTAAATCCCATGATTGAACCTTCCCCCCAAACTCCTCCGGTCCCCGGACAATCAGGCTGTTAAACGTAACTGAATTTTTTTTGATACCCCAGAGAATGGGATAACGATAAACATTGTTCCATGATGATGGGGATCGTTTCGGAATTTTCCGAAACATCCAGTGTATCAATTAATCCGACGACCGTAATCGCAGCTATGATTTCACCGTTTTGGCCAAATACAGGGCAGCTGATCGCGGAAATTCCCGGAATTAACGTGCCTTGCGTGACGGCATATCCTTTTCTTTTGACTTCTTCCATCTCATTATAGAAAGCCGCCTGCTCCAGTTCGCCGTTCGGCAGTTCCCGCTTAATTAATTCCAGCGTTCGTGACTGAGGCAGATAGGCGGCAAATAACTTTCCAGGCGCACTGCGCGTAACACTGACTTGAGAACCGGCGCGAATGCCGAGATTAACCGCCCGGTTGCTCTCCTCCCACCGGAGAAAGAAAGGTCCGTTCTCCCCCCAGATAGCAAGGGCGACCGTCTCATTTAATCTTTCTCTAAGGGCCGTCAAATAGGGTCCTGAAATTTCCTTTACATCCAATTTTTCAGATGTTTTTAATCCTAATAAAATCAATTCGGTGCCAAGGGAATAGCGTAAATCATCCTGCTTTGCCAGGAAACCACATCGGCAAAAGCTGGTGAGATACCGGTGCAGCTTGCTTTTGGACATTCCGCATAAATTGGCTATTTCCGTAATCGTGAGCGGTTTGTCCTGGTCCGCAATTTTTTTCAAGATATCCAATCCCAATTCAAGGGATTGGATACCGTGTCCTTTAAGGTCGTTCGTCGTCATTTCTTTTAAACCTTCCCTCCGCGTTTCATTTATTTGAATCATATCACTCCTATGGAAATGATATCAACAATAGAGGGAAGCTGATCCGTTTTAAGCATTCACGACATTTTGATTAAAATGAGGCAGCACATGCTTGGCAAAGCGTTCCATAGATTTCATGGTATCTTCATGCGACAGGCCGCCGAAGTCAAAGTACAGGATGACTTCTTCCAGACCCGCCGCTTCGCATTTCTTCAGACACTCGGTTACATATTCCGGATCCCCTACAATAATGCTCCTGTCGCTCAAATCGTCGGTCTTCATCTTTTTCAGCTTCTCTACGATATCCACAAAATAACGGATATGAGGAGGCGCCGTCGTCGGATCGGACGGGAAGGCCGGTACCAGACCGGTGAAGTATTTTAGCATACGCTGTTTCGTCTTCTCCGTCTCTTCCTTCGTTTCGGTCACATTAATGAAATACGAACAGCGGGCGCCTTTGCCTTTAAAACCGTGCTTTTCGGAGAGCTCCTTAAAGGATGAAACCGCTCCTTCCAGACTTCCGAACACCATATTGGCGGCAAATGGGGCAAAGATCACATTCTCTCCCATCTCGGCCGCTTTCTCCAAAGAAGGACGGCTGAATGCCGCTACATAGATCGGAGGATGCGGATCCTGCACCGGTCTTGGCGTCAGCTCCACTTCAGGGAACGAATAGAACTTCCCTTGATAAGAAAACGCTTTCTCTGTCCACGCTTTTTTAATGATATCCAGCCCTTCAAAGAAGATTTCCCGGCTTTGGTTGAAATCGGCGCCGAATACATCGTATTCACGCTTGTCGTATCCTCTTCCTGCAGAGAAAATCGCTCTGCCGTTGCTCAAGAGATCCAGCAATGCATATTCCTCAGCCATACGAATCGGATGGCTCGCCGGCAAAAGCACCGTTGCAGGAGCCAAGGTAATTTTTTTGGTTCTTGCCGCGATGTTGGCCAAGAACAAGGATGGTGAAGGCAGAACTCCCAGCACACTAAAGTGATGCTCCGGAACCCAAACGGAATCGAATCCGAGCTCCTCCGCGTATACGCATTGCTCGGCCAAATCCCTGATCATCTGGTTCGCATCTTTCCTTGTGCTGCCGTACTCAATCGGGTTGTCAGTCAAAGTAAAATAACCAAGTTTCATGATTAGTACCTCCCGTTGTTCACGATTAGTGAATATTATTTATTTATTGTTTACACTTTTTATATTACCAACAGATTTTTCATTTGTAAATACTATTTATCTTAAATTTGTTTAAAATCGTATTAAAATGGTCAAAAATAGCCGAAATCATCAATAAACCATTGATTTTCGGCTATTATCCTTTTTTATTTAGCTATAGCGTCAATACTCTTCGATTGCGGACTGACTTGTTCTTCCGTTGCTGCCGTGCTGCGCATGTCGGCATATTTTTCCTGAACAAACCAGATGGCCAAAGCGGCAATCAGTCCGGGCACAGCAAAGGCTATGAAATTTTGCATTAACGGCAGATTCAGCGACAGCAAAATCCCTCCCATCATCGGGCCGACAATGGCGCCTAACCGGCCTATCCCTAATGCCCAACCGATACCGGTGGATCTCATATGAACCGGATAATATTGAGAAACATAAGCATTGGCAATAATTTGTGTCCCGATCGTAGCTGCACCGGCGATAGCCACCAGAACAAACAATACGACCATGTTGGCTTTAAAGCCGAGCAATGTTAATGAAACCGCTGCCAGCAAATAAAACGCGATCAATACTTTCTTTGAACCCCAACGATCGGCCGCCCATCCTCCGAATATCGCGCCAAAGATGGCTCCGAAATTTAAGACAAACAAGAACATGAGGCTTGACCCCAACGGGTAATCCGCTTTATCCATCAGTTTAGGCAGCCATGTATTCAATCCGTAAATCATCAGCAAGCACATGAAAAACGAAATCCAGAACATGATTGTGCTTAAACTACGGCGATTCTCGAACAGCGTGATAACCGGCATCCCTGTTTTTTTCGGGATAACCATTTCATATTTGTCGTCCTTTTGCGGAGTAAACTCCGGATTGATTTTAGACAAGATTTCACCAAGCTTTTCCGTCTGATTTTTGGCCAGCAAAAAGCTGGGGGAATCAGGCAGCGTCTTAACCATAAACGGCAGGGCGAATAACGGGAGAGCTCCGACAAAGAAAACAGCTTCCCAACCGAACCGGGAAATTAATAGAATACCCAGACCTGCAGAAAGCATCCCCCCGACGGAATAACCGCTAAACATAATCGAAACGAGCGTACTCTTCAGCTTTTTGGGTGAATATTCCGTCATTAATGCAACCGTATTGGGCATCACCCCGCCCAGGCCTAAGCCGGCCATAAATCGATAGATCCCGAATTCTGCGGGGGTCTTGGCCCATCCGATGATCCCCGTAAAGATGCTAAAGAGTGCAATACAGAACAAAATGACATTTTTACGGCCGATCCTATCCGCCAGAGGACCAAAAATTAAAGCCCCTAACAGCATCCCGAACAAAGCATAGCTTCCCAGCGAACCGGCTTGAATAGGGGTCAACCCCCAGGCTTGCATCAAAACAGGAACAACCGAACCATATACGACAAGGTCATATCCGTCAAAAACAATGATGAAACCGCACCAAAACAAAACAAGACCATGAAAGCGGTTAAATTTTGATTCATCAATCATCCGATTAATATCAATTGAACGCAATGTATTCTCCCCCTCTACTCACAAGCTAAAATTCAGTACAGGATGGCTTTCTCCAGACCCGCCGCTTCGCCAGTCCTCGGCAGTCTGTCACAGTAAAATAACCGAATTCATGATTTGCACCTCCTGTTGTTCACTATTGGTAAATCAAGTTCAATATTATTTATTCGATCACTGTTAATATACCTAAAATCATTTTTTTTGTAAATGCTTTCTTCGGAAAGTTTCACATTTTTTAATTTGTCTTTACAACAAGGAAGCACTTTTGATATATTCACATTGTACGATATTAATAAATCATATTTACTAATTGTGAACAAAAAGGAGAGATGGATGGTGCGTTTAGTCCATTATCGCATTCATGGAGAAAGTCGAATCGGATGTATTGAAGACGGCAAAGTGATTGATTTAAATACCGCTTATGAACTCATGCTGCAAGCCAATGGCTCTATTCGGGCAAAACAAATTGCCGAAGCATTTATACCGGCCAATATGGTGGAATTTCTTCAGGGCGGAGATGAAAGCCTTTCCTTGGCGAAGAAAGCGGTTCAATTCATTCTCCAATCCCCGGGGCCGTTCGAACGAAACGTCATATATGAATACTCCGACGTTAAAATTGAAGCTCCCGTTTTAAATCCGGGAAAAATCGTTTGTGTCGGCCATAACTACCGGGAGCATATTTTAGAAATGGGCCGAGAGCTTCCTCCATACCCTGTTGTCTTTGCCAAATTCAGCAACACCATCATTGGTCCCCAGGACGATATTCCTTTCTTTCCGATCTCGGAACAGCTGGATTATGAGGCGGAATTCGCCTTTGTTATCGGTAAACGCGCCAGAAACGTCTCCCGGGACAACGCTTTAAATTATGTCGCCGGTTATACCGTGGCTAACGATGTTACCTACCGGGATATTCAAAGAAGAACACTTCAATGGCTGCAGGGAAAAACAGTGGAAGGAAGCCTGCCGCTGGGTCCCTGGTTGATCACAGCCGATGAATTGGGCGATCCTTCAGGGCTTGAGGTGGTCTTGACCGTCAATGGCGAAGAGCGCCAGCGTTCGAATACCGCCAACCTGGTATTTACCGTCCCCTATTTGGTGGAGTTTTTGTCGAATCTGATGACGCTTGAGCCCGGCGATCTCATCCTTACCGGTACTCCGGGCGGTGTCGGAGTGGCGCGTGATCCCCAAGTATTCCTCAAAGACGGTGATGTGGTGCGCGTTGAAATCGACCGCATCGGCGTCCTCGAAAACCGGGTAAAAAAAGTACAGGAGGGATAAACTCATGAGCGAATTGCAGGACCGGATCCAGTCTATTCACCGATCCATCGATCAAATCGTGGAGATTACCCAAGACCTCGACGAAGAAATTCTCTGCTTTAAACCTGCGGATGACGCATGGTCGGTTATGGAGATTCTCTGTCATGTGGAAGAAGCCACCCCTTATTGGCTGAATGAGCTGACGCAGGTCATTGCATCTCCCGGCATCGAATGGGGACGAGGCTTGCAGCATGAAGGAAGGTTAAACGCGGTCGCTCAAGCCGGACAGCGAACAAAGGACGAAGTATTGAAGGGCATTATCGCTTTGAAATCAAAAGTACGGGATGTGCTCGGTCCGCTGACGGCCGAAGATTTAACTGTCGAATCCCCGAGCCGAAACCCGAGATTCGGAACCAAGCCGATGGCGTTCATTGTAGATCACCTGCTGGTCGAACACGTGGAAACGCATTTAAAACAAATCAAAAGAAATCTGCGGCAGTACGAAGACGCAAAAGGAAAGTGAGGGGCAAAGTATGGCAGAAAAAAACGAATTTTTTCAAAGTGAAACCGTCCAAAACTTTAACAAAGAGATTGAAAAATATTACCTTGGGCCGCTGTGGAATGCGATACCCGATTTAATGCATAAACAGCCTGCGCCTCATGCGCAAGCCTATCTTTGGAAATGGGAAACGCTTTATAAGAAATTGATGGAAGCCAAAGATATTTTCACGCCGGACCGCGGCGGTGAACGCCGGGCGATTTATTTGCAAAATCCCGGACTGACCAACCGCCAGCCTTGGGGATGGGCTTCAACGACACAGACGCTTTATGCCGCTGTCCAACTTATTCTTCCCGGGGAAACGGCCCCTTCCCATCGGCATACGCAAAGTGCGCTTCGGTTCATTATTGAGGGCCAAGGCGCTTATTCCATCGTGCAGGGCGAACGGATTTTCATGGAGGAAGGAGACTTCCTGACCACGCCCCAAACGTTATGGCACGGGCACTCCCATCCTGGCGATAAGCCGATGATCTGGATGGATTGTCTGGATATCCCAACAATCTATGCCCTTGGAGGCACCTTCTTCGAATCTTATCCGGAGAAAATCGAACAGCCTTCCGTACCGGATAACTATAGCGCGATGCGGTACGCAGGCGGAATGGTCCGCCCGATTTCCGACCGCAGCTCCAAAATCGCACCTTTGGGCTCGTTCAAATGGGCGCAAACGCTTGCCGCTCTGCATGGACTGAGCCGGTTCGAGCCTGACCCGTTTGACGGGTATGCCGTCGAATATATCAATCCATCCAATGGATTAACGGCAAACCCGACGATTGCCGCCTGGATGCAAAAGCTGCCCAACGGTTTCCGCTCTAAGGCTCATCGCCATACCCATTCAACCATCTATCAGGTATTTAAAGGAGCCGGCTATACCGTGATCAACGGGGAACAGTTCCATTGGTCCAAAGGTGATTTCTTCGTCGTACCGAATTGGGCTTGGCACGAGCACGTCGTTACCTCTTCCGAAGACGCCTACCTTTTCTCCTGCAGCGATCTTCCGATTATGGAAAAATTCAATCTCGAAAGAGAAGAGGCATACGAAGAGAACCAAGGTCATCAGCAAATTGTCAAAGAATTTGTTCCATTGCTTCCTTGATACGTAAACCCGCAGGGTGTTCCGAGAGTCAAGCGACTCAGGCACCCTGGTTTATTGTTAACCCGTAAAATTCAATCCCCCGCGTTTATTTCAACACATACCAAAAAAGCCGACCAACTTTATCGCTAATCGGCTCCCGCTTGTAGGAAGCACCCATTCATTTAACTCGATCCTGATCATATCGTTCGGTAAATTCGTAATCACTTCATCGTGATCGAAGAAAAGTATGGCGGTCACCTTCACGTTCTGCAGCTGATTGGAGTAAAGAATGTCCACACCGTAGGTTGGCTCCGATAAAATAACGCTGAATTGTTTCTTCCCGGCCAGCTGCGGCATACGGAAGCCGAGCTTGATTTTGTTGTATTCGTCAGGGTTTTGGGTGATCTCTTCGGAAGCAGCGAAGCCAAGAACGAAGCCGTTGGCCTCATCATGCCTGGCGTAAAGACACTGCAGTCGAACACCGTCAATTTCGAGATGAAACTGCAAATCCTTCTCGGCAAAAGCTTTTAACTGCTCCTCGCTGTACCCCCTTCACCGTCTCAAGCAGTTCCTGATCCAACCATAGATTTTCTCGAAAAATGATGCTTTCATTCCGGAAAAAGGTTTCAAGCTTTTGCTCGTCATAGCTAAATCCGACGATCAGCTCCCGGTTTATCAAATTGCACCCTGCCGTACATAAGCCCCATCGATTTCTGTGGGAATGTTCATGGCGTAATAGTACGGACGAACGATCATTCGATGGGTTAATCGGTTCAAGGAGACCAGTTGTTCATGATTTTCTTCAATCGGTATCCTCTGCCACCCGTCGACCCCCGGGCCAGCAGGTATTGGAGAAAGGTCCTTCATGAAGGCATCCTCCTTAAAGCGCTATTTTTTAGTGCCCAGCTTGCCGCCGCCTTTGCCCTGCAGCGCCAACAGATTGGTGTCGTAAGAGAAGGTGAGCTGCGCCCGTTCCCGGCTCCGCTTGAGCGCGAGCTGGATCAGGTCGTCCGTCAGCTGCTCGAAATCCTTCCCTTTGGGCTGCCACAGGTAAAAGGAGAGCGAGCCCGGAATGGTGTTGATTTCATTAATATACACGCTGTTGGTGTTCTGATCGATCAAAAAATCGATCCGTGACACACCGCTGCAGCCCAGCTCCAGGAAGGTTTGCTTCGCCAGCTCCTGCACCCGGCGTGTGGTTTCCTCCCCGATCTCCGCCGGGATAATCCGGCTCGTACCGCCCATTCCTTTGGCGGCCTGGTTCATATATTTATCCTGATAGCTCAGGATTTCGTCCGATTTCAGCACTTCTTCACACTCGGAAGCTTCCACATGCTCATAGTCGCCGATGACCGAACAGTTGACTTCCTTCAAATTGGTGACCATTTTCTCCACAATAATTCTGGGAGAATAGGATGACGCTGACTCTATCGCTTCGACCAGTTCTTCCCTGTCGTCCGCTTTCTGTATGCCGACACTGGACCCCAGGTTTGCCGGTTTTACGATCACGGGATAACCCAGCCTTTGCTCTACCAGCTCCACACACTCCTGCTGCGCGTCAAACCAACGTTTGCTGTAAAACCACACGTAATCGATCACCGGCAGACCGGCGCCGCGGACGATCGTTTTCATCATGATTTTGTCCATACCGACCGCAGAGGAGAGCACATCGCAGCCGACATAAGGGATCTTGTTCAAATCAAGCCAGCCCTGCAAGGACCCGTCCTCTCCATAGGTCCCGTGCGTGACCGGAAAGGCGACATGAATTTCATCGATGATTTTTTTGCGGAACAGCCCGGATGCGGCGTTGATCAGAAGATGCTTTCCTTCCTGATTCGTATGTAAAATCACTTGCTCGCTCTTTTTCAAGAGCTCCGGAAGCTGCTTGTAATTGTCGATATCCATCAGCCCTTCCCCGGTATACCAGTGCCCCTGCTTGTCGATATAAATCGGTACGGGCTCGTATTTATCCCGGTTCAACGCGTGAATAGCCTGCAGAGCGGATATGATGGATACCTCATGCTCTACCGACATGCCTCCGAACAAAACCCCTACTTTTACTTTCATTGCGAGTCCCCCATCATTCATTATAATTATCGGGCAGGTCATTCTCGAGCAGCACAATGCTTCCCTGTTCGGCTACAAGATGCATTTGCCTGAGCGCATCCTGAAGATCCCTGGCGATATACAGCCGCTCCTGCGGGTAGCCTGCTTCACGCAAGCCGTCCTGAATCGGCTTGGTTTGTTTCTGCCCGACCAGTATAATATAATCGCAGGCTCCCGCCGCATGAATGCCAAACTTGCGGTTAAGCTCATATTCCTGCTCCCCGAGCTCGATCATCCCCGGCGTAATCAGGATCCGTTTGCCCGGCATCTGGGCCAATACATCCAGAGCCGCTTTGGAACCGACCGGATTGGAATTGAAGCTGTCGTCCAGTATCGTGATTTTGTCGGATAATTTCTTGAGCTCCAGCCTGTGTTTTACCGGCTTGATCCGCTTCACGAGCAGCGCCAGTTTTTCCTCGGGAACCCCAAGCTCAAGGCTGACGGCCATGCTCAGAAGAAGGTTATAGATATTATGCTCGCCAAGCAGGCTCGTCTCACAGGCAAGAACCGATCCGTCCGGCTTCACGAGCTCGAACGCTGCGCCTTTGCCGGTGTATTGTATATTTTGGGCACGATAATCGACATCCTGCCGGTGAATTCCGATACTTACTTTTCTTGCCGCAATATTCCCGCGGTAGGATGCGATATTCTCGTCATCCATGTTCATAAACAGGATGCCGTCCGGCGGAAGACTCTCTCCAAGCTCGAATTTGGTCCGCTGCACATTCTCCAGTGTCTTGAACGTCTCCAAATGCTGGGGCCCGACGGCGGTCAGAATGCCGATCTTGGGACTGACCAGTTCGCACAGCTCGCGGATATCGCCGGTTTGCTTGGCCCCCATCTCGGTAATGAAAAACCGGTGCGTAGGACGCAGCATCGACCGGATCGTCTTGGTTACGCCCATCGGCGTATTGTAGCTTTCCGGCGTCACCAGCACCTCGTACACTTGACTGAGCAGTGTATTCAGAAAATGCTTCACGCTTGTTTTGCCATACGAACCGGTAATGCCGATCACCGTCAAATGCTTCATCTGCCGCACAATCTGCGCGGCATCGTTCAAATAGTAGCGGTTGATCCGGTTTTCGACAGGCAGGTTCATCGTATTGGCCAACAACACCACCATGTCGGACAACAGCGCGACGGCGAACAACAAGATGAACGGTGCAAGGCTGTCTCCGGCGGATGCAAAGGTTAGGGAAACCGCCAAAGCCGCCGCTACCAGAACGCCAATCGTCACAAGCAGCCGCTTGACCCTGGCCGTATAGACCAGCTTCTTTTTCTCCTGTTTCCTGGGCCGCAGCCATATCAGCATCGCATATAGCAGCGTCCAAAGAATTAAACCAAGCACCGGCGCTTGGAACAGCAGGGCGGCAAAAGACAATAACGGAAGCCACTCTCTTAAGGACAGCCGTTCCTTCACGTGGCCTTTAAACCAGCCCATAAACCGCTCATTGCGGTAAGAATTCAATTGAAGCATATGTACGCCGTTTAGAAGACGCAGGACAGCATGCCCCAGCCATAACAGCGACGCTAACGCAAGAACAAGCTCAAACATGGCTGCCTCCCTTATCCTTCGCCAAAAAATGGTCTACGATGACGATGAACTCGCGGCCTTTTTCCAAATAGCAAAAATGACCGGCGTTCTTCAGCACGACCAGACCGGCATCCGGTATCATTTGTTCCATCAATTTTCCGTCCGCAACAGGGGTAGCCGTATCGTTCTCGCCCCAGATCAATAAGGTCGATGCCTTGATATGAGGAAGATGGTGCCGCAGATCCTCGTTGACGACTTTGGTCAGCGTCTGCTGCATTACGCCTGATGCATTCTTATAGTCGCTGGAGCCGAATTTGGCTCGCATCCGGTTCAATATGCGCTCCGAATACCGGTTTAGGCCCGGGAGCTTGAGCAATTGTTTGGCCGTTTTGAACGAATATACCTTTACATAATAATTCAGGCTGCGTTTCGGCTTGATTCCCGCGCTTCCGGTCAATATCATTTTCCTTACAGGATTCGCAGCGGCATATCGAATTGAGACCCTTCCGCCGAAGGAATGGCCGATCAGTATCGGATTATCGATCCCCATCGACTGTATGAATGAAGCGAGCAGATTCGTATATTCAGTAACCCCCCACGGCTCGGGAGGAGTATCGCTTTCTCCGAAGCCGGGAAAATCGAATGCATACACTTTAAAATGCCGGGATAAATGCTGCTGAATCGCATGAAAGGTTTGCAGATTGGTTCCCCAACCGTGCAGCATCACTACCTCATGCCCTGTGCCGACAACGGAATAATGGATGTCAAGCCCATTTATGTTTACTTTAGTCAACTCCATCAGCATCCTTATGTCTCAATGTCTCAAATAAAATAATCATAACACTCTCCGATATTTGTTATCAAGCCTCGCATGGCATCCGTGCAACTTTGAAACGCTTGAAAGACAATGCTTTCCGTATTGTATATGCGCGGACAAACTTGGCTTATGTCAGGTATACGAAAGAATCCCGTGCTTTACGTTTCCCCGTAAACGCCGAAAAAGAGCCGCAATGGCTCTTTTTCACAAGAATGGCTTTCATTTTTTGAAAAACTGTATCGAGCCGAACGCCTCCGTCAGCCGTTTCCACTGCGCATCGGTCTTGACTGCGTCGTTAATCCGGATCGTCACGGTATAAATCTTTCCGTTCTTTTCAAACACGTATTCGTTCAAAGTGTACGGAATATAAATTTGTTTAGTCTGTTATCGTGCTCGCTTTCGTAGCCGCTGAACCACAATTCGGGTGCTTCATCATCCATTTCTCCCTACCATTCATTTCCACGTCCACTAAAATCTATCATATCCTCTAATGATCATCAACAGTAATTTAAAAGGCTGCCGTGGGGAGACCACGACAGCCTGGTTCGTTCTTTGTTCCCTATCAGGCATCGGCAGCACAGCGAAAACCGATATTGCCCGTGGAACTATCCGGTGTATTTTTACTGCGCGCAGCGACTCTGTACCGGTTACAATACGATTTGTGGCACAAATAGGAACCTCCGCGCAGCACTTTTTCCTGACCCGTCGCCGGACCAAGCGGGTTAACAAGCGGGTCTGCCGTATGATTCGCAGCAAACCAATCCGAGCACCATTCCCATACGTTCCCGGAAACATTATATAATCCGTAACCGTTGGGTTTAAACGCATGGACAGGCGCGGTTCCCGCATACCCGTCGCTGCAGTTGTTTTTATCCGGAAACTTGCCCTGCCAAATATTGCAGCGATGCTCCCCATCCGGTTTGAGGACATCTCCCCACGGATAACGTTTTTGCACAAGACCGCCTCTTGCCGCGTACTCCCATTCCGCTTCGGTCGGCAGCCGTTTGCCGGCCCATTGGCAGTAGGCATTCGCATCATTCCAGGAAACATGGATCACCGGATGGTCCATGCGGTCATCAATGTGAGAATCCGGACCTTCCGGATGCTTCCAGCATGCGCCGTTCACAACCCACCACCAGGGGGTCTGCTGAACCGCTTGCGTCACACCTTTCGCCGTTTCGGCGGAAACGAACAAATGAAACACAAAGGACCAGCCAAAAACCTCCGCTTCCGTGCGATAACCGGTAGCATCGACAAATGCTTTAAATTCTGCATTGCTCACCGCGTAAGGATCGATATAAAAAGAATCCAGTCTAACCGAACGAACGGGGCCTTCGCCATCTTGGGCAAACCCTTCCTGATCCGCGGTTCCCATTAAAAATTCACCGCCGGGCAAATAAATCATGCCTTCTTTAGGATCTTTGGCCGAGCGTTTGCCCTGCAAGGGCAAAGAATGAGAATCCGGCTGGCCCGAAACCTCTCTGCCGGCCGTGCAGCAGCACGGTTTTTTTCCATTCATTTCAATCCTCCTCCACCGTTCAACGGAGGTCTTATCCCTTCGGACGGCCATGACCGAATTCCGCAGGATGTCTCCGTTTTAGCTCTGTAATCGCATGACCGCGTCCTGTCTGTTCCAACCACTGCGCATACTTCGGCAAAAATCCTTTGGCATGATAAGGTCCTCCCTCTTTCATTACCGTCCAGAGCAGATCTGTATCGAAAGGCATCGTCTCCATCATGTGGTCATGCCACTCATTTAAATAATATACCGCATCTCGGCAAACTTGGCGATGCTCCGCAGCCAGATTCGTTTGCTCATAAGGATCGCTGTCGAGATCGAATAGCATCTCTTGATCGAATAAATGGTACCCGTCATGATACGTTCGGACATAGAGCCATGACCCGAAACGAACGCTTCTTTGGCAGACGTGCGCACATTGCGAAACGACCAGATAGTCGCGTCCCGCCTCCTGACCCTTCAGCAGGGAGGCTGCAATCCACGCCGGCAGAGGATCGCCGGCAAACGGATTGCCGAAATCTTCCGGGCATTGTGCTCAATCCAATTCAGTACGGCAGGCGTCACTTCCTCGGCCGATTCCATTCCGCATTTGCCGGTATTATGGATTTCATTGAAGCCTGCATAAAACGTCCAGGACGAATGCCGTTCCGCAAAAGGACTGACCAATACCGTCTTTAATCCGGCAGAAGCTATGTCGCATTAAAATATCATGGCAAACAAAAGGACTGCTGAGATATTCTCAACAGCCTGTTCTTCTAGTCCGAATTAATTTTTGATAAACATCTGTACCCACACGCCATTATAATAAGCCACTCCGATTTTGTTGAAGTTCGGGCTCATAATGTTTTGACGGTGTCCCGGACTGTTCATCCATGAATCCATTACCTCTTGCGGTGTTCTTTGCCCTTTGGCAATATTTTCACCCGCGTAGGTATAACGGATGCCATAAGAGCGCATCATATCAAAAGGAGACCCATAGGTAGGAGAATTATGGTCAAAATAGCCTTTTTCATACATGTCCTTTGCCTTGTCTAAAGCCACCTTCGTCAATGCACTGTCGCTGGCAAGCGGGCTTAAACCGGCTTTGGCACGTTCCTGGTTCACCAAATTTACCACTTGGCTGGCATAAGAAGACTGTGTCGTGCTGTCTGTTCCTGTTCCCTGCTGCGATCCGTTACCCGAACCGTAACCCGAGCCTGTACCGTAACCTGAACCTGTACCGTAACCCGAACCTGTACCCGTTGACTTACCGGGAATATTAAGCACAATTCCTGGCCATATTAGATTTGGGTTAACCAATTGCGGATTCACCGTAATAAGCGATTTCAGGCTGATACCGTATTTCTGGGAGATCGCCCACAGGGTATCGTTGCTTGATACCGTGTGCGACGGAGCAGCTGAAACCGCGCCGGCGCCAATGATCGGGCCAAGTGCCAAAACACCTGTCAAAACCAACTTCTTAAAACCTTTCACTGCATTCCTCTCCTTTTTACGGCCTGCGAGGTTAGCTGACGGATTCGGGTCAAAGAGCAACCACCCGGCCACCATAGTGGCTTCACCCCAAGGATATGGGTTCCCCCGCGCTTACGAATTAAGCTTCGGCCTTTTTGATGTCGCATTCCTAAACAGGAACGGAAACCATTGTAACACGGATACAATGAGATTTCATGACACAAAGTTTACCAACTGTCCCCTAAGCTAGCGAATTTTTGAGAGAAACCCCCGGCGGCAGCACAGCTTCAACGCGGGCCCGCAGCATGGGCTGCCAGTGCAGCTCTGCACATAGAATGGCCACGATCCCCCGATCCTCACGGGAGCGAATCAATCGTCCCATCCCTTGCCGGAGCCTCAGCAGCATATAAGGCAGATCGACCTCTTCAAAAGGAGACTCCGCCGCGCTGCGTTTGGCCATAAAGACCGGATCTTGAGGCGGAAAAGGCAGCGACCATATGATGACATTGGACAAGGACGGCCCCGGTACGTCGAGTCCCTCCCACAAGCTGACGGCGCATAGAACACTCGTTTCGTCATGCTGAAAAGAAGCGATAAGATGGCTGATTTCCTGATCGCCTTCAAACAAGAAGCGCATTTTCCCGAAGAGTTCGGGATACGACGCAATCTCCCGTTTAAACCGCTGCAGTTCGGCTTTCGCCGGAAATAACAGCAGCGCTCTTCCTTCCGTTCGTTCGAGCAGCGAGACAGCGGCCTCCATTTTCTCCGAAAATGTCCCGCCGGCAGACCAAAGAGGCGCGATCGCTTCCATTTGCCGTTCGTATTCATATGGAGAGTCAACGGAAAAGGACAAATATTGCTCGATCCCGAGACTTTCCGCTACATAACGGAAGGAGCCCTCCACGGATAGTGTGGCCGATGAAAAAACGATAGGCATGTTCGAGCCAAACACCCGCTCCCGAAGCACTTCCTTGACGGTTCTCGGCATGATCACCAAAGCCGCTCCGCTCCCGCTTTCCGTCAACCAGCATACCAATGACTCCGATCGCTGGAAAAGACTCAATGCTTTCTGCATCATTTCAAGATGCTCTTCGACAATGCGGAGCTGATATTCATTCAAGGTGTGAAGACCGCTTTCAAACACGAGCTCTTCTTCAATCGCTGCAAGCACCGTCCGGAACCGGTGTATTTCCTGAAGCAGCCGATCGTCGAGCAGAAGCTCCTTCCGGTCCGAACCGGGAATCTCTCTGCTCCGGCGTCTTAACCAGTCAAACATCGTCTCGCTTTGCGCAATCGCCTCGTCAATGAGCACAGCCAATGATTCGCGTATTTCCCCCTGCAGCAGCCGGGTAATCAGTTCTTCAAACACGTCATGCTTTAATTTATAGGTCAGCGCCTTCTGCGCGGCAGATTCCAGCAAATGCCCTTCATCAAATACGACCGCACAGTGATCCGGCAGCAGCGGCAGCTGCCCTTCCCGCTTCCTGCTCTCATACGTCCACACATGCTCCATGTAAAAATCGTGCGAACAAATGATCAAATCGGCAGATCGGCGGTAATGCTCGCGGGAGAGCGTTTGCCCGCAGCGGTGCCTTTTGTCGCATACGAAGCAATCCTGGAAAGCATCCCAATTGATCTTGCTCCATTGCTCGTCATTCAAATGCGGATATTGCTTCCGGTCGCCGTAAGCATAAAACGATTGCAGGGTTTCATGAGAATGAACAAACCCGGGCAACTCTTCGTATAATTGCTCGAACATTTCCGCATCCTCGTCCCTGAATCTCGCTTTGTCCAGCTTGACCAGACAAAGATACTGGTCCGCAGACTTCCCCAGCCTGGCGTCAACGGCCAGGCTCAGGTGCTTCGCCAGCTTTGCGATATCCCCTTCCGGCTTGACCAGTTGTTCAATTAAAGACTCGTCCGCACAGGCGATCACAGCCGGCTTTCGCATATAACGGGCGTAACAAATCGCATATAACAAATAAACAAGCGTTTTCCCCGTCCCCACTCCCGCCTCCGCAAAAATGGTTTGTTTCTCGGCAAACGCCCGTTCCAATTGGAAAGCCATATAAATCTGTTCATCGCGGACTTCGAAACCGGCTTCCGGCAGAATATCGTAAAAGACATCCGCTATCCATTCGCCGGCCTGCCGGATGAACGGTTGAGAATGATCATAAGTAAAAGGGTAACGCTCCACTATGATTTTGCCTCCATGATAATCAAAATCGAGAAGACTTTTCTTCCATATGACAACCCCATATTATCACACGGTCCCGGCAGATATGCAACAAAAAAACAGTCCAAACCTCCTATAAAAAAGGTTTGGACTGCCGGATCAGGACATTACATGGCTATCTTCTGGTCCAGTTTGCCCTGTAAATGAACAAGTCTCATCAGAGCGGTTGCCGCTTGGGCTTTGGTCACTTCTCCCTGCGGATTGAACTTCCGGACGGAACCATCGAGCACACCCAGCTGAGTGATCAGCCAGACGGCGCCTTTCTCGGCAATGAGTTCCGAATCCTCGAAATTCAACTGCGGATTCTGCTGCAGTTGTTCCGCAAGTTTATTGTACTTGATCATTTGAGTCAGCAGAACCGCCAGCTTTTCCTTCGTTAGAGCTTCCTCCGGACGAAGCTGCGGCGTTTTCTTCGGATCAAGCCACTTCAACTGAACAAAAAGCTGGGCGGCTGCATAGTAAGGACTCTGCTCGTCGATATCTTCGAACGCCGGCTTGGCATTTCTGTCATAATAGGAATTCGCATAATGCGGATGTACCGCCTGAGACACCATAAGAAGCCAATCGCCTAACGTGATCGTCTTATCAGGATGCAATTGGCCGCTTGAATCTGCGGATAAGATGTTGTGCCGGATCATCGTCTCCAAATCTTTCTGTGCCCAATGCCCCGCAATATCGACAGGCATTTCCACCGGGCTTTCAACGGTGCTCACAGGATTGACGAAGGTAGCCCGCCACCGGCCGTTCGCCGCATCGATCACATAACCGTTTTTCGCACTGTCTTTGTACGTTTGTTGATAGACCAGCTTGATATCGGGCTCCACATATTGACTTTCCGTATAAAAACCGCCAAAGTTTTTGTACTGCAATTCCTGTGATATGCCCTCCAAAAAGATGGCTTCAGCCTGAGCTTTCGTTATATTCGCTGCAAGGGAAGCCGTACCCGCTTCCAATTGATCTGAACGCGTGCTCTGATAGCTCTTCAATTGGCCCTGGGCATCCAATATAATGCTCACGGAATCCCCTCCGACAGGGATCCCCTTATAGAATCGCTGGAATCGGAATCCAAAGGTTTGTTCATCTCCCGCCGGTGCGGCATACGGATCGGGGGACAGCCATTTTAATTCTTCCGACGCATTCGGATACAACTCGTTAATCAGAGCCAAAGCCTTCTTTTCGGCTTCAGCCTGAGAGATTGCAGCCGTTGTCTTCTCCGTATCCGGCTTTGGATTCGTCCATGGGGGAGCCATACGATCCACGCGGAACTCCAGAATTTGTCCGGTTCGCGCATCCACCACGGCGTTTGTTTGACCGCTATAAGGATAAGGACCGGCAGGCGCCGCTTCCATCCAGGTAATATTCCAAACCTTCTTATTCACGTCCGACCAATATGTATTAAGGCTCTGCGTGGATCTCGTGCGATTGCCCGGAATGGACGCCACTCGCTCGACAAGCTCCGCCGCCTGCTCACCTGTTAATAATTGGTTTTCACCTTTGCCCGTTGTCACGGTAAACAGTTTATCCGTCTTTTGAATGTCTTTATATTGAACCTTTTCAGGCTGAACGACTGCACCCGTGAAGTTAATGTATTCACCGGTTTGTGCATCGATACTTAAGTCGGCGTAAAAAGGCTGCACCCAACCGAGAAACCAGCTCTTGCCCTTGAAATTCGGCTGATTCACCGGGACATACTGCAGGGTTAAATCCCTTAGGGGCACGAACTTCTTGGCGGCCTCTTCCGGGGTGATGGCGGGCTCAGGAGATGGATAATCGGCAGTAACCACGTTCCGGTAATAGCCTGTGACCTCTCCGTTGCCGTTGATCGTTACTGAAATATGTCCCCCGGGATGGGCCAATCCATGAACTAAAGTGGTAAAAGAAAATTCATACTGCACCGGACCGAAAAGCACCTGATTGGTGTATGGAGACTGGTCCACGGGCTTCAGGCTGTCAAGCGATAAGGTCGGTGAAGCCTTCTGAATAAATGCTTTGGCCAGCCCCAGCGCCTCTTCTTTGGAAACCTTCGGCGGATAGTACGCTTCATTGCCCTCATCCGTCGGGAAATGCAGATGGGTTTGCAGAAGATCGCCGGTGATCGAGTCGACTTTACTGTCGAAGCCGTAGCTGCTGTTGCCGAATGTAATCTGCCAGCCGATGGTCCAAACGTTCTGATATTGGGGAGGATACGAGTGGGAATCTCCAAGCTCCACACGTACCGGCTGCGCATCCTGCAATTTCGGAAAAAGTTTTCTCACGATGGCGACCGCTTCATCCTTCGTAATCTTGGCCTCCGCTTTCACCTGTTTTGCTTCCTTGGCAGCAGAAGGTGCAGTTCCGGAGGAAGCATTAAAACCGCTGACGGAAGCTGCAGCCGCCGAACTGGTGCCCGTACTGATCTCGTTCGCATGAGCCGTTAACGGAAGAAGACTTAAGCTGAGCGCGGACAGCATCACCAGCTTGCCTTTGAATCTCCCGCGATGGGGCCGTCGATTCATCCCTATCACACTCCGTATTTGTTATTTTTTTCAATGGCTTTCTGAAATCTATTTACGCAATCCGTTCCAAAAAGTTCCGAAATTGCATGATTTTATATTAAGTCTATGTCATGCTTCATGTTGATTCGGGAGAATACATTGAGCCTGCCTTGTTCCAGACAAAATAGCAATCTAAAAGAAACCGTATAATTGGTTAGGAGATATAATAGCAATAAAAAAATCCCTTAACATAGGCAGCTGTTAAAGGATTGAATAAACGGAGTTTTTGCTTTGTAATTATTTTCCTAAAAGCGATAAAACGCCGCGAACGACCAATGTTCCTCCAAAAACGATGACGGCCAGAGAGCCGACTACGTCGAGGATTGTATTTAAACCGGACAGTGCTGTGATTTCTTCTACCGGCACTTTAATCAGTGCATATCCACCTATCAACCCGCCTACATAGGTCAGAAATTTATCCATATATCCCACCTCCTATGTTTTATAGAAATATCATATGATCAGGAGATTTATATGGTTCTAGACCTGTGTATCGATTACAACGGCAGATTGTAAAAGCGCCGTGTATTTTCGAATAACACCATCGCTGCTTCTTGTTCCGGCATTCCCTTCAGCATAGATATTTGCCTAATGGATTCACGAATCATACGCGGATGGGTCGTTTGACCCTCGAATACGCCTCGAAAAGGCCACGGACCGTCCGTTTCCACCATCAGAAGTTCGAGCGGGTACGCACGAACCACCGCTTGAATCTCCGGCTTGTATACCACATCAGGCGTTACCGAAACGTAATAGCCTCTCTTCATCATCCTTGCCATTGTCTTCCCGCTTCCCTTGAACCAGTGGAAATGAGCTTTCTCTGCTCCTTGCTTCTCTAGCAAATCGCATACCCTCTCCGCATCCTCATATACGGCATGCAGCACCACCGGTTTATCCAGCCGGACAGCCAACTGAACAAAGCGTTCCAACAGAAGCAAATAGGGCTCATCATTGAAATGCTCGCCTCTGTTCTCCGCCGCTTTACGCATGTAATAGGGAAGTCCGATCTCGCCGATCGCCACCATTTCATCCCGGTGCCGATCCATCCATTCGAATAAATTTTCCATATCTTCTTCGGCAGGCGGCGCCTGCTCCGGATGATAGCCGAATGCGGGAAAAACAGCATGCGGGAGCTGACGCTTCAACCGGAGATTGCGCAGGCACGATTCCGCATTCATCGAAACCGTCAGCAGCCCTTGAATCCGATATAAATCACAGGATTGAAGCAGTTTCTCCAGCACCGCCGGTTCATATAAATCCAAATGCACGTGAGCATCAATGATAGGATACATGGTTCATCCAACTCCAATATGGGAGAGTTCTTACAAGCATCCTGCTGCTTGTACGGTTTTAGGTATCTGAAATAAACGCAATCCGGGAAGAAAACTGCTGCCAGAGGCTATGAAATCCGTATGCCTTTCTTGAGCGATTTCAGATCGCCATTCGAATTTACAAGGAGAGGCAGCATCTTCATGCTGCTAGTCATGGGGGAGAGGCACTTCCAGCAAGTTGGCACATGCTCGAAAGCAAAGTTGTCCCGTATCCATCCATTACAGCCTTCCGTCTCGCAAGACCAAATCCTTGTGTATTCCTCAGGGATTTCCTCTAATGACTTTTTGCGAAAATTCATCGTTTTCCTTCTCCTTTGGTCCAAAAAAGAAAAGCTGCTCTCAACACTTGTTAAGAGCAGCTTGCTTTTGGATTCGTTTATCACAGCTTTATTACATCTTATCACAGCCTGCACCGAATGGCAAGTTCGGATTATTTTTCCTGATCCGCCGGGAATTGAAGTCCGATTTGTTGTCTGGCCTCGTCCATAATTTCCAAAGTGGTCATGGAATGGGCATGAGAATTCGTCGCCGATTCCGTTCTCCCGGCTTTCAACAAGTCGATAAATTCTTTGACCTCATAATACATCGATTGGCTTCTTTGGGGCCGCGTCAGCTCTTCAACCTTGCCGTCTCTATAGCGGATTTCCACTTTTTCCGGCTGGTTGATTTTATCGATGATCATGGTGCCGTATTCTCCTTGAATTTCGGACGGCAGGTAAGAGCTTGAAATTTTGGAGTGCATGATGACCGCCTCCATCTCCTTGTACTTCATCAGTATGCTTCCTTCCCCGTCCACCCCGGACCCGAGCAGGATGCCGGAGGCCTTGATCTGTTCCGGCTTCCCGAACAGCACCGCCATAGGATAGATGCAATACACGCCTAAATCCATCAAAGAACCATTAGAAAAAACAGGATTGAACGCATTCAAAACGGTTCCCTGCTTATAGGCGTCATAGCGCGAGGAATATTGACAATAGCCGGCAAAATAACGGCGTACCGGACCTATTTTATGCAAGTGCTCCCGGATGGCCTGAAAATTCGGAAGCAGCGTTGACTTTAAGGCTTCCATGAGCAGGACATGATTCTCTTTCGCCGCCGCTATCATGTTACGAAATTCTTGGGTATTGGAGGCTATCGGCTTTTCGCACAATACATGCTTGCCGTGACTCATGCAGAGAATCGCTTGCTGCGCATGAAATGAATTCGGGCTGGCAATATAAACCGCATCGAACACATCGCTTTGCGCCATCTTCCCCAAGTCCGTAAATAGGTGAGGAATATCATGCTTGGCCGCAAATTCCTTGGCCTTCTCTTCCGTACGGGAATACACAGCCGTCAAGGCGAAGTCTTCGATTTCCCGGGCCGCCTTGATGAGCTCCTCCGTGATCCAGTTGGTTCCGATAACAGCAAAACGTATCATATGGACTTCCTTTCCGATATTTATTATGTCATCTTGGGATAGCGCCTGACAGGCTTCCCGGCGATCCCCATTTCATTCTATATCTCTTGCCGGGCTGCGTCCACTTCGGCCGCGAAGCGTTAAGATACCAGCCATTTTACCGATTGCGGTTGTACGGAGTCTATGATACATTTGTTCTATATACAAGATTAGTGTTCTTTTATATGCAACAATATGCGACAGCGCTAAAGGGAGAGACTGCTCCATGGACCATTCGAACCATAACGATTATGTACTTTCGTCCGTTAAAAACGCCCTTCGTATTTTAAACAGCTTTTCCTTGGATGAGCCGGAGAAAAAAGTAACCGATTTGGCCAAATCGCTGGGGTTAGGAAAAAGCACGGTCAGCCGACTGCTGAGTACGCTCGCAAGCGAGGGATTCGTCACCAAGGATCATGAAACGCAAAAATATCGGCTGGGGTTGTCGATTTTGAATTTGAACACGATCGTCACCAGCAATCTGGAAGTTGAAAGGGAATCCTTGCCGGTACTGCAAAAACTCGTGGACGACATTCAGGAAACGTGCCATATTGCGGTATTGGACGGCACGGATGTCATCTATATTAAGAAGGTTGAGTGTAAACATCCCATCCAAATCCTGACCCATATCGGCAGAAGGAATCCCGCTTACTGCACAAGCTCGGGAAGGGTGCTGCTCGCCTATCAGGACGAGCAGGTCGTCCGGCGTATTCTTGGGGGTGAGCTGAAAGCCTACACGACAAAAACGAATACCGATCCCGAAACGATCCTCAACCTCATCAAAAAAGCCAGAGAGCAAGGGTACACCGTATCGGTTGAAGAGTTGAGAGAAGGGGTCACATCGATTTCAGCACCCATCCGGGACTATACAAACCAGGTGGTCAATACATTGACCGTCATCGGCCCTACCCATCGCATGAATCCCGCCAACCTGAAGGGATACATCCACAAAATCATTAGCGCCGCCAACGAAATCTCCGTCAGGCTGGGCTATAGAAAGCGGCATTAAACGTTGTTGCGTTAAAGACCTCTGTCAGCTAAAAGCCGCAGCGAAACAAAGGAGACTGCCGAAGCCGTCTCCTCGCTCGCTTACACTCCCAAATATTGATGCTGAATGTCCTCGTTTGCCAACAGCTCCTCCGGCGTACCCTTCCACACGATTTGCCCTTTGTTCATCACCAAGACTTCATCGGCCGCATCGCATGCCAAATAAAAATTTTGTTCTACCAACAGAATGGATAGGCCGGTTTCCTTCAATTTTTTAATGATATCCCCCACCTGTTCAATCATGACGGGAGCTAATCCTTCCGACGGCTCATCCATCAGGATAAACTGCGGATTGGTCATTAATGCTCTTCCGATCGCCAGCATTTGCTGCTGCCCGCCTGACAGTTGGGTACCCATGTTGTGTTCGCGCTCCCTGAGAACCGGGAACAATGCATACACGCTCTCCAAATCCCAGCTCTTATGCCCCTTATCCTTCTGCCGGCTGTCTTTGGCGGGCACCGTCAAATTCTCCCGGATGGTCAACGAAGGGAAAATGCGCCTTCCCTGGGGCACCAATCCGATGCCAAGGCGCGCGATTTTGTAAGACGGCAGCCCGGAAACCGGTTTGCCCCTATACGTAATGGTTCCCTTGCGCGGGGGCGTCAAGCCGGCGATGGAATGAATCGTGGTCGTTTTGCCCGCTCCATTCCGGCCGAGAAGAGCCACGCACTTCCCTTGGGGCACTTCAAAGGAGAGGCCCTGCAAAATATGACTGTTTCCGTAATACGTATGAACTTCGTCAAGCTTCAGCATGCTGCAGCTTACCTCCCCCGAAGTAAATATCCCTGACCCGCTCGTCGCCGCGAATTTCCTCCGGAGCGCCGCTTAAAAACACTTCACCGTGGTGCAAAACGGTGATGCGGTCGGCAATCGAAAACACCACTTCCATATCATGCTCAATGACCAGCAGGGTAATGGAACGCGGCATGCTCTGAATGAGCTTGGTGGTTTGAACCGTCTCCGCGGGAGACATGCCCGATGTCGGCTCGTCGAGGAGCAGAATTTGCGGTTTGCAGGCCAGGGCGAGCAGCACTTCCAGCAGCCTTTGTTCGCCGTAAGAAAGCTCATTGACGATGCGGCCGCGGCGTTCCCAAAGATTCCACTGCTTCAGCAGTTCTTCGGCTTCTGTTAACAATTCATTATATTGGTAGTAGGGCTTAAAAAAGTTAAACCGGTACGGCTTGCATGCGATGATGGCCAGATGCACGTTTTCTTCAACGGTCAAGCTGCCGAACAGATTATTTTTTTGAAAGGTTCTGGACATCCCGACACGGACAGCCGTAAAGGCGGGAAGGCCGCTGATTTGTCTGCCGTTCACCTCAACGCTTCCTTCATCGATCGGCAAAGTCCCGGTAATACAATTAAAAAGCGTCGTTTTTCCGGCTCCGTTTGGTCCGATCAGGACATGACGCTCACCGGCCTGCACTTCCAGAGATACATCCTTCAACACCTGCAATCCTTTAAACGATTTGTACAGACGTTCAACCTTTAGCAGACTCAAAGCCGTTCTCCTCCTTTGGAAGCACAGGGTTATCCCGTTTGGTACTCCGTTTGGGTCTGATTTTGCTCCATACCAAATCTGCGATGTGAATGACCCCTCCCCGTCCATAAAGCACGATGGCGACAAAAATCAAGCCCATCACGATCGGCCAACGGTCCGTATAGGAGCTGATATAATTTTGCAGAATGACGAAAAAGCCCGCGCCGACAGCCGGCCCGATCAAGGTTCCGACGCCGCCTACGATAACCATGATCAGCGCTTGGCCGGAGTAACCCCAATGCAGCAGATCGGGCGAAACGTATTCATTAAAGTAGGCATAAAGTCCGCCCGCAAAGCCGGCCATCATGCCGGACAAGGAATACACGATCAGCTTGTAATGCCGCGTATTGTATCCGAGCGCCGTCATGCGCAATTCGTTTTCCTTTATCCCTTTAATGCCTTTTCCTAACGGTGATGAGATCAATGCGCGGAGCAAAAAATAACTCACAAGAAATGCCACAGCGGCTGCATAGTAAAATCCCAGTCGGCTGTGAATTTCGCCTGAACCTAGGTTGAAGCTCGCCGCAACCGCCTTACCGTCAACCCCCCCGGTCAAATTCTCCATTTTATACGCAATGGCGTACAGCATCTGCCCGAACGCCAACGTAATCATTAAAAAATATGCTCCCGACGAACGGATAAACAGCAATCCGGAAACGAAAGCGGCGAACCCCGATAAAACAATAGCCGCAAGGAGCAGCACATAAGTATTGTCCAAGTGTTCGCCAATCAATGTCACCGCATAAGCGCCTACTCCAAAAAAAGCGGCGTGCCCCAGCGATACAAGCCCCGCAAAGCCGATAATCAGCCCGAGGCTCATGACAAAAATGGCCATAATCAGCACTTCGCTTGTCAATTTCAGGCCATACGACGAAAGAACAAGGGGCAGCAGCAGGGTAAAAACGACAAGGGCGGCGCTAAGCGATAAGGTGCTTTTTTTCAAGCATGAGCCCCCCTTCCAAACAGGCCGTTAGGCTTCAGCAATAAAACAATGATCATAATGGCAAAAACCATGGCCATCGTAAACGAAGGGAACCAGACACGTCCCAACGTATCGACGACGCCGATTAAAATCGCCCCTATAAAGGCCCCTTTCCATGTTCCGAGACCGCCAACCACGACAATGACGAGGGATGAAATCAAGATTTCCGAATCGATGCCCACATACATCCCCATGATCGGCCCGCCCAATACACCACTTAAACCAGCCAGCGCGGCTCCCACCGCGAATATGGAGGTAAATACGACTTTAATATGAATGCCAAGCGCGGACAGCATTTCCCGATCATCCACTCCGGCCCGTATGATGGCGCCGATGCGCGTTTTATTTTCCATAAACCACAGCAGAACCGCAAGAAGACAGCCGACGAAGATAACAAAAATCCGGTACGCCGGGAACGTGATCACCCCCAAGTTCATTGAAGCATCCAGCGCAGCCGGAACAGGCAGTGTCAAAGGGCTCGTTCCCCAGATCCACTTCACCAGATCGGCAAATATAAAGGCAAGCCCGAACGTCAGCAGTACCTGCTCAAGCTCCTTGCCGTACACCCGTTCGAGCAGAAATTTCTCCATCAGGATGCCAAGGATGGCAACAATGATTATCGATATGAGCAAGGAAGGCCAAAATCCCATGTTCTGCTTGACAAAAGTATAGGCGATATATACTCCCGCCAAGTAAAAAGCACCGTGTGCCAAATTGACGATATGCATTAATCCGAAGATAATGGACAGCCCCGCGGCGATCATAAACAAAAGCATGCCGTAGGCCAAACCATTCAAAATATGCATGAGCAGCGTTGTACCAGCCATGGTATCCTCCTCTTTCCTTCAAGGCCATAGACGCATTGGATAATAAAACGGGGGGACAAGCCCCCCCTTGGATATGGCTTGTTAATTCGTCTTAGCCGGCGGCGTTTCCGGTATTTTGAGCCCTTTTGCGGCTATTCCCATGATTTCCTGCGCAATCTTTCCGTCTTTCCATACGTTTTTCGCCAAATACATATCCAAAGCCAGATTGTGCGTTTTCGGATCCATTGCCAGTTCGCCGCGCGGGCTGCTGAAAGTGATATCCTTCAACACCTTGATTAAATCCTCGGACTTCGTACTGCCCGCCTTCTCTATGGCTTTGCTGATGACCTGCGCCGTATCGTATCCTTGAACATTAAAGTAGTTCGGTGTTTTGTTGTATTTCTTCGTAAACTCTTCGACAAACTTATGGTTGGTCGGATTATCCAGTGAAGCGGTATACATCGTGGCCCCGATAATTCCTTTAGCGGCTTTTCCGGCCGGGTCGGTCACTAACGGGTCCAAAAACTCCTGGGTTCCGGTTAATGGAATCTTGCCTTTTACGCCGAATTGCTCGTATTGCTGCACGAAGCGGATGGCGTCGGTTCCGGCCAGGAAAGGGAAGACAAGATCGGGCTTCGTGTTTAAAATATCCGTCAGGTAAGTGGCGTAATCATTCGTCCCCAGCTTTGGCCAGGCTTCCTTGACAATTTCGCCGCCCGCTTGAATGAAGGCCGCCTTAAAGGCCTCTATCGTTTCGTGGCCGGCCGGATAGTCAGGTGCAAGGACGTAGGCCCTTTTCCCGATATTTTTATAAATATATTCGGCTCCCGGCGTACCGTCCTGCCAGTTGGATATGGAGACGCGGTAAATATAATCGCTTTTCTTGTCCCACGAAATATCGTTGGCAGCCGCATTGGCATCAATCAACACCACTTTGTCCTTCTCGATCACATCGCGCAGTGCGTAAACAACGGCGGAGGAAATAGGGCCCGCAAGGATATCGACTTTCTCGCTTTCGACCAGCTGCCGGTATTTGCGGAGGGCGACTTGAGGACTGGCTTCGTCATCCTCGTATTTGATGGTTACAGGACGGTTGCCGATTTTATTGCCGTTCAGCTCAAAATACAGCTCCATTCCTTGTTTAATACTTTCAGACAATGGAGCAAAATTTCCGGAAAAGGACAGAATAGCCCCTATCTTTACAGGCTGATCCCCGCCGCCGGAGGATGATGAGCTGCCGGCGGGACCGGTACTGTTATTGCTGCCGCAAGCGGCAAGAAACATCAGCATCACGGCCAGCATGATCGCAACGATTTTATGTTTTTTTATTTTCAATCCCATTGCATGTGCCCCCCTCAATTCAAAATGTAAGACCGCATGATAAAACCCTAAGCGCTTTACTTTTGTCCCCCCTAAATCATTCCAAACGTGCTTTGGTTCATAAAAACATACTTAAATTCATCACATTTAATACGGTTTGATCAGGATAGATCGTCCTCGAAGCGATTTTCCATTGCCCGTTTACTTTCCGGAGCACATCGAGCCGCTCTCCAAAGATTTCTTCCGTTGCAATATCTCCCGCTCTGCTTCGTTTGAACAAAAAATAGCTTCTGACCTCGAACCCGTTCTCATCAGAACCCGATTCGACAAAAATATTCGATATAAAATGACGGGTTCTCGGAGCCGGATTCTCCGCCCAGGCCGATGCGGTATCCAGCCTTTTCACGCGCGTGGTCAACGATGTTTTGGTTTCTTCAAAAAAAGTCATCTCTTCCACAATGCTGGAGCCCTCTTTATTTTCGCGTGTCGCCCTAAGAGGCATTCGATAAATGATGTCGTCCGTAAATAAATCCAGCCATTCCCCAAACCGCCGGTCGTCCAGCAAAAAGGCTTCCCGGTGAAGAAAGCGGGTAATTTGGAGTTGCAGCTCACTATTCATCGCCATGGCCCCCCGCATATTCCTTTCGCATCATTTCCTGTTCACTTTCCGGTCCTTCCCCGGTAAGAAGCTCCAACCAATACTCATGGGTTGCTCTGGATATCGCATCCAGATAACAAGTCGGATAGGCAACGCCGGGTCCGGGCCACGTGTCATCCGGCAGTACCCGGTCAAGACCCATTAAATAATTGAGCAGATTGTTATAGCTGTGGTCTTTGCTTCGGGCCATGATCCCTTTGCTTGATTGGGTCACGCGGATCCAAATCTCCGTATCGTCCTGCTCCAACGTGCCCGAAGGGCCGAAGGAGCTGATATAGCCTTTATAGGCGTCTTCTTTGTATTCGTCCGATGCGGCCTTATCGATCATAAACCAGGACCAAATCTCAATTTTCTCCGGACCTAGCGGGCGCCATACGCGGAAATTCAAGTAATTGTGCAAATGCCCTTCACTTCCATGCACCGGACTGACGAACGACAAATTCGGGAAAATGGAACCTACAAGAACGGTTGCTTTCGAGAAAACCTTTAATTGATCCTCATTCAAGTTTCTTTCGAACATCGGCCACATCTCTTGGGGTAAGCCTTGATACGGGGGTCTTTGCGGTTTGCCCGGAGCGGAGGCCGTGATTACGTTCACTCCATGTCCATGCTGCAGCACCACTTGATGCCCGTAACCGGCATACAGCGGGTCCTGCGGACTGATGCCCATTTCAACCGTCGAACGGTGCGTGGTTTGGACATGATAGGGATCTCCAGAGAAGTTCTCCAATACCAGCTTCCAATTGGTATTCACTACCCATCGCTGCGGGAGCCCCCTGACCTCCATGCCTCCGTCGCTGCGACCCAGCATGATGTCCATATACCATTTCATATCTCCAAGATAATCTTCCAACGGCATGGCATTCGGGTCCAAATTGCCAAAAATCATGCCTTGGTACACGCCGACCTGAGGAATGGGACGCAGCCCCCACTCATCCTTTTTCATTTCTCCGCCATACACCTTGTCACCGGCTACGACGCCAATGAGGTCGCCGTTCAAGTTAAAGCTCCACCCATGGTATGGGCAAGTAAGCGTTTTCTTTTTTCCGAAATCAGCAGTGCATAATTGTGTTCCCCGATGCGGGCAGGAATTGAGAAATGCCTTCAGCTCCCCGCTATTGGTCTTCACCAGCAAAACCGGATCATTGACCATCCATCTTGTCACATAGCTTCCGGGTTCCTTCAGTTCCGTTTCATGCGCTAAAAATTGCCACGTATGAGCAAATATCTTGTCGATTTCCATCTCGTAAATTTGAGGATCCGTTAATATCCACTGGGGAAGCAAGCCCTGCTTCATCTTTTCTTTGAGTGCCTGAAATACGTTTTTGTCTAACTCCTGTTTCAGCATCATTCCCAATCCTCCTTGCAGTTTGCGGATTCACAAGAAGCGGAAGATCTATTCGGGTCTGTTCCGGTTCTTATGCCGTGATATGGGCGGATTCTGTCGATCCGGGCTGAAAAGTCATCACCACATTGGCGCTTGCCGAGGATTGCCCGTATCCGTAATATTTGCTTGTATAATTTCCTTCCAGCACTCCGAGCAGCATCGCCAGATGGCGGCCCCCGGACTCAACGGACGCCGCTTTGGCATATTGGGGAAGCATCTTCCATGCCGATTGCAAATCATTGTGATTGAGATAGTCCAGGAATTGTTTATCCAGCGCCTGTTCGGATATGGACGGCATGACCTCGGGACCTCTCACAAGATTGTGGGAAAGCGCTCCGCTGCTTACAAAAACGGCCCGCTTTTCACTTTCCCGCAATACCTTTCCTACTTGCTGCCCCCACTGATAGGTTTCTTCCAAATTTGCCGCCCATGTCACGGAAAGATCGATAACCGGGATGTCCCCCTTGGGCACGAGATACCGGAGAGGGACAACAGTTCCATAATCCCACACATAGGTCGGATCATTTACTTTTACGACGGAAAGTCCGGCCTGCTGGCCCGCCTCCACCAACCGGCTCCCCAGCTGCTCGTCTCCGGGATATTCATAGGGAACATCGGAAATCAATTCGGGACATTCAAACGCCGTTAGAATGCCTTTGTGATGCGGTGTCGCATCCACAAGATGGTGAAAGCTCGACATCCAATGGCAGGAGATGAGGACGATGACATCCGGTTTCAGGCTTGCAATCACATCTGCGGCTTCATGCATGGATCGAACCAATTCTTTTTGAAACGCCGGTGCTTGCTCCTCATGGCACATACGAGGCGTGTGGGGTACCAGTAAACCCAATTCAATGGACATTTACATTTCCTCCTCCATGTTCATTCACAATTTATCTGCCCGGAATATCCGACACGGATACTCCGCCGATCCCCCAGTGTGTTTTCGGTATTTCAGTGACAATCACACGGACGCTTTCTTTTTTTACTTCCAGTGTATGGCATACCGTCTCCGTAACATTCCGAATCACTTCCTTGACCTTCTCTTCGGATCTTCCTTCCAGCAGTTGAATATTCACAATGGGCATCGTATGGAATCCTCCGCTTACGGTATAGTTTTATTCTGTCACCCTAAAGCCAACCTGCCCCAATCCGTCAAACTTTGCCGTTATCGTATCGCCGGCGTTCAAGATCAGGGCGCCTGTTATACCTCCGGTCAAAATGATGTCTCCCGCTTTTACTTTCTCGCCTTTTCTGGCCAGCATATTGGCCAGCATAGCAACCGAATTGGCCGGATGTCCCAGGACGGCGGCTCCCACCCCCAAATCCTTGATTTCCCCATTGATCGAGAGGGTCACGCCGACCAAATCCAGCTCCAGGTTATCAGGCCGTTGAAGCACGGTTCCAAATACCACCCGGGAAGAGGAAGCATTGTCGGCAATGACATCCGGCAAGGTAAATTTAAAATTTTCGTAACGGCTATCGATAATCTCGAGCGCCGGCACCACATACTCCGTAGCGGCAAGCACCTGGGTTCCCGTAACGGCCGGGCCTTCCATATCTTTGCCCATGACAAAGGCGATCTCCGCCTCCACTTTAGGATGGATCAATTCCCGCATCGAAACCGTTCCGCCTTCGGGAACCGCCATATAGTCGAATATATATCCGTAAATCGGCTCTTCCACGTTCATTTGCTTCATTTTGGCCTGGCTGGTTAGACCCATTTTCGGTCCGATGATCCGATGCCCCCGCTGACGTTTGATCGCGACCAATTCAGCGAGCACTTGATAGGCATCCTCTATGGTCATGTCAGGATAATCAGCCGTAATTCGAACAACTTCACGTTTCTCCATTTCGGCCCGGTGCAGAAATTCGGCTGTAGATTTAAAATCGAGCGCGCGCATCTTCTTCCCTCCCCTAACGGACAGCAGGCTCCTGCCTGGATTTGGCGATTTCCGCCGCTACATCCACAATCATATCTTCTTGACCGCCGACCACTTTCCGCCTGCCAAGTTCAATTAAAATGTCCCGCGAATCAATATTGAATTTTTGGGCTGCACGCTTTGCATGAAGCAGAAAACTGGAGTAGACGCCCGCATACCCCATCACCAGGCTGTCTCTCGTGATCTCCTGCGGCACCTGGAGGATAGGCGCTACAATCTCTTCCGCCAGGTCCATCATTTTGTACAAGTCAACCCCTGTAGATAAACCTAATCGTTCCAAAACGGCAATTAAGACTTCCGTTTGGGTATTTCCGGCTCCCGCTCCCAGGCAGCGAACGCTGCCGTCGATTCGGGTAGCCCCTTCTTCTATAGCCACCAACGTATTGGCCATGGCAAGCGATAAATTGTTATGTGCATGGAATCCGATCGGAATGCCCAGATGCTGCCGAAGGGCCCGAATCCGCTCTTTCACTTCATGAGGGAGAAGGGCTCCCGCCGAGTCGACGACATAGACGGTATCCGCTCCGTAGCTCTCCATCAATTTGGCCTGTTCAACAAGCTTTTCGACCGGAGCCATGTGGGACATCATCAGAAATCCAACCGCTTCCAATCCAAGCTCCTTGGTTAAAGCGATATGCTGCGCCGACACATCCGCCTCTGTCACATGGGTAGCAATACGCGCCATTTTGACGCCCAGGTTTGCGGCCTGCCTCAGCTCTTCCATCGTACCGATGCCGGGCAAAAGCAGTACGGCTATCCGGGCTTGCCGGCATACCGCTACCGCAGCCTCAATCAATTCCAGCTCATGGGTGCGGGATAGGCCATACTGCAGGGACGAACCGGCCAGCCCGTCTCCGTGAGACACCTCAATATAAGGGATGTTCGCTTCATCCAGCGCTTTGGCCACTTTGGACACCTGGTCTACGGTATACTGGTGGGCGATCGCATGGCTTCCGTCACGCAATGCCACTTCGGTGATTAAAATCCGCTTATCTTGCGTCATGAATGCTCCCTCCTTTATATCGCTTTTTGCGTCAAACGGTGCTGCGCCAATTCTTCGGCCACCTTCACGGCTGCGGCCGTCATGATATCGAGGTTGCCCGAGTACTTCGGCAGGTAATCCCCCGCGCCTTCCACTTCCAGAAATACGGTGACTTTATTTCCTTCAAAGATGGGCTCCGTTCTCAGCCGATAGCCGGGAACGTAAGATTGTACCGATTTGACCATAGCGTGAATCGAATCCTTGATTTTGTCCTCGTCCAATTGTTCTTCCGCCACTAAAGCATACACCGTGTCCCTCATAAGAATAGGTGGCTCGGCCGGATTCAAAATAATAATGGCTTTTCCTTTTTGCGCCCCTCCGATAACTTCAATCCCCCGTGCCGTTGTTTGCGTAAATTCGTCAATGTTCGCACGCGTTCCCGGTCCTGCGCTTTTACTGGATATTGTCGCAACAATTTCCGCATATTGCACCGGACTGACCCGGTTGATCGCATGAACGATCGGGATGGTCGCCTGTCCTCCGCAAGTCACGAGGTTAATATTGTCCTCTGCGATATGCTCGCCAAGGTTGACCGGAGGAATGACCAAAGCGCCGACGGCGGCAGGGGTCAAATCAAGCACGCGCTTTCCCGCTTCCTTCAATAATTTCGCATGGCGGATATGCGCTTTGGCGGAAGTCGCATCAAACACAATGTCCGCAAGCTCCGGACGCTCCAGAAATCCCTTGATCCCCGTAGTAATCGTTTCGAATCCCCGCTCTTTGGCGCGAAGCAGACCGTCGGACTCCGGATCAATACCGATCATGGCGGTTAACTGCAGTATGTTGGAGCGCTCTAATTTCAGCATCAAATCCGTGCCGATATTACCTGATCCCAGAATGGCTGCTTTGATTTTGGACATGGAAGCCCACTCCTTTCATATCTTCGGTACCCTTCATGCTTGAACGCTAAAATCGAACCTTGACTTCGCCTAAATGGGCAAATCTCGCCAGGAAAGAATCTCCCGGCCCGGCATTTACGGCAGCGGAAAGAGCGCCTGAGAGAATCACTTCGCCTGCTTTGAGTACAATGCCAAACTCGGATAATTTATTGGCCAGCCAAGCCACGCATGCAGCCGGGTGTCCCAAAGCGGCCGCGCCCACCCCTGTGTTCATGATTTCGCCGTTCTTATACAGAACGACGCCAAGCTGTGCAAGATCGATCTGATCTACGGAATGAGGCTTTCCCCCTAACACATAAAGTCCGGAAGAAGCGTTGTCGGCGATCGTATCCTGCAGTTTAATTTTCCAGTCGGCTATCCTGCTGTCCACAATTTCCAGAGCAGGAATAATATAATCGGTGGCTTTCAAGACATCCATCACCGTAATCCCCGGCCCCGCCAAGTCCTGCTTCAGCACAAAAGCAATCTCGGCTTCGACTTTAGGCTGTAGTACCCGGTCCAAAGTGATTTGGCTCCCGTTTTCCGCCGCCATACTATCCAATAAGTGGCCGTAATCCGGCTGATCCACGCCTAGCAATTGCTGCATGGCAAGGGAGGTCAGGCCGATTTTCTTTCCGACGATGCGCTGTCCGGCGTCCACTTGCTTTTGAATGCCATAAAGCTGAACCTGATAGGCCTGCTCCACCGTCAAATCCGGATCAAGCTCCGTAAGGGGCGAAACCCCTTGACGTTCTGCGACCGCCTTCTCAAGATGTTCGGCATATTGTATCGTTTTCCGATCAAACCTGGAACTCAACGCCATTCCCTCCTATAGTTTGATACAAACATTCGTCAATTCGGTATAGAACTCGAAGCTGTGAATACCGCCTTCACGACCAATGCCGCTTTGCTTCATACCGCCGAACGGAGTCCGTAAATCACGCAAAAACCACGTGTTCACCCAAACGATACCCGCTTCAATCCGGCCTGCTACCCGATGGGCCCGGCGCAGATCATTGGTCCAGATCGACGCGCTCAAGCCGTAGTGCGTATCGTTGGCCTGGGCAATGACTTCTTCTTCTTCATCAAACGGCATCACCGTTACCACCGGCCCGAAAATCTCCTCGCGCACGACGCGGCAATTGCGGTTTAATCCTGTGATGATCGTCGGCTCAAGAAAATATCCCCTCTCCAATCCTTCGGGACGCTTGCCGCCGATCAGAATTTGCCCTCCTTCTTCCTGGGCCAGCCGGATATAGCCGGTTACACGCTCATAATGCTCCGCCCCTACAAGCGCCCCTACCTTTGAATGATGATCAAACGGATCTCCGACAACAAGCTCTTTGGCTTTCGCCGTAAATTTGTGCAGGAATTGTTCGTATACGGGCCGCTCTACATAAATGCGCGACCCGCACAAACACACTTCTCCCTGGTTAATAAAGCTCGATTTCAACGTGGTTTCAATGACTTCATCCAGATCCGCATCGGCAAAGATGATATTCGGATTTTTGCCGCCGAGCTCGTAAGAAAGCTTTTTTAACGACCGGGAGGCCGCCTTCATGATGATTTTCCCGGTTTCCGTTTCCCCCGTGAAGGAAATGGCGTCTACATCGGGATGCTCCGATAATGCCGAACCGGCGGAATCGGGGCCAAAGCCGTTGACAATGTTCACCACGCCGTCGGGCACGCCCGCTTCGCGGCAAATTTCCCCCAGGATCGTAGCCGTCATCGGGGTTAATTCGGCCGGTTTGATGACGCACGTATTGCCAGCTGCAAGACAGGGAGCCAGCTTCCAGGTCAGCAATAGCAGAGGCAGGTTCCAGGGATTAATCAAGCCGACGACGCCTACTGGACGACGAATGGAATAGTTGATAGCAACGTCATCCGTATGGTAAGCTTCGTTGCCGACAGAACGCAGATAATCGGCAAAGAAATGAAAGTTAAAGGCGGAGCGCGGAATATCGACCGAGCTTGAAAGCCATAACGGTTTGCCGGTGTCCAGCGATTCCAGCCTGGCTAACTCATCCTTTCGCTCCAGAATAATATCTCCGATCCGGCGAATCACGGCAATACGGTCATTGAGGGTCATGGTTTTCCACGGTCCGTTTAACGCTCTTCTCGCCGCTCCCACAGCGAGGTCAATTTCTTCCTTCCCGCCTTCGGAGACCTTGCCCAATACTTCTTCCGTTGCCGGATTAATATTATCAAAGGTCCTTCCGTTGAAGGATGAAATATATTGTCCGTTTATGAAATGCTTGCAATCCATAGATCTTACTTGATCTTGTACAGCCGACATAAGTAAACCTCCTTATTTTTGGAAGGAATTTTTGGAATAAAATTGAAATACAGCGCTTACATATTGCTTTTTTATTAGCTTACCTGAATACAATTTTATATACAACACCATTGTTCCTCTATACGCAACAATTAAATTTATTTTTTAAAGTATTTTTTTGTGATCCCGGCTGTGCTAAAATAAGTACATTTCCTTATACAAGACTATCGTTCTTGTATATGCAACAATTTGGCGTCGATCACCGTGGCTTATGAAGCGGACGATGCAAGGAGCGTGGTTTGATGTTTGATGTACACACCCACTTTATTCCCCCGGATGTGATGCTCTGGCTGAAGGATCATCAACAGACCGTCCATGCCAAGTGGGAAAGAAGAGCACCGGATCAGGAAGATTTTCTAACGGTGAACGGCAAATGGAGCTTTGAACTGAAAAAGGCTTTTATTGAACCCCATCGATACCTGCAGGAACAGGAAGCGGCCGGCGTTGCTCATTCCCTGGTTTCACCGATCCCCCAGCTTTTTATGTATGACTTTCCCGATGAAATCACAGATGAACTCTCCGCCGTCTATAACCGATCGCTAGCCGATTGGGTCCAGGCCCATCCCGACAGAATTTCTGCATTGGCCACCGTTCCGCTGAACAATCCCGTTCTTGCGGCAAAAGAATTAAAGCAGGCGATGGAGTGGGGATTAAAAGGGGCCATTATCGGGCCCGGCCTATCCCATCGGATGCTGACGGACGATTTTTTTACCCCGTTCTGGGAGGAAGCCGATGCCCGGAGAGCGATTATTTTTATCCATCCGTTACTGTGCGAAGACCCTCGTCTAAAGAAGCGAATGATGCCCAATCTCATCGGCGTTCCCTGGGAGACGACGGTGTGTGCTGCGGATTTATTGCTGAGCGGAATGCTGGACAAATATCGGAACGTCAAAATATTACTGGCCCATGGAGGCGGATTTCTGCCTTACCAGATCGGGCGCTTGAATGAAGGCTATACCAAATGGAAAGCGGTTTCCTCTATGCTGGAAAGCCCTCCCGGCGATTATTTGCGCCGTTTCTGGTTTGACACGGTGCTGTGGAATGGAGCAAGCTTGCGCTGCCTGATTGATTTGGTAGGTGAAGAACAAGTGGTTCCCGGCTCCGATTTTCCATTCGATCTTTGCTCATGGCCCCCCGAATTCGACGGCGGAACCGGCATTAAGGGACTAATGGGATGACAGCTTCGGGCCGGCATTTTTTTGCCGGAATGAACGCGTTTGCGTTACGGTGGTAGGTTTTGATTTTCATAGATTTGGGATTTAAGCCAATAACATCATTACAGGAGGTCTCAACCATGCGTACACAAGTGGGAATTATCGGGGCGGGACCGGCAGGTCTCATGCTTTCGCATCTTCTGCATCTCCAGGGAATAGAGTCGGTCATCATCGAGAACCGGACCCGCGAAGAAATCGAGGGAACGATCCGTGCAGGCGTACTTGAGCAGGGCACCGTCGATCTCATGAAAGCAACGGGCGTCGGCGAACGGCTTAGCAGGGAAGCGCATTTTCACCATGGGATCGAGCTTCGCTTCAACCGCAAGGGCCACCGCATTAACATGCATGAGCTTACCGGCGGAAAGAATGTGACGGTATATGCCCAGCATGAGGTCATCAAGGATCTGGTTGCCGCCCGTCTCCAAGCCGGCGGGGAATTGATTTTCAATGCGGGCGACGTCAGCCTGCACGATCTGGACACCGCCACACCGAAAATCCGTTACCGCAAGGACAAAGCTGGAGAGCTCCAGGAAATCGTTTGTGACTTTATCGCCGGATGCGACGGCTTCCACGGCCCGTGCAGAGCGGCGATCCCGGGAACCGTCCGCAAGACTTACGAGAAAAAATATCCGCTCGGCTGGCTCGGCATCCTTATCGAAGCACCGCCGTCAGCGCCTGAACTGGTCTACGCCCATCATGAACGCGGTTTTGCACTGCTCAGCACACGTTCACCGGAGATTCAGCGCCTCTACATCCAGGTCGATCCCAGAGATGACATCGCCAACTGGTCCGACGACCGCATATGGACGGAGCTCCATGCCAGGCTGGAGACCGATGAAGGGTGGAAACTGATCGAAGGCCCGATTATTCAGAAGGGCATCATTGCCATGCGCAGCTTTGTGTGCGATCCGATGCAGTACGGCAGGCTCTTCCTGGCCGGAGACGCGGCGCATATCGTCCCGCCGACCGGCGCCAAAGGGCTTAATCTGGCCGTTGCGGATGTCCAAGTCCTGGCACGCGGCTTTGACGCCTTCTACAAAACCAGAAAAACGGAGCTGCTTGAGCGTTATTCCGCGACCTGTCTGCGCCGCATCTGGAAGGCTGAGCGCTTCTCCTCTTTCATGACATCACTGCTGCACGTCAATATGGACCACAGCCCGTTCGAGCGAGGTATCCAACTTGCCGAACTGGATTATATCACTTCCTCCCGGGCCGCCTCGACCAGCCTTGCAGAGAACTATGTCGGGCTCCCCATGGAATGGTAAGAAAAACACAACGGGCGCACACCGATTAGGTGATGCGCCCGTTGAGCATGGTCTCCTATGGATATGTATACTTTATAGGCGTAGGCCGCCTCCAGCTGCAATGCCGGACGACGGCCGCTGCATTGACCTCTGATCTATTTTCAACCTTGTCAGCTTGGGTATGGGAAATCCGAGGTTTTACCGTTTGATCAAATCTGCCGCTGCCGCTTGCTTTGTTTCCTCCAAACGGAATCACGGGACTGTCATTCACCGTTTGGTCGGTCATATGGGTCATTCCGCTCTCGATTTGCAGCGCAAGCTCCTCTCCTCTTTCCAGATCAGACGTAACGATAGAGGAGCTTAAACCATATTCCGTATCGCTTGCGATGGCGCTGGCAGTGGGGGTGTGCCTCTCCCGCTGGCCACTGCGCTGAAAATCAGCCTTACAGGCGGCGTTTTCCCGGCGCCTGTTAGATGGATTTTCAATCTAACGGACGCCAGCGGACGCCTCATACACAGTGCCTTTCGCTTCCATATACACATCTAACGCAGCCTGCACGGCCCGGCCGGCGTCGATTTTGGCCCGGTGCCGGATCAGCACGGCTTCAAGCGCGCCCAGCACATGAAGCACATTTCTTTGATTGCTGCTGTATCCCATGGTACCGATTCTCCAAATTTTCCCCTTCAGCGGGCCGAAGGAGCTGGCAATCTCCACGCTAAACTCGCTGAGAAGCATATGCATCACCGAATCCCCCGATATTCCCTCCGGGACTTGAACACAGGTCACTACCGGAAGCTTGCAGTCCGGATCGCCGAACAGCAACAATCCCATGGCCTGCAGCCCGGCGACCAGAGCCTTTTCCTGGAGCTTATGCCGGGCAAAACGCTGCTCCAATCCCTCCTCCAGCACAAGGCGCAAGCCTTCCCTGAGCGCATACAGCATGGAGGTAGCCTCCGTATGGTGGTTCAAACGGCGCGGTCCCCAATAGTCCTGCAGCTGGCTCAAGTCGAAATAATTGCTGCGGATCGTTCTCCCCGAACAGCTCAAGTCGACATGGGGATCGCGCAGCCCGCGCTCCACTTGCTTGCGTTTGCGGATTTTCGATTCCGCTCTTTCGTTGTAGGTGATCGGGGCCATGCCGGACGGCACCGACAGGCATTTTTGCGTACCGCCTATCGCCGCATCAATCATCCATTCGTCTACCCGTACGTCCGTCCCTCCGATCGTAGCCACCGCATCCACAATGAACAGCGCATCCAGCTCCCGGCACGCCCGGCCGATCTCCTGAAGAGGCTGCATCCGGCCTGTAGACGTCTCTCCGTGCACCATAGCAACCACATCCGGACGTTCCCGCTTCATCAAGGCGATGACCTGCCCGGGGTCAAATACTTTGCCCCACTCTTGTTCCATTGTCATCACCTCGGCTCCGCACCGCTCGGCGATTTCCGCGAGAAGATGTCCGAATCGCCCGTAAATGGGAACCAATACCTTGTCGCCCGGCTCAATAAGACTGACCATGACGGCCTCGATACCGGAGCGGGAAGTACCGTCGATCGGAAAGGCATACTCATTCCCGGTTTGAAACACTTCACGCAGCATGCCCATCGTTTCATTCATGATATCGGTAAATTCGGGATCGAACTGCCCCAGAATCGGCGTGGCCATCGCCCTCAGCACGCGCGGATCCACCTCCACAGGGCCGGGGGTCATGATGGTGCGCAATGACGGTGCCAGATCTTTGTATTTTCTCATCGCAATTCCTCCTTGTAACCGTACAAATACAACCATTCCACCAACGTAACGATGCCGTCCGCCAAATCCCGGGGATCGCTGTACTCCAGCGGCGAGTGGCTGATCCCTTCTTTGCTCGGAACAAACAGCATGGTCGTCGGGCAGACTGCCTGAAACATCTGCGCATCATGCCCCGCTCCGCTGAACATAGAGCGGTAGGCAAAGCCGCGCCCTTCACAGATGGATGCCAAGCTGCGGTTCATATCCGCATTCATCCGGACCGGGTGCATGCTCATCCATTCATGAAAATCGACCGACAGCTGCCTCCGCTCGGCGATCTCTGCAAAAACGCTCTTGAATGTGCTGCAAAACTGCTCCAGCACTTCCGAATCGGCATCGCGAACATCCACCGTAAAAACGACCTGGCCGGGGATGACATTGGCCAAATTAGGCTGTACCTGCAGTTGACCCGTCGTAGCCACGAAAGGCTCCCTTTGCGACAAAGCCGTTTTTTCCAGAAACGCTATCATTTCGCACGCTCCGGCCAATGCATCCCGGCGCAGCTTCATCGGTGTGGTTCCCGCATGGTTGGCCGTTCCGTCGACCCGCACCATAAACCGCTTTTGCCCGACGATGCCGTCCACGATTCCGATAGACAGCCGTTCCCGTTCGAGGACTAATCCCTGTTCGATATGCAGCTCTATGAAGCCGGCAAGAGCGCTGCGGCGCGGCGACGGATACCTGCCGAGCCCGAAGCCTGCGGCCTCCATCGCTTCCTGCAGGCTGATGCCGTCGATATCCCGAATCGCCGGAACCGCATCCAGAGCGTACTTTCCCGTAATATTGCCCGATCCCCAATACGTCAGCGGAAAACGGCTGCCCTCTTCTTCACACAATGAAACAACCTCCAGCGTTCTCCGCGGAGCCCCAAACCGTTCCTGCAAATATGTCAGCGCAATCATGCCGGCCAATATCCCGTAAGCGCCGTCGTACCTGCCGCCGCACTTGACGGTGTCGAGATGGGAACCCGTCAGCAGGACCGGCTCATCCGGACAGCTTCCCTCCAACCGCCCGAACAAATTGCCGCAATCGTCGTAATAGGCGTGCAGTCCCGCCTCTGCCATCCGCCGGGCCAGCGCTTGCTGGGCCAAGCTCCAGGCGTCGCTGTACAGGAAACGGGTAACTCCTCCCGACGCATCCTTGCCATAGTCCGCCAACCATTCAATCGCCTGCTGAATATCCGCTGCAAATCGTGAACGGTCGCTATCGGACACTTGAAGTTCGGTCACGTATTTATCTGCCATCTTGAAGCACCCTTTCACGAAAAATCTGCTCGGATTGTTTAACGATAACGATAAAGAAAATATGCATTTTCAGCGGTGCTGAACGCCTCCGAATCGCGGCCGCTCATCCCTGAACGGCTTTACTTGACGGTTCAGGAGCGCAGCCATCGTCCGTTTTTGGGATTCGTTATGCCGGATTGCCAATCATAAACGAGCTGCCCCCGAACGAGCGTGTACTTTACCCGGCATTCCATTTGTTTGCCTACATAAGGATTGTGCTTATGCCGGTCGTACAAATGCTCCTTCTGCAAAACGTAGGGCGCGGAAAAATCGACGATCGCCAAATCCGCATCCGCCCCTGGCCTGATCTCCCCCTTTGTACTGTGCAGCCCAAAGCGGCGGGCCGGATGGGTGGACAGCATGCGGCATAATAAAGGGAGCGGAATGTCCCGCCGGACGTAGCCTTCGCCAAGGAACAGCTCCAGAGAGCTTTGCGCCCCGGAAATGCCTCCCCAAATGTCGAACCAATTGTCGGACACCTTCAGCTCCGGCGGGCAGGGAGAATGGTCCGAGCTAATCATGTCGATATCTCCTTGCCTTATCGCCTCCCACAAGCCTTCCAGCTCCTCTTCCGTGCGCAGCGGAGGCGCGCACTTGGCCAGCGCCCCGATCTCCTCCATGGCATCGCCTGTGAGCATCAGGTAATGCGGGCAGGTTTCGAGCGTTACATTCAAGCCCGCCCGCTTGGCGGTACGGATCTCCATTACCGCCGCAGGACTGCTGATATGGACAAAATGCAGCGCGCAGCCCGTCAGCTCCGCATAATACAAAGCTCTGCGGACCGCTTCAAACTCGGCATAAATCGGCCTGGAGTGCAAATAATCCTTTGCTGAAACCAGTCCTTTGCTTTGCTTCTCGGCAGCCAGCGCGCTGATGATCGGTTCGCTTTCGGCATGCAGGGCGAGAATTTTGCCCAATCTTGCAATCTCCCGCATCCCCTGATAAAGCGTCCGGTCGTCGACTTCGCGAAAAGCCCCCTCCTGCTTCCCGCCGGCTGCGGACAGGAAGGCTTTAAACCCGATCACTCCCGCTTCCGCTAAAGGCGCAAGCTGCTCTACATTACCGGGAACAAGCCCGCCCCAGAACGCATAATCGATGCAGGAACGCTGCTTGGCCAGCTCCAGCTTTTCCTTCAAGGCCGCCACCGTCGTCGTCGGCGGGAGGCAGTTGAGCGGCATATCGAAGTATGTCGTGCACCCTCCTGCGGCCAGTGCGGCCGAACCGCTTGGAATGCCTTCCCAATCGCCCAGGCCCGGCTCATTCAAATGAACATGGACGTCGATCATCCCCGGAACGGCCACTTGACCTCTGGCGTCAATCTCCATTCGGGCGGACTCCGCAATCGTCTCCTGAATGCAGGTAATCACCCCTCCAGCAATGCCGATATCCATTCGCTCAATCCGGTCATACCCGACGATATGCCCGCCCTTGATCACTACATCGAATTCCGCCGCCATGCTGTTTCCTCCTAGTCCGTTTACAAAATCAGTCCTTAAGATCGGAAGCGATCTTCAGGACTGACATGATTTCTTACTTCAATTCCGCTTTCACCAATTCGGGCGCTACTTCTTTGAGCAGGCTCAAATCGTGATAGCTTTTCGGATCCTGCAGCTCCCTGATATTCCCTACGCTTTTCAAGTAGCTGCCAACCGCTTCTCCGTTGCTGTCATTCAAGTAGTTATCATTCACTTCCATGCTGTACACATTGCGGTTCATAATTTCGGTCAGTTCGGCTTCCGTTAAGCGGAGCTCCGGCGAAAGAATTTTGATCGCTTCCTCACGGTTATTGTTAATGAAATCGGTCGCCTTGTTCAGAGCACGCAGCACCGCTTTGATCGTATTCGGATTTTTCTTCAAAAAGTCGTCCGTGACCTGAATCGTCGTATGCACGCTCATCCAATTGACATCGCCTTGTTTGTCCGGCAGCTCACTCTTCGTCCCGCTGAACAAAAATTTGCCTCCGCCCTGGATCGCCTTCGTAATGAACGGCTCCCATGCAGCCATCGCATCGATATCGCCTTTCTCCAGTGCGGTAACGGCATCGCTGGGCGCCAGATTCACGTACTTGATCTTCTTTGCATCGACGCCAAGCTCTTTGGCCATGTTGTCGATCGCGATGACGACGTCCGCACCGTTTGGTACGCCGATCGTTTTTCCTTCCAGATCCTTCGCGCTTTTGAGCTCTAAATGTTTACCTCCCACCACGGCCTGCGTACCGGCAATTTGCGCCAGCGGGGCAACGATTTTCACGCCGACATTATTGGATTTCAAAATGATATCCATAAAGTTGGTCTGGATGCTGATCGGCGCGCTTCCTCCGGCGACCATCGGGCCGATGTCCGGACCGCTTTCAATCAACTGACTCGTAACCTCCAGGCCTTCTTCCTTAAAATAACCCTTCTTGTCGGCAATGATTTGCTGCGAAGAGATTTGCGCATCGCGCACACCTACGAGGGTGAACTGTTTCAATTCAATGCCGTCGTTTTTCACATCAGATGCGTTCGGCGTGCTGCTTCCGCCCGGTTCCGCCGCATTTCCAGGTGATCCGCCCGAACCGCATGCCGCCAGATTCAATGCCATGGCCAATACGACGATTGTGCTTCCCAAAAACTTCAAACGTTTTTTCATGGTTACCCCTCCGAATGTTGTGTGGTTTTTATTTCTCTACAGCGCTGCGCATGCCGTTTTTACGCCATGTCACCATTCTTCTCTCCAAGCGCTTTAAGAGATACGAGAAGAAACTGAACTCCAAGCCTATTAAAACAATCGCAACAAACATATTGGACATCTTGAAGTAGTTGCGAGCGTCAACGATAATGTAGCCCAATCCGGATTTGGCACCCATCATCTCCGATACGATCAGAGCTGAAAAACCAAGCCCCAGGCTGACCTGTGCACCGACAAAGATACTCGGAACGGCGGAAGGAAAGATGACTTTGAAAAAGATATGCCGCTCACTGGCACCCAGGCTCAGCGCCGACCGGATCAGCGTGGGATTGACCGACCGCAGTCCGTCCAGCGTATTGGTCAATACCGGAATGAACGTAGTCCATGCAATCAAAAGAATTTTGGGAAATTCTCCGATACCGAACCAGATGATGAAAATCGGAAGCAGCGCCAAAGCGGGAATCGGGCCGAGCAAATTCAAAATCGGACTGAGCCAATAATCCACTCTGCTGTATTTGTTCATTAACACCCCGACCGCTATGGCACAAACCATTCCGATGGCAAAGCCGACCAGAATGCGTGCGGTGCTCGCCGCAATACTGCTGGCGATCAGCCCCGTCTTGGCCAAGTACCACGCTTCCCGTACGATAGCCGAAGGCGCCGGAAGGAAGATCGGATTGAAAAAAGCGAATCTTCCATTCAGTGTGCTGACGGCTTCCCACAGCAGAAAGAAGACGACGACCGGCAGCAGTCCGTTATCGACCCAAGTTTTCTTTTTCCGCAGCATCCTGCCGTCCTTGGCCGAAACCAACGCTTTGGAGGCAACGAGAGAATCCGGCATTTTACTCATGACTTACGCTCCTCACTCATCTGTCAATAATTTTTGGATCTCGCGCATCAGCCCGATAAACTCCGGATGCTGGTTGGATCGCGGGCGGTCCATCGTTACCCGGAATTCTCCGGCTACATCTCCGTCCTTCATGACCATGATGCGGTCCGCTAAATAAACGGCTTCACTAAGGCTGTGCGTGATAAACAACACCGATGGGCGCAGTTCGAGCCAAATGCGAAGCAGCTCCTTTTGCATCATTTCCCGCGTAAGGACGTCCAGCGCCCCGAACGGCTCATCCATCAGCAAAATGTCGGGGCCGCTCGCAAGCGCCCTCGCAATCCCGACCCGCTGCTTCATCCCGCCGGACAACTGGTCCGGAAGATGCTCGGCATAATCCTCAAGCCCCACCAGCTTTAAGTATTTATGCGCGATTTCCCTGGCTTCCGCTTTGCTTTTGCCCTGCACCTCAGGACCGAAAGCGATGTTATCGATCACCTTGTACCAAGGAAATAAAGCGTGATCCTGAAACACAACTCCCCTTGATTTGGAAGGCCCTTTCACCGGCACCCCGTTTACCGTGACCGATCCGCTGTCGGGCTGCAAGAAGCCGGCGATCAGATTCAGCAGAGTGGATTTGCCGCAGCCGCTGTGGCCGAGGATACAAATAAACTCATGAGAGTCAACGTCAAAGGTGACATTTTTCAACACGCGTCTGCCTTCATAGCCTTTCTCCACATTTTGAACAGCTAATTGCAAGCCCCTCACCTCTTTTGTGTTATAATTCATAACATATAACGAAACTGTTAACTACATAATACCACTCATTTTGTGATTTTCAATATTAAATGTGAACAATTTGCACATTTACTTTTGTTCAGCTTGCACAAAACGAGGATTTAATGTAAATTTTTCATAAGATAACACATTTTAATGTTATGTTTCATGACAATTAAAGAGGTGTTTCCATTGAAACTAGCGGATTTATTTCAACTGCCCTTGTATCAGAACATCCGGGTATTGGCCGGTCACGAAGGATTGCAGAGGCAGGTCAAGTCCATCAATATGATGGATGCCCCGGATATCATGGATTATTTGAAGCCCGATGAACTGCTGTTGACTACAGCATATGCGATTCGCGACCGCCCCGAGGAGCTGCTTCGTCTTGTTCGTCATATGGCGGCAAGCCAGTGCGCCGGTTTGGGGATCAAGACCAAGCGGTTCCTTGACCAGATCCCCAAAAGCGTCCTGGAGCTTGCCGACGAGATTCATTTTCCCATCATTGAGCTTCCTCTTCATCCGCCGCTTGGAGAGCTGCTGCAGGAATCGCTCAGCTACATAATGGAAAAGCGCAATGAGGAGCTTCGCTATGCTTTGCAAATGCACCGGGAGTTTTCCCGCATGGTCATGCAGGGTCAAGGCATCCCGTCCGTTATCAACGCATTGTCTCCGCTTGTCGGCGGAACCGTCCTGCTGATCAACCACAGGCTGCAATTCGAGGCAGGCTCCGGACCGGTGACCGAACCTTTCGGCAGCCGGCTGCTGAGTCAAACGCGGGAGCTGCTTGCCAGGCGGGAGGACGGCCAAAGCCGCATTGTCTCTTTATGCTTTGTTTATGGAGGGCTCAAAGGGCCGGAGGTTGTATTTTATCCGATCGAACTGACGCAGCAGCGGTGCTTTCTGGTCCTGGTGAACGCACAAATGGATGATTCTCCTCTGCCCAAGCTTGCCATTGAACAAGCGGCGAATGTGATCGGGTTTGAGCTTATGAAGCGGCAGGCGGTCAAAGAAAGGTCGCGCCGTTTTAAAAACGAGTTTTTTGAGGATTTGGTAGAGGGGAGGTTTCGCTCGGTTGCGGAAATGCTTCACCAGGGAAAGCGTTACGGACTGCAGGAGCCGTACCCTTGTTTGTGTGTCGTAGGGAAAGTCGACGAATCGCTCGATTCAGCGGAAGACAATTTGTACAGCAAGCGGGACCGCATCTATGAACACCTGAAAACCATGCTTGCCGAACGGCAGCAGCCCTATATTCTTTTTAACAAGAAGGATCTGTTCGTGACTCTGTTGAAGTGGGAACGAAGTCTGCAGCAGCACGAATTTCAACTGTTGGACCGGCTCGCGGATTTTCAGGAAAAGCTGTTCCAGACCGAACACATTTCGCTTTCCTTTGGCATCGGCAATCCTGTAGAACATCTGACGCTCATTCCATCCACTTACAAGGAAGCGCTGAATGCGCTCCATTTGGGCTATCAATCCAGGCAGTTCCGGTTTGTTCAATCGTACAGGGCCAAAGAAGTCGTGGAGCTGCTCAAAATGATTCCCCAGGAAGCGCTGGGCGATTTCTACAAGGAATCCTTTCATGCCCTGCTGGAGATCGATTTCCGCGAACGCGAGGAATTAATGAATACGGCGCGCGTATTTTTGGAGACGCACGGCCAAATCGCAGAAACCGCCAAACGGCTGTTTATTCATCGCAACACGGTCGCTTACCGCCTTCATAAGTATGAACAGTTGACGCGCCGCAGTCTCCGCGATCCGAACGACTCCCTGCGCTTCCGTCTCGCTTTTCTGATCGATAAGGTGCTGGAGGATTTTGCGCCCCGCGCACCGGCAAACGAATTTTAATGACAAAAAGCCCGCCCGTTTTTTTCTCTAAAGAGAAACGGGCGGGCTTCGGATTCACGCAAACCGCGCCATAGGGTTACCAGCCGATGGCCGCGCCGTCGCTGCGAGCGTCCGAACCGCCGCTGATGAACCCTTCCTCATCCACCATGATCACATGAGCATGGCCCATGATGCCGTCAAAGTCCTTTACCTTGCGTACGGTGTGACCGGCCTTGGCTAAAGCTTCTGTCACTTCCGGGGAGATGCGGCCTTCAACCCTCAGATCCTGCGTCGACGCCCCCCACGTCCTACCCCATACCCATCGCGGCTCATCAACAGCCTGCTGGGGATCCATTCCAAAATCGACCATTCGGGTCAAGATCGCCGTTTGGGTTTGCGGTTGTCCCTCCCCTCCCTGCGTGCCGTAAAGAATAACCGGCTTGCCCTCACGGCAGGCCATCGCCGGCATCAACGTATGGAAGGTTCTTTTGCGCGGCTGCAGGCAGTTGGCATGCGCCGGGTTCAGCGAGAAGAACGATCCACGGTTCTGCAGCGTAATACCGGTATTCCCGGCCGTAACCCCCGAGCCGAATTCAAAGTACAGGCTCTGTATGAACGAAACGGCATTGCCCTCCTGATCGACCACGGCGGCATAGGCCGTATCGCTGCCCATTTGTTCAGCCTCCAGGCTCAGGGCGCGATCCATCCGGATGGAGGCCGCAAGCTCGCGGGCATACTCTTGGCTCAGCAGACGATGAAGCGGAATATCGGCAAAATCGGGGTCCGTCAAATATTCGTTGCGATCGCGAAACCCGAGTTTCAAGGCTTCGATCATCGAATGATAATATTCAAAAGACCCGTGCTCCATGCTGCCGAGGTCGAAGTTCTCCAGGATGTGAAGCGCCATCAAGCCCACAAAGCCTTGGGAATTCGGCGGCATTTGATAAACGGAGTACCCCCGGTACGACCCCTGCAATGGAGTGACCCAGTTCCCCTCATGATCGGCAAAGTCGTCCATGACCAGCAGTCCCCCCTGTTCCTGCAAATAGGAGGTCATCTCCTCCGCTATGGCACCCTTATAGAAAAAGTCCCTTCCATGCTGCGCCAATTCGCGCAGCGTTTGCGCCAGTTCAGCTTGCACGAAACGCCGACCCGGCTTCACAATCCGCCCTTCCGGCAGGTAAATGGCCGATGTCGGTGCCGTCCCCCTCAGCATCGCCTCGTTCATAACCGTGTACTCGTATTGATTTCGGGACATCGCAAATCCTTTGGAAGCATACTCGATGGCCGGCGCAAGCACTTGCCCCAAGGTCAACCGTCCGTATTCACGAAGCATCGCATCCCAGCCGTCCACCATCCCCGGAACGGTTACAACGCTGAGCACACCGCGGGTTGGAATCTCGATCCGGCCCGCATAAACCTCCCGATTCGCCCGATACCCGGACCGACCGCTGGCGTTGTAGCCCCGCACCTGCCCGTCACTGTGATGATAAGTCAGCCAAAAGGAATCTCCGCCAAGACCGGTCATATGAGGATAGACCACAGCCAGGCAGGCGCTGACCGCCACAGCCGCATCAAATGCATTCCCGCCCTGTTCCAAGATACGGGCTCCGGCCGCCGAAGCCAAATAATGCGGACTCACCACCATCGTTTTTGTTCCCACAACCGCTTTCCTCATCTGCAGCCCCTCCTACATGGCATATAACCTGACATTTAATATTTTAAAAAATAACACGTTCTATCGCGCATAGCAACTAAAAAATTAAAAAATGTCATCATTTTTCTGAAATTGTATTGAAAATGAAGTTGATTGAATATATATTTATCCATATGGTAATGAAATCGAAATAATAACTTTCTTTTCGTAATTTATAATTCTTATAACAAGGAGTCGGTCTCTGTGCATTCCAGAACCTCCGGTGAAATTCCTCCGGTTCCCATCGATGAAATCGACCGTAAAATCATTGCCGCTCTCCATCAAAACGGAAGAATTTCTTACACCGATTTGGCCAAAGAAATCGGATTGTCCCGTGTAGCTGTTCAAGCCCGCATTAATGCCCTGATGGAGTCCGGCGTCATCGAACGGTTTACGGCCGTCATTAATCCCGAGAAAATCGGCATCCACGTATCCGCTTTTTTCAACGTGGAGGTCGAACCGAAGCATCTGCAAGATGTTGCCGAGCAGTTGGCGTCGGAGCCGGTCGTCACAAGCCTTTATCACATGACCGGACCGAGCAAGCTTCACATGCACGGTTTGTTTACGAACAACCTGGAGATGGAGACGTTTTTGAAGGAAAAGCTCTATAAGCTGCCCGGCATCATGAGCGTCGACTGCCAGGTTCTGATTACGCGGTACAAAAGCCGCATGGGAATGAGGTTATAAGAAGATGACCAAATCAAATGGAGTACGTCCTTATATGGATCTGGTATGGGCTATGGGCAGGACAGGGATTCTGGGCTTTGGCGGAGGACCTTCGGTGATTCCGTTAATCCGCTACGAAGCGGTAACCCGTTACCGCTGGATGGAGGATGACGAGTTTGGCGAGATTCTCGCTTTGGCCAATGCGCTGCCGGGGCCGATCGCAACCAAAATCGCCGCCTATCTTGGCTACCGGCAAAAAGGCATTTCCGGTGCGATCATCTCCGTCCTGGCTCACATCATGCCTTCCGCTGTGGCCATGATCGCTTTGCTTTCGGCCGCCCAACTGCTGAGCGCCTCCCCGATCGTGCAGGGAATGATTGCAGCCGTGACGCCGGTGATCGCGGTTATGCTGGGGGTCATGGCTTACGAATTTGCCGAACGCGCCGTCAAAGGTCTCGGCAAGCCTGTCGGCTTCGCTTTATTTCTCGTCTGTTTTGCACTTTTGCAAATCATCGATATTCATCCGGCTTTCGTTGTCATTGCCTTTCTGGGGTATGGCGCTTTTCATTTCAAAACGACGGCATGGTTTAACAAGAAGAAAACCAGAAAAGAGGACTACACGACATGGAGTGGATAAATCTCTTCATCGGCTTTTTCCTAGCCAACGTACTCGGATACGGCGGCGGCCCCGCTTCCATTCCGCTGATGTATCAGGAAATCGTCGTTCGCCATCATTGGGCGACGGATGCGCAGTTTTCCAATATTTTGGCTCTAGGCAACGCTTTGCCCGGTCCGATCGCCACGAAAATCGCCGCATTTGTCGGCTATGACACCGTCGGGTGGCTCGGCATGACGATTGCTTTGGCCGCAACCGTGGTTCCCACAGCGGCCGCGCTCATTCTGATGCTGAGAATACTGAACAAGCATCGCCAATCGCCGGTCGTCAAAGGAATGACGCTGCTTGTCCAACCCGTGATTGCCGTCATGATGGTCATCCTCACCTGGCAAATGGCATCCACCAGTTGGCAATCGCTCGGCCTGTGGCAATCCCTTGCGATTGCCGCCATTGCTTATTGGGCGATGGAACGGCGCAAAATTCATCCCGCCCTAGTCATTATCGGCGCCTTCGCTTACGGAGGATTGGTTCTGCCTTATTTTATATAATCGTTGGAGACTGCCGGTTTAAGCCGGTTTAACCATTCCCGTATCAGCCTCATCCGGTCCGCCCCGCCGTTTGGATACTGCGTGTATTCGAACGGCGGGGCGCTCGCATTAAAGAACGGTTTTATAAAAATACGGAGTAATTACTATATTTTATTTTATCCAAATATTGTACAATCATGGAAAAGAGCTGCGAACCAGCCAACGGACGACGGGTTTTTCACGAATCGATAAAACCGCTCTCCAAGCCTATCGAACCATTCGCCATTCGGAAGTCGAACTAAAACCAATGCTTCGGGGAGGGTTTTCTATGCATTATGGATGGATTATCGTATCGATCACCTTTATTACCATACTGATTGTGGCAGGAATCCGTTCCACTACAGGAGTGCTAATCATTCCGTTGGAACAAGAATTCGAATGGAGCCGTTCAGCCATTTCTCTCGCTTTTGCGGTCAATTTGACATTATACGGATTCTCCGGTCCCTTTATTGCGGCAGGAATGGAACGGTTCGGCGTCCGCAAGATGATGGTGTACGGCATGATCCTTTTGGTTTCCAGTATTGCTGCAAGCCTTGTCATGACGCACATCTGGCAGCTTCACCTGATATGGGGGATCATTATAAGCCTGGGCTCCGGTGTATTTCTCACCGTCCTTTCGGCAACCGTGGCCAACCGCTGGTTCGAGCAAAAGCGGGGGATGGTGCTGGGGCTGCTGATGGCAAGTACGGCCGCGGGGCAAATGGTGTTTCTTCCTCTGCTCTCCTATCTGATTCAAGCCTATTCCTGGCGTATCGCTTTATCCCTATTTCTTGGTTTAGGGGTTTTGATGATTCCGCTTATCGCATTTTGGATGAGGGAGCGTCCTTCGGATAAAGGGCTTCTGCCCTATGGAGCAGCGGATGACAAACCGCCAATGCCATCGGATACAAGGAAGAAAGACCCCGTTTCTGCGGCTTTTGAAGGTTTATGGGCCGGGGTTCGCTCCGTGCCCTTTTGGCTGCTGGCAGCAAGCTTTTTTATTTGCGGCGCATCATCGACTGGTCTCATCGGCACTCATTTCATACCCGCATCCTCCCATCACGGTATTCCGGAGGTTCAGGCTGCCGGTCTGTTTGCTTTCATGGGTATTTTTAATATTATCGGAACGATCTTTTCCGGATGGCTGTCCGACCGGTTTGACAACCGCTGGCTTCTGTTTTGGTTTTATGGATTGAGAGGCTTGTCCCTGCTTTTGCTGCCCTATCTTTTTGACCTGAAATCGTATGTTCTTTTTATGGTTTTCGCTGTATTTTACGGTCTGGATTGGATCGCCACCGTTCCTCCTACCGTCCGCTTGGCTGCGGATCATTTCGGCAAAGAGCGCGGCATTGTCATCTATGGCTGGCTGTTCGCCGCACATCAGTTAGGTTCCGGCGCAGCCGCTTACTTAGGAGGATACATTTACGAGCAATACCATAGCTATACGCTTTCCTTTATCTTTGCCGGACTCCTGTGCATTGTAGCGACTTTATTTGTGTTTAGCGTAAGGAAGAAGCCCCAGTCGCGGCCTCTTAATGTATAAATCAAACAAGCTGATTGTCTGTTTGTACAGGCATCAGCTTGTTTGTCCATCAAGAATCGAGCGTTCTATATTTGGCTATCTCCTGCTCGTACAGGTCTCCTCCATGTGCATCGTACACCACCAGTACCGGAAAATCCTCTACCGTAAGCTTACGGATGGCTTCCGGCCCCAGATCTTCGTAAGCGATAATTTCAGCCGATTTGACTCTCTGCGCCAACAGCGCGGATAAACCGCCGATCGCCGAGAAGCATACGGCTTGTTCCTTTATGCAGGCCTCCTTGACTTCCTTGCTCCGCGGCCCTTTCCCGATGGTGCCTTTGACTCCGTACTTATACATTGCGGGTGTATAAGGATCCATACGCGACGCTGTCGTCGGCGCAATCGATCCTATAATTTGTCCCGGCTTCGGAGGGGTGGGGCCGGCATAAAATACAATTTCATTTTTTAAATCGACCGGAAAATCGCGGTGTTGAGCCAGCAATTCCAACAGCCTCTTATGTGCCGCATCCCGGGCCACATAAATCGTTCCATTGAGGAGCACTTCGTCGCCCGCTTTAAGCTGGATTACCGCCTCTCGGGTCAGAGGAGTTTCCAGGCGAACTTTTGCCATAACCAATCACCTTCCCGATCTAGTTTAGATGATACACGTTTTTTTGCGCGCAGCATGACATTGAAGATTCACGGCCACCGGAAGAGCGGTAATATGACAGCCGTAGGTTTCCACGGCAACCCATAGAGCCGTACTCGTGCCTCCCAGTCCTTGAGGTCCGATGCCCGTCTTGTTGATATCCTCCAGCAGCTCTTTCTCCAGCTGGGCGATATGGGGCTCATGATGATAAACCCCCACTTCCCGCAAAACGGCTTCCTTCGCGATTTCAGTGACCTTATCGAAGCTTCCGCCAATACCTACACCTACGACCAATGGCGGGCATGCCCTTCCTCCCGCGGCCTGGATCGTATCCAGGACGAACTTCTTCACGCCGGCGACGCCGTCTCCGGGAAGCAAAAACTTCATGGCGCTCATGTTCTCGCTTCCGCCTCCTTTCGGAAGAACGGTGAATTGGATTTTATCCCCGGGCACAATCTTGGTATGAATCACGCCGGGCGTGTTATCGTTCGTGTTATTGCGCAGCAGCGGATCGCCTACAATGGAATTACGCAGATACCCTTCTTTGTATCCTTTGCGAATGCCCTCATGAATCGCGTCGGTGAAGCTGCCGCCTTGAATATGAACATCCTGGCCCACTTCGGCAAAAACCACCGTAAGTCCCGTATCATGACAATAAGGCCGATTTTCTTCAGCAGCCAATTGAGCGTTTTCAATCAACTGATCCAAAATACTTTTGCCCAGGGGCGATTTCTCGCTTTCACTGGCCCTATGAAAGCCTGCAAGGATATCATCGGGCAGATAATAACAGGCTTCCCAGCACAAAACGGCGATAGAATCACGAATTTGATCAACATGAACGGTTCTCATGGTCATCTATCCTCTCTCATTTGATTTGCTTCAAGAGCACATGTGATCAGGTCAGGGCGCCGATTCATTGTTCCCCGAAAAAGCGCTTCCTTGCCGGAGTGATCCATTGATCCATTTCTTCCCGCTTATCTTCCGTGACCAACCGGTTGACCAGCACATCGTGCCAAATATAATCCTCCAGCAGGTAAATATGAACCGGGTCGTCGGTATAGAAGGCGCCGCCGCTCTGTTCAGGAGAATGGCCATAGAACAGCTCCTTGCCATCTATGGACAGAATAAACCACGGATGGTCCACATGCTCCACGTAATGGGTTTTACGGTGAACCTCCAGGCCCGGCAACGGGTCCTTTACCTGGAACAGAAGCCCGCTCAGCAGACATTGATCCCGCTTGGCCTCCAGATCCTCCTTAAGCCTCCGATACATGGGCTCCCACAAAGACAGCAGAATTCGCTTCTCCGCACGCCGGATAAGAACGCGGCAAAAGGATAAGATGTTGTCCTCTCCTTTAATCGTCGTCACATAGACTTCCGGTTCGGGGCTTTGTTTTTCAAGAAGCTTCAATTCGGTTTCCAAACGGCTGTAGGTCGCTTCCCATTTCGTTTTCATCGACTCCAGGAAAACCTCGACCGGCAAGGAGGAATAATGGGCTCCTCCGTCCACGTCTTCCTTCATCACCAGTCCATGCTGCACCAAGCCGTCCAATACTTCATACACGCGTGCCCGCGGCACACCCGAGGCTTTGCTTACCTGATAGGCATTCGAAGGTCCGCGGGAAACCAGCGTCAGGTACACCTTGGCCTCGTACTGGGTCAATCCCGTCGATTGAATCTTTTGCAGCAGATCCTCCATCCATCTCCCTCATTTCTAATTCCAACAATAGTTACTACTACAGTAGTGTATACTGCTCTTAATGCCATAATAACCAGTTGCAGAGTTTTTTACAACTATTTTTTTGATCGGCCGATGATTTATCCCGACTCGTGACTCAAAACAAAATAAAACCGCCCGGAACTTCCCGGACGGTGGCTTGATCAGATATTAAAAGAAACGTTTCAGTTGTTCGGCTACTTCCTGCTTCGAGTTTTCAACCACAGTCATATGCTGGGGCTTGTCGAAAAGCGCTTGAATTTCGGCAGGGAACTTCTGGGAGATATCGCAAAGCTGAATGGATTCGTTAAACTTGGCCGGGTGAGCGGTAGCCAGCGTTACGCACACCTCATCCTTGTCGCAGCAGGCCTCGTAAGCCGCGATGCCGCAGGCCGTATGCGGATCGGCCAAATAGTCGTATTCCCCGGAATATTTGCTGATGATTTGCAGGCATTCCTCGTTCTTCACCCCGTGAGCCGAGAAGTCCGACTGTACTTTCTTCAGCAGCTGCGGGTCGATGACGATTTGGCCTTCCGACTGGAACTGCTGCATGAGAGACGTAACCTTCTCCTGATTTTGATCCAGCAGGTAATACAAATATCGCTCGAAATTGCTTGCAATCTGAATATCCATAGACGGGCTATGAGTAACCCGGAAATCTCCCGGACGATACACGCCCTCTTTTACAAAACGCTCCAAAATATTGTTCTCGTTGGTAGCTAGCACGAGGCGGTGAATCGGAAGTCCCATCCGCTTCGCCAGATAGGCCGAGAAAATATTGCCGAAATTACCGGTAGGAACGCTAAAGCTGATTTTCTCCGCTTGGGTCCTCCTGGAAATTTGGAAATAGGCGTAAAAATAATATACCGTCTGCGCCAATATGCGAACGAAATTAATCGAATTGATCGCCCGCAGATGATATTTGTTTTTATACTCCACATCGGCGAACAGCTCTTTAATGATCCGCTGACAATCGTCGAAATTGCCATGAACCGATAAGTTCAGGACGTTCTCGTCGTCGACCGTGGTCATTTGCAGCTCCTGCACCTTGCTTACCTTTTGATGCGGATGCAGAATGCAGATGCGGATGCCTTCTTTCCCCCTGACCCCTTGAATGGCGGCAGCCCCCGTATCCCCGGATGTTGCCCCCAGAATGTTAATGATTTCGTTCTCCTTGCGGGAGACGTACGAATACAGGTTGCCCATAAATTGCAGGGCGATATCCTTGAATGCGAACGTCGGTCCGTGAAACAGCTCAAGCACATACAGCGAATCGTGAATTTGTTTCACCGGCGTCACTTCAGGGCTGCGGAAGCCCGAGTAGCTTTCGTCAATTAATTGCTTCAGCTCTTCCCGCGGAATCTCACCGTTGGTGAAATAGGAGAAAATTTCGAGCATCAGGTCCCGATAGCTTAATTGCTCCCATTGTTTGAACACTTCTTGCGGAACGGCCGGAATATCCGTCGGAAGCATGAGCCCCCCGTCATCTCCAAGCCCCATCAAAAAGGTTCGGATAAAACCCGTTTTTTCCACTTTGCCTCGTGTGCTTATAAAGTCCATAGCAGTCCCCTCACGTCATAATTAGCCCCTATTATAACACACTTTTTCGCAAAGCGGAAAAGCCCCGGGGGCGTTCGGGGCTTTTTTCGTTTATTCCCGTTTATGCAAAGCATTCAGCTTTTCCGTCACGCGTCTTGCCCGTTCATAAATTCGCTCTTTATTCAAAGTCTCGTAGATGGCATGATGAAGCTCGGCCATTTCCCGGTAGATGTCTTTCATCTCGCGGTTCGACGTTTTCATCCTTTGCAGATCGAGCCTGCCCATCTTTTTATGCGCCTCGTTCAAGTCGGGAAACAGGCCCAATGCGGTGAAGGCGATCATGGCAGCTCCGAGGGAGGTCGCCTGCTCCGTTTGGTCGGGAATGACGACCAGACCGTAAATATCCGCCTGAATTTGATTGAATAAGTCCAACCGGGCCAACCCCCCGCTGACATGAACCGCCGTGAGCCGGATATGGTCCGCCTTCTGATCCTGCGAAAGCAGGGAATCGATCACATTCAGATTTTTTTGAATTTCAAAGCAGATGCCCTCCAGATAGGCGCGAACGACATCGCTCTTCTTGGTCCCCAGCGACAAATTGAACAAAATTCCCGATGCGTTGGCATTCCAATACGGCGCGGCGCTGCCTGCATAATGCGGAATATGAAACAGACCGTTCGCCCCGGGGGCGGACATCTCCGCCTGCTGATTCAGGGCATCGTAAGATCCGTCCGTCCCAAGGAAATCCCTCAGCCAGCGATAGGTGGAGCCGGTCGTAAAGATGCCCGCTTCAATGACCCACTGGCCCAAAACCGCGGAGGCGCTGCACACGACCTTCTGATCGGCGCTGCGAATCGGCCGGGCTGTCGGGGCGACGACAAAAGATCCGGTGCCTGTCGTTACTTTCACGATGCCGGGACGGATCGCGCCAAGCCCGACCGCCGCGCACTGCTGATCCCCGCCTGCCATTACAACCGGCGTTCCCGCCTTTAGGCCGAACCGGTCCGCCGCCGCGTTCGTTACATTGCCGGCAATGGTACCCGTCGGATAAGCTTCCGGCATCTTGTGAAGATCCACATTCATCGCCTCGGCAATGGTCCGATCCCAGGCGAACTCGTGAATATTGAACAGCATCGTGCGGGACGCCTGGGTCCAGTCGGTCTTAAATTCGCCGGTCAAGGCGTGGACAAGATAATCGTGGACCGTTAGGAAGCAGGCCGTCCGGGCGTATATCTCCGGTTTATGATTCCGGAACCACATGATTTTGGGCAGTGAAAAGTACGGATCGATCTTGAGTCCCGTCCGCTCATAAATCATCTTTTGTCCCAAGCGTTCTTCAATTTGTTTGCTTTCCTCGATCGGACGCTTATCCTGCCACAGAATCGCATGAGCCAAAGGGATGCCGTTCTCGTCAACCGGAACGATCGTCGCCCGCTGCGTGGCAATGGAGATTGCCCGAACCTTGTTCCATAGCTGCGCGGCCGTTTGCCGCAATTCGGCAATCCCCTGCTCGATCGCCAGCAGCCAGGTCGCAGGATCATGGTCAATCACGGTCGGAGCATGAAACACACTCTGATATTCACGATAGGCCATACCAAGGATTTCCCCGGCCTGGTCTATAAGAATGACGCGCCCGCCGGTTGTTCCGATATCCAAGACGAGCACCAATGGACCGTCGGTCATGTGATGGGTCATACGGGTCTCCTCCGCTTATGCTATAGTTCAACGTGCAGGTATTGCCGGAAGCGATGGCTGCAAGGTGAACCGATGATGATATTCATCTGCATACACCGGAGAGCGGACAAAAAGGGTCATGACCTCGTCTGCTCCCGGTTTCATGATCACCATACGTTTATGATTTCAGTAGGCTAAGCCATTCCTTCACTTTGGGATGCTCCAGAACCTCGGGGTTTTTGATCCAGTTGGCTTTCTCCCCGTCAAGCACCTTTTTTACTTCTTCTGCCAGCAAATAAGGCGATTGAGTCAAAGCGTCCGAAGTCGTTCCGGCAATATGCGTGGTCAGCGTTACGTTATCGAGCGCAAGCAGCGGATGATCCGCAGGAATCGGTTCGATATCGAACACATCGAGTCCGGCGCCGGCAATCTTCTTCTCGGACAGCGCTTGAACCAACGCCTCCGTATCGATCAGCCCGGACCGGGCGCAATTGATCAGATAGGCCGTAGGCTTCATCATGGACAGCTCCGCATGGCTGACGAAATGATGGTTTTCCTCGGTCAATCTCGCGTGGATGGAGATAAAATCGGATTCGGCAAACAGCGTTTCCTTCCCGACCAAAGTCACGCCCGGCATATCGACGGATTCCGCTTTGACGTATGGATCATACACCAGGATTTGAACATCGAATCCGGCCAGCTTCTTTGCCACCAGGCGTCCGATATAACCGAAGCCGACGATACCGATTTTTTTGCCTTTCAGCTCCGGAATGTAATCCGAGTTGCTGAACACCTTCCGCCATTCCCCATTCTTGATCGACAGATGCGCACGGGCGATGTTTCTCGACTCGCTCAGCATCAAGCCTATGGTAAAATCCGAAACGGCCTGTGCATTTCTGCCCATGACATGGACGACGATAATCCCGCGCTGCGTAGCCGCTTTCACATCGACGTTCTCCGTTCCCGCCCTTGCCACGCCGATTAGCTTTAAATGATCAAAGGCATCCATCCCGTCGGCAGAGAAGGGTCCGAACAAACCGAGCACCATATCGGCGTCCTTGTTCTCTTGAAACACCGCGGGAATTTCCTCCACCGCCGGCCCCTGCTGCTCGATGACAAGCCGTCTGTTCTGCAGCCGTCCCCAATCGGTTTCCCAATCCGTCGTAACGATTTCATGGTCCCCCAATAAGCGTGCGGCCTCCGTAAACTGCTTGCCGCTGATCATCGCGTCTCCAAAAGTAAGTATCTTCATGTTGCACCCTCCATTATGTTTTTAATTTGGCCACCGCAAGGCGGGAAAGGTTCACGGCTTCAATCGCATGATTTCCTTTATGCAGCACCGTAATCACGTAAAGGCAATCGATAATCGTCATTTGCACGATTCGGCTTACCATGGCGTCCGGCCGGTAGTTGGTCTCATTCGCACTGGTGACCAGCAACTCGTCTGCGATCTGGGCGATCGACGACTTGCTGAAGCCCGTAATGACGATAATGCGGGCTTGTTTTTCTTTAGCCAATTGGAGCACCTTGAGCAGCCCTTCGCTTTCGCCGGAGTGCGATATGGCGACAATGACATCGCCCTCGTTCATATGGGAGGCCGCAATGGCTTCCATATGAAGGTCGATAATCGGCATCACCGTCTCCCCAAGCCTGAGAAATTTGTGAGCCGCATCGCTGGCCATAATCCCCGAAACCCCTTGTCCGAAAAAGAAAAGACGTTTGGCCGCGGCCATCATGGCGCCTGCACGCTCAACGGCTTCATAGTTAATCAATTCCTTGGTTGTATGCAGAGCGACCATGGTTTGATCGATAATTTTATGAAAAATTTGATCGGCGGAATCCGATAAATCGATCTCTTCATAAATGCTGCCGGCCGCGTTATCGTTTGCATTTTCCTGAACCAGCGCCACCTTGAGCTCTTGATAACTGGCATACCCGAGTCTTCGGTAAAACCGGACTACGCTGGGCTCGCTGACTTCGCTCAATTTGGACAGCTCATTCATGGAAAGCAGAAAAGGCTTCTCCGTTTGGGACAAAATGCTGTAAATCTTTTTCTCGGAATTGGTCATCTCCTTTTCAATGGCTTTGACGCGATGCTGAAAAGTAGCCATACCTGCAGTCCTCTCTTTCAGTATAATGTAGTTTTACTACATTTTTGAACTGATATCAATATATTTTTATTACAAAAAAATCCCCGCCAAAAAGGCTTTGACAATAACATTACGGGCAAAATGAAACGGCCTTAGTCCAAAAAAATTCAGGACCAAGGCCGCTTCAAGGATTTTTATTTGTTGTACATTCCCATTCAGATTAAAGCGCGACCGGGTTCAAGCTGCGAACACGCGGGAAAACCTCCCTCGCAAAGCGTTCCAGCTCGGATTCAAGCGGTTGGAACTGCAGCATAAACAGTTCGACGCCAATCTCGTGAAACGCTGCGATCCGCTCGGCTACCTGGTCATATGAACCGACCAGCCCCGCTGCCGTGCCCCCGTTCGTACCTATAGCCGGATACTTGGCAATCGTTTGAAACATGACTGCTTTCTGGTCTGCATGTCCGAAAAGCTGTTCATTCAGAGGCTGGTCGGCCTTGGCATATTCCCAGGCTTTAGCCAGCTCGGCCTGCGCTTCCTCCTCCGTCTCACGCGCAATGACAAAAGCGGACAGCCCAAAGCGGACGGGGACGCCTTCCCGTTTCCGCCCGGCAACGGAACGGATGAGCCTCTCGACATTCTCAAGCGGCTGCCCGTTAATAAACCAGACGTCGCCCAGACCCGCAGCCAAATCTCTCGCCGGCTCCGACTCTCCACCCACATAAATGGCAGGACGCTGCCTTGTTTTCGGTTTCGGGTTCAATTCAATTCCATCCACGTGGAAGTACTTGCCTTCAAAGCTGGTTTTCTCCCCGGACAGCAGCGAACGGACAATCGTGAGCCATTCGGTTCCGTAAATATAACGCTCGTCATGTTCGGCAAAAGGAATGCCCGATTGGAGCAGCTCCGGTTTGTACCAGGCATTGACCACATTGATCGAGAACCGTCCGCCGCTGATCTCCTCGATGCCGAGAGCTTGCTTGGCGAGCACCACCGGGTGGAAGAGCGTCGGCTTTATCGCGGCGATAATTTCAATGCTTGAGGTTAATGAGGCCAGACCGGCGGCTGCGGTCCAGGTCTCCAAAATATCAAATTCATGCCCGTACGGATTGACGATATGCTGGGCTATAAGCGTTGAATCGTAGCCGAGCTTTTCGGCGGACAGCACCAGCCGTTTAGCTCTTTCCCAGGAAGCGTCAAAGGGGTCCTCCGGATGCGTCGTAGCCCCCCATGTTCCATAAACCGGTGTCCATACTCCAAACCTAGGACCTGCAATTCGACTCATATTTTACATCCTCCTATCTTCTCATAAGAATAAAAAAATCCATTCTCGCAGCGAGAATGGATTTTCCGGCGTACCGGTCAAATCATATTAATTCAATTGGAATAATTTAAATTATAAAATTGATCCGTTTTTTTGTCAATTCCTTATTTTCCTGTTATCAATGATACGATCTTTCCCGCGTTTACATCGATCAAACCCCGGTCGGTTATTTTCAAATGCGGGCTGACAGGCAGCGAGTGCGTGCTGATCGACATAATCGGATTATAATGGCGGTATCCGAGCGATTCCATCGCTTGGCACAGCCGCTCCACTTCCTTAGCCACCTGCTCCAGCGGGGCCTCGCTCAAGATGCCGCCGACGGACAGCCGGAGATGGGCCAGCACACGGCCGTCCTCCACTACACAGAAGCCTCCGTGGCAACGGATCACCTCATTGGCCGCCAGCATCATGTCCTGCGGATGATGACCGACGACAAGCAGGTTGTGGTTATCGTGGGAGTAAGTCGTCGCCACCGCGCCGCGCTGGATCGTATCTCCGCCGATCAAACCGTACGCCCGATTGCCAGTCTTGCCGTAGCGCTCGAAGGTAGCGATCAGGCCATAGGGGCTTTCCTGCCATAGGAGCTCCCCGCCCCGGATGTCCACCTCCCCGCGGTGCTCCCGGGTGAACGTCGAATCTTTATTGACCATCATCACCCGGCAGGCATACCGGCCGTCGGCCTCCTCCGTGCGGATCGCGAAATCGGCTTCGGTCAGCAGAGGAAGTTTGACGCTTTCGTAATAATGGGCCGGGAATGCCGGCGGAAACTCCTGCTGCCGGTAATCATCGTTAACATCGAACGCTAGCCGCCCGTTCTTGTACACCTGATCAATGGCGAACTCCCGGATATCGGATACGACCAGGAAATCTGCGATCTTCCCTGGGGCGATCGCCCCCCGATCGTGAAGCCGCATCCTCCTGGACGGGGTGAATGTACTCGCGTAAATGGCCCGCTCGGGGCTCATGCCCATACAGATCGCTTTGCGCACCAGATGGTTCAAATGGCCCCGCCGCTGAAGGGAATCGGCCATGACGTCGTCGGTTACAAAGCAAAAATGCTCCGAGACGTCGTTGGCAATCAAAAAGTCCATCACCTCTTCGCTCATCGATTTTTCCTGAATTTCGATAAACATCCCTGCGCCGATACGCGCTTTCAACCCTTCCACGGTCTGATGCGTATGGTCCGAATCGACTCCGGCATAAATGACGCGCTGCAAATCCAGATCCAGCAGCCTCGGGCAGTGCCCCTCAATGATCAAATCGGGATAATGGCTGCGGACATGCTTCAGAATCCGATTCGTCTTGCTGTCGGGAGCGGTCACGACATCGACGTAGTTCATGATTTCGCCCAAGCAAATGATGTTCTCCGATTGCAGCAGCTCGTCCAATTCGGGAATGTCCAGAGAGCCTCCCGACGTTTCCAGCGAAGTTGCAGGAACCGAGCTGGGGACGGCATAGAACATATCGACCATACAGCCTTCACTCGCCCGGATCATCTGCTTCACGCCGTCCATCCCGAATACATTGGCCATCTCATGGGGCTCGGGCACAATGGTCGTGACGCCGTTCGGGAGGAGCCCGTAAGAGAACGTCCGGGGCGTCACCATCGTGCTTTCGATATGAAGATGAATGTCAATCAGTCCCGGAATCAGATAGCGTCCGCTCCCGTCCATCACTTCATCGCTTTCAAGGTCTTCCGCTCCGCGGGGGCCGATGTACAAAAACCTGCCGTCCGCGACAGCCGCGTTTCCCTGAATGAATGATTTAAAATAACTGTTGTAGATATGAATGTTTTGGATCAGCAGATCCGCTCGCATGCCGGGCACCTCCAAGTTCATTATTTAACCAATACCAGCTTGTCCTTAGGGAAATGCAGATGAACCTGCCGCCCGTTGACATAAGGTAAATCCATTTCTTTGTTGACCGTAAAATTCCCGAGCTCCGTTTCAACGATATATTGGTAGCTTCGTCCCAGGAATGTGCTCACCTTGACGGTTCCCGTCAGGCTGTTCCCGCCGGAGGAGTAAGCCTCGCCAACGCCGTGAAGGACGATATCGTCAGGACGTATGGCGCCTTTCCTTCCGGCATGCTGCGCATACTTCGGATTCGGAGCGACCGTGAATGTATGCCCGCCCCGGTGCTTCAGCTCAATGTCTCCGCCGCGGTCTCTGCGCGCTTCGAAATCGATAAAGTTGGTAAAGCCGGTGAACTTGGCGACAAATTCGGTTTTAGGGTATTTAAATATGGCGGCCGGTGTATCGAGCTGTTCGATTAACCCTTTGTTCATAATGGCCACCTGATCCGAAATCGAAAAGCACTCCTCCTGATCATGCGAAACATAGACGGTAGTAATGCCGAGCTCCTGCTGAATGCGGCGGATTTCCACCCTCATGTTGATCCGGAGATTGGCGTCGAGGTTGCTGAGCGGCTCGTCAAACAGCAGCAGGTCGGGCTCGATCACCAGCGCGCGGGCGATCGCTACCCTCTGCCTCTGCCCTCCCGATAAAGCTTTGGGCATTCGCTTGTCTAGGCCTCCGAGACTGACAATGTCCAATATTTTTTTGACCCGCCGGTCGATGTCTTCCCTGGGAACCTTGCGCATCTGCAGGCCAAAAGCGACATTATCGTAAACGTTCAGGTGCGGGAATAAAGCATAGCTTTGAAACACAAAGCCAAAATTCCGTTTGCTGACCGGAACCCGGGTGTAGTCTTTTCCGTTAAATATGAATCGCCCAGCCCTGGCTTCCAGGAATCCGGCGATCAATCTCAAGGTCGTCGTTTTCCCGCAGCCGCTCGGACCGAGCAGCGACACAAACTGCCCCTTGTCTATGTCCAGACTGAAATTTTGCAATATATTTTGCTGATCGTAAGCGACCGATACGTTGTCCAGCATAAGCAATGCCATGATAATAGCCTCCGTTATTTTTTGGTAAAATAAGATAATCCCATCAATCGCTCGATCACAAACATCAGCATGGCCGTAAAGATCATGAGCAGCACGGAAATCGCCGCGATCGTCGGGTCAAAGTTATTTTCCACATAAGTCAGCATCTGGATCGGCAGCGTGCTGACGCCCGGTCCCGTCATAAAGACGGAAATGTCCACATTGTTGAACGACTCCAAAAACGCAATGAGTACAGCTGCGATAAGGCCCGACTTGATATTGGGCAGCACGATGGTGAAAAAGGTGCGGAGAGGCCCCGCCCCAAGACTATGCGCCGCTTCCTCGACGGCAAAATCGAAATTGGACAAGCTGGAAGCGATGACGCGGATCATAAACGGAAGCATAATGACGGTATGCCCCGCGAACAAGGCCGTATAAATCGGCAGTTGATAAGCGACGATCAAATACTTCAGCATGATAAAGCCGAGCACAATGCCGGGGATGAGCACCGGCGAAATAAAGACCGCATTCCAGGTGTCCCTGCCTTTGAAGCTAAACCGGCTTAACGCGTACGCCGCGGGAATGCCCAGCAGAAGCGCCAATACGTTGCCGACAAACGAAACAAGCACGGATGTCCGGAAGGTCTTCATGAACATCTCGACTTCAAAGATATGTTGATACCATTTGAATGAAAATCCCTGGGGAGGAAATTTCAGAATTGTGCCCGGTTCAAAGGAAGCCACCCCGATAATCAGCAGGGGCCCGAGCAGAAAGATATAGACCAGCAGCGTAAACAAACCCAGTCCGCGATGGTTCTCCCGCACATCAAGCTACCCCTTCGGATTCAATTTATTGGCGACGGCATTCATCAGGGCGATGACAGCCAATGTCACGACAATCATAATCGCGGCGATCACCGATGCCGAATACCAATCATTCAGCGTAATTGCATTTTGGTACAAAAAGGTGGAGACGACAAGCTGCTTGCCTCCGAGCAGGGCAGGCGTCGTATAAGCCGTCAGGCTGCCTACGAACACCAGAATGCTCCCTACGATCAGACCGGGCACGCTCAGCGGCACGACGACTCTGAAAAAGGCTTTCAGCCTGGATGCCCCCAGGCTCTCCGCAGCCTTCAACAAATCGGGATCGATGTTCTCCAGCACGCCGACGAGAGTGATCACAATCAGCGGCAGAAACAGATGAACCATGCCGATCATCATCGCCGCAGGAGTATACAGAATTTCGAGCGGCTGATCGATCATGCCCAGAGCCGACAGAGAACGATTCAGAAGTCCGTTCTTGCCTAGAATGATCATCCAGCTGAACGAGCGGACGACCGGGCTCGTCAGCAGCGGAAAGATGGCCAAAGCCAGCAGCACTGCTTTTGTACGGGGAGACTGCCTGGAGATGTAATACGCCACCGGGAATCCCACAATAACGCACATTGCGGTTGTCACAAGACTCACCCGCAGCGTCGTGAGCAATATTTTGAGAAAATACGGATCCTTGAAAAACTGCATATACCCGCCGAGCGTAAAGCTCCCTTCCGGAAAGAAGGTCGAACCGATCGTCAGCAGGATAGGCATGAGCATAAATACCGCCAAAAACAATAGGCCGGGCAGCAGCAGCAGATAAGTATACTTTTTATTCATAAAAAGCAATCCCCTGTTCCGTTCCTTGTTTCGCCGGTACTAGATGCTGCGAAGAGCACGGATAAACAGCCGGAAGAAAGCGCCGGTATCGACTTCCAGGCATACATGGACGTTCGGCTGCTTGTGAAGCCGGTTCTGAAAATCGCAGACCGTCTGCCCGTCGCACAAGTCGCTTCGGGTCTCCACATCCACGTAATAATATCCGGTTGTGACCAGGTCGCGGTTTATGGCTACGCCGACGGCCAGCGGATCGTGCATGGCGCAAGCACGCACTCCGTACCGTTCATAGTAACGCTTCATATAATCTGCCGTGCTCTGCCGGACATAATCACCTAAGGGAGAGCCGGCCAGTTGCCCGATGTGCTCTTCTGTCAGCAGCGCACGGCGTGTGACGTCCAGCCCGACCAGCGTTAATGAACGAAAGCCCGCATGCATAACGATCTTCGCTGCTTCCGGATCGACGTACATGTTGTACTCGGCGGTGGGCGTCACGTTGCCGAAGCTTTGGACTGCTCCTCCCATGAAGATCACCTCCTTCACGCGATGGACCAAGCCCGGATCTTTCCTGACGGCATGGGCCAGATTGGTGAGAGGCCCCGTCATGACCAGCGTAACCTCGCCCGGAAACCGAACCGCACTCGCGATCATGAAATCGGGAGCAAAGCCGTCCGCAGCCGTTTTCTCAAGCTGCATTGCGGATAACGCGCCGCCTAGACCGTCTTCCCCATGCACTCTGTGTTCAAACACGGCCGGCCGGAACAAAGGCCGGTCCGCCCCCCGGATGACGGGAATCCGCTCTGCCGCATCCAGCAGCTCCAAGATTTTGCATGTATTCTCGGTCGCTTTGGCTAAAGAAACGTTTCCGCTCACTGTGGTAATCCCCAGAATATCGAGCTGCCGGCTGCGAACCGCAAGCACAATCCCGAGCGCGTCATCAATACCGGTATCCACATCCAGGATAACTTTCTTTTGCATAACCGTCCCCTTTCTTCCGCATAAGCTCCTGTCAAGAAAAAACAAGGATACACTGGAAAACCGCATATCCTTGTTTATCCGTTCATTCGCCTTATTGCGTGATTTCCCGGTTCCAACGGTCGGTCCAGGCTTTCAAGCGTTCATTGACGAATTTCATATCCAGCATACGCAGTTTCTCCACAACCTCTATACCATAGGTGATTCCTTGTACTTCCTCCGGTTTCAGCTGCAATGTTTTATTCACCGGAGAATCGACAGCCGCTTTGGCCGCCTTCTCCTGAACTTCCTTGCTCAGATGCCAGTTAATGAACTCTTCGGCCAACGGTTTGTTCTTGCTGCCCTTCACTACATTCACGGTGTTGATTACAGCGTAAGCCCCTTCCTGCGGGGCGATGAACTTCGCGTCCGGAACAGCGGCCTTCAGATCTTTCACGTACATCTCCAAAATCGGTCCCGCGACGATTTCACCTTGGGCGAACATATTCACGAATTCGGACGTCTTGCTGTAATACTTGACTACATGGGGGTTCAGCTCTTTCAGCTTGGCGAACGCCTGCTCTTCATCGAATGAGGAGGAGCCGGCCACATGCGATGCGGCATCAAGAACCATCGGGCCGCTCGTCGAGGTGATCGACGGCAGCGTCAGCTTCTTGGCCAGCTCAGGACTCCATAGATCACTCCAGGATTTCAGCTCCTTGCCCGCCGTTTTCGGATTGTATGCAATGCCCAGTTGGCCGATCGTATACGCCGGACCGTACTCCTCGCCGAGCGGCGCTTTGGCTATATCGTAAATCTGCTCGATATTAGGTATTCTGCTCCGGTCGATCTTCTCGAACAAGCCGGCTTCAATCGCCTGCTGCGCATAGTAATCCGACAAATAAATGAGGTCCACTTGAGAGCTGCCCTGCTTTACTTTGCTCAAACGTTCCGCATTGTTACCAATTTCAACGACGATTCGGGCATGATGCCGTTTTTCGAACGGTTCATAGACTTCTTTCTTGAAAAAATCCTCCGAGAAGCCCCAGGTGGAAATAACGAGTTTGGTCGGTTCCCCACCGCCCTCCGACGCCGTACCGCTTGGTTCTTGCTTTTCCGTTCCGCACCCGGCCAGAGCCAGTCCCAAAAGAGATACTGAAACCAGGCCGCTAATCCATTTTTTCTTCACATCCTATTCCTCCCCTTGTTTTATGTGGTTAAATAAAAAAAAGGAAAGCGCTTCAGCTAGAAAAAATCTTCTAACCAAAGCGCTTTCCCTTCGTAAACAAAGTCAGGCGTTATCCGTTGGTTTCCGTGGGGTAGCTCCCCTTAAGATATATCAAAAAGGGAACGTACCGGATATTCCGTCAGGATTCGGCCAAAATAACATTCGTGATGGCCCACTGGGTGGCAGGATCATAGTCCCGCAGCACCGCCTCAATGTCCAATTCGAATCTTTCCTCCAACCGTTCCCTCATCTTCTTCTTGTAAATGTTCGACATATAAAAGTCAACTTCATACTTCAAATTGGGGGCTTCTCCCTCCAAAGCTTCCGAACGCGGAGACCGGCGATGTTTGGCTTTGAAAGTGATTATATTGCCATCAATCGATACTTTAAGCGAAATCGTACCGAATCCGAACAAACTCTTGGATACTTCGTTATAAAGATGGGCAAGCTTCTTCTTACTTTCATTAGAATCTATCGGAAGCACGCTATCACCTTCTAAACCAGCATATCACCATATTACCTAAATAAGTAAAGTTTGGCAAGCTATTGTTCGGTTTCTTTTGTTTGTTTTTTTGCATTTCGAACATTTTCGTGCGGATGTTATGTCAATTTCCGAATAAGCCGTTTCTTCGCGGAGGTTGACCGCCGCTCTGCAAATTTCCGGCCTATACCAACCGGTATACTTTTCCTTGCTGCAATAAACGATAGGCGCCAATGTTTTCACTTGGATTCTCCGGACTGTCACGATATGCCGTGTCCGCATAATGGCATAAGAGCGTTTTACGTTGAAAATCCTCCGGCAGCGTCAACAAATCGGCAATGGGCGTGTGTAGGCTGCGAATATCTCCTCCTAATGCTTCGGTTTTGCCGAACCATGCATCGTGTATGATTAAATCGCATTCATTAAGCCATGCGATCAAATCAGGATCAAAACCCGTATCCGGGGCATAACCAAGCCTGAAATTGCCAAAGTCGAACCGGAAAGCGAGCGTGCGCGGGATGTGGCGAGTGGTTTTATAGCTGACTTTGAAGTCTCCGAAATCATGGAAATGCGGAATCGGAACCGGGTCAAAATACCAGTCAAAGGCAGCAAGCCCGCCTCCTTCGCGCACAGATGGCTCAAGGGCCGGGCGCAAATGAGTCCAGATGTCTTGAAGCAGCCATTCGGGACCATAGAGTTTAACCGGATTCTCGGTTTTGTAATACTGAAAGTATGCGAGTTCCTCAAGTCCGCCGACATGGTCTGCATGCATATGAGTAATGAAAAGCTCGCGATAACGGTGAAGATCGAGTTTCAGTTCCCCGTGCTTATTGTTAGAATGAAACATTTTTCCGAGATAAGCCGGGCAGTCAATAAAAAACTCACGGCCGTCCACGCTGATGAAGCAGTTCACAAAAAAATGTCGCGCAGTGAAGGCATCTCCAACACCAAGCGGATAAAGGATTACCGAATTTGCCATATTTACCTCCCTCTCATGGTTGGAAACCATCCATCTCATTCCCGGTCATTGCGGGGTCCCGCTCTGCCCATATACCTGCCTGTCTCATCAAGGAGAAAGCATCTCCTTCATCAAAAAAGCCTTCTTAACTCTCATGAACAGGAGAGAAGAAGGCTTCCATACATATGGTCAGCAAAACGGTGTTATGATTTGCGCCGGACATGCCTGCCCCCGAGTGTCGGGGTTTACCGCCGAATTACCGCATTCGCCAAAACAACCATTCATATATACTTACTATGAATTAAACAGTACCATCGGATGATTGGATCGTCAACACTTTTTTTACAAACGGGCTCATAAGACAGCCTGAAAATCAAAGGGATGATCATTGCTTCAATACAGCTAATAACCGTTTGGCATCGCCGGCAGGGGTGTTTATGGTTTCATAAATTTTCAGCGTCACGGGAATTTCCAGCTGATCCGAGCTTACATTATCAAAATTAATGATCTGGCTCCCGCTCATCAACCGGTTTTCTCCTGCCAACGTGTACACCTTGGAGGCTATCCGCGTGCCTTCACTGTTCTCCAGCTGCATATACAGCTTCGGATTGCCAGGGTCTACGATCACCTCATCGGTCGTATGAACGTCAAGGTCCATCTTGAATTTATAATTAAAGGTGTATGCCCGGGTCGTAGGGTTCGCCATCGTAACGGCGGATAAAGACCAGGAAGACAGCTTCAATTCAAAAGGATAGAACGTGAGCAAAGTAGAATCCGCTGCAGGCGGATTTACAGCCACACTGGTTTCAGCAACCGGAAATTTGTACGTTTGCTGCCCCTGCTGCTCCAAAAGACGGAAGGTGAACCGGGCCGCATCCTCGGATAAAGGTACGGTAAAGGTGAACGTGACTACCGTCCCCATTCCAGGCAGCACTTCTTTCACGGAGCTCGCAGTCCGGGTGCCGCTGTATAGGATGCCCTGGGCATTCTGCAGCTCGGCCGTCAGATCAGGAACCGAAAGCGGGCTGCCGCTCGGGTTCTTGAATTTCAGCTGTGCCACCGCCGTCTTGAAGCTTTGTCCTTCATTTTCAAACCAATCCAGACTCATCAGCGACACGCCCAACTGCGGACTAACGGCTTGACTTAGCGAGTCGATGGCAATAGGTTTGCCAAACTCATAAGCCGGCAATGCCATCGGCGTTCCGTAAGATGACGGGAATCTGAAGCCGATCCTTCCGGTATAGTACACTATTGGCGTGCTCTGCCCTTGCTTCAAGAAGCTTTCAGGCGATAGAACATAGAACGCAGTAAGCTGTGTGTTCAGGTCGGTAGTGACCGCGTAATGTAAATACTTCCTCTCGCCGGGATGGAGAGTAACGGGTTCCTGTTCGATCCGCTTCCCGATAAACGTCTGTCCCTCCGCTTTTCCCCCGAGGGTAAAATCCGGAACGGTTTCCGTATAGCTGCCCGGGTTTTCCACGATGAGCTGCACGATATAGGTCGGCGCTTGTCCTGTAAATTGTCGGTTCAATCGCGAAGCCGTATACTTCAAAGCAGAGGACTCTCCCGGAACGGAGAACGTGACGCCCCAATTTCCCAACAAAGCCGAATCCTCAATAACTGCATCCTTGCCGCGCCATACGATCGATCCGATTGGAGCATCAGCCAGCAGGGTCTCCTGCTTCGGATACACATTCTGATCTACATCAATCCAAAGCAAATCCGTTAAATCCAGCTCCGTTTTCACTTCAATCACGGTCATATAGCTTAATTCCACATAGCTCTGAGGCGGAATCGAATGCGGGTTGCTTGCGCTTGATTGCAGAACGTATACCGTGCCGTCCGAAGCTTTGGCCCGAAGCTCATAATCAGGAATCCGAACCGCTGAGCCCGATGTGTTCTTCAGCTTCACGACAGCGCCGATTCTCCAACCCTCATCAGTCTTTTCCTGCAGTACGCTTTTAACTTGTGCTTGCGTGCTGCCCGTAATGTCGTAGCTTGGCATATCCATGGTCAGCGTAACTGCTCCTCCGCCGGGTTCATTCGTATTTCTGGAGCCAGGTATATATTGCTGCTTTGCTTCATAAGAAGAGGTAACCAACAGCTCGCGGGTGGCAGCAGAAGTACCTCCGAATGTACCGTCCGTTTCGCTGTCCATAAGCTTTAGCCGGATAGCCAGAGCAGCGTAGCCTTTGGCCCAATCCGAGACGGTCGGATCGTTCAAGCCCGTTGTCGATTTGGCTTCAGCATCTTTATTCAAACCGCGGATCAAAAAGGCGGCGAGCTGCTCCTTTGTCACTTCACCGGCCGGGTTGTACGCATTCTGAGCAAAGCCGTCCGTGAGATTAGCCCCTCTGAGCGCTTCGATATAGGGAAGGGCGTAGCCGTTCGCAGGGTCGTCGGCACTTACGTCGCTAAAGCTGGAAGCCTTCAAGGAAGTGTCCACCTTCAAGCCGAAAATCAACGCAGCGACCTTCGCGAATTGAGCGCGGTTCATTTTGTCTTTTAAACCAAATCTTCCTTCCCCGACTCCATCGAAAATGCCTGCGGATATCATCGTATCGAATTTCGCTTTCGCAGAAGCATCCAAATCCTTTAAATCGCTGAAGTCAGCCGATGACTTCGATGTACCGGCACCGAATGCTGCGGTTGAAAGCATCGAAAACGCCATAGCCGCACTCAATAGAATAGATAACCTTTTTTTCATTTTTGTAAACCTCCCGAAATCACTGGGCCGCCGGCTGCATTCACTTTTTTGCAGCAGGGGATTTTTTCTTGCCGCTCAGGAAAAACACAAACGGGATGCAGAGAAAAGCAGGTATAGCCGAGAGGTAAAATGTATCGGCGATCGACCTTACCATAGCTTCTCTTTGCATAAAACCGGCCAAGTATGAGGCTGCGGTTCCCGATGCTGTCGCCATATCCACCGCCCAGGAATAAATCGCTCCGGAGAGCATCGAAAGCGTATCATTGGCCGTAATGGAGTCGACAGACACACTGTCGGAAATATGCTGATAATGAAGAATTTGACGGTTGCTCATGATGGCGGCGAAAAGCGCGATCCCCAAAGACCCGGCCACCTGACGGCAAACGTTGGACAGCGGAGAAGCGTTGCCGACCTGCTGAGGAGCCACAGCCATCATGCCGGCTGTGGTCAGCGGCATCATGCAAAGCCCGATCCCGATTCCGCGTATTGTTAAGATAAAATTCAACCAATGATTCGGTGTATCTGTCGTCAAATGATGCAGCTCCATCGTCATTATACCCAGGATAGACAGTCCGACGACACTTAATGGAACAATACCGAACCGGTCCGCCAGCTTCCCGCTGAGCGGCATCATCAAAGCCATGGCAACCGACTGGGGCATCATGAGTATACCGGTCTGCATCGCGGTAAGCCCCTGGATATTTTGCAGGTACAGCGGCGTTAAGAACGTACCGCCCATCATGCCCATCATGACCAGACTGCCCGAAATCACGCTGATCGTAAATTTGGCATTTTTGAAAATTCTCAAATCGAGCACGGGCTGCTCCACACCAAGCTCGACCCAGAGCAGCAGCAAAAAGCTGAAAAAGGCGATAAACAGCAGGCTGACGATGTACAACGATGTCCATCCTTCCGCTTGGCCCTTGCTTAAGGCCAGCAGCAGCGTTCCAAAGAATATCATGGAAAGCACCGCGCCGGTCGTATCGAATTTTAACCCTTCTTCACGCGGTGTGTCTTTCAGCAGGATCTTTCCGAGTATAACGGCAAGAATACCGATAGGAATATTGATGAAAAACAGCAGACGCCAGCTGTAGTATTGAATCAAATATCCGCCGAACGTCGGCCCGAGTGCGGGAGCTACCATGGCGGCCACGCCCCACAGCCCGATGGCGGTACCGACCTTATCTCTAGGGAAGTTCGAATAAATAATGGACATCCCGATCGGCATAATAAATCCGCCGGCGAAGCCTTGAAGCACACGGAATAAAATGAGCGTGCTGTCGCTCCACGCAAGCCCGCAAACGACCGACCCCAGAGTAAAACCGGCAACGGAATAGATAAACACGGTTTTATTCCCGAATCGCGCCCCCAGAAAGCCGCACATGGGAATGACCATAGCGGAAGCCAGCGTATATCCGGTGATAACCCACTGGATCGTATTGATATCGGAGCCGAACACCGCGACGAATTTATTCATCGCTACATTCATCAGGCTGCTGTTAAGTACAGAGACAAAGGTGCCCAGCACGATGGCGATCAGTGCAAACCACATCCCGCTATCTCCCGACTTTTGTTGTTGATTGACCGCCGATGCATCGGCCATAGCTGCAAGCACCTCCTATTGAGCTTTCACCTTGGTGCCATCCGCCAGCTTATCCCCGGGGTTCACGACAATTTGTCGGTCTCCCTTGAGCTTGTCATTCGGCTGCACATAAACCCAATCCTGATTTTTTTCTTCCGTTTTCACTTCTACGAGGCGAGCCGTATCGTTATCCATAATGAACAGATATTCCTTGTTCTCTTTTTTCACGATGGCGCTTTTCGGCACCTCGATCCGGTTATCCCCGGCACCATCAATATGGACTTCGGCCACCATACCGGCAAACAGCAGGCCGTCCTTGTTATCCACCTTTACTTTGACCGGGAATGTATTGCTGTTCGGGTTAGAAACGGGACTGACAAACGAGATTGTACCCTGGAACAATTGATCCGGTATGCTTTGAACCTTCACTTGTACAGGTGTCCCTACGTTTACCTTGGAAATTTGATTGTCCGCTACGCTCAACTCCACTTGTACCTGATCCATATTGACCAGGGAGATGATCGGCACCCCTGCCTGAGCCATCTCGCCCGGCGATATGCTTTTCTTCACGACGACGCCGTCGATCGGTGCCGTAATCGTTGCATTGTTCAGGCTGCTGTTCGCCAGCTCCAATCCCGCGTGTAACCGGTCAACCTCCGCCTGAAGCGCTTTGAGCGTATTGTCCGTAGGCCCGATCCGGGCCTGTTCGAGCTTGGCCTTGGCCGCCTCTACCTGGGCCGCCGCCGATTTTTGCGCGGCCTGCGCCTGCTCGTAGCCCGCTTTGGCTTTCTCATAATCGAGCGTACCCTTATCCAGTTCCTCCTGCGTCACGCTTGAGCTGCTGTCAAACATGTTCCGCAGGCGGTTATAGGTTTTGGTGCTCAGGTCCAAGGCAGCGCTGGCTTGCTGCAGGGCAGCCGTGGCTTGTTCATAAGCGCCCTGCGCCATTTTCACGGCGCTCTCCAGCCCCTGTATCTCCTGCGTGCGGGCTCCTGCCTGCGTATCGGCCAGCTTCGCCTCCGCCGCAGCCACGCCGGATTGGGCCTGCCTCACTTGCTGAAGCAAGTCGTCCGTTTCCAATTGGACCAGCACGTCGCCTTTTTTCACTTTATCGCCTTCCTGCACATTCACCCCGGCCACTTTGCCGGATACCTTCGATACGATTTTGATATCTTGATCGGGGATAATTTTACCGCTTAACCCCGGATCCGTGAATTGACCAAGCTTGATGACCTTTACCGGCACACTCGCGGGATTCGCACCGCTTGCGTCCGATGTATCGCTGCATCCCGGCAAAATTCCAACGAAAACCGTTGTAAGAACCGTTGGAATAAGCCATTTATGTATTTTTTTCATGGATAACTAACCCCTTTTCAGTTGCTTTTCAAATGAATTTTGATCGTAGTACTCATGCCAGGCGATAAATCCAGCCCCAGCTGATCATCAATTGAAATTTTGACGGGAATGCGCTGGGTTACTTTGGTAAAGTTACCGCTGGTATTCGTTGAAGGAAGCAGCGAAAAGGTCGAAGCCGTGGCCTTGCTTATTTCTTTCACATGACCCGTCAACGGTTGGCCGGGAAACGTATCGACGCGGATATCTACCCTTTGCCCTTCATGGATTTTATAAATCTCTGTCTCCTCGATATTGGCCGTGACGTACAATTGTCTCTTATCCACCACCATAGCAACGGTTTGGCCCGGAGAGGCGACTTCTCCCGCCTTGACCAAGGTTTTGATCACCGTGCCTTCAATAGGGGATCTTAGTGCCGCTTGATCGAGGCTGCTCGTAGGCAAATTATTGCTGTCCTGCTGTCCGATAATTTGATCGGCCATCACATGATCCCCTTCATTCACTTGCAGCGATATGACCTTCCCCGTAATGCGGGGCATGACTTTATAAATATCTCCGGCAAGCCTTGAATCTTCGGTTGAGACATAATTTTGCCCTTCATACCAGAAGTAACCGCCGATTCCCCCTCCAACGACCACCAGGCACGTTAAAATAACATACAATACCGCTTTGCGCTTCATGTCTTCTCCCCAACCTTCATTTCTATTTGTTTGTTCAGCAATCTGATAGATTTCACAATCATGTTCAGTTCATGCTCCGGCAGCCCGCTCAGGAGCTCGGTATAAAACGTTTCCTGAAAGATCGTGTTTCCCGCCATTCTTTCCTGAAGCTTATTCGTTTTATAGATCCAAATGATGCGGCGGTCCCGCTCATCCCTTTCGCGCCGAATCCAACCGTCCCGCTCCAGCCGGTCAATAATGCCCGAAACCGTGCTGTAGGAAAGCTGCACCGCATCAACAATCTGTCCAATCGTCTTGGGCTGCTGATAAATTTGATGCAGTGTCATCCATTGGGGAGGCGTTATGCTGTCATCTCTCATCTTCTTGCTTAAGATTTCATTGTGGCTGCGAATTAAATCTTTCAGCAGCTTGACGATCTCACCCTCCAGACCCATGGGTACACCCCCATTTAAGTTGTCGTTTTCATATTACATAAATCATTAAAAATGATACTTATAAATATTTTAAGACTATATATTTCGTGTCACTAAATTTTTATACATGAACTATATCAAAAAAAGCAGGCATTGGAAATCCTTAAATACAGGCATTTTTCCCCGAAAAGATGCATTCAGGCGATTCATCCCGTCATTTCCTCACAGAATGACATTGTGTCACCTTTTTGTTGAGTATCATTACTGTTAAACCATGGAAAAGGAGGGGCAACAAAATAAGAGGCCTCGAAGGCCTCTCATTCGGTTTGATGCTCTATTGAATGATCGTGATAATCGATAATCCGAGGATGGCGACAATTAACAGGTGAATCCCGTTGGCGCGAACCCCTGCGGCAAGCCCCGTAATGCCGGACAGCCGGCTTACCAGCAAATTCAATGGGTTAACCGGACTTAGTACGGCTGAGGTGGACCAGGCGAGCATCAGCAGTATCGCAAGCGCAATGGGAGTCGTCCCCAATGCCTGGGCATCCATTTGGGTAACCAGCGCGGTAACGATCACCATCGGATGAATGCCTATGAAGGCAACGACAACGACAGTAACAATAATCGATATCTCGAAAATAAAAAACGACTGTTGGGCCAAGCTGATCAGGGCCCATTTCATCCCGCTTCCGAAGGCGGTGCCCTGCAAAGCGTTTCCTAATAATCCTGCGCTGGTAAACAATAGGATTTCATTATTCATAATGGGCACGGACCGGTCTCGAAAATCAGCCAGCTGGGTGCGCAATAGACTCCATTTTCCGGTTATGATTACCCAGCATAAAGGAAAGGAAATGGACAGAAGGCTCACGATGACAAGCATCGACCAATGGGTCAGCGTTTCCAGCAGAAAGGTCATACTCATCAAAACCGCGACAATCAAACCCAATCGAACGAGCTTTCGGCGATAGGTGCCGTCTTTTGATTCTTCCGCGGACGCCGCTTCGGCGAAAGAATCCGGGCTTAAGGGATGACGTTTGGACCAAAAGGCAAAGAGCACATTTCCAATCAAGATAAAGAGCAAGGCAAACCCGATGCCATAGGCCATGTATTCGATGGTCGGAATTTTCAAGTAATAGAGAATCAAAGCGACGGATGCATAATACGGCGACCACAGCATAGTCGTCGAGAAGCCCACTAAATAGCTTTTGGCAAGCATCACGGGAGGAAGCTTCAAGCCTTTAAGCAGTTCATCGACGATGCGGATCGAACCGAGGTTCAGAATCGGCCCCAGGACAAACAATACGCTCGTGATTCCCGCAAAAAGCTTACGGGGATGATGCAGCAATCCCCGAAGCAGCGTATCGATAGCATCAAAATATCCCCCGAGCTTTAACGGAATCGAAAGCAGCGGCACCAAAATGACGAGCGTAAGCAGAGGAAGATTCATCGATATGCCTTCACTGACTCCGTCGATCCCCCTCCCTTTTTGAAACTCCAGAACGATTCCGGTCATCAGCATGCAGATCCCAAACCATCTTGGCACGGGATCCGCTTTGGTAGCGCTTCCCATAAAGGCGGCAAGCGCCATAAAAATGACCAGATACTCCAGCCATTGAACGTGAACAAAATATTGAATGAGGAATAGTCCGCACATGCCCAAAATCAAATAACTTCGCACCAGGTATTTCGCCTCCGGCTTTCAGTAAGAAAAGCTCCATATATCTTAAGAAAAGCCGGTTTCTTCTGTCAAGAATCCCGGCTTTCGGTGATATGTGTTAACTCAAAGGAATCATGCTTTCACAAATACGGTTTTGATGGACGTATAAAATTCAATGGCCGCCTGACCTTGTTCCCTGGAATGGGAACTGGATTGTTTCATACCGCCAAACGGCGCTTGCAGCTCAACCCCGGCCGATTCCGCATTAATGCGGACCAGGCCCGCATCCATCTCTCGAATAAATGATAACATATTTCCAATGTTTTGTGTGAAAATAGAGGCGCTTAATCCATATTTTGTATCATTCGCCACTTCCAGCGCTTCTTCTATAGTATCCACCTTGATTAAAGCAAGCACCGGACCGAAAATCTCCTCCTGCGCAATGACCATATTGCGATTCACATTTTCAAACACGGTAGGCTCAACATAGAAGCCATTTTCCAGACCGCCGCCGGTGATCCGCTTTCCGCCTGCAAGCAGTGTGGCTCCTTCCTGTTTCCCCTTCTCGATATAAGATAATACGGTGTTTAATTGATTTTCACTGGCGCAGGGCCCCATCCATGTATCGCTGTTTAATCCGTCGCCAACCTTGATTTCGTTCACTTTGGCCAGCAGCTTTTCTTTAAATAGGTCATAAATTTTACTTTGTACGATGACACGGCTGGTGGCCGTGCATTTTTGTCCCGTAGAGCGGAGACCACCGCTGACGGTGGCTTCGACGGCCAGATCGAGATCCGCATCCTCTGCCACGATCACCGGGTTTTTGCCTCCCATTTCAAGCTGATACTTGGCTCCGCGGGCAACCGCACCCTGAGCTACAAGCTTACCGACTTGATCGGAGCCCGTGAAGCTGATCCCTTTAATATCCTTATGATCAATGATGCCCTGCCCAATCACGGAGCCGGCGCCGGTCACCATATTGAGCACGCCTGCCGGTAGGCCCGCTTCGGCGAAGCACTCTATCACTTTAGCAGCCGTTACGGCGGTTTCCTGCGCAGGCTTGAACACTACGGCATTGCCATAAATCAGTGCGGGCGCGATTTTCCAGACCGGAATCGCAACAGGGAAATTCCAAGGCGAAATAATGCCTACCACACCGAGAGGAACACGATTCGTAAACATCAGCGCCTCACTGTCGGTGGATGGAATCACATCGCCTACCTTGCGCATGCCTTCGCCCGCATAATAACGGAGAATCGCCACGCCTCTGGCCGTTTCTCCTTTGGCTTCGGGAAGCGATTTGCCCATTTCTCTTGTCATTGTTTCGGCAATGTCGTTGAGTCGGGCTTCAAGAATATTGGCCGTTTTGAAAAGATAATCTCCTCTGGCGGCGCCTGAAAGCTTTCTCCATTGAACCTGAGCTTCCTTCGCCGCTTGGACTGCCCGATCCAAATCGGCTGCCGTCGATTTTTGAATATAGCCTACAATTTCCTGCGCATTGGCGGGATTCGTACTCTTATCCACTTCACCGGACGAAGAAGCGGTCCAGCTTCCATTTATATAATTCAAATAAGTATTCGTTGTGGTTTTCTCTCCTATAGTCATCTGCATTCCAATCCTTTCTATGGCGTTCATAGGTAATGACGGGCAATTCTGGAAATTATCAGTCCACTAAAGTCACATTGGCACCATAACGCCGGGCCGCACTTAACAGCTCGTTATGGATTTCACTAGACAATACGATCCCGTTTTTCCGGGCTTCCTCGGCTCTTGCATATTCCAGATCTCCCGGCATATAGACTTTATCAAATCCTTTGGCTGGTGCGCTCTCCCGGGTTTCGCGCTCTTTTTCCGCCATGCGCTCAAGGAATGTATCAAGAGGCATCATTGCACTGACATCGAGGGCGGCAAACATATGTCCCAGATTTTGCGGAACCGGATCATCATAAAAGCGCGGGATTTGCGATCCGTACAGAGCCCCGGTCAACACGCCCGTTAAAATATCAACCATAATGGCCAACCCGGACCCTTTAGCTCCCCCGAAAGGCAGGAGACTTCCTTTTAGCGCCTCATGAGGATCGCTTGTTTCCCGTCCGTCGACGGTAATGGCCCAATCCGTCGGAATCGGTTTGCCCATCTTGGAGGCTAGGGTGATTTTGCCTCTGGCCTGGTTGCTTGTAGCCATATCCAGCATAATCGGCTTGCCCGATGGAGACGGCACGGCAATGGAAATCGGATTCGTTCCCAAAGTAGGCACCTTGGAACCGAACGGAACCATGACAGGAGAGGTATTGGTCATCGAGATGCCGATCATTCCCTGCGCTGCAATTTGAGCCGTCCAATAGGCTGCTGTCCCGTAGTGATTCGAATTCCGGACGCCAACCCAGGAGCTGCCGTACTCCTTCGCTTTCTTAACCGCTACGTCGACGGCTTTCTGGGATACGATCTGGCCCCAGCCGTTGCCCGCGTCAAGCAGTGCGGTTGTCGGCGTTTCGGAAACGACGGTGATGTTCGTTTCCTTCGTCACCAGGTTATTGTCCAGTCTGACCAGGTAATCGTTCAATTTGGAAACACCGTGAGAATGAACGCCTGTCAGGTTGGCGTGAACAAGAGAATCTGCGATAATTTCCGAATCGCGCTCGGGGATACCGGCTGCGGTCAACACTTGTTTACAAAACGCCGTCAATTTTTCCGGAGATACTCGAATGTCGGACATGGTATACTCATACTCCTTTATTTGCTGGATTCTATTGCTGTTTTTTTGGGAAACCGATCTAACGCATGCTTCAAGATAACCTCCAGCTGAGCGTAATGCTCTTTCTCTACTGGAATCAGGGGCGCACGTACCCTGCCGCCGACGGGTAATCCCATGATCTCCATACCGGCTTTGATTAGGGAAACGGCATAGCCTTTTCTTTGTTTGCGAATGTTGTTGATCGGGAAAATCACTTCTTTATACAGCTCGTTCAGTAAAGCTTGATTGTTTTCTTGGACTGCGCTATAAAACATTCTCGAAATGTGAGGTATATAGTTCGAAATCGCCGATGAATAGGAAGTAAAGCCCAACGGAACATAAGCCGGGTACGTCACTTCGGCAAACGGCATGCCATTGATCCAGCTCAGGCGGTTTCCTAAGGTCTGAACGAACTCGATGTTGCTCTCCATCTTCCCGACACCGTCTTTGAGTCCGATGAACTGGGGAAGCTCGGCTAATTTCGTCAGGGTACCCAAAGACAATACGGCATTGTCGCGTTGATAAACAATGGCATTCAGATCCGTAGATTCGATAATGGTCTTAAAGTATTCGTATAATCCGGATTGTTCTCCGTTGATTAAATAAGGAGGCAAAATTAAATATCCGTCAGCCCCTTTGGCTTGTGTGATGCGCGCCAATTCGACGGCCTCTTTGATGTTTCCCCCGACGCCCGTGTATACGGGCACTTTTCCCCTGCTCAGCGAAACGGCGATCTCAACAATCGCTTCATACTCGCTGCGTGTCAGCGACTGAAACTCTCCCGCTCCGGCCGAAACGTAAATTGCATCCAGCCCTCCGTCAATCAAAAAGGTAATGTTTGCGGCTAATGCTTGTACATCCAATTGATCGTTGTCTTTAAAGGGGGCGACGGGAAAGCCCAGAATCCCTTTGATTTGATTGGCAGGTTTACTCATCCGTGCTCCATTCCTCTCCATATATCTGTTGTTATGTTATGGTCTGAATCGAAGGCGATCTCCAAAGGTTCGCCTAATACTTGTATGCGGGGATCTCCCTTCATATCCGCCAAAACCGATTCGGAAATCAAAATATTTTCTAATTCCAATGTATTTTTGATCCATACCACCCTCGGATTTTGAAGATCGATATGGTAACACGTCCTTAAAGCGGTGCTTATGGCTTCCCGGTCATTGGACATAATGACGGGAATTTTGGCGGAATCCAGAATTTTGGATGTAATGACGTTGGCGTAGGTGTAGCTCAGATTGATCTGTTCAAAAACCCGTCTGGTGATCACATCGGCCACCCCGATTCCGCAAGCATTCCCCTTCGTTTCCTTTGTCAGGCCGCGAACGAAAATCCGTTCAATTTGAGGCGCGTTAAATTGTTGCGGTGCTTTCGATGCGGCCCGTCCTGTGATGTTAGGATCCATTCCCGAACCGCTGATGTTTTTCCCTATTTCATTGACCATAAGCAGATCGACTTGTTCCGGTACAATCCTGGGCATATACTTTTTGGCTTGAATAAGCAGTTCTTTATCTTTAAGTATGAGCTCATCCGGCGTGACCGCTTCAATATGCGCGGTCTTGTCGTAAGCATTCTCCAATACTCCAACCCCAAAGGCGATCGGGGCATGCTTCAGATAGACCTCAGCTATTTTGGGCAGCAATACGGGCATTTCAGCCAGCGGATGCTGATGGATTGCCAACGTCCCCTTGTGCCGGCCCAAGCCGATCGCCATCATTTTCAGCAATCCGCTTTCATGATCCCCTTTAAAGCTCGTATGAGGCTTCACCCGATTGATGAAGACAATGGCATCCGAACGATAGGAGGCTTCATCCAGATAAATGGGGGTGCCGTCATCCAAGGTGCCGATCTGAACGACATCCATGGAGTTCAGGATGGGTACTCCCATGCTTTCTTCCGTAACGCCCAACTCCGCCAGCATCTTGATCTGGCCTTCTGCGGTTCCTCCTCCATGGCTTCCCATGGCTGGAACAATAAACGGTTGGGCTCCCCATTCCTTCAGTTGATGAATCAGTGTAACTACCAGTTTGGGAAGATTCGCAATTCCCCTGCTTCCAACGCCTACGGCCACACGGGACCCGGCTTTAATTGAATTTCTTATCGCTTCTTTGTTCAGTTCCTTTCTCAGTTCGCCTTCAATATCATTGATCGTTGGCGCGTCAAAAACTTGACGTACAGGGATCATTCTAGGAAGCGGAACGAAATTGCTTAATTCACCCGTCAACATTGGTTTGCACCCTTTCGTCCGTTACATAATGAGGGTATATCATCTCATATGCCGGAGATGACATACCCTGTATCCTATCATGCCGATTACTTGATCAGGCCGATCTTCTTCGCAACATCCCCGGTGGATTTATACGTTTCTTCGGCAATCTTCTTGAAATCCTCCGGACCGCTATAGGCCGGCGAAATTCCGATCTTTTTGAAGTCCTCAATGACTTCAGGGTCTTCCAAAGCCTTTTTGAAGGCGTCATGCAAAATGGTCACGACTTCTTTAGGCGTCCCCTTCGGAGCGACAATACCGGTCCAAGCGTTGTATCCGGTATAACCTCTTTCCGCAAGCAAAGGTGCATCCGGAATCGCATCCGATTTGGTGGTTCCGATATTGGCCAGAATGCGCAGTTCCCCGGAATCCACTTGCGGTTTGGCTTCATGAACTTGTACAACCGCGCCTTTCACATGTCCGCCAAGCAGTGCCGTAATGGCAGGCGCAGCACCGTCATAAGGTACATGCTTCAATTTAAGATTATCCTTGAGTGCAACGGCTTCCAAATTCAAATGCTGCGTATTCCCTACGCCCGGAGTGGAATAAGTAAATGCATTCGGGTTATTTTTGACATAATCAAACCACTCATCAATCGTTTTCCACGGCGCATCCGCTTTCACAACCAATACGTGAGGTACAGAGTTTGCGATTAAGATCGGTTCAAAGCTGTCAAAGGAGTACGGTGTTTTACCGTAGTTCGGCTGAATGGACAAATTACCGATCGTCGCCATGGAGATCATATAGCCGTCGGGCTTGGCTTGAGTAAGTCCGGTCAACCCGATCGTGCCGCTGGCCCCCGGCTTATTTTCGACTACAACGGTACCTTTGTTCGGAAGATATTTAGAAACGGCGTTTGCAAGCGTGCGGGCCGTGATATCCGTACCTCCGCCAGCGGCATAGGGAACAACCAGCTGAATCGGTTTTTCAGGAAACTTGGACTTCGGAGCTTCAGCGGTGTTGTTGGATGCGGCCGGCGCAGGATCCGTACCCTGAGTCGAGGATGCTCCTGTACCGCACCCTGCCAATAAGGAACCTGCGAGTGCTGCTACAGACAATGCGGAGAGAATCGTTTTGTTTCTGCTTTTCATTTGGAATGGCCTCCCTTTTCATGTTTCCTGTCTGCCCATCAGGTTTGAAGTATTCGCTTTTTTTGTGTATACTTCACTTGGAATTGTTTTTTTATATCTTCTTCACCTCCTGTTACATGGTGTCAGCCCGCACGACTGGACACCATGTAACAGGAGGTGCTTTTTTATTGCCACTGCTCTTGTGAAAGCTTAACTTTCTAGGCCTTGCTTTCTTTTCTTTGCTTTAAAATTTTTTTCCTTACGTAGTCCAAATGTCGGTACATTTGTGCAAAAGCTTCGGACGGCGATCTCTTTTTCAATGCCTCATAAATGGCTTTATGATGTTCAACCGCAACATCCCGTTCTCTAAATTGGATGTTTTTACTCATCCGGTCAAAAGCCATCAAAAGGGAATCGATCATGCCTTCCAGAATGTAATTGTTTACGCTAAAAGCAATAATTCGATGAAACTCTTTATCCACTTGAGAATAGTCCCCCGGATGTTCAGAAAGAGCCTTAATCGTTTGGTTGAGCTCATCAAGCTGCTGATCTGTGATTTTCTCCGCAGCCATCGCAATCATACCAAGCTCCAATGCCATCCTGGCCTCGATAATGGACGGCAAATCATCCCCGGCCAGAGACAGCATATTCGTGTACGGTTTACTGCTGATTTTTTCAGAAAAATACGTGCCGTCCCGCGTTTTTCTGTGAATAATCCCCAAAGATTCCAGGGAACTCATAGCCTCACGCAATACAGGTCTGCTGACTGACAGCATTTTCGTCAGTTCCGTTTCGGGATAGAGCTTATCCCCGGGCTTTAATTGCCCGGAGGCAAGAAGTTGAATGATCCTGTCAGCCACTTCTTTGGCCAATGTTTTGCGAGGGACAGAATCCAGCACGATTTCTTGTTTTTTCTTAATCAATTCATTCCACCTTCCTTTTTTATTTGCCATATTTTAAAATTGTATGACAAATAAAATGAAATTACAAACATTTCTTTACATTTCCACGTCGCTGGCCAGCATGCCCTTCTTATTCTTTATGCCTGCATAAACGCTGAAAATAAGAATAATAAAAGAGATGGACAGCAGTACAAGTGAAATCGGTCTGGAGAAAAATCCAAGAAAACTGCCTTCAAATAAAATCATCGATTGCAGCAATGAGCTTTCCAGCAATTGTCCAAGAACAAAGGTTAAAACAATCGGCGCCATTGGGATATCGAGCTTTTTCATGAAATAACCCAATACTCCGAAAATCAGCATAACCCACACATCAAACAAGCTGTTATTTACACTGAATGCACCCAAAATGGCGACTGCAAAAATAATCGGGTATAACAGCTTCGCGGGAATCAGGGCAATTTTGGCCCACATGCCGGCCAAAGGTAAATTTAAAACCAGCAAAATCAGATTCCCGATGAACATGCTGGCAATGATTCCCCATACGACGTCGGGATTGTTTTGGAATAACGTAGGGCCAGGAGTTAAACCATGCATGATAAAGGCTCCGAACAATACGGCAATCGTAGGAGAGCTCGGGATTCCTAATGTGAACAGCGGAATTAAGGCCGCTCCGCTGTAAGAATTGTTCGCTGTTTCCGGCCCGGCAACCCCTTCGATGGCTCCTTTGCCGAAACGCGACGGATCTTTTGCCATTTTTTTCTCAAGAGAATAAGACAGGATCGCCGGTATGACGGAGTTCGAGCCCGGTACAAGTCCTACCAGGAAGCCTAACCCGGTTCCTCTTCCGATCGCGGACAGCGTCCGCCTCCATTCGTCACGGCGGGGAAGCAGCCCTTTTACTTTCGGCGGAGCTTCCAGTTTGGTGATATTCTCCATGCCAATCATAATTTCGGAAAGACCGAACAATCCCATGGATATAATGACAAAATCGATCCCGTTCATTAAATTCGGCTCATCAAAGGTAAACCGGATGGCGCCTGAAACGACATCCATGCCTATGAGAGCCAGACACAGGCCCAAAAGCGCGGAAATGATTCCCTTCACAATGGATTTTCCCATAAGTCCAACCACCGTGATCAGTCCCAACAGCATGAGGGCAAAAAACTCCGGAGGACCGAATCTTAACGCGAATTGAGCTAAAGGCGGCCCGATCACCACGAGCCCAATGATGGAAACGGTTCCGCCGATAAACGAACCGATACCGGCAACCCCTAAGGCAGTCCCCGCTCTTCCCTGTTTGGCCAGAGGATGCCCGTCCAGACACGTAATTACCGAAGCCGCTTCCCCCGGTGTATTGATCAGAACGGAGGTTATCGTTCCGCCATACATTGCGCCGTAATAAATGCCCGCCAGCATAATGATGGCCGAAACCGGCTCCATGGAGAACGTGACCGGCAATAAGATCGCCGTCCCTGTAGTCGGACCCAATCCAGGCAAAACGCCGACCAGCATCCCGATGGTAACTCCGAGTAAACAATACAGCAGGTTCGACCATGTAAGCGCTGTTTCAAAACCTTGTAATAACTGCATCAATGAATCCATTGAATCCTCCTACCATCCCAAGGCATTCACCGGAAGCGGGACCCCGAGAAATATGTGAAATACTACAAATAAGCATAAGGAAATCGCTATGGAGATCATAAGACCCGAATACCATGTAAATAATCTCCTCAGGATAAAAAACAGCATGATCGTACAGGCCATAAGAAAACCTAAATATTCAACGGTCAAAAGAAAAAAAACAAGTGAACCCACTAAAGTGACGACATTCCATAAACCGCTTCCCGTCGGAAGAATTTCTGAAAAAGCAATTTTTTCCTTGAAAGAGCTTACGATATAGGATAAAGAGAAAATGCCTAATCCTCCGCTTAACCAAAGCGGAAAAAACCCAGGACCGGGACCCGTGTCGGTGTAATAATCCAATTGAAGAGACTGACAAAAAATAACGGCCGAAAAAAGCAGCATCAGTAAGCCCATGTAAACGCTGGCATTATTTTTTACCACGCAATCACCCCCCTAATGTTTTGGTTTTTAAGCGTTTTCACAACCAACTAAGTCATATTGTAATACAAATTGAATAGTAATACAATATGTTTTTTTGCGTGATAGATTCATTGAAAACCCAAAGAAGCGCCGCAAGTTTGCAGCGCCTCGGATGATTCTTCACGTTCTCCACTTTTATTCATGCCCATGTAAGGCAGCAACCTTTTGATAAAAATCTTTGACCGATGGGTATAAGCTTCGGAGCCAACACTTCTATAGTCAATGGAATCGAATCCGATGTAACCGACGATTTGATTCGTTTGACTTCACCGAGCAACTTGACCGGCCTGCCCAGCTTAACGATCCCTTGCGGATTCAGCAATGGACTTCCCGTCGGCTTGCAGCTCATCGGTAAGGCATTGGATGAAGGCACCCTTTTAAAGGCCGGATATGCATTCGAACGCACGAACGAACTTCGCTTTACAAAGCCTATATTCGCTTCGGCCATGAAGTTGAACTAAGCCGAACTCCCCGTTTACAGCCTGCCCCGCAAATCATTCTCCGCTCAAAAAGATCGCCGGCCATTCCGATAACGGAATAGCCGGCGATTGTCCAACCTTCATCGGGATTGAACCGATTCGTTCAGATCCCCGATAAAGGTTATTGCGTTAAGATGATTTCAATCGGTATACTCTGGACTCATAGGGCCTCAGCTGCCATTCATCGCTTGGATTCGCCTGCTCCCGGTAATTCGCGATCAACAGCTCCCTTGGATATGAAATGACGGATGCAGGAAGCTCACAGACGGCTGGCTGATCCGAGATATTCAGAACGACAAGCCATTTCTCGCCGTCGAGCTCGCGCAGGTAAGCGTATATTTGCTCATGATCCTCAAGCAGCGGCTCATAGCTTCCATAAACCATCACTTCATGAGCTTTTCTCAGCTGAATGAGCTTTTTGTAGTAATAAAACACCGAATTCGGATCGGCCAAAGCCGCGGCCACGTTAATTTCCTTATAATTGGGATTCACCTTAATCCATGGCGTGCCGCTCGTAAACCCGGCGTTCTCCGAATCGTCCCACTGCACGGGCGTTCTTGAATTGTCCCTTGACAGATGAAGCAGACTTTCAAAGACTTCTTTGGGATCTCTTCCCTTCTCTACTTCTTCCCTATATTTATTTTTCATCGCGATATCGTTGTAATCGTCAATGGAATCGAAGCGGACGCCGGTCATCCCGATTTCTTCCCCTTGGTAAATGTACGGCATCCCCGGCAGCGTATGCAGCAGAGTCGCGAAGCATTTGGCGGATTCCACACGATACGTCGTATCGTTGCCGAATCTGGTAACGAGTCTGGTGTGGTCATGGTTATTTAAGAATTGCGAATTCCAGCCTTTTCCCCACATGCCATCGTACCATCTTTTCTGAATATCCTTGAACCGCAGTATGTCCCAATGCGCCATATAATCGCACACTTCAAAATGGAACAAGGTATGCAGCTCGCCGCGGTCTTCTCCAACGTAAAGCACCCCGTCCTCCGGAGTCACAAACGGAATTTCCCCCACGGTAAAAATATCGTAATGCTTCAAAACCTTCTCATGCATCTCTTGGAGATATTCATGGATCCCCGGATTATTTCCCAAATAAGAAATGTTGTCGGGATTCTCCGCATCAGGAAAACCAGCTTGTTTGGCGAGAAGATTTATGACATCCATCCGGAATCCGTCGATTCCTTTATCCAGCCAAAAACGCATCATGTCGTAAATTTCTTCCCTGACCTTCGGGTTTTCCCAGTTTAAATCAGGCTGTTCAACGGCAAAAGAATGGAAATAATATTCCCCTGTCTTTTCATCATATTCCCATGCCGAAGGCGTAAAATACGATCTCCAGTTATTAGGCTCCTTCCGCCAGATATAATAGTCTCTTTTCGGATGATCCTTGGACGATCGCGATTCCACAAACCACGGATGCCGGTCGGACGTATGATTCACGACCAAATCCATAATGAGCTTCATACCGCGGGCGTGAACCTCTTGGAGAAGTCTGTCGAAAGTATCCATGGTTCCTGCTTTGGGCATAATGGACCGGTAATCGGAAATATCGTAACCGTTATCGACATCAGGAGAGCCGTAGCACGGATTCAGCCAAATGACATCGGCGCCAAGCTCGCGAATATAATCCAACTTTTGAATGACTCCCTCTAAATCCCCATAGCCGTCTCCATCGGTATCATAAAAGCTTCTCCAATACACCTGATAGACGACCGCTTCTTTCCACCATGTTTTTTTCATGCTCCCACTCTCTCACTTTGTTTTACTTCGATGAATGAATCAGTTCAAAGCCAGTCGTATTCTCCAGAATCTCAACCTTGACCGGGTCCGAACCGCTCCGGCTTCGGGTTACCTTCAAAGAAAGATGCCCCGCGCCAATAGGAATATGCTCGGCCAGCAGCTCGTCAATCATCTCCGGCAAAAACGGATCGATACGGATCTCCTTCTTCAGCGCGTTCGGGTGTAATCCGAGCAACGCCTGCATAAAAACAATCGCGGTCCCGGCCGCCCATGCTTGCGGAGAGCAAGTGGTTGGATACGGTACGGGATACCCGAGCTCCGAGCCATGTCCGCAGAACAATTCGGGCAGACGCTGATATTCGAAGAACCGGGATGCCGCAAGCAGGCTTGAGATGACCTTTCCCGCTTCTTTCTTATAGCCCAAACGGCTTAACCCGAGCAGAATCATCCCGTTATCATGCGGCCATACGCTTCCATTGTGGTAGCTCATCGGATAATAGCCCGCGGCTTCCGTACTCATCGTGCGAATGCCAAATCCGCTGAACATGTCATCGGCAACCAGGCGCTTGGCGATCCGGTCCGCACGGGAGGCAGCCGGCAAACCTGTCATTAATAAATGTCCCGGATTGGATGTCACGGATTGGACTTGCCGCCGGTCCTTGTCGAGTGCGATGGCGTAGAAATTCTCATTCTCCATCCAAAAGGCCTGTTCGAACCTCGCTCGGAACGCTTCGGCATCTTGGACCAGCTTCTCTGCAAGCGCCATTTCACCCATCCGTTCAAAAATCGGCGCCAAGCTTTTCTTGGCCTGATAGACGTAGCCCTGCACTTCGGCCAAAGCGATCGGCGATCTCGCATACTCTCCGGAGGCGTGAACGATCGAGTTGCTCGAATCCTTCCAGCCCTGGTTAGGAAATCCCCTTTCCGCTTCCTGGTGATAAGTTAAAAAGCCCGAGCCCGCTTCGATTCCACGGTCAATCCAATCGAGCGCGCGTGCAACGTTCGGTTTTAATTCCTCAACGATCGAAAGATCCCCCGTCCAACGAACATATTCACCTAATAATACTAAAAACAAAGGTGTGGAATCAACCGATCCATAATAAGGGCCGAAAGGCGACTGATGCGTATTCACCAGTTCTCCAAAGCGGATTTCGTGCATGATTTTTCCGGGCTGCTCGTCCCGCCAAGCATCCACAGAATCCCCTTGGTAGGCGGCCAATGTTCTCAGGGTTCCCTTGACCTTCTCCGGATTTAACGGGAGCATAAACAAAGAGGTGATGAGACTGTCTCTTCCAAAGGGAACCGCAAACCAGGGCAGCCCGGCCACAGGCGTTTCTCCATATCCGACGTCGGTCATTAACATACGCAAATCCTGTACCCCGCGCCGGTATAAACCGTTAAACACATCGGCATTCGTCGTTACACGGGACGTCTCGCGGTACCATTGTTCATATGACGCTTCGAGACGCTTCAAGCCTTCTTCAAAGGAAAGAAGAACAGGCCATTTCTGCTCCAATACGGGAATGATGAAGAAGCAAATCTGCTTTATTTCTTTGGGTTCCAATGTCATGGAATAATGGACAATACCGTCGGCATCCACTTCCGACTCGTTCTGATCCCAACGGATGCAGGTCTCTCTTAGCATGTCATCCGCGCCTTGGTAACGGATCGACAAGGTCCGCTCACCCGTGACCTTTCCGATAATCTTCCCGACTTCCCCTGTTCGGTACTTCCGGACAATGAACATATCCTGAAAATCGGCGTCGAAGGCAGCCGAGAAATCAAAGGAGACGGCTTGGGGAAAGAAGTTCGTTAACGACACTCTTTCATACAATACCCCGTCGTATATAAAGCGCTCCCGATGAATTTCAATGGCTCCCTCATCCTTTCGATCCTTCATTAACCGAATGGATGCGAAGTAGCTTCGATTAGCCGATGATGAGAGCAGGGAAGGCTTCTCGCCATCGACGAACAGTTCCATCCGGCTTAAGAACCGGGTATCTTTCGTGTACAGGCCATAACCCTTTTCATTATTTTCCGTGAGTTCTCCATTTTTATCCGTCAGAAAAAACAAGTCGCCTTCTTTAATCACACTGTATTCCATGGACTAAGCCTCATTCCGTATGAATTTATTGACGATGATAACCAGATTATGAAATCCTTCATCCGATCCTGTCCCCTGGTTATCCTTTGACCCCGGAGCTGGATATGCCCTCCATGTATTGCTTCTGGAAGAAAAAGAAGAAGATCAAAATCGGCAGCATAGATAAAACAACCCCCGCCATGATCAGCGGCGTATTTTCAAAAAACATATCTTTCACGCTGTTGAGCCCCACCACGAGCACATATTTATCCGGGCTGTTAGCCAAGGTGCTTGGGATCAGGTAACTGTTCCAGGTCCCTGCAAACGCCAGGATCGACATCGTAATGAGCGGGGATTTGGCCAAAGGATACACAATGCGCCAGAAAGCCCCCATTTTCGTCAATCCATCCAGCCTTGCCGCTTCAATGAACTCGTTCGGTACGCTGATAAAAAATTGTCTCATCATGAAAATGTACAGACATTGATACAGAAACGGAACCGTTAATGCCGCAAAAGAGTTTAACCAGCCAATCTGCGCCATATTAACGTATACCGGTATCAGGATCATGTGATAGGGAACCATCATGGTGGCCACGACAATCCAATAGATGATTTTTTTTCCCGCAAAATCCAGCTTCGCAAGAGCAAAGCCGGCCATCGGATTAATCATCAAATTCCCGATAATGACGATCCCCGTCATAATGACCGTATTCAAGAACCATTTGGGCACGTTGTAAGCCTCATTCGTAAAAAATAATTTGTAATTATCCAACGTCCAGTTCGAAATTCCCGTTATTTTATTCACGTACTGCATCGGAACGAAAGAGGTGTACAACGTATAGGCGAAAGGCAGGATGAACATGCATCCAACGATCGTAATGACGGCATAAATGCCCAGCAAAGTGAATTTTTTATTGATCTGCACCAGTGTCACCCCTTATCGTCCAACCATTTTTTCTGAAGGAAGGTAATGATCATAATAATGAAGAAGAACAAGACAACCGCGGCGCTTCCGTAGCCGATGTTCATATAACGGATACCATGCTGATAGAAATAAGTAACGACCGTACTGGTTGCTCCGGCAGGCGAGCCTAACGCCCCATATCTGGAAATCGCGGCAATCTGGTCGTAGATTTGAAAGCCTAGAATGGTAGCGACGGAAACGACAAAAAACGTGATCGGCTTTAAATAAGGAACCGTAATATAACGAAATTGAGCCCATTTGGATGCGCCGTCCATTTGACCCGCTTCATATAAATCTTTAGGAACTTCCTGGAGCGCGGACAAATAAACGATCATACTGAATCCGCATTGTTGAAATATAAACAGAATACTGACGAATAGAAGGGCATAGTTCGTATCGGCAAACCAGGTCACATTCCCGAAGCCAAACAGAGAGAAAAATTCGGTAACGAAGGTCCCTTTTTTAAACAGCATCATAAACACGGTCGTAATCGCAATTTGAGAGGTGATATAAGGGATAAAAAAGACCGTTCTAAAAATGCCTTTTCCTTTGATTTTCTGGTTCACCAGAATCGCCATGAGCAATCCCAGCAGCGTTTGAACCGGCACGGCGATCACAACGATCTGCAGGGAGTGAAGTACCGCCCGGTAAAATTCAGGATCGTTCAAAATTTGAATATAGTTTTGTAATCCGATAAATTTGGCTTTGTCTAAAGCCGTGAAGCTTACCTCCTGAAAACTTCTTACGAAGGACTGCACGAATGGATATAAAAACCACCATCCCCACAGAACCAGGAACGGTAAGCTGAACAGCCAGCCGACAACCATATCCGAATCGGCAATCATACGAAACCATGACTGCTTGGGGGGGCGATTTCGCCCTATACTTACGCTTCTATTCTCATAGGAAGCCATCATGACCCTCCTGAATTCTCAAAATTTGGTTAAAAAAAACGATTATAAAAGTGTTCCCGTTTCTCGGACGGAAACGGGAACAGATGGACTATTTAAATTGTTGCTGAACGCTGTCGAGAATCTCTTTTGGCGATTTATTCGTTCCGCCCAGAATCGATCCCTCCAGCTGTTTAACCAGCTCGTCAATGAATTTCTTGGTTTCTGTCGGATAATTGAAATCGGTGCTGTACTCTAGAGCAGGCTCCACCGCTTTGAACTCCGGATTTTCTTCAAAATATTGAGCAGAAAGACTTGGAATGGCCGGGTTAAACCCAAGCTTCAAAAATTCCGTCTGCGTCTTGTCATTCGTCAAATAGTAGGCAGCTTGCAGGGCCGCTTCCTTGTTTTTGGCATCTTTTAAGACCACATAGGCATCCGAGATCATGGTGCTGCCCTCCACCGTTCCTTTCGGTACCGGCACGGCTGCATATTTCAGATTCGGATTCGCGTCTTTCAAATATCCTTTGTACCAATAACCGCCTGTAGTCATGGCCGCTTTGCCGTTAGCAAATACCTCTCCATCCCATCCGTAACCTAACGACTTCGGAGTTACGGCTAAGCCTTCTTTATACATATCAAAGATCTTCTGCAAGGCTTGAACGTTTTCCGGGGAGTTGATCGTTTTTCCGCCGCCCCAATCGCCGCCGTAGCTTTTCACGTAGTTCGTAATGTGATAGGCGTCCAGATTGATGGTAATTCCATATACATCGTCGGTCTTCAATTTTTTTGCGGCAGCTTCTACTTCATCCCATGTTTTCGGATAGTCGCCAAGCCCTGCTTTTTTCCACAGGTCTTCGTTAATAAAGAACATGGCCGGCATACTGATATTAGGAATGCCATATTGTTTTCCGTCTTTTTTCCAGATATCCAATGAAGCAGGCGTGAAACGATTCATATCGATGCCTGCGGCAGGAATCAGCTCATCCAATGAAGCGAACAAATCTTTACTGATATATTCATTGGCCCCTTCGTTGGAGATTTTAATGAAATCCGGCGCTACGCCGGCCGCAATTTCTCCGGGAAGGATGTTCCAGAATTGCTCGCTGCTCGGATACTGCTTAATTTTCAGCTCAATATTCGGATAGGTTTCCGAGATGGAAGCCGCAGCATCCTGATATACTTTCAGGTCCTGGGCCGCTCCCCAAAATCCCATCGTGATCGTCGTCTTCTTTGGAGTATCTCCCGCTTGATTGCTGCTGTCATCACTGCCGCATGCCGCCAAACCGGCGATCAATATGAAGGATAACAGCATAATACCCGTAAGCCTTTTCATCATATCAACTCCCCCAAATCATTGTTTTATCCTTAATGCTAATTTGATGGTAACGAAATTGGGGCAAAAAAAAAATTAATCAAATGATGATTAATTTAACAAAATGTACTTTCAATTGTAGTTCATTGTCGGGAGGATGGCTTTTTATTATTATTTTTTACTTTTCTTTAATAAAATCAAACCTTTTCTTTCCTGTATTCTTTCGGAGCCATCCCCACGTATTTATGAAAGACGATCGCAAAATGAACCTGACTGTTGAAGCCGACCAGCTCCGCCACCTCATATATTTTGTACCGGTAATCCTTTAACAGCTCTTTGGCTTTCTCAATGCGGATTTCATTAATATAATCAAACAGCCCTCTGTTCACTTCTTGTTTAAATAGTCTGCTTATATAATTGGCGCTGACATGGAAATGATCACCGAGGCTTTTCAGGGATATATTTTCTTTATAATGGGTTTCGATATACTGCATGATATTGCGGATCAGCGGGCTGTACTCTTTATTTTTTTGGGAGATCCGGGCCTCCAGTTTTTCATTAAACCGCGCGTGATAGTAAGATGACAGTTCATTAAAATCCTCAATTTCCTCCAATAGGTTTCCATTCTCCAAATATTCCTCGCCGTCCTCCATCATAAACAGCAAGCCCTGATAAATTTTATGGACATCCTTTTCGTTCATACACTCTTTATTTTGCAGATACTGCTCCCATTCCGCTAAATTAAGCGCGAATTCATCGTACTTCTCTTCCTTTAGCCCGTTTTTCATGGCTACAATATAATGATTGACCTGTTCAAGGGATGCTTCCATCTCTTCGTTTCGATTTTGATAATAAAACAGCGGGTCACTTGGATGATAAAACTTCCGTTCCAATGCCTGCTTGGCTTGTGCAGCTGCTTGTTTACCCTCATCATAGGTTTGAAATATGTCACTAACCCCAAAAACCGTATCGATATTCACAAACCGCTTCAGAGAAGAACTGATCAGATAGACGATATCGTTCACATGGGCAAAGGAGGCCTGCATGCTCTTGATTTCACTATGGCTTACGAAGACGGCAAACAAGTTGTCCTCGATCTGTACAAATTCCACTTCTTTCTCTTTAGACAGAAGCTCGGATAAAATATTCGAAATCGTATTGGGCAGTATAGCTGCATTATCTTTCGTATATCGTTTTACGACCTGCGCATACTTTTTGATGCTAAACAATAGAACATACATGTTGCCTTCCTTTAATCTCGTTTGCCGGATCCCCTCTGTATTCCCATGAAGCCATGCTCGAAGGATGACGTCTTTGGCATGAGGCGAGCGGTTTAGAACGTCATCTGCGGCATGCCGGTGGCTTTCCATCTCCTCCTTTATTTTTTGCAGCGCGCTTTCGATTTCAAATTCATTCATACCAGGCTTATGAAAATAATCCGATGCCCCCAGCTTCATGGCTTTTTTGACCAAAGTGAAGTCATCAAAGCTGCTTAAGATGATCACCTTGGCTTCAATTCCGATTTTTTTCATTTCAGCCAGCACTTCAAGGCCGTCTTTTTTCGGCATTTTGATATCCAGGATGATGGCATCCGGCTTTCGTTCCAGAATCAGCTTCATGGCTTCTTCGCCGTCAGCCGCTTCGCCCACGATTTCCATTCCGCCCGCTTCCCAGCGGATGGCCGATTTAAGTCCGATTCGGACCAATGGTTCATCATCCACAATTAAGACTCTCATTCAAACTCACCCGATTTTCCATTCTTAATGACGGGAATCACGATTTTTGCTGTCGTTCCGCTGTTCTCCCCGCTTGTGATCCATAAACCATAGCCTTCCCCGTAATGAAGCTCTATTCTTTTGCGTATATTTTTGATGCCGATCGAATTCATCTGATCCGCCGCACTTCCTTGTTCAAGCTCCTGCTGCTCCGCCTTGGACATCCCTCTTCCGTTATCCGTTACGAGCATGATGATGCGGCCTGCTTCCTCATTGATTCGAATCTCCAGCTTCCCTTTATACGGAATTTCATCGAACCCGTGAAAGATTGCATTTTCGACCAAGGGCTGGAGAAGAAACTTCAATGTCTTGTATTCAAGTACATTCGGATCGATGGCATAAAAAACTTCAAATTTATTCAGATAACGGAAGTCCAGAATTTTCGTGTAGTTTTGAATAAATTCGACTTCCTCCCTGATGGTGACGTAATCGCTCTCGGTTTTGGCCGTAAATTTAATCACCGAGGAAAACGCGGTCAGCGCCTCTTCAATCCCGGTTGCCCCCTGGATCTTGGCCATCCATTTGATAACATTCAAGGTGTTGTACATAAAGTGGGGCCGGATTTGCGATTGCAGCGCTACAAGCTCAAGCTGCCGCTTTTCTTGTTCTTCCTTATATATCCTCTGAATCAGCCTTCGTATTTCCTTTAACATGCGGTCAATAGTGATGCTGATTCTGCCTACTTCCCCATGCTGAATGTCGATGGCGACGTCCAGGTTCCCCTGCGAGACCAGCTTCATTTTCTCATTTAAAACCGAAAGGGGCTTCGTGATGCTCGTAGCGACATAAATCGAAGCAACGATGGACAATCCAAGCAGCAGGATCAACGAAATAACAATCGTTCTTACGATAATATCCACAAAACCAAACAATTCATCCTTCGGAATCAGCGTAACAGCTTTCCAAGGGGTGATGGTGGAAGTGGAAGTGATTAAATAATGATCTTTGCTCTCTCTTGTTTCTTGTTCCTCTCCGCCGATGCCCGCCATATCCTGGCCCAGTACATCGGCTGAAGGTTTGCCTATCTCGCTGCTGTTTTTGCTGTACACTACATTTTCATTTTCATCGATCAGGTAGAAACGGGTATGCTCCGTAAATTGAATGTCACTCCATAATGTTTTCAGTTGATCGACCCCGACGTTCAACAGAATCAGCCCGAGATTTTCTTTCGTATAAGGGTCCATGATCGCCCGGCCGATCGAGACAACAGGTTTTTCATGAAAAGACAGCAATTTTTCGGGATGAATGCCGACAGGAACATATCGTCCCTTGTTCTGCAAAATGTTTTGTACAAACGGTTCATGATAAAATTCATGCTCCAAATAATGATGATCCATGTAATCGTCGTTGCTTCTGCCGATGACGATATGATTTTTGCTTTGGTAAATCACAACCGATTCAATCAAATCGGTATAGAGCAGCATGCTGTTTCTAATAATCCCGCCCACCGTTTCAAAATCCTTCTGCCTTTCATACAGGGGATAAGGATACGCGGTATAATCCTTGCGCATAATTTGAAAGATGCTCGGATCATGCTCGGGATACATCGCCAACCGTAATAATGGATTTAGAGAGCTGTCCATATTTTTCACAATTTGCTTGTTATTTTCTACTGCCGCGTCCAAAATCATACTCCGATTGGAATCCACATACAGCCAGGACAAGGTCCCGCCGATGATCACAAAAGGAATCACAATAAAGCATGAAAAAACAGCAATAAGTTTATTTCTTAAACTTATATTTCTTAATTTATTCCTGAAACCGGTCATCCGATCACTCTTTTTCACTTCAATCTATACTTTCATTATACCAGATTCACCTGACCCGGTAACTTTCGGGTAAACCTATCGTTAATTTACCAAAAAGAAAGTAAAAAATACGATCCAAGCCTCTTCTGAGCATGGATGGGTTCCAAATCCATTCTTCATAAGACAAAAGGTTCGTCCCGCCGAAGCCATTTTGGTTTGGCTTCAAGGTTTTTGTATAATGAGCGTATATCTGAACGTTCCAAAGGAGCTGCAAATGTCGAATCGCAAATGGAATCTGGGAATTCTCCTTCTTTTTATCCTGTTCGCCTGCCTGCTTTTGAGCTTTTTGTTATCTGCGCTGCGCATCCGCGAGCTGGTTCAGCCCTTAAAATCGGGTGGTGTGGTTATAGACACACGGCATGTCGTGTTAATCTCCCAAGAGCTGGACAATCCGTTCTGGCGGGCCGTAGAGCAAGGAGCAAAGGAAGCGGCCGCGGCATACGGAATGACTCTCGAATATATGGGGCCGTTCCGAATCAATCCGGCAGAGCAGATCAAGCTGTTGGAGAAATCGATTGCCGCCAAAGCCGACGCGGTGTTGATCCAGGGAATCAATGATCCTTACTATCGGACGCTGATTGACAAGGCCATGAACCAAGGAATTCCCGTGATTACCGTGGATACGGATGAACCGGGAAGTCGGAGACTGTCTTATGTAGGCACGGATAATCTGGAAGCAGGGAAAAAAATGGGCGAGCTTGTTGTACAAGCGGCGGGAGGTCAGGGCAGTATAGGTGTACTGCTCGGTAAAGCGGAGGCGGACAATCAGCGGATGCGGCTCGAAGGCTTCCGCTCGGTCATCAGCCGCTATCCGGAGCTTGCCATTGTCGATGTGCGCTCGTCGAATATCTCCCGGCTCCAGGCGGCGGGACAAACGGAAGAAATGCTTCTGAGTCATCCCCAAATCCGGTATCTGGTCGGTTTCAGCGCGCTGGACGGACCGGGAATGATGGAAGCTGTCGAACGTGTCATTCCGCAGGGAGTGAGTATTTTCGCATTCGACGATTTGGAGGAAACAAAGGAAGGCATCCGGCAGTGCAGGATTATGTCGACGATTGTACAGCAGCCTCATGAAATGGGATATCATGCCGTATCGATGCTGAACGATTATTTCCAAGGAAATAATTTGCAACGGCAGCATTATACCGCGATCGCTGTGCTCGACCGGAATACGGCCGGTAACGGAGCCGGAGGAAGCTGCCGATGACCATTCGACAAAAATTGCTGGTGTTTATTCCATTGCTGGTGCTGCTGGCCAATTCGGTCACATTCTTTTTATTTGAGAGCGGAAAAATCGTGCGGCAAAGCTACGATGTAATGATGGACCGCATCCTGTTATATAAACAATCCGCTCAGACGTCCGAGGACACGCTCAGGCTGCTTTACGGCTATCTGGTCAACCCCGGCGGAAGCAGCGGAGCCGAACTGGGGCAAATGCGGACCAAGCTGCAGCATATTCGCGCCGATTTTATCGCAAAAACAAGCCCCTCTCTCCCTGCTTCGACACTGACGGGCTACGTGCATATGCTGGACACACTTCTGGAGCAGGAGCAGGCCGCACTCGCCGCAGCGGAAGCCCAGTCGCCGCGCGCCGCGCTGGACCACTACGGGGAGGCGGAGAAGACGACCGGTTTTATCCGTGAGGAGGCGCAGCGTCTCGTCGATTTGGAGCTCGGCTACTATCAGCCGGTCTACAAGCAAATTCAAAATGAGAATGCGCTCATGAACCGTTTGGGCGCGGCCGTCTTCGTCATCAATACGCTGTTGAGCATCGTGCTTGCGGTCTGGATTTCCCGCAGCATTACCGTTCCTGTCGGCCGCCTTGTCGATATGGCCAAACAGATGTCCAAGGGAAACCTGCCTGTAGATCCTGCGCCAATTCGCTCGAGCGATGAACTGGGATTATTATCGAATGCCTTCAAGCAAATGTCGACCGATCTGAAAATGTTGATCGAAAAAGACAAAGAAAGTCTGGAAAAAGACCGGTTGGTCAAAGAATTAGAGCTGCAGGCGCTGCAAAGCCAGATAAACCCCCACTTTCTGTTTAATTCGCTTAACGTGCTCTCCAAACTGGCTCTGCTGGAAGGTGCGGAAAAAACAAGTGATCTGATCATCTCCATGTCGAATCTCCTGCGCTATAATTTGCGCAATCTCGATCAGCCGGTCACCCTTCAGGATGAGCTTGAAAACGTGAAGGAATACATTACGATTCAAAAGGCCCGTTTTCGGGACCGGATCCGCATCGAGATGGATATCGACGAATCCGTGCTGCAGGAGCCCATTCCCTCCCTGACGCTTCAACCCATTGTAGAAAATGCGTTCGTACACGGGATTGGAGGCATGGAGAAAGGAGCCGTCATCCGTCTTCACATTGTGCGTGCTCCGGAAGGTATACGCATCACGGTATCTGACAACGGGAGCGGAATGAGTGAGGAAGTCAGACAGGCATTACTGCGGATGGAAGCGGAGAGCGATAAAAAGAACTCTGCAGGCATCGGAACCCGAAATGTGTTCAAACGGCTGCAGTTATTTTACGGACAGCAAGCGCTTGTCGACATTGATAGCGAGCCGGGAAAAGGAACAACGGTGACGATGATCATTCCCTATCGAAAGGAAGGTGGCTCCAAAACATGTATCGGCTATTGATCACGGATGACGAGGATTTGGAACGGGAAGGACTGGAATGGATCATTCAGCATATGCTGCCGGATACATTCCAGGTTATCCATGCCGAGAATGGCCGGATGGCTATAGAGCGGGCCGAGGAGTATCGTCCGCATATCGTGATGATGGATGTGAATATGCCCGGTATCCAGGGGCTGGCGGCCATACGGGAAATCAAGGAACGTCTTCCGGATACGAAGTTTGTGCTGGTCACGGCCTATGATTATTTTGCTTATGCCAAAGAGGCGCTTTCGCTCGGCGTCAAAGAATACCTCGTCAAACCGGTTCGGCGCGAACAAGTGGTTAAAACGCTCGAACAGCTGGTCGGGGAGTTGGAGCTAGAGAAGCGCAAGCGAACGGATGAACTGGAACTCAGGCACAAAGTATCGCAGCTGCTGCCGATGGTAGAAAATGAGCTGGCGCTCATGTTCATGGTCGATCAAATTTTGGATACGGGCGTCGAGGAGTTGTCCGATTGGCTCGACTTTCCTCTCGATCAAGGCTGTGCGGTCGTGGTCGCTTTTCCGGAGGACGTTTATACTCTGGACAAGAAGAAGATATACGATATTATCCGCAGCTACGCCAAGACGCATGGAGCGACCTGCATTGTCAGCTCATTGATTGACCGTCATATGGCGATTTTCATGCGAAAAACACCCGGGATCCAGGATGACCAATGGAAAGAGGAAACGAAACGGTATGGAGAAAAGCTGTGTGCTTTGGCTGATCGTCAGCTCGATTTGGCGGTTTCAGTCGGCATCGGAACAGCCCGGAACGGGACGGAAGGACTGCGCAAATCTTATTTTGAAGCGGTTTTTGCATCTACCTATTATGAACACGGCGGAACGGTATGCCACTTTGACGAGTTGAAGCATGGAGGCGGCCATGGAATCTCCGAGCGGGAAAAGTCGCCTTTAACCATGGAAACGCCTCACCGCTCCTACGTCATTTCCGCTTTGCAGCGAATCCGTGAAGAACGCGAACAGCAAACCTTGACCGTTCTGGAAAGAGCCAAGAACTATATACAGGGAAAATACACCGAGGATCTATCCCTTGAAGAAGTGGCGGACTTCGTCCATCTGAATCCCCATTATTTCAGCAAAATATTTAAACAGCGGTTTGGAGAAACGTTTATTGATTTTGTCACCGGTTTGCGAATTGCTAAAGCCAAAGAGCTGATGGCTTCGGATCATTTGAGCCTTAAGGAAATCTGCTTTATGGTAGGGTATAAAGACCCGAACTATTTTAGCCGGGTCTTCAAAAAAATCACCGGCGTTACGCCGACCGAGTATCGCGGCCAATCCAGATAAGGCTTCATCTTAACGTCCATGTCTATTACGCATGGATTTTTTTATGTTTGCAGGACAAGAATGTGCTAGTTTTTCATCAAATCACGAAAAAAAGCGGCTCGTGCAAATTAAATGCGGAAAGACCACAGATTAGTGAAGGTGATTTCTCCCTTAGTCCAAAGCTCCCCATGATATAATGAAGTTCGTTTCTGAACAAGAGACAAGGTCAAAGTCAAACCAAGGGATATATAAAAAACGGAATGTTGGAAGGGAGATAAGAAACTTGGAATTGACGATCAACAAACCGAATGAACAAGTAAGCATAAAGTTTGTAACGCTTGTTTCCATGGTTGCCGCCTTGGGTGGTTTATTATTCGGATTCGATACGGCTGTGGTATCCGGTGCGATTGGTTTTATGGAACAAAAATTTCACTTAAACAATCTGCAGGTCGGCTGGGCCGTTTCCAGTCTAATTATCGGTTGTATTGTCGGAGCTGCAGCCTCCGGTGTGCTGAGCGACAGCTTTGGCCGGAAAAAAGTGCTGATCTTCGCAGCGATTCTTTTTATCATCGGCTCGATCGGCTCCGCTATCCCGGCAACTTTCACCGGTTATATTGTTGCCCGGATCATCGGCGGAATCGGCATCGGTATTACATCCACCTTATGTCCGCTCTATAATGCGGAAATTGCACCCGCCAAATACCGGGGCCGTCTGGTCGCACTGAACCAGCTGGCCATCGTTACCGGCATTTTTCTTACGTATTTCGTGAATTTGTGGATTGCCGGATCCGGAGACGAAGCTTGGCAAATCTCCACAGCTTGGCGGTGGATGTTCGGCGTAGGCGCCATTCCCGGATTCCTGTTCCTGGTTCTGCTCTTCTTCGTACCTGAAAGCCCCAGATGGCTAATCAAGCAGGGAAGACCGGTAGAAGCGCTGCCGATTCTGCTGAGGATTCATGGCGAAGATTTGGCCAGACAGGAAGTATTGGATATCAAGGAATCGTTCAAGCAGGAAAGCGGATCGATCCGGCAGCTGTTTAATCCCGGGCTGCGGATCGCCTTGATTGTAGGGGTAGGGCTGGCTATTCTTCAGCAGATCACAGGAATTAACGCCATTATGTATTATGCCCCCGAAATTTTCAAAGCAACAGGCGCAGGTACGAATGCCTCGCTGATCCAGACCATTCTGGTCGGTTTGATCAATTTTCTTTCCACCATTCTGGCCTTGTGGCTGATTGACAAAGTTGGGCGCAAAGTACTGCTGCTGGTCGGTTCGTCCTCAATGACGCTGTGCCTGCTTGTTATAGGCTTGGCTTTTCACACGGGTAATACCTTCGGGCCAGTGGTATTGATCTTTATTTTGCTTTATGTGGCCTCCTTCGCCATCTCTCTGGGGCCGGTCGTATGGGTGATTATGTCCGAAATTTTCCCGAACCGTATCCGCGGGAAAGCTACGGCGATTGCGGCCATGGCGCTGTGGGCGGCGGATTACGTTGTATCCCAGTCGTTTCCACCCCTGCTGAGTTCCGCAGGGCCGGCGATTACCTTCTGGATCTTTGGCGCGATGTCTTTGTTCACTTTCATTTTCACCTGGCGCATTGTACCCGAAACAAAGGGCAAATCCCTCGAGGAAATCGAATCCTTATGGTCAGTGAAGAAAGCTTAATATCTATGGAAGATGCCGTCCTCTTCGGACGGCATCTTTTTTGTGGGAGGGCGACTGCAGCCAGCGGGCAGGTGCGAAACCAGGGGGGGCGCGGCATCGGTTAGTTTGAAAATCAGCGCAATAGAGGTCAGTATAGTACACAGTAATATATGTTGTATCAAGACTGAATAAACAGACATATATAAAAACATAAAAGCTGCGTGTATACGCAGCTTATCTTTTATCTAAAAATAATGGTCGGGACGACACGATTCGAACATGCGACCCCCTGGTCCCAAACCAGGTGCTCTACCAAGCTGAGCTACGTCCCGATAATATATTTTATGCCGGTAGACGGACTTGTACCGCTGCGGCTTTCCACACGATTTTAAATGGATCGCTTAGTGTCCTAAGAATGCAGCATTTCAACAGATTGCAACGCTAGCCTTCTGAAGCAATGTGCTTTCTACGAAAACTTGCAGCACCGACACTCTCATCATACTTAAGTTCACTACGTGCCCTGAGAGATGCGGCCCTTCAGGCCGACTGTGATGTGATTCCTACCGTAGCAGAGCTCCGACGAACTCTTACCCTTCTCATCTATCTCAGTTCACTTTGTTTCACTACGTGCCCTGAGAGATTCGAACTCCCGACCTTTTGATTCGTAGTCAAACGCTCTATCCAGCTGAGCTAAGGGCACATATTGACGATGGAGCGGAAGACGGGATACTCTCCGTTACACTCCGAGACTGCGGAGTATTCCTAACCAAGTTGATACTCCGACGAACCCATTTGGGTTCTCATCCTGATCTCCAAATTCATTACTGAAGCGGAAGACGGGATTCGAACCCGCGACCCTCGCCTTGGCAAGGCGATGCTCTACCCCTGAGCCACTTCCGCGTATTGGTTGCGGGGGCAGGATTTGAACCTGCGGCCTTCGGGTTATGAGCCCGACGAGCTACCGGACTGCTCCACCCCGCGATAGGATATGGTGAACGCTGACGGGATCGAACCGCCGACCCTTACCCTGTCAAGGTAATGCTCTCCCAGCTGAGCTAAGCGTTCACATAATGACCCGTAGGGGATTCGAACCCCTGTTACCTCCGTGAAAGGGAGGTGTCTTAACCCCTTGACCAACGGGCCCCGATAATATGTATTTCTATGAGATTACTTTATGGAATAGATGGCTCCCCGAACAGGACTCGAACCTGTGACAACTCGATTAACAGTCGAGTGCTCTACCAACTGAGCTATCGGGGAATATCGCTTGGCGACGTTCTACTCTCCCGGGACCCTGCGGTCCAAGTACCATCGACGCTGGAAGGCTTAACGGTCGTGTTCGGTATGGGTACGCGTGGTTCCCTTCCGCCATCATCACCAAACGTATTCATTTCTCAAGGCTTGCGCCCTGAAAACTGGATCGAAACCAAGCCGCTGATCATCTTCATGTGCTTTTTGGATAAGCCCTCGACCGATTAGTATTCGTCAGCTCCACACGTTGCCGTGCTTCCACCCCGAACCTATCTACCTCGTCGTCTACAAGGGGT
>NZ_FNDY01000006.1 GCF_900099895.1 Paenibacillus naphthalenovorans
TTACTTAAAAAACATATACACAACATATTAACACTGGGTGCATAATTTAAATTAACAGAGAACCATTATACTGATAACAAGTTAGTGTAAATGAAATTACATTGATTGACATTCTTGGCACAGAAACCGATGATGTCGTGGATAAAGTACAGTTGAAGATTGAAAAATCGAAAATTTACCGAAACCTCGATATATTGGATGAACGGGAGCGGGAAGTGGTTGTCGGCCGCTTCGGACTCGAGGCTGGAGGAGAGGAACGTACGCAGCGCGAAATTGCCAAGGAGTTGGGCATATCGCGTTCTTATGTATCGCGGATCGAGAAGCGGGCATTGATGAAGCTGTATCATGAGTTTTATAAACAGAAACGGTGAAGGAAGGGGTTGCCCTTCCTTTTAATGTTGCACTTATATATTGTCGCGAATTGAGAAGCAAGCGTTAATGAAGTTGATTACAAAGCGCGGATTCTCACCACAAAGCTGGTAGAAAGCGCCATCGATAAAGCGAGTCACCTTTCTCCGCTTACCAAGCGCTTATCGAGTTAAACTACGGTTGCGCGTCCATTTCTCAGGTTGATTCCGCTGTGTTCGATGCCTTATCCCAAGATTCCTATTTATTGCTGAGAAAGCTCATGTCCTGATACATGGGCTTTTTTCCCCTTTGGCCCAAATAACTGGTAACAGCCGAATACCGAATTGACTAAAGATAAAAAATGAAATACAATAAATTAGTGATTCAGTTAATTACTAATTTAGTAACAGAAAGAAGGAAACAAAATGAAAATTCCTACTACGTTAAAACATAAGCCTGTTGTCGTTTCTGAAAACTATGAGCAGGTTGACGGTCGACTTGCCGGAAATACAGATGCGAAAGGTCTTTCCTTGGGATTAGCTCAGTGGAACGATAGGGGAAAGGTCGATATTTCTGCGAAAGTATGGAGATATACAGGGGAAAAATGGTCGCGGCAATCCGAGGAGCTGCCTCTCCATCGCGTTCTTGATCTGTCTATTCTGATTTGCCGCTCCTTGGCGCATTTCCGCGAAGCCTACAGATACGAGCATCTATATGATCCGCATAATCCTGTCATCGACAGGGTTGGTCTGCAGGGGGATGCTATGACTGTGGCTGTTTGTACGGACAATGAAAAAATCAATGAAGATATCAAACTGTTCAGTCAAGCCCTGAGTGATGATGATGAGCTGATCGGTGAAAGGCTGCGCACGTTATCAAGAATGTTGAAGGAAATGGGGTATTAAAGCTGTTTTCCAATCCTTATGTTCGAACCATTACTCTTTCACGGGTATTGTTACAGTCGGAATTTGGATTCGAAACTATGCTGTTCTTCTTTATGTCACCCAGCTAACAAATAATAACCCGGTGTACGTATCGCTTATTTCAGTCGCCGAACACCATCACGCGCAACGAAGGCAGGATGGTCGTCGACATTAATGACGACATCACCACAAAAGATGTAGCGAAGGCATCCTCCGATCTTGAGGCAAAAATCGAAGACTTGGAGAAACCGGCGGACGTTGAAGTCAAATTCGGCGGCGTTACGGAACAGATCAACGAAACCTTTACCCAACTGGGTCTCGCGATGGCAGCCGCCGTTGCGATTATGTTCTCGCTCCCGTTTACGGTTATCGGTGGTCTTGTCGGACTTTTCGTCACGGGGGAGACGCTCAGTGTATCGGCCATGATGGGGGCGCTTATGCTGATCGGTATCGTAGTCACGAATGCTATCGTGCTGCTTTTGATCGTGCCTGTCGTTTATGAGTTCCTGATGAAACTCAGCGGCAAGAGTAAACGGAGATACCGTCTATCCATGGATGGCTCGGGTTAATTGTAAGGGAACAGGATGGATAAAGGGGAAAGTCTGTACTTTCTTGAAGTTCAATTTTTCGTGATTTACAGCCACTGCCAGTGGCTTTTTTTTGTTTGGCTACAAGTTCGGAGACTTACGTCTTATCCATTGAAATCGACATGTATCGTCTAATCGTTCCAGAAGCTTGTTCAGGGTGCGCTCGAGCGCCTACGGTTTGATATATTTTGCACCGGCATGAGTTTATAAATTGTTAATAGTTTCTTTAGAAGGATTCAATAAGCCCTGATTATAATGAAAGGTAAGGAAACGTTTCCCCAAGATGAAATAAAAGATAAATAAAGGAGATCCGAAATGAAACTTAGTAAAAATGCGATGACTGTCCTCTCATTTACGATCGGAGCGTGTGTCTTTATCTCCACAGCCTTTGCCGATATGGCGCTTGGCTCAGGCTATGACCGGTTTAAAGGTTCAATAAAAAATACCGCGGCGCAGATGGAGAAGGGATTGAACAACTACACCATCGAGGCGCTGTACACGCTGAAGGATAACGATCAAACCTTGCTTCAGGCTTCCCACTTCAATAAAATCGATAATGAAAAGCAAGTTTTTGAAAGCTCGGGTAAGATTCAAAAATCAAATGGCGAAACATCAACGGAATATTCGTATTCCGACCAGAAGCTTTCGATTTGGAAAAGCGGAACGGAAGACAAATATTATGTGACGGAATACCCCGACGATCTCAACAGGAAAATAGGGAACAGGTTTACCAATCCGTTTAACGAGAAGGGGGCGCCGGAGGTCGAAAAGATCGTTGACGCCATCGTCGGCACTTTGAAGGACTATGTGCAGGCTGAAGAAAGACCAGAGGGCGGACGAGTATACTCGGGAAGCTTGTCTGAGGCGCAGGTGCCTGCCGTAGTCAATGCCGTCTCTTCCTTCGGTATAAAGCAGTTTATCAGCTCCCAAAGCCGCGCGGATAAAAATTTGAAGCTGCCGGTTATTGATAGCGATGTTTTTGTTAAAAAGATTTCGGGCACGGCCGTTGAAAACAAAGCGGGATTATTGGAAAATGTAACGGGCGATGTGTTTCTTTCCGGGAAAGACAAAAACGGAGTCCAGCATAATTTATCGCTGAGCGTGGTTCTCAAGCTATCCGACATTGGAAATACGAAAATTACAAAGCCTGATCTGACAGGCGCAAACGTCGAGAAAGTGAGCCATTCCAGCGGATTTAGCAGCAAGTATGTGGGGAAATATAAAAATAACATCGTCCTCGAGAAAAACGGCAAATTCGTGAAAATCGGCGAGAGAATCCTTGAAATCACGAGCGTGGAAAATAATAAAGTGACGGGCAAATACTACGAAACTGTGAAGCCCGGATTCGAGTCCGACTATCCTGACAAATATAACTTTAATTTTGAATATAATCCGGACCAATCAAAGGCGATGTCCTTCTTTACTTATACCAATTCCAAAGGCGAGCAGGAAAACGGGCAGCTTCATCCGAGCAGCTCCGGTAAAATTTATCTCGACCTGAACATAGAAATCCTGGACGAAAACTCGTATAGATCCAATGCAAGTCACCCGTATTTCGACGGGGAATTTGACCGCGTATTTGAAGAGTAATCGAAAGGCTGTCCCTGAAGTGAACTTGAACTTCACTTCAGGGACAGCTATGTCATTTGTATTGGGGGATGTTATCTTTGACAAAAGCGATTGAAATCACAGACCTTACCAAAGTATATAAAAACGGCCGGGGAATCAGCGATTTGAATTTGGAAGTCGATCAAGGCGATATCTTCGGTTTTTTGGGACCAAACGGCGCGGGGAAGACGACCGCTATGAAAATGATGGCGGGACTCATGAAGCCGGACCGCGGCGACGTGAAGATTTTCGGCGCCAGCATTGTAGAGGACTATGTCAATGCGATGAAGCATGTGGGGTGTATTATCGAGACGGCGGAGTCGTATCCTTATTTAACGGCAAACGAAAACCTGAAGCTGTTTGCCAGGTTTTATCCGCAGGTGGACCAGCAAAGAATCGACGAATGTCTTGAAATCACCGGCATGTTAAAATATAAAAATGAAAAATCGAGAAAGTTCTCGCTTGGGATGAAACAAAGGCTTGGGGTAGCGGCAGCGATTCTTTCGAGGCCAAAGTTGTTAATATTGGACGAGCCCTTAAACGGACTTGATGTCGAGGGTATGCTGGATATGCGGAGGATGATCAAGCGGCTTGCCGAGGAAGAAGGAACCACGTTCTTTATTTCCAGCCACCTGATCCATGATGTCGAGCTGACCTGCACCCGGATCGGAGTGGTTTACGGCGGAAAGCTGGTCAATGTGGAATATACCCATAATATCCTTTCCAATTATTCGTCACTTGAAAATTATTTTGTTAGCGAGGTGGACCGGAATGGCAGGGTTTAAGGCTGCATTTATCAATGAAACCGTCAAGCTGTTGAAAAAGAAAAAAATGATTGCGGCCGCCACTTTATCCATTCTTGCCGTGGTGATCGGACAAGTTGCCGTTACGGCAATTAAGCATGGTCTTGGATTAAGAGTTGTAGGCAGCACCGAATTTCCTTTGGTGGTTCTATCGATGTTTTCTTATACGATCCTGCCTCTTTTTGCAACCTTTGTGGCCATCGATATGTTTAACGGCGAATTTTCGTCAAATACAATGAAAATCACGCTCACCAGGCCTGTTTCCAGATTCGGTGTATTCAGCGCGAAGGTTTTGAATTTAGCCGTGTTCATTGCTGTAAACCTGCTGTTTGTGATGATTCTTTCTTTGCTTGCCGGGTTTATATTTAATCCTTCGTCCGCCAGCCTGACGGGAATCGTAAGGGTCGTTTTGTCTTATGTCACAACGTTTTTTCCTGTTTTTGTATTTGGTCTTCTCGTGGTATTGCTGTCCAATATCCTTCGGGGCGGACTGGCGGTTTTTTTTCTCTCGATCATTATTTTTATCGGGTTTAACTTTTTAGGCATCGTTTTTTCCAATTTTTCGAGTTTCTTTATTACCTCCATGTTTGACTGGTATACGCTTTGGATTTCGGAAACGGTCAACGGTTTTAAAATTTTCCGCCAGATCCTGATCATGTCGGGCTGTGGTATAATGTTATTTACAGCGGGTTATTATTTGTTTGACCGCAAGGATATATAGAAAGGTATCTCCAAATGCAATTAACCAAACGCTTTTTTATGATGAATGCGCTGACCGTGCTGGTTTCCATTGCATTAACCGTTCTGGCTGTCATCATATTCGTTGCAGCTTATACGAAAGTGCTTGGTCCGGAAGCGGATATCGACGATTTCAAAAGGATCTTTGAAGTCCGATCAGGGATCGGCGAGATCAAGAGGGGGGCGCAGACCCTAGAGTTCGAACAACTGCTTGATAAATCCTATCAGCAGGAGCTGTCCGATCGGGTTAAGGCTTTGGGGGCGAATGCCGTTATTTTGAAAAACAGAGAGGTTGTATATACCACAAAAAAGTTTAATGCCATCGACATTGAAAAAAGCTTGATGTTGTCCGATAATATGCCCAATCTTGATACTTTGGAGCTGGAGGGCAAAACCTATATGTTTGCCAGAGCGGACTACAGCCTTCAATCGGGAGATAAGGGCGTTTTGCTGCTGCTTGCGCCGATCAAGCTGAAAACGGGCTTTTACCTGTTTCTCGGCATCTTTACGGTCAGCTTTTTTATTCTTTCTTTTTTGATCATGAACTTTTGGGTTTCCTACCGGTTCTCCCGCGGCATCATTACACCGATCGCCAGGCTGAGAGATGCCGCCGTTAAAATTAGTGAGGGCGATTTAAGCTTCGGGATTGCGGAGGAAGGCGAGGGAGAGGTCAGGGAACTGTGCAGGACGCTGGAGTTCATGAGGATTAAGCTGAAGGAGTCTGTTTATCTGCAGCAGAAATACGATGAAAACAGGAAATTTTTGATATCCAGCATCTCTCACGACTTAAAGACCCCTGTGACTTCCATTAAAGGATATATCGAAGGCATTATCGACGGGGTAGCCAACACACCGGACAAAATGGAGGAATACCTGGAAACGGCACGATCAAAGGCGATGCTGGTGAACGCCATGATTGACGATCTTCTTTTGTACTCCAAGCTGGATTTGAACCAAATCCCTTATCATTTTGAAAAAACAAATCTGGAGCAGTACTTCGAGGATTGCGTGTTTGACCATCGCTATGAATATGAAAAGGCGAATATCAAACTGGCGCTGATCAGTGAATTGAAGGAGCCCGTCTATGTGTTAATCGATAGGGAAAGGTTGAAACGGGTCATTCAAAACATTCTCGATAATTCTAGGAAGTATATGGAAAAGGTTAACGGACAGGTGGATATTATTTTAAGGGAAACCCGGACATCCGCTATCATAGAAATCAGAGACAATGGAAAAGGAATACCCGAGGTTGACCTTCCCCATATTTTTGAACGATTTTACCGTGCGGATCCGTCTAGAAAGAGTGTGGACGGCAGCGGCCTTGGGCTGGCTATTGCCAAACAAATTGTGGAAGGCCATGAAGGAAAGATCTGGGTCAGAAGCACTGTAGGAGAAGGAACCCGCATGATGATATCTCTGAAAAAGTATTAGCATTTTTGGAGGTTACGATGAAAAAAAAGATATTGATTGTTGAGGACGATCAAAGCATAGCCAATCTGCAAAAGGATTATCTGGTGCTGAGCGGCTTTTCCGTGAAGATCGTCAATAGCGGAACGGACGGTTTGAAAGCTCTGGAGGAGGAAACGTTTGACCTCATCATTCTGGATATTATGCTGCCGGGGATGGATGGATTCGAGGTTTTGAAAACGATCCGCGAGAAGGAGGATATTCCCGTGCTGCTGGTATCGGCCAGGGCGGAGGAAATTTATAAAATTAACGGTTTTGGCCTTGGCGCGGACGATTATATTACAAAACCCTTCAGCTCCGGCGAGCTGGTGGCCCGGGTTAACGCTCATCTAAACAAGTTTGAACGGATGAAAGAACGGTTCGGCCATGTTGACGAAGGCGGCAAGATCCGGGTCAGGGGGCTGGAGATCCAGAAGGAGGCCAGAAGGGTTTTTGTGAACGGGAAAGAAGTAACGTTGGCTCATAAGGAATTCGACCTGCTTCTGTTTCTTCTGCAAAATGCCAACCGGGTATTTGGCAAGGAAGAGCTGTTTGAACGGATTTGGGGGATGGATGCGCTTGGCGATGCGTCCACGGTTACGGTACACATCGCCCGGATCAGGGAGAAAATCGAGGAGAACCCGTCCAAGCCTCAATATATAGGTACGGTCTGGGGATCCGGGTACCGGTTTATAGTTTGACAAACGACGGTCCCCGCTTTAACAGGCGGCCTCCTCCCGCCCCCGCTGATTTTTGCCGGGCCGGTTTAATGGCTTGGCCGCAAATTCCCATATGCTAATACCGTCTTTTCAAACTTATTATCGTCATAGCATAAGACACGACAACGAATGCAAATAAACAAGTGAAGGCAAACGTATATTGTTCTCCATTTAGCGGCACGATCGTATTGATCATAAAAATAACCAAATAGCCTAACAAAAATGAAAAATAAACGACTATTCCTGCCATACCCAATATTTTATCCCCTCTTTCGTCTCCCCCTTCCTTTTTAATGAAATACGCTGAAAAGATGACCGCGGCAAGTCCGATAAAAGATAAAATGATACCGATAAGAGTAAACATCATGATTTCTCCTCGACTAATTCGTATTGAAAAACTTCCTGCAGCTCTTTATCAAAAACAAATGAAATCTCAAAGGCTAAAATCAGGGATGGATTATAGCGATTGGCTTCAATAGAAGCGATGGTTTGTCTCGAAACTCCGACTTTTTTGGCTAAATCTTGCTGTGTCCACTTTTTTTCAGCTCTTAGCACGTTTAGTTTATTATATAGTCTGCCGTTTTTCTGCATATTCGATTTATCGCCTCCTTTGGTGTATATGGTAATTTATTTTTGACATTTTGTAAACTATTTTTAACTTTTTACCTAAAGGCCTCCAATATCAAGAAGTGCGGGGGACGGTTTATATCCGACTGCCATCGGGTGGAATCATTCATTGGTATGGGGTTTCCACGATGTGAGAGCTTGTCCAGATATCGTTTTATTTAATATAATATAATTGAAGAGAGAATCCGTATGGCTTGTTTTGCTGCAAGCTGGAATAAAGTACAAAAAAGAAAGCAGGTAAAACATGGGGCGTAAGTGGAATAATATTAAAGAGAAAAAAGCGTCGAAGGATGCCAACACGAGCCGGGTCTATGCCAAATTCGGAATAGAGATTTATGTAGCGGCGAAAAAAGGGGAACCCGACCCGGAATCCAATCAAGCGTTAAAATTCGTGCTTGAGCGGGCCAAAACATACAATGTGCCGAAAGCCATAATCGACCGGGCCATCGAAAAGGCCAAAGGAAGCTCGGAGGACAATTATTCGGAGCTCCGTTATGAGGGATTCGGACCGAGCGGCGCCATGATTATCGTTGATACGCTTACGAATAACGTCAACCGCACTGCAGCGGACGTACGCTCGGCTTTTAATAAGAACGGCGGCAACATGGGAGTTAGTGGTTCTGTATCTTATATGTTTAGCCCGACGGCGGTTATCGGCGTTGAAGGGAAAACATCCGACGAAGTATTGGAGTTATTAATGGATGCCGATGTGGACGTTCGAGATATCACAGAAGAAGATGATTCCATTATCATCTATGCCGAGCCGGACCAGTTTCATGCCGTCCAAACCGCGCTTAAGCAGGCGGGCATTACGGAATTTACCGTGGCGGAACTGACCATGCTTGCGCAAAATTACGTGAATCTTGCACCAGACGAATTAGCGCAGTTCGAGAAACTGATCGATGCACTTGAAGATCTGGAGGATGTCCAGCGCGTTTATCACAATGTGGATGAAAAATAAGGCTTTCAAGCTTTGTTATACACGCTGAATGTATTTTTGCCGGTACGTTTTGCATGATAGAGCGCCTGATCTGCACAGTTATATAATTCGTCCGAGTCTTGAGCATGATCAGGAGCAAGAGCAATGCCGATAGATGCGGTAATGTTATACTCTTTTACGACATCCGCCCCTTTAATTTCGATGGGGCGCTTTAACTCTTGAATAATCTGAAGCGCAACTTTCGAGGCTGCATTTTCATCCATTACATGGTTAAGGATGATCACGAATTCGTCTCCTCCAAGACGTGCCGTGATATCGTTCGGATCATTAACAACGGAGCGGATTCTCCTGCCCACTTCTTTGAGAAAATAATCGCCCGCTTCGTGTCCAAGCGTATCGTTGATCTTTTTGAAATTATCAAGGTCTATGTGCAATAACCCTGTTTTTCTTCCTTTTTTCTTGTTTTTTTCAACGCTTGACATAAGCGAATTTTCGAAAACTGCGCGATTTGAAAGGCCCGTTAGCAAATCATGTGATGCCAGGTACATTGGTCTTGCAACCAGCCTTGTAATAATGTAGGAAATCATTAAGGCACAGGCGATGGTAGCAAATAGCTGAAGCAAGAAGATTTGATTATTTTGCTTTAGTTTGTTTTTTAAATCTTTTTCGTTGTAAACAATTTCAATAATGCGTTGATCCGTATGCTTAGCCATATCGGTTTCAAATTGAACGATATATGGGACATAGCGATAAGTGACAGGATCGCCATGTATCGTTCTTTTTACTTTTTGCACTATTTTATCATGGACCGCTTTGTTGAAGATTGGCCTGTTTTCGTCGGCGACCAGGAGCGACTTTCCATCTTCGCCTGATTTGCCGATGGCTTTTCCCGAGGTTGTATACACAGTGATGTCATTGATATAGCTGTATTTTTCTTTCAGTTTACTGCTGATTTCAAGGAAGTTAAAGCTCTTGAAAATCGGATTATTTTCTTGGTACAAGCCAAGTTCGATCAAATATTTATGGTCATGCGTGGGGACGTAGCTGTATTTTTTTAATTTGCCCGTATTGGTTTCCTGATCCAGGCCGTCCGCTACGAATTGGTTTCCTTTCAGCCTTTCTCTTAAGAGCTGTGCGAATGGACCCAAGGTGCCGTCTTTTTCTCTGAAATTCAATCCTACATCCTTGGTAAAACTGCTGTATAGGATCGTTTGCGTATCATCTATGATATAGATGTCCATCCCATCCAATTCATTTTTCAGTGCTTGGTAGTCCCATGATTCTACATTCGGGTTTTCCCGGTATTTGTTTAACAGCCGGTCTGAATAGTCGCTCATCTTTTTCTCGATATCGCTGTCCAGCATTTGAAATGCTTTGTCGGCGTCCGAGACAGCGTTGACGATGATGTCTTCAACCAAAGAGACCTCTCTCATGTAGCTTGTTATTAAATTATCCTTCCAGCGGTGTTGGTTCACTAACGACACACTGAGTGTCAATACAATACTGAAAAAGCCCATGATCATCATCAATTTAGTTTTGAAACCACGATGCACTGAATTACCTCCTATAGGATGTTCATGGCTGTCAAAAGAATAATTGGATAATTGAAGGTCTCCTTTGCTGAAAAGAGACCAGGAATGTTTTTACTGATTCATATATCGGTAAGTGCGCTGCATTTGTTTACAATTTTGTGGTGCGCTTATTCAGAAGGAATCGAACAAACCGTGTCCGGTAATGGGGTAGTGGATGCTTGATACTGGAAGGTTGTCTAATTTATTGACAGAAGTTCCAAGCAATAATTATAATCATAATACCAACTATATAAATAAGAAATATAGGATTGCTAACCATTCGTATGGAGGCCTCGTTGCCAGCAAACATTTGCTGACATCGAGGTTTAATTTTTTTAGCCGGAATGAAAATCGAAAAGGATGCGGCAACCACTGCCTCGGAACGGCAAATATAAGATGGGGTTTATAAGGAGGCTAAAAGCCCGATGGTATATATCCATTGGTATTCTTTCGGTATTTCTCGGACTGGGGACGATTTGAATCATGCGGAAAGCGACCAAAAGAAAGGAGGTGTCCGACAGAAAAGAGGTAGGGCATGTGCTCGTTCGGATCCGATCGGTTGATGTGCAATGACTGGGATCTGTATACAAGTAGAATTCAAGGAGGATACGTCATGTCCAGTAAAAAAACGACAGTCGAACGTATATCGATTACACGCTGTCCGGTTCCGACGGCAAGCAGCGTTGCGTTTGACCGCGGATTTCTGCAAAAGGAGCTTGCGAAAGCGGGGATTCTTGCCAGTGTGCTGCAGGATGAAAAGGATGCTGCCATGCACGGGGCACACTTTGACCACTCGCTTCCGTTCCTCGTCCGCGAAGGGGGCAACATTCCGGCTCTGTGGGCGCGCTCGACGGGACGTGACACACGGCTGGTGGCTCTTGTCTGGGTCGATGAGTACCAGACGATTCTTGCGCTCCCTGACGCCAATATTTCCGGACCTGCCGATTTGCGAGGACGCCGTATCGGTATCCCCCGTCACCGTTATTTAGAGATCGACTTCCGGGCAGCGCAGGCACTTCGGGGGTTCCACAGCGCACTGTGGCTAGCCGGACTCACGCTTGACGATGTCGAACCTGTCGATCTTGAGGCTCCCTCCGCCGGCCGCCGTGATTCCTGGGACACCGAGATCGACGCGCTTCGTCGCCGCGAGGTCGATGCCATCTTCGTAAAAGGCGCAACCGGTCTCCAGGCAGCCCGCACGTTGGATGTACGCGAGGTCGCAGATCTCGGGTTTCACCCGGACCCGCTTGTGCGGGTGAATAACGGTGTGCCACGAGCTGTGACGGTCGATGCGGAACTGATCGAGCACTCTGGTGTCGTTGAGCGCGTTCTTACAGCTCTGCTTCGCGCTGCCGACTGGGCCGCCGATCATCGCGGTGATCTAACCCGGGTCATTGCCGCCGAGACGGGCGCTTCTCCTGAATTTGTCGAGACGGCTTATCGGAACGGATCTCTTCGGCCCGCACTGCATGAGAACTTGCTCGCTGCTCTTGACGCCCAACGTAAATTTCTATTCGAACACGGTTTCCTTGCTGGTGATTTCAACGTCCGGGAGTGGGTCCACGCCGGACCGTTGGCCGCCGCAGAAAAAAATTACTATGAAGGAGTGTCCAATCATGACTAACATTGCTGGCGCCGACGTTAAGATCGGCGTGCATCCGAATAACCATTCACTGTTCGTGCTGCGCCGCACAGGCATTTTAGAGGGCATTCTCCAGGAGCATGGCGCAGCGGTCGCCTGGGTTGATTATGAAGACGGGGCGGGAACCCCTCAAAAACTGGCGGCGGGAGAGATCGATTTCGGCGGCACGGGTGCTACTCCGCCGTTAACCGGGCAAGCTTCCGGCATTGACCTGGTTTATGTCGCCATCTCGGAACCGCGCCCCGCAAGCGGAGCGCTTGTTGTTCGTACCGACTCGCCTGTGAACTCGATTGCGGACCTGAAAGGCCGGCGTGTTGCCCTTGCCGAAGGCTCGTGGCAGACCAGTTTTCTCATCACCGCGCTCGATCAACATGGTTTAGCCTACAAAGACATCGAGCGGATCGATCTGAGTCGCGGAGGGGATGATGCGCTGGTGGCCGGGGAGGTCGAGGCATGGATTGGAAACGATCCGCAGCTTGCAGCACTTCAGCGTGACGGTGCGGTTCGCACGCTTCTCCCTGTCGCCCCCTTTATTTCTCACCGATCTGTATGGTTCGCCAGTCGTGACTTTGCAACGAACAGGCCGGAGATCCTCGACGCGGTCGTCAGTGCATTGCAGCGTTCGGATGCATGGGTTCGGGAGCATCATCGTGAGGCTGCCGAGATTTTTGCCCGCGACCTGCCCGATTGGCCTTCTATCGATGCTTGGGAGGACGCGCTCCGGCGGCGGCCATGGGGTCTTCACCCTGTCAGTCAGGATTTTGTCTCCGAGCAGCAGCGTGTAGCTGATCTCTTTGCCCGTCAAGGCCTCCTCTCCCGGCCGATTACGGTTGCAGATGCGGTTTTAGCACCCACGGCTGCGCTTAGGAGGGTGACGACATGACGGCACACAAGGATGGGGTGGAAGTATTATGGTACCTCACCGCACCTGACGGGCGTAATCCGTGGACGCCGAACGGTGCGCGGAAAATTGACCTGCCATATCTGCGGCAAATCGCTTCCGCCATAGATCATTTGGGCTACACCGGCGCTTTGCTCGCAACGGGGCCGCACGACACCTGGGTGCTCGGTTCATCGCTTATTACGAGCACGGAGCGGATGCGATTTTTGATCGCCGTTTCCCCGCCGCTTATTTCTCCGGTGCTTGCGGCAAAAATGACACAGACGTTCGATGAGCTCTCGCAGGGGCGAGTATTATTGAACATCATTAACGGCAACTCAACACAGATGCGTGCATACGGTTCAACGCTTGAGCATGACGAGCGCTACGCGTACACCGATGAATGGATTACCGTGTGGCGCAAGGCAGTTGCAGGCGAGAGGCTGGACTTTCATGGCAAGTATATTACCGCGGAGGGACAGGCATTGCAGCTTAAACCGGTGCAGATGCCGACGCCGCCCCTTTGGTTCGGCGGTTCGTCGCAGGCGGCGCATGAAACCGCGGCAAAGCACATAGACACCTATTTAAGCTGGGGTGAGCCCCCTACCCAAGTCGCAGAGAAGATTAGAGATCTTTCAGCGCTTGCCGCTAAGCATGGCCGCACTCTCCGCTACGGGATTCGACTCTATCTTATCGTTCGGGACACCGATGAGGAGGCTTGGGAGGAAGCAAACCGGCTTTTGGGCACCATGGACGAAGCCACGGTGAGGCACACGCAGGCTCTGCTTCGCGGCACGGATTCCGTGGGCCAGCAGCGCATGCTCAAATTCCATAACGGCCGCATTCCGGACGATGCACGAGAGCTCGAAATCTATCCGGACTTGTGGGCTGGTCTCAGTCTTGTAAGACCCGGACCAGGCACGGCCATCGTCGGCAGTCCCCAGACCGTCCTTGCGCGAATCCAGGAGTACCGGGATGCCGGCATCTCGACATTCATCTTTTCAGGTATCCCGCTGCTTGAGGAAGCTTACCGCGTTGCGGAACTCATCCTGCCTCACCTTCCGGTAACCTATGATACCGGGTTGGCCAGGAACGTGGAAGCCCAGCGCGATACCGTTTTTACTTGGAACCAAAGCATTCCGTAAACAGCTATTTTATCTCTCTAAGGAAGTGACCCGATGCGGAAAGTTAGTGCGATTTTGCTCTCATTAGCCATGGCCGCAGGTTTAGCGGCATGTGGCAACCAAGCGGAACCCGCGCAAAAAAGTGATGTTACCGTCCGTGTTGGCATCCTGCGCGGTGCGGATCCGATGAACCTGGCGCAAAAGGAAGGCCCTCTTGAGAAACGGATAGAAGCCGCTGGTGCTAAGCTCGAAAGGTCGGGAAGCTTCCCCGCGTTTGCGCCCGCAATCGAAGCTTTGACCGCTGGATCAATCGACATCACCGTTGGATCCATTACAGCGGGAATCAGTTCTCTCGTAGGCGGTACCTCAGATTTTAAGATCTTCGCTCGGCAGGAAAGTGACACCAATAATACCGGTATCGTTGCGAGGCCGGAATCGGGTATCCGCGGTCCGTCCGATCTCAAGGGCAAGAAGGTAGCCGTGAATCGCGGCGGAACAGGTGAATACCTGCTTTTTAAGGCCATAGACAAAGCAGGGCTCCAACCCGACGACGTTGAGTTTGTGTATCTTCCTCCAACCGAAGCCGGCCCGGCGTTCGGAGCCGGAAAAGTGGATGCGTGGGCCACATGGGGAGCATTCACGTCGCTTGCGAAGGAGCAGCACGGTGCCCAGCTCGTGATCCCGGCGTCAGTGATCGATACGCAAAATGATGTGATTTACGTTGTGCGAACCGCATTTCTGAATGAACATCCGCATTTGGTGCGGGAGTTCTTCGAGGGTTTGCGCGAGGAAGTAAATTTATCCGCCAAAAACCTTGATCAAACGACAAAACTGATCCAGAATATTCAAAACGTTTCCGAGCAAGTCGCCCGCCAACAAGCGAAAGAAGGCGTTATCCCGGTCGATCCGGTCGATGACACGATCCGCGACCGGTGGCAGGGTATTGCGGACTACGTTTTCGGCAAGGGGATCATCCCGAAGGCCGTCGATGTGAAGTCGCACACGGTGGACGCACAATCGATTGAAGCGGACAACCTAGCATCTTAGCATGCCATGGGCTAATCGATATGAGTTTGTCTCAGGGGTTTCGGGCAGGCCATTTCGCTTATGTTGGGGAATCCGGTATAACGGTGACCGCGTACTTCTATGTCTACTATTCAGTCCAATTGCATAGGGTTGACAGCATAAATATCCCATGATAAAGTGAGAAAACAAAGTAATTCGCTTTAATTAATCAGGTTTACAACCGACTATACTATTAGAGGTTTGTTTAATTCAACGAACGTTGAAGTTAAACAAGCCTCTTTTTGTTTAGTCGGGCAAATGACTCCATAGAAGGATGCAAGCGACAAACGATTCTGAGTGAGGAGATGATTTTATGGGAAAAGAAATTGCAGTCGAAAGCTTCAGTATCCAGCAAGCCAATGGCCTGCCCTTGAAGGGTGAGGTACGCACGCAGATCGATGGCTCCGGGAAGCCGGTCTTGATTGTCAGCCACGGGTTTCGGGGACATCGGAATTGGGGGTTTTGGCCGGATGTTGCGAGTCGTTTTGCGGAACTGGGTTATTACACGGTGAATTTTGATTTTACCCGGATTGCAGCCCGTCATCTTCAAGTTGAGGAGAAGAAACTGGCCGAGGCCAGCACTATCACTCAAGAACTTCATGATTTAAATGCGGTTCTGTCGAATGTGCTTGAAGCAAAGCTGCCATTGGCAGGCGAAGCGGATCGCAGCCGTGTGAGCTTGTTGGGACACAGCCGTTCGGGAGGAAGCAGCATTATACTCGCCTCCGAGCAACCGGATGTTCGCGCAGTCATTGTTTGGAACGGCGGTTCCGGACCTGTTCGGTCCAATGGTGCAAACGGCTCTTCCCAAACCTTGATTGAGAAAGCTGTGAATGAGGATGTATCGTTGAATACTGAACGTTTCGACATTGTGAAGCATTTTAAAGAATTGCGTATTCCGGCTCTTGTGATACAGGGCGATGCGGACAATGAGAGATTGCTCCAGCGAAATAAAGAACTGAAAGCTGCGGCCCCCCATCAGAAATTTAGCGATATCGCCGGCGGAGATCATACCTTTGGAGTCGCGGATCCTTACCAAGGGTCTACATCACAACTGGACCAAACGGTTGAAGAAACCCATCGTTTTTTGCAGCTGGCTGTTACCGTTAAAGCCCCAACTTCATGATGGTTGAAAGGGGAGAACCGGAATCGCGGCATAACCCCGGGAGTTAATGACCTGTTGAAAAAGATCTGTCGACAAAACGCTCGGACCTGCGAAATACTTTCAAATCACAGGAGGTATGAAAGATGGGTAACAGAGAAGAACTGAAGCTGGATACGGATGTACTGGTCATCGGCGGCGGTCCCGCCGGAACGTGGGCGGCGCTGACAGCCGCGGAAAGAGGAGCGGATGTGGTGCTGGTCGATAAGGGGTATTGCGGCACAAGCGGCGCAACGGCTCCTTCGGGAACAAGCGTATTATATGTCAATCCCGAACCCAAGCTTCGCGAGCAGGCGAGAACGGCGAGAGAAGCATTAGGAGGATATTTATCCGATGATGAGTGGTCGCATCGCATCATGCATCGTACATATGAGAATGTGAATCGTTTAGCGGACCTAGGGTATCCGTTCCCCGCCGTATATGAAGGATATGCTTATCGAAGCCAATTGCAGGGCCCTGAATACATGCGGCTGATGCGAAAGCTGGTCAAACGTGCCGGCGTTCGTATCCTCGATCATAGTCCCGCATTGGAATTGATCGTAGACGAGCATGGCGTCGGAGGCGCCAGAGGCACACAACGGGATTGGACCATTCGCGCGGGAGCCGTTGTGATTGCCGCCGGCGGCTGCGCCTTCTTGAGCAAGGCTCTCGGGTGCAACGTGCTGACCGGCGACAGTTACTTATTGGCCGCCGAGAGCGGAGCCGATTTATCCGGGATGGAATTCTCCAATCACTATTCATTATCTCCCGCGTTCAGCAGCGTTACGAAAGGCCGGTTTTTCAATTATGCGACATTCTACTATGAAGACGGCACAGTGATTGAAGGCGCAGGCTCCCAAAAAGGACGCTCCCTGATCGCGAAAACCCTGCTCAATCAACCGGTTTATGCGCGTTTGGATCAGGTGGAGGAATACATGAAGGAATGGATGCCGAAAGCGCAGCCCAATTTCTTCCTCCCGTTCCGCCGCAAGGGCATCGATCCGTTCCGCGATTTGTTTCCGGTCACATTGCGCCTGGAAGGGACGGTGCGGGGCACGGGAGGCATCCATTTGACGGACGAATCCTGTGGAACGAAAGTGCCGGGACTTTATGCTGCCGGAGACGCCGCTACGCGTGAGTTGCTGTGCGGAGGATTTACGGGAGGAGGCAGCTATAACGCCGCCTGGGCCATTTCTTCCGGGTATTGGGCCGGGGAAGGTGCGGCGTTGTATGCGAAGCGGCTTGGCCCCAACAAAACCAAACGGAATCTGACCGGCGCATCCGGCGCAGCTTTGAAAGGATATTCCGCTTCAACCGATGTTGCGAACAGCCGTGAAATTGTCAAGGCCGTCCAAGACGAAATTTTGCCGTATGACAAAAACCTGTTCCGGACCGAAGAGACGCTTACCGAATCTTTGCGTCGGCTCGACCACATTTGGTCGGAAATCAAGCGCGGAATCGGAGGAGTCCAAAACAATCTCGATCGGGTTCGGGCAAGAGAAGCGGAAGCGATGGCCGCAACGGGCAGATGGATGTATACGACAGCGTTGGAACGCAAAGAAACACGCGGTATGCATAAACGTCTGGATTACCCCGAATTGGATGAAACAACTCCTCTTCACCGTTTGATTACTTCGGGAACCGATCAGATCGAAGTGTCCCGGGAATACCTGAAAACCGGGAAGAAGGAGGCTGCTGCGGTTTGATTGAGGTGTTAAACGAAGAAACTTGTATTTCCTGCAATATATGCGTATCGGTATGTCCAACGAATGTATTCGATCGCAAGACAGACGGCGTTCCCGCAATAGCGCGTGTAGACGACTGTCAGACATGTTTTATGTGTGAAGCGTATTGCCCTGTTGACGCCTTGTACGTTGCGCCCGATGCCGAGCAGCTGACGGGAATCCGGGTAACGGACTTGCCGGAAGACATTATTGGCGAATACCGCAAGCAAGTGTTTAAACATGACAAGATTCACGCTTCAAAATAACAGAATATAGCTAACTGGATCACTGGAGGCTGGATCAAAACACAAGATTGAGCCTCTTTCTTTTTTACATTTGTAAAGAAGGAGGGAAACGTACCATGTCATTAGCCGTCGGGCAAGTGGTTGCAGAGGGGATTTCTTCCAATCAGGAACAACCACAGCCAAAGCTGTCCGTTGAAAATCTAATGATTTCCTATGAAAACCATAAATCCGGTGAAACCACGGAAGCGGTTCATAACGTATCCCTGGACATCAAGCCCGGAGAGTTCGTGACGATCGTCGGCTTAAGCGGCTGCGGGAAATCGTCGTTTCTTAATGCCGTTGCGGGATTGCTCAAGGCGTCCGGCGGAACGATCCGGATAGACGGCAAACCGGTTCAACGTCCCGGCCCCGATCGTGCGGTTGTCTTCCAGAAAGCGTCTCTGCTGCCCTGGCGTACGACGCTTAAAAATATTACGTACGGACTCGAAATCATGGGCATACCGAAACGGGAAGCCGTAGAAAGAGCCAGAAAGTACATCAAAATGGCCAAGCTCGAGGACTATGAAAACTTTTATCCTTCTGCACTTTCAGGAGGCATGCAGCAAAGAGTGAATCTGGCAAGAGCGCTGGCATGCGAGCCGCAGGTGCTGCTGATGGATGAGCCCTTCTCGGCGCTTGACGCCATCACCCGCGAAGGTCTGCAAAATGAATTGCTGTTATTATGGGAGCTGACGAAAAAAACCGTACTCATGGTCACGCACCAAATCGACGAAGCCGTACTGTTGTCAGATCGGGTCATCGTATTTTCGCCCCGGCCGGCTGTAATCGTAAAGGAGATTCGCATTGATCTGCCAAGACCGCGAACGCCGGAAGTTAAACAAAATCCGTATTTTGATCAATTGACCCAGCGGGTATGGAGCGCCATCAATAAGTCGGCGGGAAAAAGGGTGAACCAGGACTATGAAATCTGAAGGAGACATTTTGACGAAATCCGCGATTTCTCTAACGGAACGAAAGCATCGGATCCATAAATACAAAATGGTGCTCAGAAAACTAAAGCAGACGGGAATCAGTCTTTCGTTAGGCGGCGGGGTGATCCTGCTCCTGCTGATGATATGGGAGATTTTTAGCATTTCGGGATGGGTCAAGCCTCAATTTTCGAGCTCGCCGACCCGGGTTTTGAACAAAGGACTGGAGATGGCAGCGAGCGGCGAATTATGGAAACATACGATTGCCAGCGGTCAGATCTTTATTATCGGTTATGGATTGGCTGTCCTTGTCGGCGTACCGATCGGGATTTTGCTGGGTTGGTATAAACGGCTAAACCAGGCGTTCGGTCCGGTGGTTGCTGCCATGTACACGACGCCAAGAATCGCACTGATGCCCTTGTTTATCATCTGGTTCGGATTGGGATCAAGTTCCAAGATCGTTCTGGTCTTCCTTAGCGCCATATTTCCGATCATTGTCAACATGGTTATGGGGATGAGAAGCATTGACGGGGATTTGACTAAAGTGGCGAAATCGTATAGTGCGTCACAGCGACAAATTTTCTGGACGATTGCGCTGCCGATGTCCGTGCCTTTCCTGATGACGGCTTTGCAGCTTGCGACAGGCAGGGCTTTGATTGGCGTAATCGGCGCCGAAATATTCGGATCGAAAGCAGGTCTCGGTTATATGATTATGTATGCCGGCGCTACGTTCCAAACCGACATCGTATTTTTGGGTGTGTTCATCATTGCGGCTTTCGGAATTGCGATGGATCGCTTTTGGTTTTATTTGAGTCAACGGTTTGACGCCTGGCGCGGCAATGACTAAGCAAAGGGGGCGTACAAAAAAATGAAGGCGATAAAATGGTTCGCTTGGATTGGCTCGGTATTTGTCTTGATCATGGCGTTATCCGCATGCGGCAGCAGTCCATCGAACGTAAACGGGGGGACAGCGAAAGAGTCCGGCAATCCTTCCAGTGGAGCGGAGCAAAACGCTGCGGAAACAAAGAAGCTTACCAAAATCGTATATGTGCAGTTAAAACCGGATTTAACGGATATTCATACTGATTTTGCCAAGGAGAACGGAATATATGAAAAGCATGGCATCGACCTGGATGTGATCCACTTTGACGCGGGAGGACCGGAAGCCTTGGCCGGAGTCGCCGGCGGGGATATCGATATGGGAAACTTCGGAACCCCGATCTTGACCGGCATTTCCCGCGGTGTCCCGATTAAGGTGGTGGCATCTCCAGCGATCAGGGAAAATCCGTTTGTGTTGGTCGGCGGAAGGAAGGTGGAAAAGGTTGAAGATGTGAAAGGCAAAGTGTTGGGAACAGGGGCGCTGGGCGGCGGAAACCACCAAGCCGCAAAAAATATTTTAAAAGAGTACGGAGTCCCGGAAACGGAAACCGATTTACGGCCTGCAGGCGGAGTCGACGCATATCTTTTGTTGGAGCAAGGTGTCGTTGACGCGGTTGTGGCGACGGAGCCGGCCGTCTCCAGAATTGAAAAGGACGGCATCGGAAAAACCATCGTGAAGGCCGCCGACATCGAGGTTTACAAAAACTATCAGCACAGCTTTGTGTTTGCCAGCGACGAATTAATCAAAACCAATCCCGATGCGGTTCGAGCGGTATTGGCGGGTCACAAAGAAGCGATTGAATATGCGAAGGAGCACGTTGAAGAGTTGATTGCGTACGCGTCCGAAAAGCTGGGCTATGAAGAAGATTTGGTTCGCGATTATTATCAAAAGATAATCCCCACCTGGATCGTGGACGGCAATGTCAATGTAGAAGGGACGCTAAATGCTTTCGAAATTTTAAAAGATCTGAATGAGCTGGACAAAAACTTCGATACCGCTCAGGAAAATTGGCTGAATCTGAGTTTTTTACCGGGCAGCGGCAAGTAACGCAATAGGCGATCTCGCTCATGTTGGAATATCATCGTAATGGACAAGAACACAGACTTGACCTGTGCATTTGAGTTGCATATTGTATGCATTCATGCCAGGCAAGTCTTTTTTTGTCTAAGTAATTTGTGGCATATATTCATATTCCGCTTGCGTATAATAGGCTGTGAATGGAATAACGTTCCATTTACACCCAAGTGAAAAATCGGCATTCATACCCGGCAGCTGGCAGCAATCCTCATGAAGAAAGGAGTGAATCGTCATTTTGGAAGGGACTGAGCATCAACAGGTCAACTCTACCGTGGAGCGCGCCTTAATCCTCTTGGAATTGGTATCCGAGAAGGGCGAAGGAGTAGCTCTTGCGGAATTAGTGAAGGAGGTCGATTTACCCAAGACTACGATCTATAGGCTTTTGGAAACTTTAAAAAGCCGGAATTACGTTCAATTCGATCCGAGTACGGACAAATATTCGATTGGTTTGAAGACGCTGGAGATCGGAGTATTCGGACTGCATAAAATGCAAATCGTAGAAGTCGCCTCCCGTCATTTGCGTGAATTGTCGGAGATTACCGGGGAAACTTCTTTTTTTGCGGCCTATCATAGCGGTGAAACCGTCTACCTTTATAAAATTGAGGGTTCAAGATCAATTAGTATAAGGGCTGAGTTAGGCATGAGGAGACCTGTTCACTGCACCGCCGTAGGAAAAGCCATACTGTCCACTTATTCAAGAGAAGAAGTGGACCGGATTATTCAAGAAAAAGGGATGGCCCGATATACGCCAAATACCATTGTGGATCTTGAACAGCTGCATGAGGAGCTAAGAAACATACGCAAAGCCGGCTATGCAATGGACCGTGAAGAAATCGAAGCGGGCCTAACCTGTTATGCGGTTCCCATCTACAATTACACCGGACGATCGGTAGGAACGATTAGTCTGGGCGGTCCTTCTTTCCGCATGGTGGAAAATAAGAACGAATTAACCCGCGAGCTAATGGAAGCCGGATTGCGCATTTCCCGGAGACTGGGGTTTGTTCCAAGGATCGGTTCCATACTCTAAATGCAGCGTAACGTAACTTCATCCGTTAGACTGCATGATGGATTCCCCGGAAATCATCCTGAAAGACTAACGGAACTGTCTTTTATTACAGAATGAAACCGTTTACATCGGACTGCATCTTGTTTCATATTTGCCGGCGGGTCATCAGGATCAGGAATTTCAATGCAAGTTCTGAGGAGGCGATGTTGTCATGACAGAAACGAAAACCGGATTGGGAGTCAGTTATAAGCGGAAAGAGGACCCGAGATTGTTAACCGGTTATGGCCGTTTCACGGATGACATTGAATTGAAAGGGATGCTTCACCTGGCGATCTTGAGAAGCCCTCATGCTCATGCTTATATTCGAAACATTGATACAAGCCAAGCGCAAAAATTACCGGGTGTGGTTGCCGTTCTGACGGGTGAGGAGTCGCTGAAATATACAGGGAGATTGGCAACGACGATTGATATATTCAATAAAGTTCCGGAGGTATATCCGATTGCGCACCGGAAGGTCCGCTTTGTCGGTGAGGCCGTTGCTGTAGTTGCGGCGGTTGACCGGTATATTGCGGAAGATGCGGTTGATTTGATCCAAGTGGATTACGAGCCTCTTCCCGCGGTTGTGACGATCGAAGACGCCTTGAAACCTGCTGCCCTTCTTTATGAGGAGTGGGGCGATAATATCCAACAAGATTGGAAAAGTACCATCGGCGACATTGAGGAAGCCTTTAAGAACTCGGCATACGTATTTGAAGAGACCATCACCCACAGTCGCTATACCGGGACCCCGATTGAATCACGCGTTTGTATAGCGGATTATAACCCGGGTTCCCGGAAATTAACCGTCACCTGTTCGACGCAAGCTCCGCATCAGGTACGTACACTGATCGCCCAAACGTTAAAGATGCCTGAACACCATATTCGAGTCATTGCACCTGATGTGGGGGCGGGATATGGGACCAAATTACAGGCCGATGCCGAAATCATCGTTTGTATTATGGCGCGCAAGTTGGGCAAGCCGGTGAAATGGACCGAAGACCGGGTGGAAAATATGTTGTCCGGCATGCAATCGCGCGACTATTCCTGCACAATAAAGATCGGTCTTGACCAGGATTATCGGATCACGGGTCTTCAAGCCAAATTGCTTGCAAACATAGGTATGGACGGAACTTGCCACGGCCCGGGTACACCGGCCCTGCTGGTAGCCGGATCGTATTTTCCCGGAGCCTATAAAATTCCTGTTTATGATGTTGAAGTGCTTGGGGTTGTCTCCAACAAAGGGCCTTATGGCGCCCATCGCGGCTACGGTAAGGATATCGCAAGCTACCCTGTGGAACGCATGATGGATATGGTGGCCCAGTGTCTAAAGATTTCTCCAATAGAATTACGCAACCGCAATTTTATTACGAAGGATGAATACCCGTACCGGAATATTGCCGGCCCGATTTATGACAGCGGTGATTTTGATCAATTAATGCGTCTTGCCCTGGAGAAGGCCGGCTACGATCGTTTGAAAGAGCGGCAAAAAGAATTGCGCAAGCAGGGCAAATATATAGGAATCGGTATTTCAGCCATGCTTGAGCCTTCAGGGGCTGCGGTATTTAACGGGATCTTTAACGGTTTCCAGGCGGCTACGGTCCGCATGACCCCGGAGGGAGGTTTTCAAATCCTGACGAGTCATCAAAATATAGGGCAGGGCGTTGAAACTACATTGCCGCAAATCGTATCCGACATTATGAAAGTAGACATTGATCATATTACGTTCTTGTACGGAGACACCGATGTAACACCTTATGGATTGGGACCTTTCTCATCCCGCGGAGCAACGTTCACCGTATCGGCTGTACATGAAGCGGCTAAGCTGCTGCGGGATAAATTAATCAAAATTGCCGGACATCTTCTCCGGATAGATCCGAGCGAGCTTGAAATGGATAACGGTTTCATAAGAAAAAGAGGAAGCAGCGCTCAAGAGGAATCCATCCGTCTCAAGGATCTTGGAAATAAAATTCATCTGTGGCCTGGGCCATACGGCACGATTCCCGAGGGATTGGATGTGAATTTGGAATGCACCTACACATGGACCAGTCCGTCGGTCACATGGGAACCAGACGAGAACGGCCGGGTCAATCTGTATACGACCCATCCGACAGGAGTGTTTATTGCCGTAGTAGAGGTGGATGTTCAGACGGGGCAAATTAAAATCGAAAAATTTGTAGTTTCCCATGACTGCGGAACCATTATTAATCCCATGATCATCAACGGACAAATTGCCGGCGGTATTGCTCACGGAATCGGCGGCGCCCTAATGGAGGATTTGGCGTATGATTCAAGCGGTTCATTAGTCAATCTTGATTTCCAAACCTATTTGTGTCCAACCGCGATGGAAGTACCGGTTATCGAATCCCATCATATTCAATGTCCTTCTCCTTTTACTCCGCTAGGTACCAAGGGAATGGGGGAAGGCGGGGCCATCCCGTCGCCTGCCGCCGTCGCCAATGCGGTCGAGGATGCCTTGGAGCCATTCGGTGTAAGGGTGAAAAACCTGCCGCTTTCGCCGGAGAAGGTATTGCAATGGATTAAACGAGGTGAGAGAAACGCTTATGCCAAATCCTGACTGGAAAATCTACCCTTTGCTTGTCGGAGAAGCCGATGTGCCGCAAGTTCTGGACGCGTTCTGGTCGCTGTCCCGTGAAAAGTCGCTTGTAAGCGTTCCAATTACGGCATGGCTGCTGGTACCTCAGCACGGAGGCGAACCCATTCTCGTCGATACCGGTTTTCGTGACGCGGAACGTTGTGTGCAGCTGCAAGGTCTGGGTCCGCATCGATCCAAGCCTGAATGGACGCTGAAGGCGCAGCTGTCCAAGTACGGCTACAGTTTGGAGGATATCCCAACGGTCATTTTCACGCACCTCCACTACGATCACGCGGGGGGATGCGGGCTGCTGCCTCGCGCCAAATTCATTATTCAGCGGACGGAATTGCAGGCGGCGGCAGCTCCCATGGTTTCCCGCGAGCTCGATTTCGGCGGCGGCGCTCTTTTCTATGATCGTAAAGACATTGCGGAATTAATTGATCCGTTATGGTCCAGAGTACACTTGATTGATGGGGATGAAGAAATTGCTCCAGGCGTCAAATGCGTTTTATTCTCGAATACGCACACCCCGGGAAGTCAAGCCGTCTACGTCCGGACTTCTGCGGGTAACGCCGTGATTTTGGGTGATATCGCCCGAAAAGTGGAGCTAAATGTCAACAAGGGGATCCCGCCGGGCCTGTTTTACGATTTGGAGGCCGCGTACCGCGCGATGAAGAAGATCAAGAGGGGTGCCGATTTTGTTCTTCCTTCCCATGACTATGAGGAGCTTAGGAAGTATTCGGAGGGACTCCCTTTTGGAGAAAAGCAAGCATGAGGAAGAATCGGCAAAGCCAGCTAGCCAATTTCTGGATTATTTATCCGGGAAGGACAGGTGAATCAGGATGAAACCCGCTCCATTTGAATATGTGGTTGCCCACAGTGTAACTGAAGCCATTCATGCCTTACAAAAATACGGAGCAGATTCCCGCATTATTGCCGGAGGTCAAAGCCTTCTTCAAGAAATGAATATGCGTCAAACCAGACCCTCCTATATTGTAGATATCAATGGCATTACCGATTTGGACTATGTTCGGCTAACCTCGGACAGTTTGGCCATTGGAGCGTTGACCCGCCATCGTACGATTGAACGTTCGGACCTGGTAGAGTCTCATTGCCCTATTTTACGGAAAGCGGCTGAGCATATAGCGCATTTTCAGATTCGCAATCGCGGGACAATCGGCGGAAGTCTGGTTCAAAATGCGCCGGGGGCTGAATTTGGAGTCGTTGCCCGTTTGCTTGACGCCGAGATGGTCATTGCAGGACCGCAAGGCGAGCGAACCGTCCCGGCAGCAGGCTTTTTTCAAAGCCATTTCACCACCGTACTCAATCCGAATGAAATGTTGACCGAAATCCGGTTTCCGCTGCTTTCAAAAACGACCGGCTATGCCTTCCTGGAAGTGACCCGGCGTCACGGCCATGTCCCTATCGTGTCTGCAGCTGCCACGCTTGACCTGGATGATAAGGGCACCATTATCGATGTGCGGGTAGCTCTGGGGAATGTGAGCGGCGAAGGCGTGCCTTACCGTGTCCGGGCGGTAGAGAAATGGCGCGGCTTAACGTTCGGTCATGAATGGGTTGAGCAGCTCCAAAAAGACATTCAAGCGGAAGTCAATCCGGATGAGGAAGCGGATAAACAGGCGGCATTTGTCAAGCAATTTTCCGATATCAAGGGCCGGAGAGTATCGGAGATTGCCAGTGCTGAATACAGGAAGGAAGCGGCGGCCGTTTTAAGCGGCAGAGCATTAAAGATGGCTTACGAACAATGGAAGGGAGTAAAGTAAATGGCTGAGGCGGTGGGCACACAAAAAATATCCGTGACGGTTAATGGAGTAAAGTACGAGCGGGAAGTAAATGTCCGCACGCTGCTGACCGATTTTATTCGCCGGGAATTGGGGCTGACAGGCACCCATGTAGGATGTGAACAAGGGGTTTGCGGCGCTTGCACGATATTGCTGGATGGCGACGCCGTCCGGTCCTGCCTGACTTTGGCCGTACAGGCAAACGGCCGGTCGGTGACTACGATCGAAGGGTTGGGCTCGCCTGAACAGCTTCATCCCATTCAAGAGGCCTTCCGGGAGAAGCACGGATTGCAGTGCGGGTTCTGTACACCCGGATTTATAATCACTGTCTCCGCCTATCTTGCCGAGAATCCTGACCCGTCGGAACACGAGATCCGTGAAGCGTTATCCGGCAATATATGCCGCTGCACCGGGTACCAAAACATCATCGAATCCGTCATCGAGGCAGCGCAAAAAATGAAAGCAATCGAACCGGCGACTTAAATTGATACCGGAAAGCTTGGGGCTTCCTGGGAAAGGTGCAAGTGGAAGCAGGCGGCGTAGTTGTACATTAGGGATCGGAGGAGATTTCACATGCCCTATATTGAACTGAAATTGGTGGAAGGCCGGGATTTGGAAACGAAAAGAAAGCTGGTTGCCGGAATCACGAAGGCTTGCTGCGAGGCCTTATCCGTCACGCCGGGTGATGTGCGGGTCGAATTGATCGAGCTTAAAGCAGACTTGTTCAGCATAGCTGGGGAATTGGTTTACGATACGAAGAGAAAAAACGATAGCGGAGGTAACGATCAATGAAGCTTGGCAGCAGCTATAACGGCATCGCTAAAGTTAAAGCCTCTACGCTGTAACGGAATATAGATTAAAGGAGCTGTCCTTCCAATCGGAAGGCAGCCCCTTAGATCAACCGAAGTTTTTGGATTGCCTTTTTGGTGTAGCCTATGAAGAAATTAGAACGTTACGTCTTCGCCTTTAAACGCGGCGATGTACAGTTTTTTCATTTCTTCTACAGACGTTTCACGCGGGTTCGTACCTGTGCATGGATCTTTCACGGCGTTTGCCGCCATGCTGTCCATATGCGCGTTGAAGAGTTCTTCGGACACACCATACTCTTTCAGCGTGCTGGGGATACCCATATTACGGTTCAACTCACGGACCCAAGCTACCAGCGCATCTACCAGCTCATCCGTCGATTGGCCGTTAAGACCGATCCGTTTGGCAATGGCCGCATAGCGGTCGGCGACAACCGTACGGTTAAACTGGATGACGTACGGCAAATAAATCGCATTGGCACAGCCGTGCGGAATATCGAAGATCGGGCCGCTTTTGTGGGAAAGGCTGTGAACATTACCCAGCACTGCGTTGGCGAAAGCCATACCGGCCATACCTTGGGCGATATGCATCGCTTCGCGCGATTGCGGATTGCCTTCGTACGAGTGAAGAAGATGCTGTTTCACCAACTCGACCGATTCAATCGCCAGCGCATCGGTTAGTAGAGTGCGGGGCTTGGCTACATATGATTCAATCCCGTGAGTCAGCGCGTCCATGCCGGTATAGGCCGTTATTTGTTTAGGCATAGATTCTACCATCGAAGGATCGATGATCGCCAGATCCGGTGTCAGCTCGAAATCGGCGAGGGGGTATTTGATACCCGTTTTCTCGTCAATGACGACCGACAGATTTGAAATTTCCGAGGCGCTGCCGCTTGTCGTCGGAATACCGATGAATTTGGCTTTGGTCCGCAATTTAGGCATGGTAAACGGACGGCTTGCCTCTTCGAAGGTAAGCTGCGGATGTTCATAGAATACCCACATGGCTTTCGCAGCATCCATCGGTGAGCCTCCGCCAATGCCGATCACCCAGTCCGGCTGTAACTCGTTGAGGGCTTTGACCCCTTCCATGACCATCGCGACGGTCGGTTCCGAGATTATCCCTTCGATGACCCGTGTTTCTATGCCGGCTTCCGCAAGCATGCTTTCAATTTGGGCGAGTTTGCCGCTCGCTTTGACTGAACCTCCTCCGATGACAAGCACGGCTCTTTTTCCCTCTAATGTTTTGAGGATTTCCAAAGCGCCATGCCCATAATATATATCACGTGGAATTGTAAATCGATTCATACTAAGTGTTCACTCCTTTTTCTGTCTTAGGTTGTATATGTGTCCGTCGGCCACAGGAGTTATATTAAACCCAAAGTTTTTAAAAAGGAAGTACGCACTTTAATGTTATGTAGTGACTTATAGCATACTATTGAAAGGAGGCTGATAATCATGGCGAGTGAGGTAAAAGACCGAATTAATAAAGGGAGATGAGTGGCAAGAAGGAATTAACGCTTGCAGTCACAGGCGGCAAGTGGAAGTTGATCGTACTTTTTTATACCGAAAAACTTTTTCAGCTCCCCAAACGAATTAACGTTGACTGTGGAAATGAAGCGGTGATATAATTCAGAACATACAGACTATTCCAACAACTAACGATTGATTTTTCATTTTGAAAGGAGAGGAGAAATGTCTCAAACCGTTAGTGAAACACTGGCTTCGTTCGTCCATCGTCTGCGTTTTGAGGAAATTCCGGTTGAAGTTGTGCAAAAAGCCAAAACCTGCCTTATCCACGGAATCGGTGTTGGTCTCGCTGGTTACGACACGGATTTCCCGCGAATTGCTGCGGAAATCGCCGGCGTGAACGGCAGAGGAGCACATGAAGCGACTTTATTGTACAACGGCTCCAAATGTACGGTTATGGAAGCCGCTTTTGCAAACGCTGTCATGCTTCACAGCCGCGTTCAGGAGGACACGCATAATACGGCACACTTGGGTACAATCGTCATTCCGGTTGTATTGGCGTTGGGAGAATCAAGGGGGGCCAGCGGAAAAGAAATCCTGACAGCGCTCATAGCGGGCTATGAAGTTGGAGGTGCCCTTAGCAGGCACTACACTTCCCAGTCCACGCCGCGAGGATTCAGGGCGAGCTCGGTGTATGGCATTTTGGGAGCGTCCGCCGCAGCGGCCAAGCTTCTTCATTTAACGGAAGAACAGACCGCCCATGCTTTAGGCTTTGCAGCAAGCTTTGCTTTCGGAACTTTGGAAGCGTTTGCGGCCGGAACTATGGAATGGAGGTTTGAGAACGGGCTGGCAGCCAAAAACGGAATATTATGCGCTTTATTAGCTCAAAGCGGCGCTGTTGCCACCAAATTGGCTTTCGAAGGAAATGCGGGCTTTTTACATGCTTTTGCCGGAAATCATAAAGATCCGTTAAAGTGTGTACAGCATTTGGGCAGTAGGTATGAAATCTTAAATGTGACCTTCAAGTTGTATCCGGTTTGTGCCTTCAATCAATCTCCTGTGATCAACGCTCTTGAGATGAAAAAGGAATTTGATATCCAGGTGGAACAGATTCAAAGCATCGTAATCGAAATGAACGATTATGAAGCCAATTATCCGGGAATGAGTTCCAAAGGTCCTTTTCAAAATATCAGTCAGACGTTGATGAGTGCCCCTTTTTGCGTCTCGTCCTCTTTGATGGATGGTGAAATGACGCTAGCAAACCTCAAAAGATTCGAGCATGAAACGTTAAATCAGTTAATCGGCAAAACGACCATAATCCCTGAAAAAAACATGAATCCTCTATGCAACAAAATCTCTGTAGAACTCAAAAACGGCCAAAAATTGGTCAGAGAAATGAATATTACACAGGACTATTATAATTTGGAGACCGAAAGAGATATTGAAATCATTCGCGATCTTAGAAATGAGATGCAGATTTCATCGGAACAATTGGAGCAGTTAATCCATGAGCTGCTTTCTCTCGAGAACAAGCCCAATCTTTCGGCCCTTATACCCAATACGACAGCAGCGGGCTAAAATATGTATGCCATTAAAATACCGTCTAGTCGGTTTTTTTGATGGCAATTCTTTAACGAATAAAAATACCATCTGGTCAGTATGTTATTACAAAATAACAACACTTGAAAGGATGAAGGTATGTATGGAGAGCTCGAAGCTTGACTTGATCTGTTCTGTCGACATTGGCGGAACATTTACGGATTCCGTACTTGTTGCAAGTGATGGGACGGTTGTTGAAGGAAAAGCCCTGACCACCTACCATGATAAATTCAACTCCGGTTTTTTTAACAGCATTGAATCCGCAGGCGAGAAGCTCGGTTTAAGCCCGGCGGAACTTTATCGAAATATCAGCATGATTTCACACGGCTCTACCGTGGCAACCAATACGGTAGTGGAGAATAATGGATCGCGCGTAGGATTGCTGACAACCTATGGTTTTGAGGATACCATCAACATGATGCGCGGATTGGGACGTGTAACGGGAGAGCCGTCGGAAAATATACTGAAGGTGACCGAGACGGTCAAGCCAAAACCTCTGGTACCCAAGGAGCTCATCATTGGGGTGACCGAGCGAATCGATTCGCAGGGCGAAGTGATTGTACCGCTAAATGAAAGTCATGTAAGGGAAGCCGCCCGTAAGTTATTGGAGCAAAACGTGGATGCCGTCGCGATTTCATTCCTTTGGTCGTTTAAAAATCCGGAACATGAACAGCGGGCCAAAGAAATAATTCACGAAATGGACGATTCCGTCTTCGTTACTTGTGGACATGAGGTGACAAAAACGTTAGGAGAATACGAACGGACGGTGGCGGCGGTCATCAATGCTTATGTCGGGCCGGTTACTTCCAGGTATTTGGAGGAAATCAGCGGCAGTCTTCAAACGAAAGGCGTTAAAGCTCCTTTGCTGATCATGCAGTGTCACGGGGGAATGATCCCGCTCGAACGAAGCAAGCAGCTGCCTGTTCAAACGATCGGTTCGGGTCCTGTCGGCGGTATCATGGGCTGCGTGAAGATCATGAAGGAATTAGATATTCATAATCTGATCGGCACCGATATGGGCGGCACCAGTTTTGATATCGGGATTATTCGGGACGGACAGCTGCTTTCCGCCGAAAAAACCGTTTTAGAGAAGTATCAATATAACGTGCCCAATGTTGAAATCATTTCTATTGGTGCCGGCGGCGGAAGCATCGCGTGGATTGATCCCTACAGCAAGGCCATGCGGGTAGGGCCGAAAAGCGCAAAAGCAAACCCTGGTCCCGCGTGCTACAGAATGGGCGGCACAGAACCTACTGTAACCGATGCGGACCTTCTGTTAGGGTATATTGATCCGGAAGCGGTGTTTGGATTCGGAAAGGGTCGCGGACTTAAACCAAGCGTGGAGTTGGCGGAAAAAGCCATGGGTAACATTGCCGAGCAGCTTGGCATTTCCACCATTGAGGCCGCATTGGGGACGGTGGAGATTGTCAATGCGAAAATGGCGAATCTGATCGAAAACGAGGTTATCGGAAGAGGCTTTGACCCACGGGATTTTGCAGTCGTCGCATACGGGGGAGCCGGTCCTATCCATGCTGCGGCTTATGCGCGTGATTTGGGAATCCAAATGATTATTGTTCCTGGTGAAACTTCCTCTGTTTGGTCGGCGTTTGGTATATCCACAAGCGATATCCGCTATGAACTTGAAGGAGAAGTTGGGCTTCTTTCGCCCTTTTCTCCGGAAAGTCTCGAAAAGCCATTCCTCGAACTGGAAAAGAAAGGAGCGGAGATTGTCGCAACGGAAGTCGGCGAAGATATACCCGTCCACTTTTCACGCTATGCGAAAATACGCTATCAATGGCAGCGGCATGAGTTGGAAATCAAGGTTCCGACAGGAAAATTGGATGAAGCCGTGCTGACGGATCTACTTACTGAATTTTCGCGTCAGTATGAGGAGCGGTACGGCTCGGCCGCACTTCTGCCCGAAGCAAGGATTGAAATTGTTTCTGTCCGCTGCGAACCGATGGTAGAAGTACGTAAGTTTGACAGAAAAGCGGATTTACATAGCAGCAAATCTCCAAGCGATCAAGCCAGGAAGCCCAGCCGGAAAGTATACTTTAGCCGTCATCGTCCGCCTGTGGATGCCGATATTTACAATGGGAGTTTACTGACAAGCGGGAATGTGGTGGCAGGACCGGCCGTCATTGATTTGCAAGGGACTTCTATCGTGGTGTACGAAAATCAAACCGTGACCAAAACGGATCATGGCGACTACATGATTCGGATCAATTCCAATTCGGAGGAGGAATAGCCATGAAATCACTGCAGGAGCAGGAGCGGCATCGTAATTTTTGGGACGGCGTCCAGCGGGCGTACATCCCGATCGACCCCTTGCAAGTCCCCCCTTCAGTAAGCCTTCACAACGAATATGATGAAGAGATTGATCCGATTACGTATGAAGTGGTTCGTCATAATCTTTGGAATGTCAATTTGGAACAAGGCAAGATTGTGGAAAATTTGGCGGTATCTCCGATCACTTTGGAAACTAGGGACTTCCAAACCGCCATTTTTACCGAGGATGCAGAAATTCTTTTTTTCGGCCCTTATCTTCAATATTTCGGTGGTATGCTGGATATCATGATCAAGTATGTCATAGAGAAACGGGGGGAAGAACCGGGCATTCATGACGGGGATGTGTTTTTGCAAAACGATCCATGGGTCGGCACAGCGCATCAACCGGATGTAGGTATATTTGCTCCTGTATTCTGGGAAGGTCAGATCTTCTGCTGGGTTGCCAACTGCCTGCACCAAAATGACGTGGGAGGAACGACTCCGGGAAGTTTTTGTCCGAACGCTCAAGACATTTACTTTGACCCGCCGGTATTTCCGCCAGTCAGAATTGTGAAAGAAGGCAAGCTGGATACTGAAATTGAAGCGGCCTTCAGACGGCAATCCCGCACTCCGGCAAATGTAGCATTGGACTTGCGGGCAGCAATCGCCGCCTGCCATGCGTCACGTGCAAGAATCCTGGGTCTGATTAAAAAGTATGGACCCAAGACAGTGAAGGGCGTCATGAAAAAGGTGCTGAATACAAGTGAAAAGGCGCTGCTCGATCGTCTTTCGACCATACCGGATGGAACGTGGAGAGAGCGTGCCTATCAGGAAGTGGCGGTTACAGGGGATCGCGGTGTGTACCGGATCGAACTGTCGATTTCGAAGAAAGGTAACACATTGACCGTTAAAAATGAAGGAACCGACGGGCAAGCGGGTGCGATTAATCTGCCGTTTGCCGCCTGGCGAGGTGCCATTCTCTCGGCTTTCAACGTGATTTTATTGGCCGACCAAATGGGGGCCGGCGGCGGAGGAGCGGCCCGACACTGCGAGTTTATACCTACCACCGGCACAATGACTTGTCCTGACTATGGAGTCGCGGTAAGCCCGGCGGGCATTTACGCAACGGAGCTTGGGATAGCGATGGCGAACTCGGTTGTAACCAAAATGCTGCTGTCGTCCAGCGATCCGGAGCTTCATAAACTGGCTTTGAGTACCACAAACGGCCAATGGCAAATCCAAATACATGCAGGAACAAACCAGCGCGGAGAGTATTATGTCGGACCGATGCTGGATACGATGATCGGCAGCAGTGGAGCCACTCCATACCGTGACGGTTCATTCGCGGACGGACAATGGTGGATTCCTGAAGGCCAAGGGCCCAATGTTGAAGGCTATGAACGCGATTGGCCGATTTTATATCTCTACCGCAAGGAACATCAGGATTCGGCCGGAGCAGGAAAATTTCGCGGTGGCAATGGCGGTATCCTCGCTTATATGCCGCACAAAGGCCAGGTCGGTCTGGGCGTGTACACTGCCGAAGGCATTCCCAAAACCTCCGGCATTTTGGGAGGATCTCCGGGGACTCGCGGTGAGACGGTATTAATAAAATCGTCAAACATTAAGGAAATTCTTCAATCGGGCCGTCTCATCGACAAGGTGGATGAACTCACTGGCGAGCGGCCTTCGTTAACGGGAAAAGGACCTGCTCTGGCACTCGGCGACTCGGATGTTCTGGAATGGAACTGGGGCTCTTGCGCCGGTTATGGTGACCCTTTACTTCGCGATCCTGAGCGTGTGCGGCAGGATGTGCTGGCTGGTACTACATCCATCTCTTTTGCCGAAACGGTATATGGCGTTATTTTCACCGAGGACATAACGGTCGATGAGATAAGCACGGAGCGGCGTCGGCTGCAAAACCGGAAGAAGCGCCTTGAAGACGCCGGAGCTCCAGTCTCCGCCCATTTGGAGTTCAAGCTTCAGGAATTTCATGTTCCACAAGGCATGTTGACATTAGGCGATAACTTTTGGTTCAACAAAAAAAATGGCGCCACGGAAATTTGCTGCTCCCATTGCGGGGAAGTGCTCGCAGCCGGCGATCAGAATTACAAGTCCCGTGTCCCGGTTCGCAAAAGCGATGTGGGAAAGATTGGTCTAAAAAGCGTCGATGTAAAGCGCTTCGTCGATGCGCAAGTTTGGTATCATGAATACTTCTGCCCGACCTGTGCCACGCTTCTCTCAACAGAAGTCGTTCGAGAGGGAGATGAACCTCTACACGAATTTTTACTAAGTTAGTGTGCCTGATTCCGTCTTCCCGGCAGGGGGATACTTGCCGGGAAGGATATAGTTGCAAGCAGATCAATCGACATGCCATCCGAACGATATTGATTGTGTGCAGTGTTGTGCGCACCATACAGCCTGATCCGGTCTTATTCATTTTTTGTAAAATGGGGGGGAATCGTGAAATGAAGAAGAACATGAACACATGGAGAACATGGTTGAGTCTGTTGCTTGCGTTCGCTATGTTGGTTGCTGCCGCATGTGCCAATTCAACCGACGTTGAACCGCAAAAAAGCGCATCCGACGGGATAATATCAGGCGGAGCAAGCGGAGGTACAATCAAAATCGGTATGACTTCTGCATTGACCGGACCTTATAACGAATATGGGGAGGGGAATAAACGGGGGGTCGAATTGGCCATTGAAAAGTGGAACCGGGAAGGCGGGATTCATGGAAAAAAGATCGAACTTATCGCTTTGGACGACCAGCTTGTTCCCGATAAGGCGGCAAACAACATGCAGCAGCTTCTTGACGATAAAAGCATTGTCGCGATCATCGGCCCTGCCGGCAGCGGTCCGGCATTAGCTACCGTACCTTTAACGGAAGTTTACGGAATCATTCAAATTAACCCCGTGGCCCAGACGACCGACGTTACGTATCCTAACGGTGTAAATAACCCGCCGAGAAAAACGGTTTTTTCCTTCGCGCTGCAAAACGATGTGGAAACGGAAGTGCTCGCTACATTCGCGGGAGAGCAGTGGAAAAAGATCGGTCTCATTCACGAAAGTACGGCATACGGCAAATCCGGTATGGAATTGGTAGAGAACATATTGAAGGAGAAATACAACATCGTTCCGGTCGGACGTGAACAATACAACCAGAAAGCGCCGGATATGACGGCCCAATTGGCCAAACTGAAAAAGGAGGGAGCGGAGGTCATCGTCTGCGTCGGTTTAGGCGCCGATCTCGCCAACATTCGTAAGGGAATGAGCCGTCTGGACATGAATGTACCTCTCGTTGCGACGAATGGCGCCCTTTCCAACCCGTATAAAGAAGGCGCGGGCGATCTGGTCGTCGGCACGATAGGTACGATGATCAAAGCGTTCGGTGAAAACCCATTGTCCGCTCCGGCCAAGGAATTTGCCGACGCCTATATGAAAAAATACGGGAAAGACCGGTATTGGGGAGATGGAGATACGCCCCAGTTGTTCATGTCTTTGAACGTCACCAATGCCTACGATGGAGCCATTGTGCTGTTTGAAGCGATGAAAAAAGCCGACAGCACGAAGACACCCGATATTATTGCGGCTTTGGAATCCATGAAAGACTACCAAGGGGTAAATGCCATTTATACGTTTAGCGACAAGAAGCATCACGCTATTGGCACTGACGGTCTTGGATTATTCCAGTATGTAAAAAATGGAGACGACATCCAAATGGTCCCTTATCAGCAATAAAATGCGGGAGGGTCGACATTTGGCGGTTTACCCTCCGCATCTATCTTTGAGGAGGAAACAGGATGGGGAATATTCAATTTTTGCTTGAATTAATTTTTGCCGGCGTCTGTGTAGGCTCCGTTTATTCCCTCGTAGCTCACGGGTTCAACATGACATTTTGGTCCAGCAAGGTTCTCAACTTCGGTCATGGGCCGTTTATTATGTTCTGTTCCATGCTCATTCTATCATTTCTTAATATGGGAATTTCCTGGGCAGTCGCCATTGTGCTTGGACTCATTTGCATTTCATTGCTGGGAATGATACTGGAGAGGGTATCGATTCGTCCCTTAATCAAATATCCTTCCAGTATGGGATGGATCGTGTCCACCCTGGGGATCGGACTGTTTTTGCAGGCTCTGGCATCGAAAATCTGGGGATCACAGGCGATAGCGTATCCTGCATTTCTGTTCACAAGCACGGATTACGTTTCGCTGTTCAGCGTCAAGTTGTCATCCCAATACCTGCTCGTCTTGTTCGCTGCGCTGTTTATCATGCTGTTCATGGAAATGGTCATGCACAAGACGATATGGGGGAAAGCAATGAAAGCAGTCTCTTACGATCCGACATTAGCCCGCATTATGGGAATAAAATCCAAGCTCGTCATTACGTATTCCTTTATTTTGAGTGCGATTTTGGCTGGTATCGCCGGCTTCCTGATCGCACCGATCTACGGGACGGTCAGCCCTGACTTCGGGATGAACATTATGGTGCTTGGCTTTGTCGCGACCGTACTTGGCGGGGTGGGAAGCTCGAAAGGCGCTTTAACAGGCGGCATTCTGGTCGGCGTTATTGAAAAGCTGGTTGGCGGGTATCTGTCCAGTTCCGCGGAGCACGGGGTTGCCTTTGCTATTTTGATCCTCATTCTCGCGATAAAGCCCGAAGGCTTGTTCGGGTCCAGGGCGGTGTTGAAAGTATGACGACAATGAGCATGCAAAAAGGCGTTCAGCCTGTATTGACGATCATCCTTGTTCTGCTGGCTGCCGCAGCTCCATTGTTGATGTCACCTTCTAATGTGCAGCTGTTTATTTTTTGGGGAATCAATATTTTGTTAGCGCAAAGTATTAACCTGCTGAGCGGTCTCGGCGGTCAAATCTCTCTCGGCCATGCGGCGTTTTATGCGATAGGCGCTTATGTTTCCGCCATATTTATGGTACGTTTCGGTTTTCCTCTGTATATTACGATTTTACTGTCGGCTGTTGTCAACGCATTGGTAGGCTTTCTTGTATCATTTCCGGCTGGAAGAGTCAGAGAATTTTACTTGGCGATGATGACCTTGGGCTTCGGTTTCGTGATCGAGGAGATCATCAAAGAATGGTCCAGCGTCACCGGCGGGGTTATGGGATTAAGCGGAATCCCTTCACCCAAGCTGGGCACCATGCATTTGTTCGGCATACAATTGAATCTGCTCCACTATTATTGGATCGTATTTCTGGTTGTCGTGTTGATGGTGTGGATGCTGCGGAATTTCGTCCAGTCGTACTACGGCCGTTCCTTTCTGGCTATTCACCGGAGCGAACTCTCCGCATCCAGTATCGGCATCTCTCCGGGCCGGGTCAAGCAGCTCGCCTATACGATGAGCGCTTGCCTGGCGGGTATTGCCGGTGCGCTGTATGCGCATCTGATGGCTTACATCGGGGCGAATTCTTTCGGCATGATGCAATCGATTGAAATTCTGGTTATGGGCATACTTGGCGGATTCGGAACCATTATCGGTCCCATACTCGGCGCCGGATTTTTAACTTTTATTGCAAACAAGCTGCAGTTTATTAAAGATTATCAGCTGATGATTTATTCGCTTCTTCTCGTCATTTCCTTTCTGTTTATCCCCAGAGGCTTTGCCGGCTTATTGGGGATCCGTACGGCACTTAGCAAGGAGAAACGTCTCCAAAAGGTAAAGCCGATTTCTGAGGTTTCTGAGGTTAAGCCTGTGCGCATTCCCGGGAGGGAGGCACGCACGCTTTCCTACGGCCCTCATCACAAAGTGTTAAAGGTGGAAGGCGTGATCAAGGATTTTGGCGGACTTCGCGCGCTGCAGCATGTGAGCCTGGAGCTGGGGCAAGGTACCATTCTGGGCTTGGTAGGTCCTAACGGTTCGGGGAAAAGCACATTGGTCAACGTGATCAGCGGCGTTTACCCGGTGACTGAAGGCAAAATCAGTTTCGGCAAAACGGAAATTACCCATATGCCCACGCATGCCATTGCCGGTCAGGGCATTATTCGAACCTTTCAGGATCCGCACAATGTCGGCAATATGACGGTCAAGGAAAATCTGCTGTTAGGCAGACATCAAAAATACCGATCCGGCATTGTGTCCTGCGTTCTCAATTTGAAAAGCTCTCTGCTTGAAGAACAGGAAAATCTGGTCAAAGTTCATGAAATGGTGGAGCTCTGTTCATTGGCGCAGTACTCGGAAGAAATGGTTGAAAATTTACCGTACGGCGTGCAGCGAATGGTAGAAGTGGCCAGAGCGATTCTGGCTGAACCTGAACTGCTGCTTCTGGATGAACCGGCAGCGGGATTGTCCGAGCATGAAATGCAGGAATTAAGCAAGCTTATCCGGTATGTCAAGTCGCGGGGGATCCCGGTCATCCTCATTGATCATCATATGGAATTTCTAATGGGTCTTATCGATGAGGTGATCGTATTGGATTCCGGTAAAATGATCTATTCGGGCGATGCGCAGGGCATGCAAACGAATCAACAGGTGATTGAAGCCTATTTGGGGGTTGCGAATCATGCTTAGTGTGCAGAATGTACATGTCAGTTATGGTCCAATCAAAGCCTTGAAAGGGGTTTCCCTTGACATTCGAAGCAAGGGGATTACCGCCATCATTGGCGCGAACGGTTCGGGGAAAACGACCCTGCTTCATTTCATCAGCGGGTTGGTAACGCCCGAGGAGGGGGACCTGCTGTACGAAGGAATCTCCATTGCAGCGTGGCCTACGGAAGCACGTGTCAAACAAGGCATCGCTCACGTAATGGAAGGCCGCCGTTTATTCAAGGACCAAACGGTCTACGATAATTTGCGTCTGGCCGCACATTTTCGTACACCCAGGCTTGAGAAGAAAACGATAGCCAACAAGATTGAGCAGGTGTTTCAGCGGTTTCCGATTCTGGAAAGCAAGAAGCATCAGCTGGCAGGCACGCTCAGCGGGGGACAGCAGCAGCTGTTGATTATATCGGCGGCTTTGCTTTCGGCTCCTAAATTGCTTCTGCTCGACGAGCCGTCTTTGGGTTTGGCTCCGGTAATTATCGACGAGGTATATTCCTTTTTGCAAGAGCTTAAACAGGCGGGAATGACTATATTTATTTCGGAACAGATGGCGGCTCTCGCGCTGCGCATCGCCGACTATGGCTATGTGCTGGATCGCGGCGCAATCGTGAAAAGCGGGGACAGCGCTTATTTGAAAGCTTTGCTCGCTTCCGACGATCTTTCGTCCATCTATTTGGGTAAAGGTAACCATTAGAGGAGTGATGTTCATGTCAAGCTGCTACCGGTTTATTCCGGTTGAGAAAGTGTTCCATGGTGCTGGCGTCATTGAAAATTTGCCTGCGGAAATCGATCGTTTAGGCGCCAGGAAAGCTGCATTGCTTACCAGTAACAGCCTGTTCGCTTCTCCGGTTATCAAACGCTTGGAACAGCTGTTGGGAAGCCGTTTGGAGGTTGTCCTCTCGGGTACCGTGCAGCACGCGCCAAGCCAGTCGATTTTCGAAATCGCTTCCAGGCTGAGGAACCGGGGTATCGACCTGTTAATCAGTTTAGGTGGCGGCACGGTCATCGACTCTGCAAAGGCCATCGCTTTAGTATTGGGAGAGGGCCTCGATGAGCCGCAGCAATTACAATCGTATTCGGTCAAATTCGAGTATCCCGATAAAATCGAAATTCCTCAAGTCAAGCAAAAATTAATACCGCACATCGCCGTTCCAACGACGTTGTCCGCAGCCGAGTTTTCCAACATTATCGGCATTACAGATGAGCACAGGAAGGTAAAGGAACTGTACATCGATGACCAATTGACGCCGAAAGTCGTATATATGGATCCGGAGCTCTGCACGCACACGCCGGCCTGGCTGTGGTCGGCCACCGGGATGAGAGCGCTGGATCATGCCATTGAAACCGTTTATTCCAAGCAAACTCACCCCATCACCACGGCGCTCGCGCTCCAATCGATCCGGCTGCTGAGCGAATATCTTCCGAGATGTAAAAAAGATCCAGCGGATTTGCAGGCGAAGCTGCAATGTCAAATGGCTGCCTGGATGTCGTTCTTTGGCGTGAGCAACGTGATGATGGGACTCAGCCACGGCATCGGACACCAAATAGGAGCCCATGCCAACGTTGCCCACGGCGTAACTTCTTGTATTATGCTTCCGCATGTCATGCGCTTTTCGCTGCCTTTTACCTTGGAACAACAGGCCCTGATCAGTGCCGCCATGGGCGGCGAAGTAAGCGGCAGGAGTGTGGAGGAGGCCGCCGCAATGGCTTCGCAACTGGTGACCAAACTGGTGGCTGATTTGCAGCTGCCGCTAAGGCTTCGCGATGTCCAGGTGCGCAAAGAGCAGTTTCAACCGATTGCGGAGGACGCCATGAGAGATCTGGTCGTGGCAAGCAGCCCCCGACCTGTACAAGGAACCGGCGAGATTGTAGCTCTTCTCGAAGCCGCATGGTAGGGAAGCGCAATTCATGATAAGAGGTGAGAGACGAATGCGGGGAAGACTGGCGGGGAAAGTGGCGCTTATTACCGGTGCCTCGAGAGGTCTTGGAGCGCTGGAAGCCGTTATGTTCGCCAAAGAAGGAGCGCAGGCCGTTATCGTGTCCGATGTCAGCAGGCCGGCTTTGCAGGAAACGGTGAAGGCGGTGGAAGAATTGGGCGGAGCGGCGGCTGTTATTCCGCTTGAACTGAATGTCACCCTTGAAGAAGATTGGATTCAGGCTGCAATCTCGATCGAGAAACGGTTTGGGAAACTGGACATTTTAGTCAACAACGCGGGAATTACCAAAAGGGAACGGTTTGTCGACTGCTCTTTGGCCGATTGGAATCAGGTGATTGCCGTTAACCAGACCGGCGTATTTCTTGGGATGAAATATAGTGCGCCGCTGCTCCGAAAGTCAGGCCGCGGGTCGATTATTAATATGTCGTCGATCGCCGGAGTGACCGGTTATTTTGCAGCTCCCTATACCGCGAGTAAATGGGCGGTGAGAGGCATGACCAAGGCCGCTGCGCAGGAATTTGGCGGTTGGGGAATCAGGGTGAATTCGGTTAATCCCGGCTTCATCTGGACGCCGCTTACGTTACCGGCCAAGCCAATGGTAGAGGCTTTTAACAAAGTGAACGCCCTCGAACGGGCGGGTGAGCCGGAGGAAGTCGCCCAGGCCGTTATTTTTCTCGCTTCCGACGAATCCTCCTACATGACCGGAGGGGAAATAACGCTCGACGGGGGAATGACGGCAGGCGGCGAAATTCGGCTGATCGCCAAGGAACTCGGCATTTATCGTGATGAGTAATCCGTCCTGCCGCTGAACGTTCAGCGTCTCCCTTCCAAGCAGCAAAGAAATGAACCAGGTATTGCCAAAATACCATCCGGTCGGTATAATTATCATAAGGTTAATAAATACCGACTGATCGGTATGTTTCTTGGGGGAAGGTGAAGCGGTTGGTCCATCTTACAGAAATACGCACCCGGTATTGTGAATCGGATGCACTCGGTCATATTAACAATGTCAGCTATTTTATTTATTTCGAGCAGGCGCGCGTCGATTTTATGCTGGACACCGGCATGGTGCTTCCATCCGGGAAGTTCCCGTTCCTCGTTGCTTCACTGCATTGTGAATATAAGAAGCAGATCTACATCCATCAGACCTTGACAATCCACACCTATGTCATGGAAATCGGCAGATCCAGCTTCAAACTGGGACATGAAATCCATGATAAAGATTCGAACGAGCTGTTGGCGGTAGGCGAAGCCGTCCTGGTGAGTTATGATTTAATTGTACAGCAAACGACCCGGCTAACCGATGAGCTGCGTTTGAAGCTGGAAAATTACGTTCGAATCAAAAATTAATAACAGTAAAGGTGTGAAATCAAGTGACGTTTGACGGATCTTCAGTGAACCGCAGGCAGGGAAGCGACACAAAAACGGAAATATTGGATATCGCGTTGTCTCTGTTTGTTAAGAAAGGGTACCATGAAACCTCCATGCAGGATATAGCCGACACAGCCGGTCTAACCAAAGGCGGATTATATTACTACATTAAGAGCAAGGATGACGTGCTGTTTTTGCTTCACGACCGCTTTATTGTCGAAGGGTTAAGACGGTTGCGTCTGGTAGAGGCCGAAGCGCTAGAGCCTGAGCATAAGTTGATCGAACTGCTGAAAATGCACCTGCAGATCATTGACCAATTTAAGGACGACATTACCCTGTTCTTTAACTGTATGAAGTATTTAAGCGACGACAAAAAGCAGGCCGTGCAGGTGAAGCGGGATGAATATGAAGACATCTTCGTGCGCGTCTTGGAAGAAGGCAAGAAAAAAGGCGTCTTTAAAGTCGAGGACAGCCATATCGTCGTGCTGTATGTTCTGGGAGCCTGCAACTTTATGCATACCTGGTATAAGCCAGGCAAAGGAAAGTCGATCGAGGAGCTGTCGGATATCTTTATTACTCTCATCACCAAAGGCTTATTTCAGTAAAACCGAAAAGGGGACGGTAACGTGAAGATAAGCAAAGAGCGGCTGCTCGAACTTTATGAAACGATGATGAAGATACGAAAATTCGAAGAGAGAGTCTCCGGGCTGTTTGCCGGCGGGCACATTCCCGGATTCCTCCATCTCTATGTCGGGCAGGAAGCGGTGGCGGCCGGTGTTTGCGCCAATCTTCACAGGGACGACTACATTACCAGCACCCACCGGGGACACGGACACTGCATTGCAAAAGGCGCCGACGTCAAACGGATGATGGCCGAATTGTTCGGCAAACGGACCGGTTACTGCAAAGGAAAAGGCGGTTCCATGCACGTTGTCGACGTCAACCTGGGGATCCTTGGCGCCAACGGAATCGTCGGTGCGGGCATGCCGATCGCGGTGGGGGCGGCTTTTTCCGCCAAAGCCAGGGGCACCGGCCAGGTTGCCGTAGCCTTCTTTGGAGAAGGTGCGACAGGAACGGGCTATTTTCACGAATCGTTGAATCTGGCTGCCGTTCTGAAGCTGCCCGCCATCTTTGTATGCGAGAGCAATCAATATGCCGAATTCACTCCGCGGGAAAAACATTTGCCGGTGAAAACCGTGGCGGAACGAAGCAAAGCGTACGGGATCGAAGGCTATGATCTGAATGGAAATAATGTGGTGGAAATATTTGAAGCGCTGTCGGCCATTGCGGCAAAGGTTCGTGAGGGAGGAGGACCTGTCATTGTGGAATGTTTCACCCATCGTTGGAGCGGTCACTATGAGGGAGATCCGCAAAAATACCGTCCGGCCGGCGAGGCCGAGGAGTGGAGGAAGAAGGATCCGATCCTCCATGCGGAACAAGTGCTCCGTGAGCAGTATGACGCCGACATAACGGAACTTGCGGGGATTAAGGACCGGGTCGAGCGCGAAATCGATGAAGCGGAGCGGTTTTCGATGGAAAGCCCGCTGCCCGAAGGCGAAGAAACTCTGCAGGACGTTTATGCTTCTTAACTTGGGAGGTGGAAGTTTTGGCGGTACTGCGTTACAACCAGGCCATTAATTTAGCACTGAAAGAGGAAATGCAAAGGGACGAAAGCGTCATTTTGGCCGGAGAAGATATTGCGGCCTCCGGCGGATCGTTCGGCGTTACGCGCGGCTTGCTGGAGGAGTTCGGCGAAGGTCGGGTTGTCGACACGCCCATCAGTGAAGGCGCTATTGTCGGCATGGCCATCGGTTCCGCCGCCAGTGGTCTCAGGCCGGTCGTCGAAATCATGTTTATGGACTTCATCGGTGTCTGCTTTGACATGATTATCAACCAAACGGCGAAAATGCGGTTTATGTCCGGCGGACAAATGAAAATGCCGCTCGTCATTCGTACGCAGGCCGGGGCGGGATCAAACGCGGGGCCGCAGCATTCGCAAAGCCTCGAAGCGCTGCTAATGCATATTCCCGGACTGAAAGTAGTGATGCCCTCGAACCCATACGATGCGAAGGGCCTGCTCAAAGCAGCGATACGCGACGATGATCCCGTTATTTTCATTGAGCACAAGATGCTGTACGGCTTGAAGGGAGAACTCCCCGATGAAGAGTACACCGTCCCGCTCGGTCAGGCGAAGGTGGTTAAGGAAGGCCGCGATGTGACCATCATTGCGCTTGGCCAGATGGTCAACAAAGCGGTGCAGGCGGCACAGGTGCTGGAGGAGTCGGGCATCAGCGTGGAGGTGATTGACCCGCGGACGGTTACTCCGCTCGACAAGGAAACGATTCTCGAATCGGTGAAGAAAACGGGAAGGCTTGTTATCGTTCACGAAGCAGTGAAAATCGGCGGCATCGGGGCCGAACTGGCCGCAATGGTGCAGGAGGAGGCGTTCGACTACCTGGATGCCCCCATTCAAAGGGTCGCTGCCCCGTTCTCGCCTGTACCCTACAGCAAGCCGCTCGAACATTACTATATGCCGAATGAGAATAAAATGATCGAAGCGGTTCAGCGAATCTGTGTGGGCAGACAGTTCGCAGCTGCGAAGTAGGGAGGGGGACGGAATGACAAGCGTCAGGCGGATATTCGCTTCTCCGCGTGCAAGAGCTCTGGCGGCACAGCGGAACATCCCGATAGCTGAAGTGGCGGGAAGCGGGCCTTCCGGCCGAATCATTGAACAGGATGTGCAGGTTTATCGTTGGCAGCGTGCAAACATGTCCAGCGGGCCCGCCAGAGATCCAGACATTCGGCCGGATAAGAAGATTCAGGCCACTCCGCTCGCCAGAGCGATCGCTCAGTTGGAAAACATCGCCCTGTCCACGGTAGCGGGATCCGGTGTGAGCGGCAAGATCAGGAGCTCCGATGTAAGGCCGCGGAAAGGGGAATCAGCTTCAGCCGGTCTTTCTGCAGAGCGCGTCCCCCCTATGAAAGCCGTTCCGATGACGGGAATGCGTAAAATCATCGCGGAACGGATGGCCTACAGCAAGCAGACGGCTCCCCATGTCACGCTTACAGTGAAAGCGGAGGTGACCCGGCTTGTGGAGCTTCGAAACCAATGGATGCAGGACGGCATGAAGGTGAGCTATACGGATCTTTTGGTAAAAATCGCAGCAAAGAGTTTGCGTGCGCATCCGCGTGTCAATGTCTCCATGGAGCAGGACGGGATCGTCAGGCATCCACAATGCGATATCGGCGTGGCCGTCGCTTTAGAGGAAGGCTTAATCGTCCCGGTCATTCGTGATGCCGATCGAAGGAGCCTGCAGGACATTTCCAGGGACCTGGCGGATAAGATCAAACGCTCCAAAGAAGGCAAGCTTCGGCGGGATGAAGTGCAGGGCGGACGGTTCACGATCAGCAACTTGGGCATGTATGAGGTGGATGCATTCACTCCGATTATCAATCTTCCTGAAAGCGCTATCCTTGGGGTGGGAAGAGTGATCGAGGATTTGATTGTACATAACGGGCAAATGCACATCGGGAAAACCATGGTTCTGTCGCTCTCCTTTGACCATCGGGTGATGGATGGCGCACCTGCGGCTTTGTTCTTAAAAAATATAAAAGAGTTGCTGGAGAATCCGGAAGCTCTTCGGGACTCTTTGTAGGAGCAGTGAAGATGAAAAAGGAGATTATCGTTCCAAAAGCGGGACTCACCATGGCGGAAGCGACCGTCGGACTCTGGCTGGTCTCTGAAGGGGATGCGGTTGAGAAGGACCAAGTCGTTTTGGAACTCGCCACGGACAAAATTACGGTTGAAGTCACCGCCCCTTGCGACGGAATCATTGTCTCTATTCTGCACCAGGAAGGGGAAACCGTTGCGACCGGGGAGTGTCTTGCCATGATGGAGACGGAAGCTGCGGAGGCGGAACGGCCTTCAGCCTCACAAGCGGCATCCGGCGCAACCGGAGAAGAAAAGGTGTACGATGTAGCGGTGATTGGAGCGGGTCCCGGCGGGTATGTCGCCGCTATACGTGCTGCTCAGCTTGGCGGCAGGGTCGTTTTGATCGAACGGAACGATTTGGGAGGCACCTGCCTGAACACGGGCTGCATTCCGACGAAGACGCTGCTGCGGGCTGCGGAATTCGTCAAAATGCCGAAAATCGCAGCGGAATACGGCGTTTTCTTCGAAAAGCCCCAAGTCGATTACTCGCGTTTGATCGATTACAAGGATCGGGTCGTCCGAAAGCTGCAGAACGGCGTCGCCGGACTGCTGCACAAAAATAAAATCGAGCTGCTCAAGGGGCTAGGCACGCTGGTCGATCCGCACACCATAGAAGTGCGGTCGGAAGACCGGAAGAGCCATAGGATCGAAGCGAGACATATTATCGTGGCGAGCGGTTCCCGGCCGCACATTCCGGAGATTCCGGGGCTGAAGGAGGCTGGCCCGATGACCAGCACCGAAGCGCTTGCCGGAAAAGAACGGCCGAGAAGCGTGGCCATTATAGGTGCCGGAGCGATCGGGTGCGAATTTGCCGGCATGTATGCCCCTTTGGGTACAGAAGTTACCCTGATTGAAAGCGCCGATCAAATCCTGCCCGGGATGGACCGGGATCTGGCCCGCGTTCTCGCGCAATCCCTGCATCAAGAGCAGGTGCGTATTCTGACCTCTGCAACCGTTACCCGAATCGGTATCCATGGCGGCCGAAAGATCGTACATGTAGAAACCGGTCAGAGTTCACAGACCATTGAGGCCGATGCCATTCTTGTCGCGACAGGAAGGAGACCGGATGTGGAGCAGATGCGGGAGCTCGGGGTCCGGCTGGAGGGCGGAAAAATTGCCGTAGACGATCAGATGAGAACGAGCATCCCTTCCATCTACGCCGTAGGGGACGTCACGGGAATCGAGTTCCTGGCCCATGCAGCCTCCGCTCAAGGAATCGTCGCAGCCGAAGCCGCCATGGGGAGGCCTTCCACAATGGACTACCGCACGGTTGCCCGCTGTATATACACGTCTCCCGAGATCGCATCCGTAGGCTTGAACGAACGGCAGGCCAAAGAGCAGGGACGGGAATACCGGATCGGCAAATATGCTTTTGAAGCCAACGGAAGGGCAATGACTTACGGGGAAACCGCAGGCTTTGTAAAAGTACTGCGCGATACCCGGTACGGTGAAATTCTCGGTATCCATATCATCGGCCCGAACGCATCCGAACTTATCGGAGAGGCGATCATGGCCGTCCATCTGGAGGCAACCGCAGAGGAATTTGCATTAGCCATTCACCCGCATCCTGCGCTGTCGGAAGTGCTGCTCGAGGCGATTCTTGCGAGCATGGGACGCGGCATCCATTCTTAACCGTGAAGGAGAGATTTGTATGCAGTCTTTTCAATATCTCAGGTTCGAAAACAGCTCAGGGCTCGCCACGATTGTCCTGAACCGCCCGGAAACCTTGAACGCCATAAACGACGCGGTTCTGGATGAGCTGGATCAAGCGTTCACGATGCTGGAGCGGGACGATCAGACAAGGGTGGTGATGATTACCGGCGGCGGGGATAAAGCGTTTGTTGCCGGCGGGGATATTGCTGCGATGCGGCAGATGAGTGTTCTGGAAGGCGAGAAATTTGTGTACCGCGGACAGGAAGTATTGAAGAAAATAGAAGACTCGCGAAAAGTCGTCATTGCGGCGCTTAACGGCTATACGCTCGGGGGAGGGCTGGAGCTCGCTCTGGCCTGCGACATCCGAATTGCCTCGGAGAAAGCCAAATTAGGGCTGCCGGAAGTATGCATCGGCCTTTATCCCGGATGGGGCGGCACCCAGCGGTTGGTAAGGCTCGCCGGCAAAGGAATTGCCAAAGCACTGGTCTTTACCGGAGAGCGCATTTCCGCCGAAGAAGCCAGGGAACTCGGAATTGTGAACAAAGTAGTGAAGCATGAAGAATTGATGACCTACTGCCGGACGCTGGCCCAAAAAATAATGGAAAACAGTCCGATTGCTGTCATGCAGGCGAAAAAAGCGATTAATCAAGGAAGCGAAATTTCTCTGGACCAGGCCCTGGTTCTGGAAGCGGAAGCATGGCTTGTCAACTTCAGCACCGAGGACAGAGTAGAGGGTTTAACTTCTTTTCTTGAAAAACGCAAGCCCCATTATCAAGGCAAATAAGCAGAAGGCAGGGTTGATTTATGAAATATATCGGAAATAACAATTTTTCATCTATTGTAACCCGAGGCGCTTTAAACAACCCGAACAAAGAAGTCATCACCTTCAAGCAGCAAAGAATGACATACCGAAAGCTTCAGGAGCGAGTCAGCGCCTTAGCGCAAGGGCTGCTGGACCTCGGAGTAAAGAAGGGCGATGTGGTGGCGATTCTCTTATTTAACCACACCGAATATTTTGAAATTATTTTTGCCGCTAACCGGATCGGGGCGATCTTTTTGCCGCTAAACTTCCGCCTAGCCGCTGATGAAATCGCATACATTGCAGACAATGCCGATGCCAAAGTTATTTTTTCAGAAGACTCCTTCCATGAAACGTTGGATTCCATTCGGGGGAATGTGCAGCAGCTTCAGCATTATATTACGCTGTCCGCCGATGAACTGTCCGGGTGGATCCGATACGAGCAAATAATAGAAACGAACCGGGGAGCCGAAGTTCCGGATGCGCACGTCGAACTGGACGACCTGCACCGCTTGATGTATACGTCCGGCACGACTTCCCGGCCCAAAGGCGTCATGATTACCTATGGGAATCTGTACTGGAAAAATATCGGCCATATTTGGGAATTCAATATTACACCCGACGACAAAACGTTAATCTCCGGTCCGCTGTATCACGTCGGAGCGCTCGACTTGACGGCAACCGGCACCCTCTATCGCGGCGGCAGCATCGTCATTATCAACAAGTTCAACACGGTCGAAGTGCTGGAAACGATCCAAAGAGAAAAGCCGACGAACCTCTGGCTGGCTCCCGCCATGGTCAACATGATCCTGCAGGAACCGACCACGGATCAGTATATACTGGATTCGATCCGCTACATTATCGCGGGCGGGGAACGAATGCCGGAGCCGCTCATCCAAAAAATCCAGCAGTTGTTTAGAAACGCTTGGTTTTGCGACGCGTACGGCTTAACCGAAACGGTGTCGGGGGACACCTTCATGCCGAGGAGCATGACGATTGAGAAGCTCGGATCGGTCGGACGTCCCTGCCTGCATCTCGATCTGAAAATCGTAGATGAGCAGGGAAAGGAAGTTCCGCCGGGCGAGGTAGGCGAAATCGTTTTGCGCGGACCGAAAATCTCAAAAGGATATTGGAAAAACCCGGAGGCTACCGGAAAAACGTTCAAAGACGGCTGGTTTTTTACAGGAGACATGGGCAGATTGGACGCGGACGGCTTCCTGTTTATCGTAGACCGCAAGAAAGATATGATCATCAGCGGCGGAGAAAATATCGCATCGCTGGAGGTGGAGCGCGTTCTCTATGAACTTCCTACCGTACTTGAAGCTTCTGTCATCGGGATACCGAACGAAAGATGGGGGGAAGTGCCTAAGGCGTTTGTAGTCGTGAAGCCGGGTGAAACCCTGACCGCAGAAGAAATTCGAGTGCATTGTATGTCCAGACTGGCCAAATTCAAAGTGCCGAAAGAAGTGGAATTCATAGATAAACTTCCGCGGAATCCGTCCGGTAAAGTTCTTAAAAGACTATTGAGGGAATAGAAGGAGGCTGAAACCGAATGAATTTTGAAATAACCGACGAACAAAAGATGATGCGCGACGGCGTTCGACAAATCGCCGAGGATTTCGGTTTGGACTATTGGCGGGAAAAGGATGACAAGCACGAATTCGTCCATGAATTGTGGAGCGAACTCGGCAAAAACGGTTATATCGGTGTGGCCGTTCCGGAAAAATTTGGCGGCGTCGGACTTGGAATGATGGAAATGACCATGGTGATCGAGGAGCTGGCTAAAGGAGGGGCTGGGTCCACGGTAGCACAGCTGTTTATGCTCACTCCCGTTTTCGGCGGGGTGACGATCGATCTTCATGGCAGCGAAGCGCAAAAGGAACAGTATCTGACGAAGATGTCCGCCGGTCAGCTTAATTTCTGCATGGCGCTGACGGAGCCGAACGCAGGCAGCAACTCGCTTGAAATCACGACGACTGCCAGGAAAGAAGAAGATCATTACGTGATCAACGGTCAAAAAATTTGGATCTCCGGCACCGATGTGGCCGATAAAATGCTTATCGTCGCCCGGACGACAAAGCGCAGCGAAGTGCAGAAAAAAACCGATGGAATCAGCCTCTTCCTGGTGGATACCCGGGACCCCGCCATTACGCTCCAGCCGATTGAAAAAGTGGGAACCCACTGTGTACGGTCCGATACGGTATTTATAGAAAATTTGAGAGTGCATAAAGACAACCTGATCGGAGAAGAAGGCAAAGGCTGGTCTTACCTTCTGGATACGCTTAACGCGGAACGGATTGTGACGACAGCCGGGCTTATTGGGACGGGACAGCTCGCTTTGCAGCTTGCGGTGAATTACGCGAAAGAACGGGTGGTGTTTAACGATACGCCGATCGGCGCTTATCAGGGCATCCAATTCCCGCTTGCGAAAATTCGGGCCGAACTGGAGCTGGCGCAGCTGATGAATTATAAAGCCGCATGGCTCTATGATCAGAAGAAGCCGAACGGCACCGAAGCGAACATGGCCAAATTAATCGCGGCCGAAGCCGCCTTCCATGCCTGCGACCAGGCCATGCAAGTCATGGGAGGGTATGGCTATGCGAAAGAATACCACATTGAACGGTTGTGGCGCGACGTCCGACTTTTCAAAATCGCCCCCGTATCTGAAGAAATGATTTTGAATTATATCTCGCAGCATGATCTCGGTCTGCCACGGTCTTATTGACTTTCGTTTTCCTGATTGATTGCGGAGGAGGGGTGAAGGATGGACATCTTGGTTTTGCTGAAACAGACATTTGGCACGGAAGAAAAAATTTTCATCGAGAACAGGAAGATCAAAGAGGACGACGCGGAATTTGTGATCAATCCTTATGACGAATATGCGGTGGAGGAAGCGATCCGCTGGAGAGACGAATTCGGCGGTGAAGTGACCTTGCTTACCGTGGGACCGTCCAGAGCCGAAAGCGCGCTGAGGACTGCGCTGGCTATGGGGGCGGACCAAGCGATACATGTGATATCCGAGGAAAGCCAGGATGATGAAGCGGTGATTGCCGGCATCATCGCCAAAGCCATCGACGGGAAAGCCTACGATTTGATTCTTGCCGGAAATATGGCCATTGATTCGGGAGCCGGCCAGGTTGCCGTACGTGTCGCCGAACGGCTCGGGATTCCCCACGTGTCGACGATTACGAAACTAACCTTCAACGGCAATCGTGCCGCCATTGAGCGTGATGTAGAGGGTGACGTAGAGGTAGTGGAGGTCGACCTTCCTTTTCTGGCGACAGCCCAGCAAGGATTAAATGAACCTCGTTATCCGTCTCTTCCCGGCATCATGAAGGCGAAGAAGAAGCCGCTTCAACAGCTGACCGTCGCCGGTCTGAATATGCAGCCGGAAGAATTGCAGCCGTATACCGAGGTTGTCGATCAATATTTGCCTTCCCCCAAGCAGGAAGGTCGCATGCTCCAGGGAGAGTTGAAGGATCAGGTGAAGGAACTGGTACATTCGCTGCGCAGCAAAGAAAAGATCGTATAGGGAGAGATTGATGATGGGCAGAAAAGTGCTGGTAGTCGGGGAAATAAAAGACGGGCATTTGCGAAATGTAACCTTCGAAGCTTTGACGGCCGGAAGAAGAATAGCGGACGGCGGACCGTTGATAGCCGCACTCTTTGGGTCAGACGCTGAATCGTATGCTGAGGAATTAAGCAAGTACGGCGCAGAACAGCTTTATGCGATTTCCGGTGCAGGCGCCAATCCGACTAACGAATACTGCACCGAAGCACTTTCTCAACTCATTCAGGAGATACATCCCGATGCCGTGCTGATGGGACATACGTCCTCAGGCAGGGATATCGCTCCCAGACTCGCGGAGCGGATGGGTGTCGGATTGATCTCCGATTGCATTGGATTGGAAGTGGCGGGAGAAGACATTTTCTTTACAAGGGCGGTCTATTCCGGTAAAGCGTTCCAAGTAAAGACATTCCGCAGCGGAACGATCTGTGCCACTCTGCGTCCGAATAACGTTGACGTCTCCGAAGCTCCCGCCCAGACCGCTGCGGCGGTTTTCTACCCGGACGTCAAAGATCTGAAAGTGCTGGTCAAAGACATCGTTCGCAAAACGTCGAGCGGCGTGGATTTGAGCGAAGCCAAAATCATTGTTGCCGGAGGCCGGGGAGTGAAGAGTGCAGAAGGCTTCGAACCGCTTCGTGAGCTCGCAGATGTGCTGGGAGCTGCTGTGGGCGCCTCCCGGGCGGCATGTGATTCGGGATTCTGCAACTATGCGCTGCAAATCGGTCAGACGGGTAAAGTGGTAACCCCGGATTTGTACATTGCCTGCGGCATCTCCGGTGCGATTCAGCACCTGGCCGGCATGTCCAATTCGAAGGTGATTGTCGCCATCAATAAAGATCGCGAGGCCCCGATATTCAAGATTGCGGATTACAGCATCGTGGGCGACCTGTTTGAAGTTGTCCCTATGCTGACGGAGGCCTTTAAGCAAACCCTGATCGATGCGGCGGGTTGACCGCTGACGGAAGACCCGGATGTAAAAACAATCGGCGACAAGTAGGTACCCGCAGAGGATGGGGGAATGATCATGCTGTCACTTTTAAATTTCATAGCCTTTCTCGCTGTAACCGGATATGCGTTGTACCTTGCCGCTCATGTCATATACAGCCGCATCATGTTCATTCAACTAGGTAAAAAATCGAACCTGCGAAAAGATACCGCGGTCCGGCTCAACGAGTTTCTCGTTCAGGTATTCGGGCAGCGAAAACTTTTCAAGGACGCCAAAAGCGGCATCATGCATTTTATTCTGTTTTACGGCTTTATCATCCTTCAGTTCGGGGCTGTCGAGCTCATCCTAAAAGGATTGATCAAAGGCTTTGAATATCCGATCGGGGAATTTCATCCCTATTACAACGTTCTCCAAGAAGTCACTGCGCTGCTCGTCCTACTTGCTGCGCTTTATGCCTTTTACCGCCGTTATATCGAAAGACTGACGCGGTTGAAAAGGGGGTTCAAGGCGGGCCTTGTCATCCTTTTCCTCACGATTTTGATGTTCTCGGTCTTGATGAGCCTGGCTTTTGAGCATCTTTGGCTCGGGAATACGGGAAGCCCCCATGCTCCGGTTTCTTCGATTATCGCGGGTTGGTTTGCCGGTGTCAGTCCGGCTGCGGCGGGCGTATGGTTCTATGTGTTCTGGTGGATTCATCTGCTCACCCTGCTGGCGTTTGCTGTCTATGTCCCGCAGTCCAAGCACGCGCATATCATTTTTGCGCCTGTGAACGTCTATCTGCGGGATACGAAACCGGCTGGAAAGCTGACTTCTATCCATTTTGAGGATGAAACGCAGGAAACCTACGGGGTTGGCAAAATAGAAGAGTTCCGCCAAAACCAGTTGATGGATCTGTATGCCTGTGTCGAGTGTGGGCGCTGCACCCAGATGTGTCCGGCTGCGGGTACGGGAAAAACGCTGTCGCCGATGGACGTCATCACCAAGATGAGGGATCATTTAACGGAAAAGGGAGCGGCGATCACCTCCCGGACAGCGTGGATGCCTGGTTTCGTCTTCAAAGACACCGGAGCGGATACGCAGGTCAAGAAGGCGGAGACGGCGAATCTGGTCGGAGAGGTGATCACCGAGGAGGAACTATGGGCCTGTACGACCTGCCGGAACTGCGAAGATCAGTGCCCGGTGGCCAATGAACATGTCGAAATGATTATCGATATGCGCCGTCATCTCGTATTAACGGAAGGCCGCATGCCGTCAGAAGCGGTCCGTTATTTCCAGAACGTCGAGCGGCAGAGCAATCCGTGGGGAATCAGCCGGACAGAGCGGATCCTATGGCGTGAGGGGCGTGAGGATATCGTCGTCCCGACGGTGAAGGAAGTGGATGAATTCGAGTATTTATTCTTTGTCGGCTCGATGGGCTCTTACGATCAGCGAACGCAGAAGGTGGCGCAGTCGTTCGCCAAAATCATGAATGCGGCTGGAATTCCATTTGCTATTCTGGGAAATGAGGAGCACAATTCGGGGGATACGGCCCGCCGGATGGGCAATGAATTTCTATTCCAGCAGTTGTGCGAGAAAAATATCGCCAATTTTAAAAAGTATGGGGTGAAGAAAATCGTAACGATCTGCCCGCATACATATAATACGTTCAAGCATGAGTATCCGGAATTTGGGCTGGAAGCGGAAGTTTATCACCATACGGAGCTGATCTGGACCTGGATGGAAGAAGGGAGAATCAAACCGTCTCAACGGGTCAATGAAGCCGTCGCTTATCACGATTCCTGTTACCTCGGCCGGTACAATGGCATGTATGAGATTCCGCGAAAAATACTTCAGTCCATTTCGGGTGTGAAGCTGCTGGAGATGGAGCGGAACCGGCAGGATTCGATGTGCTGCGGGGCCGGCGGCGGCATGATGTGGATGGAGGAAACGCAGGGTACACGCGTCAACCTCGCTCGGACCGAGCAGGCGCTGCGCATGAGCCCGACAGCGATCGGAAGCAGCTGTCCGTACTGCTTGACGATGATGAGCGATGGCGTCAAAGCCAAAGAAGCGGAAGAGCGGGTCGCGACACTGGATATTTCGGAACTCGTGGAGCGTGCTCTCGCATAAACGATTCCGGTTCAAGCGCTGAATGGAAACGGCGGATTTTTTATGTTGGAGTAATGGAGAGGAGGGTACGCAATGACGGGAAGGGACGCCGTTATTGTGAGCGCCGTTCGTACGGCCATCGGCAGTTTTAACGGGAGCTTAGCCGCTGTACCGGCTACGGAGCTTGGATCGGTTGTGATCAAAAGCGCGCTTGACCGCTCAGGAATCGCTGCCCATGAAGTGGACGAAATTATCATGGGAAATGTATACCAGGCCGGACTGGGACAAAATCCCGTCCGTCAGGCTGCGGTCAAAGCCGGCCTGCCTGAAACCATTCCGGCGATGACCATCAATAAGGTATGCGGTTCAGGTCTGAAAGCCGTGCATTTGGCGGCACAGGCCATTTGGGCTGGAGAAGCCGAGGCCGTTATGGCGGGTGGAATGGAAAATATGAGCAGAGCGCCGTATTTGTTGGAAAACGCTAGAAGCGGCTTCCGGATGGGGGATCAGCAGGTGGTCGACAGCCTCATTCGCGACGGATTATGGTGCGCTTTTCATGACTATCACATGGGTATCACGGCAGAGAACCTGCGCGAGAAGTACGCCATTTCCCGGGAAGAGCAGGATGAATTCGCAGCCTGGAGCCAGCAAAAAGCGGAAACGGCAGCAGCACAAGGGAAATTCAGGGATGAAATCGCTCCTGTTCTGATTCCGCAAAGAAAAGGCGACTCCCTTGTCTTTGAAACGGATGAATTTCCCCGTAAAGGCGTAACGGCTGAGGAGCTCGGCAAATTAAAACCGTCATTTTTGAAGAATGGAACCGTGACCGCGGGCAACGCCTCGGGCATCAATGACGGAGCCGCATGCCTGCTTATAATGAGCAGGGAAAAGGCGCAAAAGCTCGGAATACCTCCACTGGGAGTGATAAAAGCCAACGCTTCCGCAGGGGTTGAGCCAAGTGTCATGGGGCTCGGTCCCGTGCCGGCCACACGGAAAGCGCTGCGAAAAGTAAGTCTCACCCTCGAAGACATAGACTTGGTCGAAGCGAATGAAGCTTTTGCCGTGCAGGCCCTTGCCGTTGACCGGGAGCTCAAATTCAATAGAAACAAGCTAAATGTAAACGGAGGTGCGATTTCGCTGGGACATCCCATTGGCGCGAGCGGCGCCCGGATTCTGGTTACCCTGCTTTATGAAATGAAACGCCGGTCCTCCCGGTATGGTCTTGCTACGCTGTGCATCGGCGGAGGCCAGGGCATAGCAACGATTATTGAAAGGGAATAAACCGATCCTTGTTCCCCTGTGATGGGTAAACATTAGCCCGGAATGCCCTGGCGAAGACCGATGCAGAAGAGAGCGAGCAGCGAAGTGAATTTCGCAGGTGTCCGGCGACAGCAGCATATGCGTATGAAGATCCCCGCTCGTCAAATTGGGACGGGGACATCGTTCGATATAGGGCATCGCCCTTTGTATTAGTGCTGCCTAGAGCAAGCCGGATTGCTTGACCTCTGCGTAGAAGCGGTTAAATTCGTCGATGTCAAGCTGCTGTGCCGCGTCGGACAAAGCGGTGGCGGGATCCGGATGAACCTCGACCATAACGCCGTCGGCTCCTGCGGCCAGCGCCGCTTTTGCGCATGGAGCCAGGATGTCTTTTCGTCCTGTAGAATGGGTCACATCGACAAGAACCGGTAGATGGCTTTCCTGTTTGAGAATCGGTACGGCAGAAATGTCGAGTGTATTGCGGGTCGCTTTTTCATAAGTGCGGATGCCTCGTTCGATCAGCATAACTTGTGTGTTGCCTCGAGATACGATGTACTCCGCTGCATGAAGGAACTCATCGATTGTGGCGGCCATTCCGCGTTTTAACAGGATCGGTGTGCGTACATCGCCCGCCGCTTTCAGCAATTCGAAGTTTTGCATATTTCTGGCCCCGATCTGAATGACGTCAATATAGCTGCCGGCTAGCTCGATATGGGCAGGATCTACGATTTCACTGATCGTTTTAAGGCCGAATTCGCTTGCTACTTCTTTTAAAATTTTTAGACCTTCAATCCCCAGGCCTTGGAAATCATAAGGCGATGTTCTGGGCTTAAATGAGCCTCCGCGCAAGACGGTGATGCCGGAAGCTTTTAGAGCGGCAGCTACTTGGCGCATTTGCTCGTAGCTTTCGACAGAGCATGGGCCCGCAATGATCAACGGCTTGCCGCCTCCAATGGTAATATCTCCTAAGGGTACAACCGTATTTTCCTTTTGCTTTTTGCGGCTGACCAGCAGCTGCTTTTTGTTTTCCGTTTGCTGCAGCTTTAATGACGCTTGAAAAATTTGTTTGAACAGGTGACGAACCGTCTCATGATCGAAAGGTCCGTTATTGCGGGAAACAAGCTCCTCCAGCATATTTTTTTCACGAACGGGATCAAATTTGGGCACCCCTTGCTTTTCTTTCTCCTGCCCGATCTCTTGAACTATGTGCGCCCTTTTCGACAGCAGTTCTAAAAGCTGAATATTTATAGAATCCAATTGTCCTCGTAACTGTTCTAATTTTCCCATGCTCATTTTCATTCGCTCCTTTACAAAATTGAGTATGAAAATACAAAAAAGCCCCCCATCGCAAGGGACGAGGAGCCGTGGTACCACCCTTATTAGAAATGTTCTCGCCTGTAACGGAGTACATTTCTCACTTTCAGCCCTATAACGCAAGGAATACGGGTATCCCTAAGGGATGCCAAAGGACAGGCAGCCGTTCAGGAACCAGCTCGGGAGTGAACTTCGGCAGACGTTCGTTCGGGTGCTTCCAGTCAGCGGCACGCCTTCCCTGTAAACGATAATCTGCTTACTCTTTCCTTCATCGCTTGTACTGAGATTCAGTTAATGTTTGATTAAGCAGTATTATATAATACGCTGGGAAACATTTGCAAATATGTGAATTAACGCGAGATTGCTTTCTGGTGTTAACGTGTTATCGCATCGAATATCGGTTTGCAATCCATTGAATGACTTCGCTATCGTTAAGGATTGCTTGGGCAATTGCGGACTATGTTACTTGGAACGTTTCGTTAAAGTGGAGGATATAATTATAGCTATTAGGGACAATGAAAATTTGTCGGAGCAGTTAATGCATGTGTTGGAATCATGAAGTTATTCCTGACGATAAGCGGTTTGGCTTATCGTCTTATTTTTAGCTTGATCGAGGTCTTTTTGATTTTAACGAAATAAAGCGCTTGTGCGTCGACACGAACATACATCCTGTTTAGTCTATAATGGACGTTGGTTCGTTATTCTAGTTTTATTAATATGGTCATCTCTGAAGCTATGTCCGATGAAATAATGGTTGACACATTTTGGAATTCGGGGTTTAATAAATATGATCCACAGGTCAGACCATCATAAATGTAAAGGTGATTCTATGGCTTTAAAGCCGATTAAGAAGAAGCGGCTCTTTGAAGAGATTATTGTTGCGATTGAACAATATGTACAGGAAGAAAATATCCAGCCGGGTGAAAAGCTTCCATCTGAGAACGAGTTGGCTTCCATTTTTAACGTCAGCAAAACGGCGGTCAGAGAAGCGATGAGTGTCTTGAACGCGAACGGAATTCTCGAAACCAGACCGGGTTCCGGCATTTATTTGAAGGATATTCATGGTGAATCCATCGTTGTGAGGGTAACCTCCAATTTGATGGAAAAAGGGGAGCTGCAGGAGATCCTTGATTTTCGCAGAGGGTTGGAGGTGGAAGCCGCCGGGTTGGCCGCCACTCGTGGTACGGAAGAGCAATTTGCGAAAATCAGGAAGGCGCATGAAGATATGGTCGAAGCAAACGGAGCGGGCATAATCGGGGTGGATGAAGACTATAATTTCCATGAGGAGATCATCCTTGCTTCCCATAATTCGATCTACAGGGATATCTTTAAAGCCGTATCGCCAAAATTGAAAGAAGCGATGCGCATCAGTAAAATGCAATCGATGAAAACGCCGGGATTGTTCCTGCAGGCTTATCAGGAGCATGAGGATATTATGGAAGCCTTGTTTAAGCGGGATTCGGAAGGGGCCTCCAGAGCGATGCGCCATCATCTGATCCGCAATGAGGAAAAAATATGGGCTAACTTGAGAGCGAATATTTCTTTTCCTCATAAAATGGTCTGACCATAATAAATCATTATTTTAATAATGATTATCATACCTTTGAGATTGGGGATAAGAGATGTCGAAGAAAAAAATTATTTATTTTGACCAGGTGTTTGATGAATTCAAGCAGCTCCTGGAGGAACACAAGCCGGCAGGCTTTGAATTATGGTACTGGGAGGAAATGAATCCGCAGGAGCAGCAGAATAAGCTGGCTATAGCAGACTATTTGCTGGTCGCTACCCGCCCATTGGATAAAACCATTCTATCCGGGGCCAGGAATGCCCGCTTTATTCAGAAAACGGGGGTCGGGGTGGACAATATCGACATCGAAGCGGCAACGCAATTCCACTTGCCTGTATCCAATACGCCGGGCGGCAATTCGACCGGAGTTGCAGAATTAACCATTTTGTTAACGCTTGCATTATACCGAAAGCTTCCGCAAGTCAATCAAGCCACCAAAAACGGGCAATGGTTGATGTGGGAACTTCGTCCATCCTCTTACGAGATGGAAGGAAAGACGCATGGTTTTATCGGCCTGGGCAATATCGGCAGAGAGACGGCCAAGCGTTCCAAAGCTTTCGGAACCGAAATCATATACTATGATAAATACCGGGTTTCCGAGGAGTTCGAACGGCAGCTGGGGGCAACCTATCTTCCGCTGGAAGAAGTATTGAAAAAGGCGGATATCCTGAGTTTGCATCTTCCATTGTTGCCCGAAACCAGGGGGATGATCGGTCTAAAGGAATTGCAATTAATGAAGCCGTCGGCGGTATTGATCAATGTAGCACGCGGGGGAATCGTCAAGGAAGACGAATTATACCATGCCTTGAAAGAAGGAATCATAGCCGGAGCAGGGATCGATGCGTGGGAATTCGAGCCGACCGATCCCGGTAATCCTTTATTAACGTTGGACAATGTGATTGCCAGCCCTCATCTTGGCGCAGGAACAAGAGATACGCTGAATAAAGTGCTTCATCTCGCGTTTCAAAATATAAAGCGGGTGGAAGAGGGGGATGCCCCCCGGTTTGTTGTGAATAACATAGAAACGGCAAGAATCGTAGATTAGCAGAATAGCATGATGAAAAAGGAGAGGATAAGCAATGCGTCTTGCAACAGTGAAGAAAAATGGAGCTGAAGTGGCTGCGGTTGTTACAAAAGCAGGGGTTGTACCGGTGGAAACCGTAAATCAAAGGTTCAACCAACATTGGTCCACCAGTCTTTTTGAAATCATTCAAACCAATCAATTGGACGAAATGAAACATTGGTATCAAAACGGAGGCAAGCAGCAGTTGGAAAGGATAGAAAGCGATGCGATTCCTGCGGATCAGGTGGAATACGGGCCGCTTTATCGCCACCCGCGAAAAATTTGGGGCATTGGACTCAACTATGTCGAACACGCCGCCGATCTTCATGAAAAAGCGCCAAATACGGAACCTGCCAGCTTTATGAAGCCGGATACTGCGATTATTGGCCCTGGCGATACCATCGAAATTCCATTCCAATCCGACCGTACAACAGCGGAGTCGGAATTGGGAATTATTATCGGCAAAGCATGTAAGAATGTATCCGAGGAGGAAGCGCAAAGCGTCATTGCAGGTTTTACGACCATTATCGATATGACAGCTGAAGATATATTGGCGCAAAATCCCCGCTATCTTACTCGTTCGAAGAGCTTTGACACCTTCTTCAGCTTCGGTCCGCATTTGGTGACTCCGGATGAAGTGGATGAAGTGCTCGATTTGAATGTATCGACTGTCATCAATGGCAGAATTCACCGGAAAAACGTAGTTTCCAATATGACTTTCCGTCCCTGGTACCTCGTATCCTTCCATTCCAAAGTCATGAAGCTGCTGCCTGGAGACATTATTTCCACCGGAACCCCGGGAGCTGTCGTTATTCGGGACGGCGATGTCGTAGAGTGCCATATTGACGGTTTTGAAAAATTGGTTAATCCGGTAACGGATTTGAAGGTCAAATAGGAAGGGGAAGAGCATCATGGATTTAAATTTACAAGGAAAAGCCGCTTTGGTCGTCGCCTCGAGCCAGGGCTTGGGAAAGGCGGTCGCCGCCGAACTGGTGAAAGAAGGCGCACACGTCATGCTGACAAGCCGTAATCCGGAAAAATTGCAGGCGGTTCATAAAGAACTCGAGCAGCTGGGAAAAGGAAAGGTGGCCTGGCAACCTGCCGATATTACCAGTGCCGAATCGATCAAAAATCTTGTCCAAGCCACTCGTGAAACATTCGGAAAAATCGACATTCTGATCAATAATGCAGGCGGGCCTCCCGGAGGATCGTTTGAACAGTTTTCTGATGAAGACTGGCAGAAAGCCTTTGAACTCAATCTTCTAAGCTATATCCGGATCATTCGGGAAGTGCTGCCCGATTTGAAGCAGGCAGGCGGACGTATTGTCAATTTGGCATCCTCTTCCATTAAGATACCGATTCCGGGATTAATTCTCTCCAATACTTTCCGTACGGGAATCGTCGGATTAACCAAGACCCTGGCCGAAGAACTGGCACCCTACCATATTCTCGTCAATACGGTTGCGCCTGGGCGTATTGCAACGGATCGCGTCGCTTTTCTCGATGAATTGAAGGCGAAAAAGACCGGACAAACTCGGGAGCAGGTAGAAGAACAGTCCAAGAAGCAAATTCCATTAGGCCGTTACGGTACCCCGGAAGAATTTGCGAAGGTGGTTGTTTTTCTGGTATCTGACGCCAGCACCTACATGACGGGCAGCTCCATCCTCATTGACGGCGGAATGATTAAATCGATCTAGGAAGCTGTTTACAGAAAGGATATATGTTCAGATAATAAATTTATTAGTTTTTTGAGTTTATGGATATCGGAAGCATGGTAAGCATCGATGATTTCCTGCATTTCAAAAGGCGCGCTTGTTTCGGGCAAATCTCCGGATTGCAGGACGAGCCCGAAGGTTTCGGAAAACAGAACAAAAAAGTAAGGATTTTCCAATGATTCCCCTAAACCGGTAATGAAAAACAGCAGGTTTTCCCAGAATGTTTTCCCGCTTAAAACGTTACTATAGCGGACGTGATGTTGAATCGACAGCATAAGAACGGTTTCCGCGCACATGAGGGCGATCTCATAATAATGGCGCAAAGCTTGTGGTTCAAGTTTTTGCCCGATCACCCGGTCAGGGATGAGAAAGGGAGGAGGATCGGATACAAAAGTTCCTTCCCCTTGCTTCGAATCCAGAAAACGGAGCAGCTCCAGCACCCGTATGCCTTCGCGCACAGAGGAACGGCTGACTTGAAGCAGCTCGCTTAACTGCCTTTCGGTGGGCAGCTTGGATCCCGGCTCCAACTGCTCTGCCTGAATATAATCGGCTATTTGCCTGGCAACTTGCTCGAACATCCGCGGTGAAGCTTTGACATTGTAACTTTTTTTCATATCGACATTACCCCGTCATATTAATGTAAATATAATACCATTGAATTGGATTTAATCCCACATGTCATTCTTTTGTTCATTCATAGGTCGGACCATCATAAATTATTCAGATAGGAGTAGGCGTATGGACGATGTAAAGCTTGCCGCAAGCCATGAAGAGAAAGCAGCGCTTGTCATAGACCCGAAAGACAACACAGCTGTTGCTTTGACGGATTTGAGCAAAGGAGATCTTTGCATAGTCAGAAAAGAGAACCGGGAGGAATCGATTGTTGTTCTTGAGGATATCCCCTTTGGTCACAAAATCGCTTTGCAGCCCATTGGCCGGGACGAAAGCGTTTATAAGTACGGCGAGGAAATCGGGAAAATGAAAGTTCCGGTTCCAAAAGGCGGTTGGATACACAGCCACAATATGTATTGCGAAAGGGGAATGAAGCATGGCCGATAAGTTTATGGGGTATTGGAGAAAAGACGGGTCCGTAGGGGTTCGCAACTTGATTGCGATCATCCCATCTGTCTTCTGCTCCGCGAAAGTGGCTGAAAGGATTGCCTATCAGGTGCCTGGAAGCGTTTACTTTCGTCATCCCGTCGGCTGCAGCCAGGTTGGCGAGGATTTGGAGATTACCGCAAGAACATTGATTCAAATTGGAAGAAATCCTAATTTTTCCGGCGTCGTTGTAGTGGGTTTGGGTTGCGAACGTTTTAGTCCCTACGAGTTGGCGGAGGGGATAGCCCCGGCACAAAAGATGTTGGAGACCGTGGTCATCCAAAAGGAAGGAGACTCTCTGGCAGCGATCCAGAAGGGCGTTAAATACGCCAGGAAAATGCAGCAAATGGCCTCCAGACAGCAGAGGGAGGAAGCGGATGTCAGTCATTTGATGATCGGTCTGAATTGCGGGGGGTCTGATATGACATCGGGATTGGTCGCAAATCCTGCATTAGGCATTGCCTCCGATATGCTGGTATCCCAAGGAGGCTCCTCTATTCTTGCTGAAATTACCGAGCTTCTCGGTACAGAGCATATTTTGGCGAGAAGAGCCGTGAATGAGCAAGTAGCGCAGGAGATCAAGGAGATCGTCTCCCGTACGGAAAAAAAGCTTGAGCGGCAGACTCGCGAGTCCAGCAATGTGAAGAGGACTCATCTTATTTCGACAGGAAATTATGACGGAGGATTGTCCAGTGTCGTGGAAAAATCATTGGGCAGTATGAAAAAGTCCGGGAATGCCCCGTTTAGCGGTACGATTCAGTATGCCGAAACGCCGAAAGTGAAGGGGCTTTTGCTGATGGATTCTCCCGGGCACGACGGGGAGGTCAGCACCGGGCAGGTAGCGGCGGGAGCGCAGATGATTGTATTCCCGACCGGCAGAGGGACGCCGACGGGATTTCCGGGCGTTCCCGTACTGAAAATTACAGGCAACCCCAAAACCTATGAAAAGATGAAAGAAAATATAGATATCAACGCGGGTGAAGTATTGCTTGGCAAAAAGACGCTGCAGCAAATGGGAGAAGAAATTTACCGCGAAATTCTCGAGGTGGCCTCCGGAAAAATGGTCAAGGCGGAAATTTTGGGGCATGATGAGCAGTTTTGCATTACCAGAATGACTTAATTTTAAAATTAGGAAAGCAGGGTGAATGGCTGTGAAAAAATGGATTAACCTGTCTTTGGCGGTCATTTTAACGTTAGCGCTTACATCTTGTGGCGGAGGCGGAAGCCAATCATCTTCCGTCCAAGGTTCATCCCCGGATCCGGAACCGCAAAAGGAAAAATGGCCGGATAAGCCGATCAATCTGATCATTGCTTATGCGGCCGGCGGCGGTACGGACGTCGGAGCGCGCATGCTTATGCCTTACGTGGAAAAAGAGCTCGGCGTGCCGATCAATATCATAAATAAGCCCGGCGGCGGCGGTTGGATCGGTTGGACGGAGCTGGCGAATGCCAAGCCGGACGGCTATACCATCGGGTATATTAATACCCCAAACCTGATGACGGGTTACCTGGATCCAAAGCAAAAACGCAAGGAGAATCTGAAAAGCTTCGCCCCGATCGCTAACCATGTTACGGATCCTGGGGCCATCGCCATCCGCAGAGATGAGAACCGTTTTACGGATATCAAAGGTTTAATTGAATACGCCAGGAATAATGAATTAACCGCCACTTCTACCGGAGTGGGTAGCGATGATCATTATGCCATATTGAAAATGAATAAGGCCTTGGGCACCAAATTCACGGCCGTGCATACCAAAGGAGCCGCAGAAAGCCAGACCGGAGTGATCGGCGGTCATGTGGATGTTTTATTCGCGAATGTCGGGGAAGTCACGTCGCTTCATAACAGCGGCGAGATCAAGGTCGTGGCCGTGATGGCCGAAAAACGTTCCCCCTTCTTGTCCGATATTCCGACATTGGAGGAAAGCGGATTCAGCGGGATTATTTCCGGTTCCGCCCGGGGAATTGCCGCTCCGAAGGACATCGATCCGCATAAGCTGGAAATTTTACGTGCGGCATTGGAAAAAGGCATCAAAAATCAGGAACAGATCGATAAGCAAGGCCAATCCGGCCTTCAAGTGGACTATAAAGACGGAAAAGATTATATGGATCTGTTGGAAAAAGATGAGCAGGATGTGCTTGCATTAAGAGATTTACTTGGATGGTAATCCCCCTTCAGTTGGAACGATAGTGTCACTGTCAGGTCAATCCTCGCTGGCCAAATCAAAGGAGACAAAGGACGTGAGAGAATTGAAAAATGCAGGCGTTTGGGTCGGTTTGGTCATTCTCATTATTGCCGGCACCCTCTTTTGGCAGTCATTATCCTATGACTATTACAGCAATTATGGACCGGGTCCCGGATTATTGCCCCTTTGGCTGAGCGGATTTTTAATCCTTCTTTCCTTGTTGTATATTGTGGAATCGATTCGAAAAGAAAGGATCAAATTAAGTGACATTTTTCCTAAAGGTGCGGGATTAAGGAAAGTGGCTTCGATATTTGCGGCCTTCATCGTGTTTCTGATTATAATACCCTACACAGGCTATACCATCGCGAGCATTGTCATGCTGTTCATATTGTTTTTCAGGGAATATAAGTGGTATTGGGGATTAGGCATTTCGGTGGCGGTAACATTGGCGATCTTTTATGTCTTCCAATCGTTATTAAACGTTCCCCTGCCTGAAAATGTATTCGGGTTATAAAGGGGGAAGCCGCGATGGAATATTTGCTTTCGGGATTTGAAACAGCTTTCAGTTGGTGGAATTTATTGTATTGTTTCATCGGCGTTACGATCGGGATGCTTGTCGGTGTCCTGCCGGGCCTGGGCCCGACCACCGGGACCGCTGTCCTTTTGCCGCTGACGTTTGGCATGGAGCCGATTTCCGCGATTATTATGTTGTCCGGGATTTATTACGGGGCGATGTATGGCGGGACGATTACATCCGTATTGATCAACACGCCGGGGGAAGCCGCCTCCGTCATTACATGCCTTGACGGCCATCCGTTGGCCAAGCAAGGCAGGGCGGGAACCGCCTTGGGTGTGGCCGGAATCGGCTCCTTCATCGGGGGGACGCTGTCCATCATCGGTCTCGCGCTCATTGGACCGCCCATTGCCCGGCTGGCGCTGCAGTTCGGTCCGCCGGAATTTTTCGCCTTAATGATACTCGGAATGACCATGGTCATCGGCCTGATGGGCAAATCGGTCATCCGCGGCATGATTGCCGCAGTCATCGGGTTAAATCTTGCCCTGATCGGATTGGATCCGGTAACGGGTGTCGTTCGCTTTTCCTTTGATCGAATGGAATTGATGAACGGCTTTGATTTTGTGCCTTTAGCCATGGGGCTGTTTGGGATCTCTGAAATTTTGATCAGCGCGGAAAAAAATTTGAAGGCGGAAAAACCGCCGAAGGTCAAAGGGCTTCTGCCGAGGCGGGAAGAATGGAAGCCGACGATAGCCGCCATTTTGCGTGGAAGCGGACTTGGCTTCATCATCGGTTTGCTCCCGGGGACGAATTCGGTGATTCCGGCGATCTTGTCGTATTCCCTTGAACAGAAGCTGGCAAAAGATCCGAGCCGCTTCGGGAAAGGGGCGATCGAAGGTGTGGCCGGTCCGGAAACGGCGAACAACTCGTATTGCGGAGGGGCCCTGATTCCCCTCTTTACCTTGGGGATTCCGAGTTCCCCGGTGATTGCCGTACTCCTTGGAGCGTTTATCATGCATGGTCTGACACCGGGACCGCAGCTTTTCCAGAAAAATCCGGACTTCGTATGGGCGGTTATTGCCAGCATGTTTATCGGAAATTTCATACTTTTGATCATGAACCTGCCGATGGCCGGATTTTGGGCCAAAATTACGATGATACCGTTCAAGCTGCTGTTCCCGATCATTTTGGCGGTGGCGGCCGTAGGGGCATACAGCGTCAGCAACAGTTTGTTTGATGTGGGTGTCATGGTGGCCTTTGGCATCGTAGGCTACATCTTCAAAAAAGTCGATATCCCGTTGGCGCCTATCGTACTGACGTTCGTTTTGGGGAAACTTATGGAAGATGCATTGATGCAGTCGCTGACGATCTATAAAGGAGACTTTTTCGCCTTGTTTACGAGACCTCTTTCCGGCACCCTGCTGATTCTTTCCATCGTGATTATGATCCTTAGTATTCTGGCCGGGTTCAAGAAGAAAAAAGAAGCACTATCGTCGGATATTGAAATGTAGGCTAACGATATTAGGAGGAGAAAAGCATGTCGATTAAAGCAGCTTCAATTAAACTTTATCCGATTCAGGTTCATTCCCAGACTCCGGTTGTCGGCGATATTTCACAATCGATAGAGCAGGCCGTAGAAAACATACTGCAAAACGACCGTTCCCGGCGTTTGAAGCCGGGAGCGTCGATCGCGGTAACGGCCGGAAGCCGCGGGATTGCCAATTATGCAGACATTTTGCGGAAGGTAGTGAGCGTACTTCAGTCCAAAGGATATCTCCCATTTGTCTTTTCGGCCATGGGCAGCCACGGGCGCGGGGAAGCCGAGGGGCAAAAAGAAGTATTGGACAGCATGGGAATTAAAGAAGAGGCTCTGGGCTGTCGGGTTTCCTGCTCCAGGGATGTGCAGTTGATCGACGAGTTTGAAGCGTTTGGACGGCAAATTCCGGTTTATTGTGCGAAAGAAGCGTTCGAGGCGGACGGGGTTGTGGTCGTGAATCGGATCAAACCGCATACCTCGTTTCGGGGTGACTACGAAAGCGGTTTGTTAAAGATGATGACGGTTGGCATGGGACGGGCGAAGGGAGCCGACATGTTCCACAGCCTTGGCGCCGGTCACCTGGCCGATATGATTCCTTTGATCGGCGGACGCATATTGGAGCATGCCCCGATCATCGGCGGGATTGGCGTCGTAGAGAATGCGAAAGAGCAAACGGCAATCGTGGAAGGCATACCTTATGACCGGATCTTTGAAAGGGAGAAGGTTCTTTTGGCACAAGCGAAAAGCTTTATGCCAAGCCTCCCTGCCGATCAGGCAGATTTGCTTATTGTCGGAGAAATGGGGAAAAATTTCAGCGGTACCGGGATGGATACGAACATCATCGGCCGGCTTCGTATTCAGGGCGTACCGGAACCGCAAAAACCTTACTTCACCTATATCGGAGTACTCCGTTTATCCGAACCGTCCCACGGCAATGCCACGGGGATTGGGCTTGCCGATTTGACAACGGAAGCGCTGGTGAAGGAAATGGATAAAACGGCTACTTATTTGAATTGCGCAACAAGCGGTTTCGTGATTCGGGCGGCTGTTCCGATGACATTTGCCGATGACCGGGCGCTTGTTGACGGGGCATTACAAATGCTGCGGGTCGATGATGCGGCCAAGCTGCGTATGATGGTAATCCGGAATACCCTTCATATCGAACATCTGTGGGTAACCGAAGCCATTTATGAGGAGATCAAAAATCAGCCACATATCGAGTTAAATCATGAGCCCAAGTTTCTTCAATTCGATGAACTGGGCAATTGGATTTGGGAATAGGAACGGGCATCCCGTTAACCGTACAAATAGGGAACTGGAGGAAGTGGGACGGTTAACGGGATGCCTTATCCAAGCCTCGTTTTATTGGTCTTACCATCATAATAAAAACTGAATACAGTATTAATTGTTGGATGCAGCCTTTTTTATCAATTTAATCAATTTATTTTATTGCAAAATATACTTTTGACCTGTGAGTCAGAAGTATATTTTTTTTGGATACGGAATACTGTATACAAAAAGAATTTTTTAACATTTTGAGGAGAGGTGATTTTGATGCTGCCTTTGCATGGAATGAAAGTGTTGGATTTGACCCAATTTTTGGCAGGTCCTTACTGTACGTTGATTTTGGCCGATCTTGGGGCGGAAGTGACCAAAGTGGAACGATTCCCGGGCGGCGACGATTCGAGGAGAGTCGGGCCTTTTAAAAATGGCGAAGGCTACTGCTTTGCTATGCCTAACCGAAACAAAAGAAGCATCGCGCTCGATTTGAAAAATGAAAAAGGGAAACACATTTTTATGCAGCTGGCTGAAAAGGCGGATGTGGTAATCGAAAATTTTCGTCCTGACGTCAAAACGAAAATGGGCATTGATTACAATGCGGTGAAAGCGGTTAATCCGGGGGTGATCTATTGCTCCATATCCGGGTATGGGCAAACGGGGCCATACAGCCAGAAAGGAGGTTTTGATATCGTTGCCCAAGGCGTTACGGGGCTGATGAGAATGACCGGCGAGCCCGGCGGACGTCCCGTGAAAGTCGGGATTGCCATTAATGATATCTCTGCCGGCATAACGGCGGCCTATGGAATTTTGGGCGCCTATATCCATAAGCTTAAAACCGGGGAAGGGCAGTATCTGGAAACGTCCCTGGTCGATGCCGCGTTGGCATGGACGTTCTGGGAATCAGCGGCTTACTTTGGGGCCGGGGAAATTCCGGCTGCAACCGGAGCGCGTCATAGACGGTCCACTCCTTATCAAGCCTACAAAACGAAAGACGGGTATGTCACGATTGGAGCCGGAAACGATAAGCTTTGGACCAACTTATGCAATAAGGTTTTAGGAAAACCGGAGTGGGTCGGCGATCCGCGGTTCATCGATTTACAGACAAGAATGAAAAATATCGACTTGCTGGAGAGCATGATAGAAGAAATATTGAAAGAGCAACCGACCTCGCATTGGGTGGAAAAATTGGATGAATCCGGCGTACCGGGAGGACCGGTCTACACTTACGAACAAGCGTTAAACGATCCGCACATTTTGGCCAGGGACATGGTTCTGGAAATTCATCATCCCATCCTGGGGGATATGAAAACCATAGGGTTCCCCGTCAAATACTCCGGGACGCCGCTTTCGATCCGAACGCCTGCGCCGTGGCTTGGGCAGCATACGAACGAGGTATTGAATGAGCTGGGATTGCAGGAAGAGGAAATCAAGGAGCTGTATAATGAAAATGTGGTATACAATAAATATCCGGAAAGGATGATCATCTGATGTCTACGAATCATGTTTATCTTGAGAAAAAAGGTGAAGTTGCCACGATTTATTTTAATCAGCCGGAAAAAAGGAATGCTTTGACCCACGAAATGTGGAAAACGATTCCTTCCCTGTTGGAAGATGCCGAGCAGGACAGGGGGATCAAGGTGCTCGTTTTGCGCGGGGCGGATGAAATGGCGTTTGCCGCCGGGGCTGATATCAGCGAATTCAAAACATTAAGATCGACTCCGGAAGGGGCGAAAATTTACAACGATGCTTGTCATAAAGCGGAAAGAAGATTAGCCCACTTTAAAAAGCCGACGATTGCGATGATTCAGGGACCTTGTATCGGAGGAGGGTGCGAGTTGGCGTTGGCATGCGATTTCCGTTTTTCCGATACGACCGGCCGTTTTGGGATCACCCCCGCCAAATTGGGACTGGTATACAGCCTTAACGCGACCAAACAATTGGTTGATCTGGTCGGTCCGGCCAACGCAAAGTATATTCTTTTATCCGGCAAAATTATCGATGTGCAGCGCGCATTCCGAATCGGCCTGATCGACGAAGTCTATTCCCCGGAAGAAATCGTAAGCAAAACTTACGAATTTGCGGAACTATTGTGCCAAAATGCGCAATTTACGGTACGCAGCATGAAATATATCATTTCGGAAATTATGAGAGGCGTGGCGGAAGATACGGAGGAGACGAAAAGACTCCGGCAGGATTCCTTCAGCACGGAAGACTATCAAGAAGGAGTCAGGGCTTTTTTGGAGAAACGTAAACCGGACTTCAAGTATTCCTAGAGAAGAAGGTATAAATATGGAACAGGCTAGGATCAAATTTGAAGAAGCCATGGCCACCCAGGCAAATGATTTTGAAACGTTTTTTCTGGCGCGTTTTTTTGATTTGAAATTCAAGTACGGGGATGAAGTTTGCATCGTGGAAGCCCCTGTCGAAAATTACATGTTCAATCCGCAGGGGACTTTGCATGGCGGGGTTATTTCCTTCATCCTCGACGTGTCTATGGGACATTTGTGCAAAAAATTTCTTGGTTCGGCGGTTACTCTCGAAATGAAAACCCAGTATCTGAGCGGTGTCCATGGTGGAATCGTTACATGCACAGCCGCTTTTTTGAAGAAAGGGAAGAAAATCGTCCAGATGGAATCGAGAATGACGAATCAGGACGGAAAACTGGTCGCCATGGCGACCGCCACCTTTTATCTGCTTTGAAAGGGAGAGTTTATTATGAAAAGTGGAGTATGGAAAATGATGTTGGCTGCTCTGACGGCTTTTTCATTAAGCGCCTGCGGGGGAGCGGGCGGAGGGAACGGCCAACCCGCCAACGGCGCTTCAGAGAATACACAAACGCAATCGAAAACGGAATTCAAATATCCGGAAAAGCCGCTTGACTGGACGATCGCCTTCGGACCCGGCGGAGGAAACGATATCATGTCCAGAACCATTATCGATATTTTGAAAAAAAACAAACTGTATACACCGCCGATTGTGGCTGAAAATCGTCAGGGCGGCAGCGGGGCCACGGGTTGGGGGTATCTGAACAGCCACAAAGGGGATCCTTATCAAATCAGTTCCACCAGCGGAAGCTTTATCACAACACCGCTGCTTTCCAATACGGGCTTTGACTACAAATCTTTTACCCCGGTCGCATTGATGGCAACGGACGACATGGTGTTTATTGTAAACGGCGACTCTCCGTACAATACGCTGGACGATTTCATCCAAACCGCAAAAAGCGGCAAAAAAATGAGTATCGGAGGGTTGGGAGCGGTGAATGTGGATTACATTATCCCCCGCATGCTGGCGAAAGAAGCCGGATTCGATTTTGAGTATGTGCCGTTCCAATCTGCAGGAGAAAGTACTTCGGGCCTGCTTTCAAAAAGCATCGATGCCATGATGGCAAATCCATCGGAAGTATTGGGGCAAATTAAAGCCGAAAAAATGAAACCGCTTGCATTTTCTGGTAATAGCAGGATACAGTCCTTATCGGACGTCCCCACCTTCAAGGAACTCGGCTACAACGTGAACCTGCCTATGCCGCGCGGAATTGTTTTGGCAGGCGGCGTTTCAGATGACGTTCAGAACTGGTGGATTGAGACGATGAAAAAAGTCGCGGAAACACCGGAATGGAAAAAGTACATCAGTGATAACAGCTTGACGGAAGATATACGATTTGGGGACGATTTTGCCCAATATCTTGAAGAGACAACCAACACCTTTAAGACACTTCTTAAAGAGACGGGAGCGATAAAATAGTGGGCATGATGAAACTGGGATTTTCCGCATTTCTCTTTTTGTTCACTTGGGTATTTTTTCTGTTAAGCCTTGAATTCGAATTTTTCACAAGCTCCGGCAAGCCGGGTCCCGGTCTGTTTCCCATCACGATTGGTCTTTTGCTTCTCATATTTACAGGCATTCGGGTGATGAACGATTGGCGGAACAGACGATCGGACGAAGGCAGCGAGGGGTATGCCGGCGATATAGGGTGGGTGATTCTTCTTACATTTCTGCTTGTTCTGCTCATGACTTATATCGGGGCCGTACCCGCAATGGCATTGTACATTTATTTCATTCTGTTTCGTTTCAACCGCAAACGATATGTGCAGAATGCGGTCATCAGCATCACGATTCCGGCGTTAGTCTTTGCTATGTTTGAGCTTTGGCTGAATGCGGGGCTGCCAAAGGGAATACTGGGATTTATGTAAAAGCTGTGGGAGGCGAGCAGTATGGAATTTTGGGATCATTTGCTATTGGGTTTTTCAATAGCAGTCACTCCTACCAATTTATTATTTGTAACCATAGGGGCGTTTATCGGCATGATTGTAGGGATCATCCCCGGATTCGGTCCATCAGCCGGAATCGCCATCCTTTTGCCGCTGACATTTTCATTGAATCCCACAACGGCAATCATTATGCTTGCCGGGATATACTACGGTTCCATGTATGGAGGCACGATTACTTCTATTCTGATTAATACGCCCGGGGAATCGGCAACCGTCGCAAGTACATTAGATGGGTATCCGCTCGCCAAACAAGGTCGGGCGGGCCCCGCGCTTGTCATGCAGGCGGTGGCTTCGTTTATAGGCGGTACACTCGGGGTCATCCTGATTTCCTCCATGGCCCCTTTTCTGGCCGATGTTGCCGTATCATTCGGCCCGTCGGAATATTTCATGCTGATGTTGATGGGTCTGCTGATGTTGACTTTTATGATGGGAGACAACAAGATTAACGGCATCATTTCGGCTTTGTTCGGTTTCGCCATTTCCATGGTAGGCGTTGACGTCGTATCGGGTCAACAAAGATTTACCTTCGGATCGGCCGAACTGATCAATGGCATCGACTTTATTCCCGTGGCCATCGGCCTTTTCGGTATCGGGGAACTTCTAAGTTCCGTCCATGAAGGAGCCCATCGGGAAGGAAAGAAAGAAATGATTGTTTTTTCCTTTAAGAAAAACTTCTGGCCCAATGCGAAAGATTATCTGGAAAGCAAATATACCTTTATCCGCGGGTCGCTGTTAGGATTTTTTGTCGGAGTGCTGCCGGGTGCGGGGGCTACGATTGCATCTCTGATGTCTTACTCTATGGAAAAGAAACTTTCCAGGACCCCGGAAAAATTCGGGAAGGGCGCCATGCCGGGCCTGGTCGGTCCGGAAGCGGCCAACAATGCGGCCTCGGCGGGAGCGATGGTGCCTTTGCTGACCCTTGGGATTCCCGGTTCGGGTTCCACTGCGGTTCTCCTTGGCGCGTTCATGATGTGGGGGCTGCAGCCCGGGCCGCTGTTGATGGACAGCAATCCCGATTTTGTCTGGGGCTTGGTATCCAGCATGTATTTGGGCAATGTCGTACTGCTGTTGGTGAATATTGTCGCCATCCCGCTATTTGTAAAGGTCATGCAGGTTCCTTACCGTTTGCTGCTTCCTATGGTCGTTGTCCTTTGCGTGCTGGGCACCTACACTCTTCATGCAAGTATCGTGGAAACCTGGATTATGTTGATCTGCGGAATCATTGGATACTTTATGAAGCGGAACGGATTTTCCCCCGCAGCAGCCGTCCTGGCTTTAGTCCTGGGGCCCATGGCGGAGAATACCTTGCGGCAGTCCCTGCTTTCTTCGCATGGAAGCCTGGATGTTTTCGTTACACGTCCTGTTTCACTGACGTTGTTCATTCTGATTTTATGCATACTGGCCATGCCGTTCGTCATGAGAATGATTAAAAAAGCTTGGAGAGGATGAAATTTGCCCTAAAACCGATCAAGGAACAGGGCGGCGATGAAGCAGAAGCGAAATGTAAGATTTTCCCTGACGTTATTGATTGTCGTTCTACTTATTGTTATGATTCCATTAATAAGCTTGTTTAGATAAAAGGGAGAGAACAAAAAGATATGATTCGGCCTAAAACGATCAGGGAAGTTGTATACGAGCAGCTGAAAAATAACATTTTAGCCGGGGTGTACCGGCCGGGAGAACGATTGATCGAAACCAATCTTGCGCAGGATTTGGAGGTGAGCCGCACCCCGATTCGCGATGCCCTGAACAAGCTGGAATCGGAAGGATTAGTGGAAACGCTGCCTCATCGGAGAATTTTCGTAACCAAACTGTCCAGGAAAAATATACTCGATTTCTATCAAACGAGAGCGGTTATGGAGGGCTTAGCCGCCAAACTTGCCGCCGAGAATGCAACCGAGGAGGAGCTGGCGGACTTTCACTCGTTTTTAAATGAAATGGAGGTTGTTTTTGAAAAGGAAAAAGAGCTGACCAATTATAAAGTGATTGCCGAAATCAACAACGAATTCCATTCTAAAATTTATTACATATCCAAAAACGAAGTGCTGAGAAAAATGCTGGAGAGCTTACAAAATCCGATTACTTTGATCAGGTCGACGGCTTGGACCAAAAACAGCACACGCAAGTACAGCACGTTGAACGAGCATCGGCTCATCGCCTCGGCCATTCTGCAGCGGGATGGAACAACGGCCCAGAAAAAAGCGGAAGAGCATATTTTCAATGCGTGGAAAGCGGCCGACCAGGCGTTGGAAGACGAGAACGCATCCGGGTAAAAATAGGCCGGGAAGAGTTGGATGACGCGCAAAAAATGAAACCGATTACTTTGGCCGAAATCGTTACGGCTTCGCTACGACTTGTCCTGAGTCACAATGCGACAACCCTCGCATTGTGGCTTTTTTGCGGGCTGAAATATTTCAGAATCTGTTTACTTTTTCTTAAAATTGAGATGATATTCCGCTTACAAACCTTCACTATAATCCATAAATACGCACACGTTTGAATGCGGGATCGTATGTTCTGGTTGTGCGGTAAATCATGATAAGGATGGGGAGAATGTGTTGAAACGGAAATGGATCAAATTGTTTTTAGCTTTCGCCGTCGCCGTATCCGGCCTTCCAATGGCAGGTACGGTTCCGAAGGTTGAAGCGGCGGCCGCACCTCCGTATGTGCTGATTACGGAAATTATGTTTAACTCCAAACAGCCTTCCGGGGTGTCTGCGGAGCCATATGAGTACATAGAGATTTATAATAACAGCAACAAGACGATCAATTTGAAGGATTACAAGATTATTTATGATTATTATGATAACCGGGCTCCGCTGGAATGGGATATCACGGAGGACAAGCCGCTGGCCCCGGGTGCAGTGATGGTGCTGTGGAATGTGACGGACCCGGCTAATAATGGCGGGATTACCGATGACCTGAGCAACTTTAATACGGCATATGGAACGAGCTTGACCGAATCGCAGGTGACCCGGTTTCATTCGGGAGGAATGGCCAATACGGGAGGTCGCAGTCTGTCCCTTGCGCTGGATCATGGCCTGAACCGGATCGTAACGGCAAGCTACAACGCTCCGAATTCTACCGACACTTCGGATTCCGCAGATGGCAAGACAGTTACGTATCAGCCGCCTGCGGCCGGAACCCATACGATGATCAAGCTTGGCTCGAAGGTAGCGCCAACCCCCGGGACATTAGCAGCCGGGCAAACTCCGGCAGCGCCTGTCCATTTGCCGGCGGACTATTGGGCTCCGTACATCGAGCATACGCCAACCGCTTCAGGAATTGAAGCGCAGAACTTCACCGTATCTGCTTCCGTCTATGAAGAGACGCAGCTAGTATATATAAAGCTGTTGTATCAAACGGACAAGCAGAGCAGCTTTACATCTCTGCCCATGACCGTCGCCGGAATGACCTATTCAGCCACGATTCCTAAGACGGAGCTGATTGACGCTTCCTCGTTACATTACTATTTCGAGGCGTCGGACGGGACGAATGTAACGCGTCTTCCGGAGCAAACCGATCAAACCTTCAGCTTGTCGGTTTACCCGGAGGTAAATTATAACGCGGTTCCGGATCTGCTCATTACCGAAATTGTGCCGAATCCCGATTCTCCACAAACCTATGAGTATGTGGAAGTGTATAATACAACAGACCGCCCGATCAACTTGAAAGATTACAAGCTGAAATATATTTATCCGAACAATACGTTTAAAGATTGGGATTTGGATGAAAACAAGCTGGTACAGCCTCAAAGCGCTATGGTGCTGTGGATTAACAATACGGCAAGCCAAGGGAAAACGACGGCGGACTTTAACGCAAACTTCGGCTCCAGTATTACCGATGACCAAATGGTCCGAACCGCCCCGAACGACGGCATGATCAATTCGGAGAAAAGAACGCTTGCGCTTATGACGGACACCGGTGCGGAAATTTCCCGCGCTTCCTATAACGATGGCGAGCAGGCTAATGAAGCCGTCAGCAAAAAAGGGATTGTGTACGAATATCCGAAAGACGGCAGCAAAGTCATGATGAAGAGAGCGTATGGACAAACGGCTACTCCTGCCGCTGTCATTGCCGGTCAAGTGCCGCCGCAGGCGAAATCCGCAGTGAACGATACAACGGTGCCGGTCATTGACCATACGATGCCGCTGCTGGCGACACCGCCGATTGATCTGACTTTGAAAGCAGGCATTACAGACGACAACCTAGTCAAACGCGTGACTTTTTACCGTAAGAACAAGGAAGAGGATACTTTTAAAGCCGAGAATCTGGAGAAAAACAGTGAAGGATTTTACGAAGCCAAGACCATTTCTTTATATGACCTTCAGAAAACGGAAGCGCTGGAATATTATTTTGAAGCGTCTGACGGTAACAATGTAGTTACGTCTATGGCTCAAAACGGAGGAAAGCCGTATGCCATTACCATTCAGCATGAGGCTGTCGAGCCGTTGACCCTGAATGTCAAAACAGGCGATTTCTTGTCGGGCACGCAAATGCTGCTGGGAGCAAGCAGTGACGAGAATGAAGCCACCTCTTTGTTTGTCGACGGCGTAAAGGTGCCGACCGTCAACAAGATGGTGCGCCCGGCTACGTTTGTCATGGAGGTGGACGGCTTTAATGCAGGCTACAAAAACGGATTGCTGGTCGGCAATAAAGTACTGAAGATTTTTGACGCCAATATTACGGGCAATCAAATCGTGACCGTAGAAATTCCGGCTGACGATTTGAAATCCGGCGCGAACGTCATTTCCGTTTCTTCGGGTAACCGCGTAGATCCGCTGGATACGACCGATAATAATGACGACTTCACGATTCAAAATGTACGCCTTGTCCTTCCGGACGGAACGATTATTCCGGTTGAATCGACCCAAATCAAGATGGGAGACGGTTCGTATGCAGCGGGACCAACCGGTAAAATCGCACTCGGCGACGGCTCGTTCAACGATGTAACGGCCAAAGAACGCGCAGACATGACATTTACCATTCCGGATGACAAGCTGACCGGCCGCACGTATGCCTGGGATACGACCCAAGTCGCGGAGGGTCCGCATACGGTTTCGATCCAGGTGGATGGCTCGGAACCGCTGAAGAAAGTTTCCGCGGAAGTAATTGTAGATAACACCAAGCCTTTCATCACAGCCTTGTCCATCGAGGAAAACAAAACGTATAAAGGCAGCATTTCATTTTCGATCAGTGCGGACGATGCGCTTTCCGGTATTGCAGCCGTGGAGGGCAAGCTGGACGGCAACGATTTGTCTTTGCCTGCCGTCGTGAATGCTTTGAATTTGACGCCGGGCACTCATGAGTTTGAAGCGATTGTAACGGATAAAGCTGGCAACGAGCTCGTCAAAAAGATTCCTTTCTCCGTGGTTGAGGAGCACCCGTACAAGCCGGTCAATCCGTCTCCGGCGCAGGGTGCAGCGGGAGTAGACTTAAACGCCTCATTGGCCGTTACCGTGAATGATCCGACCGGCGATCCGCTGGACGTGACATTCTACAAAGCCTATCAGTATGATTTTACTGACAAAACACCGAAGCAAGCCTTCTCGAACGGAGCGGACCGCGAACCTCCGCTGGAACTGGAACCTGCGGGGGAAACGCCGTTCTCCGGCGAGGCCGTCGAAGCGGTAAAAGCGATCGACGGACAATATTTTTCAACCGAATATGACGAGAAATTGCCTTATCAGCGTTTTGAATTTACGATTGCGGACGATTTGACGGGTATTGAGCAAGTAGAGGTGCAATGGCGAGGACATTCCAAGCCGGAACGGCAGGTGACGCTGTATACGTGGAACCACACCACCGGAAAGTGGCAGGCCGCAGCTTCGGGCATGGGTACGGAGGATTTCACCTTGAAAGCGAACGTAAGCGTCGCCGATATGGTGAAGGATCAAAAAATTCATGTTCTTGTGCAGGATTTGATCCCTTCTCCGGATCAGTACGATTTCTCGTTTGCTTGGATGAGTGACACCCAATATTACTCGGAAAGCTGGCCGGACACCTACAAAACGATGACCAAATGGATTGCGGACCACGCGCAGGAGAAGAAAATCCAATATGTCGTCCATACCGGGGACATTGTGGACGACTTTGACCAGCCGGATCAATGGGCGGCGGCAGACGCCAGCATGAAAACGCTGGATGACGCTCAAATTCCGTATGGGGTGGTAGCGGGTAACCATGACGTTAATCATAATGAGGCGGTATATAACGAATATTGGAAATATTTCGGGCGCCACCGCTTTGAGAACAATCCGTGGTATGGGGGAGACCTGGAAAACAACCGCGACCACTACGATCTTATTTCGGCAAAAGGCAATGATTTCATCATTCTTTATCTGGGTTGGCAGATTGACGACCAAACGATTCAATGGGCTGATGAGGTACTGAAAAAGTATCCTGACCGCAATGCCATTATTGCGACCCACGAATACATTGCGCCGGGCGGCTTCTATGCCGGTCAAGGCGAAGACTTGTGGAAAAAGCTCGTTTCCAAAAATCAAAATGTGTTCATGGTGCTGTGCGGTCATATACACGGGGTGGCTTACAACGTGAGGCACGGGGATAACGGCAATACCGTTATTGAGATGCTGGCGGATTATCAATCCGGGCCGCAGGGCGGTCTGGGGTATATGCGCCTGCTGCAATTCGATATGAAAAATAATCAGCTGATGGTCAATACGTATTCGCCGCTGCTCGACGATTACATTTACTTTGAAGACAAGCCGGAGATGGAAGAATTCAGCTTGCCGATCCATCTAAAGCCGATTGCCAAGCAAGTGGCGACCGATTATATCGGCGTCAACGTGTATACCAAAGAGAAAATCGGGGAAAGGAAAAATGTGCCTAGCGGCAGCCGTGCGGAAGTTCCTTGGCGGCTGAACAAGGGCTCAAGCATGTATTACTGGTATACGACACTGGAAGATGCGTACGGCGGATTTACGACCTCGGACATTTATGAATTCACAACCGGAACGGGTCCTGTAAGCAATGGGAGTGATTCCTCAAGCGGCAGCAGCGGAGGCGGTGCAGGGGGTGGCGCAGGCGGTGCGTTACCGGGGCGGAATTCGGGGACGGACGGCAGTCTGCAAGCCGTGAAGCCGGATGACTTGAAGGGTCAGAGCGGACCCGTCAGCATCTCTGTTGCGGACGGCCGGACAGGCGTTTCTTTGCCGGCCAATGCGGCTGAATACATTGGCGAAAACAGCTCCATTTCGATTCGGACAAGCGAGGTGCACCTGTCCATTCCGTCCGATGTACTGGTACAAGCAGCCAATTTGCTGCCCGCCGGGGAACGAGGCGGCAGTCAGATTATGGTCAAGATCGAACCTGCCGCAGAGAAGAGGGGCGAGCATCTCCTATCCCGAGGCCGGACGTATGATTTGACGATTGAAGTTATGGATTCGACCGGAACGGTTTCCCGTTTGACTGAGTTTGCCAAACCGGTTACGATTACGCTTCCGGCCGGGCATGTAACCAATCCGAGGCTGGCGGGCATTTACTATATCGATGATAATGGAAAATTCCATTTTATCGGGGGAACTTATGCTCAGGGCAGCTATACGGCGAATGTGAATCACTTCAGTGTTTATGGCGTATTCGAATATGTCAAAACTTATCAGGATGTGCCTTCCAGCCATTGGGCTTACTCGCTGATTCAGGAGCTTTCGTTCAAAGGCATTGCCGATGGCATATCCGACAGCTTATTTGCTCCGGAGAACCCTGTGACTCGCGCCGAGTTTGCGGCGCTGCTGGTACGGGCTCTTGGTTTGAAGGCTTCGCCGGGCGCTGCTCATTTCAAGGATTTGAACGGCGATGCCTGGTATACGGAGGCCGTTAATGCGGCCTATGAATCGGGAATCGTTCAAGGGACAAACGAGCTTAGCTTCGAGCCGGACCGGACCATCAGCCGTGAGGAAATGGCGGTGATGATAGTCAGAGCCATGGAGAAAAAATCCGGCAAACCGCTGGCCGAAGGGAAAGCGGACTTTATCGATGCGGGACAAATCAGCGCTTGGGCCCAGTCGGCTGTAGGCAAAGCAGCCGCGCTTCATATCATTGAAGGCCGCTCCGGCGGGCAGTTCGTTCCGAGCGGCAGCGCAACACGGGCGGAAAGCGCCAAACTCATATTGACATTGGTGAATAAGGAATGAGCAAGCGGCTTATTCGCATCATTGCAGCCTTTGTCCTGCTTATAGCCGTGCAGGCTGCGGGCATGCCGCTTATGGCCGAGGCGCACATAGGCACGATCGGTTATTCGGATATCCGGGCCGCCGGTAAAACAATAAACTATACGCTGTATTTGGAAGCCAGGGAAGTAGAGCAATGGGTGACCATCCGAACGAGGAAGGTGATTGTCCTCGATCCGGCAGCTTCCGCTCCGGCAGGACCCATCTGGACCGAGCAGGATCTGCAGCGGCTCATCGGCGAATCGCTTGAGGTCACCGGCAACGGTGAAAAGGGCCGGTTTATGCTGAAGAGCCATACGGTAGAGAAGAAGAACGGAATGGATTTTGTCCGCATGGAGCTGTCCAGCACCTTTGACAGGCCGGTTCAGGAGTACGGCATCCACTATGCGTTTTTTTTCGACCTGGATGATCCGCAGCACCAAAATTTCGTGACCGTCCATACGGGGAATCAGCCCGTTCAAATGGTGCTGAACGCTCAAATGCGCGACATCAGCGAGAAGATTAGCGATGGGAGCGGGAGGAGAACGATGGAAATAGCGGTTCCGGGCTGGTTATTTACCTTCAGAGATTTTCTCGTTACCGGCATGCTGCATATTTGGACAGGCTACGATCATCTTCTGTTTCTGCTCGGACTGTTGGTCGTAAAGCAGAAAACAAAGGCGTATGTTCAAATCTTAACGGCCTTCACGGTCGGCCACAGTATAACGTTGGCACTGTCGGCATTGGATATTGTACGGGTGCCGTTATCGGTTATTGAGCCGCTCATTGCGCTCAGCATCGTATTTGTCGCCATCGAGAACATTTGGTTGAAACGGCACGGCTATCGGTGGCTGGTTGCGCTGCTTTTTGGATTCATTCACGGCTTCGGCTTCGCAGACATATTGCACGGAGCGCTTGGAGAAGATTATTTGTTAGCCTTGTTCTCCTTCAATCTCGGCGTCGAAGTCGGCCAATTGGCAGTTCTGGCGGTGCTGCTGCCCGCCCTGATCTGTGCCGCACGGATATCGTGGTATCCCCGAATGGTGTACGGCATCTCCGGAATCATAGCTTTCATGGGAGCTGTCTGGTTTATGGATCGGATTTGAAACATATCGGCAAAATCCGCCGTCCAATTGCATTTTACTGCAAAAGGATGGCGGATTTTTATGTTTGCAGCTTCCTCTAATGCCAAAATCCGTAAAAATTTTTATTGATTACAAGGAATTTTTATGTACAATAGTAAATATATACAGATTTTAAATTTTAGATCTAAAACTTTAATCCGATAAAGTATTGCGCACATGGATGTCCTGGAAGGAGAACTACGGGTTGGATACGATGGATTATAAAACCGAAACGCTTGTAGATGTCGCCTATAAAGCAATAAAGAAAGATATTACGCAAAGAGTATTGGTTCCCGGACAAAAGATTATTATCAGAGAAATGTACGAACGCTACGGAATCAGCGAAACCCCCATCAAGCAAGCTTTGAACCGTTTGATCAGCGAAGGCTTGGTGGAAAATACACCCAGAAGGGGTGTGAACGTACGAAAAGTCAAATTGGAGGAAATCGAGGAACTGATCGACATCAGGCTGATGTTCGAAACGCGCTATATCGAGAAAGCGATCGAAAACTTTAACCGGGACGAGAAAATCCGGCAGAAATTTATCGAAAACCTGTCGGAGCATAAGCGTCTGATTGAAAACGTCTCCAACGTAAACGAATATTTTAAAAACTATTCGTTGGACCAGGAGTTTCATCAATTGTTCATGAAGTGCTCGGGCAATAATCGATTGCTGCAAATATATAATAATTTGGGTACGCACGCTTATGCCTATTACGTTTACGGCCGCCAGCCGAGAGAAAGCATGATCGAGGGAGTCCGGGAGCACGAGGCCATTTATCGTGCTTTGGCAGCCGGAGATCAGGCGGAGCTTCGAAGGTGCATTGAATTGCATATCATGAATGCAAAGAAAAACATTTACGAGATGTTCCAGAAGGATCAAAACAGCTGACCGGAGCAGAGCTAACGATGGTGAGAGGTGAAAGACCATACTTATTCTAGTCTTGGAAGCATCGACTGCGTCGGCCAAAGCTATGCTTTATCGAAACGGTGAAGGCGTAGTCGATATATTGCCGATCAACTATTCCGCCGATGCGGGAGATACGGTCACATTCGATGCGGACAAAATCATGGAAGAAACGATGCTGGCGGGTAAGCGGCTGCTTGCGCAAAACGGGATCCATCATGTGGATATGGTGGCTGCCTGCAGCATTTGGAGCCACAGTCTCGTTCTTCTGGATAAAGACAAACGACCCGTCTCCCGGCTCAGCACCTGGGCCGATACGGCGGCATCCGCAACGACGGACAAATACAGGAAGGATTCGGACCTATTCGCCTCTCTTTACCGGCGTACGGGGTGTCCGATTCACACGACTTATACGTTTTGGAAATATATGCACGAGAAAGAAACGGGCAATGCGGCCCGCGTTTCTTATATCGCTTCCATGCCGGAATATCTGTATTTGAAGCTTACCGGGGAGTTTGCCGTATCCAGGAGCACCGCATCGGCCGGAGGGTTCCTGAACCTTCATACGCTGGAGTGGGACGAGGAAGCATTGAGACTGGCAGGGATCGACGAGGGCATGCTGCCGACATTGGTCGGTTCCGAATATACGTCTCCTTTATCCGAAGGAGCGGCTTCTATGCTGGGAATTAAAGAAGGCACGCCGGTCCTGATCACAGGCGCGGACGGCTGCATGAACCAGGTGGCTGTCGGCGGTTTTGGAGATAACATTATGTCTATCTCCGTAGGTACGAGCGCTGCCATACGCATATCGACGGAAAAACCGGTGCTTGCCGATTCCCCGTCAACCTGGTGCTATGTCGGCGTTGAAGACATGTGGATCGCCGGATGCGCCACCGCCGGTGCAGGCAACACCGTCGATTGGATGGGCAAGAAAATTCTTGGAGCCCATGGCGGCCTCAGTTTGAAGCAATTGGATCAGGGAGCTGTGAAATCGCTAAAAAAAGGTGATGCACCCATTTTCCTTCCATTTCTGGCAGGGGAGCGCTGCCCGGGCTGGGACGATACGAAGAGTGCCATGATGTTCGATATTAAGATCAACCATGACAGCTACGATTTGTACTACTCGACGTTAGAAGGCGTGCTGTTCAATTTGAAGCAATGCTATGAGATTACGCTGCCCATCGTAGGACAAGCGCCCAAGCTGATCAGCATCTCGGGCGGGATCGAGCAGTCGCCGTTTTGGCTGCAGATGGCCGCTTCCATATTCGAATTGCCGGTTTATGCAGACCGTCTTTCGCATGCCTCGCTTCTCGGAACGGCCTATATGGCTCTGAAGGCGGCAGGCGAAATCGCTACAGTCAAGGAGATCAAGCCGCAGCTGAAAAGAAGCTGGCTGCCGGACGGCAGCAGCCGGGAGTTCTTTGCAAGACGGTTTGACAAATACTTGAAATATTACCATCAGTATTCGATATAAAGTAAAGGATGGGTCTCGCGATGAAAATATTAATTACGCCAAAGTCGTTTAAAGACTACAAAGCGCAAACCTTCCCTCTATTGGAAGAGTTGGGCTATGAAATCATCGCAAACGATACGGGAAAGACATTTACCGAAGAGGAGATCATCGGGCTGGCCGGAGAGCAAGTGGTCGGTATAATCGTCGGCGTGGATCCATTGACGGAAAAAGTGCTGAGCCGCTGCCGGGATTTGAAAGCGGTATCGAAGTATGGCGTCGGCGTGGATAACATCGACTTAAAAGCTGCCGAGAAGCTGGGGATTTCAGTTGAGAGTGCTGTCGGAAGCAATAATATATCCGTCGCGGAGCTGGCCATTGCGCTGATGTTTGAAGCCGCCCGCAAAGTTTCCGTCTTGAGCGCCAATGTAAAAAACGGGGGTTGGGACAGAGTTCAGGGGATCGAACTGACCGGGAAAACCATCGGCGTTATCGGCGGCGGACAGATCGGCAGGGAGGTGGCCAAACGCGCCAAAGGACTCGGCATGTTTGTCGTGCTGTATGATCCCTATTTTAACGATTCGGAATTTCTCAGGCAGTATGGGATCGTGCTGTGCGATTCTTTGAAGGCTGTATTGGCCATGTCGGACCTGATCTCTCTTCACCTTCCGCTTACGCCGGAGACCAAATACATAATCAACAGCGATACGCTGAAACTGATGAAGCCGTCATCGATATTAATCAATACCTCGAGAGGGGAATTGGTCGATGAAGAGAGTCTCTACACCGCCTTGAAGGAGAAAAGGATTGCCGTTGCAGCGCAGGATGTTTTTTCCAAAGAACCGCCGTCCCCGGATGAAAAGCTCCTGAAACTGGACAATTTCATCCTGACCCCTCATGCGGGCGCTTATACGGCGGAAGCGGTAGAGAGAATGGCGCTGTATTCAACGCAAAATCTGATTCGTATGCTGAAGCATTGAAATTGCTATCACTATAGACGGGAGGTGAGTCGCTCAGTCGGTTTACGGAATGGTTGCCGGTATGGATGAATTAAAACAATTCGTGTGAAAAAGGGAGGAGAAGTTCTTTGAAAAAGGCAAAAAGATGGGTCAGTCTCATGATGGTGATGGTGTTGGTTTTCCTGGCTTCGGCTTGCGGCAAATCGGAAGAAGGTTCCAATCAGAAGTTTGTTTTAAAATTTAACCACGTGCTGGCGGAGTCCGAGCCCTTTCACCAAGGATTTTTAAATTGGGCGCAGGCGGTGAAGGAGAGAACGAACGGCAACCTGGAGATTCAAGTGTTCCCGAGCGCCCAGTTGGGTGTGGAAGAGGACATCATCGAGCAGTTGAAGCAGGGCGTCAATGTAGGTCAGAATACCGACTCCGCGCGTCTGGGCATGTATGTTCCCGACATCGCGGTGATGAACGCGCCCTACTTTGCCGAAACGATTGAAGATGTGGAGAAGCTAAACGATTCTCCAACAGTCAAGCAATGGCTGAAGGATCTGGAAGACCAGCACGATATTAAAGTGCTGTCGTTTAACTGGATTCAAGGCTTGCGGCACATGGTCACGAACAAGCCGGTCAAATCGCCTGCGGATCTGCAGGGTCTCCGTATCCGGACCCCGGGCGTACCGGTTTGGCAGGAGTCCGTACGCTCGCTTGGCGCGGCTCCGGTAGCGCTTCCGTTCGGTGAAGTCTATATCGGCATACAGCAGGGCGCGATCGACGGCGCCGAACTCGTGTATCGGAATGTGACGGGAGGAAAGCTGTATGAGGCCGCCAAATATGTAAGCGAGACTTCACACATCATGCTGATCAATTTCCAGGTCGTCGGCAAGAAATTTTTCGATAGCCTTCCTAAAGAGTATCAGGATATTCTCATCGAGGAATGCAACAAAGCCGGGCTTGAAATTTCCAAAAAGATGGAGCAGGAAACGGAACAGCTCAAGAAAGAAATTGCCGCCCACGGCGTAACGATCATTCCGGCCAACGAGATCGACATTGCAGCGTTCAAAAAAGCCGGCGAGGCAGCTTACACGAAATTAAATCTGGTTCAAGCCAGAGATACCGTTTTTAAAGAAATGGGCAAGTAACCAGGAGCTGAAATCGTAATTCTTATTTTCCGGCCTGCCCGCAAGGGCAGGGCTGGAAAATAAGAACGTGATGCGGAGGTGTGGAACCATGAAAAAACTGTATGATTACATCGGCAAAGCAGAGGTTTTTATCGTCAAAACGGCGTTGGCGATCATAACGGCATTGGTTTTTGCCACAGCCATCGCAAGAACCATTGGTCACCCTATCTCATGGGCTGTGGATGTAGCAACCTTTCTGTTTGCGTGGTGCGTCTTTCTAAGCGCCGATATGGCGATGAGAAACGACAAGCTAGTGAGCATCGAGCTGGTTGTAAGCCGCCTGCCGGTAAAGGCGCAGTTTTACCTTAAAATCATGAACCAATTCTTGATTATCTTATTTTTGGCGGTACTTATCGGCTTTGGCTTATGGCTCTCCTATACGACACGGCTCAGAACGTATCAGGGAATTCCGGGCTTCAGCTATACCTGGGTTACGCTGAGCGTGCCCGTCGGGTGCATGTTGATGTTAAGCACCACGATCGTGAAAATCAAAGAGCAAATCGCCAGAGGCTATCAGAGTGTTCAAACGACGGAAAGCAATAAAGAATTTCTGTAATCACTTTAATGGAAAGGAGGCATAAAACGTGTTATTGGTCACTATCGTGTTCTTATTACTGATGATTCTGGGCATGCCGGTAGCCTTTGCGATAGGGATTTCGGGGTTCGTTTTCTTCTTGCAGCAGCCGACACTGTCGTTCACGATGCCGGTCCAGCTTGTGCTAACTCAGACACAAAGCTTTGTTCTGCTTGCGATTCCTTTATTTGTATTCGCGGGCAACCTGCTGAACGAAACCGGCATTACGCATCGGCTGATGAAGCTGGCGTCCGTGTTGGCGGGACATATGCGTGCGGGGTTGGCACAAGTGAACATGGTGCTGGCCACGATGCTGGGCGGAATTACGAGCTCGGCGATCGGCGACGCCACCATGCTTGGACGCGTTCTGGGACCGGGCATGATCGAGAAAGGGTATTCCAGAGGATTTGCGGCGGGAGTTATCGGTACCAGCTCGATGATTACGACAATGATACCGCCGGGAATCGGTCTTGTTCTTTACGGAAGCATAGGCGAAGTTTCCATCGGCCGGCTGTTTGCCGCAGGCATTCTTCCCGGTCTCCTCATGATGGTATTGTTAATGGTCGCGGTCTCCGTTACCGCACGGAGTAAAGGTTATCAGCCGGAACGGGCAAAAGTGGCTCCTCCCAAAGAAATCTGGACGACTTTCATCGATTGCATATGGGCGTTTCTCTTTCCGATCCTGCTGCTGGCGGGCTTGCGAACGGGCATATTCACGCCTTCCGAGGCCGGCGCTTTTGCCGCCATTTATGCGATCGTGATCGGTCTGCTTGTTTACAAAGAATTTACCTGGAAAAAATTTGTGAGGACGTTGGAAGATACTGCGCTCGACATCGGCATGATCATGCTGTTAATCGCGCTGTCGGCGATCTTCAGTTACGGCTTAACCTGGGAACAGATCCCGCAAAAAATGGCGGCCTTGCTGCTGAACATTTCCGAAACGCCATGGATCATCATGCTTATTCTCATCGTGTTCCTGCTGATCGTGGGCATGTTCATGGACTCGACGGTCTTGATCCTGTTGTTGACCTCCATTCTCATTCCGGTCGCCGTACAGCTGAACATCGACCTCGTTCATTTTGGCATTGTGATGGTTTTGACGCTGACGATCGGGCTTTTAACGCCGCCGGTCGGAGTGGTCATGTATATCGTTTGCTCCATCTTTGAAACCTCCTTCTGGAGATTCATAAAAGAATCCTGGCTGCTGCTGCTAAGCGTATTGCTGGTCGTCATTGCGGTTATTTTCATTCCGGATTTAACGTTGTTCATTCCAAATTTAATCTTCGGCAAGTAAATATTGTCTTTCCGTGATTAGGAGGATTCTAACATTGGATTTTTCGAAAAAAGTGGTGCTGGTGACCGGAGCAGGATCGGGGATCGGACTTGCCGCTGCCGTACAGTTTGGCAAATATGGCGCTAAAGTGGCAGTGAATTCCCGTACGGCCAGCCATGGGGAAGCAGCTGTAGAGCTATTGAAAAAGGCGGGGGCTGAAGGGATATTCGTCCAAGGCGATGTCTCCAATCCGGCCGATGCCGAACGTATTGTAAAGGAAACCGTCCAAGCCTTCGGCAGAATCGACATCCTGGTCAACAATGCGGGGATTGTACTGCCCGGCAGAGTAGACAACATGTCGGAGGAAGATTTCGATAAAACCATGCAGGTCAATGTAAAGGGGACATTTCTGGTTTCGAAATATGCCGTACTGCAAATGAAGAAGCAAGGCGGCGGAGTGATTGTCAATAACGGTTCTGTCGCGGCATTGAAAGGCCACACCGACAGAAGTGCCTATTCCGCATCGAAAGGAGCCGTGGTATCGTTGACGAAAGCCATGGCGGCCGATTATATCAATGACAACATCCGGGTAAACTGTGTCTGCCCCGGCACGACATATACGCAGGCTATTGAGGAAAAGATCAGAAATGCCGCCGATCCGGCGGCAATGGAAGCGATGTTTACCGCAAGACAGCCGATGGGACGTCTCGGCAGGGTGGAAGAAATCGCGCATGCGATTTTATTCGCCTGCTGCGATGAGTCCGCATTCATGACCGGCAGTCTGATTACGATAGATGGCGGAATGACCATGTAAACGCTTGAACGCATAGAAGCTGTACCTGATTGTAGTTCGTCTACAACGGGTACGGCTTTTTTATACCCCGAAAAAATATAAACATTGAAATTCATTCGGGTATTTATATATAATAAAATTAATTATATATAATAACAGATTTTTTATAAAAAATGATTGAACAGGAGTGAGAAGATGAATCCGATTAATAACCAGTCAACTCGATTGGTTTCTCTAAAAGATGAGATCAAACAGAAACTGAGAGAGGACATTATCTCGAATACATTAAAACCTGGACAGCGTATAGTAGAAACAGAAATTGCAAAAAATCATGGTATTAGTCAGGTTCCTGTCCGTGAAGCGTTAAGGGGATTGGAAGAGGAAGGATTAGTGAAAACAGTTAAATACAAAGGAGCCTTTGTTACTGAGATCAATCAAGTCGAACTTTATCATATTTTCTCTTTACGTACCGAAATAGAAACCAGCGTACTTGAAATTGTTGTCCCCAAATTAACAAGACGGGATACAGGGGAACTGTACGATATAGTTGAAAAGATGAAAAGCGGAACTCCGGACTATTTAACACAATCAGGCTTCGATATGGATTTTCATTCTAAAATTATTGAATGGTCTCAAATTGAAATTTATAACAGGGTATGGGGAATTTTGAACACTCATATTCGAAGGTATATTGCATACCTCCATCCAACTATACAAATAAAACCTGAAGAAGTCTATAAATACCATTTAGAGCTCGTTGAAGTATTGGAACAAGGCGATGTAGAAAAATCAAAGGCAGCATTTAGAGAACATATCATGTCCTTTTGTAATGAAACAAGAATAAAATGAGTGATATAAATGGCTTTTCCTTTAGGAAATTCACAAGGAGAAGCCATTTTTTTATTTAGAAGAAAAAAAACATTATATATAATGTTTAATTTTATATATAAATATCTTGACGATTTTTGTTATATTATATATAATCCGTATTAATATATATAATAAATAGGAGATGGATTGAGAATAAGAAACGGGGGAGACAGACGCTAGACTGACTATAGTTATGATTTGGGGGAGATGCTTCATTTAAACTGCACTTCAATCGATTGAAAGCGCTATATTAACCTCTGCCATTTCATGGGAGAAGGCTTGGAAGAAGAGTAAGAATAAGCGGCCGCTAAACAGAAAACATGTAAATGTGTATGTCTAAACAATAATATGTAACCGCCATCATGAATGATGATTTGTATTTCAATATCTTAACAAGATCAATTTTGTGAGAGGAGCATTACAAGTGAAAAGTTTATGGAAAAAAGCGATTTCCGGTCTGGTCGTCTTTGGTCTTCTTATTTCGGTAATTGGCTGCGGGGGAGGTCAAAATAACAATACTACAGTTCAATCCGGAACCTCTGAAAACAAGGGAATCAGTGAACGTAAATTTAAACTTTCTGTCGGGTTAACCGAGGATCATCCTGAAGGCGTTGGCGGAAAAAAGTTCAAAGAAATCGTTGAGAAAAACAGCGGAGGAAAATTTCAAGTAAACGTATACTTTAACAACCAATTAGGTGATGACAAAAAGGTTTCCGATTCCCTTCAGTCAGGAACCGTGGAGTTGGGGATTATTTCGACCTCGCCACTAACAGCAAGTGTGAAAGAATTCGGTATTTTCGACCTGCCGTTTATATTCAACAATGAAAAAGAAGCCGATGCCGTGTTAGATGGTACGGTAGGAAAAACTTTGCTGGATAAATTGCCGGCCCATAACTTAATCGGGCTCGGATATTGGGAAAACGGGTTCCGTAACCTGACGAATAGTAAGAAGCCGGTAGCTACTCTAGAGGATTTCAAGGGATTAAAAATTAGGACGATTCCAAACCAAGTCCATCTCGATGTATTTAAAGCTTTAGGTGCCAATCCAACACCGATGCCTTTCTCGGAGTTGTTTACAGCAATGGAGTCGAAAACCATCGACGGACAGGAAAATCCCTTGACTGCTATTCAATCAAGTAAATTCTATGAAGTCCAATCCCATTTGAGCCTATCCAAGCATTTGTATACACCATTTATTTTCATGGCCAGTAAGAAATTCTGGGACAAGCTCAATGATCAAGAAAAGAAAATTTTACAAGATGCGGTCATTGAGGCGGGAAAGTTTCAGCGTGAGCTAAACCGGGAAGAAACGAAAAAGTCACTGGAGTATTTGAAAAACAAAGGCATGCAGGTAAGTGAATTTTCAAATGAGGAAACAAAAAAGATTCAAGAAGCCGTTAAACCAGTGATTGACAAGTACTCTAAAGAGCTTGGAGAAGAGCTTGTAAAGAAAATGTTCGATGAGATTCAAAAAGTAAGAGGAGAGAAGTAAACAAGAAAGCCCTAGCTTTTTAGAAGGGAGGATTAGGGTGGATGTGAAGCGGGTGTCGTGAGCATCTTTCATTAGTCCTCCCCATTTCGTCACGGCTGCGATTGATTAACAACTTGATTAAACAACTGGAAAGGAGTGATCACCGTGGTAAAGTTGATCGACAGAATCAGTGGCCTGCTCAATTTTTTTATCGTTTGTTCTTTATCATTGATGACCATATTTGTGTTCGGGAACGTTGTTTTACGGTACGTTTTTAATACAGGGCTCACTTGGTCAGAGGAACTATCAAGGTTTTTGTTTATTTGGATGATTTTTTTAGGATCGATTCTTGGCCTTAAGGATAATGAGCATTTGGGTGTCGACATGATGGTGAAGAAGCTTTCGTATAAGGGTAAGAAGATATGTTTCGTGGTCAGTAATCTATTAATATTAATTACACTTGTGTTCCTGTTTGACGGAAGCTGGAAGCTGACCATCATTAATTTAAATCAAACGGCTCCAGCTTCAGGCCTGCCCTATTTTTTCATCTACGGCATCGGACTTGTTACAAGCATTGGAATGATGGTTATTGTTTTCGCGAATCTATATCGTATTTTGTTCAATAAATATAGCGAGAAAGATTTGATTATGACGACAGACTCGGAAGAACTGGTAGGGCAAGCTGGATTCGGGCATATGAATGAGCGGCGAAACACCGGGGACAGAATAGGAGGCGGAACATCGTGACTCTGGTTGTATTTGTAGCTTCACTGCTAGGAATAATGGCATTGGGTACCCCAATTGCGTTCGCTCTGTTAATTAGCGGTTTAACGCTCATGCTAGTTATGGATAATTTCGATACGCAAATTTTAGCATCCAACCTGATTGATGGTGCCGACAATTTTGCTCTTATGGCGATCCCCTTTTTTATTCTGGCAGGAGAGGTTATGAACGCAGGAGGCATTTCCAAACGGATCATCGCGTTAGCGATGGCTCTCGTTGGCCATGTCCGCGGTGGGCTTGGATACGTTGCCATTATCGCCAGCCTTTTGTTTGCAGGTTTGTCCGGTTCGGCAGTGGCCGATACGGCGGCTCTGGGAGCTATATTAATCCCAATGATGGCAAAGGCGGGGTATGACCGGAACCGATCGGCTGGCTTAATTGCCGCAGGGGGCATTATCGCACCTGTTATTCCGCCAAGTATTCCTATGATTATATTCGGGGTAACGAGTGGTGTTTCCATTTCCAAATTGTTCATGGCAGGGATCGTGCCCGGTATTCTTCTTGCAGTGGCTTTGACCATTACCTGGGCATGGATTGTGCGAAAAGAAAAAGTGGAAACACAGCCGCGAAAATCAGCCAAAGAAATGTGGCTCGCAACCCGGTCTGCCATCTGGGCCTTGATGCTTCCTGCAATTATTATTGGAGGTTTGCGCGGGGGAATCTTTACACCTACGGAAGCGGCAGCAGTGGCTGCGGTGTACGCCTTGTTTGTTGGTATGGTGGTTTACCGTGAGTTAAAGTTTGACCAGCTATACAAAGTAGTGTTGGCTGCTGCCAAAACAACAAGCGTGGTTATGCTTTTAGCGGCTGCCGCTATGGTGTCCGCTTGGTTAATTACAATAGCGAACATACCGGGGCAAGTGACCGCACTTCTCGAACCTTTTCTGGATAACAAGGTACTTCTTTTGCTCGCTATAAATGCATTAGTATTTTTGGTCGGTACGGCCATGGATTTAACGCCTACGATCTTGATTCTTACCCCCGTGCTGATGCCGATCATTGAACATGCAGGTATAGATCCTGTCTTTTTCGGATTGCTCTTTGTGCTGAATAACTGTATCGGACTACTAACCCCGCCAGTCGGAACAGTGCTCAACGTAGCAGCAGGTGTAGGGAAAATTGGAATGGACGATATCATAAAAGGCGTAGTGCCCTTTTTAATTGCGGAAGTGTTGGTTCTGCTCTTGTTAACCATTTTTCCTCAAATCGTTTTGGCTCCTTTAGGGTGGTTGCATCAGTAACCAAGAACCTAAAATAAATGAAATTCTTATTGTAAAAACTCATTTGGAGGCGCATGCAATGAAAGCAGGAATGTACATTGCCGAGAAAAAAGTTCAAACGGAATCCATCGAAAAACCCGTTGCAGGGGAAGGCGAAGCACTGATTAAAGTTGCCTATGCAGGGATTTGCGGTACGGATATGATGATTTTTGCAGGGAAACATCCACGGGCTAAGGCTCCGGTAGTTTTGGGTCATGAGTTTAGCGGAACGATTGAGTCCATTGCGGACAATGATCACTTCCACCGGGGGGATCGCGTAACCGTCGAGCCTTATTTAACTTGCGGAACATGCGCTGCTTGTCTTGCTGGACAGTATCATGTATGTGCAACATTAAGATGCATCGGTATTGATAAGGACGGGGGATTCGCCGAATACGTTGCCGTACCCATTCACCGTCTTCATCATCTGCCTAACAACGTGTCTGATGAAGAGGGTGCGCTGACAGAGCCGCTTGCTATTGCCGTACATACGGTTAGGCGATCGGACCTGAAGGTTGGGGACAGCGTAGTTATTTTGGGAGCAGGCCCGATCGGGCTGCTTATTGGCCAGGTGGCCAAACAGGCGGGCGCAAGCGAGATCTTTATTTCGGATATCAGTCCTTACCGTCTGCAGGTCGCAAAACAAATGGGCTTTACGGCAGTTCATGCGAAAGAAGAGGACATTAAAGAAGCGGTGCTTTCTTTTACTAAAGGTGTTGGTGCCGATATCGTATTTGAGGTTGCGGGAACTCAGGCTACAGCCAATCAGATGATTCAATGTATCAAATACCAGGGCAAAATCGTGGTCGTAAGTGTGTATAAGCAAGCGCCAACCATTGATTTAGCCGCCATGCACTTCAGAGAAATATCTTTGACAACGACAAGATGTGCAAATTCAAACGATTTTGCTATAGCAATTAGACTTATGGAGAAAAAAATTATTGATGTTGCTTCTCTGATTTCCCATAAGCTTCCGCTGGATGATATTCAGCAAGGTTTTTCAACTATGGAAAATACGGATATTTCTTTGAAAGTATTATTTCACCCGTAAAAATAGGAGCGAGAACCCCATGACCATGAATGAATTTAGTCTAAAAGGAAAAGTAGCTGCAATCACTGGTGGAACCCGCGGCATTGGCCGGTCCATTGCTATAGGGATGGCAGAAGCGGGAGCGGATATTGCATTACTGCAGCGCTCGCCTGATCAGGTTTCCGTCAAACAAGAGATTGAACAGTTGGGCGTGAAATGTTCTATTGTTCCATGTGATTTATTTGATCTGCGTCAAGTGAAAGAAGCTATTCCTGCGGTAGTCAATACCTTTGGCAAGATCGATATCCTGGTTAACAATGCAGGTATTCAACGGCGCTCGCCTGCCGTTGATTTTTCAGAAGAAGATTGGGATGACGTTATACAAGTCAATTTAAAAGTGGTATGGCTGCTTTGTCAACAAGCGGGTAAATATATGGTTCCTCAAAAAAGCGGAAAAATCATCAATATCGCTTCCCTCGTATCGTTCCAAGGAGGTATTCTTGTTCCGGCTTATGCTTCCGCAAAGGGGGCTGTGGCTCAATTAACAAAAGCGTTAGCTAACGAATGGTCCCCGCACGGGGTTAATGTGAATGCGATCGTGCCGGGTTATATTGCCACGGACATGAATGAGGCTTTGATGAATGACCCTGTCCGGAGCAGGCAAATTCTCGAACGTATCCCTGCTGGAAGGTGGGGAAATCCAGACGATTTTAAAGCTCCTGCCGTTTTCCTTGCTTCAGAGGGGGCCAGATATGTTCATGGACACTTGCTTGCTGTTGACGGCGGCTGGCTTGGGCGCTAGCTGCGCAGAAAAAAATACGCCTCTGCTTTTCAGAAGAGCTGCAGGATAACTACACCCGTTAAAAGGAGGTCCATCAAGATGCTCAATTTGAAAATTGAAGATGTAAAAGTCATATTAACCGCTCCCGGCGGCATTGATTTGGTAGTAGTGAAGGTCGAAACGAATAAGAAGGGCTTGTATGGGCTCGGCTGCGCTACGTTTACCCAACGGATTTACGCTGTTCAATCTGCGATAGAGAATTATTTGAAGCCTTTCTTAATCGGTAAAGACCCATCTAGAATAGAGGATATATGGCAGAGTGCAAACGTAAGCGGCTATTGGAGAAATGGACCGATTATGAACAATGCTCTTTCTGGAATCGATATGGCTTTATGGGACCTTAAAGGGAAAATAGCCGATATGCCGGTCTATGAATTGTTAGGCGGCAAATGCCGTGACGGGGTTGCGTTGTACCGCCATGTTGATGGCAGCAATGAAATGGAAGTGGAGCGAAATGCCAGACAGCTCATGGATGAGGGATATCAATATCTCCGCGTTCAGATGGGGATGTACGGCGGAAGCGGGACGGAAGACACACGTTTGATTGCCAAAGTCATTTCACGGGCATCGAATATTCAGTCTAAGCATTCGCCGGAACATGTTCAACCCGGGGTTTATTTCGACCCGGAAGCCTACGCGAAAAGTATTGAACATTTATTTGCGCATCTGCGTGCAACCCTTGGATACAACATTGAACTGATCCATGACGTTCATGAAAGAATCGCACCGATTGAAGCGGTTCGATTGGCCAAGAAGCTGGAGCCTTACCATCTGTTCTATTTAGAAGATCCGACATCTCCTGAGAATTTGGATTGGATCGAACTGATTCGTCAGCAGACCAGTACACCGATCGCTATCGGGGAGCTTTTTACAAACGTGAACGAATGGAAGCCATTAATAGCCAAGCGTCAGATTGATTTTATTCGTGCCCATGTAAGCGCGATAGGGGGAATTACGCCCGCCAAAAAATTGGCTGTTTTTGGGGAGTTTTACGGTGTTAGAACAGCTTGGCACGGACCAGGAGATATTTCCCCTGTTGGCGCAGCGGCAAACTTGCACTTGTCTATAAGCACCCCCAACTTCGGTATTCAGGAGTGGACGCCGCTTAATGAGCAGCTGCAAACCGTTTTTCCAGGCTGTCCGATTGTTAAAAATGGATATGCTTACTTGAGCGACCGGCCTGGGCTTGGTATAGATATCATCGAGGAAGAGGCGATCAAATACCCTTGTCAAGGGACGATTCCAATGTGGACGTTAGCACGTACGCCGGACGGCACAGCGGTCAAGCCTTGAGTCTAACTGTTCATACCCATGCCTCCCTGTGCACGTAGTATATGTTTAGATAAGGACCTGGCCAGCGGCCAGGTTTTTCTTATTTTCGCTTGCAGAAAATGGTGTATAATCAAAGTGTGAATAGTAAAATATTTCCTAAAACTCTTGTATGTTAAGGAGGTTGCAATGGCTGAAACTTGCTTTATTGTGGACGATGAGCCCATCGAAGCAAAGGCACTCGAATGGATTTTAAAGGATGCCTTTCCTGAGCTTACAGTGTATCGGGAAACAAGCGGAAGAAGGATACTGGAATTGGCGGAAGCCTGTAAACCGGACTTGCTGATTGCAGATATCCAGATGCCCGGGATTAATGGCCTGGACTTGATTTACGAATTAAAGGATTCGTTTCCTAAATTGAAAGTGATCCTGATTTCGGCGTACGAAGAATTCGAATATGCCCAGCGTGCGATCCAACTGGAGGTCAAACATTATTTGGTCAAGCCGGCCGGCAGGGAAGAAATCGTGAGGACGGTTCGAAGCACATTGGATGAATGCAGAAGGGAACGGAAAGTACGAACGGAACACATCTTGAACCGGGAACGGTTCCAGTTAACGAACCATTTTTTGCAGAAGGAATTATTCAATGGACTGATCCAAGGAACCTTAAATGATGCCAATTTTCAGGAAATGAGACAGTTGCTCGGCATCGATGAAATGCCCGGATACCTGGTAACGTTCAAGCCAATGGGCAGCAGCGGGATGGAGGCGGCCCAAGAGCTCATTCGAAAGTGGAAAGTGCTGTTTCCTGTTGTGCTGGAATTGGCTTTGGGGGAAATGAAGCTGGCGCTGATCTTCTCATCCGAACTTCCTTTGCAGGTAACGGCTGAGCTTGACAAAAATATAAAGCGCTTCCAAAACCAAAAGCAGCCGGGTCTGGTATGGGAAATCCAGCCTGTCGGAACTGAGCTGTCGGCAGTAAGAGAAGCTTTTCGCAGGGTGCTGCTTCAGCTGCGGGGAGACAATCAATTGAAGCTGAAAGTGGAGGATTATATCCGGAAAAACTATCACCGGGACTTGAGGGTGGAAGAGATGGCGGCGTATGCCCGGTTCTCCGTAAATTATTTCAGCAAGTGGTTTAAAAAAAGCTTCGGAGAGACGTTTTCCGAATATCTTACGGCATACCGGGTCGAGCAGGCGGCCGCTTTATTGAGACTAAAAAACGGAGCCAGTATTAAAGAGGTAAGCTTTCAGGTAGGCTTTCATGATCCGAATTATTTTAGCCGCGTGTTTAAAAAAATCAAGGGGAAGAACCCAAGCGAGGTCTGATGGAGATTAAAGTGAAACAGATCTGGTTTCTGTATTTCGTTTTGTTCGCGGCGTTGTTGTCAGGCTCATTCTGGTTAGGGATATCCTTTTATCAATCGTGGGAATTGGCGAAGGATGCGAGGCGGCACTTCACGGAGAATGCGAATCCGGTCAAGCAAAAGCAAATTTTACTGGTATCCGAGGAAGCCAAGCACCCCTACTGGGATGTGGTTCTTAAAGGGGCGCAGGCGGCCGCGGGAGAGGATCTGCGGATTGATCTGCAGGGGCCCTACCGGGCAAGCATCGAAGAGCATCGTCTTCTCATTGAGAGAGCGATCGCTTCTAAAGTGGATGGCATCATCACTCAGGGGCTGGATGACGTGTTTGTTCCCGTCATCAATAAAGCGGTGGAAGCCGGCATTCCTTTGATTACGATTGACACGGACGCCCCCCAGAGCAAGCGATTGGCATTTGTCGGCACGGACAATTATCGGGCGGGCGTGCAAATCGGAAACTACCTGAAAGCGCACCGGCATGATCCTGCTCATATCGGCATCATTTCGGGAAATCCCGAAGGGCAGCATATGAAGCTGCGGATCGAAGGGTTCAAGGAGGCCATCAAGGACCGCAGGGACTTTACGATTGTCGCTTTGGAGGGTTCGCAAATCAGCAAGCTGGAAGCGGTAAAAAAGGCATACGAGATGTTGAAGGAGCACCCGGACATTAATGTGATGTTCGGTGTAAGCGCTTTAGACGGTCCGGGAATTGCGCAAGCGGTGAACAAGTACTTTCCGGCACGCCAGATCGATATCATTGCTTTTGATGATTTGCCGGAAACCGTAGAGCTGATTAAGCAGGGCGTGATTCAAGCGGCAGTCCAGCAGAAGTCATATTTGATGGGCTTTAAAAGCGTGGAATTGATGAGAAGAATTATACATCGGAAGCCGGTATCCCCGATGAACTTTACGGAATCGTTCATTATCGACCGCTCGTCCATGGATGCCTATTTGCAGACAAGAGAGGAGTGAAGGCCTATCCGGATTTACAAAAAGGTATTTATCTATGTGATTATTTTCAGCGCCTTTTTTAACGGGCTGATGTTTATCATTTATTATAATTTCACACAGCATCTCGATAATTATGAAATGATCTTAAGAAGCTTTGTCCGAATGAACGACATTGCCAATACGGTGGAAGCCACGCAAAGCTCTTTGAATCAATATTTAAGCAGGGGCTACGAGAAAGATCGTGATGATCTCACAGCCGGGCTCCGTTTGCTGAACGATTACGCAGCAACCATGGAGCAAGAAACGTTTTTGCACAACAGCCAATTCCAGCTACTTCAATTGACCCATTTGCTGGATCGTTTTCAACAGGAGGTGGAAGTGAGCGTCACATATTATGATCGGCAGGAGATTGATGCCTATACGGCGCATTATGATGAATCGTTCAAGCTGGCCGGATTTATTATGGACAACACGAGAAATATAACAAGCTCTGAATTGACCTCCTATCGGGAGCAGTTTGTTAAAATTACAGAAAGCAAGCATTTGTTTCAGATCATGGGAAGAACCATGTTTTTCGTTTCCATTGTGATAAGTATTCTGTATTCCCTGTTTATTTTTCACGGTGTTTCTTTGCCGTTGAGAAAATTGGCGGCGCGCTCCCGCAAAATATCGTCGGGCGATTTTAATGTAAGCGACATTTCTTTGGAACGAAAGGATGAGATCGGCGAATTGATGGCGGCCTATGTGGTCATGGGCCACAATATCGAGCGGCTGCTAAGAGAAGTCAAAAGCCAGGAGGAATATAAAAGGCTGCTGCAGGAGATGGAGTTAAAAGCGCTGCAAAGTCAAATGAATCCTCACTTTCTGTTCAATACGTTAAATATTATATCCCGGCTGGCCTTCATGGAAAAAGCCTATAAAACGGAAGATTTGATGATGAACCTGTCCAAGCTGCTGAGATATCATCTGAAAAAAGTAGAGAGCCGGGTAACGCTGCGGGAAGAACTGGATATTATCCATAAGTACCTTTATATTCAAAAAGTCAGATTTCAGGATCAGATTGACATTCAATTCGAAGTGGATGAAGCCTGTCTGGATATTGAAATGCCGTCGTTGACCCTTCAGCCCATTGTCGAAAATATTTTTGTTCACGGTATTCAATCTGCGGAAACGATCACCCGAATCCGAATTCACATTTATCGGGACGAGGGCTGCGAAAAGATCGAGATCCATGACAATGGAGCGGGAATGTCCCGCGAAACCATTGAACGTTTGCTGAATGTAAATTCCGAATCCTATGGCTTGGGACTTGGTATTCAAAATGTCATCCGGCGTTTGCGTATCTTTTACCAAACGTCTGACGTCATCTCCATTCATAGTGAAATGGGATCGGGAACCTGCATCAGGCTGAATTTGCCTCGTCATCGGCATTATCAGATCGTTTAAAGCCGCGTAAGCGGCTTTTTCCTATTGGAACAAAAATCCAGAGCGTGGCAAATAAATGCTAGAAAAGGGTTGGAATAGTCAGAATATTGGAACAATCGTGTAGAGTCATTTTGACCGGGCTTTGATACATTGAATTCAGCAATGAAAACATGATATGAGGGGTGTGCCATCATGAAAAACGGATTTACCACTATGCTCATTTTATTGCTCGTATTTCTAACGGCTTGTTCTGGTTCCGCTCCTTCCGGGTCCAATGGAAGCGCAACCAACCAACCTCCAACGCCTGCGCCTCAAGGCGGCGGTACTGCGGATAAGAAGCTCGTCATCGGAACGTCGGTGCCGTCGCTCGAATTTACGTTCTTTGTAGCCGCCCAGAAGTCATGGCAGGAGACAGCCAAGGAATTAGGCGTGGAAGCGCCCTTCTACAATGCAGAGAATAATCAGGCGAAGCAGAACAGAGATGTGGAGGATATGATTGTCAAAAAGGTAAATGCCATCGTTCTCATTCCGATTACAACCGAAGGCGTAACCCCGGCGATCAAAGCGGCCAATGAAGCGGGCATCCCCGTCTTTACGGTAGACCGCAGCGTCACCTCCAAGGATGCCAAGGTTGTCGCGCATATCGGGACCAACCATGAGGATATGGGGGAAAATGCCGCCAAGCTGTTCCTCAAGGGATTGGAAGAAAAATATCCGAACGAGCCGGTATGGAATGTGGCTGAGCTTCAAGGTACACCCGGTTCGTCTGCGGCGATCGAGCGCGGGAAAGGGATTCACAATATACTCGAAAACAATCCCAAGGTGAAGATTGTAGCCAGCTTAAACGGAGAATTTCAATCCACCACTGCGATGCGGGCTGCAGAGAATATCCTGACCGCCAATAAAACTTTGCACGGTTTCATTGCTCATAACGACATGATGATTGAAGGGGCATGGCAGGCGGCCAAGGCGGCAAACCGCGATACGCAGCTCATTATGGTAGGGATGGATGGCCAGAAATCGACCGTAGAAAAAATCAAGTCGGGAGAAATATACGGTTCGGCACTGCAATATCCAAGCATGCTCGGGGACGGGTTAAAGACAGCAGTGAAGCATTTGAATCAGGAGAAGGTGGAGGAGCAGGTATGGGTTCCTACAGATCTTATCGATCAAGCCAATGCGGATGACATGCTGAAAACAAAGGCTTGGTAATCCATGCGGGGAGCTCTATCGGGGGCATGGTAGAGCTTCCGCTTTTATTGAAAACGATCATGGAAAGGGGAGCGGGAATGTCCCGACGGGTAGAAAAGGAATGCGCGCTGTTTACAAAGCATATTGGCAAGCAGTTCAACGGGATAACGGTGCTCCAGGATATCAATTTATCCATATACAAAGGCGAGATTCATACACTATTGGGTGCCAATGGCGCCGGGAAAAGCACTTTGATTAAAATTATCGACGGGATTTATACGGATTACGAAGGGGAAATCTATGTCAACAACCGGCGGGCCGAGATGAAAAACAGCGAGGATGCGAGGCTGCTGGGCATCGGCATGGTTCATCAGGAGCTAAGCCTGATCCCGCAGCTGAATGTGGCTGAGAACATCTATCTTGGGCGCTTGCCGCGAAATTCGATCGGCTTGGTCCATTACAAAAAGCTGCACGAAAATGCGCAGCAGCTTCTTGCTCTGCTGAATTTAACGATCTCTACCAATGATTTGGTCGGCCGGCTAAGTATTGCTGACCGGCAAATGGTCGAGATCGCCAAGATGCTTTCCATGAATGCGGAAATCCTGCTGCTGGACGAACCGACCTCCGCTTTAAGCGACAAAGAAGTGACCCGATTGTTTGAAACGCTCCGTCAGCTGAAGGCAAGCGGCAAAGCGATCATATTCATCACGCATAAGCTGGAAGAAATTTATGCCATATCTGACAAGGTGACCATTATGCGTGACGGACAACAAATCGAAACCTTGGATTTATCCGTTAAAAGTCCGGATCTCGAAAAGAACCTGATTTCTTTAATGACGGGTACGGAGCATCATGAAGAAACGATATATCCCGGGAAGGGAAACGTGCAAGAAGAGATTGTTTTTCGAATTGAGCAGTATACCGGACGAAACTTTCATCATATTTCACTGGAGGTTCGCAAAGGGGAAATCCTGGGGATTGCCGGCTTGAACGGGGCAGGCCGTACGGAGCTGGCGCGTGCGATTTTCGGAGCAGACAGGAAGGACTCGGGAAATACGTATCTCAACGGCCGGCCCATTGTCATTAAAAGCCCTATGGATGCGATTAAACAGGGAATTGCCATGATTACGGAGGATCGTAAAAAAGAAGGCTTCATCGGCTGCCTGGGGGTCAAGGAAAATATTAATTTAACGACGATCCGCGATACGGTCAGGCATCTGCTGCTTCATCGCCGTCTGGAAATACAAAAGGCCAAAAAGTATATAAGCAAGCTCAATATTAAAACCTTTTCCGAGCATGTTCCGGTCCGCAATTTGAGCGGAGGCAACCAGCAAAAGGTCATTTTGGCCAAATGGCTGGCGCTGGATTGCAAGCTGATGATTTTGGATGAGCCCACCAAAGGAATTGATGTCAAAGCGAAATCGGAGATCTATCAACTGATGAGGGAGCTGGCCGAGCAGGGGATCGCCATTATATTTATTTCATCGGAATTTACGGAGCTGATCGGCATGGCGGATCGCGTATTGGTCATGAATCACGGAAAGATCGTCCATGAGCTAAGGAATGAACAGATCACGAAGGAAAATATAATGAATCATATCTTCAAGGATGTGGTCTAGCTGGGAAAGGGGGATAACAGATGGCTGTATCGAACAAAGAAAGTAAGCTGAACCAACATCTCCAACGGTCTTCGGAAGTCCCTCTCGGGAGCAGAGGACTTCGGCAGCTGGATATGACAACGATAGGTCCGTTAATCGGCTTGTTCCTTATTATCATCGTCTTTTCCATCCTTGCCGAAAGCTTTCTTTCTGTAGCGAATATCCTTAACATTTTAAGACAGTCGGCGATTATCGGCATTATGGCCATTGGGGTAACCTTTGTCATTATTACGGCTGAAATTGATTTAAGCATCGCGAGCATTATGACATTCAGCGGTTTAGTTGCGGGCGCTCTTAGCACCGGAGGCTTTGGATTAGGCGTTGCGCTGCCGGTTTGGCTTGCGATCATCTGCACATTGTTCATCGGGGCTATGGTCGGGGCGGTTTCCGGATTTGCCAACGCCAAATTAAAAATACCTACCTTTATGGCAACGCTGTCGATGATGTTTATCGTGGACGGGATCAGCTTATGGTTTTCGGGCGCTCAACCGTTGTACGGCATTCCCGACCGTCTCCAATGGTTCGGTTCGGGCAAAGTATTCGGCATTCCGTCCATTGTCCTTGTTTTTGCAGTGATCTTTGTGATCAGCCACATCATCTTAAGCAGGACGGTGTTCGGAAGAAATGTTTACGCGATCGGGGGCAATGAAGAAGCGGCGAAAATGTCGGGGATCAACGTCGCCAAATATAAAGTACTGGTGCTAACCATCAGCGGCATATTGGCTGCTCTCGCCGGCATTCTCATGCTCGGGCGGATCGGGAGTGCTCAGGTGACAGCCGGGGTCGGTTTGCAGCTTCCTCCGATTGCCGCGGTCATCCTGGGCGGAACCTCGCTGTTCGGCGGAGTGGGCAGCATGTGGAGGACGCTGGTCGGCGTATTGTTAATGGGCGTTCTGGTCAACGGATTAAATCTGCTAGGGGTTGGGTCCGCCGGGCAAAACCTGGCTACGGGCATCGTCTTGTTTGTCGCGGTGGCGGCCAATGTGATGGGCTCCTCCAAAACTAAAGGATAGGGAAGGGATACGAATGAGCAAGCATCGGATAGGTTTCATTGGGACAGGGGCGGTGGCCGAATTGCATCAGCTGTCCGTTGATAAGCTGGAGCATGCGGAATTGGCCGGAATAACGGATTTGAATCAAGAGCGGCTGAGCAGAAGGGAAAAGGAATGGCAGGCCAAGGCTTATCCCGATGCCCGTGCGCTGATTGAATCCGATGAAATAGACATCATCTATATCCTGTCTCCGGTGGAGGCCCATTATGAACAGGCTGTTCAGGCTTTGAAAGCCGGCAAGCACGTACTGATCGAAAAGCCCGTTGCCATGACCGTAGAGCAGATCCGCGAGATCGGTCGGGTGGCGCAGGAAATGAACCGTATATGCTTTCCCGCTCACAATTATATCTACCATCCGGAAATGATCAAGATGAAGCGCTACATCGAAGAAGGGGCGCTCGGGCAAATATGCAGCGCCTGGTTCACATTTATCATTCATCATAGCGAGGAGCTGGCTTCACACTATCCGGGCGTGATCCGGCAAATCATGACCCATCACCTGTATACGACCCTCTATTTGCTGGGGAAGCCTGAGGCGATGAGCTGTTCCGCGACGAAACTGCACTATCAAACACTGGAACGCGAGGATCAATCGGTTATGCTGCTGGAAATGCCGGGCGGCGCACAAGCGGTTCTCTTTTCAAGTTTTGCTTGTGACGACGATACGAGCAGTCCGTGGACGTACCTGGTCAAGGTGTTGGGTACCCAGGGAGGAATGAATTATTCCTGGAGAGATGTGCTGTACAACCGGGCGATCGGTACGCTTGGCAAAGCCTATCCCAAATATGAGGAATTGTTTTTCTATGAGTCTGAATACTTTATTAATGAATGCATCGACAAGGGGAAGGCTCCGTTATCTACTTTGCAGGATGCGGCGGTGGTTCAGTACATGGTTGAGCTGGCCGAAGCCAATTTGGGCAAACATATGATCTCCTGCTGATGAACGGATAATAAGCGGCATGGAAACAGGTAGAGAGGAGCTTGGCATGAGATTGGCGAAAACGATGCAAGCGGTGCAAATCACAGGTCCGAGAATCATTCGCTGCGGCGAACTGGAAGTGCCTGTCTGCAGGGAGGATGAAGTTCTGGTCAAAGTCCATTGTTTAGGCGTCTGCGCTACAGATTTGGAAATCTATCAAGGGACGATGGTCTATTTTCAAACGAATCAATCCTCCTTTCCCGTCATTCCGGGTCATGAGTGGTCGGGGGAAATCATCGCCTTAGGCAGCGAGGTACAGGATTTTAATGTAGGTGACCGGGTCGTTGGGGAGACAACGATAGCGTGCGGGCATTGCTCTTATTGTCAAAAGGGGAGGTATAATCTGTGCCCCAAACGATTGGAAAACGGAGTGCTGGGCAAAGACGGAGCGGCTGCGGAGTACATGGTTTATCCCGCCCATGCGCTTCACCGTTTTGATGCTTCTCTTTCGTATGAGGAAGCTTGCCTGATCGAGCCTGCGGCCGTGGCCTTCCGTGGAGTAAGCAAAATATCGATTACTCCCGAGGATACGGTGGCGGTGATCGGGGCGGGCCCTGTCGGGCTGCTTGCCGTACAGATGGCGAAGGCGTTCGGTGCGAAAAAAGTGGTTCTCTTCGATATCCGCCACCGCCGTTTGGAAATGGGGTTACGCCTCGGTGCGGACGAAACGATGAATGTAAAAGACGGGACAAGGACGGATTTATTTACGGCGGTGGTGGAAGCGACCGGAAATGCTTCCGTTGTGGAATCGCTATTGGACTATATCGTGCCGGGAGGGCGGATTAGTTTGCTTGGATTGTGCGGAGGTAAACGGGCTGCTTTTGACGTGGATCAGTTCGTAACCTACGATCTTGAAATGCATGGGTCATTAGGCAGTCCCGGCGTATGGAAAACCGTGATCGAACTGCTGCAGTCCGGTAAAATAAATACGGCGCCGCTCATCAGCCACCGGTTTGAACTTCACGAATTGGAAAAAGCATTCCAGCTCATGGAGAATAAGGACCCGGATATATTAAAAATCGTGCTCAACGTGGCACGCTGAAATGAATGGAGGCTCGGATAGGGATCGCCGATGTTCATTCTGGAGAGGAGAGGATACGATGCATGCAGCAGAACTGGTGCTTGATGTGAAGAATACGCTGGGAGAAGGTCCGGCCTGGGATCATGACAGACAACTTCTGTATTGGGTAGATATCATTGAAGGCAAGATTTGGAGCTTTGATCCGGAAACGAACCAAAGCCGTTTCATTGAAGTAGACCGAATGGTTGGCGCCGCAGTTCCGAAAGCTTCGGGGGGATTCATTGTGGCTGCACAGCATGGCTTCTACAGGCTGAACCCGGCTTCGGACTCATTGATCCCGATCGCCGAGCCGGAAACCGGTCGGCCCAACAACCGCTTCAATGACGGCAAATGTGATGCAAAGGGACGTTTTTGGGCCGGCACGATGGATCATAACCAGGAAGAAATTAGCGGAGCGCTTTATTGTCTGGATCAGAATCTCCAGGTAAGAAAAGTACTTGATGGCGTGGGGATCTCCAATGGCTTGGCCTGGGATAAAGAAAATAAAACGATGTTTTATATTGATTCGGTAACGAAGCAGGTGGCCGCCTTCGATTATGATCTGGAGAGCGGCTCCATTCGTAACAAGCGGACGGTCGTCACCATACCGGAGGGAGAAGGCATACCTGACGGAATGACGATTGACGACGAAGGGATGCTGTGGGTGGCGCAATGGGAAGGCGCTCGAGTTTCGCGTTGGAATCCGGCTACCGGGCAGAGATTGGACTCGATTGCATTGCCTGCTTCCAAGGTCACTTCCGTTGTATTCGGGGGAAAGCATCTGGATGAGCTGTATATTACAACGGCAAGAGTAGGTTTAAGTGAAGAAGAATTGGAGAAGCAGCCGCATGCGGGGGGACTTTTCCGCGTCAAGCTGGGCATCAAAGGCTCGCCGACCTATCGTTTCGAGGGGTAGGCGGGAAGCAAAGCAGCCGCCCCTGGTGTGGAAACGGAGGCGGCTGCGAATCTGTTTTTGGCGCCAATCATATATTAAACTTCCGAAGTCTTTTATAAAAAGTGCTCCGGGGTATACCTAATAATTGAGCGGCCATCGTTACATTGCCTTTCGTTTTTTGTAAAGCTTCCGTCATCTGCTCCTTTTGGATTTGATCACGCAAGCTGCAGGGTGCCGGTTCATTTGCCGGGATATGGGTGTTGTTTTGTTCCAGTGAAGGATTTGAAGATAGAGCTCCGCGGATATTTAATCTGTCCAGAACATGCATTGTTTCCAAAGGGGCGATCTCTTCACCCTGGGATACAATGTGCAAACGTTCAAGCACATTGATCAGTTCCCGTATATTGCCGGGCCAATGGTATTCCAATAACCGCTCGAATAATGCCGGATGCAAGGGGATGTTCCATTGATGCTTGCCGCAAAAATATCGGACCAGGTAAGGTATGTCTTCTTTCCTTTCACGCAAAGGCGGGACATCGATCGGATAAACATGGAGACGATAATACAAGTCTTCACGAAATTTCCCATCCTTAACAAGCTGGCCAAGGTCGCGATGCGTAGCTGTAATGATTCTGATATCGACAGGAATCTCTTTGGCGCTTCCAAGAGGAACGACTTTTCGTTCCTGGAGAACGCGTAAAAGCGCAACTTGCATCGAATGGGGAATTTCTCCAATCTCATCGAGAAATAAGGTCCCCTGATTCGCTTGTTCAAATTTCCCCTTATACCCATGGCGCCGTGCGCCTGTAAAAGCTCCTTCCGCATAGCCAAACAATTCGCTTTCCATCAGATCCTTTGGAATCGCTCCGCAATTTACAGCCACAAAGGGTCCGTTTTTCCGAGAACTGTTCTCATGGATGGTTCGGGCAATGACTTCTTTTCCAGTTCCTGTTTCTCCTGAAATATAAACACTGGTGTCGGAGGGGGCCACCCGTTTCATTTCGTCCAGTGTGCGTTGAAAAGCTTGGCTTATACCTTTTTCTCCTTTAAATTCAAACGGGGTAGAGGGAACCTGAGAGATGAAACACAGGGGGGCCGGCTTTATTTTCGCCTCTATGAAATGGACGGCACTTCCGATGATTCCGTTATGAACATTGGAATAGATGGGGATCTCCATTTGAAGCGCGTATCCATATTCCATGAAGTCATGAGGTTTTGACCCTATCCATCCCGGCATGTTATGACGAATCGGTTTGCTGGCGCATACCACGACTTGCTTATTGTTGCAAATGACGACAGGCCGATCCGTTTCAATGATATCCATGGAACGCTGGATGAGCTCCATCTCATCCTTATGATGGCGTATACTGATTTCACGTTCAATCGAATAAGCAACGGAAGTCACCATCCCGAGCATATAAGGATGGGCACGGTCGACCGGACACGAAACATCGAGGATGCCGATGAGCTTTCCGTCATCGTGGCGAATGGGAGCGGCAGAACAACTCCAGCGATGGGAAGCCACCGAATAGTGTTCCGTACCCGTTACCATGATGGGTTCTTCCGTCGATAAAGCTGTACCGATGGCATTCGTGCCGACTTCGCCCTCCGTCCATCGAACTCCTTCGACAAAATTCATTTTGGATGCGGCCATTTGAACATCTTTATTGCCCGAAATGGATAGAACATAACCTTCCGGATCAATCAATAATGCGATCATGCCCAAATCATTCGCAAAGGAATTCATTCGCTGCAGATGAGGCAGAGCGATATCCTGAAGCAGTGCATTTTTGGCCATTTGGCAGCGAAGCAGATCATTGTTTAAAATCGATCTGCCCTTATCCAGATGAGGATTCACATGCGCGTTCCTGGAACGGTACCAAGATTCAACGATCCTTTGATTGAGGCGCGATGAATCAAGCACACCTTCCCGAACGAAGCGATTCCAAATATCAAGGTTGAATGCGCTTTCAAACATTTTACCCGCTCCTCTGAAATTATGTCGCAGCATATAACTTCAAAGTTTACGTAGGCATGGTTGGTATTCTCCTATTATAACCTTAAAATGGTTTCGCTTACAACGCCGGAATTACAAATTTATCCTCTGTCTGCGCCCGACAACGATTCGCCTCCCGGAAGGAAGCGAATCGCTGTCAGGCATTCACTAAACCAATGACGGTGAAACCAGAATTTTGATGTGCTCCTTACTTCGGATCAGTTCTTCAAATCCTTTTTGCGTTAAATCATTGAGGGAGATCTTCCTTGTAATCAATTGATCGACCTGTAATCTTCCTTCCGATATGAGGTCGATGACAGCCGGGAAAATATTGCGGTAAGCCAGCACGCCTTTGATCTCCCGTTCCTTTAGTACGAGGTTGTTTGGAAAAATGGACGCCTGCTTTTCCCAAATGCTAACAATGATGATTTGACCGTCGGTTTTAGCGCAATCTATGGCATCATTCAAGCAGCGGTCAACCCCTGTGACCTCAAAACAAATATCGGCACCGCCGTTGGTGAGCCGGTGAACGGCCTGGATCGCATTTTCTTTTAACGGATGGATGATATGATGGGCTCCCAGGGCCTTGGCCATCTGTTGGCGTTCTTCTGAAACCTCTACAGCAATAATACGGCTGGCTCCTGCCGTGCGGGCCGCTTGGATCACCAGAAGTCCGATGGGACCCGCCCCATAAACAACACAGCTGTCGCCGGCTTTTAATTTGCTTGTGCGGATGGCATGCAGGGCAACGGCAGCCGGTTCGACCAGGGCTCCCTGCTCATAAGACATAGGATCGGGCAGCCGGTGAACCATACTCTCTTTCACCATGGTAAATTCCGAAAAGCCGCCTCCGCCTCCGCTTAAACCATGAAACCCTAATGTGTCGCAAACGTTGTATAATCCTTTTTGACAAGGAATGCAGGAGCCGCAAGCCAATATCGGTTCAACCGTGACACGGTCCCCAACCTTGACCCTGGTTACCCCTTGGCCGACTTCAACGACTTCGCCGGCAAATTCATGGCCCAAAATAACAGGAGCCTGTTGATGGGTAAGGGCATGCGGTTGATCGGGGATAAAGATGGGGCCCGCCATATATTCGTGTAAATCCGTGCCGCATATGCCGCACCACGCCACCTTGATGTTAACCATTCCCGGTTGAACGACCGGGGCAGGAATTTCATCGATACGTACATCACGGATACCGTACCAAAAAGCAGCTTTCATTTGAACCCCGCCCTTGCAATGAATTTGTCGAAGGCATTCAAGCATGTAAAGCTGGGCCGATGGCGCTGAGCAGAGCCTCGTGAACGGCTTCGGATAATGTCGGATGGGCGGCAATCCAATGCTCCATGACATCCGCAGTCAATTCCGCGTGCAGCATGACCGCGCCTTGCCCGATCAGTTCCGTGGCCCGGGGTCCCACGATAGACATGCCGATAATTTCGTTAAATTCAGGCTCGACCAGCACTTTGACCTTGCCGACAGGCTCATTTAGAATGAGCGCCTTTCCATTCGCAGTGAAAGGGAATTCCCCGATTCGAATATCTCCGTATTGCTGTCTTGCCTGATTTTCGGTCATTCCTACGCCGGCAATTTCAGGCGCTGTATAAATGCAGCGGGGAACCGCCCGATAATTCACTTTTGCATCGCCTCCGCAAGCATGCATCGCAGCTACGGTCCCTTCATGAAATGCGACGTGAGCGAGCTGAATGCCGCCGATGACATCCCCGCATGCATAGATATGAGGAATGTTGGTTTGCATATGTTCATTGACCTTGATGCCCTGCTTGGAAAATTCAACCAGGGTATTTTCCAGGCCCAGCCCTGAAGTCCGAGGCCTTCTTCCAATGGAGACCAGCACATAATCGGCGCTTAGCTCATAGACGCCGCTACTGTTTTCGAGCCTGGCCTTTTTGTCATGGGAATCCAAATGATGCAGGATCGTTGAAGTATGGATCGTCACACCCGAGTTTTCCAATTGCTGCCGCAGGATAGCGGCAATATCCGCATCTTCGCCCGGAATAAGCTGATCCGCCATCTCAACCATCGTTACTTTGGTGCCCATCCGGCTGTAAATGCTTGCAAATTCGCAGCCGATAACGCCGCCGCCGACAATGAGCAGGGAAGAGGGGATTGCAGGGAGAGCCATGGCTTGGCCGCTATGAACCACCCATTCGCCGTCAAATGGCGCAAACGGAAGGCTAACGGGCTCTGAGCCGGCGGCAATAATGATTTTATCCGCTTCAACGAATACTTGTTTGCCTTCCTGCTCTACACATAAACGGCGATCCGTTTCAAAGCTTGCTTTTCCTTTGAGGACCTTGATTTTATTTTTTTTCATCAAATATCCGATCCCCATGACAAGCTTTTTTACAATATCGTTTTTGTAGCCTTGAACACCGTCCCAATCGATTTCCGCTTCATGGGAGGGGAGGCGTACGCCAAACTGTGCGGCATGTTTGATTTTTTCGGCCGTTTCCGCGCTCTCTAACAAAGACTTTGTCGGCATGCATCCCTCGTTTAAACAAGTGCCTCCCAAATCCTTTTGCTCGATAAGGGTGACTTCTTTACCCTGCCTGGCGGCGACGATCGCCGCCACATATCCTGCAGGTCCCCCTCCAATAACAGCTATTGTTTTCATGAAATTTCCCTTCTTTCTACAGAACCAAACGCAAAGGATTTTCTAAAAAGCTCTTAAGCGTTCGAAGAAACTCAGCAGCCGGCGCCCCATCCAATACCCGATGGTCGAAGGTAAGGCTGAGCGGGAGGAGACTTCTGCGCTGCAAAGCTTCACCCAGGTAGACAGGCGTATCCTGAACGGCTCCAGTCCCGAGGATTCCGGCTTCAGGCGGGTTCAATACAGGAGTGAAATGCTCGATGCCGTAAGCGCCGAGATTCGTAATGGTAAAGGTTGAACCCTGCATATGCTCGCTGCCTAACTGGCCGTCGCGCGATTGCTGAGCCAAGGATTTGATGAGTCGGGACAAATCTGGCAAAGAGCGTTTTTCGGCATGGCGTATGACAGGGACGACCAGGCCTTTATCCAGGGCGACAGCGATGCCGAGGTGAACGTGGCTGTACGTAAGAATTCGATCGTCGATATAAGCGCTGTTCATTTGTTTGTGCTGCAGCAGAGAAAGGACGGCTGCGCGGGCGATAAAATCGGTTATTGTCAGCTTGACCTCATATTGCTGCCGGATAAATTCGCTGATCTGTTTTTGGAGCGCCAAAAGCTCAGTGACATCGGCTTTTAAGTTGAGCGTGAGTTGGGCGCTATGGCGCAAGCTGTCAAGCATCCGGGTCGCTATGACCTTGCGGATGCCGGTGACCGGCGATTGCACGGTTTGCTCTTCGTCTTCGGATATATCGGGTTCGGACTGCCGGGCCGGTGTGGCGGAGGATTTGTTCGAAATTTCACGTTCGATATCCTCTTTCGTAATCCTTCCCTGCGGGCCGGTTCCTGAAATAGAAGCGATATCCAATCCGGCGGCCTCCGCCATTTTTCGAGCGATAGGGGAGATCCTGATCTCCCCTTTCTTTTGAGATCCGGCGGCCTCCGCTGAAGCGGCCGTTTCTACACTTGCAGCGGGAGAGTTTTGATTTTGGGCTGCGGGTTGGGCCGTAGCTGCAGCAGGTCTGTTCACTTTTTCATCTGGATGGCCGATATAGCCGATGACTGCTCCCGGAGGAACACCCTGCCCTTCGGGTACAACGATCTCCAAAAGAACTCCGTCTGCAGGGCACTCCAGTTCCATCTCGATTTTCTCCGAACTGATATCGGCAATGATTTCTCCTTTGGCAACCGTATCTCCGGCTTGTTTATGCCAAATGGAAACCGTTCCTTCTTTCATTGCCATTCCTAATTTAGGCATTACAATGTCTACAGCCATTGGTTTTCCCACCGATCATGTTGAAATTAGACGCTTTGCAGCGATTTGTCCCCCAAAAGCTCAGCCACAACGGCCAGTACCTTTTGCGGTGTCGGCAAGTAAATATCCTCCAGCGGAGGAGAGAAGGGGACAGGGGTATGGGGTGCCGTAATCCGTTTAATCGGCGCGTCCAGACTATCGAATCCTTTATCCGCGACCAATGCGGCGATATCCGTCGCTATACTGCATCGGGGATTGGCTTCGTCAATGACAATAAGCCGGTTGGTTTTGCTTACCGAGGCCAGTATCGTATCTTCATCAAGCGGGGACAAGCTTCGCGGATCGACGACTTCCGCCTCGATCCCTTTGCCCGCAAGCTGTTCTGCGGCCTTTAATGCCGTGTGCACTTGTTTGCCGATCGCCACAATGGTCAGGTCGGAGCCTGCCCGTTTAATGTCCGCTTGGCCTAACGGAATCGTATAATACCCTTCGGGAACCTCGCCGGTCGCATTATACAGCGTCTTATCCTCAAAAAAGACCACGGGATCGTTATCTTCAATAGCGGCCAGCAGCAGGCCTTTCGCATCGTAAGGGGTAGAGGGAACGACAACCTTAAGCCCCGGAATGCTCGTAAAAAGCGCGTACAGGCTTTGAGAGTGCTGTGCTGCCGCCCGGAAGCCGGCGCCATACGTCGTACGTATCGTGACGGGCACCTGCGTTTTGCCCCCGAACATATAGCGGAATTTAGCGCCTTGATTAAGGACTTGATCCAAACAGCTGCCAATGAAATCATTAAACATGAGCTCGGCGATCGGTCTTAATCCTGTAGCGGCCGCCGTCATCGCGGCTCCGATGAATCCTGCCTCGGTAATGGGCGTATCGAGAACCCGTTCGCGGCCGAATTCCTGGACCAGGCCCTTCGTAACCCCCAATACACCGCCCCAGGCTTCATCATTTTGCAAATGGTCAACGCCGCCTCCGCCCGCCACGTCTTCGCCAAGCAAAATGACATTTTCGTCTTTACGCATGGCAAGCTTCATCGCTTCATTAATTGCCGATGACATACTCAATTTTCTGGCCATCTTGGTATCCCCCTTTTAATAAGATACATAAACATCGGTTAGCAGCTCGGATTCGTCAGGGAAGGGGCTTTGTTCCGAATATTCGATAGCCGCCTCGACCGCTTGATCTATGGATGTTTCGATTTCAGCCAGATCCGCTTCTGTAAACAGCTGCTGATTCAGCAAATAAGCTCTGAATTGCTGAATGGCATCCTTTTCATTTAGATGCTCTTTTTTCTCCTCTTCTTTTTTATATTTTTGGGCATCTCCTTCAAAGTGTCCGTAGTTGCGGTAGGTGACACATTCAATTAGTGTCGGGCCCTCGCCTCTGCGCGCTCTTTGTACGGCTTCCTCCGCAGCTTGATAGACGGCAAGCACGTCCTTTCCGTCGACCCGGATGCCCGGAATGTTGTAAGCGATTGCACGTTCGGCGATCGTTTTGCAGCTAGAGGCCATATGAAACGGGGTTGCTTCCCCATAGCCGTTATTTTCCGCTATGAACACAACAGGCAGCTTCCAAATGGAGGCCAAATTGATCCCCTCATGAAAGGTTCCCTGATTATTCGCGCCGTCGCCGAAAAAGCATACGCTTACCGCATTGGTTTTCTTATATTTGGCGGTTAATGCAGAACCGCATGCCAGCGGATACCCGCCGCCTACGATCCCGTTTGCGCCCAGCATGCCTTTATTAAAGTCGGCGATGTGCATGGACCCGCCTTTTCCTTTGCAGAGCCCGGTTGCTTTTCCGAACAGTTCGGCCATCATGCCATCCAAATCGCAGCCTTTGGCAATACAATGGCCATGTCCGCGGTGTGTGCTGGTAATACTGTCCTTATCGTCAAGGTGTGCGCACACGCCAACAGCGACCGCTTCCTCACCGGCATACAAATGAACGAATCCGGGCAGCTTTCCCTGGGCAAACAACTCATGAACCTTATCCTCGAACTTACGAATTTCCAGCATTTTTTGAAAGATCCAGCCGGCTTTTTCTCTGCTTAACGTGATCTTCTTGTCCTGCACAACGTCTACCATACGTTCAACCTCCTCTTGAATTTGAAATGACATGGCCTGCAGCTTGTGAATAAGCGGCAGCGGCAATCCGTTTCGCCGCCTTCACACCAAATAACTAAGCAAAAACTGTGCCAAACCAAATCTCCCGCAGCAATGGCCGTTTTGTGCCCATGTCCCATAAAAAGTAGACAAAATGAGAATGGAGTCTCGTTTTGTCTACTTTTGTTCCCGATTTTACCGGTATAGAACTGGCATGGATGCATATTGTGCCATGAAGCGGAAATTTTTTTCTTTTGAAAAAGGAGAAAATATAGTATTGTGTAATATATATGCTACACATATTGACTTCTGGGAGGATTGCAATGAAAAAATGCATCACAGGCTTGTAGATCTTGAATGTAAGCCCTTACGGTAATGATTCTATTCTTCATTTATAAAAGGAGCGACAGGTGGATGGAAGGGGCATTTCTGGTTGGACTGCTGAAGATTATTTTGATTAATATTGTATTAAGTGGTGATAATGCGGTTGTAATCGCTTTAGCGTGCCGTAATTTGCCTCAGAACCAGCAGAAAAAGGCTGTAGTTTGGGGGAGTTTTGGCGCCATCGCATTAAGAGTCATTTTGACGTTCGTCGCCGTTTGGCTTCTGCAAATTCCTTTTGTACAAGTAGCCGGCGGATTTCTGCTGTTGTACATTGCCGTTAAGCTGTTAAAAGGCGGGGAAGATGAAGAACACTTGAAGTCCGGATCTACGATAACCGAGGCGATTAAAACCATTATCATTGCCGATTTTGTCATGAGCTTGGACAATGTGCTTGCAGTAGCCGGAGCAGCCGGCGGGAATCTTGTTCTGATCGGCCTGGGTCTGGCGATCAGTATACCTCTGATTATTTGGGGCAGCCAATTGCTCATGCGCCTCATGAACCGGTTCCCCATCATTGTGTGGCTGGGTGCCGGACTGCTTGGATATACAGCGGGAGAAATGGTATTAAGCGACAAGGCCGTGGGAAGTTATTTGGAATCGGTGTTCCCGGCGGGCCACTATGTGCTTCCGATCGGACTGGCTGTGCTTGTTATCGTTCTTGGAAAATTGGCTTCAAAGAAAAAAGGGAAAGAAAGCAGCGACGCCGTCATCGCCGAAGATGTTCATTCCACAGTGTCATAAATCATCCGGCATGGACGGCCGGATAGAGATTTGACTCCAAGGTATCGTGTCGGAACAATCATGCATATGGAAAACACCAAAAAGCTTAGTGAAGAAGCTGAAACTTCTTTACTAAGCTTTTTAGGCATTGCCGCATTGATGTGCCGCACCATGCCCCGGAAAACAAAATATATTTAACCTCATTAAATAACAGAATATTTATAAAATTTAGAAAATTGTTATTGAATTATTAGCGTGTGTGGAGTACTATTTAGTTAGAAAAGAACATTAACTAACTAACATAAGGCTAAAGGAGTTGATGGTGTGAAATTACAGAACAAAACGGCCATTGTAACAGGGGCCGGCCGGGGGATCGGAAAGGCTATCGCCAAGAAGTTTCTTCAGGAAGGCGCACAGGTGGTCATTTGCGATCTGGGAGAAACAAGATTACATAACGCGGCCAAAGAATTGAGTGAATATGGAACTGTGCACCGTATTACGGTTGACGTGACGAAGCGGGAGCAGGTTTTGGAGCTGGTGAAATTTACGAAAACGACATTCGGATCCATTGATATTCTGGCCAATAATGCGGGAATTGCCCGTTTCGAACCGTTCTTGGACATCACGGATCAAAATTGGCAGGATACACTGAATGTGAATTTGACAGGTGTCTTTCTGTGCTCCCAATTGGTTGCACACGAAATGAAACAACAACATGCAGGGGTCATCGTGAACATGGCTTCGACGAATGGAATATTGGGCGAAAAAGGTCTTGCTCATTATAATGCAACGAAAGCAGGGGTTATCCTGCTTGGCAAATCGATGGCGATCGAGCTTGCGCCGTTTAACATTCGGGTCAATTCGGTCTGTCCGGGATTCATACTGACCGAATTGGCGCTGGAAGGCGGCATGTCCAAGGAGGAAGTCCAAAACTACACTTCCAAAATTCCCTTGAACCGTTACGGCAAGGTGGAGGATGTCGCCAACGCATTTGCTTTTCTCGCTTCAGAGGAAGCGTCATTTATAACAGGAACGGAATTGGTCGTAGACGGCGGACAGATCTGTCAAGAATAAGCGAATGGGAAGGGGGCTATTCATGCTCGCTAACATCAGCCGGTGGGTAGATGAACATCGCCAGTATATTTTGGATTTTAACAGGTCCCTGGTTTCGATCCCGAGCGAAAATCATTATCCTGTGGGCGACGAAAAACAGATTCAGGAATTTATCTATCATTTTTTAAGTACGTTGAATTGTGACATGGATATGTTTCTGCCGACCGATGTACCGGGCCTGACGGAACATCAAGCCTATCTGGGCAATCGGAAGTATGAGAACCGTCCTAATGTTGTGGCAAGAAAGCGGGGAAAGGGCGGCGGAAGGTCGCTGATCTTCACCGGGCATGTAGATACGGTACCCAGAGGAGAAGACCCCTGGTCGGTCGATCCCTTCTCCGGAACAGTAAAAGACGGCAAGCAGTACGGGTTGGGCCTGTTCGACATGAAGGGCGGGATGGCGGCGGCTATGATGGCTCTCCAGCTGCTCGAAGATCTGAAGATTGCCTTAAAGGGAGACGTCATCATCGAGACCGTCGTCGATGAAGAGTATGGAGGCGCAAACGCCACGCTGGCCTGCGTGTTAAAAGGCTACGAAGCGGACTTGGCCATCGTGCCGGAACCGTCCAATCTCGCCATTTGCCCGGCCAATCAGGGCGGCAGTATGTTCCGAATCACCTTCCGGGGGCGTCCGGGCCGTTCCTTCAGCGGAGAGCCTTTGATCAATCCCGTCTTTGCCGCAGCAAGATTCCTTACGATCTTCCATCAGTTTGAAACCGATCACCGCAGAAAGAGATCCCAATCCCGTTGGTTCGTGAATGACCACGGCCTGCCCGCGTACGTACAAAGCGTGAAAGCGGGTCCCGTTAACTCGCCTCTAAGCGACAGGGTGCCAAGCCACTGTACGATCGATGTATGGATTCAGTGTTATCCGGAGACAACGGAAGAGGAGCTGCGCCGCGACTTCGAAAATTATTACAGGGAAAAGGCTGCCCATGATGACATTCTCCGCGATATGCCGCCTGTCATTGAGAAATTGATCCGTTTTCTGCCGGGGACAGGCATTCCTGAGGATCATCCTTCTTTAGAGGTGCTGTCCAAGGTGGCCCAAACCGTATATCCCGGCGGTCTTCCCGTACAAGGAGCGCCCTTTGCCTGCGACTCCTTCGTATTTAATCTTTACAGCCGGACACCGGCGGTCATCTGGGGACCCAAAGGCGGAAATGCCCATGCTCCTGATGAGTATATCGAGGTGGAGGACTTTTTCCTGCTGGTGAAGCTGTATGCGCTGGCCATGACGGAATGGTGCGGAGTTGACGGCAGTACGGAATGACCAACCGATGACCATTGATAAAAAGGGAGGAATAGACAATGAAAAAACAACTGCTGACCCGTCTGGCGCCGGCTCCTGCGGGTCCTTACTCGCAAGGGATCCAATTCGGCAATACGATCTATACGGCGGGACAAGGACCGATCGATGCCGAAACGGGAAAGGTTCAAGGCGATACGATCGAAGAACAAACGGCTAAAACGCTGGATAACCTCAAGTACATATTGGAGCAAGCCGGCGCTACGTTTGACGATGTGGTGAAAGTGACGGTCCATCTAAGCGACCTGGGGGATTTTCAGGCCTTTAACGAAGTGTATAAACGCTACTTTAAGGAGCCTTACCCTGTTCGTACAACCGTAGGCAGCCAACTGCTGGGCATCAAAGTGGAAATCGACGCCGTGGCCATTCTCAAATAAAATCTGATGCATCCGGGCAAATCGTTATACCGATGGAATAGTGGATACAAAGGTCATATGGAATTGGGGTGAGCCATGGAAATTGAAAAAGGTACGGTCGGATCAGGAATAAAGAAGAAAGAACAAAAAATTCGCCGCAGCAGCCGGATCATCGGGAAAACAATGCCGTATCTCTGGCTGCTTCCGAGTATCAGCCTCATCGTATTCATTACCGTTTTCCCGATTTACGAGCTATTTTCCGCTTCCGTGTCCCAAATCAGCTTATCCGGAGTGAAGAAAGGATATATCGGATTTCGCAATTTCTCCAACGTCCTGAGCGACGCCGTATTTTTGACGGTTTTAAAAAACACGCTGATCTGGACGGTTAGCGTAGTCGGCATCAGCACCGTGCTGTCACTGGGAATCGCACAGCTGCTGAACAGGGATTTTCCCGGGCGGCGATGGGTGCGTGCCGCCCTGATTATCCCATGGGCGGTATCCTTGATTATTACCTCCGTGATTTGGAAATGGATTCTCGATTACAACTACGGTGCCTTGAATTTGATTCTGCTTAAGCTCAACCTGATTAATGAAAATATCTTCTGGCTGGCTTCGCCGTCGACTTCTTTTCCTGCGATGATCGGAGTGGGGATATTCGTGACGATTCCTTTTACGAGCTTTGTGCTCCTCTCCGGCCTGCAGTCGATCTCCGCCGAATTGTACGAATCCGCCAGTGTGGACGGCGCAAACGCCTGGAGCCAGTTTTATCATGTCACCCTGCCGCTTTTAAGACAGCCTCTGACCATCAGTACGGTGCTCAACACCATCTATGTTTTCAATTCGTTCCCTATCATCTGGTCGATGACCAAAGGGGATCCTGTCCATCAGACGGATACCATCATTACCTATCTGTACAAGCTGGCCTTTGCCGCTCATAAGATGGGTGAAGCCGCCGCCGTATCCGTGATCAGTTTTCTTCTTCTATTGTTGTTTTCCATTATTTACACGACCATTGCCTTGAGGAGGGAATAGCCGTGCCAAGGTCAATGAGAATTCAAAATGCATTCCTTTCCATGTTCGCTTATGTTCTCTTTGCTGTCATGGTTTTTCCTTACCTGATCATGCTGATCGTTTCATTAAAAAGCAAGGCCGAGGTCTATTCGATCCCCCCGACCTTCTTTCCGGTCAACTGGACATTTTCCAACTTTGCGGATATTTGGCATATGGTGCCGTTGGCCGATTATTTGCTGAACACCGTCGTGATTGCGGGCGGCGCCACGGCTTTGGCGTTGATCTGTGCAATTCCGGCCGCTTACGTGCTGGCACGGATGAAATTTAAAGGGAAACAAATGTATTTGTATCTGATTATGATAACGCAGATGTTCTCGCCGATCGTGCTGCTTGTCGGCTTGTTCCGCGAAATGCATTGGCTAGGTCTGATGGATTCGGTCTGGGGACTTGTTCTCACCAATGCCGCCTTCAATCAGGCGTTTGCGGTGTGGATACTCAGCGGTTATTTCTCGACGATCCCGTATGAGCTTGAACAGGCCGCCTGGCTGGACGGTTGTACGAAATGGCAGGCCCTGCGCAGGATTACGCTGCCCTTGGCCGTTCCGGGGATCATGACCACCGTCATTTTTGTTTTCATTGCCGCATGGAATGAGTTCGCCGTCGCGTTGACCTTCATTTCGACGGAAACGTCGAAGCCGCTGACCGTCGGAATTTACGCTTTCTTCGGCATGTATGACGTCCAATGGCAGTATGTGTTCGCCACCTCGCTGGTAGCGATCGTGCCGGTCGTTATTCTTTTTCTCAGCATCGAGAAGTATTTAATTAGCGGACTTACGGCAGGAGGAGTGAAGCATTGATGGAAAGTGAAGCAGCTTTAGGAATCGAATCCATAGACACCCCGGCGCTGGTCGTGGATTTGGACATCATGGAAAGAAATATGAAGCGGATGGCTTTAAGAGCGGAGGAAGCGGGAGTGCGTCTTCGGCCGCATGTAAAAACCCATAAAAGCCCCTGGATCGCCTTGAAGCAGCTGCAGTATGGAGCGTTCGGCATTACCGTGGCCAAAATCGGGGAGGCCGAAGTGATGCGAAAGCACGGGATTACCGACATTCTGATCGCCTATCCGATCGTCGGAGAGCAGAAGCTTCGGCGGCTGGAGAAGCTGGCCGCTCATGCCGAGGTAACCGTAGCTTTGGACAGCGTGGAAGCGGCGCGCGGGATTTCCGAGGTTGGCCGCCGGCTCGGCAAAACCATGTCCTTATACATTGATGTGGATACGGGGCTGCAGCGCTGCGGAAGACAGCCGGGGGAAGAAACGCTTCAGCTCGCCGGGGATATCGCCAAGCTGCCGTTTGTTCGCATAACCGGGCTAATGACCCATGCGGGCCACTCCTACAAGGCGGATTCTCAGGAAGAACGGATTCGCATCAGCCGACTGGAAGGAGCGCTGCTGGCGGAAACCAAACGGCTAATTGAGGAAAAGCTCGGGCTGGATATTCCGGAGATCAGCGTGGGTTCGACGCCGACATCGTTTCACTGCAAGGAGGTTGAAGGCATTACAGAAATCAGGCCGGGCACCTACGTTTTCAACGACGCGACGATGGTCTCGCTAGGGCTCGCCGGGATTGTCGATTGCGCCTTGACGATCCATACAACGGTAGTCAGCAGACCTTCGGAAGACCGTGCGGTCATCGATGCGGGCTCCAAAACCCTCTCCTCGGATAAAGGGGCTTATACGGAGGGATACGGATGCATTCGTTCGGCTCCGCAAGTCCGGATTGACCGGCTTTCCGAGGAACATGGGGTCATGCTTACTGCACATGATTTTCCTGTCTCCATTGGCGGCCGTCTGGAGATCATTCCCAACCATGTTTGCCCGACGGTAAACCTGGCGGATGAATTGATCGGTATCCGAAACGGAAAGGTGGAAACCGTGATTCCGGTTGAAGCAAGGGGAAAAAACAAATGAGGGAAGCCCATTACGGATGCCGCATCGATCCTTACGGGACCTACAAAGGCATGAGAACGCTGGTGCTGCAGAACGAATTGATCCGGATGTCGATATTGCTCGATAAGGGATCGGACATTTTCGAATTATTGTATAAGCCCAAGGATGTCGATTTCATGTGGCGATCCCCGATCGGGCTGAGGCATCCGCCTATCCCCGCTTCCATGCAGAATCCCCAGGGCATTTTTACGGATTATTATCACGGAGGCTGGCAGGAGCTGTTTCCTTCGGCCAGCGGACCTTCCTATTACCAGGGCGCCCATCTTGGCTTTCATGGCGAGGTGGCGACATGTCCGTGGGAGTTTGCCGTTCTCGTCGACGAGCCGGAGGCAGTAGAGGTGCTTCTCACGACCAAAACATTAAGAACGCCCTTTATTCTGGAGAAAAGAATCCGCCTGGAAGCGGGCCGGCCGGTCATCCAATTTCGTGAGACGATCCATAATTACGGCAGGACGGAGCTTGACTTCATGTGGGGTCATCATCCCAGCTATGGAGCTCCTTTCTTAAGCGAGGACTGCATTCTCGAGCTTCCGGATTGCACGATTATTACCTCGGACAAAGCGGAGCCATCAAACCGCCTGCCGCACGGCAACCGCTTTGACTGGCCGTACGCTGTCGATGTACATGGAAAACCGGCGGATTTGCGTAAAATTGGAGGCATCGGCGCCGAAACTACGGATATGTTTTATGCGACGGCCTATAAGGAGGGCTGGTATGCCCTGACCAACCGCCGCATGAATCTGGGCATAGGGATGGCGTGGCCTGTGGACGATTTTCCCCATCTGTGGATTTGGCAGGAGTTTGGCGGAACGAAGGGCTATCCGTGGTACGGTAACGCTTATACGGTCGTCATCGAACCTTTCACCAGCCGTCCGTCGATCGGGGAAGACGGCCTTAATGAAGCGATCCGCAACGGAACGGCGAAGAAAATACGCGCAGGGGATAAGATCAGCAAGGAATTAAAGGTTGTTATCTATGAAACCGACAGAGGCGTGGAGAAAATCTTACCGACAGGCGAGGTGATCGAACGGTGAAAGCGGGCTGCTGCAAGATCGATATCACGCCGCAAACCGGTACTCCTATCGGCGGAAACATTCGTCAGGATAACCGGTCCAAGGGCGTACATGATCCTTTATATGCCAATTTCCTGTATTTGAACGACGGAAGGCATGCTTTGTTGTTCATCGGACTGGATTTGATCGGCATTTTCGCATCGTTCGGAAGGCTTATTAAGGAAGGCATCCGCGAAAGAACGGGAATCCTGCCCGAGAGCATCATCCTGTTCGCCACACATACCCATTCCGGGCCTGATGTGATGGAAGCCTTCAAGGACGAATACGATCCGCTCGTCATCTCGTATATTGAAGAACTGACCCGCAAAGTGATCGAAGGGGCCGTCCTATGCACGGACAACGTCTGGGAAGCGGCGGTCGGTATCGGCAAAGGATATGAAGACGCGCTTAGCTTTAACCGGCGCATCATGATGCAGGACGGAACGCTGCGCATGAACTGGGAAGGGCTGGATCCCTCCCAGGTGAAATCTGCGGCCGGGCCGATCGACCCGGATGTATTCGTGATTTCGGTTGCGGACGAACGGCGGGCCATCCGCTCGATCTTGGTTCATTTTACGCTTCATACCGCTGTACTGGTCGGTAAGGATGGGTTGATATCGAGGGACTATGTGCACAGCTTGACCGAACGCTTGGAGCACCGGTTCGGCCGGGATACGGTTGTGCTCTTTGCGAACGGCGCCGAAGGGGATATCAATCATATCGATATATCCAATCCGGGGCAGGCGCGCGATTTTGGGGAGGCGGAGCGCATCGGAAGCCGGTTGGCGGGTCGGGTGCTCGATGTTCTGCCGACATTGAAGTATTCGGCTGCGCTCCGGTTGAAAAGCGTTTCGAAACCGGTTTTACTCCCGAGAAGAAGGATTACGGAGGAACAGGTCCGGCACGCCCTGCAGCTTCTGGAAAATGCAGGATGGAGCATTCCCTCTCTGCTTGACGGCGTGCCGGATGAAGCTTATGCCAAAGAAATATTGATCCTCAGTCAACATAAAGCCGAGTTTCTGCAAACGGAGCTTCAAGCGGTTCAAATCGGAGACCATGCGCTGCTGAGCCTGCCGTGCGAGCTTTTTGCAGAACTGGGTCTGGCTATAAAAGAACGGTCCCCTTATCTCTATACCCTGATTGTGGGGATGGCGAACGATTATATAGGATATGTGCCTACGGAACGCGCTTTTGAAGAAGGAGGATATGAAATCAAAACCGCAAGAACCAGTCAGCTCACGCCGCAGGCCGGAGAGCTGATCGTTCGGGAGTCCATCGGCCTGTTAAACGGACTTAAAGGGGGTGAGAGCATCCCGTAACGGACCCATCGTGCTCTTGCAGACGCTTGCTTCACAAATAGTAACTTTTGGAGGGATTCAAAGTGAACAACAGGAATTCATTAAAACGGGCGCCGGTATTCTTAACGTTGTTATTACTGATGTCCTCTCTATTGGGAGCATGTACCGGGGGCAATTCGACAGACGGAAGCCCGCCACCCTCTCCGGGCCCATCTTCTTCCGGCGGCGGCAGCGGGGAGAAAAAAGAAATCACCTTCATCGCCGCTCAATACAGCAATGCGACCGAGCCTTTTCTCAGAAAGGTTGTCAGTGCATTTGAACAAGCGAATCAGGATATCAAAGTGAACCTGCAGGTTGTCGGTTGGGACGTTCTGGAGCAAAAAATAAATACGATGGTGAGCACCCAACAGACGCCGGACATTTTGAACTTGAACCATTATGCTGCATTTGCCGCTGATGATCTTCTTCTTCCGTTGGACGAAGTGATTTCTCCAAACCTGAAAAGCAAATTTTACGAGTCGTTTTACAAAGCGGGTGAGCTGGACGGCAAAAGCTACGGCCTTCCGCTTCTCGCATCGATCCGCGGTCTGTACTATAACAAAGATCTCTTTGAACAAGCAGGCATTAAAGAGCCCCCGGCAACATGGGATGAACTGAGGCAAACGGCCAAAGCCATTAAAGAACAAACGGGAGTCGACGGCTTCGGCGTACCGATGACGACCTTCGAAGGGCAAGCCTACTTCTCCTATTTCATTTGGGGGAATGGAGGAGATTGGAAAAAGGGCGATCAATGGGTGCTGAACTCTCCGGAAAACGTGGAGGGACTGCAGTATTTGACCAACCTTGTACGTAATGACAAAGTGACCAACCCCGAGCCGACCGCCATCAACCGGGATGAGCTGCAAAAGGTGTTCGGAGCCGGGAAGGTCGGGATGATGATTACGGCCAACTTCCTGCCGACCATTCTGAAGGCGGATGCGCCGAACCTGAAATACGGAGTGGCGCCGATTCCGGTCAATGCAGGCAAACAGCCTTTCAACCTGGGGGTACAGGATTTCCTGATGGTGTTCAAGTCGACCAAAAACAAGGAGGCCGTCGGCAAATTCCTCGAATTCCTCTATGAGGATCAACGTTACGAAGAGTTCATGAAAAATGAAGGTATGCTGCCTGCGACAAAGAGTGTCGGGGAAAGTCTATCCAAGCAGGATCCGTTGGCGGCACAGTTCATCAGCCAACTGCCGATCGCTAAATTTTATCCGTTAAACGATCCTAAATTTACTCAAATACGTTTGGAAACCATCAAGGCGGTGCAGCAGTCGCTGCTCGGCCAAAAATCGCCCAAACAGGCATTGGACGATCTGCAAAAAATAGCGGAACAATAATCAATGAAGAGCGGCTGGAAAGCATATTTACGTTCTATCCGCTCCTTTTCCATGAACGGAACAAATGGGGGATACGAATGGACAACGGGATTTTTTTGAACTATGCTCAAATGGAAAAAACTTTAACCAGTGCGGTCCTGGCGGATATTCTGGACGAAATGGGTTACAGGCAGCAGTGCATGACTCATGATATACGACCGGTGATTCCTTTTTCCAAATTTGCAGGCAGGGCTTTAACCGTGCTCGCTGCGGATGTTTACGAAATTCCGTCCGCACCTTATCAAAAGGAGCTTAAAGCGATCGATGCGCTGCAGGAAGGGGACGTCCTTGTTGCTGCGACCAATGGTTCGACCCGCAGCGGATTTTGGGGGGAGCTGCTCAGTACGGCTGCCAAAATCAAAGGATCGAGGGGAGCGGTGATTGACGGGTTGATCCGCGACAGTATGCAAATCAAACAAATGGAGTTTCCTGTGTTTGCCCGTGGCTATAGTCCGTATGATTCCAAGGGCAGGACCGACGTGATCGCCTGCAACGTACCTGTTCAATGCGGCGGTGTGCTCATCCGTACGGGGGATTTGATTTTCGGCGATCATGACGGCGTCGTCGTCGTTCCCAAGGAGATCATCCATGAGACGGTAACAAAGGCTTCGGACAAGGTGAGCGGAGAGAACCAAATGAGAAAAGCCCTCGAAAACGGGATGGGGATCGTGGAGGCGTTTAATAAGTACGGCATTTTGTGAAAATATATATAGATTTGGATAGGAGCTGCGTGAAATTTGCTTATCATTTCAAGAAAAACAGATATCAAACAATCGAATAAACTCAGTATTTTGCAGTGGGTCCGTAATTCGGGCGAAACGACCCAGCCGGAAATCAGCAAGGAATTGGGGCTGAGCCGCCCTACGGTTTCCGCTTTGGTGGAAGAATTAATTTTGGAAGGATATATCAAAGTGAGCGGAATGGGCAGTTCCACGGACCAGGGAGGCAAGCGCCCCAAATTAATCGCCTTTCATGCCAGGGGCGGAGGCATTCTTGCCTTGTATTTTACCGTGAATACCATAAAGGCGGCGCTCATGGATCTTTCGGCAAACCTTCTGCACGAGCTTCGCGTATCGATCACCCCGAAGGATACGACGGAAACGATGCTTGCCAAGGTGAAGGATTTGGCGGGTGCTTTGCTTCTAAAGGCGAAGGAGTTGGGGATTCCTGTCAAAGGAATCGGAGTAGGCTGCCCGGGACTGGTTGAGACAAGCACCGGAACGATTCTGACATCAACCCATTTAGAAGTGTTAAACGGTTGTTCACTGGGAGAAAGCCTGTCTTCGGCCTTTCATCTGCCGGTTTGGGTGGACAACGAATGCCGCAACCAGGTGCTGGCCGAAAAAATGTTTGGCGAAGGCCAAGACGTGGATACCTTTGTCAGCCTCATGACGGACGTTGGCATCGGGGCGGGGATCATTATCGATAACCGGATTATGAGGGGCAAAGACGACAGCTTTGGAGAAATTGGGCATACGACCATTCAAATGGACGGCTTGAAGTGCCGATGCGGAAATGACGGCTGCTGGGAGATGTACGCTTCGTCGAATTCCCTCATGTCAAGAATTCACGAAAACTTATCGCGCACGTTACTGCTGAAAGACATGGTGCAAACGCGGGACGAGTTGACCTTCGAACTGATCGGGGAAGCGATCCGCCGGGGAGATGACGTCGTATACCAACTGGCCATTGAGGATTTGGGCAAATATCTCGGGATCGGTATCGCCAATCTTGTCAATTCAATCAATCCGGAGCTGATCATTATCCATGGCGAAATGATTCACTTGGGAGAACGCCTGATCACCGAAATTGAGAAGCAGATTCAGCAGAGAGCTCTGCCGGTACCGAAGGAAAGGGTGCGGGTCATTTTTTCCAAACTGGGGCCGAAGGCCAACCTTATCGGATCGTGCGCTCTTGTGTTGAAAGAATTGTTCGATAATCCGGAGCTTTTATTTCAGGTTAATTTGTAAGGAAGGCTTGATCCGGCAGGCCGCGATGCCGCCTGCCGGATGAATGGTTAAAAAAGGGTATGGGGAGGGACTATCATGACAGAATGCAGCCTTGTATTGGATGCCAAAGCCGATCTGGGTGAAGGTGCGATATGGGATGCTGAAAAGCAGGTGCTTTACTGGGTGGATATTACGGGAAAAACGCTGCATGTGTTCGACCCGGAGCACCATACCGACCGTTCGATTCCCATTGGCCAATTCGTTGGAACCGTTGTGCCCAGAGAAGCGGGCGGTGTTATGCTGGCCCTGCAGAATGGGTTTTACTCGCTTGATTTGGAAACGGAGGTGCTGACCCCTGTCATGGATCCGGAACAAAATCAGCCGGAGAATCGATTTAATGACGGTAAGTGCGACCCCGCCGGAAGATTCTGGGCAGGAACCATGAACTTGAACGAAACAGGGCGGTCGGGTGCCTTGTATTGTTTGGATACGGATCTGAACGTCCGCAAGATGCTGACGGGAATCGGTATCTCCAACGGTATTGTCTGGAGCCTGGATTGCCGTACCATGTATTACATCGATTCACCGACAAAGCAGGTGGTCGCCTTCGATTACGAAATGAGCTCAGGAACGCTGAGCCGTCAAAGGGTGATGATTGATTTGACCTTAGATCATGCGCTCCCCGACGGAATGACCATCGATGCGGAAGGCATGATTTGGATCGCCCATTGGGGCGGATATCGGGTTACCCGCTGGAATCCGGATAACGGGAAGCAGCTTGACGAAATAAGGGTTCCAGCCTCTCAGGTGACGTCATGCGCTTTCGGTGGAAAGGATCTCGATGTCCTGTATATTACGACGGCCCGCCATGGACTCCATGAACGGGAGTTGGATAAACAGCCGTTGGCCGGTGGAATATTCAGCGTAGCCGCGCAGGTTAAGGGGCTTCCGGCATTTTCGTTCAAGGGGTAATGAAAAGGTTGCGGGCATCAGTCTTGTAATAGAATAGAACAAATTATGGACAGGAAGCTGCGGCTTCCTGTTTTCTTTTTCGGAAGGAAATGAAGTTAATATTGTATATTTTATTGCCCTAACTATTTTCATTGTTGTAGACTGAGGAATAGGACAAACTCGAGGGTTAGTGAATGGAGACGAATGGATGGAGAATATTAAGCGATTCTTTTTAAATCTGACGGTAAGACGATTTCTGATCATCTTAGTAATATGTTTGCTGTTGTTTAGCATAAGGGACATGCTGAACCTCATTCTGTTAACCTTTTTATTCATCTACATTATGAACAGTCTTCAGCATTTTTTAACGAAGCAAATCAATAAATACATCCCGGTCAACAGCAAGGTCATTATCATATTGCTGTATCTTATTTTAGTTACGACCATCGTCATCGGTATCATTAATTATTTGCCGAAGCTTTATGTTCAAATCAAACAATTAAAAGCTACTCTGATCGGGCTGTCGCATTTGCCGGTTCCTCAGGATGAGCTGTCTCAATATGTGTACAAAACCATAAAAGACCTGGATTTGCAATCCTACGTAAGACAAGGCTTCGAATATATTCTTAAAATCAGCAATTGGGGGACGACGTTCGTACTGGCAATCGTGCTGAGCTTTGTCTTTATCCTCGAAAAAAACAGAATTGCCGCCTTTACATCCAGATTGAAAAACAGCAAAATTTCCTGGTTATATGAAGAGCTTGAGTATTTCGGGAAGAAATTCGTTTTATCTTTTGGCAAAGTGCTGGAAGCTCAACTTCTTATTGCTACATGCAATACCATCTTTACGGTTACCGGCCTATGGATTCTCGGCTATCCTTACCTTTTTGCGCTAACCATCATGATCTTCCTGCTTAGTCTGGTTCCCGTAGTAGGTTTCTTGGTTTCATTAATTCCTTTAAGTATTATCGGATATGCGATAGGCGGTTATCTGATGGTCATCTATGTGTTATCTATGATTGCTGTGCTTCACTTTCTTGAAGGGTATTTCCTGAACCCGAAGCTGATGTCTTCCAAAGTGAACCTTCCTATGTTCTATACGTTTATTATTCTCATTTTTTCGGAGCATTACCTGGGCACATGGGGCCTGATCGTGGGAATTCCGATCTTTATCTTTTTATTGGACATGCTTGATGTCGATACGTCGGCGTAACACGAAATTTATGAAAGCTGCTGGTGCAGTCATTGCAGTCTACAGACAAAACGTTAGCCGCGGCGGCGCGATTCAAGGACGGGGGAGGATTTTGGGCAGCCCCACGTGGAAGTAGGGAGTGTTAGAGAACGGAAGATTCTTTTATGCAGGCGGTTCATGATCTGGGACAAGTATTTCTGACTTTCTCAAAGTTGGAAATACTTTTTATTTTCCATCACTTTTTTTGAAATGGTTCAATTCAGGATGAAAGTAAAGCCGCATATGTTGTAACAGAATTTTCTTGTTCCTCCCCAAATATTAAGCTATTATCTATACATAGCGTTTTATAGGAATCATTCTATTTTCAGTACGACGTGCAGTCTCACCTCAAAAGCAAAAGCACCGCAATTTCCTTCTCCATCACTCTTGCAAATACCCTTTCCTGACAAAGCTTAAGATCCGTGAAGCATTGTCCAAAATTCAACATTTCATGATCAGCGCGTTAATAAGATTATCATGCCGGGCATCATAGACTTTTATTTGATAAAATTTTTTGATTATTCAGATATTAACGTATTTCTCACAGCTTAATCATGCCCTATAGGAAAGGAGTAACCTAATGCAAATGCAGCACGTCGTTCAAGAAGCGTTTCATCCCCGCGCGTTTGGATCGCTGCCGTCCGAGGTCAGTGAACTTGCAACTCCCCGGTATTTCCCGCGAGGGAGCATTATCATCCGGCAAGGCGAACCCGCACAGTATTTTTTCTATGTGCATGCCGGCCATGTAAGGGCTACCATCGTTCGTCCGGACGGTACGGAGAAAGTGCTGGCCTTTGCGGAGCCCGGGCAGTTTTTTGCGGACGTTCCGTTCTTTCAGCACGCTAATCACTGGTACACGGGAGAAGCCGTAGAATCTACCAAGGTCAGTGCATTTTCCAGGGAAACCATGGAGAAAATTATTCGCATCCGTCCGGACTTCGCCTTCACATTGATGCAATCGATAGCCCATAAGGTATGGATGCTGAGCAACCAGATGATGACCCTGACCTTCGATCCCTCCGAGGTTCGGCTGGCCCGGATTTTGGTGGAGATCCTTGCCCGCAAACCCGAGGGTACGCGGGCGCTGTCCATGACCCATCAGGAGCTTTCCGCTTTGGCGGGTACCTCCAGAGTGATGGTGACCCGGGTGCTCAACGGATTGCGCGCGCGTGGATTGGTCGATCTCCGGAAGGGCGTTCTGTTCATCACGAATATGCCGGAGCTGGAGCGGTTGGCGGCCTTCGAGATTGGGTGAGCGGGACGCGGCGCAATCGGGCCGTACCGGCAAAATGATGGATATGTAACTAATGAACAGATCGGCAGGTCACCTCCCTGCTATACTGGGTTCAGGCAAACGCAGATGAGGTAGAATCTCAACCTTGTGGCGTTATGCACAATCAGGAAGATTCAGAAAGGGGAGGACCGAATGAGTTGGCGCATTGGTATCGACACAGGCGGCACGTTTACAGATGTGGTAGCTCTCAATGATGTGACTGGTGAGGAGAAGGTGTTCAAGACATCGAGTATTCCCGATGATCCGTCCCGCGCCTTCCTTGCCGGCATCGAAGGTGTTCTGGCAGAGATCGGCGCATCCGCTTCCGACGTTGCCATGCTGCTTCACGGAACCACCGTAGCCACGAATGCCGTATTGGAGGCAAAGTATTCACGCCTCGGACTTATTGTTACGAACGGGTACCGTCATATGCTCGAGGTTGCACGCCAGAACGTGCCCGGAGAATTTGGCGCCATCACCTGGTGGATCAAACCGCCCCGGGTTGTACCGTTGGAATTGGTTCGCGAGGTTGAGGGACGGCTCAATTATCGAGGCGAGGAGCTGCGTCCGCTGGACGAGCTGCAGATTCGATTGGCTGCACGCGAATACCGTGATCTGGGCGTTCAAGCGATTGCCGTATCCTTCCTTCATTCCTATCAGAATCCTGTTCATGAAGAACGTGCCCGGGAGATCATTCAAGAGGAATATCCCGAATGCTTTGTATCCATTTCCGCTGATGTCATCCGGGAATATCGCGAGTATGAACGGACACTGACCACGTGCTTGAATACCGGCTTAATGCCTCTTCTTTCCACTTATCTTGACCGGCTGGGCGATCGGGCACAAGGGGCGGGAATAGAAGCCCCGCTATATGTGATGAAATCCAGCGGCGGTGTCGCCACCGCCAATGAATTAATCAAACGGCCTATTGCCGCTTCTCTCTCGGGGCCCGCGGCTGGCGTCATCGCCGCCGCAGCCATTTCCGGCGCGGCCGGGATCCATGATGTGCTGACCCTGGATATGGGTGGGACCAGCACGGATATGGCTTTGATTGAAGGCGGAATCCCCCGTCTGTTATCTGAAGGCAGGATCGATATCTACGACATCAAATCTCCAATGATCGATATGACGACCGTGGGAGCGGGCGGCGGATCCATCGCCTGGCTGAGCGGCAGCAAAGCCCTGCGGGTAGGACCGCAGAGCGCGGGGTCGTTTCCGGGCCCTGTGTGCTATGGAAGGGGCGGCCAAGAGCCCACAATTACCGATGCGAACCTGGTGCTGGGCCGGATTCCGCCTTACCTGCTTGGCGGCTCGATTCCATTGGATCGGCAGGCTGCCTATGACGCCATACAAGCCAAAATTGCCGAACCCTTGGGGCTTTCCGTCGAGAAAGCGGCCGCAGGCATTCTCGAGATCGCTACGCAAAACATTGCTGCAGGAATACGCGTCGTCTCTGTCCGCCGTGGACGCGATCCCCGCAATTATGCGTTGTTCGCCTTTGGCGGCGCAGGCGGTCTCATGGCTTCCCCTGTTGCGAATGCGCTGGACATGAGCAGGATTCTGATCCCTACGGCGCCTGGAGCCACCGCTGCGGCCGGGCTGCTTTATTCGGATGTGCGTGTGGATCACGTGATTACCGATGTGCAGCGCGAAGACGCGCTCGATGTGGACCGGCTGAACGACGAGTTCCTGCAGCTGCGCGACCGGGTCTCGGCGGATCTCGCCCGTCAAGGGTTTGACAGCAGCAGCGGCATTCGTCTGCAGGCGTTTCTCGACATGCGATATGTCGGACAGGCGTTTGAAATTCGTGTACCCCTGCCTGTTCCTGACGGTTCCATTGCCGGATCGCTTGCCGGTACCATCAAAAGCTTCCATGCTGCTCATGAAGACCAGTACGGGTACTCCTACGAGAACAAGACGCTGGTCGAAATCGTAAATATCGGAGTAACCGGCTTCGGGCTGCTCGCACCACCTCGCCAGTATGCAAAGCAAAGCTCGGAGCTCCGGTGGAGCGACTTGCTGAAGTCTATACAGCCGATGTATGTAAACGAGGCGTCAGATTTCGTGGATTGTCCGGTGTACGCACGCCCCACAGAACCCATCCCGGAGCCGCTTGCCGGGCCGGCGGTCATTGAGCAGTACGATACCACTACCGTTGTGGAACCCGGGTGGTACGTTACGGTAAACGAGTTCGGGCACTTGCTCCTCACACGATACGCTAAAGGAGGATCTTAATATGTCAAACGACAAACCTTTGATTTTCGACGCGTCCATTTACCAGCCGCCATTGTATAAGCCGTTCCGGCAGCAGGAGTGGCCCCGTTCGGAAGAGGAATGGGCGCGCATTGAACGCTTCAAGGCCCAAGTGGATCCTATTACTCTGGACGTCGTGGAGGGCGGTTTGGAGGCTGCGGTAGATGAGGGTGAAGCGGCTGTTGAGCTTGCCGGGCGCTCAACCATCATTCGTGAGCAGCACGATTATCGGGCTTCGATTTGTACCGTAGACTGCAATAATGTAACATCGGTTTCCTGGGGAGCCAGTGCGGACCCTATACGCGCCCACTTTCCTCTTGAGGAGATTCACGAGGGGGACGTATTTCTCTACAATGATCCTTACGATTCCCATGGTACGATTACGCATTTGCCCGACTACTGTGTGTGCGTCCCTATTTTTCACAGCGGTCGTCTTATTGCTTTCTCCTTGATCTTTGGTCACACCGAGGATGTGGGCGGCCGGTCGGTAGGCAGTTGGCCGACCACTTCCACAAGTATATTTGAAGAGGGGATCCAGATCCCTCCGGTCAAACTGTACAACCAAGGCAGGTTACAGGACGATATCTATAAGATTGTGCTCCGCAATACCCGCTTCCCGGATACGATGCGCGGAGATCTGGATGCTTTCATCGGCGCCTGCCGTCTCATTGAGCGTCAAGTAAAGCAGCTTTGCGACCGTCTTGGAGCCGATATCGTCGAGGCCGCCATGTACAAGCTGATGGATCGCTGCGCGGAGGCGGTACGGGATGTGATCCTGCCTATGTTCCCCAATGGAGAGTTTACGGGGGAGGATTTCCTCGATAACGATGGAATCAACCTGGACGATCCGGTCAAGCTCATGGTCACCCTGCGCAAGGACCCCGAGAAGATCATTCTGGATTGGACGGGGACGAATCCGCAAACCGAAGGTCCTCTGAACTCGCCCAACGACGGACGCTTTTTGTCCAAATGGGTAGGCTCGTTCCTGGCCGGATTTGCACCGGGGACGGTGATCAACGAAGGCGTGACCAGAGTATTCCGCTGCGAGTTGCCGCCTGGAACCGTGCTCACGTCGGAGTATCCGGCGCCTGTGATCAACCGTATGCAGTGCTGGTTCCGCGGCTTCGGCGTTTATGGAGCGGCCCTTGCCCAGGCTTTTGGAGGAAACGTGTCGGCGGATATGCACTGCGTTCAGGTATATGGCGTTTACGGTTACGACGAGGAAGGAAAGCCTTGGCTGTACCGCGAAGTATTCGGCGGCGGCTCCGGAGCGCGGACCTATGCGGATGGAACCGATGCAGTAGACATGGTGAACGATGCCAAGAACCTTCCGGCGGAATTTATCGAGCAGCGCTATCCTGTTATTGTCGAGCGGGTTGCTCTCAATCCCGATTCAGGCGGATGCGGCAAATATCGCGGAGGGATGGGCTATGTGAAGGACATTCGTATGCTGGCCGACGGGTATTACGTTACGTATGTCGACCGCACGGCGTTCGGTTGTTACGGCGTTAACGGCGGCGGGCCGGGCAAGCCCGGGGGAACATGGATTAATCCCGGTACTGCTGACGAACGGCTGATCCAGTTCTGTCAGGAAGGAATCCCGGTGAAAGCGGGCGATATCATCCGGGTTACAACTCCTGGCGGCGGAGGTTGGGGGGACCCGCTGGAGCGGGATGTGGAGGCCGTACGCATGGATGTGCTGCGGCAGCTGGTTTCCATCGAAAGCGCCGAGCGCGATTACGGTGTGGTGGTTCATAAGCGCATGCAGGGACTCACCGCCGAGTATGTCGTTGACGAGGAAGCCACTCGGCTGAAAAGGCGGGAAATTCATCAAAAGAGGGCTCCTCTGAAGCTGATCGACCGCGGTCCATACGCTGAAGAGAAACGTAAAGCCGGCAAAATCACGTTCAATGATGTGTTTCTTCCCCCTTCTGGTATGGCGGATCAGGAAGTCTCCGGTGAAGCGCAGCTGTTATGAGTTTTGTCGAGCTGAAATATTTGACGTCGTCCGAGGCCAGGGCGGTTGGGCAGGACCGCGGCGCGGTCGGTCTGATCCCCATCGGTGCGCTCGAGCAGCATGGGCCGCATTTGCCCCTGGTGACGGATTCGGCATTGGCTGAAGTGTTGGCGGCCGAGGTTGCGGCACGGTGCAGAGAACCCATCGTTGTAACACCCACGATCATGGCCGGCCTATCGGAGCATCACGCGGATTTTCCCGGCACAGTGACCCTTGGTCCCGTAACGCTCGGAGCCGTAATTCAGGCATACATCACGGCATTGAGGCGTATGGGGCTGACCCGTATCGGTCTGTTCAGTTTCCATGGCGGGAATTTCCGGTTTCTCGGCAAATATGCGGCCGGTTGCAGCAGTATATGGCCCGGAATGCAGGTAGCCGCTTATACCGATTTCAGGCGTTTCCTGCATGTCATGTTTCAAGCCGGGGTGAAGGCAGGGCTCAAGCTTGCGTCTACGGACAGTCATGCCGGCGCGATTGAGACGAGTCTGGCGCTTCATGTCATGGGAGAGCACCGTGTACGCGCGTTTGAAGCCGTCACAGGCTATACGGCAGGAGAAGCAGGATGGTTGGAAGCCATCGAGACCAAGGGTGTGCAGGCCATTAGCCCCAGCGGCGTTTTCGGGACACCGGGCGGCGCCAATGCTGCCGCCGGCAAAGTGATCCTGAATGCTTTGTCTGAAGAGGTCGCGGTTTGGCTGAAGGATGCCTTTAAGCTCAGAGAATTCAATTCATCCGCCCCGCTGCACGAACGCAGCTGATTCCCGGCGAAGCCTCCATTCCAAAAAACGACTTCATTCCTGTATCCCGGGAGTGAAGTCGTTCGTTTTTTGGGGGAATCCCTGTTCACGTTAAGAATCAGTATGGACAAATCGAGAGAAAACATGGATAGTAAGAGAAAAGCAGCATGGGATTCTTCGGATAAGGAGGTTTTATACGGATGATTCATGAATTATGGTCGCAAGGGATCGTTACCCGTGCGGATGAGCTGAGGGATTTGGTAGGCTCTCCTCACGAAGCCGTACTTAAAAAAAGCATTGCACAAATCGATTCACATGTTCGAAATTATGTGTCGATGTCGCCGCTTTTCTTTCTGTCCACAGCCAATCAAGAGGGGAGGTGCGATGTATCGCCCCGCGGAGATGAACCGGGCTTCGTCAAAGTCATAGACGACCGGCATCTGATCTATCCCGAACGGCCGGGAAACCGGCGTGTCGACTCCTTGTTGAATATGCTTGAGAACCCATATGCAGGTATGCTCTTCATCATACCGGGCCTGGAGGAAGTGTTAAGGATTAATGGCCGGACAAGGATCACGCGCAATGAGGACATTTTAACAGCGATGCAATGGAGTGAAGTGCCTCAATTGGGTGTCATTGTAGAGGTGGAGGAGTGCTTTATTCACTGTCCGAGAGCACTGAAGAAATCAAAGGTCTGGGAAGCGGAGTCCCGGCCTGCAAAGAAAGATTTGCCTTCGGTCAACGACATGTTCCATGCTCATCTGCAAATGAATGGGTTCACGATCCAAAAGTAATATACGGAAATGAACAAGCTGGTGAAAGGAAAAGGATCCCCGCACCGGCTTGTTGTTTTAATGGCTAATATACTTGGCGTACAACGATTTGGCGATGTCAATGTCCTGCGTTCCCTGCACCAGCACCCGGCCGTCTTTGAACAGCACCAGCGCATAATCGCCGACGTGAAAGCGCAGAAGGAAGGGATTCCGCTCGACCTTCCCGATCCTGCGAAATACGTTCTCCTCTTCTTCCAGGTTAACCGATCGTCCGCCTCTCGGGGTGATCTGGACCGTATCTCTGCCGCATAAGGCCGTAAACACCTCCAGGCTGTCCGCAGCCGGATAGAGAAACTCGAATTCCCCTTTGCCGCAGGCCGGGCAATCGGGGTGCTTTCCCTGACGAATATCCATCTGCATATGCCGGTTCGTCCACAGCTCGAATTGCTCCAGGTAAGGGTTAAGGTGATGCTCTGCGCCAACCATAAGCTTTAAAGCTTCCGCCGCTTGATAAGAGGCAACAATATGAACGATAGGTCCGATCACGCCTACCGTATCGCAGGTTTCCCCTCGGCCGGCAGGGGGATCGGGGAACAGGCAGCGGTAGCATGGAGTGACGTAGGGCCGGATCGCCGCAAACATGCCTCTGGAGCTTACCGCACCGCCATAAACCCATGGAATGCGGTGCTTGACGGCGACATCATTCAGCAGGTACCGTATCTGAAAGTTATCGGTTCCGTCCAGGATGATGTCCATGTCGCTGAGCAGCTCTTCCGCATTATAGGCATGGACGTCCCCTACGATGGGCTCAATGGTAACCGACGAATTCACTTTTTTTAATTTGTCCGCGGCGGCAACGGCTTTCGGCATATGATTCCTGGCATCCTCTTCGTCATAGAGCATTTGTCTTTGAAGATTGCTGGTCTCTACGAAATCGCGGTCGATGCAGCGCAAATACCCGACCCCGCCGCGAACCATATGGTTGGCCAGCACCGTGCCGAGCGCCCCCAGCCCGACGATCGCCACCCTGCTGCCCGACAGCTTCTCTTGTCCCGACGGGCCGATGGGGGGAAACAGCATTTGCCGCGAGTAGCGGGCGTTCTGATTTGGTTCCATAGGTACCTCCTCTACCCCTGCAAGGGTTAATAGATCATTTTGCCGCTGATAAAATCCTGAAGGGCTTCGCTTTGGGGGGATTCAAAAAAGGCTTGCGTATCGTTTTGTTCCACGATCCGTCCCTGATAAAGGAACAGGCACCGGTCGGACAGGCGTCTGGCCTGCTGCAAATGGTGGGTAACCATGAGGATCGTCATCGGGCTTTCCCGGCGAATCCGGGTAATGATCTGTTCAATGATCAATACGTTCGGCGGGTCGAGATTGGAGGTAGGCTCATCCAAAAGCAGGAGCTTGGGCTGCAGGACAAGCGCCCGCGCCAGTGCAATTCTCTGGGCTTCGCCTCCCGACAGGGATGCCGCTTTACGTCCCTCCGCGGCTTCGAGACCGACCAGCCTCAAGGCTTCCATGACCAGCCGCGCTTTCTCGCTGCGGGGAACGCCTCTATAGCTTAACCCCAACGCTACATTCTCAAAAACCGTGGTCTGAAACATGACGGGCTTTTGCGCGACAAACGCCATTTGCCTTTGCAAATGAAGCCCTCCCGAATGGGAAAGGGAAGTTAAATCCACCCGGTGCCCGGAAAAAAATAAGCTGCCCGATTGAGGCTTCTCCAGAAAGTTCAATACGCGCAAAAAGGTGCTCTTGCCTGCGCCGCTGGGACCTACAATGCCATAAACGGCGCCTTCATCAAAGGCGGCATGGGGGATGGACAACAGCATCCGATCGCCGGCAGCAACGGTAAGATGCTCGACTTCAATGGGCTTCATCGGGACCGGTCCCTCCTGTCGTTTAAGTTCCGCAGCGCGCCTGCAACGAGAAAGCTGTTAAAAATAAAGCTGATCAGCAGAAGGACCATACCGATTTGCAAGGCGACATCGTAATTCCCCTTACGGGTCTCCAGAATAATGGCCGTGGTCATCACCCGGGTCTCATGCTCGATGTTCCCGCCGACAAGCATGACCGCGCCGACTTCCGATATCGCACGGCCGTAGGCCGTGGATATTCCCGACCCTATTCCGCTTCGGGCTTCCCTGAGGATCGTCCATACCAGCTGGAAAGGGGAGGCTCCGAGGCTTTTGGCCGTTTCCCAATACGTTCTTTCCCGCGCCTGAACGGCAGACATGGTCAACCCCGTAATGATCGGAGCAACCAGGATGCTCTGTGCGATGACCATCGCCTCCGGAGTGAACAGCAGCTGAAGAAAACCGAGCAGGCCGTATTTGGACAGCAAGAAATACACAATCACGCCGGTAAGAACAGGAGGAAGTCCCATGAACGTAAAAACCAGAATGACAATCAAGCGTTTTCCGGGAAAGGAATAAAGTCCCAGAAAAGCGCCGCAAGGGATGCCGATGAGCATCCCGATGAGGATGGCCAGGGTGGAAACCCGGATGGATAATCCTATAATTTCAAGAACATGTAAGCTAAAGATTCCCTACACTCCCTTTTTCTTATCTTTTTTTGGCGCCGGGGACAAACAATCCTTTCCCATACTCGGCCTTCCCGAACTCTTCAATCATCTTTTGGCCTTCATCGCCTGTCAAAAATTGAATGAACTGTTCCGCCTCTTTGGCTTTTTCGGTAGATTTGACCTGGATCACGCCATAAGGATTGAGAAGGGAAGCATCTCCTTCCTTCAAAACGACAAGATCAAGATCTCCTTTGCGGGACAAGTAAGTCGCTTCATCCGTCAGTGTATAAGCATTCTTTTCATCCGCCATTTGGAGCGTCGCCCCCATGCCTTGGCCGGCCGATAAATACCATGGTCCTTCAGGCTTGAGACCTGCGGCTTCCCAGATGGACAGCTCCTTTTTGTGGGTTCCCGAATCATCTCCGCGAGAGATGAAGGCCGCTTTTTTCTCGGCTATCGTTTTAAACGCCTCGGGCGCCGTCGCCATTCCTTTAATGCCCGCAGGGTCGTCTTGGGGTCCGACAATCAGAAACTGGTTCACCATTACATCATAAGCATTGATGCCGAAGCCCGAGGCTACAAATTCATCCTCCGAAGGTCTGGCATGAACGAGGAGAACGTCGGCGTTGCCGTCCTTCCCTAATTGAATCGCTTGTCCTGTACCTACGGCGACGACCTTGACCTGAATACCGGATTTTTGCTCGAATGCCGGAAGAAGGGAATCCAATAGACCTGAGTCTTGAGTGCTGGTCGTTGTGGCCAGTGTAATGGATCTTTTTTCTTCGGATGCGGTCGTGGTAGCTGCTTCTTGTACAGGGCTGCCGCAGCCTGTAATTACGCCCAACAGGAGCAGGGAAATAAAGAAATAAGAAAACGCCGGAATTTTTCTGTTAGATAGCATGCTACCCTTCTCCTTCACAGTGAATTTTCATAAAATAAACGCTTTCAAAATATAATGTATTACGAAGTTACTTTCATAGCAATCTTTTTTGATCAATTCATTGGCAAAAAAAGGAGGAACTATTTAATATATGTCGAAATAGTATGAATATTAATGAAAATTTGTTTTTATTAGAATAGGAGGCGAGCGGCATGAACTTAGGCGGGTTCAAGAACAAAGAAGTAGTGGTCGATTTAACATCCGGAACCGTCAGCTACAGGGAGATTAATGAGGAGCTGGCAAGGAAATTTATCGGAGGCCGGGGGCTTGGAGTAAAATATCTGCTGGATAACGGGCCCCAGGTGGAAGCGCTGTCTTCCGAAAATATGCTCTGTATTATGACGGGCCCCGTATCCGGCTCAAGAACGGTAATGAGCGGCAGATTATGCGTCGTTACCAAATCTCCGCTTACGGGTACCGTTACCGATTCCCATATGGGAGGATGGACGGCGGCGAGGCTGAAATGGTCCGGGGTCGACAATATTATTTTTACGGGGAAGAGCGCAAAACCGGTCTACCTGTACATTGAGAACGGTCAAGCCGAGTTGCGGGATGCCAGCGACGTATGGGGTAAAGGGACGCGGCATACGATTCAGGTGATGAAAGACCGATACGGAAAAGAAAATCTGAGCGTCATGTGTATCGGGCAGGCCGGAGAAAACCTCGTGCGCTATGCCGGCTTCATGAACGAAAACGACCGTGCGGCGGGACGCGGGGGAACAGGGGCTGTCGCAGGCTACAAAAATTTGAAAGCGATTGTGATCAAGGCCGAACAGAAAGGAAATATGCCCGTTCCGGCCAAGGACGATGATTATAAGAAAGCGAATCAGAGCGGGCTCAAGGCGGTGATGGAAGGCGGGCTTACCGCTCCCAGGAAGGGCGGACTTTCCGTATACGGCACCAACGTGCTTACGAGCCTGATTAATGAAGTCGGGGCATTGCCGACCATGAACTCCAAATATACGAATTGGGATGCTGCGGAAGGCCACAGCGGGGAAACGGTCAATTCGACTTTGCTCGTGGCGGACAATACCTGTCACGCCTGTCCCGTGGCCTGTAAGAAGGAAGTGGAGGTCAAGGAAGGCAAGTACAAGACAAAGGTCGAAAGCTTCGAGTATGAATCGGGCTGGGCGCTGGGCGCGAACTGCGGATTGAGCGATGCGGCAGCGATCTCTTACATGATCAATATGTGTAATGAATACGGCATGGATACCATCGAGCTGGGGAATGTACTTTCCGTGACCATGGAAGCCGCTGAACGGGGGCTTATCTCTGAGAATATTTCCTGGGGCGATGCGGATCGGATGATTGAGCTGGTAGAGCAGATGGTATTCCGCCAAGGCATTGGCGATATCCTGGCCGAAGGGCCTGCCCGTGCAGCTGCGAAGTTCGGCGATCCGAACCTGGCAATGGCCGTCAAGGGGCAATCGATTCCGGCCTATGATCCCCGCGGCATTCAAGGGATCGGTCTTGGCTTTGCCACAAGCAACCGCGGAGCCTGTCACCTGCGCGGCTACACCGTAGCCAGTGAAATTGCGGGAATTCCGGAGCCTACGGACCGGCTTGTAGCGGAAGGAAAAGGGGCGCTGCTGAAAATATTCCAGGATCTTCACTCCTTCTCGGATTCGATGAACGTATGTAAATTCTCCTCCTTCTCCGAAAATGCCGATCACTATGCGCAGCAGTACTCTGCGATGACAGGTGCTGACATTACGGGCGACGATGTATTGAAAATCGGGGAGAGAATCTACAATCTGGAGCGTTACTATAACAATCTCGCCGGCTTTAACAAGCGTGAGGACGATTACTTGCCTAAACGCTTTACGCAAGAGCCTGCCACCGGGAACAGCGCGGGCTCGGTAAGCCGGATGGATATCATGCTTGATGAGTATTACCAGGTTCGCGGTTGGAGGGACGGAGTCGTTCCGGAGGAAAAGCTGAAAGAATTGCAAATCATCTAAACTAAACAAGCATAAAAAAAGGTGGAATCCGGATTCCACCTTTTCTTTACCCTCCTGCCCTGAATGTTTTTCGGCGGAAGGCTGCAATGACTTGTTGAAGAGCTTCCTGGGACGATGCTTCAAAACGGATAAAGACGGCATTTACGATGAATACGGGTGTAAATCGGAGTTGATTTTCGCTTAGAATGTGTGCCTGCCAATCGGGTCCTTGAAAAACAAAAGGAAATTCAAAGGTCTGTTTTGCCGCCCCCAGTTCTATCAAATAAGTCTTCAGATGCTCTAGAGGAATGCCGCGAAATTCCAATGTCCGCTCTGCCGTCATCGATTATCCTCCGGCTACAGGGGGAAAGAGAGCGAATTGGTCTTCCCCGCTGACGGGAGTATTCAATCCGTCCAAATGAATGATGTTTCTACCGTTAATAAACACATGGACGAAGGGCTTGAGCTTCCGCTCATGATCAAATACCTCATCATCCATGGCGGGATAAAGCTTGATTAAATCCTCGAGCACCTGAATGACAGAGCTTCCGTCAGGAGAGGGTACTTCCACGACCTTGTCCAGGCAAATTTCACGGAAATTGGCAAACAGCTTGACCTTCATATGGACAGCTCCCTTCTTTTGTTATCTTTCATTATAATGGATTTATTTCCTTTTTGTGTAGATGCAGAGTTGATCCCATTTTTAGCCGCAGGAGGAGCGCATGAAATTCTTCAATGTAAAAACCGTAGACGAAACAGTGAACATCATCGAAACGCATTTTGCTCCCATTCACGAACCTGTTCGGGTTTCGATCCGGGAGGCGGTGGGCCGTGTCCTTGCCGAGGATGTATATTCCAGGGAACAGGTTCCGCCCTTTGCCAGATCTACGGTAGACGGCTATGCGGTTCAGGCGAAAACAACCTATGGCGCATCGGAGTCCATGCCCGCTTTTCTGGATATTACGGGAAAAATTCAAATGGGCAAGAGAGCGGAGATTCCGCTTCTGGAAGGGCAGGCTCAATATATTCCTACAGGGGGGATGCTGCCGGAGGGCGCTGACAGCATCGTGATGATTGAGCATGTGGAAGAGGTGGGCGACCTGCTTAATGTCTACCGTCAGGTCGCTCCGGGGGAAAATGTGATCCGGGCCGGCGACGACGTAGAGATAGGGGAGCATGTCCTTCACAAGGGGATACGGCTTCGTCCGCAGGATTTGGGCTTGTTAGCGGCCATAGGCATAACGGAGGTGGCGGTCGCCTCCATCCCGGTCGTCGGGATTCTCTCCACCGGCGATGAGATTGTTCCTCCGGACAAAACGGAGCTTTCCCCGGGAGAGATCCGTGATATCAACAGTGTGATGATAGGTTCCCGGCTTATGCAGCTTGGGGCCGAAGTGATTTATGGCGGCATAGTGCAGGATGAGTATGAGGAGTTTTTGGCCCGTGCGCGTGCCCTCTTCGGCAAGGTGGATTTTCTTCTTTTGTCGGGAGGAAGCTCGGTGGGAACAAGAGATTTCACCGTTCAAGTCATTGAGGCGCTGGGTGAACCGGGCGTGCTGGTACATGGTGTGGCTACAAAGCCGGGAAAACCGACAATTATTGGAAAATCGCAGGGAAAACCTGTCATGGGATTGCCCGGACATCCCGTATCCGCACTTATCATGCTGGATTTACTCGGCGTCCCTATCCTGAAGCAGCTTCAGGGCGAATCGAAAGATGCCTTTGATAAGCGGTTTAAGGCGCGCATATCCCGTAATGTTCCTTCCGCCGTAGGACGGAGCGATTATATTCGGGTTCGTCTGGAGGAGCGCGAGGACGGGCTGTGGGCGGTACCTGTCTTCGGCAAGTCGGGTTTGGTTACGACTATGGTCGAAAGCGACGGTATTATGGAAATTTCAGCGAATAAAGAAGGCATTTTGGAAGGAGATCATGTAAAGATCAAGCTGTTTGGCAAGGAGATCTGACCGTAGCGGCAAATGAAATAAATGAATGCAGAAGGCTTTGGAAGGGGTATACCATGCGAAAAATCTACTTGGAAGACACTCCGCTGCAGGACGCCCAGCGTGAATTTCTGGAGAAAATCACGTTTGACAGAAAGGTGGAATGGGTCCGAACGACCGAGGCTTTAGGCAGAATCACGGCCGATCCTGTGTATGCCAAGGTATCGATGCCGAATTACAATGCTTCTGCCATGGATGGAGTCGCCGTTGCGGCGGCAAAAACCTATGGGGCGGATGAACAAAATCCCGTTCGACTGAAGCGGGGTGTTGATTATGAAATCGTGGATACAGGCGATCCGATCCCGCCCGGGTTCGATGCCGTGATCATGATTGAGCATATTCATCAGGTGGACGAGGATACGATAGAAATTTTGGAACCGGTAGCCCCTTGGCAGCATATCCGTCCTATAGGGGAGGATGTCGTGGTGGGGGAAATGATCGTTCCGGCTCATCATGCCCTGCGTGCGGTGGACTTGGGGGCGATTCTGGCAGGCGGAAGGGTCGAGGTTGCCGTGCTGTGCAGGCCGAAGGTGGCGATCATTCCCACAGGCACCGAGCTCATCGAGCCGCGCGATGCGGTAGGACGCGGAGAGATTGTGGAGTTTAACGGAACCGTGTTTGCCTCGTATCTGAAGGAATGGGGTGCGGAGCCGATTTATCTCGGTATCGTTAAGGATGAGTATGATACAATTAAAGATAAAGTGCTGGAAGCGACCCGGCTGGCCGATATCGTTATTCTGAATGCGGGCTCTTCTGCGGGAACGGAGGATTATACCGTTCATGTCATCTCTGAATTAGGCCGGGTCTTTACTCATGGAGTGGCCACGAGACCCGGAAAGCCTACGATTACAGGCGTTGTGAACGGGAAACCGGTGATCGGCGTGCCGGGGTATCCGGTTTCGGCCTATCTGTCGTTGGAATGGTTTGCGCGTCCTTTGGTCCATCATTATTACGGTCTGATCGAGCCGAAGCGCAATCTTCTTCAGGTGAAGCTCGGAAGAAGAATCGTATCCGATGCGGGAGCCGACGACTTTGTCCGCATGACGGTAGGCTGTATTGATGGAGCCTATATTGCCAATCCTTTGACCCGCGCGGCTGGAGTTACAATGTCGATGGTGCGTGCGGACGGCTTGCTTCGCATTCCGGCTGGACATATGGGCTATGAGCAGGGAGAGATGGTAGAGCTTGAGCTGTACCGCCCTAAAGAACAGATCGACCGTACGATCGTGATTACCGGCAGCCATGATTTGTCCGTGGACGTTCTGCATACCCTGCTGCGGAAGACATACCCCGATCGTTTTCTGGTTTCGTCTCATGTCGGCAGTTTGAGCGGAATCCTCGCGATCCAAAAAGGGGAGGCCCATGCGGCCGGTGTTCATTTATTCGACGAGGAAACGGGAAGCTACAATATTCCTTATATTGAAAAGTACCTGAAAGGCCATGAGGTCGTTCTGGTTCAGCTGGTTTATCGCGAACAAGGCTGGATCGTTCCGAAAGGGAACCCTTTGGGGATCAGGTCTGCCGCAGATATTGGCAAGTCCCAGCTGACTTATATGAACCGGCAGCGGGGGGCCGGCACCAGGATTTTATTTGACTACCTGCTAAAACAAGAAGGCATCGACCGGAATACCATATATGGATATGACAGGGAAGCCATCAATCACCTCAGCGTTGCGGCGGCAGTGGCGGGTGGCGCGGCGGATGTCGGTCTGGGTATTTATTCTGCGGCCCAGGCGATGGACCTTGATTTTATCCCTGTATCGGAAGAACGTTATGATCTCTTGATGAGCAAGCATTTTTACTATAGTCTAGAGGGGGAGACCCTGTTACAAGCGATTCGATCCGAGTCGTTTAAAAAAGAAATGGAATCCTTGGGAGGGTACAGCTGCCGGGAGTCCGGACAGATCGTTTACGAGAATTAATTTCGCTCGTTGAGGGAGTGATTAGCGCATGCAGAAACCAACCCATTCAATTGTCGACAAGCTACAACGCCCCCTCCGTGACTTGCGCATATCCGTTACGGATCAATGCAATTTCCGCTGTCGGTATTGTATGCCCGAAGAAATATTCGGGTCCGATTACAAATTTCTACCCAAGGAGAAGCTTCTCACCTTCGAGGAGCTGACCAGACTGACCCGGATTTTCGTTTCTCTGGGTGTGGAGAAGGTGCGCATTACCGGCGGGGAGCCGCTGATGCGCAGGGATCTTCCAACATTCATTCACATGATCAGCAAGGTCGGCAGAGTCAAAGACATCGCCATGACAACCAACGGCTCTTTACTGGCCAAGCACGCGAAAGCTTTGAAGGAAGCGGGGCTGCACCGGGTTACGGTAAGTCTTGACAGCCTGGATGATGACCGGTTTGGCCAAATGAACGGCCGGGGATTCAAGGTATCCCACGTTCTTGAAGGAATTGAAGCGGCCGCCGCTGCAGGCTTGCAAATTAAAGTGAATATGGTGGTTCAAAAGGGGACGAACGATCAGGATGTACTTCCCATGGCCAGATATTTTCGCGAGCAAGGGCACATCCTCCGTTTTATTGAATATATGGACGTAGGCAACTCCAATGGATGGCGGCTGGACCAAGTGCTTCCCAGCCGGGATATCGTTGAGCGGATCCATCGTGAAATGCCGCTAGAACCGGTCGGGCCCAATCATTATGGAGAGGTGGCTTCAAGATATCGCTATCTGGAGGGAAAAGGGGAGATCGGCCTAATCTCTTCCGTCACTCAAGCCTTCTGCTCCACTTGCACCAGAGTAAGGCTTTCCGCGGAAGGGAAGATGTACAGCTGTCTGTTCGCTTCAGCCGGAACCGATCTCCGCGCCCCTTTGCGAGAGGGTAAGAGCGATCCGGAGATCCGGGAATTGATCACGGAGTTTTGGCGTCACCGGACGGACCGTTATTCCGAAGAAAGGCTCTCCAATACGCCTGAAATCACGAAAAAGAAAAAAGTCGAGATGTCTCATATCGGCGGGTAACTGGAACGCCATAGGATGAAGAGGAGATGAAATGTCTCCTCTTTTTTGTGCTGTTCCGGTTTTTGCAGACCGTATGACAGGCCATCGAAAAGCGAATGTATTCCAAAAAATTCTATGAAAGCGTTGACAAGAGAAATGGCTTATATTAAAATCTAAGCAACAAACCATAATGTGGAATTATAAATCCACTGTATGGATTCAAAAGGAGGAGAGTCAAGTGGCCAATTCCGTTAGCGAAGAAGAGATTTTCAACCAATATTATGAGGAGCTTGAACAGGATCAGTTGGGACCGCTGTGGACCAAGCTCAGGTATATGGTGACCAAAGAGCCGGCCCACGATGTGGAGCCTTATCTTTGGAAATGGCAAACGATCCACAAGCATCTTTTGAGGTCTGGGGAGCTGCTGCCACTGGGAAGAGACAGTGAGCGGCGGGTCGTTTATTTGCAGAATCCCTCCCTTATGAAAAAAGGCTTGATCGGCTATGCCACCAACACCTTATATGCCGGAATTCAATTATTGCTTCCGGGCGAAGTGGCGCCGGCACACCGTCATACTCAATCCGCGATCCGGTTTATTATTGAAGGGGACGGGGCTTTCACGGCGGTCGACGGCGAAAAAACCTATATGGAGCAAGGGGATTTAATTTTAACGCCGTCATGGACATGGCACGATCATGGACATGAAGGAAAGGAACCCATGATTTGGATGGATGGGTTAGACGTTGGTCTTGTCCGCAACCTTGCCGGTTCCTTCTATGAGCCTCATCCCGATAACGCTCAACCTGTCACGAAGCCGGATAACGGTTCTACGCTCCGATACGCCGGCGGTTCCTATCGGCCGGTAACGGAAAGAAAGAAGCGAGGCTATCCTTCACCGCTGTTGGCTTATAAATGGGAAAAGACGAAAGGGACATTGCATCATTTATCCCAATTGCAGGAGGCAGATCCATTTGACGGTTATGCGGTGGATTATATCAATCCTTTGACTGGAGGTTCCGCAGATCCGCGCATCGGTACAACGATGCAAAAGCTGCCGCCCGGCATGCATACACAGGCTCACCGTCATGTGCACACGGCCGTCTATCATGTGTTGGAAGGTACCGGTTATACCGTCATTAACGGTCAAAAGTTTGAATGGTCGAAAGGGGACTTTTTCGTTCTTCCGCCATGGAGCTGGCACGAGCATGTGAATGCAGGCTCCCGGGATGCCTATCTGTTCTCGATTAACGATCGTCCTGTCCTGGAAATGTTGGATCTGGAAAAGGAACAGCCCTATGAGGAGCATAACGGAAATCAACCCATCACCGGCATCTTTACCCCCGTGGTTCAGGAATCCGAATGAATGAAACCGATGAATGTGCATGGAGCATAAACGAAATGGATGTGGAGGCGCTGCCCGTTGAAAATTGCCCTATTTAATCAACATCGTTTAGGTATTGTCCAAAATGACCGGATCTACGATGTATCGGAAGCTGTCTCCTGGAATGCTCACAATCCTCAAGAATCGTTAGAGCGGTTGATTTGCAGCTTTAACGAATGGAAACCGAAGCTGGAGCTGGCCTTAACAAATTCCGATTCTTATCCGTTAACAGAAGTGAAATTACAAGCCCCTGTACCGAAGCCAAGCAAAATTTTAGCAGCTCCGGTAAATTATTTAAATCATCAATCCGAAATGAACGCCAAATTTAACAACGCTCCCTATACGATTGAAAAGCTTGGTTTATTTCTAAAAGCACCGTCGTCCATTATCGGGCCGGGCGAAACAGTCCTTTTGCCTTACAAGGACCGGCGGCATGACCACGAAGCGGAGCTCGCGTTTGTTATTGGAAAGGAAGCGAAGAATATCACCGCTGCTGAAGCGGGGGAATATATATTTGGTTATTTTGCCTTAATGGATATTACGGTTCGAGGCGAGGAGGAAAGAACGTGGCGAAAGTCGTTTGATACGTTTACGCCGATGGGCCCATGGATTGTCACATCCGACGAGATCAACAACCCGCATCATCTTCAAATGGAGCTGTGGGTAAATGAGGAGCTGCGGCAGAACACCAATCTCAGCGAGATCATCTGGGATTGCTGCACCTGCTTGGAGAAGGCCTCGCAAGCGATGACGCTGTATCCGGGAGATATCATTACAACGGGAACGCCAGAGGGAGTTGGACCCATTACCAAGGGAGATTGCGTCCGAATCCGCATTGATCGGATTGGTGAATTTAGCGTGAATGTCGATTTTAAAGATGATGCTGTTTAATGCATGGAGGACTCGAAGATGACAAAAACAAACAACATTCCTTTTATGGTTATCGGAGGCGGGATTGGCGGATTGGCGGCAGCTTTAAGCATTGCGAAAACCGGACGGCCGGTTCAAGTGCTGGAGCAGGCTCCGGAATTCGCAGAGGTTGGTGCAGGCTTGCAGCTTGCGCCTAATGCACTGGCGGTATTGGATAAACTGGGAGTATTGGGTACAGTCATGGAAAAAGCGGTTGCGCCCCGAAGGCTGGTTTTGATGGATGCCATCACCGGCCAAGAAATGACCGCCCTGGATTTAGGCGGCGCCTTCCTCCAGCGTTACGGCTATCCCTATATTGTGACGCATCGGTCGGATTTGCTGGATGCACTGCTTGCAGCATGTCGTTCCCATGATCTGATTACGTTGTTGAACAACAAAGAGGCGCTGTCCGTCGAGGATTTGGGGGACCGGGCCCGGGTCAGTTGCAGAGACGGCTCGGTTTACACGGCCGATGCGGTAATCGGCGCCGATGGACTATGGTCCAGAACGCGTAAATTATTTGTTGAAGACAAAGCCGTCTGTTCGCATTATGTAGCTTATCGGGGAACCATTCCGATCTCTGAGATTCCCGAGGCCAATCTGGATGACGTCGTCTGCTGGATCGGTCCGAATCTGCATTTGGTTCAATACCCTGTACGCCGGAAGGAGCTTTACAATCAGGTCGTCGTTTTTAGGAGCTATCAATACAAGGAAGACTCCGACGATTGGGGGACCACGGCAGAACTCGATGAGCGGTTCAGCGTGTGCTGTCCGTCCGTTCTCAACGCCGTTTCCTTTATTCACCGCCAACGCCGTTGGCCTTTGTACGACAGACAGCCGATCCATACATGGACGGAAGGACGGATTGTGCTGCTTGGCGACTCGGGCCACCCTATGCTGCAGTATCTGGCGCAAGGAGCATGTCAGGCGTTGGAAGACGCCTTCGTTTTAGGCGAGAAACTCGAAGCGCATGGAAGCCAAATACAGCAGGCGTTTATGGCCTACCAGCAGGAACGGGCTCCAAGAGCCGCCAAAGTGCAGCAGACCGCCCGCGTCTTTGGCGATATCCTTCATACGGAGGACAATACAGCCATTCTTCTGCGAAACGCGATATTATCTCAGCGAAAAACGGATGACTACAGTGTGGTCGATTGGTTATACGGAAAGTTTGTCCCGATAAATCAAGAACGTTAGTTTTGAAATGGATATCTTGAAACCGATTACAAACTGAAATAAAAAATGGGCAAGGGGGATGGGAAGCATGAAAAAGCATCTGGATGAAGAGACAAGGAAAAGCATTGAGAACAGCCTGGAACGAGGATTGTTTCCCCAATGGGTATTGACCGATCCGGATATTTACAATATTGAAATGGAGCAGATCTTTTTACGTACCTGGCAGCTTTTGGGACATGAATCGGAAATCAGGGAACCAGGGCAATATGTCACTCGTTGGATAGTGAATGATCCGGTACTGTTGGTGCGAAACGGCGGCGGGGAAATTAAAGCGTTTTTGAATTCCTGTACACATCGGGGAGTTCACTTATGTACGGCCGATGCCGGTAAAAAGAAAAGCTTTACATGTCCGTACCATGGGTGGTCCTATAACCTTGACGGCGACCTGATCGGTATTGTTGCCGGGGATAAAATTTATGGAGAAGAAATGGATAAGAAAGACTGGGGACTCCGTCCCATTCCAAGAGTAGAGGTATATAAAGGCCTGATTTTTGCGAATCTGGACCCTCAGGCGATGCCTTTGGAGGAATTCCTTGGCGAATTTAGATGGTATTTGGATATCATGCTGGGACGGAGCGATGGAGGTATGGAGGTGCGGGGCGTGCCTCAGCGCTGGGTCGTTCATGCGAACTGGAAGATGGTATCGGAAAATTTTGTAGATCCCTATCATGTTCAAACCTCGCACCGGTCAACGGTTGAGCTTGGCATGAGTCCCGAAGATCCGTTATATGCAAGCTATGGTCATGGTGTAGCCTGTAACCACGGACACGGGATCTGCGTCATCACAAGCAGTCCCAAGTCCAAAGCCAGACCGGTTAAATATCAGGGGTTGCCGCAAGAAATGTGGCCTATGTTTGAACGGAATTTAACCAAAGAACAGCTGGAAGTGTTTGAAAAAGTAAAAGTGCTTGTAGGCACATGCTTTCCGAATATGTCGTTTAACTGTCCGCTTCACGGCAACGAAGGTCATTTATACAATTACTTTAACGTGCGTGTTTGGCGGCCGCTCGGACCCGATAAAGTGGAAGTCATTTCATGGTTCCTGATTGATCAAAGTGCGCCGGAACAATACAAGGAAGATGCTTATAAAGGATATATCGGCTCGTTTGGCCCTTCGGGAACGTTAGAGCAGGACGATACGGAAATATGGGCACGGGTGGTGCAGGCCAGCAAAGGCTTCATGGTTCGGGACAAATCGCTGAATTACAATAACTTCTCCAACTATTTAATGGGATATGACCATGTTGCTCCCGATGAAACCTTTCCAGGGCCGGGTGTGGCTTATTCAACCAACTATGTGGATTTTATGACCAGAGGGTATCATGACTACTGGTTTGAGATGTTGACCAAGGAATAGTCGGAGGAGATGAACAGGATGAACATGGAAACGTATTTTCGCGTGACTCATTTTTATACCCGCGAAGCATCTATACTGGACCGCAGGCTTTTTAATGAATGGCTGGATCTGCTTGCGGATGATATTGTATACCGGATGCCGGTTCGGATTACCCGTGAAGAGAGGGATGGGTCCAACATCGTGAATGACATGACTTTCTTTGAAGATACGAAGACTTCATTAAACCTGCGCGTAAAAAGGTTAAGCACAACGTCGGCATGGGCGGAAAATCCTGCGCCACGCACCCGGCATTTCGTATCCAATATTCTGGTTGAAAGCGAGTCGGATCAGGAACTAAGCGTTCGCAGTCACTTTTTATTGATGCGAAGCCGGGCGTCTGAAACCGAAATCGAACAACTATTTGGAGAACGAATGGATGTTCTGCGAAAGGCCGGAGATGGGTTTAAGATTTGTTCCCGAACGATTATTCCCGATCAAACGATACTCAATCTGAAAAATCTCAGCATGTTCTTATAATTCATCATTTATTTAGAGTAAGACGTGAAAGGGGGAAGATAGGGTTGGACGCACAGATGATGTTATTTCAACAAAGCTTTTGGAGCGGTATCACCATCGGATTTATTTATGCTCTTATCGCTCTCGGGTTCACGATCATTTTCAATGTCAGCAAGATTCTTAATATCGCCCAAGGAGAATTTACTATGATCGGCGCCTTGAGCTTGTACTCCTTTGTCACGACGTTAAACAGTCCGTATTGGGTAGGTCTATTGTTAACCGTCGTATTAGCTTCGGTGATTGGGTGGTTCATGGTCAAAATGGCCATTAACCCGTTAAAAAAGCCGGATATTCTTACGATGATTGTGGTTACCGTTGCGTTCGGGGAAATTCTCAAAGGTGCCGCGTTTCTGGTCTGGGGCAGCGATAACTTTGCGATACCGGCTTTGTTTAAAAGTGTATCCATCCCCGTATTTTCGGCGAATGTGGATTCGCAAACGATTCTGATCATTGCGGTGTCGCTGCTCATTTATTTTGGTTTCAGATGGGTGAATAAAAACACTTATTTTGGCAGGGCTTTGACGGCCATCTCGGGAGATCCGTATGCGGCCGGATTAATGGGGATTCATGTCAAACGAATGATCCTTGTCGTTTTTATTATCGGTTCCATTATGGGATCTGTGGCCGGAATTTTGGCAGGCCCGCTCATTACGATGAGTTATTATCAGGGATCGATGTTAGGAATAAAAGCGTTTATTGCCGCTCTTCTGGGAGGGTTGGGCAGCTATGGAGGGGCTATCATCGGCGGGTTAATCCTCGGACTATTCGAAGCCTATGCCGCCGGCTTTGTTTCTTCATTGTTAAAAGACGCGTTTTCGTTCATCGTCCTGCTTGTTTTACTCGTGTTTCTGCCAAGCGGTTTGGTATCCGTCAAGTCACTCTATAAAAAGAACGGCTGATTCTTAATGTGATGTTAACAAATCGACAGGAGGGGATAGAGTGACTAAAAAATGGGTTTCTTGGGATCTGGCATGTTTAGTGCTGTTTATCAGCATCGCTCCTTTTCTTTTAGGAGAATCGTATTTTTTTGAAACGGTCAATATTGCCGGGATTTATGCCATTGCGGTGATCGGCCTGAATTTAATTCTGGGCTATGCCGGACTCATTGCGCTTGGACATGCGGGTTTTTTTGGTTTAGGCGCTTATGTATCCGCATATCTGTCCATTCATTTGAATGTGCATCCGTTTTTATCGATTCTGCTGAGCTGTATCCTGATCGCGATGTTTACCTTTCTTATTGCGTTCCCGCTGTTAAGATTGTCCGGCTACTTTCTCGCATTGGGGACATTGGGGCTTGGGGTCGTACTCTTCACTTTAATCAACAGCGGTGGTGAAATCACGGGAGGACCCAACGGACTTGCCAATATTCCGGGCTTTTCTATTGGATCGTATCAATTTCATTCGTTCCACGATCATTTTTATCTGATCTGGATTACGGTGCTGATCATCTTCATTCTGACGAAAAATCTGGCGAATTCCCGTGAAGGAAGAGCGATGAAGGCCATCCATTCCGATGAGGGGGCTGCGGCTTCCTTTGGCGTCAATGTATTCCGATTTAAAATGAAAGTCTTTGTTCTGGGCTGTACCTTGGGCGCATTAGCCGGCGGATACTACGCTCATTATATGGTTTTTATTTCTCCGGACATTGTAAGTATGCATAATTCGATCAATATGTTGATCATGGGTTTTCTTGGCGGACTTGGTTCGTATCTCGGACCGATTACGGGGACTTTCGTTTTTCAAATTATTCCGCAGATCTCAGCCTTGATGGAGGACTACGAGATTTTGATCAAGGGGATTATTTTTCTGCTGGTTGTTCTTTTTCTTCCGGGAGGCGTTCAATCGGCGATCGATAAGGTATCGTTATCGTTAAAAGGAAGAAAGACGACCCCAAAGGAAAACAGGGTGTATCAAGAATCGATGGGGAAGGAGTGAACGATTTGGGTTTACTGCAAGTTGAGGGCATATCCAGGCATTTTGGTGATTTGAAGGCCGTTTCCAATGTGTCTTTTGAAGTGGAGGAAAAGCAAATTGTTTCGGTTATAGGACCGAACGGAGCCGGGAAATCGACGCTGCTTAATTTAATCACCCAAGTGCTTCCTCTCTCAAGCGGCAGAGTTATGTTCAAGGATACGGATCTGGCCAGTAGAAGGACTCATGAGCTTGTAGGTATGGGAATCGCGAGGACGTTCCAAAATATTCGGTTGTTTTCAATCCATAAAATGAATGTGTTGGAAAATGTCATGCTGGGTTTGCATCATCAATACGACCATGGTTTATTTTCTGCCGGTATCGGCTTGAGAAAAGCAAGAAGCAACGAGAAACAGATGGAAGAGAGAACTTTTGAAATCCTTGCTCTTCTTCGGATCGAACCCTTTGCCTATACACCGGTTACGGAGCTGCCGTTCGGTATTCAGCGTCTTGTCGAATTGGGGCGTGCGCTTGCAGCCAAACCCTCCCTGCTGATCCTGGATGAACCTGCAGCCGGGCTAAATGATATGGAAACCGAAGTGCTGTCAGATCTGATTCTGAACATTAAAAAGGAAGGTGTATCCATTCTTCTGGTTGAGCATCATATGGGTCTGGTGATGAATATTTCCGACAAGATCGTGGTATTAAATTACGGACAAAAATTGGTCGAAGGCAGCCCCGCAGACGTCCAAAACGACCCCAAAGTCATCGAGGCTTATTTAGGGAAGGAGAAAGCCCATGCTGGCGCTTAAAGACATTTATGCGAAATATGATCAGCTGAACGTATTGAAAGGAATCTCGATTCATGTTGAAAAAGGAGAGGTGGTTAGTATATTAGGCGCGAACGGAGCCGGGAAAACATCGGTTTTGAAAGCGATAACAGGAGGGATAACGGTTACGTCGGGAAAGGTGTATTTTGGGGAAAAGGACGTCACGTCTCTTCCTGCACATGCCGTAGTTAAAGAAGGCATATCCCATGTTCCGGAGAACCGCAGAGTATTTCGGGAGCTCAGTGTGGAGGACAATTTGATCATGGGCGGGTTTAAGTTTACCCGCTCAAAGAAAGAGATGGATGCCAGAATGGAATCGGTCTACGAGATGTTCCCCCGGCTGCGTGAAAGAAAAACACAGAAGGCCGGTACGATGAGCGGCGGGGAGCAGCAGATGGTTGCCATCGGCAGAGGCCTGATGATGTCGCCGAAGCTGATGATCCTGGACGAACCGTCCCAGGGCCTGGCTCCCAGGATCGTGGAGGAAATTTTTGAAGCGATTCAAAAGCTTGGCAAGGAAGGGCGAACCATTGTTTTAGTTGAACAAAACATATTTCAGGCACTGCAGATCTCAAACCGGGCGTATGTGATCAAGTCCGGGGAAATCATGATGGAAGGGGACGCTAAACAATTGCTGGCAAGGGAGGATATTAAGGAGGCCTATTTGCATTAATCTAAGGTTAAGCGAATACATAAAGTAAAAGGGGAGAGTAAAATTGAGAAAAGTGAGTTTGACCCTATCCGTTATGATGGTATTCGTTGTCGTCCTGCTTGCAGCTTGCGCGGGCAATCAGACGAGCAGTCCGGCTTCGGCTCCGAATAAATCCGGCGAAGCGGCAAAGACGGATGCGAAGAATCCGATTGTCTTGGGGTCCACGATGGCTATGACCGGAGGTGCGGGATTTCTCGGGTCAAGTATGAAAGAGGTTTTTGACATGGTGGCCAAACAGGTGAATGCGGAAGGGGGAATTAACGGCCGCGAGTTGAAGCTGATTTATTACGATGATGAGAATAATCCGGAGAAAGCGGTACAGAATGCACAAAAGCTGATTAAAAAGGACGGCGCCAAGATTATTTTGGGGCCAAGCACAGCTCAAACCTCCGGCGCTATCCAGTCCGTTGCCGATAAGAATAAAGTCATTATGTTTTCTTTATCCCCCACGTATACGGCTCCCGGGAACAGTTTTGGCTTCGTCACTTCTTTAAAGCAAGATGCGTTTCATGAAATTCCGCATGAATGGTATAAACAGAAGGGAATCAAAAAGGTGGGTTTGATCGCAACGACAGATACGAGCGGCAACATTTCGGCAAAGATTATCGAGGCCATGAACAAGAAAGACGGCATTGAGTATGTCATTGAAAGAATGGGGCTGCAGGATATCGATGTGACTCCGCAGTTGACCCGCTTAAAGAGCGCGGGCATTGAGGCGCTTGAAATTGTTGGCCCGGGTGCGCCACCGGCTATTGCCATCAAGAATGCAGGGCAAATCGGTCTCGATATTCCGCTGATCCTTAATGCTAGCCAGGTTTCCTACGCGTTTGCCAACTCGATCAAAGATTATATTCCGGAGCAGCTGTATTTCGCAGGTACTGCCCCTATCGCATGGAAAGGACTTAGCGAGCAAAATCCGCTGAAGCCGTTAATGGTCAAATTTGCGGATGACTTTAAGAAGGAATACAACAAGGAGATTGACCACGTGACGGCGATTGGCTACGATTCGATACTTACCGTTATTGAAGCGATAAAGAAAGCCGGCAGCGATGATCCGGAAGCGGTCAAACATGCGCTGGAAACTCAATTCAATAACTTTATCGTCACGACTGCGGTTGTAAACTATACCCCTGAGGATCATCAAGGTACAACCAACGATGGCGCCGTTATGCTGAAGCTGGATCCGGATTTAAGCTGGCATGTGGAATGGGAACCTAAATTCTGGGAGAAAAAATAAGAGGGTAAAGGAGAATGGGAATCATGGCTGACAATCGTGCGGTAGTCTATGTAGAACCCGGGAAAGTAGAGGTTCGGGATATCCGTTATCCGGAATTGATATTGCGGGATGGACCCGGAGTGAATCCGCTGAATGTGGGCAGAAAATGCGATCATGGGGTTATATTGAAAGTCGTCACGACGAACATTTGCGGTAGTGACCAACATATGGTCAGAGGCCGAACCACGGCTCCAAGCGGTCTTGTTTTAGGTCATGAAATTACGGGAGAAGTCATCGAAGTAGGGCGTGACGTTGAGTTTATTAAAAAAGGCGATCTCGTTTCCGTTCCGTTCAATATCGCGTGCGGCCGCTGCCGCAGTTGTAAAGAACGCAATACCAACGTTTGTGAAAACGTGAATCCGGACCGGCCGGGCTCCGCATATGGCTATGTGGATATGGGCGGCTGGGTCGGAGGACAGTCGGAATATGTAATGGTGCCTTATGCCGATTTTCAGCTTTTAAAATTCCCGGATAAAGACCAGGCGATGGAAAAAATTCTCGATCTGACGATGCTGTCCGATATTTTTCCAACCGGTTACCACGGTGCCGTAAGCGCGGGCGTGAAGCCCGGTTCTACAGTCTATGTAGCAGGTGCCGGTCCTGTGGGTTTGGCAGCGGCTCATTCGGCTCAATTGCTGGGTGCGGCTGTCGTCATTGTCGGCGATTTGAACGGCGAACGATTAGCGCAAGCCCGAAGCTTTGGATGTGAAACGGTTAATCTGAAAGAGCATCCCAATGTAGGGGAACAAATCGAACAAATCTTGGGTGTTCCCGAAGTGGATTGCGCCATTGACTGCGTAGGCTTTGAAGCGCATGGCCATGGTCACGCACACGGTGAAGCACCGGCTACCGTATTGAATTCCATTATGGAAGTAACCCGTGCAGGAGGCCGACTTGGCATTCCGGGTCTTTATGTAACCGGTGATCCGGGGGCCGTAGACGAGGATGCGAAGATCGGAACGTTAAAGATCCGCTTCGGATTGGGGTGGGCTAAAGCTCATACGTTTGTAACGGGCCAAACTCCGGTGATGCAGTATCATAGAGAATTGATGATGTCGATTTTGAACGGTAGAGCACAGATTGCAAAGGCGGTAAACGCCACTTTGATTTCGCTGGATCAAGCACCTCAAGCTTACTCGGAATTTGATAAAGGGGCTTCCAAGAAATTTGTCATCGATCCGCACGGGTCGATTAAGCATTAAACCTTGCGGCGCTGCGGGATTTGCCGTGTATGCCAAGAATATACACGCGAACCCGCAGGGCCGTTTTGTTTTTTGACTTCCCTACAGGACATGCGAATCATAGGTTTAAAGCCGGACCCCGCCGAATGCTTCTTTAAAGCCCATTTTTAAGGATATTTGACTTGCGGCCTCCTTGACCATTAATTTTGCCGGCTCCAGCCGGTCGCCATCCAACTGCACGGCAGGTCCAAGAATTGCTAAAGCCGCAATCAGCTTGCCTTCCGCATCATATATAGGCGCACCGATGGCAATGCCGCCTTCATACGTTTCTTCCATATCCGCATAGACTCGTTCCTCTTTGATTTTTTTGAACCGGACGCGAAGCACGTCCAGATCGGTGACGGTCTTGGAGGTCATTCGTACAAGGGGATGCTTTTGCAATAAACGCTCAAGCTCATCTTCCGTCAAATGGGCCATAATGACTTGTCCCAAAACTCCAAAATTAATAGGGCGGCGCAGTCCGATGTAAGAGGAATATTTAAAACCAACCGGGTTTTCCCGTAAAAAAACATAAACAAACGTTTCCTGCTCGATGACCGCCATAATCACCGTTTGTTTGGTATTAGTCTGGAGGTTAATAAGTATTTCCTCCGCCTCTTGCCTGACGTCAAGGAGAGTGGTAAGCGTACCGGCATATTCTAACAATTTTAATCCCAACCGGTAATTTTGGTTCTTTTGATCGTATTGAATAAGCCCCCGAAGCTCCAGCGTATACAATATTCGATAAGCGGTTGTTTTCGGCAATTTGGTCTTGGCTACGATCTCATCGATTGTTAGAACGGGGTGCTCTACAGAAAACACATTTAATAAATCAATAGCCCGATCGATGGCCCGAACGGAATTTACGTTGACATCACGCATGATAAGATAGTCCTCCCCATCGTTATAACAAATATTGAATCCATTATATGAATTATACAATCCATTTTATTTTTATACAACTATAAGCTATGCCGTTGCCTGTACCATTGGTCCATTTTTTACTTATAAGGCCATCGTGGTCAAGAACCCATCCTTTCCGTAACATTTTCACATAAAATAAAGCAAAATACTTTCGAACTGCTTTAAGGGAGGAGGGAGGAGCGTTTATTGGACTATACCGACAAACGACAATTTAAAAAACATGGTAAACGTAGAAGTGCGGTTGTTTGTGTGCCGGAAAGGAAAAAAAGGATAAGGCGAAACCAAAAGGTTCCTTGCCGGAAAAGAAAAAGGAAGTGCAAGAAAAAGATCATCGTAACAAAAATCGTGTATAAACAGGGTCCGCCCGGACAGCAGGGGCCACCTGGACAGCAAGGTCCTCCGGGGGACGCTTCCATTCGTATCATACCTGATGTAAGGAGATACTTTTTCGTAGCGGATACAGACATCGATCTTTCCAATACCCAAATGATTCCCGCCAATCGATTTATTAACGATGATGGGGAACCAGTAAACGAATTCGTAGAGCTGGGCGATGAGGGTTATTATAATTTATATGTGAATGCCGTATTACAAGAAGGAAAGATATATAACGTAAACCCCAATGCTTTAACGATATATTCCAATGAAGAAGTGATTTACGCAAGTACTTTAATCATTTTAGAAGCGGTAGGCTTCTCGATCAAACGGATTCACTAAAGGGTGATTTAAACGATGATCCACATGCCTGCGCCCGATTTTTAATAAATGGGTCATTAATCTAAGAAATTTATGATAAGTAGAAATATAATAATCATAGAATGGGAGGTGAGGAAATGGCACTGAGAATTTTGAAAATTTTTGCTTCGGCGACTACGACAACAACGACGGAAACAGTACCTACGGTGGAGCGGTTTTTTTATGAAGTCGCGGCACAGGTAACAGCCGGAAATACATTGACGATTGCTGTAGGAGATTTTGAGACCGATGCTGGTGTAGCTGCTACCTCGCTGCCGGCACTCGCTACGAACAATAGTTACGTCAATGTGTTTGTCAATGGTATTTTAGTAATGAACAACCTGGTGACGTATACGGATGGCGCGGCAGGACAGCTTGAGATTGAAGTACCGGTAGGATCCGAACCTATTGAGGCGACTACTCCCGTAGTATTGGAAGTGGTCAATTTCGCCCCTTCATCTACCTCCACTACAACGGTTATAACCTAATTCCCGATCGCTTATATGAACGGAAGATCAACAATAATTTTATAGCACTCCGCGGAGTGTTTTTTTTTTGCTGACTAAGCTGACATTTTTCTGCTAAAAAATAAACCGACACGAGCTGCGAACAGCCTTTGCCGGTTTATTAAAACTAGCCGGATTGATTTTGTCTTGTGCGGCCGCCGTTGATATATCCTCTTGCGATGCGTGAGGCCCGAAAGGTAGAAACGACAACCAGAGTCTCCTCCCGGGTCATGCTCCGGCCTTCATAAGAAAAGTCGGATAAATCGGCGATTTGCTCGTCCGTATATTTGTCGAATAAGTCAATTAACAATTCAATGTGTTGATCCATGTCATGGTTCTCCCCGGGTTGTTTTAATTACGATTATATTACATAAGGCAATGAGATCCGTCAACTTGTCTTATTTAATTGTTGCCGGACAAATGACGGATAAGAAATTTGTATAATTTTTAAAAAGATAATTTGTTTTTATTGACAATTATTTTGATAACATGTTACTTTGGACATGGTATTAATTCCCTATCCGGTTTTTATTCGGGAAAAATGTTTTCATATATATTGACATTGATAAAGGCATACTTATCGAAAGATAAGGACGCAAAGCCACGGGTCTAAGGCATAAGCTATGACAGCCGGGTTGCCAATGGGTAGCACAGGACCCTTTGGGGTCCTTTTTTATCCATTTCCGACATTCAAGACCAAAAGGACGACCTCGTAAGCGCTAGAGAAAATCTCTCTTCTCTCCGGCGGTTCGTCCAATGATCATGATATCCGGTTGCAAATAAAATCAACAAAAGAACAGGAGGATGACTTCAATTATGGATGAATTCACGGATGCCGAGTTGGCCGCTTGTGTAATTCAAGGCGACCAGAGCGCATTCAACTCTCTGCTAAGTCGTTATCTTCCGATGATTTATTATTGCAGCAAGAAGTATTATGCTCCAGGTCTCATGCGGGGAGATATGAATCAAGCCGGATGTATCGGGTTATTTATCGCTTGTAAAAGGTATAACCCCGCCAAAGGAATGGCGTTTTCAGGTTTCGCGAAGATGCATATCAAGCATTATATCATCAACGCCGTAAAAGCAGCCTTAAGAAAAAAACAGCAGATTTTAAATCAAAGCGTGTCGTTAGATGAAACTCCTTTCTGCGATCAAGAAAGGACCAGCCGTTATGAACTCATCCCCCATTTCACGCCATCGGCGGAAGAAATATTTATGAATAAGGCAAGGAATAATGAGTTGTTCGACTTGATAAAAACGCATTTAACGCATTTGGAGAGGGCAGCGGTTTTGGGTTTGCTGGATGGTTTGGTCTATAAAGAAATAGCTGACTTGCATGGCGTGGGTAATAAATCTATCGATAATGCGTTGAAAAGGGCTAAAGGGAAATTGAGAAGCGCTCTTTATAACAATGCATAGTTTTGCAGGAGCAGTGCTTTGGCGGACAGGGCACAGGACATAAGACAAGCCCAAGGGAGCAGGAACTCCTTTGGGCATTTACCGTTGGAGGTCGGGCGTTTAAATAACCAGCAGAACCAGTGCCAAAAAGAGAAAAAAACCTAAGGTGTATAGAAGGTTCCATGCTGCGATTCGAAATGTGCCTTGTCGGATAATAACGGAAAACATATTCAGCGTTCCGCTAAAAGGGCCGATGGAAAACGTCATAACGGCGCCCCCTACCAAAGCAATGGCCAAGTGCTCGGCCGAAATTCCCAACGCCAGGGGATTCATCGCTTCCGCCAAAAGGGTGATCGCTGTGATGGGATGCATTCCCATGAAGCCGAACCCGAGTGTGATCAAAGGGACGATGAGCAAAAAGAGGCTGGAACCAACTGCGTGATTGAATTGCAGCATAGATTCGATAACGTAATGATTGTATCCGGAATATTGGAGCGCTTGAACAAAAAAACCGGTGCTGAGGAAAATCGCAAACTGATCCGCCATACCGGGCATTTTATTGATGACGTAAGAACGGGCTTCCCCCAAAAAAGCGGTTCCCTGCTTTAGAGCCAACGCCCAAAGGAAAGCACAGGGAAAGGCCAAAATCGATGTGGTCACTACGAGCCCCAGAGACCATAGGCCGGTTAGTCCCACGTTAACGGAAATGAGCAGAAGAATGACAAGCACGATCTGCCATATTTTGGCGATGGGCTTTTGAATGAACGGTTGATGTACAGCTTTTTCAGACTCTTGAGCCGAAGCCATTTCGGATAGGGTCTGATGGTGTTCGTCCGATGGAATTTCCGGCCGACGGCTTCCTGAACGCCTTTCAATTAACCAAAAAATCAACCAGTTAAGGAATAACCCCAAAAGGCCAATGATAAACAGCTTGTAGAAGACACTGGACCAGGGAACCTTCGTCGTTTCCAAAGCGATGGCAACCCCGCCGGAGAATGGGGACCAGGCGACGGATACCGCATAACCGTTAAGGATGGCCAAGCACATGAATTTGTCGGTATGTTTCAATCCGATCTTTTCTACTGCGCCTTTAATACTGTAATACATGATCGGAATCGTGGCCAAATTCAAAATGCTGCTGAGCAAAAACGAAATGGAACTAATGGTACGGTGTAATGAAGTGACGCTTCGCGTTTTTTTGGATAAGATCTCTTCAATGGACTGGTCGTAACGGCCTAATTTCAACGGAATGGCGAGAAACGGGAGCATGGCGAACAAAGAAAGCAAGTAGAGCATATCGCCATAAATGTATAGATAATTATAAGGATCGATCCCTTTTTGCATCACAAGCCAAGTCCCCGTCACCAAAAACAATAGTGCAAAAATTTTGGTGGTTAAACTGGAAGCAGGGATCGATAACAGAATCGCAATGATGGACAAAATGGAAATCATCGGGGCCAGCTGATGAAAGTCCCCGATCTTATATACCAAAAAGATGATAACAGCCAAGGTGAAGACGATAGAACGAGCGATCTGACTATAGCGTGATATGGTTCCCACCTCTACCGATAATGAAATTACTTGTCAGAAGCCGATAGAACGAATTGCTCGCTTGATAGGATGTAAAATAATTAATTCTCAGTATACACAAAGATGTGTATACTTGTATACAATAAAATACAAATTGTTTTCCGTTATCGTTTTTCATCAGCCGGTTCGACAGAGATCCATGTTTATTTTTGGGTAAATACGCTAACCAAATTTTCCTTGGAGATGGCTAAATGCTTTTTTAAGACCGTTACGGCTTGTTCCGTATTCCCTTGCTTGATGAGCGAAACGATTTCTTTGTGCTCGTCTTCACGCTCGACAGCCCACTCTAAAGTCAGATAATACACGCGAAAACGGGAAATCGTATCGTGAAGGGAATCAATGAACTGCTGAACCCGTTGGTTTTCAAGGGCAGAGATGATCGAGAGATGAAAATAGGTGTTCATTTCTCCCCGCTTTTGCAGATTCCCTTGCATGCGGTATTCTTCCCCACGCTCGATCGCTTCTTCCATTTGCCGGATCACGGGATGACTGGATGTAATTCTTCGTAGAGCTTCCGCTTCGACGATGGAGCGAATCTCATACACTTCATGGATATCCTGGAGCGTAGGCATCGTGACAACAACTTTTCTTCCAGGCAAAAACGTGACCAGGTTTTCCGTCTCCAGAATCCGGATCGCTTCACGGACAGGCGTGCGGCTGACGGAAAGTTTATCGGCGATCTGGTTTTCGCTCAACAGCTGTCCCGGTTTTAACGTACCGTCCAGGATGGCCGTTTTGAGTTTTTGATATACCGCCTCACGAAGAGGGATGTAAGATGAGGAATAATCCAAAGGCTCGAGAGTAAAATCGGATGTGATGAGAGTTAAATGGCTATCCATAGTCATTACCTCTTCCTAATCAAATTGTGTTAATATTTTACACCATGAAATACTATTGCACAACTTGCCTATGATCTCACAATCATTGTTGACAGCACAGAAAGGGAAAGTTATATTCATGTATACAAGTATACTATTGTGTTGGGAGGTGCATATATATAGATCAAACCATATAAGCATTCATTTGGGAGCTTTAAATTTTCAGCAGGATTGTTTGCGTTTTGAAAAGACTAGAGAAAGGAGAAAACCTGAGTTTTGAAGTGAAAGCGGTTACAGAATTGGGTCTAATGAACTTGAATTTTAAGGCTGATCCAACAGGTAACAAAAAAATGTAAACGCTTACTGACAATAATTTGTATGGCACAGTATCATGGGAAATACCAATAACTGGTTAAAGGGGCATAGCGTATGGCAAAACCTGTGGAAAAATTGGAGCTTCAGCCGAAGGGCGGAGGCTTTTTGGAAACGTTGAGAAGCATGGGGCCCGGATTAGTCGTTGCATTCGCTTGGCTTGGAACAGGGGATTTGGTAGACTCGTCCGTATCCGGCGCCAACTACGGATATGACTTGATGTGGGTGCTTTGCCTTGCGTTATTCTGCCGCTATTTCTTTGTTAATGCACTCGCTAAGTATCAATTGTGTAATCGTCATGGAGACGAAACGATCTTTCACGGTTTTTACCGCGTGTGGAAAGGGTTTCCGATTGTATTGGGCGTCTCGGCTTATATCATGGGTTTCGTTTACGTATCTTATATGATTCGTGGAGCGGGTGTAGCTTTACATCACTTGTTCGGCCAGGCGGGTAACAGTTTTCTTTGGTCTCTTGTCGGAGTGGGTCTGGCCATTTATGTGACAACCCGGAAGCGTCAATTGAAAGCGCTTGAATTTATAGCGCGCACTGCTTGCATTGTTATTATTCTTTCTTTTATTTACGCCATATGGAACACCGGCATTAATGCGGAAGCCTTTATCGAAGGTCTGAGCTTCGGGATACCGGCCAATAATGATGCGTTTGGCGCATTGCTTATCGCCGTTTCGATTATCGGGGCTGTCGGAGGCTCCGCTGCAAACCTGCTGTATCCCTATTTGATGAACGACAAAGGGTGGAAAGGACCTCGGCAGCGTAAACTGCAAATCATGGATCTCCTTACCGGTATCGTTGCAATCATCGTGATTAATTTGGCTATCTGGATTGTAGCTGCCGAAACCATGTACGGTCAAGGGCAAGTCATTCATAACGAAGTCGACCTGGCTGCAATGATGGCACAAGCGGTGGGGCCCATTGGACCGGTTCTGTTGTGGATCACCGTGTTTCTCGTCTGCTTCACCTCTTATCCCACGTTTTCTGTCGGATTCACTAAGCTGTTAATGCATGGCGTACATCTCTCGACCAAACGGGGAGAGAAATATGAAAAACCCGAACAGGATCCCCGGTTTAAATGGTTTTCGATTGGGGGACTTCTTCTTGTGCCGCTTATTTTCTCCATGCCTTTTGCTCCCAATTTAGTCACTCTAACGATCGTAGGCAACAGCTTGGCTGTCATTACCGCGCCGATCATTATTTTGGGAATTATTTTTATGACCTCCCGTAAAAGCATGATGTTACCGGATTATGTGAATAAATGGTGGGAAAATCTCATTCTTGGTATTGTTGGATGTATCGGCTTATGGGCAACTTACAGTTTGTTGATCGTGTTAATCGATAAGTTGGGTTAATGCAGAAACCGTTTGATCCGCATACAAAACAGAAAGAAAAACCGCATTTGATTGTATACAAGTATACAATAAATCATATATACTGAATGTAGTAAGATGATGATTCTCAAAAGCAAAGGAGCGTATACGATGGATGAACTTATGATGCGGGAACATCCTACCCATTTCATCCAAACGGGGGTCATTGATTGTGACGTTCACCATGCGGTCCCTTCGATACAAGCCCTTTTCCCGTACTTAACGGACCGCTGGCGCGATTATATCGTGGAGCATGGAATCAAAGGCTTGGAGCCCAATTATTATCCGAAGGGGGCAGCCCTTTCGGCCAGACCGGGCTCAGAGCTGTCCTCCGGCCACCCGCCGGGCTCGGATCTGGATACCTTGCGCCGCCAGGTGCTGGATCCGTGGAATGTACAGTATGCCATTCTTAATTGTCTTTACGGGGTTCAGATGATCCACAATGAGGATTGGGCGCAAGCCATGGCGTCGGCGGTTAACGATTGGCAGCTTGCCGAATGGCTCGATAAAGAGCCGCGGCTGCGCGCCTCGATGGTCGTCGCCAGCCAAAATCCGGAACAGGCGGCGGAGGAAATTCACCGGTTGGGCCGGCACCCCGGTTTTGTCCAGGTGCTTTTGCTCGTCCGCTCCGAGATGCTTTACGGCAAAAAGCATTTTTGGCCGATTTACGAGGCGGCCCAGCAGTATGGGCTGCCGGTTGGGATTCATGCCGGCGGGATGACCGGTTACCCGACGATGCCGGTCGGTTGGCCTTCGTATTACCTTGAGGATTATGTCAGCCATGCGCAAGCCTTCCAGTCGCAGATCGTCAGTCTGATCACCGAAGGCGTGTTTCAACGGTTCCCCGCACTTCGGGTCGTGCTGTTAGAAAGCGGTTTCACATGGCTGCCGGCGTTGATGTGGCGGCTCGACAAGAACTGGAAGGGCCTGCGCCGGGAGGTGCCGTGGGTGGACCGCCTCCCTTCGGAGATGATCCGGGAACATTTCCGTCTGACGATCCAGCCGCTTGATGAAGCGCCGGTGCCCGAGCACCTGCTGCAAACCATGGCCCAACTGCGATCCGATGACATGCTGCTGTTTTCCACCGATTATCCGCACTGGCACTTCGATACGAAGGAAGAGGCGCTTCCGGCCAAGCTTCCGCCGGGACTGGCGAAGAAGATTTTGACGGAAAACGCCCGTGCGGTGTACCGTTTCTGATCCTGTCAAGTGAGTATGAACCGTAAGGAGGAAGAAGCATGACGATGTTCAATTCCTTGGTGAAAGAGCCCAAACGCAAAACCGGGGCCCGTTTCATCGACTGCGATATTCATAATGAGGTTCCCTCCAATGAAGTGCTGAAGCAATATCTTCCTCTGCGTTGGAGAAATTATATGGACATGGTCGGCCTGCGGAGCTACCACGGGTTCACCAACAATATCCCTTATCCCAAGGGCAATCCGGGCGGAACGCGGACGGACTCCTGGCCTCCTAACGGTCAGATCCCCGGCTCCGACCTCAACTTCATGCGGGAGCAGCTGCTTGATCCCTTGAATTTGGAGTGCGGCATTCTCAACTGCCTGTACCGGGTCGGGGAGCAGCTTAACGACGAATACGGCGCTGCGCTGGCCCGTGCGGTCAACGACTGGCAGATTGCCGAATGGCTCGATAAGGAGCCGCGGCTGCGCGCTTCCATTGTCATCCCGTACGAGAATGCCGAACTATCGGTGGAAGAAATCAACCGGGTCGCCGGCCATCCCGGTTTTGTCCAGGTTCTGATTATGCCGCGTACCCGGGAGCCGATGGGCCGGCGGAAATATTGGAAAATTTATGAAGTCGCGGAAAGCCACGGTCTGCCGATCGCCGTTCATTTTGGCGGATTAGGCGGTAACGCAACGACCTCCTCCGGGTTTCCTTCGTACTACATCGAGGACCATACCAATATGGCGCAGGCATTTCAATGCCAGGTGATCAGCATGGTATGCGAAGGGGTTTTTGAACGCTTCCCGAACCTGCGGACGGTGATGCTGGAAGGGGGATTCGCCTGGGTGCCTTCGCTGATGTGGAGGCTGGATAAGCATTGGAAGCGTCTGCGCGAGGAAGTGCCTTTCCTAACGCGTAAGCCGTCTGAATATATCCGCGGACATATGCGTTTTACGACGCAGCCGATGGAGGAGCCGCCGGTGTCCGAATATCTGCTTCAGGTCATCAGGCATTTGGGCTCGGACGAGATGCTGATGTTTGCGACAGACTATCCCCACTGGGATTATGATGCGCCGGATCTGACGTTCCCGCCCAAATTCCCGGAGGCGTTAAAGCAAAAGATTTTTTATGATAACGCCCGCTCGTTCTACCGACTTTCCGATAAGGAGGACCGTGACGATGCAAACTAAAGTACAAAAATATGTAGTTGCAACGGTAGATGAAATTCCTCCCGGAAAACGAAAAATCGTGAATGCAGGAGGGCGCTCGATCGGTGTTTTCAATGTGAACGGCGAATTTTTCGCTCTGCGCAACCGCTGTCCGCATGGGGGCGCACCGCTTTGTGAAGGGGTTTTGAGTGGATTTGTTCAATCACGGGACCGGGGTAACTACAGCTATTCCCGAAAAGGAGAAATACTCCGCTGCCCCTGGCACCAATGGGAGTTCGACGTCAAAACCGGCCAATCCTGGTTCGATCCGGTAAAAACCCGGGTTCGCACGTACGAGGCCAAGGTAGAGGCGGGATGTTCGCTGGCGGAGCATGCCGGAACGGAAATGCGGGAAGGGCCATATATAGCGGAGACGTTCCCGGTTTCTTTGGAAAAAGATTATATCGTTATTGAAATCGAGTCTTAAATGATAAAGGAAACAACGGGGGGATATAACCGGTTGTTTCCTTCGTTTATGAAAAGAAGCTTACGGATCATACTTCGAATGAAAAAGGAGTGGGATCGAAATGAAAAAGTATGTACGGTACCATCCGGATCATCAGGAACGGGAGTATCCCAGGCGAATTGCCGGAACGCTGCTGACGAATCCGAACTTCGCGGAATTGGCCCAATTATTCGGCGGTTACGGAGAACAAATTGACCGGCATGAAGATTTCGCGCCGGCGTTCGGCCGGATTGGAATAAAACCGTAAGCGGCGGAAGAAAACAGCTTGCCCTTCAGTCTGCGGCAGGTTACTATGGTAAAGAAGCATCATCCAATTTGGCGGTTCAGGGGGAGAATTGAATGGAGCACATCGTTTTCAACCAGATCGAACTACATCGAAGCCGTACATTAGAGCTCGTTACCGGGTTGTCCGAGAGTCAGGCGGATATCATACCGGAAGGCTTCAACAACAACATCCGCTGGCATTTGGGGCACATATTGACCACTCAGGAGAGGTTTGCATACCGTTTAATCGGAGAACCGCTCGGGTTACCGGAGGAGTTGATGAACATGTTCCTCAACGGTACGAAACCGGCTGACTGGCAAACCGCCCCTCCGGATTTGCCGTCTCTCATCAAGCTCTTGCAGGAACAGCCAGGCCAAATCCGGCAGCGTCTGCAAGGAAGGCTGGAGCAGCAAATCACGGTTCCGTTTAAAGACTTCAAGCGGCATGACGAAGCGCTGCTGTTTGGCACCTGTCATGAGGCGATGCATGCAGGCTATATCATGGCCCTTAAACGAGCGGCGGCCGTCGCTCAAAGATAACGGAGACCAAAGCCCGGTGGAGCGGCATCCTCTGTCGGGCTTTGTGGCTTTGTGCAGAGAGTCGGACGATTGGCCGGCCTGCCGCCAAGACGGCTTCATATCCTTTATTGAAATGGATTAGTTTTCTCATTTCTTTATGTCTGTTGTGTATAAGCTTGTTCATGCCAGCCAAGAAAAGGTACCATTCCTCCGGATCTCCCCATACGTTTCCCCTCTGCAGTTCCATACCCATTCGACTCTTTCGGGACAGCATTACCCTGTTGCACAAACTGTCTTCTGCGGCGGCCGCACCCATCACGCCCCGGGCATTCGTTATAAAGATCAGTACATTGACTGTTGCCCGAAGCCGTGATAGGCTTAACATCATACAAGTTAAAATACCGAATAACGTTTATTATATCGAAGGAAGTGAACTCATGGAGCAAAAATATGCCGTTCCGGCTCTGGATCGGGCGCATGCGGTACTGACGCTGCTAACCGAGGAGCCCTACAAATGGAAGCTGTCCGACCTGTCCAAGCATTTGGGCATCAGCAAGAGCACGCTGTACTCTCTTCTTCTGACCATGGAACGTTTGCATTGGATCCACCGGGACCGCAACGAGACTTATGCCCTTGGAAGCGCCTTGGGCGATTTCGGGAGTGCTTATTTCCGCCAGTACGACCTTGTTGAAGAATTCCGGCGAACCGCCGAGCCGGTGATGCGCAAGCTTCAGGAATCGGTTCAGCTGGCTCGCTTAGATGGGAGCGATGTACTGTATCTGGCCAAATTAGAAGCGCCGTCTCCGGTACAAATGGTATCCGGGCCCGGGGTCCGGTTCCCGGCACATGCGACGGGCTTGGGAAAAATTCTGATGTCCGACATGGATGCCGAACAGGTCCGCCGCATATTTCCGCAGGAAACGTTGCATAAAGTTACCGTGCATACCATCGGCTCCCGGGAGGCGTTCCTGCAGGAGCTGGAAACGGTCCGCCGCAACGGATATTCCTTGGACATTCAGGAGGGGGTAATGGGATTTTGCTGTGTGGCTGCACCCGTTCGCCGCCGCAGCGGCGAGATTATCGCGGCGGTCAGCTGCTCCATGCCCATCCATCACTGGGAAGGAAAGAGAGAAGAGGCGATCCGTGAAATTCGCGCATTAGGGCAGCGGTTGTCAACAAGTATGTAAGATGAATGATCAGATCAAGCCACAGTCTGACAATCATTCCGATCCCAAGCCAGAGAGGGAAAGGGATGATTGTTTTTTTTTTGCTGAAAACTCATTGACACAAACTAAAAACTGTGGGAAGATGATGTCAAGGCTAAATAAAGAACGTTGTTCAAAATAATGAACAAGGAGGGCGGATAGTGATGATGCCGGGATTTGACAAGGCACAGCTGCAAACGATTTCGTTCGTGAATCGACGGGAGAGATCTTCACGAGCCGTTGGAAGGCCGAGGATTCAAGTGAGAGCTAATCAATCATTTGATAAGTAAAGGAGAATGAATGATGGTACAATATGTGAAAACAGGAAATCTTCAAGTTGCTCCGGCCCTTTATCAATTTATTAATTCCGAAGCTTTACCCGGCAGCGGGGTGGATCAGGAGCGGTTCTGGTCCGGTTTTGAATCCTTGATCCATGATTTGGCACCCAAAAACAAGGCGTTATTGAAAAAACGTGATGAAATCCAGCGATTGATAAATGAATGGCATAAGGAACATAAAGCAGAGTTTGAATTCGAAAAATACAAGGCGTTTTTGCAGGAAATCGGTTATCTGGAGCCGGAAGCAGAGGATTTTCAGATTACCACCCAAAAGGTCGACGATGAAATTGCGCGGCAGGCGGGTCCGCAGCTGGTTGTGCCGGTCAATAATGCCAGATATGCGCTTAACGCTGCGAACGCGCGCTGGGGAAGCCTGTACGACGCTCTGTACGGAACGGATGCGATTGATGACGAAGGAGGAGCTCAGCGTACAGCGGATTACAACCCGGTTCGTGGCGAGAAGGTCATCGCCTACGCCAGAGATTTTCTCGATCAAGCGGCTCCGTTAGCAAAGTCTTCACATCGGGAAGCCGTCCGGTATTCGATCGTTGAGGGGCAATTGGCCGTTTCGCTTCGCAGCGGAGAGACTACCGGACTCCAGGATGCTTCCAAGCTTGCGGGGTATCAGGGAAGTCCCGAGGACCCTTCGGCCGTATTGCTTCAAAATAACGGGCTGCATTTTGAGATTCAAATCGACCGTAACCATCCAATCGGCCGAACCGATCAGGCTGGCGTGAAAGACATTCTTCTGGAAGCTGCGTTAACGACGATCATGGATTGTGAAGACTCGGTTGCCGCTGTCGACGCCGAGGACAAGGTATTGGTATACGGCAATTGGCTGGGGCTGATGAAGGGGAACTTGTCCGCTACCTTCCCGAAAGGAAATAAAACCGTCACACGGACGCTCAATCCCGACCGGTCATATACGTCTCCTGCAGGAGAGGAATTCACCTTGCCCGGCCGTTCCCTGTTGTTTGTCCGTAACGTGGGACACTTGATGACGATTGATGCGATCCTGGACCGCAATGGCGAGGAGATTCCCGAAGGGATTTTGGACGCGGTTGTAACGGGTCTCATCGGCAAGCATGATCTTTTAAGAAACAGCCTGTACCGGAATTCGCTCCAGGGCTCCATCTATATTGTCAAACCGAAAATGCACGGGTCCGAGGAAGTGGCATTTGCCAATGAGCTTTTTGACCGTGTGGAAGATCTGCTCGATTTGGAACGCAATACGCTGAAAATCGGGGTGATGGACGAGGAGCGCCGCACGTCTCTAAACCTGAAGGCGTGTATTCGCGAAGTAAAGGATCGCGTTGTGTTTATCAATACCGGGTTTTTGGACCGTACGGGAGACGAAATTCATACTTCGCTGGAAGCGGGACCTATGATTCGGAAAAACGCGATGAAATCATCCCGGTGGCTGCAAAGCTACGAGAAATCGAATGTGAGCATCGGACTGGCAACCGGATTACAGGGCCGTGCCCAGATTGGCAAAGGGATGTGGGCCATGCCGGACCTGATGAAGGATATGCTGCAGCAAAAAATCGGCCAGCTGCAGGCCGGCTGCAATACGGCGTGGGTGCCTTCCCCTACAGCGGCTACCCTGCATGCCCTCCATTACCATCAAGTGAATGTAACGGAAGTTCAAAATCAATTGAAGCAAGCGATTAAAGATTTCCGGGATGATATTTTGGACATTCCCGTAGCCGAAAACCCCGAATGGAGCCCAGAAGAAATTCAGCAGGAGCTGGACAACAATGCACAAGGGATTCTGGGCTATGTAGTTCGCTGGGTAGAGCAGGGGATTGGCTGCTCCAAGGTACCGGATATTAATAACGTGGGGCTGATGGAGGATCGTGCCACCCTGCGCATTTCCAGTCAACACATGGCTAACTGGCTGCACCACGGGATTTGTACGAAGGAGCAGATCGTAGAGACCATGCAACGTATGGCCAAGGTGGTGGATGAGCAGAATGCCGGTGATCCCGCATACCGTCCGATGGCTGCCGACTTTGAACACTCCGTGGCATTTCAGGCTGCCTGCGAGCTGGTGTTTAAAGGATACGACCAGCCAAGCGGTTATACGGAGCCGATCCTGCACCGCCGCCGCAAAGAATTTAAGGCGAAGATCGCTGTACAGAACGCTTGATTTATAAATCGTTAACGTGATCCCGATCATTCATTTGTTGAATGGTCGGGATTTGTTGTGTATAGCGGCGCGAGCGAATCAAGAAGCCGTAAGCAGCTCCATAAACCGTGCGGCAATGAGAGACGGGGAATGTTCGCGCAGCATGGCTATTCCAACGGCACGGGGCGGGATCGGCTCGACCGTTTGCAGCTCGAACAGCTGTCCGGCATCCAGTTCTTGCTGGACAAAGGACCGGGTCACGAAGGCGGTGCCGTAGCCGCGCCGGGCCAGCTCAAGCAGCATCTCCATACTGTTCAATTCTATGTCCGCCTCAACCTTATAGCCCTGTGCGTACAGCCACTGCTCCACGAATAGTCTGGTGCTGCTTTCCGAAGACAGCAGGAGAAGCGGGATTTCCGCTAATTGTCCGGTTGTAATCGGCTGTCCGGATAGCGCACGATAGGCATTCCCTACGACAAAACAATCCTGGATGTCCAGCAGCGGCTTCACCTCCAGGCCGGGATCATCCACGGGAAGATGGACGAGACCCAATTCAATTTGCCCGTCCTTTAATCTTTTTCCGATATCGGCGGTTTTGCCTTGGGAAAGACGGATACGTACTCCGGGATAATCGGCATGGAACTGATCGAGTGCGGGCAGCAGCAGATGCCTAATGAACGGTCCGCTTGCGCCGATCCGCAGCTCGCCGGCTGTCAGGCGCCTGAGAGACTGAATTCGTTTCTCTCCGGCATCCAGCAGGGCAAAGGACTGTTCCACATATTCGAACAGAGCGCGGCCTTCCGATGTTAAATTCACCCCTTTGGAAAGACGATCGAACAGCTTTACTCCCAGAGTCTCTTCTAATTGTTTGATCGCATAACTAACCGAAGGCTGGGTAATGTGAAGCGCTTGTGCGGCTTTGGTCAAATTACCGAGCTTGGCGGTATACAGAAATATGCGATACCACTCCATCGCTACTGTTTTGATATAGAACACCTCTATGACATGATTAAAATATTGTGATTTCATTTATTTCATGAGTGAAATTATAATGGAACCAGTCGAAGGTGTCAAAAGGATTCAAAATACCAAGGGGGAAAGGCGATGGCAGGAAGTTCGTTCGGTGATTTTCTGAAAATCACGACGTTTGGGGAATCTCACGGAGAGTCGATCGGAGTGATTATTGACGGGGTTACGCCCGGAGTGGAAATAGACGAGCAGTACATTCAGATTCAAATGGACCGGAGAAAACCGGGGCAGTCCTCCGTAACGTCTCCCCGCAAGGAATATGACCAGGTATATATTCAATCCGGGGTCTACGAGGGCAAAACGACAGGAACGCCGCTTTTTATCACGTTATACAATAAAGATATGAGACCCGAGGCTTATCGCGATATTCAGCATTCCTTCCGGCCGGGGCATGCCGACTTTACGTATTTGAAAAAATACGGCATCCGGGATCATCGGGGAAGCGGCAGAGCATCGGGCAGAGAGACGGCCGCGAGAGTGGCTGCGGGTGCCGTGGCGCGCAAGCTGCTTGAGCGCAGAGGCGTCAGCGTCGTAGCCTATACGAAGGCCATTGGCGGAATCGAATGCGCCGCCTTTATTGAGGATCAAATCGAACGCAATGCGGTCAGAGCCTGCGACCCGGAAGCGGCGGTTCGGATGATAGAGAAAATTGAAGCTTTGGCGGCGATCGGGGACAGCTGCGGCGGCATTGTGGAATGCAGGATTCGGGGGGTGATCCCCGGCTTGGGAGAGCCGGTGTTTGACAAGCTTGATGCGGATCTTGCCAAAGGGATGCTATCGATCGGCGCTGTAAAAGGAATCGAATTCGGAGCCGGATTTGAGGCAGCCGGAATGCTGGGCAGCGAGCATAACGACCAGATGAACGCGTCCGGTTTCTTAAGCAACCACTCGGGGGGCATTCTCGGAGGAATCAGCACCGGGGAAGAAATCATCTTCAGGGTTGCCGTTAAGCCGACTTCCTCGATATCTGTCCCACAGCAAACGATCCGTACCAGCGGAGAAGAACAAGTCATTGTGACGAAGGGCAGACATGACCCGTGCATTTGCCCGCGAATTGTCCCTGTAGTCGAAGCCATGGCCTGCCTTGTCATCGAAGACCACTTTAAGCGTCATGCGGCTCTGCATCACTAATATCGCAGCAAAAAAGGGGATGCCCCTCAGCCTTTGCAGCTTGGGGTAATCCCTATTTTCCTTCCAGCGGCCTTTCTAACGTTTTTTCGCTTCTCTAAAATATATACCCTCACCCAATATTTTCGCCGAAAACACGCCGAACACCAGAGACCACACCGGAGCGGCAATTCCCAAAAAAGATACGTTCGATACGGCGATCGCAAACGCAAACACGGTGGAATAACGTTAGGAGGACTCGGAAAAAGCCGACGAGTTCAAGTAAGGCACCTCCGGCATCAACTGTGTTCTATTATAAAATCCTCTGAAGATGTGTTTGGAACAAATCCCAAATCCTATTGCGACGAGTTAATGAAGGAAATTCCCAAACGCACGATGCGGGAGCGGGTCAAGCTTATGTTTCTGATTCCGCTCCTGCTGCTCCAATGGAAGCTGATTGAAGGCTTCGGCGGTACGCTTCTGCTATCGCTCTACGACCTCGTCGGATACGTTATCGCATCCTTGGCCGTCATCGGTGTCATGTGGATTGTACTTCGCAAAACGGCATTCAAGCCGAACAAGGCGGCGGTCTGGATGATTTTCGGCCTTGCTCTCTGGTCGATTATGATTTTTATCGGGTTAGAGCTTGCCGGAAGACATGTTTGGCCGGAGGGTCCGCACATTGAAATGCATGGAACTTCCGCCTATGTATTGGCTGCCGCAGGTTTGGTGATCCTCCTCGCCTCTCTTTTTTGGACCAGCTTTAAGAAGCTGTACCGAAGACCAAAACAAAGCTGAAATGGCAGGGGAAACGGGCTGCATATATTTTAACGCATACAAGCTAGCAATAAGCCGATTAGGGGAGATAATGAAGATTTATGAACCAATCCAAGGCTAAATCCGTTTTCCGAGTCATTTTCCTTGTTCGACAGGACCTGGAAACGGGAGTATGATTCGGAGTGTCGGTTTATTTCTTGTTAGATGAGGAGACGAAACGGTTCATGATTCGTTCATATCTACTCCTGCTTTTTTGCGTTACTTGCTGGGGGAGCAATTTTGTATTCGGTTCGATATTGGTGAATGAATTTCCGCCCCTGCTTCTAGCGGCACTTCGATTGACCATGACGTCCTTATTTCTTGTCGCTTATGCATGGAGCACCAAAAAGCTGAAGTACCTGAATCCGCGGGATTACTTGCTGCTCATTCCGCTGGGCTTTATCGGAACGCTGCTCAATCAGGCAGCTTTTTTTACTGGGCTTGAAACGGTTAACGCTACAACAGCCTCACTGATCCTGTCCCTTGCACCGATTACGATCGCTTTGTTGGCGTCGGTGTTTTTAAAGGAAGCCATTACAGGGCGCATGATCGCAGGGTCCATCGTGGCGATTCTGGGCATATTCTTTGTAGTAGGGAAATCCGACGGGTTGAATGTTTCTATAGGCACTGTATACATCCTATTTGCTATGCTTACTTTTGCCGTATCCATCATCATGATGCGTAAATTGACAGAGCGGATCGATCCATTTGTTGCTACGGTATATTCGACTGTGATCGGTTCCGGTATGGTGATCCCGGTAGCGGTCATCAAGGAGCCCTTAAACCATGTCAGTCCCCATCTTTGGGCTTGGGTGATGCTTATCGCAACGGCTATTGTGATGCAGGGCTTGTGCGGTTTAATCTGGAACATGCAGCTCAAGCGTGTAGGTGCGGGCAAAGCATCCATATTTTTGAATCTGCAACCCTTTGTAGCCATGATCGCCGGTTTTGTTCTCCTGGGCACACCGGTGACCGCCATTCAAATCTTCGGATCTATATTTATAGTCGGGGGCGTTGTGCTGGCCACATCCCGCAAAAGAGATAAAGCGAATGCTATGAAGCATCCGATATCTGCGCCTAAACCGGCATCTGTCCCCAAAAGTCCATAATCCATTCTGAACCCCCAGGATAAAAAGCAAGCATAGCCAGTAAGCCGTGATTCCGGCGTGGCTATGCTTATTTTGCTGTTTTATTCGGCTTCTTCCTTGCCCATTCAAATCAAGGTTTTATTCCTCATGCTCTTCCAAAAGGTCTAATGGAACACTTTGTTCATTTTCAGGCTCGTTGAGGGGGTAGATCCTGGCTGTTTCTGTCTGCTCATCTACTTGTTGAATATAAATGGGAACCCCCTGATAAGTGACATTGGCCATAACAGGAGAAGAAGCAATCTCACTGGCTCGCGATTTGTTCATCGTCCTAACCTCCATTTATTTTAATTAACGGATATTAATGTGTTCTTTAAATGAAATTATTATTCTTGAAGCTCTTTCTTATAGGACGCAGCTATCGGGCTTATTGAAAATTCATCTTAGACGAACGCTTGTTAGTGGTATTATATTGAGTAGGAATTGAACTTAATAGAAAGGATGCCCGGCATGTTTCAGACGGTTGTTTCAACTCTGTTTCAAGTTATTGTGCCGCTGTCCGTTCCCGTTATTGCGGGAGCCCTCCTGGGACGGTACAGAAATCTGGAAACGAAGCCCCTCATGACCCTGTATTTATATTTTTTAAGTCCGGCTCTGATTTTGGATACGTTGAATCGTGCGAATCTTTCTTTTGACGACATCTACAAGACGCTTGCCTTCTGTATTCTCAATCTGATATTGATGTGGGCCGTTGCCAATGGATTAGGCAGAATTCTGAAATGGTCCTCCTCTGAAATCGCAGGCCTGACTTTGATCTCTACATTCACGAATGCTGTGAATTACGGGCTTCCGCTCGTTTTGCTCGCTTTTGGAACGCTCGGATTGGAAAAAGCATCGATTTACGTCATTATCCAAATGATTATCGTGAATACGATAGGGATCTATTTTGCCGCCCGTTCCCAGTTTTCTGTGAAAAATGCCATTCAATCCGTATTTTCACTTCCGGCGATTTATGCGGCGATGTTGGCAGTCGCACTGCGGACTTTAGACGTGGATTTGCCGGCGGGAATTGAAAAAGGGGTCTCGCTGGTTGCTGCGGCTTATTCCCCGGTGGTATTGGTCATATTAGGGGCGCAAATGGTCAGCGTAAAGAGCGCCGAGATGGATGCAAAGCTGCAGACCCCGTTCTGGATGGGGATGACGGTACGATTGCTCGTGGCCCCGGTTGTGGCCTGCTTCGTGTTATATGTACTGAACATCGAAGGCATCTTGTTTTCGGTTATGCTGCTTTTGGCTTCGATGCCCGTGGCCGTCAATGCGGTGATTTTAGCGGAGAGATTTAACGCCTCGCCCAGGGTCGTTTCGAAGTGCATTCTATGGACCACGCTTGCTTCCTTTATCGTATTGCCTGTTATGATCGCACTTGTGAAATAAATGGGTAAGGGACTTGCATTTTGGCCCTCATGTGTACCATAATAAATAGTCAACATTTTTGGGAAGGTGGGTTAATCACAAGTATGTCAACATCGACTTCTGAGGCACAGACACAAGAAATGAAGGAAATCCAGATTTGGAAATGCAAAGACAGCGAATGCAACGCCTGGATCCGGGATGAATTTGTAACGGAGGCCGCTCCCAGCTGTCCGCTATGCAGCAGCATGATGGAACAAAGTAAAAAACAGGTTCCGCTGGCCGTTAAAAAAGTGAGAAAAACGTTTATTATGGGAAAAAGAAGATTCTAGCACTTATCTTAATACATAACGAAGAAGCCGACGGCATGCTGCCCGTTCGGCTTCTTCCTTTTCCGGGCGGAGAGAGCATCTTCTCCTAAGAACGCCATCCAATTAGCAGAATATTATATAGTCACTTGATAAAAGTAAGTAATATTTTTATAATGATCCTAACACCTTGCTTTCGATCAACCACTAATGCGAACAAACAAGGGAGGCATCCGTTCATGAACGATCAAGCTCATGTATTCCAGCGGGATATTCACCGTGTCTGGACTGCGAAGAAAAACCGGATTAGTCCGACTCATCAGAACAGCTTCATCCTGGAGCCGGGGCATTGGCAGGAATATGATCCATTCCTGATGCTTGCCGAGGACTGGTTTCAAAGAGGCTCATTCAATAACCATCCACACCGCGGCATCGAAACCGTTACGTATGTGATACAGGGAAGGCTTGAGCATTACGATAGCCAAACCGCAGGAAAGGACGAGCTGCTCCCCGGCGACGCACAGTGGATGACGGCCGGGCGCGGAGTGATTCATAATGAAGATCCTGCCGAGGGTGAAACCGTTCATTCCCTTCAGCTTTGGGTTAATCTGCCCAGCGGGGATAAAATGATGGAGCCGCGATATCAGAACCTTCGAAGCGTGGATATGCCCTTGCGGGTGGAGGAAGGAGCGACGATCCGCGTATTCTCGGGCTCATCGGGCGGTGTAGCGTCCCCGACGAAAAACGTTGTTCCCATTACGATGGTGGAATTGAATGTAGAACCGGATGCCTCCGTAAAGCAGGATCTGCCCGGCTCCTATAATGGTTTTATATATATTCTGGAAGGGGAAGGGTTGTTCGGGAAGGAACGTACAAAAGCCAGTGAGGGCCAGGTCCTGTGGCTGGGTTCTGCAGGGAGCAGCCGCGAGAGCGAGGTTGAGATCACGGCCGTCACCAGGCTCCGTGCTTTGTTGTACGCGGGACAACCGCTGCACGAGCCCGTCGTCGCCCACGGCCCGTTCGTCATGAACACGATGGAGCAAATTCGTCAAGCCTACGAGGATTACCGTAACGGAAAATTTGTGTAAGGCGCTGCAGCTTCTATGAATTTTGGTTATTTGCCCGGCGGAGAAAGTCGTCTATAATAAAACAAGTAAGGACAAATCCTGATGACCTGACCTGGAATGCGCAAACAACGTGATTTGGCCGGACCTATTATTGAGAGGAGAAATGTGATATGCTTTATGAACTCCGTATTTACCATATTCATCCAGGAAAAATGCAGGCAATCAACGACCGGTTCTCCAATCACACCTTGCGTATTTTTGCAAAGCACGGTATCAAGGTTATCGATTTTTGGGAGGATATCAACCCTGAGCATAACCGGCTTTATTATGTCCTTGAATTTGCGGATAAGGAAGCACGCGAAGCGGCATTTAGCGCTTTCCAAAGCGATCCCGAATGGCAGAAGGTCAAAAGCGATTCCGAGAAAGACGGCCCGATCGTAGAGAAGCTGGAAAGCATTTTCCTTAAACGGGTGGCCTATTTCACCCGCGGGTAGCGCCTCAAACGACTTTACCGGCAGCCCGTTATCTTCTTGAGGTATAAAATATACGATCCGCCCTGCTTTAAAGAGAGGCTCCGGCTTATCTTGGAAAGGGGCGGATTTTTTCGTAGCATGACTTCAACGCCTTCATGGAATATAATAATGTAAGGAGGCTGATGAAATGAGTCAAACCGTAGGGTTTATCTATGCTCATCCCGACGATGAAACTTTTCTGAGTGCATGCCTGATCAGGCAGCTTGCGGATCAAGGTCATCGTACGGTTCTTCTCCTGGCCACGAAAGGGGATGCCGGTCAAAAGAACGGTTACGACAGCCATTTAAGCAACGGGGAATTGGCTGAGGTCAGGGTCAAAGAAATGGAGAAGGCTGCCGAAATCCTGGGACTGTCTGCAGTCGAGCATCTAGGGTTTCCCGACGGCAAATCGAATACCGTGGATGAAAACATATTTATTGACGGCATCGTCAACTTCGTAAATAAATATGAACCGTCGATGCTGTTCACCTTTCCGGCAGACGGCGGAAACTTCCATCCTGATCATATGACCATATCCAAAATGACAACGGCCGCCGTATTAAGCGGAAGATGCCCGTCGGTAGGCCGGCTTTATTATGCCATGTCCAGTACGTTAATGGAGAACGGTTACAAGCCCTCCATCGTCATAGATACCGAACAACAGTGGCCCATGAAGGCGGAGGCGCTAAAAGCGCACAAGTCTCAAATGTTTGCGATTGAACGTTACTTTGGGAAGCTGGATTCGTTTCCGGAAAACCGTCGGTACGAATTGTTTGTACTGGCTTGGGAAAAAGGGAGGATGAACCATGCGGGGCTCGTGGAAGGACGACTATAAGATCAGCTCGGATTATACCGATTTCAGGGCCCAATGCCGCCTGTCCTCTTTATTGGCTTTAATGCAAAGAGCAGCGGATGCTCATGTGGACGATATGGGAGTTCCTTGGCAGGAGATGAAGGACAGCGGAATGGGCTGGATGCTGATCACTTTGGACATCGAGTTCAAGCGAATGCCCCGGATATTGGAGACGGTTTCTATCCAAACCTGGAATAAGGGAACGAAGGGGGTATTATGGTTACGGGATTACCGCGTGCGGGATGCGGACGGGAACCTGATGATCCAATCCAGATCGGTATGGGCCCTTGTCGATGTGGGAAAGAGAAAAATACTTCGTCCCTCCGCGTTTCCGTATCGGCTGGATGTTCACGCCGAAGAATCCATTGGCGATGTGCCCGATAAAGTGCAGGTTCCGCCGGATGTGCCGCTTTCCGAAGCTTATCGGATGCAGGTGCGCTACAGCGGAATTGATGCTAACGGACATTTGAACAATTCCCGTTACGCAGATATTTGCCTGGATGCTCTTGACGAAGAGGAGTTAAAACTATCGCTGCACAACTTTCGGATTACATACCACAATGAAGCGCGAATGGGAGACGACATCCTGGTGCTAAGGTCGGATCTAAGCGAAGGAAGCATTTATTTCAGAGGGGAATCCACGGAAGGCAAGCCTTTTTTTGAGGCTTGTCTAGTTGTCGGATTGCAAGAGAAGAGCAGTCTATAACGTTCAAAGTTATAGACTGCTCAGGGGGATGTCCCATAAGTCACCGAGGTGACTTATGGGACATCCCCTTTTTGTTGTGCCCTAAGATTTGGTGAAAGAAAATGGATGTGGTTCCAATAAGGATCAGAAGCAGTCATTGTTTGGGACTCGGGCGGTACCAAACATATTTTCTCCGCACAAATGGAATCAGGAATATTCCCGCAAGCGGGATGCGAATAGCCAACAGCAAAAAGGGCGGAACCATTTCCGCCCAATATTTGGCCGCTTCAAACCGCATTCCTTATCCTTACTTTATTAAAGTAAAGAATATTTTAGCTTAAAAGGGAATATTTGAATAAAAACAGAGCCTTCATTGTGCTGTAAAAAAACAATTGACAAAAAATTGAAGTCGGAATATATTAAATAATATCGTTAATCGATAATCTATAAAATCCAATTTGAAAGCGCTTAACAAAGGGTGGTGAGGTATAATTTATCATATTCTACAGTTGTGAAAAAAAGTCGGAGCAGGCGATTAAAAAATAAGTGATGTCAGAAGGGGTGTAACCATTGAAAAAACGGATTCGCGCAATACTGGGTATGTGTTTGGCGGCAAGCATGATCATTGTATCCGCATGCGGAAGCAGTAGCGGAGGCGCAGATGATCAAGGCGAAGTGATTAAAATCGGTATGGTTGCCGACCTGACGGGCAAATCCGCACTCACCGGCGAGTTTAAAAAACGCGGCGCTCAGATTGCGTTAGACGAGATTAACGGGGCCGGCGGTGTAGATGGTAAGAAGATAGAACTGGTGGTCGAGGACGATCGCGGTACGAACGACGGTACGGTATCCGCATTTCAAAAATTAATCTCCGACCCGGATATCGTGGCGATCATCGGTCCGATCACGAGCACCAATGCGCTCTCCATCAATGAAATCACCAAGAAAACAGGCATTCCCGTCATGATCGGCGGCACAAATGTCAATTTAACCACCGAATTGAAAAACCAATGGTTTTTCCGTTTCAGACCGAGCGACGCTTATTCCGCCAAGACGATTGTCGATTTCTCGACGGACAAATTAGGGAAAAAGAAGGTCGCTATTGTGTATGATACCGATGCATTCGGCACGGCGGGCAAAGACATGCTGGTCGCTGAATATAAGAATAAGGGAATTACGCCGGTCCTTATTGAAGGCTATACCGCGAATACCAAAGATTTTACTCCGGTGCTGGAAAACATCCGCAAGTCCGGTGCTGACGTCATCAACGGCTTTATGACGGCTTCCGCGGATGTGGCCCAATTGGTCGTTCAGATGAGACAGCTTGGCATTCAGGCGGAATTTGTTTCTTCAGCGGCGGGGGCCCAGACGACGACGCTCAAATTGGCGGGTGACAAATTAAACGGGATATATGGTGTGAATGATTTTGCGCTGGATCAAAGCGAGGAGACCAAAAGGTTCGTTGAAAACTTCAAACAGAAATATACGGATGTGCCGGATTTATTTTCAGGCTGGGTGTATGATGCCCTGCATGTGCTGGCCAAAGTCATGGCGGAAAAAGGGACTTCTCCCGATCAGATCCGCGAGGGAATTTTAGCCGTGAAGGGACATAAAGGGGTTGAAGGGGAATATAACTTTGATCCAAACGGCGACGGCCTGCACTCCTACACTGTCGTTCAGGTCGTAAACGGTGAAATTGTAACCGTAAAATAAAGCGAACCAAAGGCTGAATTCGGCAGGCGGCCCATGCCGCCGGATTTGGCCGATACTCGAGGAAGGGGAAGTTTATGGAACTGTTCAATATGCCCCTGCAGCTTCTGGTCAGCGGGATGGCGATAGGAAGCATTTATGCGCTTGTGGCGCTGGGATTTGTGTTGATCTATGTATCCGTGAATGTGGTGAACTTCGCCCAGGGCGAGTTTACGATGATGGGTGCATTCGTCGCTTTTACCCTTGTGGTTTCGCTTAATCTGCCAATATGGGTTGGCCTTATTCTCGGGACGCTCATTGTCGGCGGAATCGGGTACTTGTTTCAGCTGACCGTTTACCGTCCTTTTGCCAAACGGAACAAAGCGTTCTTGGCGGTAATGATCAGTACGCTCGGCGCTTCCATGATCATTCAAAATATTTTCCTGCTCGGTTATGGCGCAGTGCCTTTGAAGCTGCCGCCTTTATTTGCAACGGACACGATCAACATCGGAGACATCGTCGTATCCGTCCAGTATCTTGCGATCCTTTGCTGCGCGATTGTTCTGCTGATTCTGCAGTACTTGTTATTTGAAAAAACACGATTGGGCAAAATGATGCAGGCTACTGCACAGGACCCGGAGACCGCCAAACTGATGGGCATTAAGGTTTCCCATATGCAAGCGCTGACATTCATCTATAGCGCGGCCTTGGGAGGAGCGGCCGGCATTCTCGTTGCTCCGGTGTTTATGATTAGCCATACGATGGGCGCGATCATCGGCTTGAAAGCTTTTGCCGCCGCAATCGTGGGCGGGTTGGGCGATGTCAAAGGCGCCATTATCGGAGGCCTGATGATTGGCATCGCGGAAACCTTTGCCGCCGCCTATATTTCCGGACCTTATAAAGACGGCTTTGCGTTTTTGTTCCTGATCCTTTTCCTGATCTTTAGACCTTACGGGATTTTTGGAGAAAAAGTCGGAATGAAAGCCTGATGCCCTGATGCAATACATGAGTAGGGAGTGTGTCTATGCAAACCAAAACCATGCAAACCCAATCGATACAAAGCAGTGGCGGTATGGAAAAAGAACTGAAAAGCTTAAAGCCGGCGCAGCCCATTTTCATTGTAGTGGGTCTGGTGCTTGTCGTTTTTGCCTTTTGTCTCCCTTTTTTACTGCCGGGGGGACGCCTGGGCAACTACTATATGACGGAATTATTGCGGACAACGGTATTTTGCTTTGCTACGCTGGGATTGACGGTAGGGATGGGGTATGCCGGACAAATCTCGCTGGCCCAAGCGGCCTTCTTCGGATTGGGAGCTTATTCTCTTGCATCAACGACGGTGCTGTTCGGCTTGCCGTATTGGGCCGGGGTCGTATTGGCCTTAGTCATTCCGGTCGTAACGGGATTATTCCTGGGCGCGATCTCTCTTCGGCTGGTCACCCACTATCTGGCGTTAGTTACGATAGGATTTCAAATCATTATCCAGCTTGTGCTTCATAACTGGAAGGGGGTTACCGGCGGTGCCGACGGATTAAGCAGCATTCCCCGTCCGTTCGGCATAGAGGATGCAAAATGGTTCTACTGGTTCTGCCTGGCCGTTTTATTCCTGTGCATCCTCTTTGTTTACCGTTTGAAACATTCAAGACTGGGGCGGGCATTATTCGCGCTGCGCGAAGATGAACTTGCCGCATCGGTCGCAGGCGTGGACCTGTTCAAAACGAAAATGCTGGCGTTTGCCATATGCTCCACATTGGGCGGGATCGGCGGAGCTTTGTACGCATCGGGCTACGGCTATATCAGCCCGGATGTCTTTATCTTTGAACAATCGGTCACGTTTTTTGCGATGCTGATTACCGGAGGAGCGGATTCCATTATCGGTGCGCTTGTAGGTACCATATTGTTAACCTGGCTGCCGGAATGGCTGAGGTCTTTTAAAGAATACTATTTGGCGATTTATGGCGGTTTGATTATCGTGTTCCTGATTTTTTTGCCGAACGGGATTTGGGGAGTGGTCAGCGGTCTTTATGGCCGGCTCATCAAAAAGAAAAGCAGGGGCGGCAGTCCGGAAAAGGCCGGCGCGATCAAGTTTGTTGAAGGAAAGAGCCTGTCTTATCTGGAGCAAGCCAATGCTGCAACTCCGATAAGAGAGGATCAAGTGATTTTTGAGGTAAAAGGCTTAAAGAAGCATTTTGGGGGCGTCAAAGCGGTTGACGGCGTTAATTTTAATGTGAAAAAGGGCGATGTTCACGTGCTTATCGGACCGAACGGATCCGGCAAGACGACCGTGATTAACGTATTAAGCGGGATCTACACGGCGACCGAAGGGATTGTCAAATATCGCGAAAAAGAGATCACCAATCATAAGCCTCACCTGATCGTACAAATGGGAGCCGCAAGAACGTTTCAAAATATTCGTTTGTTTCCCGAGCTTTCGGTTATCGATAACGTCATGATTGGCCAGCATACCCGGACCAAAGCGAATCTGTTCCATGTGATGCTGAATTCCAGATCCGCCCGGGAGGAAGAAAGAAAGATCAGGGCCAGGGCGGAAGAAGCGCTCGCTTTTGTAGGGTTCGATAACTATTTTGAGAAAGTGAAGAATCTCTCCTATGGACAACAAAGGCTGGTGGAGATCGCCAGAGCGCTGGCAGCGGAACCCGATTTGCTTTTCCTGGATGAACCGGCTGCAGGGATGAATCCGGAAGAAACGCAGGAGCTGATCAAGCTGATCAAACGGATGAACGAGCTCGGCATTACGATGCTGCTGATTGAACACGACATGCAGCTGGTTTCGCAAGTGGCCGATTACATTACGGTACTGGACTTCGGTAAAAAAATCAGTGAAGGATCCGTGGAACAAGTATTGAATGATCCGGAAGTGATTAAAGCTTATCTCGGGGAGGAATTTGTGCGTGCTGAGACTTAACGGGATCGAAACAAGATATGGCGAGATTGTTGCGCTTCGCAATGTTTCACTTGAGATCAGGGAAGGGGAAATCGTGGCTCTGCTCGGTATGAACGGAGCCGGCAAGTCCACAACGCTCAAAACGATCTCCGGGCTGATTCGCCCGAAAACCGGAACGATCGAGTTTATGGGACAACCGATTGATCACATCGCACCGGAAGAAATCGTCCGCCGGGGACTGGTTCATGTGCCTGAGGGAAGAAAAATTTTCCCCGGGCTCACGGTCAGGGAAAATTTAATCCTAGGAGCAACCGGCAGGAAGGTTCCCATGCATATCGTGAATCAGGATATCGAGGAGATTACCCAGATCTTTCCCGATCTTATCCCGTTGATGGATCGGCTGGGGTGGTCGCTTTCCGGAGGGCAGCAGCAGATGTGTGCCATCGGAAGAGGACTGATGGCAAAGCCTAAACTGCTGCTGCTCGATGAGCCTTCCCTTGGGCTGGCTCCGGTCATTGTTCAAAATATGTTTCAAGCGATTAAGCAAATCAATCAAAGCGGCACTACGGTGCTGCTGGTCGAACAAAACGCGAGACAAAGCCTGGCTATCTCCCATCGCGGATATGTATTGGAAGCCGGCAGGATCGTGGCCAACGACGATGCGTCCAAACTGCTCGACGAGATTAAAAATGCCTATTTAGGAGCGCATTAATGAAAAGCAAGGGCCAAAAATCATCTTTACGAATGACGGCAATTTTGATATGATTAATTCATTATAGATTATCGATAATCGATAAAAATAAACAAAAGGTCGTGAACCGATGAACCTCGTCTTGGATTCCTTTGAATTTGGTCTGCATACGCAAATTTACTACGGAGTAAACAAAATTAACGAACTGCCGACGATTATCCGTAAGTACAACTACAAAAAAGTATTGATTTGTACGGATAAAGGGATCGTGCAATCCGGTAATTTGAAGCGTGTGGAAAGCCTGCTCAGCAGTGCGGGAATTGAATTCTTCACTTTCACGGAGGTAGAACCGGACCCTACCATCGAGATTGTGCAGCATGTGAAAAACCTGTATATCGAGAACGGATGCGATGCACTCATCGGTATGGGTGGAGGCAGTTCTATCGACACGGCCAAAGGGGTATCCATTGCCGTCGTGAATGCCGGAGACCTGACTCAATATGAAGGAAAAGACAAAATTCCGAACAAGGGCCCTGAGATCATCACCATACCGACGACGGCAGGCACCGGATCGGAGGTGACCCATGCTACCGTACTAAAAGATAACAAACGCCATTATAAAATGGGGATTCTAAGTCAACACCTGCATGCCAAAGCGGCTATTCTCGACCCTCAATTACTGACCACCGTGCCACGAGGGGTGGCGGCGATCACAGGCATGGACGCGTTAAGCCATGCGATCGAATCGTATACTTCCAATCAGACGCAGCCGATTACCGAAGCGTTCGGATTGTATGCGATCCGGTTAATCGGACGGCATCTGCGCCCATTCGTGGCACGCAGGGCGGACCTGAACGCCGCATCGCATATGATGCTCGCATCTACGATCGCCGGTGCGGCGTTCATTTGGGGACGAATCGCAGCGGTTCATGCCATCTCGCATCCGCTCGGAGGACGTTTGGGCGTTGCGCACGGCCTTGCCAATTCACTGCTGCTTCCCGTCGTCATGAGATACAACGTAAGCACCAACTATGAGAAGTTCAGAGATATTGCGGTCGCGCTTGGCGAGAATGTGGAAGGCTTAAGCTTGCGCGAGGCTGCCGAACGTTCCATTACTGCGGTGGAACAGTTGATTCACGATTTGGAAATCCCTACGACGTTAACCGCTTTGGGTCTGCATCCATCCGATGACGAGCTGGATGTAATCGCGAAAGAAGCCTTTGAATCCGGGATGACGAGTGCCAATCCGAAGGATTGCACAACGGCGGACTTACGGAGAATGATCGAAAAAATCAGATAAGGGGAATCCACAATGGGAAACGCACAGCAAACCGCTATCCAGGTGAACAATTATATCGGTGGACGTTGGGTTGCATCCGAATCCGGAGAAATCATCCAGAGAGAAAACCCGGCAAATACCAGTGAGATCGTAGCTGTTGTAACCAATGCTACGAAAGAAGAAACGATTCAGGCTGTGGAGTCTGCTCACGAGGCCTTTCAAACCTGGTCTAAAGTGCCTGCCGTCAAACGTGCCGAGAAGATCTACAACGTTATTGATGTCCTGGAGAGAAGAAGGCAGGAAGTGGCTGAACTGCTCACCCGAGAAATGGGGAAGCCGATCAAGGAAGCCCACGGTGAAATTACGAAAGCGATCAACGAGGCGCGCTACTCCGCCGGAGAAGCGCTTCGATTGACGGGAGAAACGCTTCCAAGCGAGCGTGCGGGGATTCATGTCAGGACGATCCGTGTCCCCAAAGGGGTGATTGCCGCCATTTCTCCCTGGAATTTCCCGCTGGTGACTCCGCTTCGTAAAATCGTTCCGGCGCTGGCCGCCGGGAACACCGTTGTATTTAAGCCAGCAACGGTGACGGCGGCGATGGGCGCGAAAATCATTGAATTGTTCGAAGAAGCGGGGCTTCCGGCAGGCGTGCTGAACCTGATTGTCGGTTCGGGCCGAAGCGTGGGAAATACGCTCGTCTCGCATCCGCTGGTCAAAGGCGTAACCTTCACCGGCTCAACGGCCGTCGGGTCCGGTATATATAAACTGGCGGCGGAACGTCTGATCGAAGTGCAGCTGGAGATGGGCGGTAAAAATGCCGGCATTATTTATGACTATCCGGATGTGAACGGAGCCGTCGATCAGATCTTGGCCGCAGCCTTCGCGGCGAGCGGACAGCGATGCACCTCGATCAGCCGGATTGTCGTACAAAGATCGAGAGTCGAAGAGGTCACCCGGGCTTTGACGGAAAAGCTGGCCCAATACGTCATAGGTGACGGGATGTCGGACAAAGTGAACATGGGCCCGCTGGTCAGTCAAGACCAATTGGATACGGTGGAGCAATATGTGCGCATCGGGCTAGAGGAGGGCGCCGTTTTGGCGGCCGGGGGGAAAAGGCCGTCGGGGGTGAACGGAGGCTATTATTATGAGCCGACGGTATTTACGAATGCAGCGCCGGACATGAGAATTGCCCGGGAAGAAATCTTTGGTCCTGTCCTTGTCGTGATACCGGTGGACAGCTTTGATGAAGCCGTTCAAGTGGCCAATAACAGTGAATACGGTCTGGCTGTGTCCTGCTTTACGCATCATATGCCGTATGCGGAACAGGCCGTGGAAGAAATCGAGACCGGCATGATCCATATCAACAATGGAACGATCAGCGAATCTCACGTTCCCTTCGGGGGGCTGAAGCATTCCGCCGTCGGCCCGTATTCCATCGGTTCGACAGGCAAGGATTTCTTGACCGCACTTAAAGTCGTATATTCAAGCTCGAAATAAAGCGGATGACGCCGTGTGCCAATTTACTATGATATTTTGGGAGAGTTGACCAATGGGCTACGAATTGACAGCAGAGCAGTTGGAATGGCAGGCGGTTGCGCGGGAATTCGCCTCGCGCAAGCTGACGCCGGCCAAGCATTGGCTGGAGGGCGAGGATTTCTGGAAAAACGCGGAGATGCTCTCCGAGCATGGATTTCTCGGCATTACGCTGCCTGAAGAATACGGCGGGATGAATCTGGATTTATTCAGTGCGATGCTGATTATCGAGGAGCTGTGCAAAGTATGTCCGACCAGCGGACGGATGGTGTATCATACGGGTCCGGGCATCGCCAATTTTATAAATCATCTGGGGACTCCGGAGCAGAAGAGTAAATATTTGCCCAAAATTGCGGCGGGTAAATATTACGTCGCTTTGGGCATGAGTGAGCCGGATGCGGGGAGTGCGGCTACCGATCTGAAAACGACGGCTGTGGAAAGCGGCGATTATTACAAGCTGAACGGCTCGAAAATCTTTGTCAGCGAAGGGCATCTTGCGGATGCGTTTGTCGTGTACGCCCGATTCGGCAATTCGGGCAAACCGTCCGATATCGGGGCCATCCTGGTGGAACGCGGAACGCCGGGCTTTTCGGTCGGAGTAGCCGAGGAAAATATGAGCGGCGAATACCAGACCGCGCTTTATTTTGATGAAGCGCTTGTTCCGAAAGAAAATGTACTGGTGACCAAAAATGCATTTAAAGCCTTAATGGGCGTGTATAACGGAGTGCGTCTCGGCTATGCGGCCCAAACGCTGGGCATTGCGCAAGCGGCCTTCGATCGTACCTGCCAGTACGTGAAAGAGCGCAGGCAGTTTGGAAAGGAGATCTGTGAGTTTCAGGGTGTGCAGTGGATGATTGCCGACATGTATCTGCAGCTGGAAGCTGCCCGGACTCTGCTTTATAAGGCGGCCGCCGAGGTGCTCGACAGTGCAATCGATAAGACGTCCGTGAGTATAGCCAAGGTTTATGTTGCGGAAGCCGCGAAAAAAATTACGGACGATTGCCTGCAGCTTCATGGAGGATACGGCTTTTCACGAGAATACCCGCTGGAGTGGTACTACCGCTGTGTCCGTGCGGCCTCGATTGCGGGCGGTACGGTGCAGGTTCACAAGACGATGCTGGCCGCAGCCGTACTCCAAAGAAAATTCGATCAGCGGAAGTAAAAGACAATCTCACAGGGAGATGAGAAGAAGGATGATTGATCAAAGCGCGGCTGCGTTAACCGAACAATTGGCACAGTTCGATGCGGCGATTGTTTCCGATTGCCTGACGGGCAATGAACACGCCATGACGGCGAATATCAAGCCGCTGGACCGCCGCTTCAAGCTTTGCGGGCCTGCACTGACGGTCAAGTGCCACCCCGGAGATAACCTGATGCTGCACCTGGCCGTGGCCAGCGCCAAACCGGGGGATGTGCTGGTCGCGACAACGAATCAGCACTATGAAGCGGGCTATTGGGGAGAAATTCTCACCATTGCAGCTATGGAACGCAATATTAAGGGGCTCGTGATCGACGGCAGCGTCCGGGACATTGAACAAATCATCGATTTTGGATTCCCGGTATTCACGCACTCGGTATCGATCAAAAAAGCGGAGAAAAAAAATACCGGCAGGCTAAATGCTCCGATCGTTGCGGGAGGTACGGTCGTCCATCCGGGAGATATTATTCTTGCCGATGCCAGCGGCGTAGCCGTGGTTCCTTCCAACCGGCTGGAAGAGATCGTGCGGGCGGCTCAAGAGAAGGTCGAGTTTGAAAAAACGGTCATCGAACAATTGAAGCAGGGAAAGCTCACGGCTGACTTATTTGACCTGCGCAAGTATGAAATCTAGCAAGAAAGGAGGGGGAAGAGACAATGTCTGCATACCAGAGAAGCGTAACGACTCGCTCCAAGGTCATGACGGCGGAAGAAGCCGTAGCGAACATTCCCGATGATTCGACGATTACTATCGGGGGCCTGATTTCGATTCTATGCCCGGAAAAAGTCATCTCGGCTCTGGGCCATCGGTTCGATAGCTGCGGCAGTCCTTCCAACCTGACGGTCATTTCCCCGGTTCGTGTCGGATGGGATAAAGAACGAACGACGGGACTGGATCATCTGGCAAAGCCCGGCATGCTGAAAAGGCTGATCAGCGGAAGCTTTAATGTCAAGGAAAGCCCCAGGATTACGGAAATGATCCGCAGCAATCAAATTGAAGCGTACAGCTTCTCAATGGGAACGTTATTCCATCTCATCCGGAGCATGGCCGGCGGCAATAAAGGCATGTTCACGCAGGTCGGACTGCAAACGTATGTGGATCCCCGGATTGAAGGGGGAAGGCTGAACGAAAGAACGACGGAGAGTCTGAATGAGGTTATCGAGGTGGCTGGAGAAGAATATCTTTATTACCGTCCGCTGCCTGTCCATGCTGCAATCATCCGCGGAACGACGGCCGATGAGGACGGCAACGTCTCCCTGGAGCATGAACCGGTGACGCTGGCCGGCTTAGAGATGGCGATGGCTGCCAAGGCTAACGGGGGATACGTTATTGTTCAAGCCAAGAGGCTTGCCGCCAAAGGTTCGATGCATCCGCGTTCCATCGCCGTTCCGGGTATTTTAGTCGATGCCGTCGTGATTGATCCTGAGCAAAAGCAAAGTCTGCTCGAATATCATCATCCGAGCTGGACGGGAGAGATCAAGGCCCCGATCGATGACATAGCCGAGCCGCTTCCCCTGGACACCAGAAAGATTATACTGCGCAGGGCTGCGGAAGAATTGGCCCCGGGCTCCGTCGTCAATCTGGGGGTCGGTATTCCGGTTTCCTTGCCGCAGTTATTAATCGAAGAGCATTTTTTCGATCAGGTTACGTTTTCTCTGGAGCACGGCGCCGTCGGCGGGATTCCGATGGGGGAGGAAGTGTTCGGAGCACATATCAATCCGACGGCCATTCTCACTTCTCCGCAAGCCTTTGACTATTACCATAGCGGAAGCTTGTCGGCCAGTCTGCTTGGCTTTGCGCAAATTGACGGAGCCGGCAATGTCAACGTCAGCAAGTTTAACGGCATTTTTCGCGGTTCGGGCGGCTTTATCGATATCGTTCACCGTACAAAGAAAATCTTGTTTTGCGGCACGCTGACGAGCGGAGGACTCGAAGTCCGAATTCGCGACGGGAAGCTGGCTGTTGTGAAGGAAGGACGGCATAAGAAGTTTATCCCGCAGGTAGAGCATTTGACATTCAATGCCGATGCCGCCAGACAAAAAGGGCAGGCACCTTTATACATTACAGAGAGAGCCGTATTCCGGTTGGGTGAAGAAGGCCTGGTTCTCGCCGAATACGCTCCGGGAATCGATATAGAGAAGGAAATTTTGCCTTATATCGATTTCCCGGTGACCATTGATCCGGCAGTCAGGCCGATGTCTTCCCATATTTTTGAGTAAGGAGACCAAATCATGTCCAAACAAAGGATTGCTAAAGAAATTGATGCGGATGTCCTTGTGGTCGGAGGCGGCGGGGCGGCAGCCCGTGCGGCGCTTTCGGCCAAACAGGCTGGGGCCGATGTCAGGATGGCGGTCAAATCCCAATGGTTAAAAAGCGGATCAACGGCTACGGCTTTCTCTGAATTGCTTTCCATCGCAGCGGCGATCGGTCACGGGGATGAGCGGGACCATCCGGAAATTCATTATTCCGATACGATGGAATCCGGGGAAGGCTTCATTGATCCCGAACTGGTGTGGGGATTAGCGCATGAAGTGCCGGACCGGATTTATGACCTGATCGATCTGGGACTGGAGTTTGATAAACAGCCGAACGGGAAATTGGTTCAAGGCATGAGCGACTATGCAACGTATCCCAGAACCTGCCGGGTAAACGGAGTCACCGCAAGACACATTCTTGCCATTTTGGCAAAAAGGCTAAAAGCGCTCGATGTGCCCGTGGATGAGGATATGATGATCTTTGACATATTGACTGACGCCGATAAAAAGGTGACCGGGGCCTTGGGCTGGCATCGGCAGACGCAGGAAATCGTGCTTTACCGGACACCGGCCGTCATCTTTGCTTGCGGGGGTTCCCATGGTATTTATAAATATGGCGTAGGTACCCCGGATATGACAGGCGACGGTTATGCCATGGCCTATCAGTTGGGGCTTCCCTTGATCAATATGGAGTTTGTGCAGATCGGACCGGCTTCCTTGTTTCCGTCCATTACGCTTCTCTCCGGCCCGGTCTGGAAAACGAATCCCGAGCTTACGAACGGGAAGGGGGAATCGATTTTTAAGGATATCCTTCCGGAAGGCGTAACGGTTGAAGAGGTATATAAGGAAAAAGTGTTTCCGTTCTCCGTATCCAACGTTTCATTCTATCTGGATACCTCGATTCAGCGGGAGTCAGAAAACCATCCGACCCCCCGAGGCGGGGTGTGGTATAAAAAAAGACCGGGGACCGATGATTTGATCGAGTCGAAAATGCCCAAAACCAAACGCGTGCTGAAAAGCAAGGGGACGGATCTGGACAAGGATGCATTCGAGATCGGACTGATTTCCCAGTGCAACAACGGGGGAGTCCAGATTTTGAATATGAACGGCGAGACGGCTATTGCGGGACTGTACGTTGCCGGCGAGACGGCGGGCGGACTGCGTGGACCGGACCGGCCGGGAGGCAACTCCCTGGCGGAAGGGCAGGTATTCGGCCACCGGACGGGTACGGCTTCTGCGCAATATGCAAAGCGCCAAACCACGAAGCCGGATCCGCAGCTTCAAGCGGCAGATCGGATGGACAGCTATCGGGCATGGCTTCGGAAGAGCGTTCATGGAACGAAAAGCATAGAGAAAGCCGCCGATTCGGTGAGAGACATGATGCACCGAAATTGTCTGGTGATCCGAAGCGAGCAGAGGCTTTCGGAAGCCTGGGATTTTTTATGCGGCCTGGAGACGGACCTGATGAGCGGTAAGTATCATATCGATGACAGTCTGTTCGCCAAGGCGAAGGAATTGCATCATATGATCATCACGGCAAAAATCATCGTCCTTTCCGCCAGAGAACGAAAGGAAAGCCGAAGCTGTCATTACAGAGAAGATTTTCCCGAGAAAAACGATCGCGATTGGAAGAAAAGCATCCGGGTTCAATGCAGCGAGGGAAAGATGACAACGGATTATTATGTATGGCCGACCCGGAGAATATTGCAGGGGTGATGATCCCATGTACGTCCAAATCAAATCGGTGGCTGACGGGATTGCCCGCATTTCACTTTCCAATCCCAAAATGAATGTATTGTCCAATCAGGTGAAGAGAGAGCTTAAAGATGTGTTTTCGCGAGTGTCCCAGGATTCCAACGTTCGTGTGATCGTGTTTGCAGCGGAAGGCCCGCATTTTTGCTGTGGAGCCGACATGAAGGAATTTCCGGAGCGGATTGAAAACAAGGCGTCCGGTAAAGCGTGGGATGAGGGCCATCTGATGCTGCGTTCGATTCTAAACGCCCCGCAGCCGACCATCGCTTGCATTCAAGGAAATGCCCTGGGGGGAGGCGCTGAGCTTGCCGTGGCCTTCGATTTCAGGATTTTTGCGGAAAACGCCCAATTCGGATTTCCCGAAGTCACCAGAGGCGTATTTCCGGGAAATGGCGGGCTGGAACGAATGATCGACATTGCGGGTTCCGGCCATGCCATGAAGCTGATGGTTACCGGCAGCGTGATTCAGGCTGCGGAAGCCAAAAGCATGGGAATGGCTACGGAAATCGTGCCTGCGGAGCGTCTGGCCGAAGCGGTTGAAGAGCTTGCCCAACGGCTTGCTTCCCTTCCTGCCGCCGCGGTACAGGCGGCCAAACGGGCGGTAAATCGGTACCTCGGCTCAAAGCATGATTTCGATGCGTTCGGACGCGGGCTTTTTCAGCAAGTTCATGAAACCGATGATGTGAGAGAAGGCGTCAACGCCTTTTTTGAAAAACGCAAGCCTGTATTTAAGCATCGTTAATAAGAAAGCAAGCACGGGGAGGGATCGGCTTGAATATATGGGTATGTTTGAAACAAACCTTCGATACGGAAGAGAAAATCAGGCTGGAAAACGGGAATATCGTGGAAGATCAGGCGAATTGGATTATTAATCCATATGATGAATATGCGGTGGAGGAAGCGGTAAGGCTGCGCGAACAATTCGGAGGAGAGGTAACCGTGGTCACGATCGGTCCGGAGCGTGTGGAAACCGCCCTTCGGTATGCTTTGGCCATGGGAGCCGACAAGGCCGTGAGGATCAGCGGAGCGGAAGGCGACGAATATGTCATCTCCAAGACGCTGGCCCATTACTTAAAGGATAAGGACATCGATATCATTCTGACCGGAAATCAATCGATCGATAACGGGGCGGGACAAGTAGGGGTTCGCCTGGCGGAAGAACTCATGCTCCCTCATGTCACATCCGTGATTCAATTGGCGGTGGAATCGGACCGGGTTCACATCGAGAGAGATGTAGAGGGCGACGTATATAAAATCGAAAGCAAGCTTCCCATACTGATCACCTGTCAGCAGGGTCTTAACGAACCGCGATACCCGTCACTGCCCAATATTATGAAGGCGAAGAAAAAGCCGATCGAGACGATCCGCTTCGAGGAGCTTGGCGTATTGGACAGCACCCCAAAGACGGAAACAGTGAGCCGTTACCTGCCTCCCAAAAGGCAGGCATGCCGGTTCATCGATCATCAGGATTCAAATGGCGCAGCTCATGCTTTGGTGAACATCCTGTTTGAAAAAACATCCATCTTTTAGAGAGGAAGAAGAGCGATGAACAGAAACGTGCTGGTTTTTACGGAAATGAAAGGCTCCGTACTCCGTCAGGTATCTTTAGAGGCGCTGTCCCTCGGCCAAAAAATTGCCGGAGACGGGAGCTTGGTTGCGGCGGTGTTCGGAAGCCAGGCATCCCGGTATGCCGAGGTATTAGGGCAGCATGGTGCGGATCAGGTGATGGTGTTCGCCGATCCCCAATTCGACAGATATCAGGCCGACATCTACTATCATGCCTACCGGAAAGTGATTCAGGCAACGAACCCGGATGTCATCCTCGCAGGACATACCGTGAATATGAAGGACGTAGCTCCGAGAATCGCTTCCCGTTTCGGATACGGTTTGATCTCAGATTGTACGAATGTGGAGTTGAATGGCCATGATCTGAGCTTTATACGCCCGATCTATGCGGGTAAAGCTTTCGAGAAAAAACGGTTTACGACAGAGAACATGTTCGTCACGATACGTCCGAACAACTTCAAGGCGGAACCGTCGCCCAAGGTGCAGGAAGTCGTCTTTTGTGAAGCGGACAATGTGGATGTACAAACCGTGATCCGCGACATTGTGCTGAAGTCTACGGGCGCGATCGATTTAGCCGAAGCGAAAATCGTCATTTCAGGGGGGCGGGGCGTGAAAAGCAAAGAAGGCTTCGGGCCTTTGAATGAGCTGGCTTCCGTTCTCGGCGGAGCGACGGGAGCTTCCAGAGGCGCTTGTGACGAAGGCTACTGCGACTATGGGATGCAGATCGGTCAAACGGGAAAGGTGATTACACCCGACCTTTATATCGCATGCGGGATCTCTGGAGCGATACAGCATGTGGCCGGGATGTCGAACTCCAAGGTCATCATTGCGATCAATAAAGACCCGGAGGCTCCGATATTTCAGATTGCGGATTACGGGATCGTCGGCGATTTGTTTGAAATCGTTCCTCTCCTGACCGAAGAGTTCCGGAGAAGATTGGCGAACTGACCGACCCGGTGTTGGATACCGATCAGGCCGCAGAATTTGAAATCATGCGGGAATACGGTAAAATATAGTCGATTGGATAAGCTGCTTGGGAATGGGACAGCTCAACCATGACCGGTATCCCGCGTAAAGGATGTGTCTATGATCAAAAAGAAAGTCGTTTACAAATCACTTGCCGAACAGGTGTATGAGTCGATCAAGGAATCCATTATCCGATCCGAGCTGAAATCCGGAGACCGGATCATCGAACTGGAGATTGCCAGAACCTACGGCGTCAGCCAAAGCACGGTGCGCGAAGCTTTAGGACTTCTTCGCAGGGATGAACTCGTTGTCACCCATGGGAATAAAGGAACCTATGTTTCGAATTTTTCCAAGAAAGATATAGAGGAAATCTACACCTTTCGGGAAGTGATCGAAGTATTTGCCATTCGCCGGGCCATTGAGCGGATTACGGATGAGGATGTCGCCGCCTTGGAGGACATTTATAACAATATGGTTGAGGCGGGCAAAACAGACGATATTGACAAAATGAGATTGAATGACGTGGCTTTTCACAGCATAATATATAAAATCGCCGAACATTCCTTCATGTATCAAGTGTGGGAGGATATCACGAATAAGATGAGCCGCATCTGGTATTTTACCGGCCAGTTTTATTTCCGCGATTTACAGGAGCTTGCCGAAATGCACAAGCCCATCCTGGATGCATTCAAAAAGAAAAATAAAGAAGAGGCCTGTGAGGCCTTCATGAAGCATCTGAATTACGTCAGACATCAGATCTTGAGTCCGGCAAATCCATCATAAGATGGTCGAGAACAAGTAAAAAACCAATTTTGGCGATACCGGAAAATTAGGAGAGATTGCTATGTGGGCTCCCATTCATTTTTTTTCGTTTTTAGTGGTCACCGGAATTGCGCTCTATTTGGCATTTAAGGCCGTTCATGTACGGTACACTTATATTCGTTTGGGCAAGCCTGCATCCATTCCACGGAATACTAAAGAACGCCTGAAGGCGTTTTCCGCCGAGGTTTTCGGGCAAAAGAAGCTGTTAAAAGATCGAAAAAGTGGATGGATGCATGTCATTGTCTTTTACGGCTTTATTATATTACAATTCGGCGCTGTCGATTTAATCTACAAAGGACTATCCGGGAAACCGCTGCCCATTCCGGGATACGACACGTTCTCCCTGATGCAGGAAATCACCGTGCTGCTGGTATTATTGGCTGCAGGCTATGCGGGTTACCGAAGGTATATCGAGAAGGTGAAGCGGCTCAAAAAAGGATGGAAGCCCAGCATTGTGCTCCTGTTCATTTTTTCGCTGATGCTTTCCATTCTGTTCACGCTGGCGTTAGAGCGAGCCGTACTGCAGCATGGATTTTCCTGGTATGCACCGGTCTCTTCTTCCATTTCTCTTCTATTTGAAGGGGGATCCTCGCAGACGGCTTATGTTCTGTACTACACCTTTTGGTGGATTCATCTTGTGATCCTGCTGTCCTTTGCGATTTATGTCCCGCAATCCAAGCACTTTCATATTATTACGGCACCGCTCAATATATGGTTAAAGAAAAGCGAGCCGGCAGGAAAGTTGAAAACGCTTGATTTGGAAGACGAGAATGCCGAATCGTTCGGTGTTTCGAGCATCGAAGAGTTTACGCAAAAGCAAATGCTGGATTTTTATGCTTGCGTGGAATGCGGAAGATGCACCAATGTTTGTCCGGCTTCCAATACCGGAAAGTCTTTATCTCCTATGCATATGATCGTGAAGCTGCGTGATCATTTGACGGAGAAGGGCCGGCTTTTGACCTCCAAGTCGCCTTGGGTTCCAAGCTTTGTATTCGGTACCGAGGGTTCGCATTCGTTCCAGCCTCCGGATCACTCGGAATCGTTTCCGGAGCATGCCGTTACCGATATTGCCCCGACGATGCAGAGGCAGAAGCTGGGCTGGACGATGACGGACAAAAAAATCGAAGACGTCCAATTGATCGGGGATGTCATGAGTGAAGAAGAAGTTTGGGAATGCACCACCTGCAGAAATTGCGAGGATCAATGCCCGGTCGGCAACGAACACGTGGATAAAATTATCGATCTGCGCCGCCAGCTTGTTCTGATGCAGGGAAGCATACCTTCGGGAGGACAGCGTGCGCTTCAGAATATTGAGAGACAGGGAAATCCGTGGGGGTTTAGTAAAAAGGATCGTTTTCAGTGGAAAGAGGAAGCAGAGGATGTACACGTGCCGACCGTGAAAGAAAATCCCGGTTTCGAGGTGCTTTATTTTGTCGGCTCGATGGGTTCTTATGATAATAGAAACAATAAAGTGACTCGTTCCTTGGTTCAGCTGTTAAACAAAGCGAATGTCAATTTTGCTGTTCTTGGCGAAGAGGAAAAAAACTCGGGGGATACCGCGCGTCGGCTCGGCAATGAATTTTTATTCCAGGAGCTATGTAAAGAGAATATAGAGATATTTAAAAAATACAACGTCAAAAAAATAGTAACGGCTTGTCCTCATACCTATAATACATTGAAAAATGAATATCCGGAATTCGGACTGGAAGCGGATGTTTATCACCACACGGAATTGCTGGAGCAGCTGGTCAAAGAAGAGAAGCTGGTTCCTGTAAGGGAAGTCCAAGAACGGATTACGTACCATGATTCGTGTTACTTGGGCCGCTATAATCAAGTATATGAACAACCGCGAAACATTCTGAGAGCCATACCCGGAGTGGAGTTGGTAGAAATGGAAAGAACCAGGGAGAACGGCATGTGCTGCGGAGCGGGCGGCGGGATGATGTGGATGGAAGAAACCGCCGGCAAACGCGTGAACGTAGCCAGAGTGGAACAAGCCATGGCGGTAAGTCCCACCCTGATCAGCAGCGCCTGTCCTTACTGTCTCACGATGATGAGTGACGGCGCAAAGCTCAAGAATGTGGATGAGCAGGTCAAAACAAAGGATATCGCGGAAATATTGGCCGCAGCCGTTTTATAATATCATACCAAAACGCGAAACCGGCCGGTTGTCGAGGGACAGCCGGCCGGTTGTTATAGATTGAAGAAAATGGTCCTACCGCTTACAATGAGGTTAAGCTGATCAACAACCCCTATGGAGAGGAAGATCCTCAATGATACAGGTATATCCTGCGGAATCCCGCTATGCTATGGATCTCGGATGGCTGCGCAGCCGTCCCAGTTTTTCCTTTGGCGCGTATTACGACCCGGACAATACAAGCTTTGGGGTCATGCGTGTGTGCAATGACGATGTAGTAGCGGCAGGCCGCGGGTTTGGCCCCCATCCGCACAGCGATATGGAGATCGTCACGATTGTGCTGAGCGGCGCCATCAAGCATGAGGATAATTTGGGCAATGTGGCCGTGACTTCTGCCGGCCAAATTCAGCGAATGACTGCGGGGAGCGGGATGATTCACGCGGAGTATAACGCTTCGGAGACCGAGGAGCTGGAGCTCTTGCAGCTGTGGTTTATGCCGAGCGAGCGGGGACTTGCTCCTTCCTATGAAACGAGCAGCTACGATCCGAAGCGGATGAACAATACGCTGCTGCCTGTCGTTTCCCGTCAGGGATCGGATCGAGCGGCGGCCATTCATCAAGACATGACCATATACTTGAGCAGATTGGAGAAGGACAGACAAATCATTTTCCAACAAGAAGAAGGACGGCGTGTGTTTCTCTTTGTCATCGAGGGACGGTTGACAGTAGACGGCACCCCACTGGAACCCAGAGATACGGCCAGAATTGAAGCGTTGTCCAAGATGACCATCGCGGCGGATGAAGAAGCGTTCTTCATGCTGATCGATCTGCCTTAAGGAGGAGATATGTCATGAAGGAAACCCTTTTGGTCAAACATGCGGTGGGCGGAAGAACGTTTATCGATACGGGTAAGCAGTCCGTCGAATATAAACTGGAGCAATCGGGAGACAACTACAAATTCACCCTGAGTGTGCCTCCGGATTCGAACGTAGAGGAAATCCTGAGATGGAAAAGCGAGCTGAACGTGTTTGTCTTTTATGAATCCGACGATCAGCCGACGAAGAAAGTATGGTTTTACGTCAAGGACGGTCCTGTGGCCTACGATCCCCAGAATAAGCAATTAACGATCGTGGCGCAGTCCAAAATCGAGTATGTGCCCGACCTGTTCCATGCTTCCGTTTGATCATATGCCAGAAGTCAAAGGGGCCTGCCCGGCATTGGGTAAGCCCCCTCCCTTGCCTGCCAAATGAAAACCACATACAATAAGCCCGCCAACGAACCGATCCATGCAAATTGAAACCGTATACAGGAAGGATATAGAAGCGGTGCAACTGCCAAGCTGTTAAATTGTCTGGTCATTCAACAATATGATATGATAAAAATGATTGTTCGTTTTGGAAATATTGGAAATCCGCTTGGACAGGCTTTATTATGGACTGCCGTTATATCTGATCTGAATCTCGGGGAAATGGAGGAATCACAGTTGAAACTAGCATTTATTGGATTGGGTACAATGGGTAAGCCGATGGCGCTGAATTTGCATAAAGCAGGCTATCCTCTCACGGTCTATAACCGCAATCGTGACAAAACCAAAGATTTTGAAGGTCTCCCGTCCGTCCGGATCGCGGCATCACCGGCTGAAGCGGCGCAGCAGGCGGATATTGTTTTTACCATGCTTACGGATGATCGGGCCGTTGAGGAGGTCTATCTGGGAGAACAGGGGATCGTTTCCGCATGCGCCTCGTCTGCTGGCAGCAAGCCTCGGATTGTGGTGGATTGCAGCACCATTTATACGGAAACGAGCCAGAAGCTGGCACAAGCCTTGGCCGCTTACGGAGTAGAAATGCTGGATGCTCCGGTGACGGGAAGCGAGCCGCAAGCTATTGAAGGCAATCTGACGTTCATCGTTGGAGGGAAGAGCGAAATCTTCGACCAATGTGCCCCTTTCTTTGACATTATGGGCAAAAAAGCGGTCTACATGGGAGGCAGCGGAGCCGGGTCGAACACCAAGCTTGCGAATAACATGCTGGTTGCGGCCAACTTGTTGGCACTGGCCGAGAGCCTGGTGATGATTCAAAAAGCCGGCGGAGACCCCGAGCGCTTTCTGGAGGTGCTTGCCGGCGGCGGAGGACGCAGCGGAATGGCGGAGATGAAGGGTCCCAAAATGCTAAGCCGCGATTTCTCGGCCCAATTCATGACACAGCTGATGCATAAGGACCTGAAACTGGCCAACCGGCTGGCGGAGTCGCTTCAGGTTCCCGTGCCTGTGCTGTCTTCGGTCAAGCAGGTGTTCCAAACCGCCTGCAACAGCGGCTGGGGCGGCGAAGATATGAGCGCCGTAATCAAATGCTACGAAGAATGGACAGGAACGGTCGTTGGTCAAAAAACAGACAACTAAGGAAGCAGCATCTATTTCAAGGGAGTTAAAAGCGCCAGTTGCAAATCATGGCGCTTCTTTTTTATTTCTATTTTTCTCATTATTTAAGACGGTTTTAAACGCTCCATAGCGTGAATGGTTGCAATCGCCCCCCATAGAGACAGGATGAGCAAAAAGAGATGAAGGGCAAAAATCATGGAAGCTGCTCGGAAATGGCAATGAATGAAGGTAGGAAACACGGGCTGATCGTGGTATGCTTAGAGACGAGGTGATAGACACAGCATGCATTATATCGTGATCGATTTGGAGTTTAACGGCAGAAAGCATTATGACATACATCCCATGGAAATTATCGAGATCGGGGCTGTAAAGCTGAACGAACGCCTGGAGATTGTGGATACATTCCAAAGCTACATCCGGCCCAACTTCCGCTTAAATAAATTCGCTTTGCAATTTACCGGAATTCCTAAGGAAACCTTGCTTCAAAGTGACGGGTTTCGAACCGTGATTGACAAGTTTATTGATTTTTGCGGAGATGAATATAAGATGCTGGCTTGGGGAGGCAACGATTATTTTCATTTGTTCGTGGATTGTAAAATCAACGGAGTCGCTGACAAGTGGCTTGCCAATCTGATCGACATGACCTCGTTTTTCGAAGGCGGGCTGCACAAAGCGTTGGCGGATTATGAGCTGCAGCCCATCGGCCAGCACCATTCCGCGCTCGATGATGCGTTCAATGCGGTGCAGCTGCTTCGAATGAAGCCGGAGACGGCCGCTTCTGAAAAATATTATGGCAAGGATCCATTTAAAATATGTACCGGAGGCATTAAAAAACAGATTTTGTCGAGCCTGGACGAAGCGATGGCCCAAAATGTGGTGCTGACATGGGACAAGTTCATAGAGGATGAAAAAGTACAATCTTATTTCTCGATTATGAAGCTGGATGCTTCCGAAATTCGGATGGTCAAGCAGCTGTTCGAGAAAATGTTAAAGATGAAGTACGGACGTAAAGCCAAAAAGCTGCAGCTTGCCTAATGGAAGCTGCAGCTTTTTTTAATGGAGTTGATTGGTTTCCCGCACCGGTTGTGCTGATGACCGGCCGCACTCCGGGCAGTAGATGGAATGGACGCAAATATGCTGTTCCAGGTCGATAAAACCGTTCGTTAATTTTAAATCATCTATATTCCGGTAAGGGGAATAAGGGCCGTAAAAATCGCTAAGCTTACCTTCATCCTGAGCCGGATGCCCGCAAACGGGACAAGCGCATTCAAGCAATTCCATACCGTTGCATACTGCGCAGTAATAAGACAACGTCTTCGCCTCCGATCATGCTGTTACGCATTTAGCATGCTCAAATCCTGAACTAAGCTTTCTTAAGGCTAGGTTGTCATGTATACTTGTCATATATTCCAACTTCACATGGGGGCGAACATTTGGATGAGTCAATTCGGGGATTTGGGCCGACAATACTTGCAGGCGGAGTCATACGGGGCGGCTGCCTTTTGTTTTTATCGTGCGATTGTAGAGAATCAGGAGAACGGGAACGCCTGGAACGGCCTTGTGCTGGCCTTGAGCTTGATGCGCAAAGAGTATGATGTACAAACGATACTTGCCCGTTTTGCTATGCAGCAAGGCGTTGCCTACGACAAGGACATGATATCCTTTGCTTTGATGATGTGGCGGCAAAATCCCGGAGCCATGGCGGAATGGCTGCGCAGGATGCTTACCCGCGGCGGCTTGAGCGCAGAAGAAAAGCAGGCGCTGGCACAAATGGCTGAGGAATTGGAGCAATCGTATCGCGATTTGGTCGAACGCTACGGTGAAGAGCTGCTTAAGCGGCAGGGGATCCTGAGCCTCTCCGAATATGCGGACCGGAGGATTGAGCTCGACTGGCTAATGTCGGAACCGCTTGACAATGTTTTTGAGCAGGTCAAGGTATGGCTCGAACAAGATGCGGAGTCGGTGCTCACGGCGGTCCGTCTGCTGTGCATGGTACCCGATCCTCGAAGCGAAAAGCTGCTTCGCAGAGTTTGCCGCAATGAGGAAATCGATCCGAAAGCCAGAACGCACGCACTGCTTGCTTTAAGATGGCTGGGTGTACGCGGAAACGTAAAGTTGAATAAATTCGAAGAATCGTTTGTGATTAATTTGGACGATCCGAAGCCGGAGCTGACGGTGTCGGTACCTGAGGCGTACAAGCCTGCGCTTGACCGGATGAAGCTGTGGATAGCTATGAAAAAAGGGTTTGTAACGCCCGAGCAATATGAACGGCACGCCTCCACAGATGAGAAGGAGCTCCCGGCCGAGCTTGCCGCAAAGGTAGAGGAAGCGGATATTCCGGGTGTGCTGCAGGAAGTCGTCCATACGCTGATTCGGGCGGCATATGACAAATATTACCCGTTGGTTCCGACCATTAAAGGAACGCGGCAGTGGAGCGCAGCTTTTCTGATGCTGATGAAAGACTACGTCGAAGGCATCGGCGAAGAATGGCCATACGGCGAGCCGGAGCGGGACGAAACGGCTGTAGGCCACCGGAACTGGCTGCTCAGCGGCAGCCCTGATTATTATGACAGCATTAAAGCGGCTGGAAGACTGAGGGCAGGTCAAGCCGGATAACGGTAACGCTAAACGAAGCTGCGGAAAGGCGGCTTCGTTTTTTTTAACGAAAAAGATAACACGTATCTTCAGCAAAAGCTTTGTTCAGAGTTTTTTTCTAAACCGTCGATTGAATCTGCTTGATTGTGGTTATATGCTGGCGGGAAATTCGGTATGATACAGTAGGGGAACTGATTAGGAGTAGGGGGCTTGCGCATGAACCATTTCTTGTCGAAATTGAAGAAGGGGGCGAGCCGCGCGGCGGATAAAGCCCAACAGGCGATTGAAGTTACCAAAATTACAGCGCAAATTCATTCGAAGCGAAAACAGCTTGACCAAAATCTGTATCAAATCGGTTTAGAGGTATATGAAGCTTATAAGGCGGCGGATCTCAGCAAAGCGGAAAAAACAGTGCGCATGTATTCCAAGGAAAATCAATCCCTGGAGTTGCAGATCCGTCAATTGGAAGACCAGATCCGGCTGTTGAAGCACGAGAAGCAGTGTGCTTGCGGTCAATCCGTTAAGGAGGAAACCCGATTTTGCCCGAACTGCGGCGCACGCCTGGAAGCGTCGGAGGAGCCTTATCTGCCGCAGATCAAGCGGACACCGCTGCCTTATGTTCCGGACCGTCCCGAGAACAAAAGCGAATCGATCCGGCAGGATGTTACGCCACGTAAGGAACCTCCGAAATGATGTGAAGTTGAATATGAATGAAAAAGGAGCCCCAATCAGTAAGGGCTTCTTCTTGTGTAAAAGTGAAACGATATGTACTTAAAACAAAAAAACTCTTGTATTATTTATATTATCCATGATAGAATATAGAAGTGAAAAGAATATAAGCAGTACTTAGGTGGAGCCTGTCACAGACGATATCAGTATGTCTGTACAGGCTCCTTTTGTGCTGCAAATCCATTTTTAACGGGAGTGATAGGCTTGTTGTTTTTCTTTCAGTTGTTAATCATTTTGCTTTCCACAAAGATTGCAGGGGATCTTTGTGTCAAGCTGGGTCAGCCGGCGGTGCTGGGGAAGCTCATCGTGGGTATCGTGATTGGGCCCGCTGTACTGGGATGGGTTCAAAATTCAGATATGCTGCAGGCGTTCAGTCAAATCGGGGTTTTACTATTGATGTTTATAGCCGGTCTGGAAACGGATGTTCAGGAGTTAAACCGTAACCGGAATTCATCGGTTTCGGTAGCTGTCGGAGGCATTATTTTTCCTCTGATTGGGGGATATGCGGGAGGACAGCTCATGGGGCTTGGACAAGCCGAATCGTTGTTCCTGGGCCTGCTGTTCTCGGCAACTTCCGTCAGTATATCGGTGCAAACGCTTAAAGACCTGGGTCAATTGAAGAGCCGGGAGAGCGTTACCATCCTTGGCGCAGCTATCGTGGACGATATTCTGGTTGTCATTCTGCTCGCGTTCCTGATGAGCTTTTTCGTAGGCGGCGGAGATGTCAGCTTAGGGTTGCTGATCGGCAAGAAAGTATTGTTTTTTGCCCTGATCCTTGTTCTGGGCTGGAAGGTCGTTCCATGGATCATGAAGCGGTTTGCGCCATTGCGTGTGTCGGAAACGGTCACAAGCGCAGCGTTGATTATTTGCTTCGGCTTTTCTTACCTTGCCGAATCGCTGCAAATTGCCGGCATTATCGGAGCGTTTGCGGCGGGTATTGCCATCGCCCAAACGAATTTTAAGAAAGAAGTCGAGCACAAGCTGGAGCCGATTGCTTATGCGGTGTTTGTCCCTGTATTCTTTGTCAGTATCGGCGTTTCCGTCACATTCAACGGGATCATGGAGCAGCTGCCTCTCATTGCAGGACTTACTATCATGGCAGTGTTGACCAAGATCATAGGATGCGGCTTGGGCGCGCGTGTGACCGGTTTCTCATGGAATTCTTCCATACGGATCGGCGCCGGAATGATATCCCGTGGAGAAGTGGCCTTGATTATTGCCGCCATCGGACTCGAAATGAATCTTCTTCCACAGGATTTCTTTACATCGGTTGTGATCGTCGTTATTCTGACTACCTTAATTACGCCTCCGCTTCTCAAGAAGCTGTTCGGCGAAAGGAAGGAATTGGCAAGCAATAAAGGAGAGACGATGAGTGTGTAAGTGCGTCGGAGGCTATTTTGAAGTTTCCGTCTTTGGTCTCACGGAATCCATCACCTCCGAGGCATTGAAAAGTCCGGATAACCGTTTGGCCTGACCCTTCAGGGCGATGCCGTCGATATGACGGCGATCCATCATGATACTGTCGGACTGAAAGCGGATATAAGGCTCCGGACCAACGGAGCACAGCATGGTAAAGCCGGAGTCCAGCAGCGCCTGGTACTTTGGATCACCGGGAAGCACACTGCTTCCATATGGATAAATATAAACGGGGGTGGGGCCGATGAGTGATTCCACCTCATCCTTCCACCGTTGAGTGTCCTCAACAAAGCGGTCCAGACTGGTTTTCCTTGCATCCAAATGGCCCCAGCCGTGTGAGGCAAACGACCAGCCGTTGGCTTTCAGCGCTTCAACTACCGTCAGCGCCTTCTGCGCTTCCATTTCGAAGCCGGGGGTGTTTCTATTTTGCGTACGATAGCCGAGGATGCCTTCGTAACCCGTTAATGCTATAACCCCCTTAGCTCCGTCCAGGGAAAAATCGGGGTGAGCTTTGACAAATTCGTCCACGATGGGAACAATTTCATTATCATAGTCTATATGCGTTTGGCCGCTTCTCGTTGATTCCGCAGCAATCCGTCCCTGACCGTCGACGACAAGCCTGCTTACATTACCGTTCCGAATCATATATTCATAATAATTTAGATCATCCACCGATAAGATCAGAGGTTTTTTACCCTCCGGCACCAGCAGCTCCTTCCGGGATACGCTTCGGATCCCTTGATCGTCTCGGGTTTCATAAAGTGACCGGATGTCAATCAGCACATATCCTCTTTGGTATAACTGTTCGAGAATCGCTTTAAATTCTTTGACGGTAACGAACCAGTCATCGTAGCCCCGGGACATCGAATCTCCATCGAACGCCAGCTCGGGGTAAGCAATCAAAGGATGGAAAAAGATATGCTCCACCGGACCATGATAGGGTACGCGTTGGGGCGCCTTTACCTCGGGAACGGGCTGTGTAGCAGGAGGCGGAACCGGTTGGACTTCATTGCCGGAGGGGCTGTTTGGAGCGGAGCCGGCTTGTTGGCTTGGCGGCGTCGGCGGTTGCTCCGCGTCTGATCTTGTGAACACTCCGGGCCCGAGCCATACGGATATGGACAACAGTGCTGCGCCCGCGATCGCGATGGCAATTGCTGTTCCCGTTTTCATCTTCTTTCACCTCCTTCCAAGGCGGATGCGTGATGATTTTGAATATTAGACGATCTTGGTTCACCCTTGGTTCACCCGTTGGAAGGCAAAAAGCGGTGAAGGTATTCCGGTCTTTTATGGTATGATGTAAACAGGCGCAAGCCGGAGATGGAGCCCTCAATGACGAATACATAACCCGGGAGCGCTTTTGAACTCATGGATTGGAATTGTGCAGTTTTGCGGATGAACACGTTGAACGTAAACCAATGTGCGCTGAATGCATAGAAGGCGGATTCTGTCGGCCGATGCCTTTGGCTCATGAAGAGGAGGGAAGGTTAGATGCAATACCGTACATTAGGTAAAACAGGAATGAAAGTATCCAGTCTTTGCTTCGGCACAATGTCCTTCGGAGGTGCAGCCGACGAGGCAGCCTCTATGGCCATGTTCCGAAGATGCCGGGAGGTAGGCATAAATTTCTTCGATTGCGCCGATGTGTATAATAAAGGGCTTGCAGAAGAAATATTGGGCAAGTGCATTGCCGGAATCCGCAATGATGTCATTCTTACCAGCAAAGTTCACGGGAAGACCGGAGAGGGCATCAATGACCGGGGCTTGTCACGCAGGCACATCATGCTTGCGGTAGAGGAAAGCTTGAAGCGGCTCGGAACGGACCGGATCGAATTGTATTTCGTTCACGCTTTCGATTCGGAAGTGGATATGGAAGAGATTTTGCGGGCTATGGACGATCTTCAGCGGCAGGGAAAAATACTGCATCCGGCAGTCAGCAACTGGGCGGCTTGGCAGATCGCGAAGGCGCTTGGGATTTCAGCCAGGGAAAGCCTTGCCCGGTTTGAATGCATTCAACCGATGTACAACCTGGTGAAACGTCAGGCGGAGGTCGAAATTTTGCCGATGGCTCAATCCGAGCGGATGGGCGTCATCTCCTACAGCCCTCTGGGAGGCGGACTGTTGACAGGGAAATACGGTGTCGGCCGAAAGCCTGAACTGGGGCGGCTCGTTGAGCAGGCGAATTACAAGCTTCGTTATGCCGATGCAGGCTATTACGAGACGGCGGACCGCTTCACCCGGTACGCGGATGAGCATGGCGTTCATCCGGTTTCATTAGCGGTGGCATGGGTCATGTCTCATCCCGGGATCACGGCCCCGATCATTGGCGCCCGCAGTGTTGAACAGTTGGAGCCCTCGCTTGGAGCGCTGAACATAGACATGACTCCGGAGTGGAGAAAGGAGATTTCCGCACTATCTCCTGAACCCCCATTGGCGACAGACCGATCCGAGGAAGCTGCCCATTCAAGATGAAACCGGATGCTGAAGAGGGACGGGCACGTCAGAGGCGGCATAAGCAGTGAACATCCGGGATTCTCATATTGATCATGGCGCTCTATAGCTTACTGATAAAAATTGACAAAATTGTGGCAATGCCTGGAACGAACAGGTATAATTATAGATAAGAATAGAAGAGACGTTTAACCTTATTCAGGCCGAGAGTTCGCTCTTGTATTTTCACCATAGGATGCTATAATACATTTGATTATCGGTTCACTCGACTAAGGCAACCCTGGTGAAAGTCAAGGACGCAATGCTAAAGGGACTAATGTGCAAACTACGTCAGCCAGTTGCCGAAGGACCGGAGGAAATCGTCTGATACGGGCCTCCTTTACGGCAAACGGGAGGTCTTTTTTTAGTGACCCGGCATCTCATCTCAAGTTTTTTCGAGTGTTACAAATCAGCTTGACTGATCACTTGCCATTATAGGACCGTGCTGCCACTTATCCTTGCGTACATACATCATACAAGTGGGGGTAATCCGGCGTGAAAAAAATTATTATCGTAGACGATTCTTTATTTATGCGTATGATTCTCAAAAATTCCCTGATCGAATTTGGGTATGAAATCGTGGCGGAGGCAAGCAACGGGCTGGAGGCCCTGACGCTTTATTCCGAGCTTAAACCGGATCTGGTTACGCTGGACATAACCATGCCGGAGATGGACGGCCTTACGGCGCTGAAGGAAATCAAGACGATGGACCCGGATGCCAAAGTCATCATGGTGTCGGCGATGGGGCAGCAGGCGCTTTTGATTCGTGCGGTTTCTATGGGGGCCATCGATTTTATCGTCAAGCCCTTCAGCAAAGACCGTGTAAGGGAGGCATTATTGAAGGCTTTTGCCGGATGAACCGGCCGGTTTTTCAAATAGGCGTTGGGTATGGGATGGAAAGTTTACGGTCCGCCTTTGAAATCGTGAAAGATGAGGGGTGGGGCTAGCGCACCCATGAACCGTCCGATGATCTTGCGGACGTTTTTCTTTTTTTGAGTTTATGGCGGGTTCTTTGTTACAATGTACATACGATGCTTGTCCTAAAGGAACCCGATTCCCATACCAAGGAGGAGTAACCATTATGGAAATTCGCTATCATGGGCATTCTTGCGTGCAACTCAGTCACGAAGGACACTCTCTGATCATTGATCCGTTTATTTCCGGCAATCCTTTGGCAGCTACCAATCCGGAGGATATCAAAGTGGAGCACATCCTGCTTACCCACGCACATCCGGACCATATTCTGGATACCGTGCCGATCGCAAAAAACAATGATGCCACCGTCGTTGCCACCTTCGAGCTGGCAACGTATATGAGCTGGCAGGGAGCGAAGACGTTTGCTATGAACATTGGCGGCCGTACCTCTCTGGGCTATGCGGAGATCGAGATGATCCAGGCTTTTCACAGCTCCGGCATCGTGCTCGAAGAAGAGAAGAAGATCATCTATGGAGGCATGCCGGGCGGCTTTATCATCCGGTGGAACGGTTTGACGCTTCTTCACAGCGGGGATACCTCACTGTTCTCCGACATGAAGCTCATTGGCGAGCGCAACCAAATTGATGTGGCGTTTCTGCCGATCGGCGACGTGTTTACGATGGGACCTCAGGATGCGGCTCTTGCTGCAGAATGGCTGAAGGCCAAGACCGTCGTGCCGCTGCATTTCAATACGTTCCCGCCGATCAGGCAGAATGCGCAAGCGTTCGCCGACAGCCTCACGTCAAAAGGGATTACCAGCAAAGCTTTGCGGCCGGGTGAAGTTTGGACGCTTTCATAGACCCGGGAGGTTTCGGCTTGAATCTGAACATTATACCCGTACATACGGAGGAGCAGCTGAATGACTGCTTTTCCGTTCGCATGAACGTTTTTGTACAAGAGCAGCAGGTTCCGCCTGACCTTGAAATGGATGAGTTCGACGTCTCATGGTCGGCGTGCCGGCATTTTCTCGCGGCGGACGGCGAGAAGCCGGTCGGGACTGCACGCTGGCGGATGTATGACTCCCGGACGGCGAAGCTCCAGCGGATCGCGGTGCTTGCTCCTTATCGCGGTCGGGGGATCGGCCGCCTGCTCATCCAGGCGATGGAGGAGGATATCCGGTCGCAAGGTGTGCCTGCGGTCATCCTGGATGCACAGACACAGGCAGAGCCATTTTACCGCAAGCTGGGCTATGAAACGATCTCTCCCGAACCTTTTCTTGACGCGGGCATATGGCACGTGCGCATGCGCAAGCAGTTGACCGGTTAAGGCTGAGAAGTCCCAAAAGTGGATATCATTTACTATATCGTGTACTCTGTATTCTGTAAGCTTCCGCTCCATTGACGCGGCGGCTTTTTATTTTTTCCTTACGATCTGTCGTGGATTAGGCTCGTCGGCAGGCTGCAATGTTTTTACGCAAAGGGGGCTGCGGGAGAGTATGAAAAAGGTGATTCCTAAAATTCCGGCCAGAGAATATGCTGGCTTGCTGCGCCAGTATCTGAAACCGCAGATGAAAAGCATGGCCGTTCTTGCGGTGCTGCTGTTAAGCGGCATCGTGATGCAGCTCGTCAATCCGCAAATCATCCGCTACTTTATCGATACGGCGCAATGGCAGGAGAGCAGCAGGCCGCTGGTCTTTGCCGCCGTGTTATTTATTGGCGTTACCTTGGTGCAGCAAGCCGTGGCGGTTGGGGCGTCCTATGTGGGGGCCAACGTTGGTTGGATTGCAACGAACCAATTGCGCGAGGCCGTGGCGGCGCACTGTTTGAAGCTGGATATGTCGTTTCACAAGTCGCAAACCTCCGGAGCCATCATTGAGCGGGTAGATGGGGATATCAACAATTTGTCCAATTTTTTCTCCAATTTCGTGATCATGCTGGTAAGCAATGTCGTGCTGATTGCAGGCATGCTGGTGCTGCTGTTCCGGGAAGGCTGGCTGATCGGCACGGGGATGCTTTTTTTTGTGGTTTTTGCCATTGCCGCTATCCAGTATATCCGTAAATTTGCAGTGCCCCACTGGGGGAAGCTCAGGCAGATGAGCGCCTCATTTTACGGTTTCCTTAGTGAGCATCTGGAAGGTACGGAGGACACGCGCGCCAGCGGAGCGACAGGGTATGTGATGCATCGTTTTCATCTTCTGCTGCGCGAATGGCTGCCGATCCGTATTCGGGCGTATCTCGGCTGGGCTTCTATGTGGATTACGACGCTGCTCGTGTTTACGATCGGAAACGCGGTAGCGTTGGGCATCAGCTATTATTTGTGGCGCCAGGGCTCGATTACGATCGGAACGGTGTATATGATTTTTTACTATACCGAGCTGATGGCCAAACCGATTGAGCAGATTCGGACGCAAATGGAGGACCTGCAAAAAGCCGATGCCAGCATTGTACGCATACGCGAACTGCTGCAGACGCAATCACTGATTCAAGACGGCAGGGGCGCCGCTCTGCCGGAAGGGCCGCTATCCGTTGAATTCGACCGTGTCGGATTCGGATACGATGCGGAGACCGCAACGCTGGAGGATGTGAGCTTCCGCCTCGAGCAGGGTCAGGTGTTAGGGCTTCTGGGCAGAACAGGCAGCGGCAAAACCACGCTGGCCCGGCTGCTGCTGCGCTTTTACGATCCGGGGCAAGGACGGATTGCGATCGGGGGGATTGATATTCGGGAGACCAAGCTTCATGAGCTGCGGGACCGTGTCGGGATGGTGACGCAAAATATCGAGATTTTTCAAGGGACGGTACGCGATAATTTGACGTTCTATGATGAATCGGTGAACGACGGGAGAATCGAACAGGTGCTCCGGGAGCTGGGCTTGGCATCATGGCTTCGCTCGCTGCCTCACGGCCTGGATACCATGCTGGAGTCCGGGGGAGGAGGCTTGTCGGCCGGAGAGGCTCAACTGCTGTCGTTCGCCAGGGTGTTTTTACGCGATCCGGGTCTTGTTATTCTTGACGAAGCTTCGTCAAGGCTGGATCCGGCAACCGAACAGCGGATCGAACAAGCGATGAACCGTCTGCTTCTCGGCCGCACCTGCATTATCATTGCGCATCGGCTAACGACGGTTCAAAGAGCCGACCGGATTCTGATACTGGATAATGGGCGTGTTGCAGAGCAAGGGGAACGGGTAAGGCTGGCTGCTGACCCTCATTCCCGTTACAGCCGAATGCTGCAGTTGGGAATGGAGGAGATGCTGGCATGACGACGCTCTCCTTCTTGTGGAAGCTTACCCGGTACCGCAAAGGCTTGTTTTTATGGAATGCCTTGGCGTGGTCGTTGATTTATTTGGCGCCGATCGTACCGGGTCTGATTATGAAGCAGTTTTTTGATATGCTGACTGGACATGCGCTGTACAGCTTCGGGATTGGGGCGCTGATCGCATTCCTTCTTTTATCCGCGCTGGCCAGGGTCGGGTTTATTCTTTTCGGCTTCATGACCGACGTTCACTTCCGTTTTCGGCTCGGCGGTCTGCTGCGCCGAAACTTGCTGAAGCATGTGCTCAAAGAGCCCGGAGCGCGAGCCATTCCGGGATCGTCGGGAGAAGCGATCAGCTCGTTTCGGGATGACGTCGAGCAAGTGGAGGAAACCGTCAGCTGGTCGGCGGATGCGCTGGGGATGATGTTATTTGCCGCCGTTTCCTGTTTTATTCTCATCCGGATCGATGCACAAATGACATTGTGGGTATTTCTGCCGCTGATTATCGTCGTAATGGTGGCGCAGCTGTCTACGGCCATGCTGCAGAAGTATCGCGCCGCCAGCCGGGAAGCGACCAGCCGGGTTACCGGGGCGATCAGCGAGATGTTCAGCACGGTGCAATCCGTTCAGGTTGCGGGTGCGGAAGATCGTGTGATCGGACGCTTTAAACGGCTCAATGCCCAGCGGCGGGAAGCCATGCTGAAAGACCAGCTGTTTACCGCCTCCCTGGATTCGGTCTTCTCCAACGCCGTGAATTTGGGTACGGGGCTGATTCTTTTGCTGGCTGCGGAAAAAATGCGGGGCGGCGGCTTTACCGTCGGTGATTTTGCTTTATTCGTCTATTACCTGACTTTCGTGACGCAATTCATCCAGAATTTCGGTAAATTCATGACGTATTTTAAAGTCAGCGAGGTAGCCAAAGACAGGCTGCTGGCGCTGCTGCAGGGAGCCGACCCGCAGCGGTTGACGGAGCATCATCCGCTGTATCTCCGCGGAGAGCTGCCGGAGCCGGAGGAGCCGGTTCGGACCAAGAAAGACCGTCTCGATGTGCTGGAAGTTCACGGTCTGACGTACAGGTATCCGGAGACAGGGCGGGGGATTGAAGGCATCGGCCTCCGTCTGGAGCGCGGGTCCTTTACTGTCATTACCGGTCGCGTGGGCTCGGGCAAAACGACGCTGGTCCGGACGCTGTTAGGGCTGCTGCCCAAGCAGGCGGGAGAAATTCTCTGGAACGGCGAGCCTGTGACGGAACCAAGTGAATTCTTCGTTCCTCCGCGCAGCGCCTATACGCCGCAAATTCCCCGTCTGTACAGTGACACGCTGGAGAACAACATTTTGCTCGGCATACGTCCGGAAGGGGAGCGGCTTCGCCGGGCGATCCGGTCCGCGGTGCTGGAGGAGGATCTGGAGAGATTGCCCCAGGGACTTTCTACCGTTATCGGTCCGCGCGGCGTGAAGCTGTCCGGTGGCCAGGCGCAGCGAACGGCGGCGGCCCGCATGTTTGTGCGCGATGCGGAGCTTCTCGTCTTCGACGATTTGTCCAGCGCGCTGGACGTCGATACGGAATGGAAGCTGTGGGAGCGCTTGGAGGAGCAGCGCCAGGGGGCGGCGTGCCTGGTGATCTCTCACCGCAAGGCCGCTCTCATGCGTGCGGACCGGATCATCGTGCTGAAGCAGGGCAGGGTAGACGCCGCCGGCCGCCTGGAAGAGTTGCTGGAGACCAATGAGGAGCTTCAGAAGCTGTGGCACCGGGAGGAATAAGCTGCTGATGGGCGCTCGGCGTCGGCAGCCGATGGATGCTCAGGAGAGGATCGGCAGCCTGTTTATTTCTGCTTCCGTTCGGGCATAAGCCTTTGAAGCAAACCTCATTTCCCGGGCAAGCGCAGGGATCGACAAGCTTCAACAAACCCCATCCTCGTCCGCACCGGAACGAGGATGGGGTTTTTATACTGCTGCTGCATGAATCATTTGGTTTTCTGTTAATCCACCGTGACATAAACCGGTTTGGACTCATTCAGGATATTGTTTTTCGAGTCTATGACCTTAACCTGTATCTCCAGCAGACCCGGTTTTTTAACCAGCTCTTTCGTGAGCTTGACACTGAGCGACGATTCGCTGAGCCAATAGGTCTGCAGCTTCTCCCCATTTACAAAAACGGTGCTGCCGATGCCGAATCTTCCGCCCCGGACGGTCATCCGCGTCTTATCCCCAAGCTTTATTTTCCCCGGTGTTACCTCCTCAATTGCCGGTTCCCCGTATCCAAGCACGAATCCGCTGCGCTCCCCTCCCGCCTGCTTCTCCGCTTCCAGAATGGCATGCTGCCGCGCCTCGTACTCCTTTACCAGTCCGGTATCGATATTCATCGCTTCATAATGGCTGGGCGGAGGGAGAATCGGCATACGCCGGGACAGCTCGCCTAAATAATCGGTATAGCTACTGCCCGGCCTTTTGGCTAATTGAAGCACATAAGGACCGAGGAATGAAGGGCTCATATGCAAGGAATCCTTCTGCTCCTCCGGCAAATAATTGTTCCAGATGAGAACGGGGACATGGTACATTTTCTCCAGAAAGTCCGGATCGTCCTCGCCGCTGATATACCCGGCTTCCTTATAGACAAAATATTTCTCCAAAGACGGCAAATGATCTCCGAAGAACACGAGAATCGTCGGTTCTTTGACCTGTCCAAAGTGACTGACCAGCTCCTGAAGCATTTTATCCGCGGCCGTCAAGCCTTGAGCGTAGGTCTCCGCAATACCGATCGCTTCCGGCGATACCCCGTTTCCTTTAATATCGATCGTATTCTTTTTGAATTTTCCGGGATAGTATTGGTAATGGTTTTCCATCGTACTGGCAAAGATGAAATCGGGGCCCGGACTTTCGGCGGTTTCCTCAATAATGCGCCTTGTTACCGCATAATCGCCGATATATGGTCCGACATACTCATTGGGGTTAAAATATTCCAGGCTGATCAATTGGGAAAAACCAAGCTGCTTATACACTTCGATGCTGTTGAAGAACCATCCGTAAAAAGGACTGATGGCCGTAGCCGTATAGCCTTGTTCCGACAGGATGCTGGCCAGTGAAGCGGTCGGATGCTTAATAACGGATTCGTATGGGATGGAGTTCTCCGGAAAAAAGCGCATGGAATGCCCGGTTAACACCTCAAGCTCCACATTTGCCGTCCCGCCGCCGAACATGGGTGACAGCATGGTGCCGTGGGTGAACCGCTTCTGCAGCGCGCGAAAAAAAGGAATCGGATCCCGGCTGAACGTCAGATTCGTCATCCGGGTTGCATCCCAGAAGGTTTCGCTCAGAACAAAAATAATATTCGGGGGCTTGAGCAGATCCTCCTCCGTCCATTCCAATTGCGGCGGCTCCACACTTACAGGCGCAACGGAAGAGGAAGGGTCTGGACAAGTGAACTCCGAAGATGGAATCGGCAAAATGAGCAGCAACCCCATCAAAGCTGTGAACAGGCGGATGGACAGGCGCATAATAAACACTCCCGAACGGCTGCGTTTTCGTTGAATGCTAGAAATAGGTTTATTATATCATGCGCTGCCGGATACAGATAGCGACACGATACGCAGATTAGATTTCACAAAATGAGAATGGCCAAACGAAATTGATGTTTGTTTGACTATAAATAAACTAAATATCAGATCAACAGCGATGAGGACGATGCGGAACTGCTGCGCTATTTTCCCGATGGGCTCGAAGGCCCGCTGCGGAGCTGGCCGAAAAAAGAGAGCCGGCGCGTGGACATAGCAAGGTTGCTGCAGCGCAGGTTTCAACCGGGCAAACGGTATACCGAGCCGGAGGTGAACCGCATTCTGGAGCAGGTCCACCCGGATTATGCGTCACTGCGGCGGTATATGGTGGATTATGGATTCATGGAGCGGTTGGATGACGGCAGCTCCTATTGGGTTGAACCGGTCAAAGACGATGAATCGCAAGAAAAGGGGAAGAAAAGCATGAACAGGGAAAAACGCAAAGAACTGGTTGCAGCCTATATGGAGACAGAGCGCCCGATGGGAGTGTACCGTATCACGAACCGCAGGAATGGAAAGATGTGGATCGGCAGCAGTCCGGACCTGGACGCGATCGCAAAGCGCCATCAATTCGAGCTGAACATGGGCATGTTCCGCAGCAAAGCCATGCAGCATGACTATAATGAAGTCGGGGAAGCGGAATTTCAATTCGAGGTGCTCGAACGGTTGAAGCAGCGCAAGGACGGTTATCAAGATGTTCGCCATGAGCTTGCCTTTGGAAGCCAAATGGATGGAACAGCTGCAGCCCTACGGAGAGCGGGGGTACCACGACGCGCCGAAGCCGGCCAAAAATCGGGACTAATGGGGCCGATGTGTTTTGACGATAAAGAACTTAATGGGTTGTTTTGCGCAGCCGATCTTGAATTGTTACTGAAAAATAACTGACTCGTCACCGAACAGATATTTTCATTCGTTTCGGAATACGTTATGATGGTATGGAATTCATACTCGCTTGTCCACAAGAGACAAAGGGCCGCAAAACAGCATACGGAGGGAAAGAAACTGGAAACTTTCGCCTGTCTTTATGTGATTCGCGGGGAACCTTATCGATCCGGAACGTGCCTCAATCTGTCGGCTGCCGATACGGTGCTGGGCAGAGCGTCCAAAACGTATTCGCCGGATTTTGCGTTCACGAACGCCTTTATTTCGCGCAAGCACCTGTTGATTCGGCAGGAAGGCGGCAAGGCCGTACTATATGATTTGGGCAGCCGGCACGGCACTGAAATTAATGGAGTCAAGGTGGAGCCGCATCAGCCTTATCCGCTGCAATCGACGGACATCATCAAGCTTGCTAGAGGAATGACGGTACTTCATTTTTCATATATATTCGCCGATCAGACATTGGAATTCGAGCCGCTCAGCTTAACCCAGCATGGGGACGAACCGGATGGCGAACCGGTGATCCATTGGGAAAAAAGGGAATGTGTGGTGGACGGCAAACGGCTGTCGATGTCTGAGAAAGAGTATTTGTTCCTGAAGCTTCTTTATGAGGAGGCTAATCGGCTGGTGCCGATAGAGCAGATCAAACGAAGCGTGTGGCCTGAACGTCCGTCGGGAACGGACGGTGTACCCGATGTCAGCATGGATGAACTGAATGCGCTCGTGTACCGGATTCGCAAAAAGTACGGCAAAGATACGTTTCTGATTAGTGCTGTACGCGGCAGCGGTTACGTATTGGAGTGGGATTCGAAATAGCGTGCGTGCACATGTGGAAAGTAGGGTTACGTGAATGAGATTTATTCAAGTTGAACCTGCAGGGCCGCTTCAAGGCTCCATATCGATACCCGGCTCCAAGAACAGCTCTCTTGCCCTGCTTGCCGCCGCCTGTTTAGCGGATGGCCAAGTAATACTGGAGGGAATTCCCGATATTTACGACGTTAAAGTAATCGCCCGTATCGGGGATGATATCGGGCTGAGGCTGCAGCGCATGCCGGACGGCAGCATGGTCATCGATCCCCGCTATATTCACAGCGCGATCATTGACCCGGGCAAAGCGTCTTCGTTTCGTGCCTCGTATTATTTTGCCGGTGCGCTGCTCGCTAAGTTCGGGAGGGTCACCGTTGGTTTTCCCGGAGGGGACGATTTCTCCTCCAGGCCGATTGACCAGCATATCAAAGCATTTCAGGCGCTGGGCGCCAAGGTTATATTTCATGAGGATTATTATGTGGTGGAAGCAGGAAGGCTCCAAGGCGCCGACATTTACTTTGATACGGTAACATCAGGTGCGACAATCAACAGCATGCTGGCAGCCGTTCGGGCCCACGGCAGAACGAACTTGTACCATGCGGCCGTCGATCCGGAGGTTGTCGATACGGCCGCATTCCTGAACGGGCTCGGGGCCAAAATTTACGGTGCCGGAACGGACCGGATACGGATTGAAGGGGTTCCGTATTTAAACGGAGGATACCATACCGTGATTCCGGATCGGCTTGTGGCCGGCGCTTTTTTGATGGCGGCGGGCATAACAAGAGGGCGCGTTACGGTGACCGATGTCATTCCCGAGCATCTGGGTTCCTGCATCTCCAAGCTCATTGAAGCGGGATTGACGGTGGAATGCACCGAATCGGGCATTACGGCGTACGGAACCGATGCCATTAAGGCAACGCGTATCCGGACTTCCATGTATCCGGGCTTTGCGACGGACCTGCAGCAGCCGATGACCGCACTGCTGACACAGGCCAGGGGCAAAAGCATCATCACGGAAAAAGTATATCCCAACAGGTTTAACCATGTACCGCAGCTGCGGAGGATGGGGGCGGAGATTGAGGTGCGTGGAGAAAGTGCTTTTATCCGAGGAGGCCGTCCGCTTGCCGGCAATTGGGTGCATGCTACGGACGTACGGGCGGGAACGTCCCTGATTTTGGCCGGACTAACCGCCGAGGGCTGTACGCGCATTACCGGGGTGGAGCATGTGGAGCGCGGCTACGAAGATGTCATCGGCAGCTTCAGATCGTTGGGTGCCCGAATATCGCTGCGGGATACTCAACACGCGGAGACGGCGGAGGAAGCGGCGGGACGGAATTGATCTATGGAACAGGATAGGAACAGGATAAACAAAGAAGGCATCACGCTCGATGGGGAGCGTCGATGCCTTCTTTGTTTAATGAACTGTTGAAGCTTTTTTCACATTAAATACGTCTTAATTTTTTTAATATTACATACTATTTACAAAATTTAAGACGTATGTTATGTTTTATTTAATCATATTCCCGATTATTCCACTATAGGAGGGTATTTATTATGCGAAGTGTAGTTCCGTTCGAAGCGGGTCATGCCGGTATGAAGCAATGGCTGGGCGGCAAAGGAGCCAATCTGGCGGAAATGACCAAGGTCGGATTGCCGGTGCCCCCCGGATTTACAATTACTACCGAAGTGTGCCGAGCGTATTATGCCGCAGGCGGACAGCTTCCCAAGGGGCTTATGGACGAGGTAGCGCAAGCGTTGAAACAGTTAGAGTCGGCGAAAGGCCAGCGATTCGGCGACCCGCAGAATCCGCTGCTGGTATCCGTACGGTCCGGTTCGGTCACCTCGATGCCCGGCATGATGGATACGATCCTAAACCTGGGCATGAATGACGAAACCGTCCGGGGGCTTGCGGCTTTAACCGGTAACCCGCGTTTCGCTTATGATTGCTACCGGCGGTTGATTCAAATGTTCGGCAACGTCGTATTTGATCTGGAGTCCTATCATTTTGAAGGCCTGCTTCATCGTCTGAAGCAGCAAACCGGCGCTGAATATGACAGCCAGGTGAGTGCTGAGGGCTGGATGCGGTTAATTGAAGAATACAAAGCGGTCGTACTCAAAGAAACGGGACGCCCGTTCCCGCAGAAGGTGGAGGAACAGCTGGAGCTGGCGGTGGAAGCTGTTTTCCGTTCGTGGAACAATGCTCGTGCGAAGGTGTACCGCAAGGTGCACCATATCCCGGATGAGCAGGGCACGGCTGTAAATATTCAGTCGATGGTTTTCGGCAATATGGGAAGCGATTGCGGTACGGGCGTAGTGTTCACCCGCAATCCGTCCACCGGGGAGAAGTCGCTGTACGGCGAATACTTGATGAACGCGCAGGGGGAAGATGTTGTCGCCGGTGTTCGGACTCCGGTACCGATAGCCGAACTGAAGAATGACATGCCGGAAGTGTTTGACCAACTGCTGAGTACCGCGGAAGCGCTGGAGCTGCACTACAAGGATATGCAGGACATTGAATTTACCGTCGAGCGAGGAAAGCTGTATCTGCTGCAAACGCGGGATGGTAAACGGACTGCGCAGGCAGCTGTCAAGATTGCGGTGGATCTCGTGCACGAAAGGATTCTGGAGCGGGGGGAAGCGATTGAGCGGATCGAGCCGTTTCATCTGGATCAGCTGCTGCACCGGGCGATTGATACCGACAAACCGCTTGATGTGCTTGCTGTCGGATTACCGGCTTCCCCGGGTGCGGCAACGGGCGCTGCTGTCTTCGATGCCGATACGGCGGAGTCTTGGGCGCGGGAAGGCCGTAAAGTGATCCTGATCCGTACGGAAACTACGCCGGAAGATATTCACGGGGTGCTGGCCGCCGAAGGCGTGCTGACAAGCCGAGGCGGTATGACGAGCCATGCAGCCGTTGTCGCGCGCGGAATGGGCAAGCCATGCGTCTGCGGCTGCGAGTCGATTCGTATTGAGGATCGTATCTTTAGCGTTGAGGTCGACGGTAAACTGAGGATTGTCCGGGAAGGCGACGACATCTCGATTGACGGTGCGTCGGGACGCGTCATTCTGGGGGGCGTCAGCCTGAGGGAGCCGGTAATCACTACGGAGCTGCAGCAGCTGCTTGGTTGGGCGGACTCCATCCGGAAGCTGCAGATCTACACGAATGCGGATACGCCGGACGATGCGGCCAAAGCACGAAGCTTCGGTGCCGAAGGCATTGGCCTGTGCCGGACGGAGCATATGTTTATGTCCGCCGAGCGGGTTCCCGTCGTACAGGAGATGATTCTGGCTGAAACGGAAGAGGAACGGAGTAAGGCGTTGGCGCAGCTGCTGCCTATGCAGCAGGAGGATTTTGCGGGCATTTTTAAAGCGATGAGCGGTCTTCCTGTGACGATCCGGCTGCTGGATCCGCCGCTTCATGAGTTTTTGCCAAACCTGGAGCAGTTGATCGTCCAGCAGGAGAGATTGCGCTACCAGCCGGATGCGGATCCGGCAGAGCTAGAACAGCTCGACAAGCTGCTGCGCAAGGTGAGAGCGCTTCACGAGATGAACCCGATGCTGGGAACCCGGGGCTGCCGCCTAGGGCTGGTGCTGCCTGAGATTTACGAGATGCAGGTGGAGGCTGTTTTCCGCGCTGCGCTCAGCTGCCTGAATGAACAGGTGGAGGCCAGGCCCGACATCATGATTCCGCTCGTAGGCCATGCCAATGAACTGAAGCGGATGCGCGAGCTGGTCGAGCGCAAAGCCGAGGAGGTACTGGGCGATGCCGCACGCACCTTCCGTTACCGGATCGGCACGATGATCGAGGTGCCCCGTGCTGCCGTGACGGCGGCACAAATTGCGGCTCATGCGGATTTCTTCTCTTTTGGCACGAACGATTTGACTCAAATGACGTTCGGTTACAGCCGCGACGATGCGGAAGGCAAGTTTCTTACCCATTATGTGGAATCGAATCTGCTGCCGGACAATCCGTTCCAGGTGCTGGATCGGGATGGCGTGGGAAGATTGATTGAGTGGGCGGTCGAACAGGGCAAATCCGTGAAGCCGCAGCTCAAAACGAGTATCTGTGGCGAACATGGCGGCGACAAGCAATCGATCTTCTTCTGTCATGCGGTAGGACTGGACTATGTCAGCTGTTCCCCTTACCGGGTACCTCTCGCCCGTATCGCTGCAGCGCAGGCGCAGCTGGCTTTGGGTAAAGCTCAAAAAAACGAGGAGACGGGTCTTATACCGGAACGAAGCGCATAACCGGTAAACAATGGAAACTTGATGTAATAGATGATATACTTAATTGATGACAACATAATGAGATGGAGTGTATAACAGCATGGAAAAAACGTTCTTAATGATCAAGCCGGACGGAGTGCAGCGCCAATTAATCGGCAAGATCGTGCAGCGCTTTGAGGACAAAGGGTTTCAGCTCATCGGAGCGAAGCTGATTCAAATCACAAAGGAGCAGGCGGAGTACCATTACGCTGAACACAAGGAAAGACCGTTCTTCGGCGAGCTCGTGCAGTTCATTACGTCCGGTCCGGTATTTGCGATGGTATGGCAGGGTCACAATGTCATTCAATTGTCCCGTACGATGATGGGCAAGACCAATCCGTTGGATGCGGCCCCGGGAACGATCCGAGGCGATTTTGCAGTACAAACGGGAAATAATATCATTCACGGTTCCGACTCTCCGGAGAGTGCGGCACGGGAAATCGCTCATTTTTTCAAACCGGAAGAACTGCTTTCCTATGAGCGTTCGATTCAAAGCTGGATTTAAAAAAAATCGGCCCTGACTCGCTTTTATTGCGAGCAGGGCCGATTTGCGTTTCCTTATACTAACCGTTTCGGGAAGCGATCCAATGAGTGTATATATCCCTTTCCGGGAGCGGGGCGAGGCCATGGGCAGCCGGGTTTGAATTGGAATTTATAGATTCAAAGGTATGGCTGCCCTTCCTCTAACGATGTGTTCTGAAGTTGTGAGAAGAAAGGAGTTCTATGAACTCCTTTTCTAACGATTCCGTAGAATCATTAGATCCAGTAAGCACGAAGTACGATAACCAGAAGAATAAAGAGAACCAGAATAACACCTGTCGACGTACGCCAGCCAAAACCAAGTGCGTGGCTCACCATATTCACCTCCCGAATCAAGAATCGGGCAAAAATGTCAAAGCGCTGATGGTCCGGTTATTTTAGATGAACCATGCAGTAGAAACAATGACAAGAAGAATAAAGAGTACGAGAATAACACCAGTAGAAGTGAAGCCGCCGCCAAATCCAAATCCTTTTACGCAGCTCATCGATAACATCCTCCTTCCGCTTGATCTTCTGTATCATATGCAGGTTAAAGATTCAGGGATTGGACGCTACGAAAATAGTCAGATGACCTTATGGGTTGAATAACCCTTGAGGGGCGGACAGGGCTGCCAGATCATTCCATGTTCCGCCGGGAATCTTCAAGACGCATTGCGCATGCATTAAGGTTGAGCCGCTTATTTCAGATTTTCGGGATTTAAAGGGATCAGCTCCGGGATAACAAAAAGCCCGTCTTTGCGAATGAGCCGGTCATCAAAGTAAATCTCTCCTCCGCCATACTCCGGTCTTTGGATCAGTACCAAATCCCAGTGGATCGAGGATCGGTTGCCGTTATCGGCTTCATCATAGGCTTGGCCGGGGGTAAAGTGAATGCTTCCGGCTATTTTTTCATCAAACAGAATGTCCTTCATCGGATTTAATATGAATGGATTGATGCCGATAGCGAACTCTCCGACAAACCTCGCCCCGTCATCCGTATCGAAAATTTGATTAATCCGCTTTGTATCATTCGCTGTCGCTTCAATAATTTTGCCGTTCTCAAAACGCAGCTTTACATTCTCAAATACAAAGCCGTTGTAAGGGCTTGGGGTATTATAAGAAATCACTCCGTTAACGGAATCCCTGACCGGAGCAGTAAAGACTTCGCCGTCCGGGATGTTCATCTCTCCTGCGCACTTGATCGCGGGAATGTCTTTAATCGAGAAGGTCAGATCCGTCCCATCAGCTATTAACCGGACTTTATCCGTCTTATTCATCAAATCGACCAGCGCATCCATTGCTTTGCTCATTTTGGAGTAGTCCATCGTACATACGTCAAAGTAAAGCTTTTCGAAAGCTTCCGTGCTCATGGAGGCCAGCTGGGACATGGACGGCGTCGGGTAGCGCAGCACGACCCACTTCGTCTTTTTCACACGAATCGTGGAGTGGACGTTATGGTTGTAGAATTTGTTGTAAAGCTTCATATTCTCGTCGGGAACATCCGATAGCTCATAAATGTTGTTTCCGCCGCGCACACCGATATAGGCCTGCATCCGGGTCATTTGATACGCGTCGAAGTCCGCCCATGTTTTGATTTGTTCTTCCGTTGCGTTCATCAGCAGTTCCCTGGTCACTTGATGATCCCGCAGGTTGACAAAAGGCCGGCCTCCGGCTTTATGTATCTTTTGGACAATGGATTTAACCAGCGGATTTTCGATGCCGAAGGCTTCAACGAGAACATTCTCTCCGGGTTGAACCTTGGTCGAGTAGTTAACCAAAACATCCGCTAATCGTTCTATTCTTGGATCTAACATGATTGGATTCACCCTTCATTTGGATTTTTGACCTATCTATATTATATTCTTTTTTTCCAATAATCCTACTTTATTCTCAACTCTGTCAATTCATCGTTCAGCATCGGAGACGGACGGTCCGGGGTAACCAAGAAATGGAAGGTACGGACACGAGGTTTCTGCCATGATTCGCTGCATTGGCGGTCGCCGGAATCGTAAGGGGGCAAATAGGTATCGAAGCTTGTGCGGTTCGAGGTAATCGGCCGTTGACAAAACCCGTATCCAGTTTATTCTTATATAGAGGATATTGAACGGGTTTTCTTTATGTTCCATTAAGTGAAAGAAGGTTTTCATCATGTTGAAACTGACGGAAACGCTGGCGGTCACCTTTGTGGGAGGACTGCTGTTCACGCTGCTCCACGTTCCGCTCAGCTGGATGCTGGGCCCGCTCACGGCCGTGATGCTGTGGCAAGGACTGCTGAAGAGGGAGTTGAAGTGGCCGGTCGGGTTACGGAACGCGGGATTGCTTCTGCTGGGCTACAGCATGGGGCTTTCGTTTACCGCTGAAAGCGCACGTCAAATTGCCGGTCAGCTGCCATCCATGCTGCTGGCCACGGTAATCACTGTCGGTTTTAGCCTGGCTTGTGCCTGGTTTACCGCCCGACAAACGGGCATTACGCTCCAAAGCAGCATGATCGGCAGTATTCCCGGGGGCTTGTCGCAGATGGTCGTGCTCAGCGAAGAAATTGAAGGAGCGGATCATACGGTGGTCTCCTTTATGCAGACCATCCGTCTGCTGACGGTGATCTTCGTTGTGCCGTTCCTTGCCGTGCATGGTCTGGCCGAATCGACAGCTCCCGGAGCGGGAGTTCTTCCTCCGCCTGCGGAGGTATTGGCGGCAGGTTTTCCGCTTTGGGCGGTGCCGGTCATTGTGGCTGTCATTATCGCAGCGGCGCTGGTCGCTGTGCGCTTGAGGATGCCGACACCGTGGTTTCTCGGCCCGATCATTGTCGCAGCGGCGCTGACCGCGGCAGGCATGGCACCTCCGCATCTGCCGACACCGCTGGTTCTCGCGGCGCAGTGGAGTCTCGGCATCTATCTCGGCCTCGGAATCCGGTTGAGCGCTCTGGCAGGCTGGCGGCTGCTGCTGCCTTATTCGTTCGCAGGCGGACTCGCCGTCGTCCTGCTGTCCTTGGCGCTTTCCTTTGGCTATAGTCAAGTGCTGCCGATCAGCTTCGTCACCGCCTTTCTCAGCACCTCGCCTGGCGGGATGACCGAAATGGGCGTAACGGCGGCAGCGGTAAAAGGCGATGTTTCCATCGTTGTCGCCTACCAGATGTTCCGTATCTTATTCATCCTTTTTATCGTCCCGTACTTGCTTCGTTGGGGCTTCCGCCGCCATGTAAGACAGCATGATTAATGCCGTGAAGCGGGACGAACGCCTTCAGGTCAGCGGTAAATCCATCAAAAAGACCCGTGCTCCTATCCGGGATAGGGCTCGGGTCTTTTTTGGGTTATTGGCTTATACGGTCAACAGCAGCAATATGATCGAGGTTAATCCAAAGCATACGTTGATCAGGCAAAGGAACAGCACGACCTGCTTCGGATTCAACCCGCTGCGCAGCAGCCGGTAGTGCGCTTGGGTGGCGTCGGCCTGATAGATCGGCCTGCCGTTCATGAGCCGCTTGAAGACCACGAACAGGTTGTCGAAGATCGGCACGCCGAGCGCCAGTATCGGGATCAAGAGCGACAGTACGGTAGCCTGCTTGAAGGCTCCGTCCAGCGCGATAACTCCGAGAAGAAAACCAAACAGGGTGGCGCCCGCATCGCCCATAAACACTTTGGCCGGAGGCTTGTTATACCGCAAATAGGCTAGGGCCGCGCCCACGAGAATAATCGCCATGACGGCGGAATCCTGCTGGCCTTTGGTTAAGGCGACGATAAACAGCGTCACGGCGGCAATCGCCGATAATCCGCCCGCCAGACCGTCCATGCCGTCGGTAAAATTAATGACGGTTGTCACTCCAAATATCCATGTGACCGTCAGGAAGAACTGAAGCCATACCGGAAGAAGAATATCTTGACCAGTGAACGGATTGTTGAAGCCGTAGAACACGACGCCCGAGGCATATATGATGACTGCCGCCGAGAGCTGGACGATCAGCTTTGGCCAGGCGGCCAGCTCCTTGCCGTGCGTTTTGTACCAGTCGTCCACCATGCCGATGGCGAGGATGAGCGTCGAGCCGACGAAAAGCGCTAAGGAGCGTTTCCAGTCATCCTGAACGAACAGCAGATAGGTTGAGAGAATCCCGGCGAATATGGCCAAGCCCGCGGTTAAAGGAATCGGTTCTCTATGAATTTTTCGTTCGCTATTTTCTTTGGGCTTGTCCACAAAATCGATGCGGAGAGCCAATTTTCGCAGCGGAGGAATAAGCAGAAAGACCAAGAGAAAGGACATGAGAAATGCGGCAAAATAAAGAATAACAATCGCCCCCGAAATCCGTCAAAATTCGAGTCTCAATGATTACCAATTATATCTTATCAGAAGATAGAGTTACAAGTTTAGTCACCGTTTTATCAGGGATTCGTCAGCCTTCTCATCTCTGGTTGTTCACAGCAAAATATGCATAGTTACCAATAAAATAAGCAAAAAAAGATGAGATTATATACTATTTTTGCGATATGCTCTAAAAGAAGAAGGGGAATAAGGAGGAGCTCTGATATGGGTAAATTTGTACGGATCGCTGAAGCGCTGGCGGCAGGTCATGCGGTTCCGGCGAAGAGCGGCGATATCAAAGTGTATACGCAATCATTGGAAGCCTCGGATTCTACCAAGCTGGTGATGGTAAAAGACCTGGCGGATCATACGAAATATTTGCTTGCTGTGGGTAAAGGCCGGCTGTTCGACGAATTACAGGGGATCATAGAGGACGGAGCCAAGCTGTGTCCGCTCACGCATGATAACCGTTTGGTCTTGAACCGTTACTTTGATTATACGAAACCGCGCGCTTTCGGCACGCAATTCTCCACCCTCGGACTGGGCGACCGGCTTGGGATCGCTTCTCCGGGTCACATCAAGGCCGTCAAAGGAAAGGATGTGCGTCCGATTTTGGCGCAGCAAAGCATCCGTGAGGTGACTCTGACGGGACGCGATTATAAGCAGGTGCTGGATGCCGCCTGTTATGCCGTGTTCCAGGAAGGGTACAAGGACGGATTCGGAGCGGACGGCGACCACTTGAAGAAAGAAGAAGACATTCGGATGGCGTTGGATCTCGGGTTTACCATGCTGACGCTCGACTGCTCCGACAAGATCGATCATTCGATTGAAAACTTGTCCGCTGCCGGGCAGGAAGCCAAGTATGCCGGGCTCCGGCCGGATGTCCGCAGTCATTACGAAACGCTTTATCTTGGACAAACGTTCAGGGTTGCGGGGATTTCCATCACGTTCGACCGCGAAACGCTGATCAAGAATGTGCTGGTTTATGGGTCGGCCATCGATTTTATGGAGCATGTGTACAACACGTACATCAAAAACGCTGACAGCGAGGTTGACTTCGAAATTTCGATTGATGAGACGGCCGCCCCGACGGGGCCTGAATCTCATTTTTTCGTTGCGAAGGAGCTTTACGGCAGAGGAGTGACGATTTACAGTCTGGCGCCCCGCTTTTGCGGCGAGTTCCAAAAAGGGATCGACTACATCGGCGATATCGAACAGTTCGAAAAAGAAATGCCCATCCATGCCGGCATTGCGGACGATTTCGGCTACAAGCTGAGCATTCACTCCGGCAGCGACAAATTCAGCGTGTTCCCGATGATCGGAAAATACACCGGCGGCCGTTTTCATGTCAAGACGGCGGGCACCAACTGGCTAGAAGCGGTCCGTACCGCAGCCAAAGTGAAGCCTTCCCTCTATCGCCGTATGCACCGGTATGCGCTGGAGCATTTTGAAGAAGCGGCAGCCTACTATCATGTGACGACCGATATCAGCAAAATCGTTCCGCTGGATCAAGTGTCTGACGCTGATCTGGCCGATACGTATATGAATGAAGACAATGCCCGTCAATTGATCCATATTACGTACGGTATTTTGCTGCAGGCAAAGGATGAGCGGGGCGGCACCTTGTTTAAGGACGAATTGTACCGGACGCTCAGCGAGCAGGAAGAAGCTTACGAGCAATCGCTCATCTCCCATATCGGCAAACATATCGAATGGCTGGGCAAGTAAACGACAACGCCTGCAGGAGGGCTCTGGGTTGGGTTTGCGGCTCAAACCAAAGAGCGATTGCGAACTGTTGCCACCCTCATATCAGGATCAGGGATCGGATGAATCCGGTCCTTTTTGCTTATCCTATAAAAAAATGAAGATGGAGGAAGGGTTTCCTGATGAAGCAGATTTTAGGTTTGCTCCTTTTGATATTGATCGCTGCTTGTACTGCGCAGCAGCCGAAAGAGCAGGCTTCAGATCCGGGCGGTACAAACCATGCGAATCCTTCCCCCGATGGAGGAGCGCTCATTCAAAGTCAACAGAACAACCAAACTTCCGATCCGGAAACGAAACAGCAGGGGCAGGAATCTTCCGCCGATGAAGTGATGCTGGATGTTCCGATCATTGCTCAAAACCCGGAATTGAAATTCGGCTGTGAAGTGACCAGCTTAACCATGCTGCTGCGGCATGCGGGCATCCAAGCCGACAAGATGAAGCTGGCGGCTGAATTGCCGAAAGATAACGATCCGGTAGTGAAATCAAAATCCGGGGATATTACCCATTGGGGCAATCCGGAGCATGGTTTTGTGGGAGATATAACAGGCCGGACAAAGGGATATGCCGTTTATGTAAAGCCGCTTGAAGCGCTGATGATGAAGTATTTGCCCGATCGTACTGTAAATTTAACCGGCGGCTCTTTCGACGATGTGATCGCCAAGCTTAGGGAAGGCAAACCGGTGGTTGTATGGACGACCGGCGACTATAAATTGCCCGACCGATGGGAATCGTGGAAGCATGGACAGGAAGAAATCAGGACTCCGCTTGATTTGCATGCCGTCGTCGTCGTCGGATTTAATCCCGGTCATGTCTTTGTGAACGATCCGTTAACCGGCCGGAAAGCCCAAAAAGTAAACAAACAGACGTTTATCGACACCTGGGTCACGATGGGCAAACAGGCGTTAACTTACCGATAAACTCTTGGCGGTGATATGCCGCAGTCTTTTTGCTGCCCGGTTGACAGGTGTGAACGGAACGGCTTGCGGTGTCAGACAGGAGGGCAAAGCACATGAAGGTCCGGGATTTTCTCGTGGAGTTTTGGAATCAATTGGTGCAGGATGACGTTCTGAGCCTGGCCGCCCAATGCGCCTATTATTTTCTTTTTTCCCTGTTTCCTTTTCTCATTTTTATCATGAGTCTTCTGGGATATTTGCCGATCACCGCGCATGACGTGCTGCTTTTGATCAAAGAGTATATTCCGTCGGGGGCGGCGGCGGGGATCGAAGAACAGCTAAAGGATGTGCTGGAGTTCAAGAGGGGAGGCGTGTTGTCCTTCGGTCTCATTTTCTCTCTTGTCACGGCAAGCGCGGCGATGCACGCCATTGTTCTCGCTGTCAATAAAGCCTATGGCCTTCCTCCGCGCAAAAGCTTCATTCATTCGCGCATGCTGGCCATCGCTCTGACGGCGGGCATGCTGATGGTTGTAGCCTCGGCGCTTCTGCTCAGCGTGTTTGGCCAGCTCATCGGCGAATGGATGAATACCCGCCTGCATCTGCCCTGGAGCCAGATCCAACTGTGGAATGTGCTGCGCTGGGTCATTCATTTTGTCATTTTATTTCTGGTGCTGACCGCCGTTTATTATATAGCTCCCAATACGTGTCTTACTTGCAAGGATGTGCTTCCGGGAGCCATCATGGCTGCTGTCGGCTGGCAGCTTACGTCCTGGGGCTTCTCTTATTATGTGAACCATTTCGGCCATTATAGCGCTACGTACGGGAGCTTGGGGGGAGTCATTGTACTGCTTTCCTGGTTCTATATTTCCGCGCTGTTGATTGTCGCAGGCGGGGAACTGAATGCGCTGGCTTATCTGGTTAAGGAACGGACTTAAGAGATAGATGGGGGAACGGTCTGGCTCAAGGATTGTCCGGTCGGTTTCTTCATCATCGGTGAAGGCGAAAGGATCAATGGCTCAGCGAAACCCATGAGACTGTCCCGTGCAAAGAGGGACGGTCTTTTTTTAGGCTGCAGGCGGCGGTGCTGTTCTTTGTAAGAAACGACCAGGGACGTCATGTGAAAATTAGATTTGCTTCATTGGACATTTACCTGAACGTATGCAGGTCTGCCAATTTTCCGATTTGCAACGCTCTGTTTCTGGAATATACTTGTAGTGTGTCGGCGCCGGTGCTGCTTATCAAGCGAGGGATTCATTTGCCGTATGAGCCAGCAAGCCTGATGCGAATCTCTGAAAAATCGCCTATGCTTATTGCCGCTTGCGGGAAATCGGGGCCGAAACTGCCGCGATCCCGGATTGAAACGGCAGAGGGAGTAGAGTAAAGCGCTATACTTGGCTTGGCAACACCCCTATCAAATTTTGTTTCGATGAAAAAACGATGATCATCCATCAAGTCCAAAGGAGAACTTAATTGTATGTCTTCATCTGCCAACACGAAAGTAAAAACGGACCTTCCCAAGTCCAAGGCTGCTGCCCTCATTGAAATTCTGGGAGTATCCGCCAAGCTGGGGATCACTTCCTTCGGAGGGCCGATCGCGCATCTGGGTTATTTTCGGGAAGAATATGTCGTTCGCCGAAAATGGTTGGATGAACGGGCGTATGCCGATTTGGTGGCGCTCGGTCAATTTCTTCCCGGGCCAGCCAGCAGTCAGGTCGGCATCGGCATCGGCGTGATTCGCGGCGGGCTGCTCGGAGGCTTGATCGCTTGGTTCGGGTTTACGCTTCCGTCCGTGATAGCCCTCGTTGTGTTTGCTTACGCCATGCAGGGCTTCGGGCTTGGCGAAGCCGGATGGATTCACGGGCTGAAGCTGGTGGCCGTAGCGGTCGTGGCACACGCTGTTCTGGGCATGGGCCGTCAGCTGGCGCCTGATCGGCCACGAGCCACTTTGGCCATTGTGACTGCCGCCGTCTGCCTGCTCTGGCAGACGGTGATGACGCAAGTGCTGCTGATTGCCGCCGCAGCTCTGCTCGGCACCTGGCGGTACCGCGACGGTAACACGGCAGAACCGTACCGCCTTCAGATCCCGGTTAGCCGAACTGCAGGAATGTTTTGTTTGATGCTCTTTGCCGTTCTGCTGTTGGGTTTACCGATCCTGCGGCAGCTTTCGGACAATCTGGGAGTGGCGATATTCGACAGCTTTTACAGGGCCGGCTCTCTTGTTTTCGGCGGCGGTCATGTCGTCCTGCCGCTGCTGGAGCGTGAAATGGTACCGCTGGGCTGGATCAGCAAGGAGGAATTTCTTGCCGGATACGGGGCCGCACAAGCGATACCGGGACCTATGTTTACGTTTGCTTCCTATGCGGGAACCATAGCCGGAGGATTGACGGGTGGAGTGGCCGCGACGATCGCCATTTTTTTGCCCGCATTCCTGCTTATCGTCGGCGCTCTGCCGTTCTGGAACGTTTTGCGGACGCATCCCCGAATGCAGGGTGCGCTTGCCGGCATGAATGCTGCCGTTGTCGGCATATTGCTGGCTGCACTGTACGATCCCATCTGGACGACTGCAGTGCTGAGTCATGAAGATTTTGCCGTCGTGGCGGTGCTGTTCGGCATGCTGGTCTTTTGGAAGCTGCCCGCCTTGTACGTTGTAGCCGTCGGTGCTGTCATGGGCGCGATCCTTCAGCTTTTCACAGGTTGAACGTATCCTGCTGGGTGATCTTGGAAGCCGTTGCAAGCGATGCAGGACTGTAAGGTGCGATGAGCGGGGTGGCCTGCAGATCGCTGATGTGAAAGCGCGCGCTATCTATTTCAGAAAGGTATGGATAAATCGGGAGCAGCACGAAAATGACGATTTTGGTCTAGGGATTAATCGTCGGATGGCTTGGAAAAAAATACTATAGTTATCTGGAATTTATGATCTATGCAGTTCGTGTCATTAACTGGTAAACGGTGGTTTTTGCTGCACAAATGTCACTAATTTCTCGAAATTAGGACGAAAAACCACTTG
>NZ_FNDY01000031.1 GCF_900099895.1 Paenibacillus naphthalenovorans
GTGTGTTGTGCGCAAACATCACTTTACCAAGGGAGAAGCTCTTTTTCTATATCCGCTTTTTCCAATTCCTACACCCACGGAGATTTTACACTAACGGAATGCTTCGGAACGAAGATTCGCGGTCTATTGACAAGCGATGTCGAACGTGGGATAATTCTTTTTAACTGAATAGCACCTTTAATTTCAGTCCCGTGAGGCTGGCAAGGTGAACGATGAATATGAACGGTCTATCCGGAGCGTGCTGCGGCAGATAAATTCGGGTGAAGTATACCCGCATCCGGAGGCTGAGTTCTGTTCTTGTGCATATACCTTGCCTTATCGGCAAGGTTTTTTTCGTCTCACGACCGATTTCAAAAAGCTCAGGTGGAGGAGGTTGCCCTGCAGATGCAGCAGACCGAGCATGTGCTAATGGATGAGACCGCCATTCGGCGGGCGTTGACGCGGATCGCTCACGAGATTTTGGAAAGAAACAAAGGCTTCGAGAACTGCATGCTCATCGGGATTCGAACGCGCGGAATACACTTGGCTGCCAGAGTGGCTGAGCGAATTCGTGAAATCGAGGGCGTTCCCGTTCCCGTTGGCGAGGTCGACGTGACCAGGTACCGGGATGACCGGAGCAAAGCGGCGGGCGGCGGTGAGGATGCCGCGGCGGCGGAGTCGGTTCCGGATCAACTGGAGATTCGTAATAAAAAGCTGATTTTGTTTGATGATGTACTATATACGGGCCGGACCGTCAGAGCGGCGATGGATGCGCTGATGGATCTGGGCCGGCCGCAAATGATTCAGCTTGCGGTGCTGGTGGACCGCGGACACAGGGAGCTTCCGATTCGGCCGGACTATGTCGGCAAGAACATCCCCACCTCCCGGCTGGAGAACATCGATGTGGAGCTGAAGGAAGTGGATGGAATCGATCAAGTCGTAATTACGGGGCAGAGGGGGCCAAAAGAATGACACTGCAGGTACACACGCATAAGCATCTTCTCGGCACTAAGGGGCTAAGCGCTGCGGAGCTCACGTCCATTTTGGACCGGGCGGCCTACTGGGAGGAGTACCCGGTGAAGGTATCGAACCATCTGCAGGGACGCTTTGTAGCCAATATGTTTTTTGAGAACAGCACGAGAACGCGCTTCTCCTTTGAAGTAGCGGAAAAACGGCTTGGAGCCGAAGTGCTGAATTTCACGGCCGCCGTCTCCAGCGTGCAAAAAGGCGAGTCGATATACGATACGGTGCGGACCCTGGAGTCGATGGGGATCGACGCGGGCGTGATCCGGATGAAGCCGAACGGCCTTCTTGCCGAGCTGGCACAGAAAATTAAAGTGCCTCTGATCAATGCCGGCGACGGCAATAACGAGCATCCGACGCAGGCTCTGCTCGACCTGTACACGATACGCAAACATTTTGGCCACATCAGCGGGCTTCATGTAGCGATTATCGGAGACATTCGGCACAGCCGGGTGGCGCGCTCGAACCTGTGGGCGCTCCGGACGCTCGGGGCCAGAGTAAGCTTCTGCGCTCCTGCAGAAATGCAGGCCGCCGAATTGGCGGAATATGCGCCTTACACCACGATCGAGGAAGCGCTGAAGGCCGATGTTGTCATGATGCTCAGAGTACAGCTGGAGCGGCATGAAGGCTCTCTGTTCCGATCGGCTGAAGAATACCGCGCCGCTTACGGGCTGACTGTGGAGCGGGCGGCCAAGCTGGCGCCGCATGCGATCATCATGCACCCCGCTCCGGTGAATCGGAACGTAGAAATCGACGACGAACTGGTCGAATGCGATAAATCGAAAATCTTCACGCAAATGAGCCACGGCGTACCGATTCGGATGGCTGTGATCGAGCGTGCTTTAAGTTGAAAATACACGATGCGGAGGTACCGATGGGAATCTGGATTCTGAACGCTGCAGTATTGAATGGCGGCAATGAACTGGCGGCAAAGCATGTTCTTGTGGAAGGAAATCAAATTGAGCGCATCATAGAAGCAGGTACGGCGCCTGACACCTCAGGGCATACGGTCATCGACGCGCAAGGCAAGTTTCTCGCACCCGGGCTGATCGACATGCACGTGCATTTGCGTGAACCGGGCTTTGAGTATAAAGAAACGATTGCGACAGGAACGCGTTCGGCGGCGCGGGGCGGTTTTACGACCATTGCCTGCATGCCGAATACGCGGCCGGTGACCGACACGGTGGAAACTTTGAAATACGTGCTGAACAAGGCTGAAACCGAAGGGGTTGTGCGCGTACTGCCTTATGCCTGCATCACGAAAAATGAGCTGGGCCGCGAGCTGACGGATTTCGAAGCGCTGAAAGCGGCTGGCGCGATCGGCTTCACCGACGACGGGGTCGGGGTACAAAGCGCTCAGATGATGAAGGACGCCATGGCCAAAGCGGCTTCGATCGGAATGCCGATCATCGCGCATTGCGAGGACAACACCCTGGTGGAGGGAGCGGCCGTAAGCGAGGGAGCGTTCGCTCGCAAGCACGGGCTGAAGGGCATTCCGAACGAATCGGAAGCCATTCATGTGGGCCGCGATATTCTTCTGGCCGAAGCGACAGGGGTTCATTACCACGTATGCCATGTGAGCACGGAGCAATCCGTTCGCTTGATCCGTCAAGCCAAGCAGATCGGCATCAAAGTAACGGCGGAGGTTTGTCCGCACCATCTGCTGCTCTCCGACGAAGACATTCCGGACAGCATGGACGCCAATTGGAAGATGAATCCTCCGCTGCGTACGCCTCGTGACGTGCGGGCTTGTATCGAGGGCCTCGTGGACGGTACGATCGATATCGTGGTAACCGACCACGCTCCGCACAGCGAAGAAGAAAAGGCGCGCGGGATGCAGCTGGCGCCGTTCGGTATCGTCGGCTTTGAAACAGCCTTTCCGCTTCTTTATACGAAGTTCGTAGCGACAGGCGAATGGACGCTGCAGTTCCTGGTGGACAAGATGACCAGGCTTCCGGCGGAAGTGTTCGGACTGCCTTGGGGCATATTGGAGGCCGGCCGGACGGCGGACCTGACGCTGATCGATTTGGAGACGGAGAAGGAAGTGAACCCTGCGGAATTTGAAACCAAGGGCCGCAACACCCCGTTTACCGGCTGGAAGCTTAAGGGCTGGCCGGCGATGACCATGGTGGAAGGCAAAGTGGTATGGTCGGAGTGAGGTTTATGGGTTTACAAGTACTTACGAACACAGCAGAATGAAGGAGTTGACCAGACATGCAGGCTAGATTGTTGTTGGAAGACGGTACGCTGTTTACCGGTAAAGCATTCGGAAGCACCGGCGACTCGGTAGGCGAGGTCGTTTTTAATACAGGGATTACAGGATATCAAGAGGTTCTTTCCGATCCGTCCTATTGCGGACAGATCGTGACGATGACCTATCCGCTGATCGGCAACTACGGCATTACGCGGGACGATTTTGAATCGATTCGCCCGTATGTTCATGGATTTGTCGTCCGTGAGCATGAGACAGTGCCGAGCAACTGGAGAGCGGAATATACGATCGACAGCCTGCTTAAGGAATACGGCATTCCCGGAATCAGCGGCATCGATACGCGGATGCTGACCCGCCGTATCCGTCATCATGGCGCAATGAAGGGCATTTTGACGACATCCAACAAGCGTGTGGAAGAGCTGCTGGAGCAGTTGAAAGCTGCACCGTTGATGACCGATCAGGTATCCCGCGTATCCACCAAAAGCGTGTACAGCGCACCGGGGACGAAAGAACGTATCGTGCTTGTAGACTTCGGTTCGAAGAGCGGCATTCTGCGCGATCTGACCAAGCGCGGCTGCGATGTGGTCGTGGTGCCGCAGGACACGACAGCCGATCAAATCCGCCGCCTCGCGCCGGACGGCATTATGCTGTCCAACGGCCCCGGAAATCCGAAGGATGTACCGCATGCCGTCCAGATGATTTCCGAGCTGATCGGACAGTTTCCGATTTTCGGCATCTGTCTGGGTCATCAGCTCATTGCGCTGGCCAGCGGAGCCGACACCGAAAAGCTCAAGTTCGGGCATCGCGGCGGGAACCATCCGGTTAAGGATTTGAAGTCCGGCCGGTGCTACATTACTTCACAAAACCATGGATATACGGTAAAGGAAGATTCCATCAGCGGTACGGACCTGGAAGTGACGCATATCAACAACAACGACCGTACGATCGAAGGCCTGCGTCATAAAAAGCATCCGGTCTTCTCCGTGCAGTATCATCCGGAGGCGGCTCCCGGACCGTTTGACTCCAGCTATCTGTTCGACGATTTTCTGGACATGATCCGTGAACATAAGAAGAACCATCCGCCGGTACCGCGCCAGGCGCAAATTGCAGCGGCTTATCAGGCGGGCGGCGCCAAATCCGCTTCCGCATCGAAAGGAGAACTGCACTATGCCGAGAAATAATGACCTCAAGAAAATACTTGTGATCGGCTCCGGGCCGATCGTGATCGGACAAGCGGCCGAGTTCGACTATGCCGGTACGCAGGCCTGTCAGGCGCTGAAAGAAGAGGGCTATGAAGTTGTCCTTATCAACAGTAACCCGGCCACCATCATGACCGACACCAACATGGCCGACAAAGTATATATCGAACCCATTACGCTTGATTTTGTCACTCAAATCATTCGTCAGGAGCGGCCGGACGGCCTGCTGCCGACGCTGGGCGGCCAAACGGGCCTCAACATGGCTGTGGAGCTGGCGCGCGCAGGCGTGCTGGAGCGCGAGAACGTAAAGCTGCTCGGAACGCAGCTGACGGCCATCGAGAAGGCCGAGGACCGCGACTTGTTCCGTGATCTGATGCGCGAGCTGGAACAGCCGGTGCCGGACAGCACGATTGTTACGACCGTGGAGGAAGCCGTTGATTTCGCGAACGATATCGGCTATCCGATCATCGTACGTCCGGCCTACACGCTAGGCGGTACGGGCGGCGGAATTTGCGCGAGCGAGGAGGAACTCGTCGAGACGGTATCCTCCGGCATTCGCTACAGCCCGATCGGCCAATGTCTGATTGAGAAAAGCATCGCGGGCATGAAAGAAGTGGAGTATGAAGTCATGCGTGATGCGAACGACAACTGTATCGTCGTCTGCAACATGGAGAACTTCGACCCGGTAGGCGTACATACCGGCGACAGCATCGTCGTGGCGCCGAGCCAAACGCTCTCCGACCGCGAGTACCAAATGCTCCGCTCGGCATCGCTAAAAATCATCCGCGCCCTGAACATCGAAGGCGGATGCAACGTACAGTTTGCGCTTGACCCGCACAGCTATCAATACTATGTGATCGAAGTCAATCCCCGGGTTAGCCGCTCGTCGGCGCTTGCGTCAAAAGCGACCGGCTATCCGATTGCCAAAATGGCGGCCAAAATTGCCGTGGGGTACACGCTGGACGAAATCGTGAACCCGGTAACGGGACAAACCTATGCTTGCTTTGAGCCGACGCTCGACTATATCGTATCCAAAATCCCCCGCTGGCCGTTCGATAAGTTCACGTCGGCCAACCGGAAGCTCGGTACGCAGATGAAAGCTACGGGTGAGGTTATGGCGATTGGCCGGACGTTCGAAGAATCGATTCATAAAGCGATCCGTTCCCTGGAAATCGGCGTACACCGCCTTTATTTGAAGGAGACCGACAAGCTGGATAAAGAGGTGCTGGATCAGCGCCTGGCGAAGCCCGACGATGAGCGTATCTTCCTGATCGCGGAGGCGCTGCGCCGCGGCTACACCGTACAGCAGCTGCATGATCTTACGAAGGTGGACTGGTGGTTCCTGCACAAGCTGGAAGGCTTGATCCAATTCGAGGCCGAGCTGCTGCAGCCTGAGCTTTCGGAAGAGCTGCTGCGCGAAGCGAAGCGCAAAGGCTTTACGGACCGCGCGATCGCGGAGATCAGAAGCCAGGCGGACCAAGGACTGAATCTGACGAAGGAAGCGGACGTTCGCGCTTACCGTCTCGGCCTGAATATCAAGCCGGTATACAAGATGGTGGATACGTGCGCGGCCGAGTTCGAAGCGACGACACCTTACTACTACTCGACCTACGAAACGGAAGACGAAGTGAAAGAGACGACGAAGCAAAAGGTCGTCGTTCTGGGCTCCGGTCCGATCCGGATCGGCCAAGGCATCGAGTTCGACTACTCGACCGTGCATGCCGTATGGGCGATCCAGAAAGCAGGCTATGAAGCGGTCATCATTAACAACAATCCCGAAACCGTATCGACGGACTTTAATACCTCCGACCGTCTGTATTTCGAGCCGTTGTTCTTTGAAGACGTGATGAACGTGATCGAGCGCGAGCAGCCGATCGGCGTGATCGTTCAGTTCGGCGGTCAAACCGCGATTAACCTGGCGGCTCCGCTGGCCAAAGCCGGCGTGCGCATTCTGGGTACCGATCTGGAAAGCATTGATGCGGCGGAAGACCGCAAAAAGTTCGAGGCGCTTCTGCGCTCGCTGGAGATCGCGCAGCCTCCCGGCGGTACGGTAACCTCCGTAGACCAGGCGGTGGGCATGGCATCGAAATTCGGTTATCCGGTGCTCGTACGCCCGTCCTATGTGCTTGGCGGCCGTGCGATGGAAATCGTGTACTCCGACGAGGAGCTGCTGAGCTATATGGAATATGCGGTTAAAATCAATCCGGAGCATCCGGTTCTGATCGACCGGTACATGCTCGGCAAAGAAGTGGAAGTCGACGCGATCTGCGACAAAGAAACCGTACTGATTCCAGGCATCATGGAGCATGTCGAAAGAGCGGGCGTTCACTCGGGCGACTCGATTGCGGTATATCCTCCGCAGACGGTTTCCGAAGAGCTGAAGCAAAAAATTATCGAGATCACCACCAAGATTGCCAGAGGCTTAAACGTTGTCGGGCTTGTTAATATACAGTTCGTCATCTATCAAGGCGAAGTCTATGTGATCGAGGTTAACCCGCGTTCCTCGAGGACGGTGCCGTTCTTGAGCAAAGTAACGAATATTCCGATGGCCAACGTGGCGACTCGCGTCATCATGGGCGAGAAGCTGGCCGATATGGGCTATCAAACCGGATTGTGGCCGGAGGATGATTATGTATCGGTGAAGGTACCGGTGTTCTCCTTTGCCAAGCTGCGCCGCGTAGACACGACGCTAGGACCGGAGATGAAATCGACCGGTGAAGTGATGGGCCGTGACAAAACGTTCGCCAAAGCCCTGTATAAAGGCTTGATCGGCTCCGGCATGAAGGTTCCGCCGACCGGCGCGATTATTGCGACGATCGCCGATAAGGATAAAGAAGAAGCAACGGCCATCCTCCGCTCCTTCGAACGGCTCGGCTATCGGATTGTGGCTACGGGCGGAACCGCGAAGGCGCTTGAGGCGGCCGGGCTGAAGGTGACCCGTGTGAACAAGCTGAGCGAAGGCTCGCCGAACATTCTGGATCTGATTCGTAACGGGGAAGCGCACTTTGTGGTCAACACGCTGACCAAAGGCAAAACGCCGGAGCGCGACGGATTCCGTATCCGCCGCGAGGCGGTAGAGAACGGCGTGGTGTGTATGACGTCGCTTGATACGGTAAGCGCGCTGCTGCATGTGCTGGAGTCCATCTACTTCCAATCCACGGCTATGCCGGTGTCTCAAGCCTGACACCATCCGGAATTAGCACAGTGTCCCGCTGACTGCGGGGATGCTGTGCTAATCCCTTGATTGGGCTAAAAAACAGCTTCATTCTTGAACAGGAGGCGGGGAACATGGCGTTTGACAAGAATAAGGCAGAGCGAATCATGGTTGCGCTCGATTATGCCCATGCCCAACAGGCGGAAGCGCTGGTGAGCTCGCTTGCCGGCATTCCTTGCTATATGAAGGTGGGCATGCAGCTATTTTACAGCGCAGGCCCTTCCTTTGTCCAAAAGCTCAAGGATCAAGGCTACCATGTGTTTTTGGACCTCAAGATGCACGATATTCCAAATACGGTCAAGGGCGGCGCGGAAAGCATTACGAGGCTCGGTGTGGACATGTTCAACGTGCATGCGGCAGGCGGCAGGACCATGATGGAAGCGGCGTTGGAAGGGGTAGACAAAGGGCTTCAAGCGGGCAACAGACCCGCAGTAATCGCGGTGACTCAATTGACGAGCACAAGCCTTGCGGTGATGAATGAGGAGATCGGTATCGCAGGTACGGTGGAGGATGCCGTCCTGCGTTATGCCAAGCTGGCCCGGACGGCCGGCTTGAACGGAGTCGTGGCTTCCCCGTTGGAAGTGGTTCGGATCAAAGAGACATGCGGACCCGATTTTATGACCGTTACGCCCGGAATCCGTCCTGCAGGCGCGGATATCGGAGATCAGTCTCGTGTGATGACGCCTGCAGAGGCCTTTGCACAAGGAACGGATTTCATCGTTATCGGTCGCCCGATCACAGCGTCGCCGGACCCCAGAGGAGCGCTGGAAGCGATTCTGGCCTCCGTATAGGAAGAAGTCCGACCATATAAAGAACAAATGGAGAGGAATGATCTAAGCGTGCAACCCATTCGTACAAACCATGAGCTGGCAGAACGTATTGCTTCGGACCTGCTTGCGATCGGAGCCGTAGCGCTCCGTCCGAATCAGCCGTTCACCTGGACATCGGGACTGAAATCTCCGATCTATTGCGACAACCGCCTGACGATTTCTTACCCTGAAATTCGCGAGCGGATTGCAGAAGGATTCGTTTCGCTGATCCGCGACAACTTCCCGGATGTGGAAGTCATTGCAGGAGCGGCGACCGGAGGAATTCCTCACGCCGCTTGGGTGGCCCAGAAGCTGAATCTGCCGATGGTTTATGTCCGCGATAAGGCCAAGGGGCATGGCAAGGAAAATCTGATCGAAGGCTCCATTAAGCCGGGTCAAAAAACAGTCGTCATTGAGGATTTGATTTCCACGGGCGGCAGCTCGCTGAAAGTGGCGCTGGCCATGAACGACGCCGGGGCACAGGCGCTTGGCGTGCTTGGCATTTTCTCCTACCAATTCGACAAGGCAAAAGAAGCCTTCGAAGGTGCCGGCATTCCTTTTGAAACACTGACGAATTATACGACGCTGCTGGACGTTGCGCTGAAGGCGGGCAGCATCCGGGAGCAGGACCTGCAGGCGCTTAAAGCATGGCGGAGCAATCCTGCGGAATACGGGAAATAAGCATAAAACTCCAGGTGACCCAGCTGTTTTAAGCCCTTATTAGTGTAGTGGACATTGAAAAATACCTGGGCAGCGAGCTGACGTCGGTATATAACCGGCGTCAGCTTGTTTAGTATGTGCGCAGCATGGGCGTCATCTTTACGGTGTCAGGTATGGGGGGTTACCTCCAGGACAACAATCGATTTCTCACCCATGCCATGCAGAACAGCAGCCAGGGAACGATCACGAACATAGTCAAAACAGAAAGGGTTACGGACGTGGCTATCGCATGCGTCAATTCCTGAAAATTGGGTGCTACCCACATGCTCAACAAAACTAACAGAAAGCCTAACGGGAACACAATCGGTCGATAATCGGACAGGTTCATCCATTGGGAGGTGACAAGAACGGCCACATAAAAAAATACACAGATTTTCACAAACGCGCCCAACACCCAAATGGCCATGTACAGCGATTCCAAATGGGTGAGAAACTCGGCCAGGTCAATGTACCTCGCAAGGATCAGAAAGGGATAAGTAAAACTGCCTGTTAAATCCCCCAGAAGGAGCAGGGTCGACAGATTGGACACAACCAGTGTCAGTATGATTATTAAAAAGGTAATCGAGATGCTTGTTTTCGCCTTTCTTTGATCAGCTACATAAGGAAGAAAAAACGATACAGTGATCAATTCGGCAAACCAGGTTTGCAGGACGAAAGCCCCCTCGATCGAAGGCCTGATCCCTTCTCCCATGATCGGAAGCATGTTTGAAAAACGCAGATCAGGAATGATCGGAACAATGATGAGTAAAAAAAAGGCGATAAAAACGGGAAGCAAGAGCTCGGAAAACCTTCCCACAATTTCCACGCCTCCGCGTACGGTTATGGCACATACCAGAACCATGCTGCCCGACACTACGATGAGCGGGGTGTTGAGCAGGAATGCGCTGACCACGAATTCGCCGTATTCCCGTACGATAATTCCGTTGAGATACAAATAAAAGAACGAGAACAGGATCCCTATGATTTTTCCGAGGAACCGGGTGACGATGCGTTCGCTTGCTTGGCTAATATTTAGGCCGGGATACATGTTATGGAGCCGCAGCGCGACATAAACGGCAATCAACCCGCTAAAAGCCCATATCGGGGAAATCCACAGATCCTGTTTCGCAAATTTGTACGTAATCGTGGGGGCGGTGAGAATCGCGGTAGGGGTGGTGGCCAAATACATCATCATTCCCAATTGTAAGGGGGAAATTCTCGTTTTTTCGGGCATCCTTCTCATCCGCTCCTTTCCATAGTCCATTTCTCTACAACGTTTACCAGCGGTTTGTACATGGCGTCAATGCATTGTGTGGGCCCTGGCGTTTCCGGATAGAAAACGAGCAAACAAGCCAGAATTCCTCCCAAAACGGTTAGTGCGGCAAAGGCGGTTTTTTCTTTTTTCATTTGCCTTTTCATCCTTGGCCATTCATACAGGGTCATACAAACCAAAACCGCTCCGATTCCCAAGACCTTCACCCATTCCATTTTTTCTCACTCCTGTTTCGACTTGAAAATGTTTTTGCCTGTCATTCCCGGTCTGTATATTTTAGGCTCCGTCTCCAGCATGACTTTCAGATTTGGGTAGATGTCGTCCCAGCGATTCTTGTTTCGATTCCATTCTTTTGGATAATTGCGGTAAAAAGCATCGGCAAAACCGAATATGTCGGCTTTCATTTCTTTCTGCGCTTGTGTCAGGGCCATGTGCACACGATGCTCAATACCGGTCGCCAATTCGGTTTCCAGCTCTTTGATATACTTTGGATCGGCAAGATCCAGGCCCGTTGTATTTTCAATGATGTCGTCCTGGGTGTCAATTCGGACGGTGATGCTCCAGTCGTCCCCATGAATATGCGGAACCAATTCCGTATGGCTCCTCAGCAGTTGGAAGGAAACATAGCCTTTGGCGTTTTTCGGGGAAATGGTCGTGGTAGCCCTTTTTATTTCGTTTCTCAGCCACAAGATCCCCCGGGTTGTGCTGTCGTTCATACGCCCGACCATTTTCCCGTTTTTTAATATGCCCGTTCCATTCAGAAACGGGAACGCCTCCTGCATTCCTTGTTTCGGTTTGATTTCCACCAATGGAATGACGGCCGCCCTGGCTCTGCCGGCCATCATTTGCATCAGATCTTTCATCGTGATATTCAGTCCGATTCGCGACTCGGCCATTGACCGCAGCCCTTTGGCAATTGAGCGTTCAATAGGGGGGTCAAGCTGCAGCACATCTTTCGCCGACCCTTTGCTGATGAATACTTGTATGCGTTCCCTCGGAGAGGGGTGACGCGTAAAAAATTCCATCGGTTCGGCAAGTCCTTCTTTCGCCAATCTTTCCCCAATAATGAGCACCTCGGCCTGCCCCCAAAACACTTTGCGGGTGAGCACTTGCTGCAATTGGGCAACCGAAGCCGCCATGGTCAGTCCTTTCACCGATCGTACGATCGACAGTCCGGTCCCCCCGCTATCGGCGGAGAACCCTCCCATCTGTTGAGAAGATGAAGGTGACGTAAGATATATTTTGACAGACAGCTCCAATTGGCGATCTTCCGTCCAATCCAAACCGACAGCTGTAATGATCGCCAAATTGTTCACTTCCGTACGGTCCCAACAGCCGGAAAGCCATAGTGCATGAATAGAAAGGAAAAAGAGGACAAAAACGCTTTTTCGTTTTGTTGTACGCATGAAAATCCCCTTCCGATTATCCCTCTTCATCCCCTTTGGCTGGATTTGGCCGTTGCCCGGGGGGCTGCCGATATTCGTTCCATTCTCCGGTCAAGTGCTGGCGCGTGTTCATCATCCAACGCGGAGCCCGCCAAAGGACATCTTTTAAATCGCGACCTTTAAACGGAGCCAGAGGCGACAAATAAGGCACCCCAAAAGAACGAAGAGTGAGAAGATGATTCAAAATGACAATCACCCCCAGGATCACACCAAGGACTCCCAGGAACCCTGCAAGGAACATCATGGGGAAACGAAGCAGCCTGACGGCAATTCCAACGGTGAACCGGGGAGCCATAAATGAAGCGATCCCCGTGATGGCCACAACCATCACCATCGGAGCGGAGACGATTCCGGCTGCAATAGCCGCTTGACCGATGACAAGCGCCCCGACAATGCTGACGGCTGTACCGATCTGCTTGGGGAGTCTGGCGCCGGCCTCCCGCAGCGCTTCAAACATGGATTCCATCAGCAAGGCCTCCGCAATAGCGGGAAACGGTACTTGTTCACGCGATTTCACCATGGTTAACAGAAGGGAGGGCGGAATCATTTCCTGGTGAAACGTAATGACGGCGACGTAAATGGATGGCCCCAGCAAAGAGATGGAAAAAAACAAATAACGCAGCCAACGGATCGCCGTACCCACAACGTATCGCTCATAATAATCTTCAGGTGATTGCAGCATGGATAAAAACGTCACCGGAGCGACCAGCACACTGGGGGTTCCGTCGACCAAGACGGCGACATGCCCTTCCAGCAAGTAGGCGCTTGCCACATCAGGCCGTTCCGTCGAAAGAAGCTGAGGGAAAGGGGAATAAGGATTGTCTTCAATAAATTCCTCGATATACACGCTTGCCAACATGCCGTCGATCTCAATCCGCCGTAACCGGCTCATCATTTCCTCGACTAATGCGGGAGCTGCAATTCCCTCGATATAGGCAATGGCGATCGGCGTTACGGAATAGGTTCCGATGTTCATCGCTTTGATTTTCAAATTCGGACTTCTTACTTTCCGCCGCAGCAAAGTCGTATTGGTCCTTAGCGATTCGATGAATCCTTCTCTTGGTCCCCGTAAAACCGACTCGGCCGTAGGCTCTTCAATTGAACGTTTATCCCACTTGGACAATCCGACCGACAATCCTTGGCCTTCCCGATCCATGAGCAGGACGGGATTCCCGCCGGATATTTCTTCAATGGCATCAGCGACGGTTTTCACAGGTTTGATGGATGAGACGGCAATTTTCTTTCGAATGTTCGAAAGGGTATGCTCCAGAGGGAATTCCTGCTGGAGCGGCGCGAGTACATGCTGATCGACCTCTTCGACATGAGTAAGACCTTCGATGTAAATAAGCACGGCTTTGGTTTGATCGCCAATGAAAAAGTCGTGAAAAATGACGTCGGAACAATTCGCATAAATGCTCTGAAGCAGTTGAAGGTTTTCGTCCAGATGTTCGGAAAATCCGGTTTGGGTTTTCGGATCTTTGTCTTGCAATCCGGCATTTGCAGACTGTTGCCGATCAGAACGCAGCAGACGATTCAAGAACGTTTTTTTTTACCCATAACAATCCCCTCTCGTCGAAAAATTCAGTCTGGTGGTCAGCGGATAAAACCGCCAAGAGCGAAATACCACTGTTCTCATTCTTGTTTTTCCTAGTATGGTTGGTTCATGATCCAAATATGCAAATACTTGGTATTAACGCACATTTTTTTACCCGCGTTTATTATCGCTGTAGAGATTTTGGATTCCGGATCAAGCTTAAACTTATGACCTTTGATCGTCATAAAAATACACCCCTAGAAAGAATCGGAATAACCCGAAGGGGGGGTTCCAATGTCTATTCTAAGGGGTGCATTTCAGTGTTGATTAATTGGAGTTTTTTGCGGTGACCGTTATTTTTTGAGCAGAGCAAGGCGGTAAGCATATTCGAACAGGAATTCGAATGCTTCGAGATGCCGCTTCGCTTCGAAGGCGTTCGCTCCCCAGGCATAAATTCCGTGCTTACGCAGCAGGATACCGGGAATACGGGGGACAATCGCTCCTTTTACAAGCTTGGCAATGCTCGGAATGTCGGCGTAGTTGGGCAGAATCGGAATTTCGATTTGCGCTTCCTCTTCCCAAATGTTGAACGCCTTGATCAGTTCTACGCCGTCTACAGGTACGCTGCCGCGCTCTCCGTACAGCTCGGACACCAGGTTATTGAATACCGTATGTACATGAAAAATGGCGCCGCACCCGGTCGCACGGTAAATTTCACAGTGGATCAGCGTCTCCGCAGACGGCTTCAACCCGGTCGCTTCCATCGGCTTGCCGTTCTGGTCCACCAGCAAGTAATCGGAGGGGGTATGGACGGACTTGTCTTTTCCGCTGGAGGTGATTGCAAAAGCGAACTGATCCGGGGAGAACTCACCCGTGCGAATGGACAAATTGCCGCTTGTGCCCGGAAACCATCCCCGCTCGGCAAAAATCGTTTTGACTTCGCGAAGCTCGGCAAACGCCTGCTGCTTTTCTTCTAAACGAATGGCGTCGAAACTCAACGTGTTCTCATCTCCTCAAGCTGCTTAATGACATCGAAAAAATTTTCAAAGGGGTAATAATTCAAGTTCAGCTCCTTGCAGAGCTGCACCAAATGCGCGCGGGCAAAGACGATGTCCGCGAGCTTGGCCCCTTCAAAATCGGTGACGCTGTCTCCGATCAAAATGCGCTCGTATGACTCGGCAGGATATTGACGGATGATGGTCGTCTTGCACATGCCGCAGTCGTTTGCGCAATGCTCGTCGCAGGCATGCGGCCATTCGATCCGAATATGCGATCCGCTGAAGTCGCTGCCGTTGCAGTAAATGTTCTCCTGCGGGATCGGGAACTGCGACAGAACGGGGTAGACAAAAAAGTCGATTCCGCCGCTGGTCACCAGAAAATGCACGTCCTCGCGGCTGCAGTATTCAAGCAGCTCCCGAAATCCGGCGCGGATCGTTACGTTGCCTATGGCATAATCTACAACTTCCTGATGCATCGAAGTGGGGAGCAGGGCGAACATGCGCCCGACGCCTTCGCGAATCGATATCTTTTTGTGAATCACCTGATCCACGAGCGCGTCCCAGCCCGGAGGCTGAAAATGCTTCATGATCGCTACAATGTTGTCGTTCACCGTGATGGTTCCGTCGAAATCGCAAAAAATAATCCGATTTTTGCTCATTCCTTGATCCCCCAGGCGTCGATCGCCGCTTGCAGCTCCGCGTGCCCGTCAGCCGCATATTCGCGAAGCGGTCTGCCAGCCAGGCAGCCGGCGATGGCTTGACGGAAGGCGCGGCCTCCCGCCGCGGCGCCCATCGGATGCCCATGGACTCCGCCTCCGGCATTGACGACGACTTGATCGCCGAAATCCTTGAGGATCAGAGGCACGAGTCCGGGGTGAATGCCCGCAGACGGAACAGGAAAGCTCTGCGCCAGCGGGGCTTGTCCGTTTGCGGACAAGGCGTATGCCGATGCGTCTGTGGTCAGCAGCGCTTCTTTGATCGCCATATTCTCTTCCCGCGGCATCACGACCGAGCCGTAAGGGGAGGGGAACAAGACGAGATCCGCTCCTGCCAGCCGCATCAGCTTGCCGAGCAGAACGCTGGCCGCGATCCCGTGATATGGAGACGGGTAGAACGCTCCTGCCATAGCCGGGTGGGCCATAATCGGCACGCGGATATCCGGATGCCGGCTTAACTCGGCCAAGGCATCGAAGCCGTAAGCCAGTACGTTGAAGAGCAGCGCATTCGCCCCGGCATCGATGGCTTTACGGGCCTGCTCAATCAAACCGAAGGTCGGGCCTGTCAGATTGACGGCATACAGCAGCTTTTGCCCGGTTGCTTTCTGTGCTTCCGCCGCGGCCTGCATGCAGGCCTCCACACGCCGCTCGATCGGGGTTAGCGGGTTCTCGAACAGGATTTCGTCGTCCTTAATCAAATCGACGCCGCCTAAGGCCTGCTGCAGGAACTGCTCGCGCAGGGCCGGAAGATCGTGGCCGATGACCGATTTGAAAATGCTCATTAACAGCGGCCGGTCGTGAATACCGAGCAGGTCGCGGACGCCCTGAATACCGTATCTCGGCCCGGGAAAGGCGGATAAGAAAGCTTCGGAGAACGAGAGATCGATCAGCTTGATGCGGCCGTCCATCGACAGCTTGCCGAATACCGTGACGAGCAGGGCAGGGATGTCGCGGCTGAAATTGATATCGGGATAAGCGATTTGAATATCGGCGTATCTTTCGGATGCGGACTCTCCGGCCGCAGGCTCATGAACCTCCACGCGAACTACGCGGCCCAAATGCTTTTCCATTTCGGCCTTGCGCGCTTGCGGCAGGTCTGTCCAGCTTCCGACGGTTAATCCGACGGCGATGCCAGCCGCTTTCTTATGAAAATCGGCTTTTTCGTCGTAGCAGCGATAGGTCGCTACGCAATATGCGCCATGGGTTTCCACATTCATTGCATGACACCTACTTTACTTGGTTTGGGAAGTGACGGAGGCGCTGATCGCCGCACCCAGCTCACCGGCGCGTTCGGCGGCGCGGAGCACGGCCTTCGCGACCGCTTCCGGGAATCCGTGACGATCAAGCGTCTCCAGCGCGGCCTGAGTCGTCCCGTTAGGCGAAGTGACCTTCCGGCGCAAATCGGCAGGATCTTCCCCGGTGGCCTGTACCATACTGGCAGCGCCAAGGACCGTTTGAACGACAAGCCGCCGCGCTTCTTCAGGTTCAAGCCCTCCCTGAACGCCGCCCTGGATCATGGCTTCCATCATATAATAAATGTAAGCCGGTCCGCTCCCGGAAACACCGGTAATTGTGTCAAGCAGCGGCTCTTCCACAGTGGATACGATGCCGGCCGATTCAAACATTTGGACGGCAAGCTGACGGCCTGCCGGCGTGACATTCGGGGAAAAGCTCATTCCGGTCACCCCGAGGCCGATGGTGCTCGACGTATTCGGCATGGTTCTGACGATAGAGTAATCCGCTGCGTCGAGCAGTGTTTGCATGGTATCGATCGTCAGGCCGGCGATGACGGATACAAGCAGCTGCTCGGGCCTTATCAGATGCTTGATCTTGGACAGACCCTCAAGGGCATCTTTCGGTTTAAAGGCCAGAACGACGATATGCCCCGTTCGGATGGCGTCGTCTTTTTCCAATTCGTTGACGGAACTGCGGATGCCGTAACGCTCGCGGAGCTCTTCGAGCCGGGCGCGGTTAGAGCGGTTGATGACAAAAATATTTTCCCCGTGCACGCCGCCTTTGGTGATCAGTCCGCGAATGATCGCTTCGGCCATCGAGCCGGCTCCGATAAACGTGAATTTCATATGAGACAAGGATGAGGTCATCTGGGTTACTCCTTTACTGCGTGGAAAAAAGAGAGGCCAAAGGCATGCTCTTATCCACGGATTTGTCCGTTTCCGACAATGCGGAATTTGCTTGAGGTCAAGGCCGGCAAGCCCATTGGACCACGGGCATGCAGCTTCTGCGTGCTGATGCCGATCTCTGCGCCGAAGCCGAATTCAAAGCCATCGGTGAACCGGGTGGAGGCATTATGATAGACGGCGGCCGCATCCACTTCCGTGAGGAAGCGTTCCGCGTTGGCGGCATTCTCGGTGACGATACACTCCGAGTGCATCGTGCCGTGGCGGCGGATATGCTCCAGCGCTTCGTCAAGGCTGTCGACAACCCTCACATTGAGGATGTAATCATTATATTCGGTATCCCAGTCTTTATCGGAAGCGGCCGCGATGGACGGCACAAGCTTCCGTGCGGCCTCGTCGCCGCGCAGTTCCACCCGATGCTGTGTAAACTGTTCTCCAATGATTCCAAGATGACGCTCGGCGAATTTGCGGTGCACCAGCAGCGTCTCCATCGCGTTGCAAACCGAAGGACGCTGAACCTTGGCATTGATGGCGATCTGAAGAGCCATATCCGGCTGCGCGCTTTCGTCAATGAAGGTGTGACAGATGCCGGCTCCGGTTTCGATGACCGGTACAGTGGCGTTTTTCACTACATTTTGAATCAGCGAGGCCCCGCCCCGTGGAATCAGCACATCGAGCAGACCGTTGAGCTTCAGCATTTCGTCGACGGAAGAACGGCTTGGATCCATGATCAGCTGCAGCGCATCCGTAGGGACATCCGTTTGGGCCAGCGCGGCGTGAAGAACCTCCACTATACGTTTGTTAGAGTAAAGGGCGGATGAGCCGCCGCGCAGCACAACCGCGTTACCGGTTTTCAGGCACAAGCCCGCGGCGTCGACCGTAACGTTAGGACGGGCTTCATAGATCATCCCGATGACGCCGATCGGCACCCGCACCTTGCGGATCTTCAAGCCGTTCGGACGTTCGAACTCCTCCAGCGTATCGCCAATCGGGTCGGGCAGCGCTACGACCTGCCGCAAGCCTTCGGCCATGGCTTCGATGCGCTGGACGTTCAGCGCCAGCCTGTCGAGAAGGGACGTGGTGATACCGCTCTCCCTTCCGCGATGCAAATCTTCCGCATTGGCGGCAATGATCGAATCGGCTTCCTGCACCAGGGCATCCGCCATGCGCAGCAAGGCGTTATTTTTTTGCTCCGTTGTCAACAGATTCAGCTTCGGCGCGGCTTGCTTTGCAAGCCTGGCCTTCTCGACCACTTCGCTGGGAGCTAAAGTTTGATCCATGTTCGTCACGATGACCATCTCCTTTAGGATACGATTGATGAATGAACGGCACCGTTCATTTGACCGCTGTAGAGAGCGTAATCCATTCGTCCCGGTGAATGACTTCGATCCGGGAAACGTCAATTCTTTTTTGGACTTCTTCGGTGCTGAGACCCCGGACGGCTTGAAGCTGCCATGCGGCATAGTTCACGACACCGCGGCCGATCGTCCGGAGCGTAGGTCCGGCCACTTCAATGACGTCGCCGGGATGAAAGTCGCCTATAACTTCCTTGACGCCTGCCGGGAGCAGGCTTTTGCCGCGCGTTACCAGGGCAATCTCCGCGCCTTCGTCCACGATAACCTTGCCGTGCGGCTGAGAGTGAAAACCGAGCCACTGCTTTTTCATCGGGAGATTGTGCGCGCTCGTATCAAAGTAAGTGCCCTTACCCGTTCCTTCAACGGCAAGCAGCATATCGCCCGGGTCTGCGACGCGCCCGACGAATACGGGTACGCCGCCGCGCATCGCAATCCGGGCCGCCTCGACCTTGGAGCGCATGCCGCCGGTTCCGACCATGGAGCCGGAGTCGCCGGCGATGCTGTACACTTCCTCGTCAATCTCAGATACGCGGTCGATCCGTTTGGCCCCGGCGTTCTTGCGCGGGTCTGCCGTATACAGTCCGTCGGTATCGGTGATGATCACCAGCCTGCGGGCACGGACGAGATTGGCTACCAGCGCGGACAGGGTATCGTTGTCGCCGAATTTGAGCTCGTCGACGGAGACGGTATCATTCTCGTTGATAATTGGCAGGATGCCGTGCCGCAACAATTCCTCTATCGTCATCTGAGCGTTATGGATTCGTTTACGGCTTACAAAATCGGAGCGGGTCAGCAGGATTTGTCCGACACGGATCTCATGCTGCCCGAAAGCCGCTTGGTAGGCCTGCATAAGCAGCGCCTGGCCGACGGAAGCGGAAGCCTGCTTCTCGTGCAGCAGCTTGGGACGTACGGTATAGCCCATTTCCCGAAAGCCTGCCGCCACTGCGCCTGAAGTAACAAGCAGCACAGCATACCCTTGTCTGCGGAGCTGAGCAAGCTCCGCGGCAAAAAACCGGATTTTGGCTTGGTTCAAACCGCCTTCATCGGAGGTGAGCGAGCTGCTGCCGATTTTGACTACAATCGTTTGCTGCATCTGGATCACTCTTTTCCTTACTTTGTCTTATCAATACAAAAAGGCCCCGTCCTGCTAAGGACGAAAGCCTCTACTTCCGCGGTACCACCTTACTTGATGAAAAAATCATCCGTCTCCGTCCCCGTTAACGGCAGGGAGTGCCGTCCAACTCTTCGTTGGCCGTTCAGGGGCGGGTTCGGAAGGCTCCACGGTAAATTCTCGCAGCCATCGGAATTTACTCTCTGGACGTGCAGGGGGCTTCCTACTAGTCCCGTCATAACGTTTGCTTTTCATTTAAGAATAACATGCGTGGTAAGGTTTGTAAAGGCGGGAAGCGCGGCCGCCCGGCCGCCGGCCGGATTATCCGAACAAACCGAGCGCTTGGATGCGTGCTATCGCTTCCTTGAGTCTGGCCTCCGTGCTGAGCAGGCCAAGACGGACATAGCCTTCCCCGTGTTTTCCAAAGCCGACGCCCGGTGCGACGACGATCTTCGCTTTGTCCAGCAGCATGTCGGCCAGCGATTCGGAAGAATACCCTTTGGGAACGGGCAGCCACGTAAAGAAAGATCCTTGCGAACGGTTCGCTTTCCAGCCGATGCTGTCGAGCGCTTCGAACAGGGCGTCTCTGCGGCTCTGGTAGACCGAGACAAGCTCCTTTACGCAATCCTGAGGGCCGGTCAGCGCCACGGACGCCGCTTCCTGGATGCCGCCGAACAGACTGCAGTAATAATGGTCCTGAATCAAATTGATCATCCGGACGACCTCGGCATTGCCCAGACAGAAGCCGACGCGCCAGCCGGCCATGTTGTACGTTTTGGAGAGCGTGTAGAATTCGATGCCTACTTCTTTGGCCCCCGGAGTTTGCAGGAAGCTGATCGGCTGCTGTCCGTCGAAGCCGATGGCGCCGTATGCAAAGTCGCTGGCCACTACAATGCCGTTCCTGGCGGCGAAATCGACGGTTTCCTTATAAAAGGAAGCGGGAGCGGTTACGCCCGTCGGATTATTCGGGTAGTTGATAAACATCAGTTTCGCTTTGTTGATCTCATCGGAAGACAGCGCACTGTAGTCCGGAAGAAAAGCGTTCGCTTCACGCAGCGGCATGAAGGCCATACGGGCTCCGGACAGCGCGACGCCGGACCAGTAATCGGGATATCCGGGATCGGGAACAAGACATACGTCTCCGGGGTTCAGCAGGCACTGCGCGATCTCGACAAGCCCGGTTTTGCCGCCGAACAAAATCGCCACTTCCTTTTCCGGGTCGAGCTCGACTCCGTAATCCTCCCTGTACCGCTTGGCTACGGCTTCTTTTAAAAACAAATAGCCGTTAAAGGGGGGATAGCGGTGGTACAGCGGATTTTCCGCAGCTTCCTGCAATGCTTTCACAATATGAGGAGGGGTTGGACGGTCAGGATTACCCTGTCCCAAATTAATAACGTCATGGCCCGCAGCGGTTTGTTCGTTCGCTTTGCGCACGAGCTTGGCGAAAAACTGTGTGGGCAGGTCAACAAGACGCTGCGCAGGTTGAATCGGAAAAGCGCTGACGGCGCTTTGGGCTGCATTATTCATTCGAAAGGTCACTCCAATGGGTTCAAAAATGGTTCGCAAACGCAAAATGATCCTGCGCTTCATATAGATGAAAGGCGGATAAAACTAATGTAACATGAAAAAACCTGCAGGTACAGAAGGTTTGCAAAACCATGAAGGAAAAGGACGAAAAATGAAATAAAAAATGATATAACCGGTCGGCTGACGGCATGTTTCTGCGATCTTCCCGTTCAGGATACACGAAACGTTGGCAGGAATGCGGCGAACAGCAGGAAACATGATCGGAGAAGAGAGGGGAATCGTCTTTTTTAGTAAATATCATTCACTAATTAAAGTAAGGTCAAAACAACGGACTGACTTTGCTGCGGAGCCTGTGCCGGATATATATGTGCTGAATTCATGGCGGACGGAATCATGGTTTTAGGAAAACATACTATGGTATCGATTAAAAAGTATTGATTTTTTTTCCTTTTGATAATAAAATCAGTTTAGTGAACGGAATTTACCAAAAAGAGGAGGTGAAATCAAATGGAGACTGCAAAAAGCTCCTACGGCAACGTAGCTCATGCTTTAGACATCCTGCTGGCTTTTAAAGATAAAAGCGAGCTTTCTTTGGTTGAAATGTCGGAGCTTTTAAAAATCCGAAAAAGCTACTTGTTAAAAATATTGGATGGCTTAAAGGAGAAGCAATTTATTACCCAGGATTCCAGTACAGGAAATTACCAGCTGGGCTTGGCCTGCCTTGAATTGGGATATGCCTTCGAAAAGCGGTTGGATATTCGCAAGGTGACCCATCCTTCATTGGTAGAATTGGCTAAAGTTACGAATGAACTCGTTCACTTAGGTGTACTGGATGCCAATGTTGTCGTGCTGCTGGATCGGGTCGTTTCGAATGATTCATCCTTACGGTTGCAGTTTCACTTGTCATTAACGTCGCCGCCGTATTCCACGGCACTCGGAAAAGTCTTGCTGGCTTTCAGCGATGAAGCAAAGGTGGAGCATTATTTATCGACGACCAAACTGGAGCCGTATACTTCGCACACCACGGTGGATCCCAATATTTTCCGGCTGGAGCTGGCGCAAATCCGGAAGCTGGGCTACTATCTTTCGTATGAAACTTTCGAAAACGGGATTTCGTGCCTATCCGCCCCGGTGTTTTCCAGAAATGGCTCGATAGCGGCGGCGATCAGCATCTGTGCGCCAACCATTCGAATCATGTCCAAAGAAAAAGAATTGGTAAAGCATTTGCTTGAAACGACTTCCAAGGTATCAGCCAAATTGGGATACGCTCCAATGGAAGTGACAAGCTGACGACGGCGCTTTGGACAAAAAAAGAGGGATCTTTTCATAATAAATGGCAAGCGACCAAACTCCCATTTGAAAAGATGCACCTCCATCATTAAGTTTATCACACCAACGGAAAAAATTGAATGGCAGCATGTTTTTTTAACGTGTGTTCAGCGGTGCAGCATGCCTGTTTTTCGAGTTACTGAAAGCGTTATATTATAAAGGCGGATAGAACTTTGATAGAAAAAATCACTTGCTAAAGCGGGGGATACAATGGCTCAAGTTCAAATTGCAGCTCCACCGGAGATAAATAAGAAAAAAGCAAACAGAGCATTGTTGGCAAGTATGGTTGGAAGCTCCATCGAGTGGTTTGATTTTTTTCTTTACGGTTCCATGGCTGCATTGGTATTTAATAAACTGTATTTTCCCAGCGATGATCCCATAGTAGGCTTACTGCTGGCCTATATGTCGTTCGGGCTCTCGTTTTTCATTCGTCCCTTAGGAGGTATTGTATTTAGTCATATCGGCGATAAAATCGGTAGAAAAAAGACGCTGATGTTAACTTTAATGCTGATGGGCGGAGCAACCGTACTGATCGGTTTATTGCCGGATTATAATGCTATCGGGATTTGGGCTCCTATCCTGCTCGTCTTTTTGAGATTGTGCCAGGGCCTTGGGATCGGCGGGGAGTGGGGCGGTTCCGTACTGTTGGCCGTAGAATATTCATCCAAAAAGAACCGAGGGTTCTTCGGGAGTATCCCGCAGCTGGGCGTACCCGTCGGAATGCTTCTGGGAACTGTTGCCATCTCGCTGTTAAGCAATCTGCCGGAGGAACAATTTCTCTCATGGGGCTGGAGGCTGCCTTTTATCCTTAGCGCTGTATTGATTATTGTAGGTCTTTGGATTCGTAAAGGCATCGAAGAGACGCCGGTTTTCCAGGAAGCAAAAGAGAGCGGCGATATCGCCAAGATGCCGCTGGTGGATACGTTCCGGTATCACTGGAAATCCGTGTTCATTACTGCCGGCGCCAAATTTGTTGAAACCTCGCCCTATTATATTTTTGCCACTTTTGTAATCGCTTACGCTACGGGGTATCTGGGGTATCAAACGTCTACTGTTCTTAATGCCGTAGCCATTGCCAATCTGGTAACCATATTCATGATCCCTTTGATGGGGAAACTTTCGGATAAAGTCGGCAGAAAGCCGCTTTACATTGGCGGAACCATCGCGATGCTGCTGTTTGCCTTCCCGTATTTTTATTTGCTATCGCTGCAGTCTGCCATATGGTTGACCGTAGCGACGATTATCGCGATCGGCATTATATGGGCCCCGCTGGAGGCTGTGATGGGAACGATGTTCTCCGAGATTTTCAGCACGAATATACGTTATACGGGCATTTCTGTCGGGAATCAGTTGGGTGCCGCAGTGTTCGGAGGTACAACGCCGATGGTTGCGCTTGCACTGCTTAATGCTTTCAATGATTCCTGGGTACCGGTAGCTTTATACATTGTCGCCGCCTGCATCATTTCTCTTATTTCGCTTTTTGCCATACGCGAAGGGAAAAATTTGGATTTATAAGTACCACCGGATTCGATTTACCTAAATATATAAAAAATAATCGGATTGAAATCAAAAAGGAGTGGATGATCTTGTCTTCCGTTTTTTTACCGGTCAGAATTGAATTTGGAATAGGCAGCAGTACGCGTATAGGTAGTGAATTCGATTCACTAAAGTGTAAACGAGTCATGATTGTTACGGATAAAGGAGTCATTCAGTCCGGTTTGCTGGAGAACATGACTCAAAGCTTGGCCGACAGCCATATACAGTTTGCGATATACGACAGGGTACTGCCCGATCCCAATATAGCGTGTGTGGAGCAGGCAAAGGAATTTTATTTTTCTGAACAATGCGACGGCATTTTGGCTGTGGGGGGCGGAAGCTCCATTGATACCGCCAAAGCGGCCGGAGTACTGGTTACCAATTCGGAACCCATCATGAGCTATACGGGAATAGACCAGATTAAAAATCAGCTTCCGCCGTTGATTACTGTACCGACAACATGCGGGACGGGGTCGGAAGTAACGAATGTAACGGTAGTCACAGATGAGAATCATTTCAAGAAGCCCATTATATCATCCTACATCATCCCGAAAGTGGCTATATTAGATCCGAATTTGCTGCTTAGTCTTCCTCCTCATCTGGTTGCTTCTACCGGTATGGATGCATTAACTCACGCCATCGAAGCTTTAACGAATAACATTCAAAATTGGTATGGGGATTCCTGCGCTTTGGAGGCGATCCGTCTGATCGGCAAATCCTTGAGGCCTGCGGCGGCCAACGGAAACATTACCGATCTTGGCCGGATGCTGTATGCCAGCACATTGGCAGGCATCGCCTTTACCGTATCGCGTTTAGGCCTGGTTCACGCCATGTCGCACCCTGTCAGCGGTTTTGCGGGGATTCCGCATGGTGTAGCCAATGCCGTTTTACTGCCCTATGTGATGTCCTTTAATTTGGTCGGCAATCCGCATGCGTATGCGCTGGCGGCCAACGCCTTGGGGATCTCGCCGCAGGAAAATGAAATGGCGGCCGCCGTGGAGGGAGTAAAGGAGGTTATCAAATTAAACCATCAGCTTGGCATTCCCAAATCGTTTAAAGCACTTGGAGTGAATGAAGAACTGATCCCCGGCATGATCGAGGACACCTTCAAAAGCGGAAATGTCGCTATCAATCCAAGAAGGGTAAGCATAAGCGATGTAGAGCAAATCTATAAAAAATCGTTTTCCGGGGACAGCCCGCTGGGATTTATCGAGTGAGAGATAATTTAGAGGAGGAGAAACTATGCGTTATTTAAACTACATTAACGGGCAATGGAAAGAACCGGTTTCAGGAGATTACAAATTGAACTTGAGTCCGCATAATCAGGAGGTTTTGGGAGAATTCCCGTCAAGTTCGGCGGAAGATGTGCAGGAGGCGGCGGCCGCGGCAAAGAAGGCATTTTCTTCATGGAAGAAGCTTTCATTTCAACAGCGGGCATCCTATTTGATCAAAGCAGCAGCCATTTTGAACGAAAAAGTCGAGGAAGTAGGCCGTGACCTCTCGCTGGAAGAAGGAAAAACATTGGCAGAGGGCATTGGCGAGACACGGCGTGCGATCAGTATTCTGGAATATTATGCGGCGGAAGCCCGGCAGCCGATCGGTGAAGTGATCCCTTCCGTTAATGCGGAAACCTTCTTGTATACGACACGTGTTCCGGTAGGCCCTGTCGGATTGATAACCCCTTGGAATTTTCCGATTGCGATTCCGATGTGGAAGATGGCGCCGGCCCTCATTTACGGGAATACCGTGGTGATTAAACCGGCGGACATTACTCCGAAATGCGTTTACCATATCATCAGTGCACTTGATGAAGCGGGACTGCCCGCAGGCGTCGTCAATTGCGTATTTGGCAGAGGATCCGTCATTGGTACGGCTTTGGTTGAGAATCCGCATATCAAAGCGATTTCGTTTACAGGCTCCAACCAGGTCGGCCATCAGATTCAGAATCAAGCCGTAGCTTCGGGCAAGAAGGTCCAATTGGAGATGGGGGGCAAAAATCCGCTTGTGGTGCTGGCCGATGCCGACTTGGAGAAAGCGGTGGACATCGCGATTAGCGGGGCATTTAGATCCACCGGACAAAAATGTACGGCAACAAGCCGCGTTATTGTGGAGGAAGGCATATATGAAGTCTTCCGCGACCGGCTGGTCGAACGTACGAAGCAGTTGAAAGTGGGCAATCCGTTGGATGCGGACACCTTCATCGGCCCTGCCGTATCCCAATCGCAGCTTGACGGCGTATTGGAGCTGATCGAAGCGGGGAAGGCGGAAGCGACATTGCTCTGCGGAGGCGAACGGCCAACGGACCCGTCGCTTGCAAACGGATTTTATGTGCTGCCGACCGTATTCGAAAATGTATCGAGAGATGCGCGAATTGCGCGCGAAGAAATATTCGGTCCAGTGATCGCGCTGTTTAAGGCGAAAAATTACGATGAAGCGATCGAGCTCGCCAACGATACGGAATTTGGCTTGAGTGCGGCGATCTGCACCAACAACCTGACGCTGGCGGAGCGATTTGTCGAAGACATCGAAGCGGGGATTGTGCATGTCAATTCGGAAACGGCGGGCGCGGAGCCGCAGGTTCCGTTCGGCGGCTGCAAGAATTCAAGCACAGGTTCGCGGGAACAGGGCAAGACGGCGATTGAATTCTATACGCAGGTGAAGACCGTTTATAAGGACCGGTTGTAATACGTCCCCGAAATCATTTCATTGTTTATTAAAACTTAATGAATAAGGAAGGATGAACCGCATGATTACCGCCAATGCAAAATCAAAAAAGTCGTTAAAGCATGGGATTATTGATTGCGATTTTCACCAAACCTTAAAAAGTTATGACGACTTAAAGCCTTATCTTCCCAGGGTATGGTGGCCCCGGTTGAGCGCTCCCGAGGCTTCGCTGCCCATAACAATTTTTAAACCCATTCCATTGTCCCGCAGGGATGCGTCGCCGGGCAACGGATTGCCTGCCGGTTCAGACCCGGAATATGCCATATCCGATGCGCTTGACCGCTACAATATCAGCAAAGCGATTCTTACGGGCAGCCTGCTTACGATCTCCGCTCACAATAACCCGGATTACGCGGCGGCTGTGGCCTCGGCATTCAATGACTATACGCTCGACACATGGATTCCGACGGACGATCGTTGGCTGGCCTCGATCCTTGTAGCTACCCAGGATCCGCTCCTGGCGGCAAAGGAAATCGACCGTCTCGGTTCGCATCCGAAAGTCGTTCAAGTGATTATGGCCGTCTCGTCAAGAGAACCTTACGGGCAGCGCCGTTATTATCCAATATATGAAGCGGCTGTGCGCAACAATCTGGTCGTTGCGTTCCACGGCGGCGGCGAAGGAGACGGGATCAATCCTCCCATTTCGGCAGCGGGTTATCCGACAACGAATTTTGAACGCCATAATATTTTGGCGATCCATCATATGTCGCAGATCAACAGTATTGTTTGCGAGGGTGTATTTGAAACCTTCCCAACCCTGAAAATCGCCTTCATTGAGGGAGGCTTGGCATGGGTGCCACATCTGATGTGGAGAATGGACAAAAATTTCAGGGCCATGCGCAGCGAAGTTCCGTGGCTGAAAAAGAAACCAAGCGAATATATCATTGAACATTGCCGCTTTACAACACAGCCTATCGAGGAGCCGAGCAATCAGGAGCTCATTCAAATGCTCAGCATGATGCGGGCGGAGAAAACCGTCATGTTTGCAACCGATTACCCACATTGGGACAATGACACTCCAACCTTCGTCCTCCAAAAACTGCCGGAGGAGCTGCGCCGCCGTATAGCCTTTGAGAACGCTGCCGAACTGTATGGGCTGACGGACAGCTATTCCGTAGAGGAAGAAGGTGGCCTGACAGGATGAAGCACGTTGCAGCGGAAGTCGGAGAGATCGCAGTCGGAACATGCAAGATCATCAGCATTGAAGGGCGAAGCATCGGGATTTATTACGATGGCGAGCGTTATCATGCCATTCGCAATGTGTGCCCGCATGAACAGGCGGAGCTGTGCAAAGGCCATTTTTCGGGAACCACGTTGACTTCCAAACCGCATGAATACATTTACGGTATGGAAGGAGAAATTCTGGTTTGTCCTTGGCATGGATGGGAATTCAATGTAAAGACAGGAGCGTCGCTCGTCGATCCGGACAGGTACAGGGTAAAGGTATACGATGTTTCCGTTGAAGAGGACAGAATTGTGGTGCACGTTTAAATTGCCGGACAAATAACTTGGGCCGGACCAATAAATTTGGGCCGGCCAGATTAACCTAAGGAGTGAGATCATTATGGCAGTAAATGAAGTGAAACCTGCAGAGCCTAAAATCAAAATGAAGCGCAGCATTATTGATGTCGACATTCATAATTATACCCCACTTGATGTGATCAAGCAGTATTTGCCCCGGGCTTACCGTGATCAAATCGATTTGTGGGGGTGGCGGCTCCCGGGCTCTTTATATCTGAACGGGGGAATTAAAGTGGGCCAGATGGCCGACTCTGTTCCTCCTGGCGGAGGCTTTCCCGGAAGCGACCTGAATTTCATGAGAGAACAGCTGTTGGATCCGTATCAAATCGAGTATGGGATATTAACCGGCAGCGATTACTCGTGTCAGGCTTCGCCCGATCTCGATTACGCCGCTGCGATCAGCACCGCGATTAATGAATACACATTGGAGCATTGGCTTGCAAAGGACAGCAGGCTGAAAGGGTCCGTATTTATTCCTAAGCAGGATCCGCTGCAGTCCGCAAAAGAAATTCGCCGTGTCGGTTCTCATCCGGATATGGTTCAAGTCATTGTGTCCAGCGGGGCTGAAAAACCGTACGGGCACAGATACTACCATCCGATTTACGAAGCCTGCGTCGAGCATAATCTTCCTTTTACGATTCATGTCCTGATGGAAGGGGTCGGCATTAACGGGCCGAATACCGGCGCCGGTTACGTCAGCTATTACCCCGAGTATCGGGCCAGCAGACCGATGGTGATGGCGGCGCACCTGGCGAGCTTTATCTATGAAGGCGTTTTCGAAAAATTTCCGACCTTAAAGGTCGTTCTTCAGGAGGCAGGCGTGTTTTGGCTTGCGCCGTATTTATGGAAGCTGGACGAGGATTGGAAAGCGCTGCGCTTCCAAACGCCATGGGTGAAGAAAAAACCGAGCGAATATTTCCGCAGCAATGTGCGAGTGTCCTCGCAGCCGCTTGAGCCGACGCCGAATCCGGAGACGTTTACCCAAATGATGAACGCCGTTTATGCCGACGAGGTCTTAATGTTCTGCACGGATTACCCGCACTGGGATTTTGACTCGCCTGTGAGAGCGTTTCCCAAGTTGGAAGATTCATTATGGGAGAAAATTTTTTATCAGAATGCAGCTGATCTATATGGTCTGCCGGCAAGAGGAGCTCGAAAGGAAGGTGCAAAGTGATGTCTGTTTTTCTGGTTGGCAAGGCATCGGAAATTCCTGAAGGAAAGAAAAAGATCGTTGAAGCGAATGGCCGAAGCATCGGTGTTTATAACATCGCGGGGCAATTTTATGCCATCCGCAACACTTGCCCGCATCAGGGAGCGGCTCTTTGCGCCGGCCTTACGGCAGCATATATTACCTCTACGGGTCCTGGCCACTTTGAATACGAACGTGACGGCGAGATTGTAAGATGCCCATGGCACCAATGGGAATTCGACATTAAAACGGGCTGCATGATCGTGGATCCTAAGATGAGAACGAAGAGCTATGAAGTAACCGTCGAGCGCTACGATGTATCCATTGAAGACAATGAGGTATACATCCATCTGTAACAGCGATGACCATAAAGCCGGCTCGACTTTGACTAAATGCGCGAAGTGAATTTAAATCATAGACTGCCCGTGATCGATCGGGATCATGGGTAGTCTAAATGGGGGAAATATTCATGCAGCAAAAGCAAGAATCAAAAAAAACATCGACCAAGGCACTTGTGGCGAGTTTGATCGGAAGCTCGATCGAGTGGTACGATTATTTTCTCTATGGAACGCTTGCAGCACTTGTATTCAATAAAATATTTTTCCCTACGATCGATCCTGTCGTGGGTTTGATGCTCGCTTACACCTCGTTTGCCCTTCCGTTCTTTATTCGCCCGCTGGGCGGCGTCATCTTCAGCCATATAGGGGATAAAATCGGACGAAAAAAAACGCTTGTTCTCACATTAGGATTGATGGGAGGCGCCACGGTTTTAATCGGTTTGCTTCCTTCGTATGAAACGATTGGCGTATGGGCTCCGATTTTGCTTATTACCTTAAGGCTTATACAGGGGCTTGGCATCGGAGGAGAATGGGGCGGCGCCTTGCTGCTCGCGGTCGAGTATGCGCCTAAAGGAAAAAGGGGTTTCTTTGGAAGCGTGCCGCAAATGGGGGTTACCATCGGCCTGCTTCTCGGTACAATATCGATTACGCTGATGACTGCCCTGCCTGAAAACCAATTTTTGGCATGGGGCTGGCGTGTGCCGTTTATTTTAAGCGCCGTGCTCGTTCTGCTCGGGTTATGGATCCGGAAGGGGATCGATGAAACACCCGCGTTTAAGGAAGCCAAAGAAAGCGGAAACATAGCCAAGGTTCCGATTGTCGACACGTTCCGTTACCATTGGAAATCCGTGCTCATTGCCGTGGGTCTCAAAGCCGGAGAAACGGCTCCGTTTTATATTTTCTCGACGTTCATTATTTCCTACGCCACGGGGCATCTGGGATTCACAGCTACACCGGTGCTGAATGCAGTGACCATCGGAACGTTAATTACAACCATCGCGATTCCTTTTATGGGGGCTTTTTCCGATAAAGTGGGACGAAAACCCTTGTTCATCTGGGGAATCGTTGCCATTGTTTTGTATGCGTTCCCATATTTCTATATTCTTTCGCTGGGCTCGACGCTGTGGTTAACGATTGCGACCATCATCGGATTAGGCATCTTGTGGGCTCCGGTTACGGCTGTGCTGGGGACGCTTTTTTCCGAAATTTTCAGTACGAACGTTCGGTACACGGGCGTAACCGTCGGCTATCAATTAGGGGCTGCATTGGCTGGAGGCACCGCTCCTCTGATTGCTACGGCGCTGATGAACGGTTTTAACAATTCCTGGGTGCCCGTTGCGGTCTACATGATGGTGATCGGATTACTGTCTCTTTTTGCGATATTCAACACGCGAGAAACGAAAGATCTTGCTTTTGAGAGCAACGAAATTGAAAGTACAGAACAAGAGTTTATTCTGATCGCGCAGGGTGAAGTGCAGAAGAGTTAGCGGACTTGCTGCAGGCGACAGGTTAACCTGTCGGTACTCATCATCACCGCGCCGAACTGCAAGGATCATACGGGGCTGCATAGGAAAAAGGTTCAACCGGTCAGGTCTGATCTGACCGGTTGTTTGCATTCTCCTTGTTCATGACATCGCGGAACGTCTCCATGAAAGCAGTGACGGCTTTCGATAAATATCTGCCTTTGCGGTAAGCGATCACCAGAGTCCGCGTGGGCCGGATCGTCAGCGGCAGGTAAGCCGGCGCGAACTCGCTATGTCGTCCCCGGGACACCATAAGCGGCACGAAAGCAATACCCATCCCTGCGGCTGCAAGGGATTGAACGGTTTCGATATTGCTGCTCTCGAACACGATGTTGGGAGTAAATCCGGCCTGCTGACACAAATCGAGCGTAATTTGGCGGAAGCCCTGTCCTTTTTTCAGCGTAATGAAAGGTTCGTTCCTCAGTTCGGCGATATCAACCGCTTTGGCCTGTCCATCGGCGCTGTATTGGGCTAACGGATGCGTCTTCGGAACGGTCAGCACAATTTCCTCTTCGATCACGGCTTCATAGTCGAGCGTTTCATCGATAAGCGGCAGCGACAGGAGGCTAATATCGGCCTGCCCGCTTGCGGTCAGCTGCTCCAGATTGGTCGTCGTCTCCTCCACAAGGACGATATCGATCTCCGGATAGCGCGCCTGGAACGCCGGCAGCACCAAGGGCAGCACATGGGCGCCCGTAATGGGCAGGCTGCCGACGACCAGCCTGCCTTTGCGCATTTGGGAGATGTCCTCCATCTCTTTTTTGAGCTGCTCGACCATGTCGAGTATTTTTTGCGCCTTCTCGACAAACAGGGTTCCGGCATAAGTGGCTTCCACGGAGTTCGTGGTTCTCTGAAACAAAAGGACGCCGATTTCTTTCTCCAGTTTGGACAGCTGTTGGCTGAGCGAGGGCTGGGCGATATGCAGCTTTTCGGCGGCCCTGGAAAAGTTTTTGTCTATGGCGATTTGCAGTGCGTATTGCAGTTGTCGAAGCTCCATCATCACCGCTCCTTTACGATTGCTTATAATCAAAAACTATCAATCTTATAGATATTATATCTTGGATCAATGAAGATGGAAATGGTACGATATTACGCATAGGATGCATCATATTATATTGAGGTGGAACCGATGGCAAAAACAATTATCGAAAAAATTTGGGATAACCATGTCATTCATTCGGAACCGGGCAAACCAAGCATTATTTACATCGATCTTCATTTGGTTCACGAAGTGACTTCCCCGCAAGCGTTCGAAGGTCTTCGCATGGCCGGCCGCAAAGTGCGCCGTCCGGATCTGACGTTCGCGACAATGGATCACAACGTCCCGACGAAAGACCGTTTCAACATTACCGATCCGATCTCCAAGCAGCAGATCGACACGCTTGCCAAGAACTGTGCTGATTTCGGCGTGAAGCTGTTTGACCTGAACCACATCGATCAAGGCGTTGTACACGTTATGGGTCCTGAAGTGGGACTGACGCATCCGGGCAAAACGATCGTGTGCGGCGACAGCCATACGTCCACGCACGGTGCGTTCGGCGCGCTGGCATTCGGAATCGGAACCAGCGAAGTGGAGCACGTGCTCGCAACGCAATGCTTGCAGCAGGCAAAACCCAAGACGCTGGAAGTGCGCATCAACGGCAAGCTGAGACCGGGCGTCACGGCGAAGGACTTGATTCTCGGCGTTATCGCCAAATACGGCACGGACTTCGCTACCGGCTATGTCATTGAGTACACGGGCGAAGCGATCCGCGGCTTGTCCATGGAAGAACGTATGACGGTCTGCAACATGTCCATCGAAGCCGGAGCAAGAGCCGGTTTGATCGCTCCGGACGAAACGACGTTCGAATACCTGCGCGGCCGCGACTATGTACCGAAAGGCGAAGCGTTCGATCAAGCGGTTGCCCGGTGGAAGCAGCTGGTTACGGACGAGGGAGCTGTTTACGATCGCGTAGTGGAATTCGACGCGGACAGCCTGATTCCTCAAGTCACCTGGGGTACAAGCCCGGGCATGGGTACGGATATTACGGCCAGCGTGCCGAACCCTGCTGATTTTCCAACGGAAAATGAGCGTAAAGCCGCCGAGAAAGCGCTGGAATACATGGCGCTCACACCGGGAACACCGATGACGGAGATCGCTATCGATTATGTGTTTATCGGCTCCTGTACGAACGGCCGGATCGAGGACCTGCGTGCGGCTGCGGAAGTGGCTCAGGGCTACAAGGTGGCTCCGAACGTTACCGCCATCGTAGTGCCGGGTTCAGGCCGCGTGAAAGCACAGGCGGAAAAAGAAGGACTCGACAAAATCTTTACCGAAGCCGGTTTTGAGTGGCGTGATGCGGGCTGCAGCATGTGTCTGGCGATGAACCCTGACGTGCTTCAACCGGGTCAGCGCTGCGCATCGACCTCCAACCGGAACTTCGAAGGCCGTCAAGGCCGCGGCGGACGTACGCACCTCGTATCTCCGGCAATGGCGGCAGCGGCTGCAATCAAAGGACATTTCACGGATGTGCGCGATTGGAAATTTAAAGTGAAGCAAGAAGCTTAAAATCAATCATTCTCATGTGAGGAGTTAACGACATGGAAGCTTTTAAACAGCATACAGGCCTGGTCGGTCCGGTGGACCGCGTGAATGTGGATACCGACGCTATTATTCCCAAGCAATTTCTGAAGCGTATCGAGCGCTCCGGCTTCGGTCAATTTTTATTCTATGAGTGGCGCTTTGACGAGCAGGGCGCCGTCATTCCGGAATTCAGTCTGAACCTGCCCCGCTATCAGGGCGCTTCGATACTGCTTTCCCGCGCCAACTTCGGCTGCGGCTCTTCCCGTGAGCATGCGCCATGGGCGATTCAGGACTATGGTTTTAAAGTCATCATCGCACCGTCGTTTGCCGACATTTTCTACAATAACTGCTTTAAGAACGGCATTCTGCCGATCAAGCTGAGCGAAGAGCAGGTCGAGGAACTGTTCCAGCGTACGGCAGCGAATGAAGGCTACAAATTGAGCGTTGATCTGGAGAACAAAACGATTAAGGACGGCCAAGGTCTCTCCATCAGCTTCGATCTGGATGAGCATCGCCGCCAATTCCTGCTGCAGGGGCTCGATGATATCGGCCTGACGCTGCAGCATGAAGACAAGATTGCAGCCTATGAAGCGGCTCACCAAGCCTTATAAGCCATTTTTGCAAATGAAAAAGCTGTTGAGAGAATATGCTCAGCAGCTTTTTTGCTGTCCATTTTGTTGTTTGCCGAATGATTTCTTATTGAAGAATAACATTAGGGAGAACAGGAAACGAATGAAGATTTTTTACTAAAGGTAAAACAGGGTGGGAATTTACAATCTTATTGATAGGTAATGCCATTTTTCTTTGGTCAAGAGTTTTATCAAAGAAAAATGCGATGACAAATACGCGATCGTGTTGATTGGGCACGATAGATGATGAGCCGCCTTATCCGTAGGCGGTTTTCTATTGGTCAAGAATCAACAATAGCAAGAGCATGTTTTTTATTTCCATCATCCAATGTATATAATAGCATTTGTAGTATACATAAAGGGGTGAGGGCCATGATTTTCAACAAAATCGGGATCGTCGGCGCGGGCACGATGGGGCAGGGCATTGCCGAAATGCTCGCCGGCAAAGGGCTTGATGTGGTGCTGATCGACCGCACGCCGGAAAAGCTGCTGCAAGCGATGGAGCAAATCGAAATGAGTTTGGATAAGCAGCTGGAAAAATGGGCGATCACCGCCGCGGAAAAGAAGATGATATTATCGAAGATACAAAAAGAAACGTATGTGCACCGAATGATGGAGTGCGATTTGGTCATCGAGTCGATCAATGAGGATTTGGAGCTCAAGAAGCAGCTTTTCCGGCAGCTTGACGATGTGTGTCCTCCAAACATCATTCTGGCCAGCAACACGTCTACGTTAAGTCTGACGGAGCTGGCGGCGGAAACCAAAGCACCCGAGCGGGTGATCGGCCTTCATTTTCTATATCCGGCATCGAAAATCCAGCTGGTGGAAATTATAAGAGCGCTGAAAACGAGTGATGACACCTTCGTCCGCACGAAGCAGTTTGTGGAAGAGACGATTCAAAAACGCGGGATTCAAGTATACGAATCTCCGGGCTTTGTGACGACGAGGCTATTCTGCGTGCTGATCAACGAGGCGATGCATGTGCTTTCCGAGCGGGTGGCCTCTGCAGAGGATATTGATACGGCTATGCGGATCGGATATGATTTCCATTACGGTCCGCTGGAGATGGCCGACCGGTTCGGTCTGGATTCGGTGCTTGCCTCTATGGAACGCATGTTTCGGGAATTCGGGGATGTGAAATACCGGCCGTCTGTACTGCTGAAGCAAATGGTGCGGGCCGGGCAGCTCGGAACGAAAACGGGACAAGGTTTTTTCCGCTACGATAAGGACGGTGACCGGCTATGATCATTCTAGTCGTTAATGCAGGCAGCTCGTCGCTGAAGTTTCAATTATATCAAATGAAGGATGAAACCGTGCTCGCTAAGGGCAAAGTGGAACGCATAGGGATGGAATCGGCGATTTTACACTTTGAACCTGCAGGAAAACAGGAAATCCGGGAAGTACGGGAAATATTGGAGCATACGACAGCCTTTCGCAAAGTGATGGATATTCTTGTTCATCCGGTTCATGGCATCCTCCAGTCCGTGGATCAAATTGAAGCGGTCGGGCACAGGGTTGTGCATGGGGGGGAGTCGTTTTCCGGCTCCGTTTTGGTGGACGAGGAAGTCAAACGCGAAATCAAACGCCTGTTCGACTTGGCTCCGCTGCATAACCCGGCGCATATACTGGGGATCCAGGCCGTGGAAGCGAATATGCCCGATATCCCGCAGGCCGTTGTCTTCGATACGGCGTTTCATCAGACGATGCCGCCGACCTCTTATTTGTACCCGATTCCGATGGTGCTCTATAAAAAACACAAAATCCGCCGTTACGGCTTTCACGGCATGTCCCACGCCTATGTGAGCGAACGGGCCGCGGCTTTTCTGGGCCGTCCGCTTAAGGAATTGAAGCTCGTTACCTGTCATATCGGCAACGGCGCCAGCTGCGCAGCCATCTTGGGCGGCCGCTCGATGGATACGAGCATGGGGATGACGCCGCTGGAGGGTCTGATGATGGGTACCCGCAGCGGTGACATCGATCCGGCGATCGTGCCGGTTACGATGAGCAAAGAAGATCTGACGCTGGCGGAAGTGAGTTCGATGTTGAACCGGCACAGCGGGCTCATGGCGATCTCGGGCATCGGAAGCGACATGAGGGAGATCGAGCAGGCGATAAAAACGGGAGACCGCAATGCGTCGCTGGCGTTCGAAATGTACGAATACCGGCTGCGCAAATATATCGGCGCTTATGCCGCCGCAATGAATGGGTTGGATGCCGTTGTGTTTACTGCTGGTGTGGGAGAGAATTCTGCGATGCTCCGGGCTGCGGTTTGCCGGAATTTGAGTTTCCTCGGGATCGAGCTGGATGAGCAAGCGAACGAACGCAAGGAGTCCGGGGAACGGGAAATCACGGCGCCGGAGTCCAAGGTAAAGGCGCTGGTCATTCCCACCAATGAAGAACTCGTCATCGCCAGGGATACATACCGTTTGATTTTACACCGCAATGATGTAGAATAATGAGATAAGGCGAATACCGAACGTCTGTTCATTGATAAATGCTACATAACGAAATACGGGGGAGGATGGTTTCATGAGCCGCAATTTATGTATGATCCGGGACGTGGATCAGCATGTGAACGAAACCGTTACGATCGGATGCTGGCTGCACAATAGCCGATCCAGTGGGAAAATCCGTTTTTTGCAGCTGCGCGACGGTTCCGGTTTTATTCAAGGCGTGGTTGTAAAAAACGAAGTGGATGAGCAGGTATGGGAGGATACGGGCAAGCTTGCGCAGGAGAGCTCCTTGTACATCACGGGCGTAGTGCGTGAAGATGCCCGCAGCAAGGGCGGCTACGAGCTGACGGTTACGGGAGTGGAGATCATTCAGCTCACAAGCGATTATCCGATTACACCCAAGGAGCACGGGGTCGATTTTCTGATGGATCACCGCCACCTGTGGATCCGTTCTCCGCGGCAGCGCGCGATTCTGGTGATTCGGGCGCAAATCATCCGGGCGGTGCAGCAGTTTTTCGATGAGCGGGGCTTTCATCTGGTCGACCCGCCGATCCTGACGCCTTCTTCGGCGGAAGGGACGACGAGCTTGTTCCATACCAAATATTTCGATGAGGATGCATTCCTGACCCAGAGCGGCCAGCTCTACATGGAGGCTGCGGCCATGGCGCTCGGCAGGGTTTATTCGTTCGGGCCAACGTTTAGGGCGGAGAAGTCCAAGACGCGCCGTCATTTGATCGAGTTCTGGATGATCGAGCCGGAGATGGCCTTCTTCACGCATGAGGAAAACCTTGAAATACAGGAGCAATTTGTCGCCTACATTGTGAAGTCGGTGCTGGAGCACTGCCGCAGGGAGCTTGAGGTGCTGGGGAGGGACGTATCCAGGCTGGAGGGCATCGAGGCTCCTTTTCCGCGCATTACATACGACGAGGCGGTTAAATTTCTGCAGGAGAACGGCCATGAAATCCAATGGGGGGAAGACTTCGGCGCTCCCCACGAAACGGCGATAGCCCAACAATATCATAAGCCGGTGTTTATTACTCATTATCCGACGGACATTAAGGCGTTCTACATGAAGCCGGATCCTGCACGGCCTGAAGTGGTGCTGTGCGCAGATTTGATCGCGCCGGAAGGATATGGGGAAATTATCGGCGGCAGCCAGCGGATCGACGATCCGGAGCTGCTGGAGCAAAGGTTTCAGCAGCACGAGCTGTCGAAGGAAGCGTATCAGTGGTATCTCGACCTGCGCAAGTACGGATCGGTGCCGCATTCCGGCTTCGGTCTGGGGCTGGAGCGCACAGTGGCCTGGATATGCGGTCTCGACCACGTTCGCGAGACGATTCCGTTCCCGCGGCTGCTGTACCGTTTATACCCGTAATATCCGAAAGGAAGGGCTTGCATGAGAAGGAGCGAACAAGATACGAAGGAGCTGCCGTCCGTGCTGCTCGCGGGCTGGCAGGAGGGGAACGTGAATGTTCCTTATTGGCTGCTCCGGTATTACACGCAGCTTCGGCTGCAGGAGCAGGATGTCATGCTGATTCTTCACGTTATGGCTTTCAAGCAAAAGGAAAACAAGGATTTTCCGACGTTCGAGGAGATCCAGTCGCGCATGTCGATCCCGCAGGAGAAGGTCATTGCCGTCCTGCAAAAGCTGCTGAAGGAAGGGCTGCTGAGGATTGACGAGGAGACGGATCCGTTATCTGCGGTTCACAGCGAGAAATATAATTGGCAGCCGCTGATGGAGCGGCTGGCGGAGTGCCGCCTGGAAGAGCTGCTGGAGGAACGCGCGGCCTTGCGCAGGCAAGCGGGTGCAGACGCATCCGGAAAAAAGGATATCTTTACCATCTTCGAAAAAGAGTTCGGGCGTCCGCTTACCCCGATGGAGCTGGAGTCGATCTCGGGTTGGATGGATAAAGACGGATATCCCGAGGAGCTTATTCTTGCCGGGCTGAAGGAAGCGGTATTCGCAGGAAAGGTGCATTTTCGTTATATCGACCGGATTCTTCTGGAATGGCAGCGAAACCGGATCAAAACCGTAGAACAGGCGAAGGAGCATTCCCAGAAATTCCGTGCACGTTAACCAAGAGACAGCAGGGGTTGTCCCGGGCTGTTCATGAAATCCCTCAAAGGGAAGGACCAAGAGTGTCCTCCTCTTTGAGGGATTTTTTTTTGTATTGCAGCGGAGGGATGAAGATCACCTATTTCTAAAGAGGAATCGGAGGAAGAGGTCGTATTATGGAAAAAAATTTTAAAAAATAATGATCTTTTTGTAACCTTTCTTTGAACATCTACGTCTAAATGGATGGTAGTTACACTTTCTGGCAGATTATAGACAAATTCATAACCGGAAGGAGGGCCCATATGATTCGATGGCTGCGCAGACGACATCAAGACGGGATGCACAGGAAGCCGCTTCCTGAAGTTCCACCGGCACCGCAGGACTTACGCGGGGCGCAAGCGCAGGCGGAAGCGGAGAGCGCCTCTTCGGCACAGGCCCTGATGGACGATCCTTCGGAGCATGAACCGGTTATCGATACGAGCAAACCGCTCCTCACCGTAACCGGTGTGGAACGTTCTTTTTCAGTGGGAGGACATGAACTGCATGTGTTGAAGGGAATTGACATGGAGCTGTTTCCCACACAGCTTGTCATGCTGAAGGGAAGATCCGGCTCGGGCAAAACCACGCTTCTGAATTTGATCGGGGGGCTGGATCTGCCTAACCGGGGGGAGATCCGGTTCAAGGAGCATTGGATTCATCAATGCAGCGACGATCGGCGGACGTACATAAGAAAAACTGAAATTGGATTCATTTTCCAGTCGTTTGCATTAATGCCTCTGTTATCGGCTTGGGAGAATGTAGAGCTGTCGCTGCGGATGGCCGGTCGGCCAAGATCCGAATGGAAGGCGCGCGTGGCTCACTGTTTGGAACTTGTAGGTCTGGGCAAACGGATGCATCACCGGCCGTTCGAGCTCTCCGGGGGAGAGCAGCAGCGCGTAGCCATTGCCAAAGCGATAGCTCATAAACCCAGTCTGCTGCTGGCTGACGAGCCGACTGCAGAGCTGGATTCGCAAATGGGAGCTCAGGTCATGACCGTTTTTCGGGACATCATCCGAACGGAACGCATGACGATCTGCATGACAACGCATGATCCGACAATAATGGAGGTTGCCGACCGTGTATTCGAAATGGTGGATGGGAAGTTTATCAATAGTTAAAAAAGGGGGAAAGCCTTTCCTGCTCGTATGCATGGCGGCATCGTTGGCCGTTTCTTCGGGCTGCTCGCTTTTGCCAAAAGAAGAGGAGGAAGAAATCGTACCCATCGTCAAGCCGCCCCAGCTTTCCAAAAAACCGGAGTATGTGGTGAAGACGGATACGTTGGAAACGAAGGTGCGCGGCTCCGGGAAGCTGATGGCCACGGTGGAAGAAGACTTGTATTTTACCGATGAGAACAGCCGCCGCATCAAAAATGTTGCCGTAAAGGCCGGAGACCAGGTGACACAAGGCCAATTGATCGCCGAACTGGATGTCACGGAGCTTGAAAGCCAGCTGAAGCAGAAACGGCTTCAGACGCGCAAAGACGAGCTGACCATGATTGAGATGCTGCGCAAGGCCGACGAGATGAGCGCCGAACAGTTGGAGCAGGCGAAGATCGATTTTGAGCTGAAGCGCGAAGAGCTGATTGAACTGGAGAAAACCATTGCGGGCGCAAAGCTTACGGCCCCGTTCTCCGGTACGATCGTATCGGTTTATCTGAAGAAAGGGGATACGGCTAAAGCTTATGATGCGGTAGCAACCATCGCCGACTTGTCCCAGCTGACGGTAGCGGCCACGCTCAGCGGGGAAGACTTGAAGAAAGTGGCGGTCGGCATGGAGGCCATTGTAGATATTAACTCGGCCGGTCAGCACAAAGGAAAAGTACTGCAGCTTCCGAATCCGAAAGCCGATGACGGCAGCGGGGGCGGCGGCTTTCCCGGCGACGGTCAGGGCAGGCAGCCTGATTCGATCGAAAACTATATGATCATCCAATTGGATCCGTTCCCGGAAAACCTGAATCGGGGCACACCGCTCAGCGTATCGGTCATTACGCAGCGCAAGGAGAATGCGGTTGTCATTCCGCTTGCCGCCCTTCGCTCGTATGCCGGCCGAAACTACGTACAGGTTGTGGATGACCAGGGCAGTAAAAGGGAAGTCGATGTGGAAATCGGCCAGCAGACGTCGACCGATGTGGAGATTGTGAAAGGTCTTACGCCCGGGCAGAAAGTAGTGGGACGCTGATGGCAATGCTTCGTTTTTTATTCCGCAAAATGTGGAATACGCGCTGGCTTACGCTCAGCACCTTAGCCGGCCTCATTATGGCTGTTGCGTTTACCACGAGCATTCCCATGTATTCGGACGGTTCGCTCAAGCGGGTCGTCGCTGCAACGCTGAAAGAGAAAAGCCAAGGAATGTCCGCCGGTTCGGTCTTGATCCGCTATCAAGCCTCCGGCAATGACCGGGCGGATCTGTCTGCATTTGCCGATGTCGATGCCTATATCAAAGAAGAACTGCCGCAAGAAATCGGTTTCCCGGCGGACGCGTACGTTCGCAGTTTGTCCATACGCGGTTCGCAGCTTACCCCTGACGATCCGTCAAAAGTGGATCCGAGCAAGAGAAGGCAGATGACCCTGATGGCACAGAGCGGACTCAAGGAAGAGGTCGAGCTGACGCAGGGGAATTGGTTCTCGGAACAGCCGCAAGACGGCGTTATCGAAGTCGTTATCCATGAGGAATCCATGTTCCGGGGGGACATGCGCGTCGGCGATGTATTTCATTATCCGATTTCCGGGGGACTCGGCATCGCCCCGCTGAAAGTAAAGATCGTGGGCATATTCAAGCCGAAGAATGATGCTGATCCGTATTGGTTTCAAGGAATAGAAGGGCTCATCACGACCTTTTTTATGAGCGAAACCGGGTTTAACGACGAGCTCTTGACGAAGAAAAAAATTCCGCTCAACCTGGCGAACTGGTATTACGCTTTTGATTTGCAGGAAATCAAAACGAGCCAGCTCTCTTCGCTGCAGCGCAAGCTGGAGCGGCTCGACATTACGCTGTACCAGAAGCTGAAGGATACCCGGGTGGACGTATCGTTTATCCCTCTGCTGCAGGAATTTAAAGTACAAAGCCTGCAGCTGCAGATCCTGCTGTTCACTTTAGCCGCTCCCATGATTGCGATGGTATTCTATTACATCGTAATGAATGCCAGACAGTCTCTTGACCGGCAGCGAACCGTCATTGCGGTCATTCGAAGCCGGGGCGGGAGCACGAGACAAATTATATGGATCTATCTGCTGGAGGGGCTGCTGCTCGGAGGAGCAGCTATCATCATCGGTCCCATGCTCGGGTGGTTTATGGCCAAAAGCATAGGTTCATCCAGCGGTTTTCTTACCTTTGTGGACCGGGAGGCCGTTCCGGTCGGCCTATCTGAAGAAGCGCTGCTCTACGGGTTAGCCGCCGTGGTCATTGCTTTGATGGCCAGCGTGATTCCGGCCGTCATTTATGCCAGAGCCTCGATTGTCAGCCATAAACAACAATTGGCGCGCTCTGACAAAAAGCCGTTCTGGCAAAAATGGTTCCTTGATGTGCTGCTGCTGTGTCTGGTCGGATATGGGTATTACTTGTTCGGCCAGCGCCAGGAATTGTTCGCACAGACAGGGATGACGACGGATCAGCTGCAGGTGCATCCGCTGCTGTTTTTCATTCCGGCATTATCGATTATCGGGCTTGGGCTGTTTTTTCTGCGTATCTTTCCGTGGCTGCTCCGTTTCTGCAATTGGCTCGGCAAGCGGGTTCTGCCCGTTCCGATGTACTTAACGCTGACGCAGCTGTCCCGTTCGTCAACGGCCTATTATCCCCTGATGCTTCTGCTGATCCTGACACTGGGTCTTGGGGTGTACAACGCTTCGGCGGCGAGGACGATCGATCTGAACTCGACGGACCGGATTTTGTATGCCTACGGGACAGATGTGGTGATGAAAGCGGATTGGCAGGCTGTCGCCGAAACGCCGCCTCAAGCCCCGAATCCGGGAAACGGTCAAGGTCAAGGCCAGGGCAATCCCGGAGGCAGCGCGGGAGGTAACCCGCAAAGCCCCGGGGGTTCGAATCCGGGTCAAGGCCCGGGCAGTCCCGGACAACCGGGCGGTCCCGGAGGCGGCACGGGAGGACCTCCGCCGACAATGCGCTATATCGAACCGCCGTTTGAGGTGTTCCGCCAGCTGGAAGGCGTGGAGCATGCGGCACGTGTCCTGCTGGCAAAAAGCAACGTTGTCGTTTCCGGCAAATCGCTCGGCCAGGGCATGCTGATGGGAATCGATAACGTCGATTTTGCGGAGGTGGCCTGGTTCCGTAAAGATTTGTTTTCTGTGCATCCCAACCATTACTTGAATCTGCTCGGACAATACGAGCAAGCGGTCATTATTCCGACAACGTTTGCCGAGAAGCATCAGATCAAGCCGGGCGATTTAATGAATATTACGATATCCGGCCAACCGGTGGAATTCGTCGTCGTTGCCGCCGTCCCTTACTGGCCGAGTCAATATCCGGAGCAGACGCCGTTTATGATCGCCAATCTGGAGTACATTTATGATCAGGCTCCGGTAACGCCTTATGAGGTTTGGCTGAAGATGAAAGACGGAGCCAAGGTCACGCCGTTGATCGAAGCGCTCAGGGAAAAGAAAGTCGACATCGCCAGCGTCAAGGACGTCCGCAACGAGCTGATCTCTCAAAAAAGGCATCCGGCCCGCGGAGGGGTATTCGGTATTTTGAGCCTTGGCTTCCTCGTCTCGGTGCTCGTTTCACTGATTGGCTACATCTTGTACTGGTTTTTCAATTTGTCCAGCCGGGTGGTCCAGTTCGGCGTATTGCGGGCGATGGGATTATCGAAACGTCAATTGACAGGCATGCTGCTGCTTGAGCAGATGTTTACCGCAGGCTTGGCGATTGTTCTGGGCTTAAGCATCGGTAAATTGACGAGCTACCTGTTCCTGCCTTTCCTCCAGACGGCAGAGAATGTCAAAATGCAGGTGCCTCCGTTTCGTGTGGTATTCGATGCCAGAGATACCGATCAGCTCTATGTCGTCGTAGCCGTCATGATGCTGACCGGTGCGGGCCTGCTGTTCCTTCATATCAGGCGCTTGCGTGTCCATCAGGCCGTGAAACTGGGAGAGGAGAAATGATGTAGTGATTCATTGCGAAGGTCTCGTCAAAATATATAAGAGCGACGAAATTGAAGTCGTTGCGCTGCAGGGGCTTAATATTTCGGTAGACCAAGGCGAAATGATGGCGATTATCGGCAACAGCGGGAGCGGCAAATCTACGCTTCTGAACATCCTGGGCGGCCTTGACCGTCCTTCAGCCGGGCAAGTTCGCGTGGGAGAATGGAACCTGCTCAAAATTACGGATGAAGAGCTGGTCCAATATAAGCGCAATACCGTTGGATTCATCTGGCAGAACAATGCCCGTAATCTGGTGCCGTATTTGACGGCGCTTGAGAATGTGGAGATGCCGATGATGCTGAGCGGGAAATATGACCGGCATTACGCTGCACAGCTTCTGGAATGGGTCGGTCTCAAGGATAGGCTGAACAACAAGCTGCAGCAGCTCTCCGGAGGCGAGCAGCAGCGCGTGGCGATCGCCATAGCGCTGGCTAACCGGCCGTCCCTGCTCCTTGCCGACGAGCCGACGGGCTCCGTCGATACGAAGACGTCGGATATGATCATGGACATCTTCCGCCGCTTCAATACGGAGATGGGCGTTACCATTGTGCTCGTAACGCATGATATGGCGCTGGCCGGCAAGGTGGACCGCGTGGTTGCGATCCGTGACGGAATGACGAGCACCGAGTTCATCAAGCGGAATCCGAACCTGGATCAAGCTGCCGCAGGCGGCGGGACGATTCACGATGTTCACGAGGAATACGTGGTGCTGGACCGGGCCGGACGGCTGCAAATACCGAGAGCGTATTTGCAGGCGCTGGGAATCGAAAGCAAGGCGTCCATGGAATTTGACGGGGAGAAGATTATCATCAAAACGCCCAAATCATTGGATGAGACCGCTGTAAAGCTGCATTAAAGTACATTTAAAACCATAAAATCGGAGGGTTTTCAAAAATGAACAAATGGATCAAAAGAACGGCGGCGCTGTCGGTCAGCGTCGGTATGATGACACCTGTACTTGCAGCTTGTACGAGTCCGAACACATCGGACAACACGGAGCGCACACTGCGCATCGCCACGACGATGGGCTATAGCGCGAACGATGAATATTTTCGCCAGCGGTTTACCGAGCTTTATGAATTTGCCAATCCGAATGTGAAGATTGAAATCATCTCGGCCATGGACGACCGCTACATGTATGGCCGACCGGACCCCAACGAAAAGCCCCAGGATCCGCTGGAGAAGCTGAAGGAATTGATGCAGGGCGACAATCCGCCGGATATCGTCATGACCCAGTATGAGCAGCTGCCTGACTTGATCAGCAATAACTTGCTGACGCAGCTTGATCCTTTGATTACAAAGGACAAATTCGATATCAGCGATATCGTCCCGGCGGTGATCGAGGGCATCAAAAAGGTCGGTGAAGGTAAAATCTATGCGTTGGCGCCGACATTCAATTCTTCTGCCGTCATCTATAACAAAAGGTTGTTCGACGAAGCGGGAGTGCAGTATCCGACGGATAAAATGACCTGGGAGCAAACGTTTGATTTGGCCCGCCGGTTGGCCAAGGGAGAAGGGGAGAACCGGAAGTACGGATTCTCATTTTCGACTTACAATATGGGCGGGGACATGTCGTATGCGACACAGCTTTACACAGCGCCTTTACGGCTGAGAATGTTTGACGACAATGGTGAGAAAATGACGGTCGATTCGGACCAATGGGAGAACGCATGGAAAACGATGCTGCAAATCCACACGGAAAAGCTTGTTCCCGGTCCGCTGGATATGTCCAAAATGAACGGGAGCATAGGTCCGAATGAAAACTATAATCCGTTCCAGCATGACGATTTCCTTTCGGGACGCGTAGCGATGGCGATCATTAACTATGGCGAGCTTGACCGCATCATCGATGTGATGAAGAATGCGGATCGGATTCAAGGCTTTTCTCCGTTCGAATGGGATGTCGTCACGCTGCCCGTTCACCCGGAAGCGCCGGATACAGGCGGATTTATCGGGATGGATGGTATTATGTCGATCAACGCCAAAGCGCAGGATCCCGAGGAAGCATGGAAGTTCCTGAAGTTTATTAACGGTGAGGATTGGGCACGGTTGAAGGCCAGCAGCTCGCACAATATCGTTTCCCGGCAAAAATATATCAAGACAAAGGACGGGTTGGACTACAATCAACAAGCATTCACTTCATTAATGCCGGTACCGTTCGAAGACACAAAGCTTTATCTCAAAAATCCGAGATTGTATGAGGTGCAGAGCATAGGCTATCAGAAGCTTCAACAAGTGATGGAAGGCAAGCTTCAGGTCCGTGAAGCATTGAAGCAGTGGCAGACCGAAGGGGACGCCATGATTCAAAAACTCAAAGAGAATCCGAACGGCGAACCGGGTATGCCAGAACCAAGAACGTTGGGTTAAACCCGCTTGACTAACGAAAGGAAATGGAACAAGGAGGTTAGCAGAAGATGAACCGGAAATCCAAGCGAACGAAATCATGCATACTTCTTCTGGCAGCCGCACTTATGCTCAGCTCCGCCGTTCCCGCCTTTGCGGCGGACGGCGGTACGCCTCCTCCCGGCAGCGACGCCGTGATCTCCATTGGAAGCGCACCGGTGCTGGGCAAGGTTGACATCGGGGGCGGCAATTTTTTTGAGTTGAAGAATGTGACTATGCTGCCCGAGCAAGGCGGCAATACGGTAACGTTTACCGTTACGGTCAACAACGTAGGGTCCAGCGACCTGTTGTTTATCGATTATTGGGTCCGGCTGAAGACGAAGACCGGCAATCAAATCTCGGTTCGTGTACTGCCGCAGGATAAAGACAAAAACCGGATCACACCAAAGTCCAGCCAGGACATCAGCTTCTATGCCAGCGTCAATGAAACGACCGGGCTAAAAGACCTTATTTTCGAATTCATCAAATGGGATTTCTCACAGACCAACTTCGAACGCAAAATCGGCGAAGTGGCCGTTCCGGCAAACTACAGCATCGTAACGGCAGCAGGCGGGGCTCATACGATCCAGATTGCCGGCAATCCGGTCAAGACATCCATCAAGAAAGTGCTGCTGAGCAAAAACGAAAAAAACTATACGCCCACGATTGTGATGAATATGGAAAACATTGGCGCCCGAAGCGCGGTGGTTCCCGGGTATCAGTATTTGCTTCGCACAAGCGAAGGATATATGTATCCTTTGGAGGCCAAAGGAATCAAGGATCTCACGATTAATCCGCAGGTGGACAAGGAGATTGAACTGTCCGGCTCCGTACCTGTTTCCGTGAAGCCGGAGAACTGGCAGCTGGTGATCATTCAGCATGCGGCCGATGTGAAGCTGAACCTGCCGATTGCGTATTTTGCGCTGCCTCCGGTATCGGAGGCGGACAGTGTAGACACGGGCAAAGAATATCACTTTTCGAACAAAAAGGGAACCTATACGGCCCGGCTGAATACCGTGCAGCGTTTGCCTTGGGAGGATCAGGACATTTTGACCGCCGGATTCACGCTCTCCAACAACGGTCCGGAATCGCTGCCGATCCCGGACATGGCGGGATACTTTATGCTCGACGGCGCGGTGAAGGTGGAGGCGAAGCTGATCAGGACGGATAAAGTGATAGGTTTGGCTCCGGGCGCATCGGCGCAGTTCCAGTTTATCGGCAAAATTCCGTATACCTACGAATTCGGTGAGGTGAAGCTGGTACTTCAGGAAAAGACCGCTGCCGATGATGCCCAAAACGGAGGAGCGGCGCAGACGGACGATTTGCTGGAATTCGTACATCGTGCGGAGCTGATGAACGTAACGTATAACAACATAGGCGAAGCTCATCATGTGACAAGCGTGGGAAGAAGCGCAAGCTATAAGGTTCGGGAAATCAGAACGTACATCGGAGATACGGCGAATACCTTTGCGGTGATGCTTGAAGTGAAAAATCTGGAGAAGCGTTTCACGGATATCGCCCAGCTGGTCGCCCATATCAAAACGGTGGACGGAACCGTATATCCCGCAGCCGTGACGGAGATCAAGAGCAAGGTCAATCCGGGAGGCACGGCGCTTTTGATGCTGTCCAGCAACGTTCCCAAAACATTCCCGATCACCGGAACGCATGTGATGATCGGTGATGCGGTCACAGAGGATCAGCTTACGGAAATCGGCAAAAAGCCGGATGCCTATGTGAATGCGGCGGCCTTCTGGCTCCCTCAGGAAAACCAGACGGTTCAGGATCATTTCAAAGACATCGATCTGGCTCCTTATAAGCTGTCGCTCAGCAATATCAAGCCGCAAATCGATCAGACGGGGCTGAAGCTGAAGTTCGATTATGAGATGTCCAAGGATTTGCTGCTCGTCTCGAACATGGAAGGCCGAAAGTTAATCATTGAGATCAAAGACGACGAGGATAAACTCAATTTCACCAAGGAGTTTGCTTTTGAAGAAGCGGCTGAAGGAGATTCCTCGAGCGGAGCGGCAGACAGGCTGCAGCTCGGTAAGCATTTGAATGTAGAGATAACGAAGCAGGACAGCGAAATCATATATCAGGTTCAATTTCTGAAGGGTTACAAACTCAATATCTACGATTCCTTTAAGGGTCAGAAGAAGCTGCTCGCCTCGAAGCAGGTCCTATGGTTTGAAACGATAAAATAGGTCTTCCTATATATCTGTATTAAAAAGCTTTAAGCCGTCCCTGACACAGCCGATCATTGCAATGCGGGGACGGTTATATATGAAGACACAGGGTGATTATGAACGTTTGGTTAATTTTGCTTTGGAAGCATTGACAGGGTTTGCAGGATACCTTATGTTTATTATGTTTATATCGTTAACAACATTCTTAACGATAATTACATAGATAACCGAGGAGATTATCATGAATTCTAAGCCGCAAAGCTTTGCTGAACTAAAGCAGGCCGCAAGCAATCATCTGTCTCTTTCCTTTGAGACGGACGGTTTCAGTCCCTTGGTCGGGAGAATTTTCGCGCTGCTGCTTTTCGCTCCTGAGCCTTTGAGTCTGCAGGAAATGGCCGATGAGCTCGGAGTGACGAAGGCAGCTGTCAGCGTCCAGGTCCGCGCTTTGGAGAAGCACTGTATGTGCCAGAAAATACCTACCGGCAACGACCGCAAGGATTACTATTACATCGCTGAAGATTTTAGTACGATCACGCTGCGCACGATGCGGCATAAAGTGGAGTCCATCACAAAGCAGGTGGATGAGTCGCTTACGATTTTATCCCAAATCGATAATGTGACGGAGGAAGAGCAAGCTTCTTTTCAAGTAACCAAACGCCGTTTTATTGAGAGCGCGGCGATGTATCGGCTGGTCATGTCGCGGCTCGAAGGCATTGAGGAAGAATGGATTCGGATAAGGGAGCAGCTATAATGTGAAATAACAGGTGTATTGAAGGGGATATAGAAAAAAACTCGTCTAAGTAGTCAGCAATCGTAATGGAGGAGTAGAGAGATGAATCATTTATCGAGTTTTTCCATGAAGAACGTCGCAGCCGTCATCATCATTTGCGCGATGTTGTTCGTCGGGGGCGGATATGCCGCTGTAACCATTAATCAGGAAACAATGCCGGATATCTCGCTGCCCATGGTTTTTGTCAGCACGACGTATGTCGCACCTCCCAGAGACGTGATGGAGGATGTGACCAAGCCTTTGGAGAAGGCGATCGTCGGTTTGGAAGGACTCAAAAAAATTACTTCGACCTCCGCTGACAATTTTTCGACCATTCAAGTCGAGCTGGAAAACGGGCGGGATCCTGATGAAGCCAAGCGGGATATCGAAGGCATGCTTTCCAATGTCAGTCTTCCTCAAGGCGCTTCCGAACCCAAGGTGGCCAAATTCGGCTTTAGCTCGATCCCGGTCTACTTTCTGGCGATGAGCGGTCAGAACGGGGTAAATCAGTCTGATCTCGATCGGATTTACAACGATATCATCGATCCCACCTTGAGCACACTTGACGGGATCGACCGGCTGGACGCCGTGGGGAATCAGGAAGCTACCCTGAATATGAAATTGAATATGAATGCGCTCATTAACTACGGCTTGACCCCGGCTCAGGTATCGCAAAGCATCCGTGCCGCCCTTACGACAAGCCCCGCTGGTTCCGTTGATATTAACGGCAATACGCAAATGGTGCGCGTCCGAAGCGATTTGAACTCCATCTATGCTCTTGAAAATATGAAAATCAATACGACGGACGGCAATACGGTACTGCTGAAGGACATTGCTAAAGTCGAAGCCATTTCCGAGTCGACATTCTTGTCCAGATTGAACGGCGAGCCTTCGATCGGCTTGACGCTCTATAAAGCGAAAGACGCGAATACCGTTGAATTTGTCAGCAAAGTCGAAGGTCTGATCGCCAATTGGGAGAAGGAATTTCCTAATGTGAAATTCACCCCGATCATGAACCAGGCCAACGAAGTCAAAAAGTCGATCAACGGCATGTTGGAGAAAGCGGTTCTGGGTGCTCTGTTTGCCTCGCTCATGATCCTGCTGTTTTTAAAAAATATTCGTATGACGATCATTGTTTTGGTCTCTATCCCATTATCCATTTTAATTACGCTGCTTGTTATGGTGCCTTTGGATATTACCTTGAACATCATGACCCTGGGTGGGCTGACTATAGCCATAGGCCGGGTAGTGGACGACAGCATCGTCGTTATCGAGAATATTTACAGTGAACTGGTAAAGACGCATGAACGCAACGAATCGGTCATCAAGCATGCGACATCCCAGGTGGCTTCCGCCATCACCTCGTCGACTTTGGCGACAGCCGGCGTTTTTGTTCCGGTTGCTTTTGTAGGCGGGATCGTAGGTGAAGTGTTCAGACCGTTTGCCATTACAATAGCGGTGGCGCTTCTGTCTTCGCTGGTTGTCGCTTTGACCGTCATTCCCATGCTGGCCAAACTGCTGGTACTGAACCACCAGAAGCTTAAACACCATGAGGAACCGAACAACGGAAAGTTTATGACCCGATATAAAAAGGTTCTTTCCTGGACCCTTGATAATCCAAAGAAAACCGTTTTTGCTTCCTTTCTTTTGTTTATCCTGACCATTGGCGGAACGGTTCCATTCATGGGATATGAGTTTATACCGGAAAGCAGTACGGCAAAAGAAGTGCAGTTTTCCATGGAGATGCCGCGCGGGACGTCCTTTGAAACGATGGATTTAAAGGCTAAGGAAGTGGAGAATATGCTTCTGGCCGCCAAGGATCCGAACAATGAGCCGGCCTTTACCTATGTGAACACCATGGTCGGTTTTGACTACGGGGAGGAACGGATCGCTTATAAAACCTCGATTATGGCCAAAGCATCCGAAGCTTCCGATACGAAACAGCTTTTGGAAGAAATGAAGGTCAAGATTGCAGAGATGATGCCGCAAGGCTCCGAGGTTACCGGTAATTTGACGGAATCGGGCGGCGCACAAACAGGATCGGATTTTATTTACATGCTGAAAGGCGACGATCTGGATCAACTGATGATCGGAGCCGAATTAGTCAAAGAAAAAATGCGCGAATTTCCGGAGCTGACGGAGATCGAGGACAGCTTAAGCGATAAAAAAACGGAGCTGGAGATCAGGGTCGATCAAAACAAAGCGCGTTTGTACGACTTGTCTTCCGGGCAAATTCTGGAGAATATCCGAAGCTGGCTGTCCAAAGACAGTATCGGTGACCTCAGATTCGACAACACCGTATTTAATACGAAGATCATGCTCGATGACGATTTCAAAGACTCGGTGGATAAAATTGGCCAACTCCAGATTAAGACGCCGAGAGGTTCTACGGTCTATTTGAATGAAGTGGCTCAAGTCCGTCAAATCGATTCACCGGCCAACATTACCCGTGAAAATCAGGAACAATATGTAAGAATCACGGCTTCGATCGAAAGCAAGGACAAAGGCGGCGTCAGCAATAAAGTGAGTGCGGCGCTGCGAACCATTGAGCTTCCCAACGGCGTACGGACCGAAGTTCAGGGGGTTAGCGACGACATCCAAAAAACGATTAGTGATATGGTTGTTGCCATGGCCGCGGCCATCGGCATCGTTTATCTGATCATGGTTATCGCCTTTGGGAACGCAAGCGCGCCATTCGTTATCCTGTTCTCGCTTCCGCTTGCCGCTATTGGCGGATTTATAGCGCTTTTGCTAACCGGAGAAACGATCAATATCACATCTTTGATCGGATTTCTTATGCTGATCGGGGTGGTGGTTACGAATGCCATCGTATTGGTCGACCGCGTTCAGCAAAATGTAGAGGCGGGGCATTCCATTCGCGATTCATTGATAGAAGGAGGAGTAAGCCGTTTTCGCCCGATTATTATGACTGCCGGAGCTACGATAACCGCCATGCTGCCTATGGCCTTTGGAGCAGCTGAGGGAGGGCTTATTTCCAAAGGGTTGTCCGTTGTCGTGATTGGAGGTCTGACGACTTCTACCATCCTGACTCTGGTTGTGGTGCCTGTCATGTATGAGTTGGTGGATGGAGCCAAGCAGCGAGTAAGCAGATTGTTCAGGCGGAACAAGAAACAGGCTGTCGCTATGAAGACAGAATCCGTCGCACCTTAATTCAACCTGCGATCGGTATCGATAGATAAAGGAAAAGGAGAATCGGCACAAATGAATCGGACATGGAATCATACAGTCAAACATAGCACCAAAATAGCGGGGGCTGTTGTCATCAGCGCGGCTCTCCTTACGGGTTGTTCTTCTCAGCCCCCGGCGGATGCTACGGCGAATACGGCGGAAGCCCAATTGAAGACCGTAAGGGCGGCGCCCATCGAGAAGAGAAAAATCAGTGAGCCTATGGAACAAGTGGCCGACGTCATCTCTTCAATACAGATGGATATTGTCACCAAAGCGGGCGGCGACGTAAAGGAAATTCTGAAAAAACGCGGCGACATGGTGAATAAAGGCGAGGTGATTTTCCGGCTTGATCCTACGGATGTATTAATTCAAAAGGAAAAGACACAAATCGCTTTGGCCACGGCTCAACAGCAAATCGCCAAAGCTCGTCAAGATTTGGCGGATTCCAAGCTGGACCTGCAAAACGGAATCAAGAAGCTTGAACAGTCCATCAAAGATATGGAAAAAGATTATAACAAGATGCGCAACGATTATGATATGGGGCTTGTGACCAAATTCCAGCTGGAGCAAATGGAGTCGCAGCTTAACAACCTGCGCCTTGATCTGGAGAGCAGTCAGAATAAGCTGAAAACACTTGAAAGCACGAATTCGTTGGCTCAGCTCGAACAGGCTGTCCAAACATCGAACTTATCCATCCGCGAGATCGACCGCACCCTCGAGAATATGGAAGTGAAGGCCACCGTCAGCGGTGTACTGACGGATCTTCCTATCGAGGTCGGTATGTACTTGAATGGAGGGTTCCGTGCGGCCCAGGTACAGCAGCTTGACCCGATCAAAATCAAGGCGGAGCTGACGGAAGAAATGGCTAAGCTGGTAAGGGGCAAGACAGAGCTTACCTTCTATATACCGGGCACGTTGGATCATACGAAAGCCAAGGTGAGCTACTTAGCCGACGTGATGAGCTCTCAATCGAAGTCGTTTACACTGGAATTGGAGGTTCCCAATGGCGACCGTAAGCTGAAACCGGGGATGAAGGCACAAATTCTGCTTACGGAGGAAAGCGAACAGATGGTTGTCACCGTACCTTCGCTCAGTGTTGTGCGTGAAGGCGGAGAAACCTTTGTGTTTATTCTCGTTGGCGACCAGGTGGAGAAGCGGAAGGTGTCGCTTGGACGAGTAAACGATACATTCCAGGAAGTCCTCTCCGGCGTCAGTGAGGGTGAACAACTGATCGTATCTGGACAAAACCAATTAAAGGACAAAGAAAAAGTACAGTTGGCTAAATAACCGACATCAGACTTGACAGGAGGAAACCCAAGTGAAACACAAGCTGAAGAAAACCGTAGCATCTGTTGTAATTACCGCCTCGATGATAA
>NZ_FNDY01000013.1 GCF_900099895.1 Paenibacillus naphthalenovorans
GACTGCGTGTTCTCTTTTTGCATTTTTTCAGACTGCTTGGGTTTAGAGACTTACGTTGGGTGTAAATGGAACGAATCTTGTTCAGCAAGCCCTAAATAGCTATCCGTGTCATCCTCTAGTTTATGACTTCTATTTGAACTTGGCAATTCGGGGACATAATGGTCAGGATTATTATGTTCATCTAAAAACTGTTTCCTAGAAATTCCTCTCTCAGCCGCACTAATTTGATGTTTTCTAAACTCGTATCCCGGTTTATGACCCATATCCCACGGTTCTTCTTTGTTCATTACTTTTTTAGTGAGTGGGTCTCTTACTTTACCATCACTATCTTTGGCATTATCCCAAACTTTGCCCTAAAGATGACGCCCATGCTGGGCGTACAAATATAAACAGCGGATCGGGAACCCCGATCCGCTGTTTGCACTTCTATTACAAACTGTTATTGGCGAATACAGGCAATACGATTTCGACCGTTGTTCCTTTTCCTACCTCGCTCGAAATAGATACATGACCGCCGTGTCTTTCAATGATTTGAAAGCTGACCATCATCCCAAGGCCTGTGCCGTGCTCCTTGGTCGTAAAAAACGGATGGCCGATCCGCTCCAATTGATCGGCAGGTATGCCGCTGCCTTGATCAATCACACGCACGACAATCCGGTCCTCTTCCAGCTTGTTCGCCCGAACCGTAATGATACCGCCATGCGGCATCGCCTCTACCGCATTTTTCATCACGTTGATGAATACCTGTTTAAGCTGATTCTCATCGCCGTCAATGAAGGGAAGGCTCTGTTCGCATTCCTTGACGATTTCGATACTGTTCATAATCGCTTGAGACTCGACCAAGGTCGTGACGTGCTCCAGCAAACGGTGAATGTCTACCGGCAGGTATTGAACCGCCCGAGGCTTGGCCAGAATCAGCATTTCACCCAATATCTGTTCAATCCGGTTGATTTCCGATGAGATGATGTCGTAGTACTGCTGCTTATCCGCCGCTCCCGATTTCAGAAGCTGGATAAAGCCTTTGACGGCGGTCAGCGGATTACGAAGTTCGTGGGCAATTCCCGCGGCCAGCTGTCCGACGAGCGACAGCTTCTCCGAATTTTGCAGCAATTCCTGCGCCTTGCGGGCTTCGCTAATATCTTTTGCAATAATGCGCACGGCATAATGCCCTTCATACCAGGTAGGAACCGCCGAAAACTCCACCTCAACCGGCTCTCCCTGCACGGTAATAAACTTGCCTTTAAACGTGGTAACGAAATCATCGTTACTTAACGTTTCGGTCAGACTGGATGCCGCCTGAAGCACGTCCGGATCAATGAAATCGTGGACCGGTTTGTTCAGCAGCTCGCCCCTGTTGGCGGCTCCCAACAGCCGGACAGCCATTTCGTTCACACAGACCCACTTGCCGTCCTGCTGAATAAGGAGCGCTTCCGGCATCTCTTCAATAAGCCTCCTGTATTTCTCCTCGCTTTTCAGCAGCTCTTCCTCAGCCTGTTTTCTAGTAGTAATATCCCGTCCGACCGTCATAATATTACTGATCTGTCCATTTTCATCCTTGATTAATTTAACCGAATTTTCCATCCATATGTAATTTCCTTTTTTATGTAAGACTCGGCATATATGTATACAATCATCTGTATAACCATCCATGTGCTTACTCTGTATCTGCTGAAAATCCTCTGGATGAATCAATTCGGCAGAATTTCTCCCGATCAATTCCTCCTCATGGTATCCCAGCAGGCGGTGTATAGCCGGAGAGGTATAAAGAATGATACCTTCCGGATCACAATACGAAATAATATCATGCGAATGGACCGCGATCAGCTCGTAAAGCTGCGGACATTTTTGTTCCTGCACCGGAATAATCGGATTTGTCCCCAGTGCTGTATCATTCCCCTGCCGTTCATCATGATTCCGGGAATCCCCCCCGGGCTGGGTCAGGTATAAAATGAACCAGGCCTCCGTACCCGTTTCCTCGCTTACGTATTTGGAAGCCGTTATTCTTAAAGGCACCGCATAGCCTTCCCGGTGGCGCCAGTCGAATTCCATCTGACGGGAGGTGCTTTCACTTGAAAGCAGGTTCAGTTCATCCCAAAACTTCCTCTTGTTTTCCAAGCTGTCGGGGTGGCACAAATCATCGATCATTTGTCCGACAAATTCCGACTCCGAATAACCCAAAATCTGGCATAACGCCTTGTTAGCTGCCAATAAACGGCCGGAAGCGGCTGCCAAAGCCATACCTGCCGGGGAATGATGGAAACTAAGGAGAAACAAGGGGTGATTAATAAGATTGTCTATAGCCATTCCATGCCTCCTGCAATTTTTCCAGCCACTAGTATTATTAAAGAAAACATTCTATGTACAGGCCGGTTTATCCTTCTATTCTAATGCAAAAAATTCATCTTTTGGCTGACAATGAGTGAGCCCTTTCGTTGAAAAACAACGGCGGCGCACAAGCAAGAAGGTAACGGCAGGTTCTTCAAGACGCATGCGCATAAGGTAAAGACTACCCGTGTGCAATGATCGCCAAAAAGGTCCTTCGCGCGAAGCAAAGGACCTTTTTGAGGTGATGAGGTTCTTATATCAATAAAGTGAGAGCGCCAATGTGTCTCTCTCGTTAATCGAATGAAGGATCGCTTCACAGCCTACCACTTCAATACTAATCAACGTTTGAAGACATTTCTTCAGTGCATGTCTTCCCGTCTCTAACTTATTGTCCAACGCCGTCTTCAGCAGCTTTAACGTTTTCTTATTCAAGTTGTCGGCGAAAACGGGGATTTGTTTGTTTTCGATCGTGACGAACACTTTCATCCCTAACACCGTCCCTACATATCAGATTTGCTTATTTATTGATAGGATAAATTACGATTATTAAAATAAGCTTAAAATATTATTACAAATTGTCAACATCTTTTTGCATTTTTTTTAAGAAATGATGCTGACTTGAAAAATCGAATATGATTCTCGTGAAGGACAAACCATATATTCGACAAAGTGTGAGGGAAGCAGGAAGAGTGTCCATTTCCCGGGAAATTCGTCGAGTCATTATTTCGGGCTAATGGAATCAGTTATAGGAAAGCTCCCATTCGCGGCTTACAAGGAATTTTCTGCTGCTAAGCCATATATATCCATGCGGCCACCCCTTGGTGCTTATTGCTTTTAGTTGTTATTATATTATAATAATTATAATTTTCAATAGATACAAACAAATTAAATAACCCTCCTCTTTGCGGCTGGTGAACATTTCTCCACGGCCCATATAGGGGGGATTTGAACATCACATTACACTCCGTCTTCCCATTTTCTCTTCATCCTCGAAAAATGAAGGCTGAATATCCCCTTCAAACGCCGGCGATCGTTGCCGATCATGCGTTCCCTGCCTTTTCACCTCCGGCAACTATGGATTTCCCTCCCATCCGCAACCGGGATCTGATCATGAATAACGCTTGAACATCAGATCAGCTTCATCCATTCTTCATCAAACCTTCATATGATGATCATGACCGTTTTGCATAACACTGATATTATTAAATAATAATTAGATTAAGTCTAATTTTAATTTTAAAGGAGGACGCTATGCAAATCACGATCAACGATGCCATTCGTCATTTACAGGCGGCTAATATTCGTATGACAAAACAAAGAGAGCTCATTTTGGAGCATTTATATTTGAAATTATCTCACCCTACGGCTGAAGAATTGTTCGAGTCGATTTATGCCGCTTATCCGAAGTACGTGAGCATGACGACTATTTACAAAAATCTCCGCACGTTAAAGGAGCTGGGGCTGCTGAAGGATTTTCATACTCATCATGGCGATATTCTGCGGTATGATACGAATACCGAGCCTCATCATCATTTGTATTGCGTTCATTGCGGCAAAATCCAGGACTTTACGGCGGCCCTGCCGGCATTAGCCGAATTCGGAGACGGCTTCCGGCCGGAGAACGCCTATCTTGAAGTATCCGGTATATGCGATTCCTGTGAGCAGCTTCAGCTTCAAGGCCAAAGCTTCAAAGTCGCCATTTGAAGGGGAACGTAATCACGAAACTGAAAAAAGCACTCACCGAAAGGAAAACCTTCCGGCGGGTGCTTTTTGAACGTTCACTTGCTTATTCCGATTATTTCCAAGGCAGCAGTTTGCGTTCAAGCCACTGAAGTCCCCGATTGAAGAGAAGGCCTAACAAAGACAGGAGCAGAACCCCAACCATCAGCTTCGTTGTAATCATCAAATTCCCGTAATGCAGAATCATCGATCCGATTCCTTGTTGAGCCGCGATCATTTCCGCCGATACCAGAAGCAGTAAGGAGGTACCGGCCGCGAGCTTAAGCCCGGCGAAGATCATCGGCAGGGCCCCGGGAAGAATGACCTTCCGAATGACGTTCAGATGGCTGGAGCCGAACGTAACCGCTGCTTTGATCCATATGGGATCCACGTTCTTGACGCCCGAGAATGTATTGATCACCACGGGAAAAAATACACCAAGGGCAATCATTGTAAACTTGGGCGCTTCCCCGATGCCGAGCCATAGAATAATCAAAGGCAGCAAAGCAATTTTCGGAATCGGATAAATGGAATACACCACAGGCGAAAGTACAGCGTCCGCCCAGCGCGAAAAGCCCAGAATGAGCCCGATCAGAATGCCGCTGACCGCGCCAATGCCATACCCGACGATAATCCGGGACAAGCTGGCCAGGATGTTCTCATGCAGCTCGCCGCTGGACAGCATCTCCCAGCCGTCCGATAAAATCAGCGTCGGAGCAGGCAGGAACAATGGCGGCACAAGCCCCAGCCGGCAAATGATCTCCCACAGAAGCAGGAGACCGACAATACCGAGCACGGACGCATAAGCCGGTATTTTCTGCTCCAGGAAGGATACGCGGTTGCGAATCACATGCCGCTGCAGTCCTTGTGCCGAAGCATGGGCAGTCCTTTCCGGTATCGATTCATTTGATGCTTGACTCATGCCCTAACCCTCCTTCAGCGCTTCCTGTGCATCATGCCGGATCAGCTGCCAGATTTCATTTGCGTACCGCTCGAAGGCCGCGCGATGCTCTTCCCGGTCTCTTCCCGTCTTGGGAAGATCGATATGAATCACTTCCTTGATTTGTCCCGGATGACGGGAAAGCACGATCACCCGGTCAGCCAAATAGACCGCCTCTTGAATATTGTGAGTGACATATAAAGTGCTTAATCGGGTACGGTTCCAGATGGAAAGCAGCTCCTCCTGCATCAGCGTACGCGTCTGCGCATCCAACGCGGAGAACGGTTCGTCCATCAGCAGCAAATCCGGTTCGACGGCAAGCGCCCTGGCAATGCCCGCGCGTTGACGCATCCCGCCCGACAGCTGTTTGGGATAAGCCGATTCAAATCCCGTGAGCCCGACCATATCGATATAATATTTGCCTTTTTCCTGCTGCTCCTGCTTGCTCGCACCCTGCTCTTCCAGACCGAACACCACATTCTCGTAAACCGTCCTCCAGGGAAAAAGCGCAATTTCCTGAAAAACGATGCCGAGCCGGGGAGGTTTGTCCGAAGATAAACCCTCAAAATATACCTCTCCTCCCGAAGGAGACAGCAACCCGCCGACAATATTGAGAAGTGTAGACTTCCCGCATCCGCTGGGACCGACCAATACCACAAACTCTTGCTCTTCAATCGTAAAGTTGATATTTCTAAGAGCGGTAACCTCTCGCTTCTTCGAGTCGATAAACCGTTTCTCCACGTTGTCCACTACGATTCTCATGGCATTATTTCTCCAGCTTGCTGAGCGCTTCGTCCAGCAGAGCAGTATTTACAATCTCTTGGGTGTCGATGGCTTTGTCGATCAGCTTCTCTTTGGCATACCATTCTACCTGCGTTTTGATGTCTTCGGCCAAAAGCTTCCCGTCACGATCGATATAAGGAAGTCCTTGCTTCACGACTTCTTCGGGTTGGTCCGTGTATTTGGCAACGATCTTAACCACTTCGTCATAATTGGCTCCCGGTACGAGCTTGCCGTCTTTTTTGGTCAGCACTGCATCGTAGTAATAGCGTGTAGCTTTGGCATACGCCTTCAAAAAGCGTACGGCCGCATCCTGGTTGCCCGCCAGCTTGGGTGAGAAGAAAATACCGGAGGTTTGATACTCGATTTCGTCTCCTACCTGAGCGATGACTTTACCGTAACCTTCCTTCACTACAGCGGTGATGTTCGGCTCATTCAGCATAACCGCATCCACCTGCTTGCTCTTGAGCGACTCCATCAAGCCTTTAATACTGTTCAAAGGCACCAATTGAACATCCTTCAGCGTCAGTCCGTGCTTTTCAAGCAGGCGTCCGGCCATGTAATGATAGGTTGATCCGGTTTGTGTAATACCGATTTTCTTTCCTTTCAATTCCTCAATCGCTTTGACCGGAGAATCGGATGGAACCATCAGGGCTGTAGAAGAATAGCCTTCTTGCTCTCTGCCTTTGTCGGCAACAATCACGAGCTTTTGCCCGCCGGCTACCATGTTGTACAAGCTTGCCGTAATTCCGGTTGCCCCCACATCCACGCTTCCTCCTGCAGTGGCTACAGCAATCGGCTGCGCCGCATCGAACCATTTGGCTTTCGCGTCGATATTTTCCTCTTGAAAGAATCCTTTCTCAAGCCCGATAAATAATGGCGCGGAACTGGCCAGCTTGAGCATGCCGATTTCTACCGATACCGCTTCCGTTTGCGTTTTGGGGGATTCTGTTGCGTTCCCCGGTGCTGCTTCCTTATTCCCGCAGCCTGCAAGAGCAGTGGTGATGAACAGCACTGCAGTCAATGCGAAGAGTGATGCTTTTTTCATTCTGTTAACCCTCCAGTTTTTCTAGTTGATTTTGTGGCAAATCTTAAATGCATTCGACACGTATTTGCAATATTCCTTCAAAGCTTCTAAATTTATGGCATGACCGGGTCGAATGGTATGTGCTAATGTAAATCAAAGTCATGAAATCAACAGCCGGCTTTTCCTCCTTCAAGTCTTGTGCTGCGGCATGTCAATACCTCCGCATAAGAAATAGACCGCTCCGCCCAAGGACCCGGTCTACGGTCTGCAGCTCTTATGATAACACTGCACAGTCTGGTACTTCAAGCCAGATCGCAATCCTCCTTCATTTTTTGTCGATAACCCGGAACGATGCGGTTGCCATCGAGCACAAAATGTTATTTTCGTTCTTTAGCGTTGCCTGGGTGGTAATCGTTCTGGCTGACATATGAACGATTTCCGCCACCGCCGTCACTTTGCCCTTGCCTGCCGGCGCGGTAAAATGCATATTCAAGCCCGAAGTGACGACATCGCTGTCCGGACGGGCGGTCATCGCTGCAAGACCCATCGCGGTATCGAGCAGCGACGTATGCACGCCTCCGTGAAGAATGCCGATGAAATTCAGATGGTGCTCTTTCACATCCAGCGTGACGATGGCCCTATGTTCGTTCCATTCCACCAATTCACAGCCCAGATAGCCCCAAAAGGTATGCTGAGCCTCCTCCAGCATGCGTTCGATTTTTTTTTGAATTTGTTCAGTATTCACAGTATCTCTCCATTCGGCGGCCAGACGTTCCTGCCCCAGTGTTCGAGCTCCTTTGCTTTCAAGGACTCTTCTTCCTTCCGGACAATATAAGTTTACACCGTTTCACCGCGGAAGGGGATCGGCACGCCCAAGGCGGCGGCTTCTTCCCTATCCGATGCATAAACGGCGCCTCCTCGATTTCCCGGGGAACCTATTGAAGCCTCCGGCAATTGTTCTATCTCTCATACGGTCCTTGATATCATAATACCCTTTCTCGTCCATTCGCGCCATATCCGCCGCATATATCCAACCATCTTCCGGCATACGGCACGCGGCCGGGATCCTTCAGATGGTTCCATCGGATTAGCGCACGAATTTCTCCGACTCCAACACTCTGGCGGCGATTTGCCGCTTTAGCCCCACCGTATTGACCGGCGTACGGCGGGCCAGCTTCTTTAATACGGAAAGCTGAGTGCGCAGCACGTCTCCGGTCTCTACAGCCGACAGTGTCTCTTTGGCAAGCGACTCTATCCTTTCGAACGCCTCATGCACGAAGACCCTTGTCATATCGATGGCGCATGCCGTTTTGTCTTCGCCCTGTTTTGCGATCCGTTGTCGGGTACGAAGGAGTGAGCTTTCCATAGCATAGATCTGAATCATCATATCCGCCAGATGGCTGAGCGCTTCCTGTTCCTGCTCAAGCTGCGTCTGATATTTCTGGACGGCGGCTCCGCCCGTCATCAGAAATATCTTTTTGGCCATGGAAACCAGGTGCGTTTCTTCCTCTAATATGCCCTCAAACCGCTGCCCCGAAACGAGCTGAAGCAGATCCGACTGAAGCGCCTGCACTTTCTGGATGAGCGGCAGCTCGCCCTTCATGGCGCGTCTCATCAGCGTGCCGGGGATGAGCAAACGATTGATTTCATTCGTCCCTTCAAAGATGCGGTTGATCCGCGAATCACGGTATATGCGCTCGATTTTGTATTCCTGGATAAAACCGTAGCCGCCGTGAATCTGCACGCCTTCATCCGCTACGAACTGGAGGGTTTCCGAACCAAACACCTTATTGATGGAGTACTCCAGCGCATACTCGGCTATCGCCTTGGCGGACTGGACTCCCGCTTCCGGACTGCCGTGATCGATATCGCTGAGCCCCGCATCCATCAAGCCCGCCGTACGGTAGACCATGCTTTCAAGCGCATAAGTACGAACATTCATTTCGGCCAGCTTCTTGCCGATGAGCGGAAAGGCGGAGATTGGTTTGCCGAATTGCTTGCGTGCATTGGCATATTTGGCGGATATTTCGATTGCATCCTTCGAGGCGCCGAGACAGCCCGCGGCCAGCTTGAAACGGCCGATGTTCAGTATATTGAAGGCGATTAAATGGCCTTTGCCCGCCTCCCACAGCAGGTTTTCCACGGGAACCTTTACATCTTCAAGGATGAGCGCGCAGGTGGAGGACCCTTTGATGCCCATCTTCTTTTCCTCCGGACCGATGCTTACGCCTTCCATCTTCCGCTCCACTATGAAGGTGCTGAAGTCCTTTCCGTCCACCTTCGCATAAACGATGAAAATATCCGCGAAGCCCGCGTTGGTGATAAATTGCTTCATCCCGTTAAGGACGTAATAGCGGCCGTCCTCCGATAGACGCGCCGTCGTTTTCGCGCCAAGCGCATCCGAGCCCGATGAAGGCTCGGTCAGGCAGTAGGCCGCGATGAGCCTGCCGCTGGCCAGATCGGGCAAATATTTCTTTTTCTGCTCCGGCGTGCCGAAATAAACGATCGGGAGAGTGCCGATGCCGACATGGGCACCGACGGACAGTGCGAAAGAAGAGGCTTTGGACAACCGCTCACTGATCAGTGTCGTGCTGACTTTGTCGAGTCCGAGTCCGCCCAGCGCTTCCGGCACATCCGCGCCCAGAAGTCCGAGCTCGCCGCTCTTTTTCAGCAGCTTCAAGGTCAGCTCGTAGTTCAGCTTCTCGATTTCCTCATCGACCGGAAGCACTTCGCCTTCCACGAAATCTGCCGTCGTCTCCGCAATCATACGCTGCTCCGCCGTCAGTTCATCCGGTGTAACGATGGCTTGACAGTCCAGGTCTTCCAAGACAAAACCGCCGCCTATCACTTTGTCCGCCATATCCATCTCTCCTCCATCGTATGATATTTCAACCCGCTATTTCGGGTATACTTCAAACACACCGGCCGCCCCCATGCCGCCGCCGATGCACATCGACACCACACCATAACCTCCGCCGCGGCGACGCAGCTCGTAGATCAGGCCTGCCGTCAGCTTCGTACCCGTGCAGCCGAGCGGATGACCGAGAGCAATCGCGCCTCCGTTGACATTCACCAGGCTCTCATCCAGCTGAAGCTCCCGGATAATATGCACACATTGAGAAGCGAACGCTTCATTGATTTCAAAGAGCCGGATATCCTCCAGGCCGAGACCCGCGCGCTCAAGTGCCATGGGGATCGCCTCTACCGGTCCGACGCCCATGATTTCAGGGTTTACCCCCGCCAGGGCGAACGAGCGAAAGGCAGCGAGCGGCGAAAGTCCCAGCTTCTCCGCTTTCTCCCGGCTCATCACGAGTACGGCCGCTGCACCGTCGCTCATCTGCGAGGCGTTGCCCGCGGTAACGGAGCCGCCCGCTTTGAACACCGGCTTCAGCTTGGCCAGTCCCTCCAGCGTCGTATCCGGACGAATCCCTTCGTCCATATCCAGTACAACCGGCTTCTCCCAAGGCTTGCCGTTATCGCCAAAGCCTCTGAGCGACGTGTGAACCGGAACGATCTCTTCCTTGAAGGCTCCAGACCGGACGGCCGCTGCCGCTTTGCGGTGGCTCGACATCGCGAACCGGTCCTGAACCTCGCGGGAAATGCCGAAGCGGTCTGCCACATTCTCCGCCGTGTGGCCCATGCCGATATAGGCCTGCGGCATCTCCTGCACGAGCTTCGGATGCGGCGACAGCTTGAAGCCGGTCATCGGCACGCGGCTCATGCTTTCCACGCCGCCTGCGATGATGATATCGGCGCCGCCCGCGATAATGCGCTCGGCTGCAAAAGCGATCGACTGCAGGCCCGACGAACAGAACCGGTTGATCGTCAAGGCCGGCACCGTCGAAGGGAATCCGGCGTACAGCGACATGATACGGGCGAAATTCAAGCCCTGCTCCCCTTCGGGCATCGCGCATCCGATGATGATGTCCTCTACGTCCTCTTTCTTCACGCCCGGCACCCGGTCAACGACAGCCTGAAGCACCGTTCTCCCCAAATCCTCCGCACGGGTATGGGCCAAGCTGCCTTTTTTTGCCCGGCCTACCGGGGTGCGGACAGCGGAAACAATGACGGCTTCTCTCATGAGCGTTCACCTCTCTTCGATTCGCTTAGTTGCGCAACGGCTTGCCTTTGGAAAGCATATGCTGCATACGCTGCTGCGTTTTCGGTTCGCCGCAAAGGCTGAGGAACGCTTCGCGCTCCAGATCCAGCATGTATTGTTCGGTCACCATGGTTCCCGCAGGAACGTCCCCGCCGGCAAGCACATGAGCCAGCTTGCCGGCAATCAGCAGATCGTGGTCGCTGATATACCCGCTTTGCCGCATGGTATATGCTCCGAGCTGCATAACCGCCTTTCCGTCTGCGCCGACCACCCGGATTTTTTCTTTCGGCGGCAGTACATAGCCCTCATGCACGAGCCGAAGTGCCGATTGCTTGGCTTCATGGATCAAGCGCTCCTGATTTGCGACGATCCTGTCTGAGGCACGAAGGTAACCGATTTTCCGGGCATCGTGGGCGCTTGTCGACACCTTGGCCGTGCCGATATTCATGAACAGCTCGTTGATGTGCGGCTGCAAATCCGCCTCCGGATTTGGATTCGCCCGGCTTAGCCGCAGCGCCAGCTCCTTGCAGCCCCCTCCCGCGGGAATCAATCCAACCCCTGTTTCCACCAGACCGTAATAGGTCTCCGCGTATGCGCACACCTCGTCAGCCGGCAGACAAGCCTCGACGCCGCCTCCCAAGGTCATGTGGTGAGGAGCGGCAACAACGGGTTTTTCAAAACCTTTGAGCTGCATCATCGTGTTCTGGAAAATTCGGATAATGCTGTCGATCTCCTCCCACTCTTCGTTCTGCGCTTCCATCAGCAGCAGCATAATATTGGCGCCGACGCAGAAATTGCGGCCTTGGTTTGCGATGATCAGCGCGTCGTAATTTTGGCGCACCTCTTCCACACTTTGCTGAATCATAAACAGAATATCGGCGCCGATCGCGTTGTTGGGCGAATGGAATTCCAGGCACGCCACGCCGTCGCCCACATCAATCAAGCTGGCGCCGCTGTTGGCGCGGATGATCTTGTTCTGCTCCTTCAAGCTGCGCAGCGAAATGTTCTCGGCAGGCTGATCGGCCGCTTTATATTCCCCTTTGTATACGTAAAATGATTTCCCGTTGGCATGCTGATAGAACGATTCCTTCCCGGATGCAATCCATTCCTTGACCCATACCGGTATGCGCTCCCCCTCCTTCTCCATTCGTTCGACGGATTTTACGAGCCCGATCGCATCCCACGTTTCAAACGGCCCCAGCTCCCAATGAAAGCCCCATTTCATCGCCTTGTCGATATCCGCAATCGAATCGGCGATTTCCCCGACTTTGTCCGCCGAATAAAGCAGCGTTTTCTTCAAAATGTCCCAGGCAAGCCCGGAATAGCGATCCTTGGCGCCGAGCAGCGCCTTCGTCTTTTCCTTGGCTCCTTTGGCCGTTTTGGCCGCCTCAAGCGAGGGGGATGCCGGCTTCCTGCTCTTGCCGTAAGCCATCGCGCCCAAATCGAGGGACAAAATTTCACTGCCCTGCTCTCCCTTGACCTTCTTATAAAAGCCCTGACCGGCCTTCTCGCCGATCCACCCGAAAGACACCATGTCCTTTAGCACCTGCGGCACTTGAAAAGCCTGTTTTTCCGGACCGCCGTCCAATTTTTCATAGACATTATTCGCTACATGCACAAAGGTGTCCAATCCCACAAGATCCAGCGTCCGAAAGGTGGCGCTTTTCGGCCGGCCCATGGCCGGGCCTGTGACGGCGTCTACTTCGTCAACGGTATAGCCTTTGTCGATCATCGTTTGCAGCGTGACCAATAAACCGTAGGTTCCGATTCGATTGGCGATAAAATTCGGCGTATCTTTGGCTACCACCACGCCTTTGCCAAGTCTTTTCCCGCAAAATTCCGTCAATCGGGCCACAATATCCGGATCGGTCGTTTCACCCGGAATGATTTCCAGCAGCTTCATATAGCGCGGAGGATTGAAGAAGTGCGTGCCGAGAACGTGCCGTTTAAACGCTTCGCTCCGGCCTGCTGTCATCCCGTCGATGGAAATGCCCGACGTATTGGAACTCACAATGATCCCCGGCTTCCAATGATTTTCGATTTTGGCCAGCAGCTCCCGCTTTATATGCAGGTTTTCCACGACCGCTTCGATGACCCAATCGACGTCCCGAATTTTACCGAGATCGTCCTCCAGGTTCCCCGGCGTAATCCGGCTGAGGAAGGCGTCGTCATACAGCGGCGACGGTTTGAGTCTGGTCAGTCCGGAAAGCGCGTTTGCCGCCAGGCGGTTGCGGACGGCCGGATGCTCCAGCGTCCATCCTTTGGCTTCTTCATCCGGCGTCAATGCTGCCGGAACGATGTCCAGCAGCAGGCTGGGAATGCCCGCATTGGCGAGATGGGCGGCAATGCCCGCTCCCATGACGCCTGAGCCGATCACGGCAGCTCTATTGATGTTTGTTGCCATGCGCCTCTTACCTCCTGTACCTGTTATTGTTCTTGGACTTTGGCATGACCGAATACCGCTCTGTAACCCCTTACATCTATTGTTATTCCATTTATACAAGAACCATTGACAACGGTTAGCGGATTTCATAAGATGGAATCAGAAAATGAATGAGTATTCATTCATAATGTATTTCAATCTTATCACCGGGGTGCGAAGATGACAAGTAAAAAAATAAACAATAAATTCCATTTGATCCTGGACGCTGCTGTCAAAATCTTCGCCGAAAACGGCTATCATGGATCGCAAGTGTCGAAAATTGCCCGCGAAGCCGGCGTCGCTGACGGAACCATTTATTTATATTTCAAAAACAAGGAAGATATTCTCGTGTCGCTTTTTCGGGAACGGCTGGGCGAGTTGGTGGGCAAGTTCAAGGAAAGCGTCGAAGCGTCGTCCACGGCCGATGAAGCGCTCCGCAAAATATGCGAAATTCATTACACCGAGCTGGAGCAAAACACGGACCTCGCTTACGTTACCCAAATTGAATTGCGGCAAAGTTCATTGGAGCTGCGCAAAGCCATAGGTCAAGCAGTCAAACCATATATTCAATTAATAGAAGCCGTACTGGTCAAAGGCATGGAAGAAGGAACCTTCCGCCAAGGGCTGGATGTCAAATTAACGCGGCTGCTGATCTTCGGAGCCATGGATGAAGCCGTCACCTCCTGGCTGATCTCAGGACGCAAATATTCGCTGAGCAAGCAGATCGAACCGACCGTCGAGTTTTTCCTTAAGGCCCTTAAGCCTTGACCTTCTTCTGCCATTTACCTTGGAAAGGGGAATTCCGGATGAATGTATATGTGATGCTGAAGCAGACGTTTGATACGGAGGAAAAGATCGTCATTGCCAATGGAAAGATCTCGGAAGAAGGCGTCAAATTCGTCATGAATCCTTACGACGAATATGCTGTGGAAGAGGCAATCCGCATAAAGGAGCGGTTCGGGGGACGCATTGTTGTCGTTTCCGTCGGGCCCCAACGCGCTTCCGAGGCGCTGAGGACCGCGCTTGCCATGGGCGCGGACGAAGCCGTCCTGATTTCGGACGACCGCATTTCCCAGGACGAATATGTGGTATCGGAAGTTCTCGCCGCATATTTCGCGGATAAGACGTATGATGTGATTCTCGGCGGCCATTTTTCCATCGATAACGGCGCAGGTCAGGTGGCCGTGCGTTTGGCGGAGCTGCTGCATCTTCCTCACGTATCCTCCGTTATCAAGCTGGAGCTTTCCGCCGGAACCGCCAAAGCAGAGCGCGATGCCGAAGGCAATGTGGAGCTGCTGGAGGTATCTCTTCCGGCCCTGTTCACCGCCCAGCAGGGGCTCAACGAACCACGATACCCGTCCCTGCCCGGCATCATGAAGGCAAAGAGGAAGCCGTTTCAACAGCTGACGCTTGATGATCTGTCCGTAACACCAGAGGCTCTTATACCCAAAACGTCGTTAATCGGGCTGTTTCTTCCTCCGGCAAGACAGGCCGGACAAATATTGCAGGGCGAAATGCCTGAACAGGCAGCCAGGCTTGTCGAACTGCTTCGCACGCAATCCAAGGTCATTTAGACGGCCTGTGAAGGAGGAAATATTCATGAGCAGAACGTATGCGATCATTGCCGAACATCGTGACGGAAAGCTACGTCAGGTCACTCTGGAAGCACTTCAAGCAGCGCAAATCGCGTTACCGGAAGGGGGCCGTATTACGGCCATTATCATGGGAAGCCAAGTGGATTCTCTGGCCGATGAGCTCGCCGCCTATCCCTTTGCAGACATTCATCTGATCGAGCATGACAGCCTTCGGCATTACCATCCGGAGGCTTATCTTGCTGCGCTTGCCGGCGTTCTTGATACGATTCGTCCGGACGCCGTGTTCATAGGACATACGGCTGTCGGGCGCGACCTTGCCCCTGCCATCGCTGCGAAGCTGAAAGCCGGCCAGCTGTCGGATGTCATTGCGGCCGAGTCGTCCGGCGAAGGGATCCTATTCACCCGGCCCGTATATGCAGGGAAAGCCTTTGAGAAAAAAAGGTTTACCGATTTCCCATGGGCTGTCACCATAAGGCCTAACAATTTTCCCGCAGTCCCGACAGCCGGCGGAGCGAAAGCCCCCATCGTGAAAACCGCTTACTCCCCTCCCCCGACCCTTCGATCCGTGGTGAAAGACGTTGTCCTCAAGACGTCAGGCAAGGTAGATCTGACAGAGGCGAAAATTGTCGTATCCGGCGGCCGCGGGGTCAAGAGCGCGGATGGCTTCAAGCCTCTCGAAGAGCTGGCGGAGGTATTAAATGGGGCCGTCAGCGCATCGCGTGGCGCATGCGACGCCGGATATTGCGATTACGCCTTGCAAATCGGCCAAACCGGCAAAGTCGTGACGCCGGAAATTTACATCGCCTGCGGCATCAGCGGCGCCATCCAGCATCTGGCCGGCATGAGCCAATCGCGCATCATCATCGCCATCAATAAGGATCCGGAAGCCCCTATTTTTAAAATGGCCGATTACGGCATTGTCGGAGATTTGTTCGAGGTTGTTCCCCTGCTCATCCGGGAATTCAGGAAAGTACTGGAATAACGAACACAAAGCCCGTCAGGCGTTTAGCCGGCGGGCTTCTCGTTTCGGACATTAAGGACCCAGCAGTTTTTGAAGTCCTAAAGTCGTCCAAGGGATATAGGTGATAATCATAAGAATAAGACATGAAATAATTAAGAACGGAATTAAGCTTCGCGTAAGCCTCTCGACTGAAACGTTCGCAACCGCTGAGGTCACAAACAGGATGGATCCGACCGGAGGGCTGATCAGCCCTAAAGTTAAGTTAATGACCATGATCACACCCAGGTGGATAGGATCAACCCCATAATGAACGGCTATAGGTAAAAGAATTGGAGTTAACAGGATCAAAGCCGGCACTCCCTCCAGAACGGTACCTATGAGCAGCAGCAGCAGATTGACCAATAACAAAAAGACGAACTGGTTATCCGCTACGGCCAGGAAAGCATCGGTAATCAGCTGGGGAATTTGATTGAAATTCAAGACCCAACCGAAAATATCGGACATCGCCAATAAAAAGGTGACAGTCGAGGTGGTGATAATGGTTCGCACCAGAATGCCCGGCAAATGCTTCCATTTCAACTCCTTATAAACAAAACCGCCGACCAGAAATGCAACCAGAACCGCAACCGCCGCCGATTCCGTTGCTGTAAAGATCCCCGTAGTAATCCCAACCATAATGAGCACCGGAATGCTCAAGGCAGGCAGCACATAAACGGTACCTTTCAGCACCTGGGACCAACTGGATCGATCGGATCTCGGAAAATTTCGTTTTTTGGCAATCGTGTAAATATATAATCCAAAGCCCAGACCAAAAATAATACCGGGCAGAATCCCTGCCAAAAACAAGCTGCCGATCGATACGCCCGCCGTTACTCCGTATATAATGAACGGCATGCTGGGGGGAATGAGCGGAGCTACAACCGATGCGGATGCGGTAAGCGCACTGCTGAAATCCCGGCTGTACCCTTCCTTTTCCATTACCGGAACCACCGTTTTGCTCATCACCGCCGTTTGTGCGGTGGATGATCCGATAATCGTGGCGAGAAACATGTTGGCTACGACATTAACATAAGCAAGCCCACCGCGAAAATGTCCGAATATGACTTTGGCAAATTCAAGCAAACGATTGGTAATCCCGCCTTGATTCATAAATTCGCCCAATAGAATAAACATCGGGATCGCTACAAGGCCGAAATTTTGCAATCCGTTAAACAGCTTGGACGGCATAGACTGTAAAATAGTGAGATTGCCCGTCGTTAACACGTAGATCAGTGTCGTAAGACCCAGCACGATCGCAATCGGCACCCCAATAAACATTAATGCAAAAAAACCGATCGCTGTAGTCATTTAGCATCCCCCCTTGCCCTAAAAATATATGCCGACACTAATTTGTTGATATGATCGATAGTAAATACAATAATGCACAGCATAGATATAGGGACGACGGAATACAAAATCCACAAATTGATGGGAATCGTGGCTGAAAGTTGATTGACCACACTGGGACTCTTAACCCACAGGATAGAGTAGTAGCCAATCACCGCTGCAAACAGTAAGGTGCATAAATGAATAAAGATGTCCGTAATCAGCCTGAACTTGGGGGAAAGACGGTCAATGAGGAAGGTGACCGCCGCCATATCGGCACGTTTAACCCCTAAGCTCGCGCCTAAAAAAGTAATCCAACAAAATAGGTACAATGATAACTCATCGGCCCAGAAAATCGGATGGTTTAACACATATCGAAACATAACCGCAACGATCATGTTAAACGTTAATACGACTCCTATGGCTACACTGACCCAAATCAGTAACCTGTCAATGATGTTAGCTATAGTAGAGATGATATTTGGTTTGGGTTGAATTTGTTGGATTTCTTCCATAGAACAGATACCTACTCTTTCGAAATCTCTTTAGCTTTTTCTAGGAACTTGCCGATTTCCGGAGCCTTTGCAATCCACTTATCCTGAACCGCCTTGATGTATGGTTCAAATTCCGCTTTGTTGGTTAATTGATGCGTAGTCAGTCCAAATTTTGTGCTGGCGTTTGCGAGCAAATCTGCCTCATTCTTTTCCACATATTCAACATTGTATTTCATGGCTACATCAACCGCATCTTCTATCAGCTTTTTATCTTCATCGGACAATCCGTTCCATCTGTCTTTGTTGATCAGAATGCCGCCTGCCCAATACATATGTTTGCTCGGCGTCATGTTCTTGGCAATCTCCGTCAATTTCTCGGAAATGACCGACTCCGTATCGATATCCACACCGCCGATTACGCCGGTTTGCAGTGCCGTATACACTTCGGTTAGCGGCATTGGGGTCGGGCTGACTTTGAGCGAAGTCAAGAAGTCAAGAATGGTTGGGCTCGGGGTCGTTCTCAGCTTAAAGTTCTCCAGATCCTTAATTCCTGTCACCGGCTTCGTAGCCAAGAAGTATCGGAAACCGGAGCTTGCATAGCCTAAGCCTTTGACATTGTCATTCGTTAATGTATCAAATAAGGCCATGGATTCCGGGCTTGTCCACAATTCGTAAGCTTGCTTGTGGTCATTCACCAGGAAAGGCATTAACCATGCGCCAAAGGCAGGGGAAGAACTGCTCAATTGAGCTGTGGTGATGATCGCCATATCCAGAGATCCGGTATTTAACTGCTGCATCATATCGGTTTCGTTACCCAATTGCCCTCCCGGGAACAATTGAACGGTAATCCGGCCGTTGGTTTTGGCCTTAAGCTCTTCACCTATTTTCCATGCCGTTTGGGCGAGTCCGCTGTTCTCCTTCGTAATGTTGGCGAATTTCAATACCAGCTTTTGTTGATTCTTCCCGTCATCACCGCTGCTTGTCCCCCCGGCGCTCTCGCCTCCGCCACCGCATGCGGCAAGCAAGGACGCAATCATGATCCCGATTGCCGCGGTTTTAAACACTTTTTTTGTTTTTCTCATTCTGTAAGCCTCCTAACTTAATGTGCACACATGATACAAGAGTAAAAATAGTTCTATATACAGGGCTGGTTTAACCAGTCTGAATAGAATCCAAATCGCAGCTACCCTTCATGAAAAGGGTGTAAAAGCCAGGGTGTAAAAGCCCATGAGCGGAGGCAACCTGCAGCCATTAGCGGCACTCATCGGGCTTCGTTCCCTTTGTCACGTTGCAATCGCAAATCTTTGCCAGGCACGTCCGTACTTCAATCCGTCATTTTCACAATAAGACCTGCTATATACCTATATCGGCATTCCTGCTGCCTTTTTTTCTATCATTTTGACCATTTTTTGCAAATGGTTTTATCACGCATGAATTTTATTGGCCTTTGGAATAATAACGTACCTCAAACGTCTTACAGCCATTTGGAGATATCCAAGGGCCGTGCTTCATACCCGGAGGCCGGCAAGCTACCATTCCCGCTGTAAATTCCTGATTGAGCGTCAGGTCAATCAAGGAGCCTTCGATCACGTAAAGCTCTTCCCAAAAATCATGAATTTGCACACCGTTCGGAGTGGTGTCCGTGCCCGGTTCGAAGATAAGAATCCGTGTAGCCACTCCCGTTTCCGGGTCCTTCGCAATCACTCGTTCACTTAGACCCTTTACGTTGGTAAAAGGCTTTTGTTCAAATTTCGTATAATCGGTAAATTCCAGTTCCGGTTTTGCCATTGTTAATCCACCTCTGAGTCCTTTAAAATTTTGGTTTCATAATTTATGGTAAGTTTTCTATTGTTTATCTTATCATGAAGTTCCGCCTTGAAAATACCTCCAAAGTAAAATTTTTCAGTTTTCAAGGGAAGCGTTCCGCAATACAGTGCAATACCAGGGCTGTCATACCCGCGCTGCTTTACCAATTCAAGCAAATCCATCGGATTCAAAAAGGCGCTAAGCGTACCTGATTGATACAGCACTTCTTCTCCGTCAACTTGAACCCAGCTGTTCAGCTCAATCTCGTCCCAGTGTTCGGAAATCGACTCAAACGTCCACAATTGCTTGGAAATGATTTTGGCGCACACCTGTTTTGACTTCTGAATCGATACGGCCTCAAGCACACGATCGGTATGGTCACTGCCCAAACCGATATACCAGGTGCCGTCGATATCCAGCAGTACGACCTCCGCCTCGCCGCTGCTGTCATTGCCGACAACGCTGATCACGTCAGTATTGCTTAATAATTCCGGCGCCAGGTCGTACATCATCGGAACCTGCCGGGGAGCCGGTATCCCCAATTCTTTTAATTCTTCAATATGGTGTTTGACCGCTTCCTGGTCTTTATTGGTATATCCCGCTATAACCAATCTTTGCGGTACAAAATTTAATATTTTTCTCTCGTGCTGAAATTCCATGTCTGTATCTATCCTCCCGGGTTTATCATTATAAAACGCGATGTTTTAGAGAAGGGAAGACTTCACGAATTTGGTCCACTTGCTCAGGATGGATTTCAGTTTTCACAATCGTTTCGTGTTCCCCGCCGGATGCGACAACCGTTCCCCATGGATCCACAACTCGGCTGTGGCCCCCCATGAAGACGTTTCTTGTCGTTCCGACGCAATTGCAAGAGATGAGGAAGCATTGATTCTCCAATGCTCTGGCTGAATTAAACAGCTGCCAATGCGCCAAGCGGGAATGCGGCCATGCCGATGTAACGAGCAGCAGCTTGGCGCCTGCGTCCACCTGCTTACGGTATAATTCAGGAAAGCGCAGATCATAGCAGGTGGTGAGTCCGACGCGTCCGAATTCGGTATCGTAGACTCCAATGTCTTCTCCCCGCGTCAACAATTCGCCTTCCAATGAACCATAGCGGAACAAATGGATTTTGCGGTACGTACCCACGATGGCTCCCGTCCGGTCAAATAACACGCTCGTGTTATAATACTTATCCCCGTCTTTCTCCACAAAGCTTCCGGCAAACAAGTACGCGTTCAGTTCTTTTGCTTTTGCGGAAAAACGCTTTACGAACGGGCCGTCCATAGGTTCGGCTTCCGCCTTGTAGCGGTCAAACGAGAAATACCCGGTAGCCCAAATCTCAGGCAGCACGATCAAATCGCTGCCCTTGGCCTGATCCAGCAGACCATCCGCCCGTTCGATTCTTTGTTCTTTCGTTTCGCTGTCCTTGATTTCTAATTGAATGGATGCTACTTTCATGCCCTCAGTTCCTTTCTGTTAAGCAGATCCGGAATTATCCTACCTCGATTTCTTTTTCCGTTTTTGCCGTTTCATTCCCAGGCAGCCCGTAGCTTGCCAGGAAGCGGTCAACGATAGCAACCGGCTCTCCGTATCCGTAATTGCGGAACGAGTACCCTTTAACCACAAACGGAGCTCCGTTGTAGAACATTTCGTACTGCTGGTGGCGTCCGCCGAACTCAGATCCGATAATGTCCCAGGCCAATTTGAACAGTTTTACTTTTTCCTCCCCTTTGGCCCCTGTGGAGGAACGGATATATTTTCTCATGTCGTCTTTCGTTTCAGGGTTTATCATTTCCTTATAGGAGGAAGGCACCTGCAGTACGCCGCCGCCTACCAATTCTCTCAAGATGCGGATAACAGACGAATAAATGGTATCCTGCATCCCTACGACGCCATACAGATAACGCGCATTCGGGCGGGCTACGCCGTTCTTATCGATGCTGCACTGATATTCCGAGGCCATCAGCATGCCTTCCACCATGGCCGCTTGCGACGCCAGCTCCCCAAGCCGCTCCTGAACCTGCGGGAATTTATCGGTACCGTTCATTTCCGTTACTTTCCTCGCCACGCCGATCACGAACTTCAGCTTGGCGGACAAGCGGGTTTGCGCCTGGTTGTTGCCCAGGACGTGAGCAGGCGTTCCGTGGAACTGCGCGCGGGTTGCTTCGATGTCTTTGTACACGAATACGTGCTCCCAAGGGATAAACACATCCTCAAATACAACAAGCGAATCGCTCTCATCATACTGCGTCGACAACGGATAATCGAAAGTGCTCGGCTTGTCGGCTGCGAAGCTGGGACGGGCATAAAGCTTCAGTCCCGGTGCATCCATCGGCACGACGAACGAAATCGCATAATCCTCGTCTCCCGGACGCAGCGGTGTAATGCAGCTGCAGAACAAATAGTTGCTGACGGCCGAGCTTGTGCCGAGCATTTGCGAGCCGCGCACGACAATACCGTCTTCTCTTTCCTCGTATACACCTACCGGCAGGAACTTCTCTTCCTGTTCGTTGGCTGCTTTGCTGCGGTCAATTTGCGGTGGAATGATGACGTAAGTGACGAACAGATCGTTGTCCCTTGCATATTTGTAAAAATCAATCACATACTTGGCACGGTCGCCGAATACCTCGGGATGGCTCGCGAACCCTGCCAGGAAACTGGCCACATGATCCGGGCTGCGTCCGGCAAAACCGCAGGTGGCTTCCGCCCATTTATACATTGCCTCACGGCGTGCAGCCAAATCCTCTCTGCTTCTTGGAATCATAAACATCTTGTTGGCAACCGTACCGTCTTCCGTTGTGTACGTCATGCCGTTAGCCGGATCGGCGGACATATCGTACATCTTGGAGAAGGTGTTCACGATTCCTGCGAATGCCGGGTGGGTCGTCACATCTTTTACACGCTCTCCCCCGATATAAATGGTTCTGTTATCCTTCAGAGATTCTACATATTGTTTGCCGTTTCTCATGCTTTTGATCTTCCTTTCCGAAGGTAAATATATATTTTTGAATTTTGTACACTGTGTGATGTATACACTGATAACGATAATTAAGCGTTATAGATGGCCTCTTTGACCTCAGTATCGAGTTTTTTGACCAGGTCAGCATTATATGTTTTAACAAATTCAAGCTTCGTAGTGATTTTCCCGCCGTAGAAAATAATATCTCTGATTCCTTCTACCTGTACTTCAATCAAGGCAAGCTTCAAGGTCAGCCCTTCGGTTTTGGCTACTTTGACAGAAGCTTTTCCCGTTAAGGAGAATACGGACTCTTGAGCAGTAAAATTCAAAAGCACCGCAGGATCTTGTTCAATGATTTTGATGAAATCGGACTTAGCGTCGATCGCAAAACGAATCGTTGTTGCGTTTACGGCATACACCCAAGACAAAGCCGTCGAATAAATAGCCCCGCTTTCCTTCTCAACCACATTAAGCAGCACGATGTTGTTTCCCTGCAGCGCATCCACCATTTCGGGAGTCAATTCCGTTAAAACTTTTGACATGGCATTCCTCTCCTTTTTGGAATATCAGATCTATAGGCATTTTATAAATCAACAGTGTAATAAAACAGCGGGCTTTGGAGCAAAATAGGAAAGGATTTCGTCCACTGTATGATGTATACACAAAAATTTTGTCGTTTTTAATCTTAACTTAGTGACTTATGTTATGGGATAAATAGTAATATAGTTCGATTTTGTTGTCAATATTTTTTTCGCTTGAATGTTATGTTATATCACATGTACTCGTTTTTTTGGATTTTTTGTCGAATAACGTCAAATATTTTCCCATATTGACGACGCTTACAAAATAGAATGTTCAAATTTTTCCATTTTTACTATTTTAATAAAATACAGAATTTTCAAGCTCACTAAAGCGTTAGTTGAACTGAGAAATTCTGTATCAGGTTTGAAGAGATTCCGACAGAAAAAAGCTTCCAGCGGATCTCCAGTTTTTCTTAATCTACTTTTTCCAGGATTCCTTGGTCTTACTCAAATGATGGATCATGGCTTTAGCTGCCAAATCCGAATTTTTCTTTTCCATACAAAGAATAATATATTCGTGTTCCGATAAAACCTCCCTCATCCGATTTCTTTTTTTAATCGCTCTCAGACCAATCAATTGAGATAAATTGTGCAAGTTCAATAATACCTGCTCAATCAAGTGGTAATCTGCAAATCGGGTTAAAGTGATATGGAAGGTTTGGTCCAGGCTGATAAATGAAATTTCATCATCCTTCTCCATGGCTTCCTGCTGATTTTGATAAATTTGTCTTAGCTGCTCCAATTGCTCAGGTGTGATCGTTTCGGTTAATTTCTTAATGACCTCACCCTCAATGGTGGTTCTAAGCAAAAAGATTTGTTCGGCTTCGCTTTCCGTTACGTTCCGCACAGCCATCCCTTTTCTGGGAATCGTAACAATTAAGCCTTCTTTTAATAAATCTTGAAGCGCTTCCCGAACAGGAGTGCGAGAAGTATTCAGCAGTTCGGCCAGCTTCACCTCCGTGAATATTTCTTCTGAAGAAATATACCCATTTAAAATGACATCCTTAATTTCGTTATATGCTCTCTCTTTGGTTGTAATTTGTTTATCGATGGGTTTCAGATTAAAACTAGGCATCATTAACCACACTTTCTTTTCTTTGTGTATACATTGTACATTATACGGTACACGTCTTATGTTAGTCAATCGTTTTCAAAAGTCGCCTTAAATTCTTTTTTTCGTATGTTCAATCTACACCCTGCCGTTTCGGGATCCTATCGAAATCTTCTTAACATACGACGCGTCGAGGCACCGTTTCCGGGCACCTCGACGCGTCGTATTTCATCTTTACTTTTGAGCTATATTACATCGAATGAATTCCTAACCCCAGCGCATTTTCGGCTGCCTCCATGATCATTTCCCCAAGCGTTGGATGAGCATGAATCGTCAAAGCCACATCTTCAAGCGTCGCTCCCATTTCAATAGCCAATCCCACCTCGGCTATCAAATTTGATGCTTCAGGACCTACAATTTGAGCGCCGATCACTACGCCCTCCTTCTTATCGGCAATCAGGGTCACCGATCCTTCCGCTATATGCAGGGACAAGGCTCTGCCGTTGGCTGCATAAGAAAATTTCCCTACCCTGGTTTCAATCCCTTGGTCGTTGGCTTCTTTTTCCAATATGCCCACCACAGCGATTTCAGGATCCGAGAACACAACCGCAGGAATACAACGGTAATCGACCACACTTCCCCTGCCGGCAATCACTTCCGCTGCTGCCTTTCCTTCATAAGAAGCTTTGTGTGCCAAAGCAGGGCCGGGAACAATATCGCCTATGGCATAAATATGGGATACGTTTGTTCTGCACTGGCGATCCACAGCGATCAATTTTTTGTCATTTACTTGTATGCCCGCCGCTTCCAAACCTAATTGATCCGTGTTGGGCTTGCGTCCAACCGTAACCAATACATAATCGGCTGTGAGTTGTTTTTCCTCCCCCGCTGCTTCAAAAGTGACGGTGACCTCATGATTCTTTTCCGAGCAATGTTTAGCAAACGCCTTGGTATATACATCCACGTTCGCCTTTTTCAAATTTCGGTTCACTGTGCTTACTAAACGTTTGTCAAAGCCGGGCAGGATGGAGGCTCCGCCCTCAAGAATGGTAACCTTTGTGCCGAATTTGGCAAAAGCTTGACCCAGTTCAATTCCTATGTATCCGCCGCCGACCACGGCCAGCCGTTTAGGCACTTCTTCCAAATTCAATGCAGCTGTTGATGAAAGAACTCTTTGACTGAACGGCAAATCGGGCAGCTCCATCGGCCGGGAGCCCGCTGCAAGAATACAATGCTGAAAATGGTAATGGTCGGAGCCGTTTGCATGGGTAACGACAATTTCGTTCTTGCTGACGAAGCGGGCTTCGCCTTGGATGACTTCAATCTGATGTCCTTTCAGTAAACTGCTTACGCCGCCGGTCAGTCTGTCAATCACGCTCCGCTTCCACTTCTGCACTTTGGCATAATTTAGTTTGACATGATCGGCATCGATTTCAATGCCCATTTCCTGATAGCGTGACACATTTTGATAGGCTTCAGCCGCCGAGATTAGCGCTTTGGAAGGAATACAGCCTACGTTCAGGCAGACTCCCCCCAGATTCTCTTTCTCAATCACCGTCACTTTTTTACCTAATTGGGCCGCGCGGATGGCTGCCGTATATCCTCCGGGACCCGCACCGATCACCACGACATCAAGCTCAAGAGCCATCTTTCACTCCTCCGTTCCTATTTAAATATTTTTCCAATTTTTGAAATAAAATAGAAGATAGCACAGATACAACCAACCCGTTCGCGATAATGTTGCCTGCAATAGGATGGAGCTGCCTGCAGCATCATAAATATCCCGAGAGAGCTCTGTTTTTTGTACCAGTGCCATCGATTGAATGCTGACCACGATATGGGTTAACATAATCGAACCTGTTGAAGCGAAGCCGCACCAACCATGAAGAAGGTATTGCTCAAAAAAACGGAAGTGTCCGATGCATTGAGGTTAAACAAATGCGCAATGGATAACACCCCTTTAATCCGCAAATGGCCAGAAACCAGGCAAGTCTTTAACTGCCTGGTTTCATCCTATGCCGTATGGCGGTTACAACATCAATCCCGGGGTCTCCAGATAGTCGGCAATCGATTTCAGCAGCTGCGCAGCCGGGGCTCCATCTGCGGCCTGATGGTCCCAAGTCAGTGATAACGATAGAATAGAACGGATCTCGATCCGGTCTTCTACTACCCAAGGACGCTTCAGGATTCTTCCCAGGCCCAAAATGCCGGTTTGGCCGGGATACAATATAGGAGTAAACGTATCGACTCCACTCGCTCCCAGATTGGTGATCGTAAAATTGCCGTTCTCCACATCGCGGGACTCGAGTTTCGAGTTTCTGGCTTTCGTCACGATATCGTTCAGCTCCCTGGCGACCGCTGCCAGCGATTTGCTTTGTACATCCTTGATGATCGGCACCACGAGCCCTTTGTCGGTAGCCACAGCCACATTCAAATCGACGCTTGCGGGGATGACGATCTTCCCGTTCTCCAGCTTCCCGTTGAAGCGCCGATGTATCTGCAGCGCTTTGGCCACAGCCAAAATGATGAATGCTGTAAAGGTGATCTTATCCTTTTGGACCTTTTTTACCGATTCCAGCAGAGCCACGGCATCGGTAACATCGACATCCCTGGTCATCGTAAGCTGTGCCGTCGACTGAAGACTGTGCAGCATTCGTTCTCCGCTGATCGCTTCAATGCGGTTCAACTGATAAATTTCCATGTTCTGCGGCTGCGGCGGGCTGTGATCCTCTGCCTGCGGTTGTTGAATCTCTTCACGGTCCTCAACAACCGTATTCGCCGCTTCTGCATAATTTTGTATATCCTGATGGACAATGCGCCCGTTGGGACCTGTCCCCTTCACCTTGGATATATCTACCCCCAAGGTATGGGCCAGCCTGCGGGCCGATGGGGATATTTTGATGAAGGAATTATTCGGTTGGACATCTTTCCGCTCTTCTTGCTGAGGCGCGTCCGCCTTCGCCGCTGCGGCTCCAATCTCCGCAATCGCAGCGCCTACAGGCACATCATCGTCTTCTTTAAAAAATTGTTTGATCAGAATGCCCTTTTCGGGGGCTTCAATCTCCATATTCACTTTATCGGTGGACACTTCCGCTATCACTTCATTGGCTTCCACGGGATCCCCTTCCGCTTTAAACCATCGGGTAAGGACGGCACTATCCATATTTGCGCCGAGTTTGGGTAAGATGATTTGCATGGAAATCCCTCCTTTCACATCGCTTTGTCCATGGCCTTCGCTTAAACAAGGGACAAGACCGCATTCTCAATTTTTTCGGGAGACGGAAGTGCAGCATCCTCGAGCGGCTTGCTGTGAGGAATCGGAACATTCTCCGTCCCTATTAATTTCGGTGGGGCATCCAAATAATCAAACACCTGCTCCATTACTTCATAGATGATGGATGTTCCGATCGAGCCCCATTTGTGCGATTCTTCCACAACGATAAGCCGTCCCGTTTTCTGAACCGATTGCTTCACGGTTTCCAAATCAAACGGTACCAGCGTACGGGGATCGATAATTTCGCAGGAGATTCCTCTTTCCTGCAACCGATGGGCGGCCTCTTTGGCAAGCTGTACCATCCTTGATACCGCTACAATGGTCACATCGCTGCCACTTTGGATCACGTTGGCTTTGCCGAATGGAATCGGATCCCCGCCCACTTCTACCTCATCCCTTATCCCGTAAAGCAATTTATGTTCGAGAAAGATGACCGGTTTGTTGTTGCGCACTGCGGTTTTAAATAACCCGTAAGCGTCATTGGGGCTGGATGGAAGCACGACCTCTATACCGGGCATATTACAAAATAACGATTCAAAGCTTTGCGAGTGCTGCGCACCGTTGCCTCTTCCCGCGCCCTGCTGACCGCGAAACACGACCGGAACCGGAAACTGGCCGCCCGACATATATGTCAATTTGTTCGCCTGATTAATCAGCTGATCCATGGCAACCGCACAAAAATCCATATATAAAATCTCCACAACCGGCCTTAACCCGGTCAGCGCGGCTCCGATCGCCATTCCGAAAAATCCCGTTTCCGAGATGGGGGTATCCAATACCCGGTCTGATCCAAACTGTTCCCACAGCCCCTTCGTAACTTGGAAGGCACCTCCCGGTTTGCCGATATCCTCCCCGAACAAAACGATCCGGTCATCACGTTCCATTTCTTCCTTGATCGCCAAATTGAGCGCTTGAGTATAGGTCATCTTCTGAGCCATATGTCATTTTCCTCCTATTCTGCGTAATATAACCCGTCAAATAAATGCTTCGGATCCGGCCAAGGGCTTTCTTTGGCAAATTTGACCGCATCTTCGATTTCCTGTTCTATGGACGCATCCAGCTTTTTCACATCGACCTGCAGTTGGGACAGCTTCTCCGCTGCCGTCTTCAGCGCATCTCTGGCCGCCCAGGACGCAACTTCTTCCCTGCTGCGATAAACTTCCTGATCCCCGCACATATGGCCGACAAGCCTATACGTTTTCATTTCCAGAAATATCGGACCTTTTCCGGCACGAATGTCTTCAATCGCTCTTTTGGCCACTTCGTAGACTTCCTCTACATTGTAGGCATCGACCATATGGGCGGGAATTTTATACGCCTCCGCGCGTTCGGCCATATGCTCGACCGGTACGATTTCTTCAATCGGAGTCATTTCCGAATACAGGTTGTTCTCACAAACAAATAATACGGGAAGCTTATATACGGCGGCCAAATTCAACGCCTCATGAAACGCTCCCTGGTTCGTCGCTCCATCGCCGAAGATCGTCACCGTCACATAATCTTCTTTGAGATATTTGGCGCTGTACGCCGCACCAACGGCGTGAGGAAGTCCTGCGGCCACAATCGCATTCGCTCCAAGCACGCCCCGGCTTACGTCAGTAAAGTGCATCGAGCCTCCGCGTCCTTTATTGATCCCGGTCTCCCTTCCCAGCATTTCTGCCATCAGCAGTTTCACCGGTGTTTTTCTTGCAATGACATGTCCATGTCCGCGGTATGTCGTGGTCATTTTATCCTGCGGCGCCATCGCTAAACCAACGCCTGCAGCTACCGCCTCTTGACCGATCGACAAGTGAATGGAACCTCTGATGAAATTCTCGGCGAATAATACGCTTAACGTCTCTTCGAATCTTCTGATGGTCTTCATTATGGTATAAGCTTCTGTCAGCAAATCTTTATCCATGGGAACCTCCTGTTAAGTTTGATAAAATGGGGGCTACACGATCAGTTGGCCCCCATTGACATCGAGACATACACCTGTGATGTGGATAGCCTCTTCACTGGTTAAAAATACAATGGCCTGAGCAATTTCTTCTGGAGAAGCCAACGTTCCACGGGGAATCTCTTTCCCCCACAGGTCCATGACCTCTTCTCCTCTTACGGCGATAGCGCGATCCGTCTTCGTTGTGCCTGGAGCTACGGCATTCACCCGGATCCCATAGGGTCCCAGTTCCGCTGCGAGAACTTTTGTCATGGATTCAACCGCAGCCTTGGCGCAGGAATAATGAATCGGCGTGTTTTTCAGGGCGGTGCGGGCTGCTATGGAGCTCACGTTAACGAACGAACCCTTTCTTGAATACATCATCCGCTTGGCGAACTCCCTGGAGCTGTAGAATATACTGTGCATATTGAGCCGAATGACTTTATCCCATTCCTCATCGGTTAAATGGATCGTGGGTGTATAGCCCGTAAACCCGCCTGTACAATGGATAACGGCGTATAAATCCGTGCTATCCCCTGCAATTTCGGCGAACCTGCGAACCTGCTCCGGTTTGGTCGCATCGGTTTTAACATACGTGATCCGTCCGCCCCGTTCTTTGATCTCCCGGCATAGCTTCATGCTCTTTTCTTCGTTAATATCCGCCAAATAAATGTCAGCCTGCTGTTGTGCATATAGAAAGGCGCACGACTTTCCAATTCCTTCTGCGCCTCCCAAAATAGCAACTGCTTTGTTCCGGAAACATGTATAATGCGCCAAATAAATTCATTTCCTCTCTCTTAACGTTAATTTAACGTTAATTCCATGCGAGAAGCCTCTTCCTGATGACTTACCATATAATTCAAAATTTGGAATTCTGAAATTTCATCTCCTTCCAGATTCGCCTTCAGCTCTCCTTGATGCATGACAAGCACTCTGTGGGATATCCCAACAATCTCCGGAACATCCGAGGAAATCACGATAATGGATTGGCCGTTTCTGGAAAGATCGGCAATCAGATCATATATTTCAGATCTGGCTCCTACATCAACCCCTAGTGTCGGCTCGACAAAAATCAAAATTTTAGCTTGAGCAAACACCCCTCTGGCAATCAGGACTTTTTGACGGTTCCCTCCGCTTAACGTATCCACATGATAATCCACATTCACGGCGCGTACCTTCAATCTTCCCGCAAGCTCTTCAACGTCTTCGGTTTCCTTTTTCCGGTTGATCCTCACGCCGTTGGAATAGTTCCGAATCGCAGGCAGGCTGACATTTTCACAAATCGATTTGGATAAATACAGAGCTTCATTCCGGTTGTCGGGAATCAAAAATATGCCTTTATCAATGGCGGCTTTCGTATTGTGAACACGGGTTTCCTCGCCGTTTATTTTAATCAACCCTCTATCCGGCTCCATTCGTCCGAACAATGCCTGGGCCAGCTCGGTTTTCCCGCATCCCATCAATCCGGCGATGCCAAGGATTTCTCCCTCATGCAGTTGAAAACCGACATCTGAAAAATGCGGTAACAAGGATAGCCCTTTCACTTCGTAAACGACCTTGCTACCTTTCCTCACTTCCTTGGCAGGGTAAATATCCCCGATTTCTTTGCCGACCATCCAATGAACGATTTGTTTTTCGTTGATTCCTTCCGCAGGTGTCGTCGTGACTTTCCTGCCGTCTTTAAGAACGGTGATGCGGTCGCTGATGCTTAATGCTTCCTTCAAATGATGCGAAACGAAAACAATTCCCGCGCCCTGATCCTTGAATTTTTGTACGACCTGAAACAATTTTTCCCGTTCATGCGGGGTTAGTGCGGTAGCCGGTTCATCCAAAATAAGAACCCGTGCGTTATTCAGAAAGGCCCGCGCCAGCTGGACCAGCTGTCTTGTGGCAATATTGAGATGCTTAACCGGAATGTCGGGATGAACGGTGTCCAGACCTACCTGCTTCAGCAAATCCGCCGATCGTTCAATCATGAGGGATTTATTGATTTTCCCCATATGGCTTGGAATCTGGCCCATGAAAATATTCTCTGCGACGGAGAGTTCGTGGAACAGCGCCTCTTCCTGAAACGCTGTACTGATCCCCGACCGGATGGCATCCAACGGACTGTCAAAATGGACCTCCTCATTTTGAACAAATATTTTACCGTAATTTGGGGTGATAATCCCGGCTATGACTTTGATCAATGTAGATTTGCCTGCACCGTTTTCCCCGAGAAGGGTATGGACTTCTCCCGATTGAACATCAAATGATACATCGTCCAAAGCCAGAACCCCGGGATATTGCTTCGTGATTTGTTCCACTCTTAATACTTCAGCCATTTCCCGCCCTCCTCCGTGAGAATCCATATGCTGCTTCCGGTTTTATTGAGCGACCGAAGGTTTGTAATGATCAGGCGCCAAATACTTGTTCACATCAAAACGATCGATATTCTCCTTTGTGATCGTTTCCACAGGAACTCCGATCCGTTTCGGGAGATTTCTCTCGCCGTTCAAATAGCGCACCATTATGTTGACCAGCATTCTCCCCTGCTCCACAGCCTGATAAGGCAGGGACATCGTAATTTCGCCATTTTTAATGAGCATCTGCGTATCCTTACCGATTCCCGACATGGTCACCACTTTGATTTGGCCTGTCTTGCCTACCGCTTTAATCGCATCCGCCACCCCTGCCGCAATCAGATCGGCCCCCGCATAAAAGGCATCGATATCGGGGTTCGCCTGCAGCGCATCCTGGGCGGCGTTGAGTCCCTCGGCCCTGTCGTTTTTACCGTAATGTTTACCTACAATCTCGATATCCGGATGGTTTTTTTGCATGTATTCTATAAATCCCTTTTCTCTGCCGAGCGCCCAGGAAGAGCCCGCTACCCCGGACAGCATATATACTTTACCTTTACCGTTCATTTCCTTGCCCAGGTATTCAGCCGTCATTGCGCCCAGCATTTCTTGCGTCGCCTGAATATCTGTAACAATTTTGTCGGTATTGATTCCTACGGCAAAATTGACGACAGGGACTTTTGCTCTTTCAGCCACCTCCACCGCAGTCACCAATGCATCAGGATTGGCAGGCCCTAGCAGCAGGCCGTCGATACCGCGAGAGAGTAAATCTTCCACTTGCGCAATTTGCTCCATGTGCTTATGATAACCGCCTGCGGCCGTAACGTAAGGCTTGGGCAAGCCCAGCTTTTCCAACTGCTGCTCTATCCCATATTGGAAGCCAACCCAAAGCGGATCGGATAGATAGACAAGCGATGCTCCGATTTGATATTTCTCTTTAGGCACGGGGTCCGGCTGCTGCAGATACCATTTCAGAGCCTCTTCCGGTTCAAGATCGACTACACTGGGTTCATTGGATGCCGTGCCGGCGGGCGTAGTGGCGGGAGCCGAACCTCCCTCGGCGGTTTCGCCGCCTTGGCTGCAACCCGCTGCTATAGCAGTCAGCGCAAAAACAATGGCCATTAGCAATAAGGTCTTCTTCTTGTTCTGTCCGATCATTCTCCGTTCCCCCTTAGCCCGGTTTATGTTTGGTGACGTTTTTTCCTTCTGCGAATTTGATCGAGGCTGACTGCCAATACCAAAACGACGCCGAGTGCAATGTCCTGTACATAAGAAGAAATACCGATCAAGTTCATGACATTATTTAAAAGAGCCAGCAAAAGGACGCCGAAGGCAACGTTGATGATGCTTCCCGCTCCCCCCGATAGTGACACCGCGCCGATCGCTACAGCAGCGATAGCCTCCAGCTCCAGTCCCTCGGCAATCGTCGGCTGCCCGGAATTTACCCTTGATGCAAGCAGAATTCCGCCGATTGCCGCAGCCAATCCGCTGATGACGAAAACCGAAATATCAATTTTGCGAACATTGATTCCGGTAAGCTTCGCCGCCTCTTCATTACCGCCCTTGGCATAAATGTGCCGGCCAAACACGGTTTGGGTTAAAACATAATACGAAACGGCAAGCAAAACGCAAACAATCAGCACGACTTGCGGAATGGGGCCAATAAAGCTGACAACGATTTCTCTGAAAGCAGGAGGAAGCCCGGTAACCGGCTCTCCATTCGTAATGAGAAGACCAAGTCCTCTAAGAATCGTCATCATGCCCAAGGTGACGATCAGAGAGGGAACCATGGAATAAGCAACCAATAGTCCATTGATCAAGCCGATGACTACCCCGAGCAGCAGACCGGCAAGGATGCCAATCGCCATTCCGTATTGATTTATCGTCATCGCGGTGACCACACCGACAATAGCCGCATTGGCAGCTACGGACAGATCAAAATTTCTGGTCAGCATGACAAAGGTTTGCCCAAAAGCCAAAATAGCCAGAAAGGAAGCCTGAATCAACAGGTTTTGAAAATTGAACAAAGTGAAAAATCGGGGTTGAATGATCGTCGTCAACAGCGCTACCACAACAATAATCAAGGGCAGCATAAAGTTAGGCGTGACCTTCATAGCGTACTTTGTCTTTTTCGGTAGTTTGGTTGGTTCTATCGTATTGTTCATAGGCTCCCCCTCTTTTTACATTTTCAGAACCTTTTCAATGAAATAAGGAACGATCGCCCCCCAATCCCGGTCGCCCCAACCGTCCGCAACCGCTGTCGTATAGGAAAGAAGCGTTATACTGGCGGCCGGAGTCGGAACTCCATAGAATTGACCGGCCGATATCATATTGGCCAGATCCTTTTTGACCCCCTTGATATCGAAGGATACTTCTTCCGTCGCTTGAAGTATCGCCGGAATCTTAACGGGAAGGACCTTGATTCCCGCAGGACTTTCCGCAATGAACTCGAGCATGGATTTCAAATCAATACCCGCCTTTACGCCTATGGCCAAGGCCTCCGATAAGGCGTAGGAGTATATATTCATCGGCATATTCAAAACGAGCTTCATTACCATGCCTGTTCCCGCAGGGCCGATATGTTTCATGCTTTTACAAAAAGTCCCCAAAACAGGCTTCGCCCGGGAAATGCTCTCTTCATCTCCGCCCATCAAAGCAATCAGGCTGCCTTCGCGGGCATGCACCACTGTTCCTGATACCGGCGAATCGATCAAACTCCCGCCTTTTTGGCAGATCATTTCCGCTAATTCACGGATGGTGGCCGGATGAACCGTGCTCATTTCAATAAAGAGCTTACCGTTAAGGCCGCCTTGCAGCAGGCCGGCTTCGCTTGTATACATCTCTTTAACCGCTTGATCATCTGCAACCATCGAAAATAAGATTTCGCAATTTTCAGTTAATTCTAGCGGAGTTTCCGCCCACTTCGCACCTTGATCCAACAAATCTTGGGCCTTGGACTTGGTCCTGTTCCAGACGGTCAGATCAACGCCTGCCTGCAATAATCTTTGTGCCATAGCAAAGCCCATTCTACCCAGTCCTGCGAAACCGATTTTCATGTTATCCCTCTTTTGTTTCATAAATTGAAACACTTATGCAGGCCGGTTTAAAAATGGGTTACCCGCCAATCAGATGACGGGTAACACCCGGTTCATTTTAGTTTTTATAGTTCGTTTCCGTTACGTTAGTGAGATCTTCCTTGGCCACAAAAGCGGCTCCCTCGGCATTTGCGCTCGTATTCAATACCAGCAGGCGCCCGGTTCCCCCGCCGACATTATTAAAGCCTCTTAATACCCCTGGCGGAACCGAAATCACGTCCAATGGACCTAATGTTGCTCTCTCTTCGCCGTTAGGACCCCAAAAGAATTCCCATAGTCCATCGAGAGGCATAAAAATTTCTTCGACTTCATGGTCATGCAATCTGGCTTGGGGACCAGGTCCCGCTTCAATAATGCCCAACGAAATTGCGCTGTCCATCAGCACCGGCGGAATGGTGGTTTCCGTAGCCGCCAATGTGCCGATATATCTGTAAGTCGCTTTCTTAAAATCCGGAAATGCATCCCAGTTGGCTTTTACATCCTGTCTGCGAATTACACGTTTGTGAACATCCTTTAGATTACTCATTGGTATTCCTCCTCAAAAAATTTTTTTATGTGGAAAATCAAAATTGATTTTCACTACCTCTGTCGTTTTTTTAATATAAAATGATGGCCGCAAACGCTTTCAGAAAGCGCAGGAGAAGCAGCCTGATCCACTTGATCATCCCGGACTGCAAAGATATTGAACGGATGTTGGGGCTTGCCGGGTTGAATTTCACCTCTGATAAACCTGATAATCACCTCCTTCAAAATCATAATAGCCTAAAGATTGCGAGGCTTGTTTGGCAATCATACAAACCTTCTGGATATACTCGTCTTTATGATGTCTGTATCGTTCGACCGGCATCGTCACGGAGTAGGCTGCTATCGGTTTTTTATTCGCTCCAAAAACCGGAGCTGCGATGCAGCAGATCCCTTTCATAAAATCTTCATCGTCCAAACAATAGCCACGCTTTTTGACTTCAGCCAACTCCGTTTTTAATTCATCCAGGTTCGATGGGGTCGATTCCGTTAATTGCTCGAACGGATTGTCTTTAAAATAATTCACGATTTTGGATTCAGGCCAAAACGCAATGACCGATTTAGGCAGAGCGCGGGCGTGGGGATATTCCTTATACCCGATATAAAGCGTTTTCACTTTTACGGCTTGAGGACAATCGATAATGCCCGTAAGAATCACGGAATCATCAATCTCTTTGCCTAAATAGGCCGTTTCCTGCGTAATGTTGGAAAGCTCCTGCAAATACATGTTCAGTGTGGCATCAGGGGTCATCGATTGCAAAAAAGCATTGTTTAAAAACGGGATCTGATAACCTACCGAGTAGACATCATCCTTGGTTTTGATGACATACCCGTAATCGAGCAGCGTATTGATTAAATGGTAAGTCGTGCTTAAGTTTAAGCGGAGGTCAATACTGATTTCCTTGATGAGCAATCCTCTCGGGTTTTTCCCGAGCAGATTTAAAATTTGAAGTGCCTTGGAAACCGACCTTATCCTAGTTTTCTCCTTTTCCATAGCATCACCCTAATGAAAATATAACAGTGAATATCGTTTAATTCAATGAAAATAAATTCATAATATGAAATATTTCAATAATTCAAAAATATCTGATCATATACGACAAAAAAACCCCTGAAGTTTCAAGGATTTTCGAGTAAAAACGCTAATTTGCATCAAATCAACAGGCTTATTTTATAAGCATTGGGGCTGCACTTAAAAAAGCAAATCGATTGATCAGGGGCAAACGCTTTCCCCCAGCGTTCCTATCAGATCCATTTCAACCCGTTCGCCGGCGGCATACCCTTTTTCCCCGGGCACTCTAACCAGGCAATTGCTTTCCAGAAAGCTGGACAGGATACCGGAAGCCTGCTTGCGGGCAATCTTCACCCGCAATTCACCCGAGGAAGAAATATAAGCGAACCCGCGTAAAAAACGGGTATGAGGCATCGGCATCATGGCAATCGGTTCGTCGCATATCCCGGTTAACCGTTGAGGCAGCGGATTCCTCCGCCCGCACATCCTGCGAATCGCCGGCAACAAATAAAGCCAAGCGTTTACGTAAGACGAGGCCGGATTTCCCGCTAAGGCAAAAATGGGCTTATCCTGCCAGGTTCCAAACAGCGCAGGCATCCCTGGACGGATTAATGTTTTCCAGAACACCACTTTTGCGCCGATTTTCTCAAATGTATTTCCGAGGAAATCATAGTCCCCCATAGAAACGCCTCCGCTGGTGACCAGAACATCCACCTGCTGAAGCGCTTCGGTTATGCGTTTTTCCAGCTCTTCCGGGTGATCCTGCACAATCCCCAAATAAACCGGGTCGCCTCCGGCCGCTCTCACCTGTCCTGCCAGCATGACACCGTTGCTGTCACGGTGTTTCCCGGGGGAGATCTGTTGATCGACATGCAGCAGCTCGCTTCCCGTCGAGAGAATCCCGACCTTAGGTTTATCGTAAACCGGAACAACCCCGACTCCAAAAGTGGACAGAAGACCCGCCTCAACAGGTCCGATAAAGGTCCCTTCCGGGAGGATGATTGTGCCCTCCTCTACATCCGCTCCCTTCCTTAGAATCGATTCGCCGGCCGTAACCGAACGGTAAATCCATACGCTTGATCGCCCCTCATCTTCCCCAATCTCCGTCTCCTCCACTTTGACTACCGCATCCGCGCCTTTGGGGATAGGCGCTCCCGTCATAATGCGGCTGGCCATGCCCGGGGCAATCTGCTTCTCCGGTATATGTCCGGCGGGAATTTCTTCAATAGTGCTCAGCTTCACAGGGGTTGAACGGCTGGCCCATTTCACGTCCTCCGCCCTCAGGGCATACCCGTCTACCGTAGAACGGTCATACATCGGGACGTTATGATCGGACAGCACAGGGTCCGCAAGACAATACCCGTGCGCTCGGGATAAAGGAATAGAAGCGAGCGGAAGGGGACGAACTGTGGCGAGAACAAGACGCTGCGCCTCCTCCAACGGAATGGGCGAAGCATTAGGTATATATAACGCCATATCGGTTTCAGCCTCCAATGTAGGACATCTCGATTTTCTTTTTCTCCGGGTTCTTGGTGTGGAGAAGCCGCTCGTCGGAGTAACGGTCCCGGCGGCTGCCCCATACCCCCATAATCAACCGGCGTATCTCTTCATCCTCCGCTCCGGAATGGATCAGCGAACGCAGATCTGTTCCTTGAGAAGCAAACAGACAGGTGTACAGGAAACCGTCCGCCGACAGGCGAGCCCTTGTACAGGTCGAACAAAAGGAATCGGTTACGGAAGAAATAACGCCGATTTCTTCGTCCGTTCCCTCATAGCGGTAGCGGTCGGCCACTTCCCCCAAATACTCGGAACGCATTCGTTCCAAAGGCATCTCGGCATGAATGCGTTCGATGATTTCTTGCTTGGACACCACATGCTTGAGATTCCAGCCGTTGCTGTTTCCGACATCCATAAACTCAATATAACGTAAAATATGCCCCGTCCCGCGGAAAAATCGGGCCATAGGCACGATATCCTGATCATTGATCCCTCGAATGACGACCATGTTCACTTTGACTTTCATCCCGGCTTTCGATGCGGCATCGATGCCTTCCATTACCGTTCGGACATCGCATCGCCCGCCGTTCATTTGGCCAAACCGGTTCTCGTCTATGCTGTCCAAACTGACATTGATCCGCTGAAGACCTGCATTCTTCAGCTCCTCTGCATATTTTGCCAGCAGTGAACCATTGGTGGTTAAGGTGACGTCATTCACACCTTCGATCGACCGCAGCATCCGGATTAGATTCGGCAGTTCCTTGCGCAGCAGCGGCTCTCCGCCAGTGATGCGGATTTTTTCAACGCCGAGGGATGCGAAAATGCGGGCTAAACGGGCGATTTCCTCAAAACCGAGCAGCTGATCTTTTGGAAGGAACAGATGGTCTGGACCAAACAACTCTTTCGGCATACAATAACGGCAGCGGAAATTGCAGCGATCGGTTACGGAAATCCGCAAATCACGTAGAGGGCGCTGTAATGAGTCTGTCATTTTGCTGATCTGATCCATCTTCTCTCCCCCTCATGTTATTTTTTTATTTTTGATTTTCAGCAGCTCGGCCATAATGCTGACACTGATCTCCTCAGGCCCTTCCGCACCGATACTTAAACCTATAGGTGAATGCACCCAATCAGGCAAAGCATCGGGCGCCATGAGGCGCGTGGTTCTCAATCGGGGTCCCAATACCCCCAGATACTGAGGCGGCGATGCAATCAAATCGCGTAAAATCGATTGGTCCCGCTGGAAGCTGTGCGTCATAATGAGTACATAGCTTGTTTGGGGAATGTTATTTTTTTGCAGATAAGTCTCCGGATGCTCAGGGATCAATTGATCCGCCGTTGGAAAAATTTCTGCGTTACAGCGACTGGTTTTGGGGTCGATAATGGTAACAAAGAAATCCAAATGAGAGGCCAGTCTGGCTATCGGTTCCACATCCGGCCCTGCCCCGAAAATGTATAGCTGCTCTCTGGGTTCGTACAGCTCAAGTAAGAATTCGCCTTCAACGTCTGCTAAACGGATTAATTCAATCTTCCTGCCGCTGATTAAAAACCGCTTTAACTCCGGTATGATCTTCTCCTTCAAGCCTGTTTCCGCGTCCCCAAGGACCGCCCCGTTGTCCGTATAAAATAAATGCACCCTTTGCGCGTCATCGTCACTTACACGTTTTGCGCTTGCAACCTTGCTGCCGTTATTCAGAACCGATTCCACTTCAGGCCATATGGGCTGATGGTGATCAGGAGGGATATATTCCCATTCATTAGGCTCCACATAAACCTTGATGCTCCCGTTGCAGCCGGCTCCCTGCCCCCAGGACAAATCGTCCTCCGACCTTAAGTCATAAATGACTGTCTTGGGCTGCCGATGGTTAATGATCTCACGGGCATGGTAAGCTAAATCTTCTTCCAAACAGCCGGCGCTAATCGTTCCATATTGGCTGTCGTCTTCCCCGATTAACATCTTTGCTCCCGGGTGGCGGTATGTGGAACCATCTACGGCAATGATCGTCGCCATGGCGAATCGTTGTTGTTTCTTTTCTTTCATTTTCTTTAGAATCCGGTAAGAATCATTCATAGCCATTACTCCTCCGACATGAATATATTTTTCATACGCTGCTTTTCTCTTCAACCATTCATTGGATTAGTTCAGAGCCGAGTGTCAACAAGCACTTTCGGGTATTTGGAGGCAATATCCGAGTGGCATATGAATTATTTCTTAAATACATAAAAGGATTGGGAGACTTGATTCCATCCATGCCCAAATGGCGGATAGCGCCTTCCGTCACATCCTGAATCAACGTGTCGGAAGCTGCCTTTGCGCGTCTCAACCAAATGCCGGAATTGCCCTCGGACATGGGTCGGGAATCAATGGATTTATCCAATAATAATTGTGCGCTGTGTGAAAGCACATCGATTTGGCCTAGCCATCTCACGATCTCCATGTCTTCATTTGGTTTGACACAGCGCTGTCTTTCTTTCTCTATAAAAAGCTCTATTCCTAAATCGGCCATGCCGATGTTGATAGCGCATATTCCAAGGGGGAGAATGTCGGGATGGGTTAAACCCGTAATCGCTCCAGGCTGTCCGACCAACTCAGCCGGAGATAATGGATAGGATTTGAAACGGACGCTGTAGGTAGAAGAAGCGACCATGGCATCCAGACCATTGGATTTGATCACTTCAACGGCCGGATGCTTCCCGTTAACCAGGCAAAGCTGTAAAGAGTCCATCGATGGCTGACTCCACTCGGGCTGTGCAAAAACAACATAATAATCAGCCAGACCTGCAAGAGTGCAGAAATCCTTTTGGCCGTTGAGAATCATCGAAGCATGGTTTTGCGAGATTCGGGTAGAAAAATCATACCTGTAGTCTCTTCCGTCCTCTGACCGGGCAAGCGCAAACAGGCTTGCATCATCCAGCCATGTTTTCAGGCGGCTCCGAAACGTTTTCTTTCCCAGCTCATACACCATGTACACAGCAACATTATGAACATGAACCGCCAGGGTCAATGCTCCGTCCCCGTAAGCCAATTGCCTTATCACCTGCAGGTAACTTCTCAGATCCAGCCCCAGTCCTCCGAAACGGGAGTCCACCAGCATGCGGTGAAACCCGGCTTGTATGAGCTGCGACCAAACTTTTAACAGCACCCGTTCCTTATCCGCCTCTTGATCCATATGATTTCGAATGACTTCGGCAAGGTCTTTAGCAGTATCCAATAAGTCTTTCCATACCATAGGTTGCTGTCCCACCATCCTCCCCACCTTCCCCTATTGAAAAATCACACCAAAACCGCTATAAACCACAGACTTGTCTTCCAGCGATTTTGGTGCTCGTGAAATGAAGTTCGAATATTGTCAGCCGTCATGCAGTGTCGCTGCGTGTCATTCAGCTTGCTTCTTTCTTCATCGCGCTAAAAAATTGCCCCATTAATAAACTGGCTACACCCGACATCATCCGCTGTCCGATCCCGGCAATCACTCCCCCGACCGTAGCCTCGCCTTCGCATATGACGTTGGTTCGGTTGTCGGCCACCTGCTCGAGTTTGATCAGCATTTCCTGCTGTACAAATCCTAACGGCCCCTGGCCGTCCATACTCAACCGGAATTGTTCGCCTTCCACCGCATCAAACAGCTTTACCGTCCCTTTGTAACGCCCTTTCACCATCTTGATTCCAACCTCCAGCTCCGCACTGTAAGTATTGTCATCAATGGCTTGCAGCGATTTCAGCCCTGGCATGGTTCGGATCAAAACATCAGGATCCGTAAGCAATTGATATGCCGTAGCCGAATTGGTCGGAAGTTCATAAGTACCGGACACCTTCATTCATTCCACTCTCCTTGAGCATTGTTTATTGAAGAAAAACTTCCCGGGAGAGAACTCCCGAGAATCGTGTTTTTACTTTTGATTTAACGTTCTCCAAATCGATTCCGCAGTCAAAGGCAGATTCAGAAGCTTAAACCCCGGACGGTCGATCGCATCTGTGATCGCACTGGCTAAGGTAGCGGGGACCGGTCCCGGAATTCCCTCTCCCTTGCCCTTTGTGCCCAAAGGTGTATAAGGAGTGGGAACGTTGTACTCGATCATTTCGATATCGGGAACATCGGCAGCCGATGGCATATGATACTCCATTAAGGTCGTGGATAAAGGCTGGCCCGTTTCATCGAAGTAATATTTCTCATACCGGGTGTTGCCTATTCCCAAAACTACACCGCCGTGAACTTGCCCGCGAACGATCATGGGATTAATCGGAACTCCGCAATCGTCTACGACGACGTAACGTAAAATCTTGTAATCTCCCGTTTCCGGATTCACTTCAACCACCGCACCGTGTACACCAATACTCAGCATCCCGGCAATATCCGCTTCAAAGTAAGCGGTCGCTTCCAAACCGGCTTCCATTCCGGCCGGAAGTTTGGTTGGCCCCAGTATCGCTACATCGGCGATATCCCTAAGCTTTATTCTTTTGCTCGGTTCTTTATTCCAAATGACTTCTCCATTGGCAAAAGTAAAATCTTCCGGTCCGGCGTCTACTCCCAGGATGTGGGCGGCGATTTTTTGGATTTTCGGCTTCAGCTTCCGGCAAGCCAGAACAGCGGCACTAACCGTATAGGACGCTCCCCGGTTCCCCAAGGTTCCCGAAGCGAATGGAGTACCGAACGTATCGCCATAACTGATATATACATCGTCAATCGTAATCCCAAGCTCGTCCGCTACGGCTTGCGCAATGGTCGTTTCATGGCCCTGCCCTTGCGGGGAGTCCCCTTCAAATACCTGAACCATGCCATGAGCATCAATCTTAATGGTAGCCGCCCCATAACCCGGTTGATTTTCCATCGGCACAAAGATTTGCGAGCCCAGACCGGACATTTCACAGCCCATAGCAAAGCCGACACCGATCAAACGCCCGTTCTTTCGCGCTTCTTTTTGCTCCTCTTTCACCCGGTCATAATCGAGGTGTTCGAGAAGCTTTTGGAAAGCGCCTTCATAATCTCCGCTATCATGCGTGATTCCTGTAGCTGTAACATGGGGGAACTGCTTGATGATATTCGTTTCAAACACTTGACGGGGATCCAGTTTCAGCTCCCTCGCTACCAAATGCATCGCATAATCCATTGCAAACCGGCCGGGGAATTCTCCGAACGCCCTGCTGGGTGTGGATGAAGGCTTGTTGGTTACTACGCAAGACAAATCGATATGGACACTTGGAACATCGTAAGCGTTCGTTAAGTACGCCGCACCTAACCATGACATGACAAATCCCAGGTAAACTCCGATTCTGCCATCCCCGACATCGGCAATCATACGGTTTCTAAGGCCGAGAATTTTGCCATCCTTGCGAACGGCAAGCTCCAGGTTATGAATTTGGTCACGTTCATGACCGATCGTCATCAGGCTTTCCATTCGGTTTTCGACCCATTTGACAGGTCTTTTCAGCTTTAACGCCAAATAACTGATGAGAAGTTCTTCACGATAGACAGGAGCCTTGGTTCCAAAGGCGCCGCCGACGTCCTTGGGAGCGATGACCCGCACCTTATGATGAGGAATGTTCATGATTTGCGATATCGCCATCCTCAAAATATGCGGCCGTTGTGAATTGACATGAACGGTCAAACCCTCAAATCCGTCATAGGTGGCAAGCGCCCCCCGCGTTTCCATCGGAGCCGCCCCCGTACGATGACCGTAAAACCGTTCGGAAAGGATAAAATCCGCTTCCTCAAAAGCTTTATCCACATCTCCGTTGGCGAGTACGCCATGCCAAAGCACATTATTTTTCCAATCCTCATAGATCTTCGGAGCTTCGGGCTTGAGCGCTTCCTCCGGATTGATAAGAGCAGGCAAAGGTTCATATTCAATCTCGACCAGCTGCGCCGCATCCTCGGCAATATATTTGCTTTCCGCTATCACAGCCACGACCGGATCGCCTACCCATAGGACTTTATCGATCGCCAGCGGATAAACGGTCGGGAGCTGCAGTTCCCCGCCCAAATTAGGGATAATGGATGGAACGAGCATCGGCTTCATGGCTGCGGCCACTTCCGCACCGGTCACAACCGCTACCACACCAGGGTAGTTCTCCGCCTTGCTGATATCGATATGGCGAATCCGCGCATGCGCATGAACACTTCGTACCACATGAAGATATGTTGTTCCGGGTAAGGTGTAATCGGCAATATATTTTCCCTCTCCCACTAATAACCGGGGGTCTTCACGACGACGAATAGGCCGTCCCACCCATTTCGTCTCAGATGCAGTTGTAGTAGTCATACACCGAATCCTCTCCTTAATAGAGAATAGTTATTTATCCTAGTTAGCCAATAATTTATCCCGCTGCTCCTTAGGCATAGAGGCTAAACGATCTGCGGCATATTGTACCGCTTCGATAATGTGCTGATAACCGGTACATCTGCATAAGTTGCCGACCAGCGCTTCTCTGATTTCGGTATCGGATGGATGCGGATTGACCTTTAATAAATTATATGCGGACATCATCATTCCGGGGGTGCAAAAACCGCATTGCAGGCCGTGTTTTTCCCAGAAGCCTTCCTGAATGGGATGAAGATTATCGGCCTCTCCCAGTCCTTCTACGGTCATAATGTTGGAGCCTTCGGCCTGAACCGCCAACATCAAACAAGATTTGATCGCTTCTCCGTTCAGCACCACGGTACATGCTCCGCATCTTCCTTCCACCGAACATCCCACGTGAGTCCCCGTAAAGCCCAGCTCTTCCCGCAAGAAATCCACCAGCAGCATACGGATCGGAACCTGCTTCTCTACGATCCGGCCATTGACGCGAACCTGAATCGTTTTTGTTCCATCTACACCGGCCGTTTGAACGCCCTGTACTGAATTCGCCATTAGAGAATTTCCCCCTTTGCTCTTCGGACTGCTTTGGATAACACATTAACCCCGTATTCCTTGAGAAGAACCTTGCGGTAGGTAGCTGTCGCGCGCATATCGGATTCCACTTCGATTTCCTGGGCCAGGACATCCGCTGCTTCCTGCAGAAGCTCCGTTGTAACCGTTTTCCCGACAAGGAACTTTTCGGTGTCTACAGCTCGCTGTGGACGGGGGTTCACTCCGCCGACGTAAATTCGGGAAGATTGACAAATATCGTCCGCCAGAGTAACCCGGGCTCCAACGCTAATCACCGAAAAATCGCCAAACACGACGGCGTGCTTACTGTAGGCAGATCCCGATCCCGGCTCCGGGGATGGAATGTCAATATATACAAGAAGTTCGTTATCCTCGACAACCGTCGTCATCAAACCAAGGAAAAAGTCTTCTGCAGAATAAATGCTCTCGCCTTCCTTCGAACGAATCCGGAAGGTGCCGTCCAAAACCAGGATCGGTACCGGAAGATCGGCTGCCGGATCCGCATGAACCAAACTGCCCCCAATGGTTCCTCTATTTCTGATCTGTACATCTCCTATATATTTTGCCGCATCAGAAATAATAGGATATTTGGATAACACCAAAGGATGGGTGGCCAGCGTTTTGTGTCGGGTCAATGCACCGATTCTGAGAATCCGATTTCCCGGTTCCCGGAATCTTTCGCCAAATTCCTGAATTTCCATCACCTTGTTAATGTCAATGACGGCTGATGTTTCCATCATTCTCAGCTTCAATATAGGCAGCACGCTTTGACCGCCGGCGACAATCTTCGCCTGGCTTCCGTACTGATCTAGCAGCTCTAAGCACTCCTCTAATGATGACGGAGCATAATATTCAGATATCGGTGCCGGATACATAAACTTTTCACCTCTTAATTTTAAAGTTATGCTTATGTCTACTGACCCTGTGGAGCAGCTACCATATCCATCTTGCTTTTTTAAGTCATATTCATCACCCCTTCATATTTTATAAGTGATCGGGCATTCAACATTTTGCTGCTTGTCATAGCAGAATGTTCTGTATAATATTTCCGGAATTAAGAGTAGTATAACAATTCAGGAAAGCGTTATCAATGAAACTGTTTTCATATTATGAAAAAAAAGATTTTCCTAGTTTTATGTTAAAAAGGCTGTTGATTTACCATCAACAGCCCCGGAAAAACCAAACTATAACCAGCATATGCTGTGATAAAAAAAGTGTACAGCACCGCTGCAAATGTATACCTTGGAAAATGCGCGGGAGCATCCGCAATACTAAGAAAACGGATACTGCCGAGGTTCCTGCTGGACGGAAATCCATTTCACCGTTGTGAATTCCTCCAAAGCTGATTCTCCGCAATACCGGCCCAGTCCGGACGATTTTTCCCCGCCGAACGGGATATGGGATTCCACGTTTACGGTCTGATCATTGACGTGAATCATGCCCGTTACAATTTGCTGCGCCACTTTAATCCCCCGCTCGATCGATCCGGAGTGTACCGCGCCGCTTAATCCAAAATCGCAATCATTCGCGATCCGGATCGCTTCTTCCTCGCCGTCTACAGGAATAATAACCGCCACAGGGCCGAAGATCTCCGTCCTGGCGGCAGCCATATCGTTCGTTACATCCGTAAGAATATAAGGCTCGATGACGTTTCCTGCGACTTTGCCTTCAAGCTCAAGCTTGGCCCCTTCACTCAGGCTTTGTGTAATCAGGCTTTGAACCTTTTCGATTTGTTTTTGGTTGATCATCGGACCGATAATCGTATCGGGCTCGGCCGGGTTTCCGGCTTTCACTTTTAAAGTCGCTTCTTTAAATTTCTCAACAAATTCCGGATAGATTTTGCGATCTACGATAAAACGGTTGGTTGCAATACATATTTGACCCTGATGCAAATACTTGCCGAAGGCTGCGGAAGCGACGGCTTGATCCACATTCGCATCGTCAAGAATAATAAATGCGTTGTTGCCGCCAAGCTCTAAGGCCACCTTCTTCAAATGCCTGCCCGCAATTTCGGCAACTCTTTTCCCTGCCGCTGTAGAGCCCGTAAATGAAATCACTCTTGGAATCGGATGCTCCACAAAATCGTCGCCGACTTCTTCCAGGTCGTACACCACTACGCTGAACAATCCCTTCGGTATTCCCGCTTCCTCAAAGATTTGGGCTATGATCAGGCCGCCTGTGATCGGGGTCTGGGAATCGGCCTTTAATACAATCCCGTTACCGGTCGCAATCGCCGGCGCCACCACCCGGATACTCAAATAGAACGGCCAGTTCCAAGGTGTAATCGCTCCGACGACACCGACCGGATTACGATAAATACGGTTCTCCTTTCCCGGTATAAAGGAAGGAAGAATCTCGCCATTCATCCGGAAGCAATACTTGGCCGCTTCCTTGACATCCCCGATGGCAGCGCCCACTTCAATCGACGCCTTTAATTGCGAGCTTCCGCTTTCTTCCACAAGCCATTTGACAATCTCCTCTTGACGTTCGGCTATAAGTGCTGCAGCCTTTTCCATCAGTGCGGCTTTCTCATGCGGGGGTACCTGCGCCCATTCCGCTTGAGCCTTCCTTGCCGCTTCATAGGCATCATGGATGTCCTGCTTATTGGCGAGCCTAATTTCAGTGATCACTTCATCGCTGAATTTGTTGGTAACCGCTGCGGTCCGCTGACTGGATCCTTCTTTCCATTCGCCGCCGATAAAAATTTTATTCCATAACGTAGCAGGAGACACCGTAGACATGCCGCTTCACTCCTCATTAAGTTTATTATCGATCCTTGACAACCATCATCATCCGGTTCAGTTGTGAATTTACGGCCTTAGCGTGTGTAAGGAACAGACATCACCTCCCCTAAGAAATGCCAACCTGCCTGTCACCACGTTCTTTAACACCTCCTTTTATCGAAATCGAATAGCGCCGCTCCGCTGATGCAACCAATGTCTTCCCCTGTTCATCCGGTCCGTGGTCTCATCTCAACGGGCGGGAAGGAATTAAAATTTCTCCGTTATTGATGTTAATCACCCCTTGGGAAGTCAGCCTTACCTTAGGCAAATGAGTGGAAGATAAAAATTCAAGCGAATAAATCGGGTCGGCAAAACCAAAGCCCGATTCGCGCAGGAGCTCAAGCAATCGTGACGTTTCCGCAATTAAGGCGTCCATATCCAGCAGACTCATCGTACCCAATAAGGGCAGGGACAAATCGAAACGCATGTCCCCTTGATGAACCACGCAAATCCCGCCTTGACCCGCAAGGACATGATTGGCCGCCCGGGCCATCTGAACCGGATCTCTTCCCAGAACGATCAAATCGCCTGTAAGAGAATAAGTAGAGGCCAAAGCATCCACTTCGCCAAAACCCTTCATCACGCCCACCGTGATCCATTCCCCTCTGCGGTCAAGAAGCGAGACGTACACATAACCCGGTGAATCGGTCAGCCGCACTTTTCCGTCGATGACGGTCAGCCGCTCCAATCGATTATGAGTAATCACGGCATTGACCAGTTCGATCACCGGTATTTTATCCTCCGCGCAATATACCTCGAACCATTCCGGCTGTACGCATGGATCCATGACGGCAAGGGGCACGATACCATACCTGCTCCATTCCACCTCAGGAAAGGAGGCGGTCAGCATCCCCCTCTCAGCAGCGATCCGCCCATTGGCCATCACTTTCACAGGTGTGGGATTCCTCAGATCTTCCAGAAAGACAATATCCGCGATCCGTCCCGGACTGATTCCTCCCAAATCCTGATCAAGACCGTAATAGACGGCAGGATTAAGCGATGCCATCCGGTAGGCGTCCACCGGGTCCAATCCTGCGTCGATGGCGATCCGTATACAGGCATCCGTAAATCCCTCGGCAAGGAAGAAGGGCGGTGAGCCGTCGGTTGTCAGCATCATCCGGTCCCAGTAGCGGCAGCCGGTATTGAGCAAGCCTTTGATCAATTCACCCAAATCAGGCCGGATCGAAGAATGACGAAGGGTGGCATAGTAGCCTAAACGAAGCCTTCTCATCACTTCTTCCGCCGTAATACTTTCATGGCAGCCGGTCGCGCCCGCAGCCGCTACAGCATTCAAGGTTTCTACGGATGCGCCGGGGTTGTGGGTTTCGATCCTTTTGCCGGCGAGACGCGCTTCCCGCATGCGGGCGATCATAGACGGATCGCCGTTAATGGCTTCCTTCCAATAGGTAAGCTCCCCCGCTTGCAGCACAGACGGATTCCGCAGCATGCGCCGAACGCGGTCAGCTGTAAACTGCCGCTGCATCTCCTTTTCCCTTACGTTCGGGTCCAGGCGCGCCCACCAAAAATTTTTGACCGGCATCCCCTCTAAAGCCTCGATCAATCCTTCGAATTCATGCTGCTGCAGCTGAAGAAAGAAGGATATATTATCATGCAGGATCGTTGTTGTTCCCCGGGCTAACGCATATTCGCCCAGCGACCGCGGATTGTACATATGAAAGGAATGGGCGTGAGGTTCGATGTAGCCCGGCACAAGGGTATACCCTTGCGCCTCGATGATTTGGGTATTCGCATCGGTCAAAGGCTCTTTTTCACCCACGTAGGCGATGCGGTCTTCAAAAAGGACGACATTTTGTTTACTCCATTCGCCGGTATATAGGTTAAGTATGTGGGCTTCCTTGATCCAAGCGGTTGCCGGTGCTCTGAACCGGGAGACAGAAATCAACTCGCTTAATTTTTCCTCTGTAAAATGACGTAAAGTGCTGTTCATGATTTCTACCCCCTTCTCATGATGAGTGACCGCCAGAAACCTCGAATCCGGCTCTGTTCATGCCGCTACCTGCTTTTTCCTTCCAGGTGAATTGAACGGACTCCCGCTTCGGAATTCACATAATCCTCCAATTCGATCTTTTCGAATCCCGGAATCCGAACCCGCAAGTACCGCATGGGCTCGCTTTGCAGAGGAATCGTGCAGTCGAGCCCCATTTTTGCCCCCGTCCCCTCGTCCGTAGAGGGATCGAGCTTGGAGCCCTGTGCTCCATGGACGACCACCAAATCCCTATCCGCCTGAAAACGCGTGGCGATCGCCCATTCCACTTCCTCCATATTGAAGATGTCCACGTCTTCATCCACAACGACGACATGCTTGATGTCAAAGCTGTTTGCAAAGGCGGCGAATATCGCATTTTTGGCTTCCCCTTCGTTTCTTTTTTTGATGGAAACGACAGCATGGTAGCGGCAAGTCCCGCCGGCGCTCATATGGACTGCCCGGACCGTCGGTACGGTTTGGCGAATCGTTTGGAACAGGCTCGCTTCCCGGGGAATGCCCCCAAGCAGCAGATGTTCATAGCCTGCGGGAACGATGGTGTAAAACATCGGATGATTGCGGTGCGTCACTGCGGTAATTTGGACGACTTCTTTATCGCTGCGGGGACCATAGTACTTGGGAAATTCACCGAAGGGCCCTTCCGGCTCGCGTACGTGAGGCAGGATTTGTCCCTCCAGCACGATCTCCGCATACGCCGGGACGTCAATATCGACCGTTTCGCAGCGGACTACCTCCAGGGGCTCTCCGCGCAGGGCTCCTGCGATTTCCAGCTCATCTACCCCAAACGGAGTGCTGGCTTGAGAAGCCAGCAGCGTGACCGGATCAACGCCGATGACAATAGCGCATTCCAGCGGCCTGCCGGTCTCCTCGGCTTGTTTAAATAAGTAGTGCGTATGGCGGGGCAGCAGCAGGGCTCCCAGTTTGTCTTTTCCCGAAACCTGCAAACGATGAATCGAAACGTTCTGTTTGCGCGTGACCGGATCGCGCACGATAAACAACCCTGCGGTGATGTAATTTCCCGAATCCTTCTCATGGTGAACCGGAATCGGCAGCATCTTCATCAAATCGATATGCTCCCGAATGATATTTTCTTTGACAGGCGCTTCCGCGCGATCAACCGGTTTGCAAGGAAGCGGAGAGGAGACGGCCTGGGTAAACCTCGGAATGACTCCGTTTAGATCGGTTTCCAATGCTTCCGCAAAATCTTCCCGCGTAGAGCATATTCCCGACACAACCGGAATCGGATAGTCCTCCACGTGTGAGAAATATACGGCTTTCACACCGTCAAGCTTTTTGGCGACAGCCGCCGCTTCGTACTGCAAGCTGACCTTTTTGTCAACGACCGCCAAACGGTCTTTGGAGTGAAGGTACTCTATCCATGTGCGAAATGTCTTGGCCTTCATAAAGAATAGCCTCCCCCGCATGATTGTTTCCTGCTTGCTTACACTGCGGCAGGCTTACCGAATATATCTTTAAGCCGCCGTTCGAACATTTTGGTTAAACGTTCACGTCCGCGAACTTCAGGAGGCGTCGGATACTCCTTCCCGTTCACGACAACCGGCTGGTCATAACGGATCAGAATGTACGGAAGATAATCGTCGTACACTGCGCGAATACGCTTGGCATGGACAGGATTGCGTGCAAACAGCTTCAACATGCGCAGTCCGAAGCCGACATGGCGGCCCTCGTCTTCCTTAATGCGGGCGAATCCTTCCGCCAGTCCCGGGAGCAGCCCTTTGCTTCCGTATACCGCTTCAAATACTTCGTACCCGGTCATGGCCTGAACGCCTTCAATGATCCCTTGGTAATGGGTCAGCCCTTCTACCAGTGCGGCCTCACGGTCCCCGGGTCCTTGCTCAAGAGCCGCCAGCATCTTTTTCACCCGATCATCGAGCTTCTGCTGAACGATATTTTTCACACCGGGAATGCGTTCCTTACCGAAAACCTCCTTGAAATAACGCATGAAAAACTCCGTATGCTTAAATTCCTCAAGCAGCTGAGTGCTTAAAAAAGCCTGCTGCTCCGTAGAAGAACCGAGCATAATCCACGGACAGAACTTTAGGGCCACGTTTTCTTCCGCATCCAGGAAGCCTGTGCAAAAATGAATGAGATAGCCTTGAAGATCCGGATCAAGAGACTCAAAATCAGCTTTGTCCTGACTCAGATCAATGGCGGCCGGGTCCCAGGTGCCGAAGCGGATCGCTTTGCGGTACAAGTCCCACGCCACTTCGTCCGTAGACCGGTCAAGGCTTGGGATCAGATCCCCGGATTCAACTTGCTTCTCGTTTAGACTCATCATCAATTACCTCCCCAATATAATATACATTCTTTGTAAAACTAGAAAATTCCTTCTAATAACTCCAATACTTCATGTTCCGTCGGCGTACGCGGATTAAACTTCATCATACCGCTTTTGAATGAATCCCTGGCGATATCCGTCAGCTTCTCTTCCGGTACGCCGACATCCCGAAGCCGGGTTGGAAGCCCGATATCGCGCACCATCTGGGCAACAGCCGATGCGGCTCCTTCCGCTTTGGTTCCCGCACCATTGGCTATGGCAACCATCAGCTGGGCAATCGTCGCCGCCTTTTCCGGACGGACGGAGGCGTTGAATTCGACGACGGAGGGAAGCAGCAGCCCGATCGCGACCCCGTGCGGAACGTGGCAATGTCCTGACAGAGCGCTGCCTATCGCATGGGCCAAGCCTAAAAATCCGTTATTGAAAGCCATGCCGGCGAGCAAGCTTCCATGGGACATTCCGATGCGGGCCTCGATATCGGACCCGTCATGAACGGCACGGCGCAAGTTGGCGCTGACGGCGGCAATGGCCCGCATGGCCAGGGCATCGGATGCCGGGCGGGATCTTACGGAGAAGAACGTTTCGATCCCGTGCGCCAAGGCATCAATACCTGAAGCCGCCGTCATCCTTGCCGGCAGATTCATCGTGAGCTCCGGATCAACCAAAGCGATCGTCGGAGCCATGTGCTGGCTTGTTACGGTTACTTTCACTTGATTATGCCAATCCGAGTAAACGCCGAATATCGTTACCTCGCTTCCCGTACCGGAAGTCGTCGGGATGGCAATAAGGGGAACGGGATTGGCCGCAGGGATTCGATTGACACCGGCATAATCTCCGATACTTCCCCCGTTGGCCGCTACTACGCGAATGCCTTTGGCGGCATCGATCGAGCTGCCCCCGCCGACGGCAACGATGCCGTCGTAAGGTTGGGACCTGAATGCGGCAGCTCCGCGATCGATCGTCTCCAGGCCGGGATCGGGCTCCACATCCGTATAGAGATCGAACGTGATCCCGGATGACCGCAGCGATTCCGTCATCGCGGTAAGCAAGCCCGCTGACGCTACCCCTTTGTCGCTGACTATGAATACTTTTCTTACATCAAGCTGCAGCAATCTTTCTCCAAGACGAGCCGCCTTGCCGTATCCGAACTCAATTAACGTAGGAAGATGGAAGGAAAACTCAAATTCCTTCGGTTCGACCGCCAGCTTTCCGATCATCGTTGTCCTGCCTCCTCTCGCAATCCGTTAGTTAATCCATTTCAAAATGGATATGCTTGGTTTCGCAGTATTCCATCAGGCCGTCCACACCTCTGGTCCGTCCCAGACCGCTCTGCTTGTAGCCCCCGAATTCGGCCTCCGGAAAGTTCTTATTATAGGTGTTGATCCAGACAGTCCCGGCCTGAATTCCGCGGGACATCTGCATCGCACGGTTCAAGCTGGACGTCCACACCCCCGCCGACAAGCCAAAGTCGGTATCGTTGGCCAGCGCAAGCGCTTCTTCGTCACTGGAAAAGGATTGCACCGCAAGCACCGGGCCGAAAATTTCTTCCCGGACGACACGGCAGTCCGATGAAAGATCGTCAATGATCGTTGGCGCAAAGAAATAGCCTTGATCGTACGCTCCGCCAGTCAGACGGTAACCGCCTGTAATGATGTTCCCTTCCCGGCGGCCGATTTCACAATATTCGTTCACTAAATCAAGCTGACTTTGCGAAACCAGCGGGCCCATATCCGTAGATTCCAGCAGTCCGTTGCCGACTGAAAGCTTCTCGGTATATTGTTTCAAGCGGAAGAGTACCTCCTCCTTGACGGACTCGTGAACCAATAGTCTGGAACCGGCCATACAGATCTGTCCGGCGGAAATAAAAATGGAACGTCCGATCAGAGGTATCGCTTTATCCAACGGGGCATCCTCAAACACGACATTCGGCGACTTGCCGCCCAGCTCCAAAGCCAGTTTTTTGATGTTGCTTGCGGCAAGCGCCATGATCGTTTTCCCGGTGGATGTATCTCCCGTAAAGCTGATCATATCTATTTTTTTACTCGATCCCATGACGGCGCCGATCGATTGTCCGGGACCGGTCACAATACTGACAATGCCTTTGGGAAAATGCGGGACCTGATCAATCAGTTTAAACAGCTCTACGGAAATGATCGGCGTAAGACTCGCCGGTTTGACAATGACTCCGTTGCCTGCCGCCAAAGCGGGGGCCAGCTCCCGAATCATCAGCAGCGCCGGCCAGTTCCAGGGCGAGATAATCCCTACGACGCCGATGGGCTCTTTGGCTATAACGCCGAAATTCCCCGGCTCCAGCTGTACCGAGCGGCCGAATACGGTCCGGGCGGCGCCCGCAAAATATTTCAAGGTATCCACACACCCCGCAAGCTCCACACGGGATTCACGGATCGGCTTTCCTTGCTCCATCGTCATCAGCCGGGCCAAATGTTCGATATTGTTCTCGATTTGCCGGGCCAATTCCAATAAAGCTTCATAACGCCGCTTCGGATTCACTCCCCAGTCACTGGTGCGATAGGCTTCGTATACAGAATCGATGGATTGCAGAATATCCGTCTCCGTTGATTTCTGCGCATAGCCGACCAATTCCCCGGTAGCCGGATTTCGCGATTCCAGCCATTCCCGCGATGCGGACTCCGTCCATTCGCCGCCGACGTAATTGTAATAAACAGCCGGTTTCTGTTCGGTTAAAGAAGACATGTTTATCATCTCCCGCAGCATGATAATTTTGCAGTGCAGACGCGATTACTTGAACTCTCCCTTGGTTTCCGGTATGATGACGCTTCCAATCAGATAGATAACAAAAATCCCTATGGTAAAATAGCCGAGCATCGCAGGAATGTTTTGCGTCGTTCCGCTGGCTAATTGAACAAATGTCGGCATGATGCCTCCAACCGCAAACCCCATATTCCAGGAAAGTCCGGTACCGGTGGACCGTATGGCTGTAGGGAAACGTTCGTTGAGGAAAATGAGAACCGGGGCGTATGCGGCATTGCCCAAAAAAGCCAGCCCCCAGACATAAGCTGTGATGGAAGCAATTCCGGTTGCGCCTCCCAATTGGTTATAACAGATGGGAAGCATGACAAGATTGATCGTTCCGATGATCAAAAACGTTTTTTTGCGCCCGATAAAATCGCTGAGGGTACCAAACAACACGGAGGATATAATCGCGATCACACTGGCGCCCATGAGAATCATCGATGCGGTTTCCGCAGGGATCTGGTTGATGATTTTAAGAAAAGTGGGGAGATACCCGCTGGTCAGGTAATACGCCGTCCCGCCGCCGGCCACAATCATCACATTCACAATCAGAATGGAGCGGTAATTCCGCGAAAATACGACACGGGCAGGCGCTTTTTGGGGTTTGGAATCATCTTGGGCCTGCTTAAGCTGCGCCCAGTAGGGGGACTCCTCCAGCGACTTGAAAACAAAAAGGCCAAGGATGGAACTGAGAATCCCAGTAAAGAACATAAACCGCCAGCCCCACTCGCCGAAGGCCTCTCCCGGAAAGATGGCCGATACGATAAAGTAAACAATGGAGGCAAGCAGCGCACCCAGTCCGGCTCCGCCGCCGCCGATCAGCCCTGACATGAATCCGCGATACTTGGGCGGAACCGATTCGGTGCCGATCGTATGTGTGGAGGCAACGACACCGCCGACGAATATACCCTGCACCAAACGCAGAATGATAAACAGGACCGATGCAAAAATCCCGATCTGCATAACGGTAGGCAGCGCTCCGAACAGGGCGGTAGAAATACCTACGCCGGTAACGGCGATGGTCATCGCCCGCTTTCTGCCGGTTCTGTCCGCCAGGTTGCCGAAAATCGCCGAGCCGAGCGGTCTCATAATCAGAGTGATGGCAAACGAAGCATAGACGGCAGCCAAAGAAAGTGTCGGTATACTCGTTGGGAAGAAGAGCCTTCCGATCTCAGGCGCCACAAAAAGCAGGATAAACAAATCAAACAAATCCAACGACCAGCCCAAAAGTGACGCAATTGAAGCATTAATCATTTGTCTGCGGCTTACCGTAACATTCGGCACATTGATATTGGTATTTTCCTGAGTAGCGAGTGACATCTTCTTTCCCTCCGATATTGGGTATATGATGCATGTGATCGCTTTGCCCCCGGGTTGAAACAATCAACCCGGGGCGGATGAATAACCATTTACTTGCCGGTAAAATTGGGCTTCCTTTTGCTGTAGAAGGCATCCACGCCTTCCTTGAAATCATCTGTGCTTCTAAGCATTCCGTATGCATATCCCTCGATCTCCAGACCGCTGCTGAGCGGACCCTCCTGAGAGGCGTTAAGCACCTGCTTCAAGGTCCTGAGCGCCAAAGGCGAGAATTCCAGCAGCTCATCCACCAGGCTTTGTACCGCAGCCTCCAGTTCATCCTGCGGCGTTACCAGGGTCAGAAGTCCCCATTGATAAGCCTCCGCTGCAGGAATTCGCCGTGCGCGCATGATCATGTCTTTGGCACGGCCCAGTCCTGCGATTCTTGCGACTCTCTGGGTGCCGCCGCTTCCCGGAATCATTCCCAATTTCAGCTCCGGCAGGGCAAGTAAAGTCGTGTCCGATGCGACCCGGAAATCGCAAGCCAGGGCGATCTCCAGCCCGACTCCGAACGTATAGCCCTGCAGCTGGGCGATGACCGGCTTAGGAGAACGTTCCGGAGCGGCTACGTTCTTGTGCAGTACGGAAAGCTCTTCCGGGGACCGCTCCAAAAATTCGCCGATGTTGCCTCCGGAAGTAAACGCCTTATCCCCCTCCCCTTTGATAATAATGACACGCACTTCGTCATCCTTGTTTAACTGTTCGAATATTTGATTTAGATGAGATCGCGCAATGTAGCTGAGCGTATTCATTTTTTCGGGACGATCCAGAATAATGGTCGCCGTCTTGCGTTCCGGTCTTTTTTCCACGCGGATATGATCCCATTCGATTTGTCCTAGTTTTTGTTCCATTTACGAAGCACTCTCCTTTTTCAGATATAATTCTTCATATTCTCCGCTGCGCAGCTTCCGGCGCAATATTTTCCCGACGGGACTCTTCGGTATGGCGGCAACCAATACATACTTCCTCGGTCGCTTAAAGTTGGATAATTCATTGCTCTCCTTGCAAAATTCGTCCAGCTCCTCTACCGTCAGAGAAGAATCCTTAGGGACTATAAAGGCGGTGACCACCTCTCCGAAACGCGGATCGGGCAAGCCTGCTACAGCCACCTCGGCTACCTTCGGATGCTTCGCAATTACATCCTCAACCTCCAGCGGATGGATATTCTCCCCGCCGGATATAATCGTATCGTCCAGACGTCCGAGGACAAACAGGTCGCCGTCTTCGTCGAGCATCCCCATATCGCCCGTGAAGTACCATCCGTCCCGGATCGACTTCTTGGTGGCGTCAGGACGGTTCCAATATCCCTGGAACGCTTCACTCGACCTTAGATCGACGATAATTTCACCCGGCTCACCGTAAGGCACGATGTCATCGGGAGTGGAGTTGCCTTCCGGATCGGGAATGACTACGCGAAGATGCTGATGAAATCCTGCTTTTCCCGCACATCCCGCTTTTTTGTTCAAATAATTGCAATAGGAGAACGTATACACCTCGGAGGAGCCGTAATGATTAACAAAAACCTCAGGCTTCAGCTTGTTGAAAATTTCCTGTGTCAGGACTTCCGTCATCGCCGCCCCGGCATATCCGACCTTCTTTAATGAAGAAAGATTATAATTTGCAAACTCGGTATGGTATACTACATCATGGAATATGGTTGGCACCAGATACACGCAGCTGATTTTTTCCTTTTCGATCAGCTCAAGAACAGCTAGCGGGCTGTAATCGGGTATCATCGCCATCTTTCCGTTCAGGAAAGCCATCGATAGGAGGGAACGCATGCCCATGGTATGATACAAGGGCATGACGCCTATGGTGCTTTCCTGAACTTCATATTGGTTTTGGATAATATGGGCGATCGCCGCCGTGTACTCATTTTTGTGGCTTCGCGGTACGCCTTTGGGACGTCCGGTCGTGCCTGACGTATATAGCATGAGACAAATGTCATCATCGTGAATTTTCGGCTGAACCGGTTTTCCCGATCCCTTTTCCCGCAATTGTTCGTACGTCACATCGGCACCCTGCGCGCCCTGCACGCTGATTTTCAAAACTTGCAGGTCTTTGACCGCTTCCAGCACCGTTTTTTCGCTTACCGGTTCATAAATGATGGCTTTAGCTGCCGCATCCTGTACACAATACTTGATCTCCTCCTGGGACAGCCGAAAATTGATCGGAGTAAAAACGGCTCCAAGCTTTTGGACCGCCCAATACAGCGTCACCATTTCGAGGCGGTTTTTCAGTACCGGCACTACCCGGTCGCCCTGTTCCACCCCCATGGCTTGCAGAGCGGAGGCCACCTTATTAATTTCAACGTTGATCTCTCTATAAGTGAACCGGGTGTTCCCCTGAATGAGAGCTTCGAACTGAGGATGCCTCTCGACCGCAAATTCAAACAGTGTCCCCAGATTCATTGACGTTCTCACCGTCCTTTCGTCTGATCGCCTCTTTCTCAATCGCTTCAATAATCCCCTTGTAACCGGTACATCGGCATAAATGGCCTGACAGCATTTCCTTAATCTCATCTGTCGTCGGGTCGGCATAAGTACCCAGGAATTCGACAGACGACATGAGGATACCAGGGGTACAGAAGCCGCACTGCAAAGCGTGGCACTCGTTGAATGCCTCCTGCAGGGGATCCGGCCTGTCGTCTTTGGCCAAGCCTTCCACAGTTGTGATCTCCATGCCCTCCGCCTGGACGGCGAACATCAGACAGCTTCGGACCGCCGATCCGTTCACCAGTACGGTACACGCTCCGCAGACTCCATGCTCGCAGCCGATATGCGTACCAGTTAATCCGCAATCCTCGCGCAGAAAGTCGCTCAGCAGCTTTCGAGGCTCCACGCGTTCGGCGTACACCTTGCCGTTAATGTTCACACGAACCTCTATCGTTTCGTTAGCGGACACTTGAATCATGCGTCCCCCTCCTTTCCGGTCGCTCTGTGGTAAGCGGCTTTTATTGCCTTCTTGGCGAATACGCCCGCCAAATGAAGCCTGTATTCCCGGGACGCATGGAGATCCCCTTCCGGATCGACATGAGCGGAAGCCAGCGTTCCCGCTTCTTCCAATATTGACTCCGTCAGTTTCTCTCCTAGAAGGAGGTCCGCCGCCTCTTCCGCCAGCAGCGGAACGGCATCCACTCCGCCCAATGCGAGCCGTGCGGTTGTAATTCGTCCCTCTGCATCGGTATCGATCACACAGGCGGCCGCCACCAAGGCAAAGTCGCCATGCCGCCGGCTGTATTCGTGAAACGAGTACCCCTTGGGCATCCCCTTCAGCGGGATTTTCAATTCCGTAAGCAGCTCGCCGGGCATAATGTCAGTGGTCAGATACGTGATGAAAAACTCGCGCAGCTCTACCTCCCTGGTTTCGTCGGCGCTTTGAATGACGGCTCTTCCATTCAGCGCCAGCAGTGACAAAGGAAGCTCTGCCGTAGGATCCGCATGGACCACGCTGCCGCCTACGGTCCCCCGGTTGCGGGTTTGCATATGCCCGATGAACGGAACCGCCTCCGACAGAAGCGGGCTTAGCTCCCGAATCAGTCCCGAGCGCTCCACATCCCGCTGCCGGGTCGTGGCGCCGATTCGGATCCATTCGTCCTCCCGGCGGATATAGTTCATATCCTGCAACCCGCTGATATCAATCAAGCACCCCGGAGCAGAGAGCCGCATATTCAAAATCGGTATAAGACTTTGTCCTCCGGCGATAAGCTTTCCCTCGTCCCCGGACTGAGACAGCAATTGAAACGCTTCTTCCACCGTCGAGGGACGGAAGTAATCAAAGGATGCCGGTTTCATGCCCTTCCCTTCCTCTCGTAGCTAGGCTTGTGTTCTATGCTTTAGAACCGTTCCTACGCCGATTGTTGGTCATTTTCAATTTCTTTTTTTATTTTTTTGAAAAAATCGCTGATAATCAGCTTCGCCACTCCACCCAGCATTCTTTGCCCGATCGCTGCCACTTTCCCGCCGACCTCCGCGTTATAGCTGTAAAAGAGCGCCGTTTTTCCATCGTCCAGCGAGGTCAGCCGAAGCTGCCCTTCCGCATCCAGAAAGCCCGGCCCTCCTTCCCCATGCACAATTAACTTGTAACTGGCCGGGGCCTGCACATCGGCCAGCGTGATCGTCGCGTCATATTTTCCCTTTACCGCCGCAATACCGACCGTAAGATCCGCACGGTATTTTCCTTCCTCCACCAGCTCCAGCTTCTTGCATCCCATGATGCACTCTGCCAGCACATCGGGATCCATTAATTTGTTCCATACCTGATCGATAGGCGCATTCAAGCTGATTTCACCACTGCCGTTCATATAACCGGTTCCTCCTTTAACAACTTCGTTCTATTTCGGGCTTCCTGCATTAAAGTCCATATTCGATTCGGCGACAAAGGCAAGCTGTCAATCGAGATACCCAAAGGCGAGAGAGCGTCGGCAACCGCATTCGCGATCACAACCGGGGCGCTCATGGTGTTCCCCTCGCCCAGGCCTTTGGCGCCCAACGGCGTCAGCGGGGAAGCCGTTTCGCAATGCTTGATCGTCACCCTCGGCATTTCGGTCGCCGTCGGGCACAAGTAGTCCATGAAGCTTCCGGTAAGAAAGTGACCGTTTTGATCATATACCAACTCTTCGTATAACGCTCCGCCGAGCCCGTGAGCCAATCCTCCCATAATTTGACCGTCAACGATAAGCGGATTGAGCAGTTTGCCGGCATCATGAATCGTGATATAGTCGAGGATCTTTACTTCTCCCGTATCCGCATCGACCTCGACCGTGACCGCATCAGCCACAAAGCCGTAGGTGGCCGAACCGTTAACAAAGTCGTTCTCATCCGGCGGAAGCGCAGTCGGGATGGAATAAAAAGCGGTTTCATGGATGCCGGGCTCCACCCCCGCCGGCAGGCCCTGCGGGTTCCAGTGCGCCGAGCCGATGAGTCTTTTCAATGAAATTTGCTGCTGCGGATCGTCCAAGGCCACCACTTTACCGTTCTGAATGTCCAGACTCTCTGTCGGCTTGTTCATTTGACCAGAAGCAATATACAGTAATTTTTGTTTAATTTTTCCAGCCGCTTGATAAACGGCGCTTGACCCGATCGGGGCAAACCGGCTGGAATAGCTCCCCGATGCCACCGACCAGGGACTCGTCAGGGTATCCATCTCGGCAATCACCCGGACTGACCGCGGATCTACGCCCAGCACTTCCCCTACGATTTGGGCCGCAACCGTTTCATGGCCTTGACCGGTTGGCGTCGTGCTGATGCGGACGGAAATCCCGCCTGAGGGATCGATCGATACGGTGGCCCCTTCGGCGCATCCCGATTTGGGCAGTGACTTCGCCCGCTGCTCCGGAGTGAGGGCAATAGTGATATACCCCATATTCGATCCGGAAGGTTCTACGATACACGCCAACCCGATTCCCAGATATTTGCCTTCCTTACGGGCCTGCGCCTGACGCTCCCGGAACCGCCTATAATCGACGCTCTCCAGAGCTTTCTCAAAGGCAGCGTGATAATCTCCGCTGTCGTATATCCCTCCGGAAGCGGTATGATAAGGAAATTCCTCCGCCCGAATCAGATTTCGTCTGATGACATCCGCCGGATCCATTCCAAGCTTGTCGGCGACCATTTGCATGATCCGTTCGAGCGGAAAATACAGCTGCTGACCGCCATATCCCCGAATCAGACCCGTAGGGCACTTGTTTGTCATGACGGCGATGGTTTCCATAAACAGATTTTGAATCCGGTACGCTCCGGTACTGTTGGAGTGCGTTCGATACAGGCAGGCCGGCTCAGGAGCCCGGATGTAGCCGCCGACGTTATCGACCATTTTCATCTTCAACCCTGTTACGGTTCCGTCCTTTCGCACCGCCGCCTCGATCCAGGTCACCCTGTCGGTTCCGCTGGAGCTGGCCATCAGGTGCTCCTGACGGTCCTCGATCCATTTGACCGGCAGCCCGAGCTTTTTGGAGACCACTCCCATCAGGACCATGTAAGGGAATACGCCCGATTTGATGCCGTAGCTGCCGCCCACATCCTTGGGGATGATGATCCGCAGATGATTGCTCGGCATTTGCAGCGCGGCCGCCATCACCGACTGCAGCGTGAAGGGCCCGTGAAAATTCGACCAGATTGTCAAATGGTTGCCGCTGGACTCGTAATGGGCAATCACCCCATAGGTCTCTACCGGGGTGGCGCTGTATTTTGGATACAGAAACTTATGCTTTAATACGATATCCGCTTCAGCAAAAGCTTGATTCACATTCCCGTAATCAAAAGTACGATGATTGGCGACATTGGAGCCGACCTCCTCATGGAGCAGCGGGGCATCCGCTTCCAGCGCTTCTTCAATGTCAACCACGGCAGGCAGCGGTTCGTATTCCACTTCAATCGCCTCAAGCGCATCCTCCGCCAAATACCGGTTTTTCGCTACGACCACAGCGACAGGCTCGCCTACAAATCGCACTTTCCCGACGGCCAGCGAATAATATTTTACCGGCGCGGTAACTCCTACGGGGAACGGCGCTGTCATCCCCGCAATGTCCTGTCCGGTAACAATCCCCTTTATCCCCGGCATTTGCGCCGCCCTGTCCGTTCGAATCGCTTTGATTTTTGCGTGGGGATACGGGCTGCGCAGGATCGCCGCATGATGAATATTGGGAAGCGGATTCATGTCCTCAATGTAGGTGCCCTGTCCCGAAGTCAGTCTGGCATCTTCCACCCGGGACATCGGCCGGCCAATTCGATTCGGATTCATCGATGGAAGCCTCCCTTCTCCTTCAGTCTTTCATAGTCTTCATAGACATCAATATCTTCCGGCTCGGCTGCCGGCACATGGACCAGCCGCCGCGCCTCCGCGTATTTCTTGATCAGCTCCCGCCCGCCTTGATCGCCGGTGACCTGCTGCAATTCATCGAATACCGTCCGGCTAAACAATACGGGGTGACCCGGCTTGCCCTGATACGCGGCCTGGACTATCGGCGCCCCGCTGTTCTCGTAATCCGCCAGCACTTGCTCGATGACGGACGGATCCATTCCCGGCTGATCCGCCAGCAGCATGCATCCCGCATCCGCCGATACGCGGGCGAGGTAATCCACCGCTAAACGGAGAGAGGAGCTCATCCCAAGATGGGACTCGGAGTTGGACAAGACGACCAGAGGCAAATCGTGAATGGCGGCGGCCAGTTCGGGAAATTCGGCATTAACGACAACGACGACGCCGGCCGCTTTTACACGCAGGGCTTTTTGGGCCACATAGCGGAGCATCGGCTCCTCCCCAATCGGCAGAAGCTGCTTCCGCATGCCCATGCGTCTGGAATAACCGGCGGCAAGGATGACTAACCATACCGATCGTTTCATAGGTTCACCACGAGAAGCCCGCCGCTATACTGCCGTTCATGCAGGAGCCCCTTGCGCAGCCGGAGGGATTGGCCGCTGCGCGCGTTTTTGCGGCAAACCAGTTCGGATAGAATGCTTAAAGCGATCTCCTCCGGCGAATCCGCTCCGATATCCAGACCGACAGGGGAGTGAAGCTTTTCCAATGACTCCTCGTTCAGCTCTCCACAGTCCGCCTGAATCTCATCGAGCATACGCTGAATCCGGTTGTGGGATCCCAGCACCCCCAAATACGAGATCGAACCGGGGAGCAGCGATTGAACCAGCATGCGGTCCAGCTCGTAGTTGTGCGTCATCACGACAACATAAGCTTCATTCATAACGGACATATGCGAATATTGATGTCGGGACATCAGCACACGCTCATCCGCTGCCGCAAAATGATCCCGATCGAGGTAATCCTGGCGATGGTCCGCTACGGTCACATGCCAGTGAAGCCTCTTGGCTCCCTCCACCAGCGGAACGGCATCTGCACCGGCCCCGAATATCATCAATCTGGGCCTGGGCTTCACCGTTTCTACAAACAGCTTAACGGAAACGCCGTGTACCGTATTGTTCGCAAGTCCGCACGTTACACCGGCACTGGCAGGATCCCCGAATTCCGTTTCCCCGCGGTTTAAAAGCAAGTATGAGCCCGCCGGAACCCGGGCCGGATCTTTCGATTCCAGCACCAGGCCCGATGTATATTCATTAAGAGCGGACACCCTTTGTTCAAACGCTTGCAGCTGCCGCTGCGCTTGTTCGGGTCGATGCACGGGGTCAAAAGGCTGAAGCCAAATCGTCAGGGCGCCATTGCAGCCCACTCCCAATCCCCAGAACAGGTCGCCTTCCGACCTGAAATCATAGCGGATCTCCCGGGGGATGCCCGTGTCTATCACCTGCCGCGCATGCTCGAGCAAATCCCCCTCTACACAGCCGCCGCTGAGCGTTCCGATGACGCTCCCGTTTTCCAGGACCAGACACCTTGCTCCTTCCCGCCGGTATGCCGCACCATCCACATCCACAATCGTCGCCAATGCGGCTCGTTCCTTGTTCGTCCAACATTGCTGCAGCGCTTTCGCGATCTCAAGCATGTGTCATTCACCTCACTCGTCGTCTCTGCGAGTCCGTATTTTTATTGTAAAAAAGATTCGTCAGGAACGGTTTTGTTATTGCTTTAATCTCATTTTAACAATTATGCTAATTATTCATTAAATTGGAAAACAAGCTTCGGTACTCTGTAGGCGTCTTCCCTTCCAGCCGCTTAAAGGTTGTGGCAAAATAGCCGGCATTCGCAAATCCGGTATTATTCGCAATGACTTCAATCGGCAGCGAGGTCATTTTGATAAGCCGCTTCGATTGTTCCACCCTGTATTTCGTCAAGTATTCGATAAACGTAACGCCCATCTCCGCTTTAAACAAACGGCTGAAATGAGAAGCGCTAAGATACACCCAATCGGCCACTTCGTTCAAGGTAATCGGTTCGTAGAAATGGTTGTGAATATACCGGATTACGCTTTGAATCGGATTTCCGAGATCCATCTCGACCGGTTTGGAGGGGGATGGCGGGGTCCCCAAATAATTGGTTTCCATCATTAACCCCGGAAGCAGAAGGCCGTCCAAGGCCGTAAGCAGCTCCGTGTCAGTAAGCGGTTTCAGAAAATATTTGGAAAATCCTGCGTTTATGGCCATTTGTACGGTTTCGAACATTTTCAAATACGTCGCTACGATGATCGAAACCTTCGGATTCATTTCCATCATCTTTTTCCCCAGCTTGATCCCGTCCAAATCGGGCAAAGACAAATCCAGGATGACGATGTTCGGCTGATTTTGCTTTAACAGAAACAACCCCCGCTCGGCAGAAGCCGCTTCATAAACGGAGAGGTAGTTGTACTGGCTTTCTTCAATGATTAAACGAATGGCTTGGCGACTTTCCGCTTCATCGTCTACAATCAGTAGTCCAGTCAAGACCGTCCCTCCTGCCTTATAATTCCGTGATCGTTAAATGTTCTTTCCGCAATTCGCGGCGCAGCGTTTTTCCCGAAGGGCTTTTTGGAATCTCGTTGACAAAAACGTATTTCCGCGGCCGTTTGAAATTGGACAGCTTGGGATGCTGCTTACAGAACTGATCGAGCTCCTGGGCCGTGAGACTGCTGTCTTTGGGTACGATGAATGCGGCAACAATCTGTCCCCAGCGTTCATCCTCCTCACCCATAACTACGACTTCCCATACCTTAGGGTGCTGAAGCAAAACCTCCTCCACTTCCGTAGGAGCAATGTTTTCTCCCGCCGAAATCACCATTTCATCCACTCGGCCGACCACATACAGATCTCCGTCTTCATCAAAGTATCCCAAATCGCCCGTATGATACCAATGATTCCGGATCGCTTTTCTAGTTGCGTCCGGCCGGTTCCAATACCCTTTAAAGGCTTCTATCGATTCGGCCTGGACCGTGATTTCCCCGATTTCTCCCGGGCGGATGATGGTATCGGAAGAAGAGGCTTGGGAGCCGTCGGTTGGAACCAGCCGGATTTTTTGATGAATCCCGGGCCTTCCGGCGCATCCCGGCTTTTTATCCAGGTTCGAACAGGTGGTGAAGGTATAGATTTCCGTACTCCCATAATGATTGATAAAGTGAGCCGGTTTTAACATCTCAAAACACTTTTTGGTTAGCGCCGCAGACATCGGTGCACCTGCATAGCCGATTTTCTGAAGAGAGGACAGATCAAAATCTGAAAAACGGGGATCCTTCAACAATTCCAGGTACATGCTCGGATACATATAGAGGCAGGTGATCTTTTCTTCAGCCAGAAGCGCAAGGGCTTTTCGAACGTCGAAGTCCGGGGATAGCACATATTTGCCGTTCAATACGCACATGGAAAGAAGCGAGCGGATCCCCATCGTGTGATATAAAGGCATGGCCCCCAGCGTGCTGTCGAATATTTCATAGCGGTTTTGGATAATGTGCGCCATCGTGGAGGCATATTCATTTTTGTGATATCTCGGGACCCCCTTGGGCACCCCGGTCGTGCCTGAAGTGTACAGCATGACGGCTATATCGTCGCTATCATTATGGGAAAAACCGGAAAAATCGCCGATCCCTCTGGAAATCAACTCCTGATAAGAAAGGTCGCCTTCATCCGGATCGAGACTGATAAGAATGGGACGCTCATTAAATTTGGCGCATTGAACGGAGCGCTGACTGAATTTCTCGTATACAACGATTTTGGGTTCCGCATCATTGATGCAGTACTGCGTATCCTCGGGAGAAAGGCGAAGGTTAATCGGCGTAAAGATCGCGCCCAGTTTTTGTACGGCCCAAAACAAACAAACCGTCTCCAGCCGGTTTTTGAGCAGCGCCATAACCCGGTCCCTCTTGACGATTCCCAGTTTTTGAAGAGAAAAGGCCAGCCGGTTTACTTCTTCATTCAATTGCTGAAAGGTCAACACTTTATGGTCCTGCACAAGAGCGATTTTGTTCGGGTATCTCTCAATGGCATAATCAAACGCTGTTCCCAAATCCATTGTGACCGACTCCTCAAACGTTTGTTATTTCTATTGTACAATGATGGCGGCACTACAGTTTTTGTAATTTTGATATTCGGTCTTTTAGAAACCGATCACATTTTTTTCCTTTCTGTAATAAACATTCGTTAATGACCGGCAAAAACCCTCTTGCCTTGAGGCTAATATCGCTTTCACATTCGGCCGATCGAAAGAAAAGAGCTTCTGAAGCGAAGCCCTTTCGAGGAAGAACCATTCGTGGTTTAGATGAAGCTTTTGATGGGGTCTGTCTGACCACCGCCGTGCAGTCCCAACGCGCGCCTCTCCCGGCGCTCGTTGCAGTGGTCGCGATAAAGCGGGGAAAATGTTCAATTTATTTTCAGCTTTACAGCAGTCTCCGATGACATACCAGTAATGCTAAGCTTGCCTCAAAGCAGCCGCCCAGCCCTCCAAATTGTTCGTGCAGACCAGCAGGTCGGAATAAGCGGTCAAAGAGCTTAGCGTCTTCTCGTCGTCCGGTGTCCAGACGATCAATTGAACGTTCTCGGCCCGGCACATTTCCATATAGGCCTGTGTCAAAAAAACGTACTTCATCGACAAGTAACGGATGTTCCATTCCTTCATATACGGGAAAACCGCCGGAGCTGCACCATAAATAATCAGCCCCAAATCAAGCCCGTTATGCAGCTTGCGCGTCCGTTCGACGGCATAGTGGTCAAAAGAAGTCACAATAACCTGCTTCTCCATCCCGGTGCGCCGGATCACATCCACTGCCGCTTCTTCCAAGCCCGGATAAAAATCGCCGGTTTGCTTCAGCTCTATATCAACAATCATTCTGTCCTTGGCGAACAGCAACGCTTCTTCCAATGTCGGAATGCGCTCGCCATCCCCCGCATCCAGCTCGCGAAGCTCCTGAAGCGTATAAGACTTGACGAGTCCTTGCCCATTCGTTGTCCGATTGACGCTGGGGTCATGAATGACGACGGGAACCCCGTCGCGTGTCAGATGCACGTCAAGCTCCACGTGGGTAAAACCAAGCTCCAAAGCGGCTCGGAAGCCGCGTATTGTGTTTTCCGGGAATTTTTGAGGATATCCTCGATGGGCTAAGCCTTTGATTTCCATCCATCACTACCTCCATATTATGAACTATTCCATGATTCCGAAGCAGCCTTCCCCTGCCAGCCTACTACTACCTGTTACCATATCTCCCGAATTTGTGCCGCGGTATATTTATTTAAAGGTTGAATTGGCCATAGCGGCCACAATATGCTTTTGCATAAGCGAAAAGATAATCACAATAGGGATGATCGCCATCACACTCGCCGCCATGATGATATGAAACTCCATGGCTTCGTTGCCGGCGATGGAATCGCGCAGCATGGCAATCCCGACGGTCAATACACGCATCTCGTTGGAATTGGTCATGATCAGCGGCCAGAAGTAGGAGTTCCAGCCGGATATAAAAATGAGAACGCCCAGCGTCACAACGGTCGGAAGCGCCATAGGAAGCAGAATGCGGTACAGCAACCCGAACCGGCCGGCACCGTCGACGCGGGCCGCTTCCAATACATCGTTATTGAGGGACTTCAGCGCCTGACGAAGCAGAAAGATGCCGAATGCCGATGCGCCGTGCGGGACGATGAGCGCCCAATAGGTGTCCAGCCAGCCCAGCTTGGACATCATGACATATACGGGCACGAAGGTGACCTGATCCGGAACAATCATAGCTGCGAGCACGAGGAAAAACAAAGGCTCCCTTCCCGGAAAACGCCCCTTGGCAAAGGCGTACGCCGCCATGAGCGATACGTTCAATTGCAGCACCACCATCCCGAGGGACATGATGAGCGTGTTGCCGAAAAAACGCGCATAGGGAATCACCTGAAAGGCTGCCATATAATTTTCCCATGCGAACGATTGGGGCCATAATGTCGGAATGGCCGACCTCATTTCAAACTGGGTCTTCAGGGAGCTTACCAGCATCCAAAACACAGGAAAGAACATGAGCAAGGTCACGATGACCGCAGCTGCGGCTCTTACCGCGGCCGTCAGACGGTTTCGGCTACCCCTCATAATGCACCTTCTTTCGGCTGATCATCCATTGTACAAGAGTAAGCGCCAGAATCATCACAAACAAAATGATGACCAAGGCCATAGCCCGCCCTGTCTTGAATTCGTCGAACGCCATGGTGTAAATCCAGTAGACCAATGCGTTGGACGCCTTCAGCGGCCCTCCGTTCGTCATAATGTCTACCGATTGGAATACCTGCATGGATGAGATGAATGTCGTGATCACCAGAAATAATGTCATAGGCGACAGCAAAGGCAGCGTAATATGACGGAATAAATGGTACCGGCCGGCACCGTCGATGGACGCCGCCTCATAATATTCTGACGGTATGCCGCGCATACCGGCGATAAATAAAATCATCGCAAAGCCCGCGCCTTTCCACACGGAAACGGCCACAAGCGCGGGAAGCACCGTCTTTTGATCCACCAGCCAATTGACCGGCTCGAATCCAAGCATGCCTATGAGATAATTAAGCAAACCGTATTGATTGTTATAAATCCAAATAAATACCATCGCGGCTACGACCATCGATACATAATAGGGCAGAAAGATCACGCCGCGCATAAAGGCGTAAAAGCGGGAATTGGCCACATTAAACAGCAGCGCCAGCAGCAATCCCGCGACCAGCGTGAACACGACGTCCATCCCGGTATAGATCATGGTGACCTTCAAAGATTGGTAAAAATCCTCACTGGTTAACAATCGGACATAATTGTCCGCCCCGACAAATTTTTTGATGGGACGGGTCATGTTCCAGTTTGTGAAGCTGATATAAATGGAATAGAAGAGCGGATAGTACAAAAAGAGACCTAAAAATCCCAATGCCGGCAAAGCAAACGAAAAATCCTTCAGGGCTTCCCACCGTAGGGGACCGGATCGGCGGCGGGAGGAAGCGGCTTCCGTAACGGACGCCGCCTTCCCGCTGTGATGAGCATGCCATTCCTTCTTCATGTTCATTTACTCGAAATCCGCCAAGATATCGTTTATTTTGTTAGCGGCTTCCTTCATCAGGGGGACCGGGTCTTCATTGTTTAACGCCATTTTCCCCATCACTTCCAAATACTGCTTGCTGAATTCCGGATAAGCCGGATGCTGAAGGCGAGGGGTCACGCTGTCGAAATTATCGAATACCGCTTTATACTGCGGCCATCTTTTGAAATATTCGCTGCCTTCGTTCGAGGAAATCGCCGATTTGCGCGTCGGCAAATAGCCAACCGATTCGGCCCACTTAATATTGTGTTCGGAAGACGTCATGAACTCGATGAATTTCCAGGCGGCTTCCTTCTTTTTCGCATCCTCCTGCTCCATCATGACGATACCCGCTCCCCCGATATTGGAGGTGCGCTGTTTGTCACCCGGCAGGAACGATACGCCCACTTCAAACCCGGCATTTTCCCGATACATTTTCAGCATGGCGGACGTGTGCTGAACCATGGCGATCTGACCGTTCAGGAACATTTGCCGCATGTTGTCGGATGCCCCTTTTCCATATCCGATATGCATGTGCCCTTCATTTTTCCACTTATAGAATTTTTCAATATAGCGTAGTGACTCCGGTGTCTCCACAGCCGATTTTTTCATATCGGAGGTGAGGATCGTTCCTCCGCCGTTCACCAGCCACGGATCGTAGTACCAGGTATCCCAGCCCGGCACGGAGAAGGCATAGCGAACCGTCTTTCCATTCTCCTTCTGCGTCACCTTCTCGTTGAAGGCGTCAATGTCGCTCCACGTTTGCGGAGGCTGCACGCCCAGCTGATCCAGCAAGGTTTTGTTATACACGAATACGCTTGTGCTGACAATCAGAGGGAAGCCGTACTGCTTGTTGTTATATGCGTAAGCCTGCAGCATCCCTTTGGAGAAGTCATCCAACTGCACCTTGTCTCTTTGAATCCATGGCGTTAAATCGGCGAATACACCGCTGTTGGCAAAGTTCGGCAGGGAGGATACTTCCACGTTGGTAACGGCCGGCACGTCTCCCGCCGCAACGGCTGCCTGCAGCTTTTTATGGAGTTCGGCGTAAGCGCCTTGGAAAACGGGTTCTACCGTAATATGGGGATATTTCTTGCTAAACTCGGCGACCATGTAGTTCAAGCCTTCCATTTGGGCCTCGGCATGGGAGTGCCAGTATTGAATGGTTACCGGAGTAGTATCATCCTTCAACCCGGCATCCGCCTGAGCCGTTCCTTCCGTCGTTGTTCCGCCGGAGCAGGCAGCCAAGCTCGCCGCCAGTGTACCGGCTGCCATCGCTGTCATCCATTTTTTCATTTTCATGCCGCATTTCGGCTCCCTTCACTAGTAAAAATCATTGGAAATTAAAAAAGAGACTTCAAGAAACCCGACCAAAAGACAGACCACCCCCTACAAAATACATCGTAAGCAGCGCGCTTTTGGGTTTTCTCATCGTCTCCACCCGTCCGCTTCATTATGAAATTGTTTCCATATCCCGCTTGTAAGCATCAGGCATGGAGCTTTAAGCAGAATCTTGTGCTACCAACGGAATCAAGATTAATCCCAGTCTACTACCCGATTGTTATGAGAATGTTATGGTATTGTTATGGTTTTGTAATGTTTTGACGAGTTTGCTCGGGATACACGGTCACCTTTTCACCGTCGGACACAAACAAGACGTTTCCATTCAATCCGGTGCTGTATACCGTCGCGTTTTCCTTCTCATAGCGTTTAAGAATATCCAGGCTTTGCAAAACATTCGCGCTGATCATTACAATCTCCGGCCGAACGCTTCTAATAAACGGGCCGGACGAAGAGGTCATGTCTCCGTGATGCGGGGCGTGCAGCAGCTTGGCCTGCAGACGATCTCCATACTTCTCGACGAGAGCGTATTCCTGGTTTTTGTACAAGTCGCCTGTCAAAAGAATGCGGTTGCTCCCATGGGTAATCAGCAGCACCAGCGAATGATTATTCAACTCCTCGGTTCCCCATTTTTCGAAAGACCCGGGCGTTGTGCCGACCGGAGGATTCAACACCTCGACCGTTACATCCGATGCCCACGAAAGCCGGTCTCCTTCAAGGAGCTTCGTCTGCGGAATGCGCTTATCCTCCAGCAGCTTCTGCACCTTCCTGTACGTTTCCGTATCGTGAGGAATTCCGTTGTGATAGTATGCCCCTACCGGTTTCGTCAGAAGAAGCGTGGTTAACCCGCCGATATGATCGATATGCGGATGGGTGCTGAGAACCGCATCAAGCTTATGGATGCCAAGCTTGTTAAGCCTCTCCTCGATTTGCGGTCCGGCGGATGGAATACCGGCATCGACAAGCAGCTGCCTGCCGTCAGGAGCCGTAAGCAGGATGGCGTCACCCGATTTTTCCCCGGCTTCCAGGTCAAAGTATCGGATGGCCAGTTTGTCTTGATGCAGTGACGTGTCATAAAACGCCGCTTTCTTTACCGGATTCGAAAACGATTCGCCTTCAGCCGCCCCCCCGCTTGTGCTCGGTTCGCCCGTACAGGACACGAACAGCAGCAAAGCCGTCACAGCCGCGATACCTGTCAGCTTCAATCGCCGGAACCGATTCTTTTTGTGCTCCATCATTCATCACCTCCTGCAACCAAATGAATATCCAAGCCTTGCACAGTACAAGCGGATAACGTTCTAAGGTTAACCTTCGATTGTTAGGACAGTGTTAATGGAGTGTAAAACATATCTTGGACCGCGCGCGGAACCTTCCCGCATGAACGGACCGCTATAGAACGATAGGTAGCCAGGCTTCTCTCGGGATTTCCCGCATCGGTTTCGAAGCGAATTCATTGAGCAGGCCGTATCTAATCCCTATTTTATATATAGGAATTATACGAATTTTGTATTGACGACTGTACCGTCCGGACAGTATAGTAAATTATGGAGGTGAGCCATGAACCGAAATTCGAAACGCACCACGATTTTGCAGGTAGCCTGCCGGCTGGTCAGAAAGTTGGGGGCTTCCCATCTGACGCTGGATGCCGTTGCCAAAGAGGCGGGCGTTAGCAAAGGCGGTCTGCTCTATCACTTTCCCACGAAAGAAGCGTTGATTCAGGCTGCCCTGGATGACTTTCTGGACCGGTTCGATTCGGACACGGATGAAGAAGCCGCCCGCAACACGGCGCTTAACAACCGGTGGGCGCAGGCGTATCTGATCAAGACGTTCGAGATCAGCAAGGAGGATCTGGAGATGAGTTTCGGTATTCTGGCGGCCGCCGCGAATCAACCCAATCTGCTTGAACCCATGCGGCAGCGGTACCTGCTCTGGCAAAGCCGGATGACGGAGGAATGCAAAGACCCGGTTGAAGCGACGGTTGCCCGGCTGGCGGCGGACGGATTATTCTTTTGCGAGCTGTTCGGGTTCGCTCCGCTCGACGATCAGCTTCGTTCCGAAGTGCTGGCCTACCTGCTGACTAAGGTGGAGAGCCGTGAACCGCAACCGTAGGGGGCGGCCGTACGTGTACTTTGGCGGGCTCGGGCGCCCGGACTGAAAGCTCCCACGGCTTTCCGGCGACGGTACCGGGGGGCATCCCGCCGGTTTGCGCTGCAGGGAGCTGCGCCTTTACGCCAATCAGGCCTGTCTCCTCCCGATCGGTACGGCTTGCGCCGTATTCACAGGAATCGGCTCAGCCGGTTCCGTGGCGGCAGGCATCCTGCTGTTCCATGAAACATACAGCAAACGGAAGCTGTTCTAAACTAAGCGCCATCGCTGCGGGCATGATCGGACTGCGCCTTATTTCGTCATTTTGCCACAAAAACCTACTATTTCAATCTGATTAATAAGTTTCGAACGAAAGGATGTGATCGTGTGGCCATCAAAATCCGCCAATCCAACGGCCGCCGGTCGTCCCCGGGAAATGGCTTTTATCTCGCCATTTCCGCCTGCTCGGTCATCGCCGTCCTGCTGTTATGGTGGATAGCCAGCCGCCATGCGTGGGTAAACCCGCTGTTCCTTCCCTCCCCTTCGGAGGTATGGTCGGCATTCGCCGATATCGTCCATGAGGGTTACAAAGGATCGACCCTGCTTGCCCATATCGGCGCAAGCTTCCGGCGGATTTTCCTCGCCTTGATCCTGGTCTTCCTTACAGCGGTGCCGCTTGGGATTGTCTGCGGGAGAAATCGTCTGCTCCGCGCCATCTTCGATCCGTTCATCGAGTTTTACCGGCCGCTTCCGCCGCTTGCCTATTACTCGCTGCTGGTGCTCTGGTTCGGGATTCAGGACACGTCCAAAATTGTTCTGCTGTTCCTCGGCGGCTTCGCCCCGATGTTCATTGCCGCCGTGTACAGCACCCGCCGCATTCCCGTCGACCGGATCAACGGAGCCCGCTCGTTAGGCGCGAACGGACTCCGCCTGTACCTCTTTGTCATCTTCCCTTCCTGTCTGCCCGATCTGTTAACCGGCCTGCGGACGGCGGTCGGAGTAACCTACGCCACCCTCGTGGCGGCGGAAATGGTCGCAGCCGTTTCGGGCATCGGCTGGATGGTGCTGGATGCCAGCAAATATTTGCGAAGCGATATTATTTATGCCGTGATCATCATTATGGGCATCATTGCGATTCTCATCGATTTGGCGATAAGGCTGCTGATTCGGCGGGTATCCCCCTGGATTGAACAATAACAATGGATTAGGAGCGATTAACCATGAACCGATTCGTCAAAATATCTTCCCGTTTGTTCGCCGTTTCCCTCATTGCTTCGCTGCTGCTGCTTATTGCCGCCTGCGGCGGCGGCACAAAGGAAACGACCGGTACCGGCGCCACATCTGCCGGCGAACCCAACGCAGAGCTGCCCAAAGAAATCCGTATCGGCTACCAGGTATCCCCGAACGGCGAACTGATGGCCAAAGCTCTCGGACTCGCAGAGAAGAAATTTCCCGGCGTAAAAATTTCTTGGCTGAAGTTCGATTCCGGACGGGACGTCAATACCGCCATCGCCAGCGGAAGCATCGACTTTGGCCTGGTCGGTACACCGCCGGGCGCTTCGGGCATCGCCCAAGGGCTGCCGAACCAAATCTACTATATACATGACGTCATCGGAGAGAGCGAAGCGCTTGTCGTGCAGGAGAAATCCGGTATCCGGTCGCTGCAGGATTTGACAGGCAAAACCATCGCCACGACCTTCGGCTCCACCTCCCACTTCAGCCTGCTGTCGGCGCTGAAACAAGCCAATATCGATCCAGGGACGATCAAAATCATCGACATGCAGGCGCCGGATCTTCTTGCAGCCTGGCAGCGGGGAGACATCGACGGCGCTTATACCTGGCAGCCTGTTCAATCGAAGCTGCTGGCCGCAAGCGGCAAGGTCATCATCAACTCGAAAGAGGTTGCCGATCAAGGCGCACCGACCGGCGAATTCGGCGTCGTCCACAACGACTTTATCGCCAAATACCCGAACGTCGTCAAACAGTATATCGAAGTGCTTGACGAAGGAACAAAGTATTACCGCGACCACCCGAAGGAAGCGGCCGAGTCGCTGTCCAAAGAGCTTGGCCTGACGCCGGAGGAAACGCTCAAGGCGATGAACGAGATTACCGTGCTCGACGCCTCCCAGCAGACGGACGCCAAATATATGGGAACGCCGGAACAGCCGGGCGTATTCGGTGCGCTGCTGAAAGCAACGGCCGACTTCCTCGTTGAGCAGAAATCCATTAAAAGCGCGCCGGATGCCGCTGTCTTCCAAAAGGCCATCCGCAGCGATCTGTATACCAAGTAACGCAACAATCCTATCTCGGAAAGGTGGCATGATCATGTGCGCATATGTTGAATCGCCAGCCGTTCCCGGCCTGACGGAACCCGGTCGACCGGCGTTATCCGCTTCTCCTCCAAAACCGGCGGACACGGCGGGGATCCGACTGACGGACATTGCGTTAACGTACCGTCAAGGCTCCACACCGCTGCATGTGCTTCAGGACATCAACCTTGCTCTGGAACCCGATGAGTTCGTTTGCGTGCTGGGGCCTTCGGGCTGCGGCAAGTCCTCCTTGCTGAACATTATCGCGGGCTATTTGGAACCGACCGACGGCTCGGTGCGCATCAACGGCGCGCTTCATACGAAGCCCGATCCGCAGGTTGGCGTCGTCTTTCAACACGCCAACCTCTTCCCGTGGCTGACCATTGCCGGAAACGTTGCATTCGGCCTGCGGATGGCCGGCGTCCGCCGGAAAGAGCGCAGGCGCATAGCCGCCGACTATCTGGCCCTGGTCGGATTGGAAGCGGCGGCCGACCTGCTGCCGCATCAGCTTTCCGGCGGTATGAAGCAGCGCGCCGCATTGGCGAGGACGCTGGCCGCGAAGCCCAGCATTGTACTGATGGATGAACCGTTCAGCGCGCTGGACGCCCTCACCCGGGAATCGATGCAGCTGCATTTACGCGACATTTGGCGGCGGACGCTTACATGCATGTTTTTCATTACCCACGATGTGGACGAGGCGCTTCTGCTGGGCCGTCGTATTTTGGTCATGCAGCCGGACCCCGGGCGGATCGTGCAGGACTTTGTCAATCCGCTGTTCCGGCGGGAAGGCGGCGTGTCGTTCAATGAACTGCGCGCCGACAAGGAATTTGCCGCATTACGGCAGCATTTGGTGTCCCTGATCGCAGGAGGCCGTACAGCACAATACTAGGAGGAATCGACGTGGAAATGTTTTGGTATTTGCCCACGATGGGCGATGGGAGGTATCTGGGCACCACAAAAGGCGCCAAAATCACGAATATGCACTATTTCCGCCAGATCGCGCAGGCGGTGGACCAGCTCGGTTATTCCGGAATGCTTGTTCCCACGGGACACGCCTGCGAAGACGGATGGGTCGTGGCTTCGGCGCTGATGCAGGCGACGGAGAAGCTGAAGTTTCTCGTTGCGGTCCGTCCAGGCGGTATTTCGGTAAGCATCGCCGCCCGGATGGCGGCGTCGTTCGAAAGGCTGTCGTCCGGACGGCTGCTGATCAATGTGGTGACCGGCGGCGATCCCATCGAAATGAAGGGCGACGGCATCTTCCTCTCACACGGAGAGCGTTACGAAGCGACCGACGAATTCCTGACGGTATGGAAACGGCTGATGAGGGGCGAAACCGTTACCTTCCACGGAAAACATATCCGGGTGGAAGGGGCGAAACTGCAATACGTCCCTTTCAGCCGGCAGTCTCCGCCGCTCTTTATAGGCGCCTCTTCGGAGGCGGGCCATGCCGTGGCTGCCAAGCATATCGATACGTACCTGACGTGGGCCGAAACGCCCGCCATGGTAGCGGAAAAAATCGCCGATGTGAGAAGCCGCGCCCAAGCCCTCGGCCGCCGGATCAAATTCGGACTTCGCGTCCAGATTATTGTCCGCGAAACGGCGGAAGAAGCATGGGCGGCAGCCCGGAAGCTGATACAGTATGTGTCTGAAGAGGACGTTCGCGAGGCGCAGGCGATGCTCGAACGGTTCGATTCCGTCGGCCAGCGCCGCATGACCCAGCTCGTACGCGACAATCGGCACAAGCCGGAAATCAGCCCGAATCTTTGGGCCGGAATCGGTCAGGTGAGAGGCGGCGTTGGAACCGCACTGGTCGGCAGCCCCGACGAAGTGGCCGAACGGCTGAAGGAATATGCGGCTCTTGGAATCGATACGTTTATCCTTTCCGGTTATCCGCATCTCGAAGAAGCGTACAGAATTTCGGAGCTGCTGTTCCCGAGATTGCCCGTCACGTATCCCCAACGGCCGAAGGAAACGGAATGGACGCCGATGGGCGAGCTGCTGGCGGAAAACATAAAGCCCAAATCATCTTGAACAAACAAAAGCCCCTCCCAACAAGAGGGGCTTTCCCGACATTTTCGGACAGCTTTCGCACCGCCTGATCATCAGACCCCTGAATACGCCATGAATCCGCCGTCTACCGGAATCGTAATTCCGGTTACGAAGCCCGACATCTGCTCATCGGCCAACCAGATCATCGTTCCCAGAAGATCTTCGGGAGATCCGAATCTCCGCATCGGGGTATGGGCCAAAATTTTATTCGATCTTTCCGTTAAAGACCCGTCTTCGTTGGTTAACAGCTTCCGGTTTTGTTCGGTCAGGAAAAAACCCGGAGCAATGGCATTGACGCGAATGCCCACATTCGCCATATGCACCGCCAACCATTGAGTCAGGTTGTCAATCGCGGCTTTGGCCGCACTATAGGCAGGAACCTTGGTCATCGGGGACGGCGCGCTCATAGAGGACATATTAATGACCACCGCGCCTTTGCGGTTTATCATTTTCCTGGTGAAGATTTGTGTCGGAATGAGCGTACCCATTAAATTCAAATCAAAAACATATTCGAACCCTTCTTTGCTCAAATCAAAAAAAGTCGTGATTTCATGATTATCAATATCTTCCAATTTTAAGATTTCATTCGTCGTCGTTCCTTTGGGATGATTACCTCCCGCTCCGTTGATCAGGATGTCGCAAATGCCCAGCTCTTTCGAAATGATTTCCTCGGCCTTCTTTACGCTCTCCACATCCAATACGTTGCAGGGGACAGCTATGGCCGTACCGCCTGAATTTCTGATTTCCTGAGCCACCTTTCGGCCCTTTTCTTCATTCAGATTCAAAATGGCCACTTTGACGCCTTGTCGTCCAAGCTCTTTGGCCATGGCCCCGCACAGGACTCCGCTTCCACCGGTAACGACCGCGACTTTCCCTTGCAAATTGCTGTTCAACTGCAGCATTACGCTCTCTCCTTTTGCAGTCTGTCTAGTGTATCCCAGATTCCCCACAGGTACATGATGCCGAGAGCCCTGTCATAAAGCCCGTAACCGGGACGGCACTCTTCATTCCAGATATGTCTGCCGTGGTCGGGTCTGGCATACCCGGTAAACCCGTTTTCATGATAAGCTTTGACGATATCATATATGTCTACCGAACCGTCCCGGGTTCGATGGGAAGTCTCAATAAAATCGCCGTTATCGTACACCCTTACATTGCGGATATGGGCGAATGGAATCCGGTCCGCGAACTCCCGAACCATCTCCGCTATATTATTGTTTGGATTCGCGCCCAAAGAACCGCTGCAAAGCGTGACGCCATGGTATGGATTATCGACAAGCTTTAACAGCCTTCTGATGTTCTCCCGATTGGTGATAATTCTCGGCAGTCCAAATACGGACCACGGCGGGTCGTCGGGGTGAATCGCCATACGGATGTAGTTCGCCTCGGCTACGGGAATAATCTGCTCCAGGAAATAGTGCAGGTTATTCCATAAATCTTCCTCCGTTACATGCTTATAGGCTTCGAATAATTGGGAAAGATAAGCTAATCTCTCCGGCTCCCAGCCCGGTATCGTAAACTTTGGATTGTCCGCAATTTGATGCACCAATTCCATCGGGTCTATCTGATCCAGCTTCGCCTTTTCATAGAAGAGGGCGGTGGAGCCATCCTCCAGCTCCTTGTACAAGTCGGTTCGTATCCAATCAAAAACCGGCATGAAATTGTAGCAAATCACCTTTACACCAACGGACGCCAGCTTCTCTATCGTTTTTTTATAGTTTTCAATATACTGATCCCGGGTAGGAAGACCCAGCTTAATATCCTCATGAACATTCACGCTTTCCACGACATCGATGTTGAACCCATAGTGTTCGGCATGGTTTTTAACTTCAATGATTTTGTCCATGGGCCACTCTTCCCCTACGGGAACGTCATGAAGCGCCCATACGATACCCTCTACGCCGGGGATTTGTTTAATTTGGTCAAGAGAAACATGATCGTTTCCCTCGCCAAACCATCTGAATACCATTCTCACGCTTGCTCCTGCCTTTCAGTCATTATCGGGATTCCACACAGTAAACATGCACATCAGCTTTCCAACGGCCTCCAATCGGGCAGCAGCCCGCATCTTATTCGGGAGGATAGCAAAGAATCACTTTCATCGGCTCCTTACCGGTATTGATCCAGTTCACTTGCTCAAGAACGGCAGGAAAAAAGATCTCGTCCGCTTGGCTGACGTCCTGGGCTTGCCCCCGGCAAACGATGGTTCCCGTGCCGGAAATCACAATAGCGATAGAAAATGTGCCGTTCCCTTCGACCTGCAGCTCGTCTAGAATCTCCAGCAAATGCATGCGGAACCGGTCTGTAGAGCTTTGATCTATGAGTGCGTACTCGCTTCCGCCGGCCAGCTGTCTGACTAAAGCCGGTTCTTTCTTCCATCGGCTCAATGTTTCCTGTTCGTCATAGGCTTCATAATGGAAGCATTCCAGCATCCGCTCAAAGCCTAACCCTTGATGGCAGGCGAAATCCGGCAGCGAATGGCCTCTGGGCGTCGTTCTTTCCACCCGCAAGGTGTAATCCGTAGGCTCTTGAATTTCGATTAAAAAGCATCCGCTCCCGATGGCATGCGGAACCCCGCCTTCCACAAGAAAGACATCGCCCGGCTGCACAGGAATTTTATGCAGCGCGCCGATCATGCCCGGAATATCCTGATCTTCAAAAAGCTGCTTCCATTTGGCCTGCGTCATTCCCGGTTTGAACCCGAGCAGCACATACGGATCTTCCCCGCCGATGGTGCGGCCTCCGAGAATATACCAGGCCTCCGTTTTGCCGAATACGGATTGGAAGGCGGATTGCGCGAATTCACGGTCCGGATGAACCTGAATCGTCAGCCGCTCCCCGGCGTCCAGAACTTTCACCAGCACCGCCGTTTCGGAACCATATTTCGCCGTATGCCGACGGCCTAAGATATCTTCCGGATTGGAACGGATGAGATCCTTTAAAGTGATGGACTTTCCATTCTCCAGTACAATCTCGCTTAATCCTTCCACCACTTCTTCTCTTCCTGCATTCGAAGCGATCACCGTCGAGGCTACCCATTCCTCGGGAAAAGAGCTGTCCGATGGATGGGAGCCGCCCTGCCACCGCTCCAGGCATTCCCCTCCGGCATATGTTCGCCAAACCCGGTTTCTCGATAATTTAAACGGCTTTAATTCGATCTGATTCGCAGCCACGCTTTTCACCACCTGCAAAGTCTAAAGGATTCTACTTCAGTCCGGTCATACTCACGCTTTCGATAATATATCTGCGCAAGAAGATAAACACTATGAGAATCGGCAAAACGGAAATCACTGCACCGGCTGAGATAATATTGAGCTCTATTCCGAATGAAGATTGCAGCATGGCCAGCCCAAGCTCCATCGTATAGTAGGTTTTCTTCCCCATGACAAGAAGCGGCCAAACGAAAGCATTCCATGCCTCGATGTAGGCAAAAATGGCCAGTGCGCTCATCGGAGATTTGCAAAGCGGAACAATAATTCTAACAAAAATTCCCCACTCCGACGCACCTTCCACTCTTGCGGATTCAATGATTTCATCGGGAATTTGTTGAATGATGTTTTGCCTCATGAAGAAGATCCCGAAGCTCATAATCAAATAAGGGATAAACAAGCTTTGGAAGGTATTGATTAAATCCAATTCCTTCATTTGCAAATAGAGCGGGATCATATAAATCTCAAAAGGGACGATCGCCGTTGCCAGAACGAGCGCAAACAAGAAGTTCTTGCCTTTGAACCGGAACTTGGCGAATATATATCCCGATAACGTCGAAGTAAAAACGATCGACGCCGCTGAGATCAAGGCCATGCCCAAGCTGTTTCTCAAGTACAGTGGAATTTCCACTTTACTAAACACCTCTGCAAAATTGTGCAGGTTCCATTGCTGCGGCCACATACTGGGCGGCCATTGGTTCAGTTCCGGAGCTGTTTTGAATGCCGTCAGAATCATCCAGATAAAAGGGATCAGCATGACGATCGAGCCCAGCATCAGAACGCTTCCCGCCAGTATGTTTTGTAAACGTACAGTACGAATCATCAGCTCAGCCCCTTCTTCGAGGACGTTCTTTCTTTAGCCAATCCCAATTGAATCAACGTTAAAGCGAGTACGATCAAGAATAAAATAACGGCTTCGGCAGAAGCATATCCCATTTTAAAGAAGCGGAATCCGTTCTCGATCATGTCGTACACAAGCACCCTTACCACATAACCCGGAGCGCCTTGCACGTCGGATGCCAGAATATAGATTTGACTAAATACATTGTAGCTGTGGATTAAGGTGATGACCGAGACAAACACCGTGATGGGCTTGAGAATCGGCACCGTAATGTGCCAAAACGCCTTAATCCCCGTCGCTCCGTCAATGGCAGCCGCTTCGTAGTATTCTTTGGAAATCCCTTTAAGCCCTACCATGAAAATGACCATATTGTACCCGAGCGTTTTCCATACGGTCAGCATAATGACCGAAACAATAGCCAGCTTGGGATCCAGCAGCCACGCTTTGGAGGAAATGCCGAAGAATGAAATAAAGTAGTTCATTAATCCATTGTTCGCATCCAGAATCCATTTCCAAATCACCGTCACCGGAACCATGGGTGCAATAAAGGGCAGGAAGTAGATGGCCTCATACCATGACTTGAACCGAACCTGGTTTAATATAAGCACGGCTAACATTAAAGCGAACGGTACGCTGAATAGAAAGACATTAAAAGCGATAATCGTCGTGTTTTTCAACGAGATCAGAAAGTTTTCATTCTGGAACAAGGTGATGTAGTTTTGCAAGCCGATAAACGGCTTCTTAGGAGAAACCATGTCCCATTGAAACAGACTCATATAGAACGTTTTGACAATAGGAATGAGACGGATATAAGTAAATAAGGCAAGGATCGGCAGCAATCCCAGGAAACAAAACCAAGTCGCTGATCTTGTCAGTTTATTGGAACGCTTCACACGTTTAGCCGGCGAACCTTCCGGTTTAATCGTTGTTGATGACAAGAGAACGATTCCCCTTCCATTAGGATATTGACAGATCCGGCCATACAATGACCGAATCTGCCAATTTGTCATTGATTATGGAGCCAGATGTCCGTATTGTTTCAAGATGTCATTCGTTTCCTTGGCAGCCTCGGCCAACAACGCTCTGATTTTGTCCGGATTGTCCACTAAGCTGGCATCGGTAAATATTTTATTGGCAAGCCTGTCTGCAAACTTGGTCATAATTTCATCAAACTCCGGCAGTGGCGGATACGTTTCCAATTCACGTTTTTCAAAGAAGCTCTTATATTGAGGGACTTCCTTGAACAGGCTCTCCAAATCCAAATCCTCCCTTGCGGGCTGCCAGCCGGTCATGCGCATCAGCTCCACTTGATTTTCAGGCTTCATCATAAAGCGAATGAAGTCCCAAGCGGCCGCCGCAACATTGCCTTCCGCCGACTTGCTGACATGGAAGTTAAAAGGAACAACCAAAGTCGCCTTCGGCATGGGGGCCGTATCATACTGCAGATTTGGAGCTTTCTTCTGAATATCGCCGACCACCCAGGACTCCCGTGAGAAGAAGGCCGCCGCTTCCATTTCAAAAGCTTCTGCATCGTGCTTCAATGTCGGATCATCGGTTTTATATTTGTGAACCATGTCCACATACATTTGAACCGTCTTCAAACCCGCATCGTTGTCATAATTCGCTTTATATTGCCCGTCGCTTATTTTCTTCACGACGCTGCCGCCGTTTTGCATGAGCAAAACCCAGAATTTCTCGGCAACGCCGCTGCCGCCGCCGCTCAAGCGGAGAGATTGTCCGGCTCGAATCAGCTTTCCGGACGCGTCTCGTTTTGCTGTTTTTTGCGCATACTCCAAATATTGATCCATCGTGGTCGGAGGACCGCTAAGACCCGCTTCTTCAAACATTTTTTTGTTATAGAATAAAACGGCTTTCGATATATGAAGCGGAATGCCGTATACATTGCCGTTATAATTTGCGGTCTCCGAAATGATCTTAGGGAAGCTGCTCTCCGTGTTGACCAATTTGGCCAGATCTTCCGGGGCCTTATGCAGCATATCGCCTTCAATATATCGCAAAGCCACGACAGGATTGATCGTTACAATTTCCGCCGCGCTTTGGGAAGGCAGGGCCGCTGCAATTTTCTTTTCAAAGTCACGCAGAGGAAACGATGAAATCGTCACGTTTACGTTGGGCTTCTCTTTTTTATATTCTTCAGCCATTTTCTTATACCAGGGATCGATTTCCGGATGGCCTCCCCAAAGATTCAATTCAACCGGTTCCGTAGAAGCGCTGCCGGGTGAAGCTGGCGCCTCTTCGTTACTTGAACATCCTGCAAGCAGCGTTGTTGCTGTAAGAACAGCAAGCGGAATGGAAATGAGTGCTTTCTTCATGTTTTTGACCTCCTAATGATCATATGAATTAAAGCGTTTACAAAAAGAACCTTCATCCGTTGCCCCTTATCACCACCTTATGTTAATTCAGAATATGTATCCGCTTTCAAATCCGATCCGCTCCTTGTTTGCAAGGAAGCGCTTTATCTATTTGAAAAAGGCGGGATATTTCATTTTCAACGCATCCCGATCGTGAATAACCAGATTCAGATGCTGCCGTATGATGGTTTCAGCCCGATCGGACTGCCGTTCTTTGATCACTTGTACGATCTCTTGATGCTGCATCAGAATGTCGGTCCAATTGTAATCCGTAGCCAATCTCAGCATACGAATCCGGTCCAGGTCCATCTTCATGGATTGAATCGTCTGCCATGAGCGCTTTTTATTGCAGCCTTCAAAGATCGTTTGATGGAATTGCTCGTCCAGTTCAAACAATTTGGTATAGTCGTGCTCCTGAGTGCAAAGCTCCTGCATTCTCAGATTTTTTTCAAGCTCAAAGAGATATTCCTTTGGAAAATGGTCACAAGCCAAAAGAATGACGGCTTTTTCTACCTGCTCGCGCATAAATCTGGCTTCTTCCACCCGTTCCAGATCAATCAAAGAAACAACGGTACCTTTTTGCGGATAAATTTCCAGCAGGCCCTCTTGAGCCAAGCGAAGAAAAGCTTCCCTTATCGGGGTTCGGCTCACTGTGAATTTTTCAGAAATCTCATTCTCCGAAATGTTGGTTCCGGGTTCCAACTGCATGTTTAAAATGTTTTCTCTTAGTAATTGATACACATGATCCCGGGTAGATCTGGCCATCATCTTTCTTCCCCATTCCAATCTGGATCAACTCCTCCCACACTAGTATACAACCACACTACCATTCTTGTATATAAGTTTTTTTAAAAAAATCAACAAAAAAACGATCGTAAGCAAGGTTGTTTTTCAACCGTTCCCGCGATCGTCCTATCTATTTCGTTATCGCACTTATTTTTGGTCGTTTTGATCATGCAGCAATTCATATCTATTGACGGGACGGCCTATCGTGCCGTAATGTACCTCGAGACGCACGATCCCGCGTTTCTCAAGAAATTCCAGGTATCGTCTTGCCGTCACGCGGGAGATGCCTACTCCTGCAGCCGTTTCCTCCGCGGACAGGCGGCCGCCCTGATGCTCCATGACGCTGAGCACCTGTTTAAGCGTCGCCGCATTAAGCCCTTTAGGCAGATCGTCAGACGAAATTTGCCAATAATCCACCGGCGTTTTCTTCATTTCCGCTTCACCTGCGGATTCGCCGCTAATCAGAATGTTATCCAACTGATCCTGGGTTACCGATGCTCCGGGCTTAAGCGTCATGTGCCGTTCACGGTACCGCTCCAACGTCTTGTGAACCCGTTCGATCTTGAACGGTTTAATGATATAATCAAACGCGCCGTTGCGCATCATTGAACGCACGGTCTCGGCATCTTTGGCAGCCGTCACGACGATCACGTCGACAGGCATCGTTGCAGAGCGGATGCGCTGCAGGGTGGCAATTCCGTCAAGCGAGGGCATGAAGATGTCAAGAAAGACCAGATCCGGCTTCAACTGCTCAATCAGCTTCAGTCCCTCTAAACCGTTGGTTGCCATGCCTACAACATGAAAACCTTCCACCTGCTCCACAAACTGGCGGTTCACTTCCTGGACCATAGGATCATCCTCAATCAACAGCACCCGAAAATACGGCTTCTCTGTGTTATTCATCACGTGTACCTGTCCCGCCTTTCATCGGAAATATGATTTCCATCGTTGTGCCCAAACCGACCGACGATTCACATGTTAACTTGCCGTTGCCTTTGGTTACAATATCGTTCAGCAAATACAGGCCCATCCCCCGATTCTCCCCCTCCTTGGTGGAAAAACCGCGTTCCAGCATGCGGTCAATCGTCTCTTGCGACATGCCGCACCCGTTGTCTTCGACCGCGATGGACAGCAGTTCCTCATTCTGCTCAATGCTGACATATACTTCTTTATGCTCGGCTTCCACATCGGCAAGGGCATCGAAGGCATTTTCGATCAGGTTACCGAGCAGCAGTACGAAGTCATGGCGGTCAAGAAGCTCCGGAAAGCGTTTCAATCTGCTGTTCGGGTTAATGCGGAGCTCAATGCCAAGCTCCTTGCCGCGGCTGATCTTGCCCAGAAGCAGTCCGGCCACGCCGTCATCGTCAAAATGCTGCTGCAGAAACCGCGTAATCTCTTCCTGCTGATCTGCGATTTCGAACAGGTAATTGAGCGCCTCCTGCTGTTTTCCAAGCTGAATCAATCCCGCCGCGGTGTGTATCTTGTTCATATGCTCATGATTTTGCGCCCGTAGAGCATGGACAAATTCACGTACGCCGGTCAATTCCTCGGCCATCCTCGTCACTTCCGTCCGATCCTGGAAGATCCCGATGGCTCCGACCGTATCCCCCGCCTCGCGGATCGGAATCAGGTTGCTCCACAGGATCGTCCCTCCGAATTTCAGTTCCTTGCCCAGCGCCGGCTGTCCCGAATCGAGCACTTCCATCAGCCGGGTTTCCGGAATGACATCGCCGATGGCCCGTCCCGTCGCATCATGTTTTATGCCGAAAATTTGTTTGGCGCGTTCATTGAATATCGTAATGACTCCGCTCCGGTCGATGGCAATAATCCCCTCCTGCATCGCCTGGAACGCCGCCGTACGTTCTCTGAACATTCTGGCGATTTCCTGAGGCTCCAGATTAAACATCTGCCGCTTGATATGGCGGGCCAGCAGTACGGAGCCGAAGATGCCGAACAGAAGCGATATCAGGGAAGTAACGGCGAGCGGACGTTTTTCCTCGCGGATCAGCTCATCTATACCCGGGAGCAGGCCGCCCGCCACGACCACCCCGACCTGCTCATGCGCGGCGTTCATGACCGGTACAAAAGCCCGAAGGCCGACGCCCGCTTCGTTTCGCACCTTTGAGACATACGTGTGCTCGGCGAATGCCGTCTCGTTCTCTTCTGCGGCGAACGTTCCGCCGATGCGCTCCGATAACGGATGGGACAATCGTCTCCGGTTCATGTCAAGCACGCTGATATAGGAGACACGATTTAAAATCCGGATCTTGTCCGCAACCGGAGCAATATGAGCCGCGGCATCGGGATCATCGATGGTTTCGATGACATTCGGCAGATTGGCAACGGTTTGCGCCGTTATCGTAAGCCGGTTTCTCAGTTCATCCTCCTTGAGCCGGGTAAGGCTGCCGATCAGTACAATGCCGCCAATCAGGAGGGAGAAAAGGACCAATCCGAACGAAAGAAGCATGATTTTCCAATAGATGCGCAGCCGGTTCACCGTTTCCCCTTCCTTTCGTGCGGTTTATTTTTCTACCTTATTGTGAAATAATAGGGCTGAAATAGCAATAACCCGGAGGTGAGTTCATATCAAAACAGTTGCGGGAATCGGCATCTTTCTTGTGCTTGGCTTGCTTGCCGCATATGTCATCGGTTTTCAACCTGATATCAAAGGCGAACTGCCTTACGATGAGGAGTTTACCGGCCTCAAAGACCGGATTATCATCAAATTCAGCCACGTCGTCGCCGAGAATACGCCCAAAGGACTCGCCGCGGCTCATTTTGCCCAGCTCGTCAAAGAGAAGTCGCAGGACCGTGTCGAAGTCCAGGTGTTCCCGAACGGCATGCTGTACACGGAAGACACCGAAATCGCCGCCCTGCAGCATGACGACGTTCAAATGATCGCTCCCTCATTTTCTAATATGAACAAAATCGATCCCATGTGGCTTGTCATGGATCTCCCGTTCCTTTTTCAGAATCAGGAGGAAGTCGACCGATCCCTTCAAGGAGCTTTGGGTCAGCGCCTGCTCGCGACGCTGGAGGCTAAAGGTTTGAAAGGAGCCGCCTTCTGGCATAACGGCTTCCGGCAGGTCACCAATAACGTCCGTCCGCTGCGGACGCCTGAAGACTTTCAAGGCCTGAAATTCCGGATTCAGCCAAGCACGGTGTTGGAGCGGCAGTTTAAAGCGCTGAACGCATCGACGATCAGCACGCCTTTTAATGAACTTTACCGGACGCTGGAGACTGGCAGAGCGGATGGGCAGGAGAATACCATCTCCAATATTCTAAGCAAACGGCTGTACCAGGTTCAGCGTTTTATGACGATAAGCAACCACGGTTATCTTGGCTATGTCGTCACATTCAACAAGCGGTTTTGGGAGAATCTCCCTCCCGACGTACAGCAGCTTCTCCAGGAAGCGTTAAAGGAAACGTCGGATTGGAATAACCGTGAATCGTTATTGCACCAGAATCAGCTGCAATCCCTTTTTCAAAATCAGTCTCTGCAAATCATCACGCTTTCCGATGAGGAAAAGGCCCTCTGGAAAAAACGCTTTGAGCCGTTATACGAGGAATTCACCGTCATCATCGGGAAAGACTTGATGAATGAGATCCGTTGACCAAAAGATACTAAACAAACAATATGACCGTATTATTGTTTTGATCCGCTTTCTTTAATACACTTGGGACACGAAAAAACGTTTTCAAAAAAGTGAAAGTGAGGCTGTCCCATGAAATTCCGGATCAATTTGAGAAACTTAACCGTTCAAGTCGTTATTGCCATCATACTAGGCATCCTCCTTGGACATTTCTTTCCCGCAACGGGCGAAAAATTGAAAGTCCTTGGAGATGTCTTTATCAAGTTAATCAAAATGGTTATTGCGCCTATCGTGTTCTTTACCGTTGTGCACGGGATCGCAAACATGGGCGATATGAAAAAAGTTGGCCGCATCGGCGGGAAAGCGCTTTTATATTTCGAAATCGTTACCACGATCGCGCTGGCGATCGGTCTTGTGGTTGTCAACTTGGTTAAACCGGGTGCAGGGATCGACGCTTCCAAAGCAACCGGAGACATTTCCAAGTACACGGAGAAAGCGGCGGAACAATCCAATCACGGCTTTATCGACTTTCTTGTAGGCATCGTACCCGATAATGTCGTCGCCGCCATGGCCGGCGGAGATCTGCTGCCGATTCTGTTCTTTGCGATCCTGTTCGGTTTGTCTTTGACCGCTATGGGCGACAAGGCCAAGCCGGTCATTGATCTGTTCGATAAGCTTTCGCACGCCTTTTTCGGTGTCGTAAACATGGTCATGAAAGTGTCTCCGATTGCCGCCTTCGGCGCCATGTCGTATACGATCGGCAAATTCGGGATTGAGTCCCTTACTTCTTTAGGAAAGCTGATGGGTTCGGTTTATATTACGATGGCTTTGTTTATCATTGTCGTTCTCGGAATGATCACCAAAGCATACGGCTTCAGCATATTTAAATTTATCGCTTACATTAAAGAGGAAATCATGCTGGTGTTGGGCACTTCTTCCTCTGAGTCGGCACTGCCGCGCATGATGGATAAGCTCGAAAAATACGGCTGTTCCAAGTCGGTCGTCGGTTTGGTCGTCCCTACCGGCTACTCGTTCAATCTGGACGGCACGGCCATCTACCTGTCGATGGCCGCCATGTTTGTCGCCCAGGCATCCGGGGTGGAAATGACCATCTGGCAGCAGCTTACGCTGCTTGGCATACTGATGGTAACCTCAAAAGGCGCGGCGGGCGTCACTGGTTCGGGATTCATCACGCTTGCCGCCACTTTGGCCGCCTTTCCTTCCATCCCTCTGGCGGGTATGGCTCTGCTCCTCGGCGTCGACCGGTTCATGTCGGAAGCGCGCGCCATTACGAATCTGATCGGCAACGGCGTAGCCACCGTCATCGTCGCCAAATCGGAAAACGAATTTCATCCTGGCGGGCAGCTTGAATCCGCAGCAGGACAAACGGCGGAAGAAACTCAACCGATCAAAAACAGTGTTCCCAAATCGGTCTAACCTTATAAAGAACATTCATCCTTAATTGAAAAAGGGCCGTTCCAATAGTCATGAAAATGACGGAGGGACGGCCCTGTTCTTCATGGCGCTCTTAACAAGATGGGTACATAAAATCGGGGCCGACTCAACCGCAGTCGTTTTAACTGCAGTTGGTCGGCCCATTTTCGGTGCAGCCGGCCTTCCGGATCGTTCTCAGGCGCCGGCCGGATGTACCGGTTCGCAGCACCATGGACATGCCGTCAGGCGAAATTATTTCATCGCTGTGCTTTCGGCATAGCGGATTCTCGCCGGTCTTTTTATAGCAAATTCGATCGCCTCGCTCGTATGACCGAATACGTGATCACGACCTACACGTTGGAGCAGCCCTGTCCTTTCCAGAATGGATAAGGGCTGCTGCCCTATTTCCGATAACAGCACCACACCGCCCGATTTCACCACATGCCCGATCAGCCGGTCCAGATGGGCCGCCCCTGTCGTATCGATATACGGAACCTTCCCCATCTGAAGCAGCAGTATCTTTGACTTATGATGCAGATTGCCGAGAATACTCTCTTCCAAAGGAAGAGCTGTCCCGAAAAAAAGAGGCCCTTCAATCGTATAAATGTTCATATGGTGCAATTCCCGGCTGTCGGCGTCCATAAGCGCTTTCACCTTCACTTGCTTGGCCGAATGGTTCGACGGCATTTCGTAAACGGTATTCAAGTCACTCATTCGCTTGACAAACCATAATACGGATAAAATTAAACCTATCCCTACTGCGATGGTCAGCGTTGTAAATACGGTTAATAAAAATGTGACCAAGAGAATGATGGAATCATTGGTTTTCGTCTTTAGGATACGTACGAATTCTTTGCGCTCGCTCATATTCCAGGCGACCATCATTAAAATCGGAGCCATGCTTGCAAGCGGAATAAGGGATGCGTACGGTGCCAGTAGAAGCAGCACCAATAGTACAATAAAGCCGTGAATAATACCGGACATGGGGGAAACGGCGCCATTTTAAATATTGGTTGCCGTCCGTGCAATGGCCCCGGTAGCCGGTATGCCTCCGAATAACGGAGTCACCATATTGGCAATGCCTTGACCGATTAATTCCCGGTTGCTGTTGTGGCGGGTTCCTGTCATTTCATCGGCAACCAGCGCGGACAAAAGCGATTCAACTCCGCCTAACATGGCAATAATACAAGCCGGGATCAGCATCATTTCGATTTTCTCCCAGGTCAGAGACGGCCATTGGAAGTGCGGCAGGGTGTTTGGAATAGGCCCGAAGGTCGAAGCGATCGTAGCCACTTCCCCGTTAAACAACAAAGTAGCAACCACACTGGAAACGATAAGCCCTATTAATGCCCCCGGAATTTTAGGCGTAAACCGGGAACACAATAAAAGAATCACCAAACAAATACACGCCGTCAGAATGCTGTAGCCGTTAAACGTCGGTAGGTGGATGGCGATTTCTTTCATATTGGAAAAGAAATCTTCATGTTTGGCGATATCGCGCAAGCCCAAAAAATTGGCGATCTGTCCGCTGAATATGATAATGGCGATGCCGGCGGTAAAGCCAATCGTGACAGGCTTCGGAATAAACCGGATCAGAGTCCCTAATCTAAATATTCCCATCAGGACGAGAAGTATCCCGGCCAAAAATCCGGCAATCAGCAGGTTTTCATATCCATACTGCAATACGATGGCAAGCAGGACCGGAATAAATGCGCCGGTCGGCCCGCCGATTTGAAATTTAGAGCCCCCCAGTAAGGAAATTAAAATTCCGGCTACGATGGTTGTGTAAATCCCATACTCCGGCTTGACGCCGGATGCAATGGCAAAAGCCATTCCAAGCGGAATGGCAATAACCCCCACAATCAGTCCGGAAACCAGATCTTTGCGAAAAGCAATCATGGTATAACCTTTAAATCTGCCAGTGGGTTTCATTCGGACTAACCTTCTTTTCTTTAAATATTTGATTATTTGAATATATAAAGGATGATACGTCCCTGTTCCACCTTTGTCAAATGCCAAGAATGATCATCTCTTTAAAGTACAATCATCAAATCGATTTAAAGCGAAACCACGCTTCATTTCCTGCCCTTTTCCTTGTTCGGAACTAATCTTTACGGATATCTTCCAGCAGCGTAATCGCATCGACCAGGTGATTATCGAAAATTTGTTTGGCCACAGCCAACAGATCCTTAATTAATGGATCGCGTAAAGAATAAATGACGGAAGTCCCCTCTTTTCGGCCATAAACCACATTCTTATTCCGCAGCACGGCCAGCTGCTGCGAAACGGCCGAACCTTCAGAGCCTAATATATTTTGCAGTTCGTTGACATTCTTATCTCCTTCGCTTAACACTTCAAGAATCCGGATTCTCATCGGATGAGCCAACGCTTTGAAAAATTCCGATTTAAATTGTTGAATATTTTGCATAAGACTTCCCCTTTGTCCATTCCAGTATACAAGTATCATAACACAGTTCCAAGGGAAGATGCATTTAAAGGGATTCCTGCTTAACGCGGTCTCCCTTCTCCATTCGTATGTTCTTGCAGCCGTCCGGAAAAGTCTATATCTTTAAATAAGTAAAAAACGCCCGTCATAAACCATCGGGCGTTTCCAATAAATGAGGTGTTTGGGATGCTGCTGCATAAGGGTGAGACACTGTTTCGCCAAGGGGAAACCGGCCCCCTCTATCACGTAAAAAGCGGACTGCTCAAAATCGTACGCTTACACGAAAACGGAAATCCGGTTTTAATCAATATCATCGTACCCGGGGAAATCATTCCTCATCATTCCTTGATCAGTCCAATGCCTTATCACGCAACGGCTATTGCACTTACAACAAGCGAAATCGAAACGCTTCCCCCGCAGCAGTGGTACGGCAGCTTGAAACAGGAGCCCGAGAAATGCCTTGAGATCGCCCGGCTCCTGCAGGACAAGCTTCGCATGATGCAGCAAAGAATAGACCAATTGAGCCAAATCGCTCCTGCGGACAAACTGCGAAAGCTGCAGCAATGGTTTGCAACCTATATCGGACCCAAACCTTTGACGGATGTGCTCACACAAGACGAAATCGGCCAACTGATCGGGCTCCGTCGCGAGACGGTCAACAGGCTGCTGCGGGCCCAATCGAATAAAGCCGACGTTTAAATTCAGATCGGGTTAGCCGCCTGCTCCCGCCGGCTCGGCGACATCGTCCAGACTCCCCGCCGGTCCGAAAAATTCATAATGCATATCGGCTGCGGGAATACCCCAGGTTTTCAATGCCCGGTATACCGTCTTCATCAACGAAACCGGACCGCAAAAATAGAATTGGGCATCCGTGGTCGGAATCACCGTTTTCATCCACGGCAGGTTCAAGTATCCCTCATGATGGTGCACACGGGCCGTTTTATCAGAATCCGTCGGTCTTGTATAACAGAAGTAAACCGATAAATGAGGAAGCTTGGGCAGCAGCGATTTAACTTCCTCCCTCATGGCATGCATGTTTCCGTTCACAGCCGTGTGTATGAAGATCACCGGACGCTGCGGATCCGTATCTGCCAGTGTATTCAGCATGCTCATCATCGGTGTTATTCCGACTCCGCCGCTGATCAAAACAACCGGACGCGGGTCCTCGCGGTTTAACGTGAAGGCACCGCCGGGAGCCGATAACCGGAGGATATCGCCTTCCTTCACCTGCCGGTGCAAATATACGGACACCTTGCCTGCCGGGCGATCCGGATGCCCCTCTTCGCGTTTGACGGAGATGCGGTAGTACGGTTTTCCGGGAGCATCGGAAAGGCTGTATTGCCGAATTTGAGTATATTCTTCCCCGGGAATTTCCAGCTTGACGCTTACGTATTGCCCTGGTTCAAAACCGGCCAACGGCCCGCCATCCCGGGGAACAAGGTAAAACGACGAGATCACGTCACTCTCTTTCACTTTGCGCTTCACCACAAAGTCCCGATACCCTTCCCAGCCGCCGGCCTGCCGCGCGGACTGCTCATACATGCCGGCTTCCATGCCAATAAAAACATCAGCAATGACTTTATAGGCTTCAGCCCATGCCGCTATAATCTCCTCCGTTGCGGCCTCGCCCAGCACATCCTGGATGGCGACAAGCAAATATTTCCCGACGATCGGGTAATGCTCCGCCTGAATGCCAATGCTGCGGTGCTTATGTGCAATCTGCTTTACAGCGGGGAGAATAGCCGGCAAATGATCGATATGCATGGCCGCGGCGTAGACGGCATTCGCAAGAGCGGTCTGCTGCCGTTCCTGCTTCTGATTCGCATGATTAAAAATATGCAATAGTTCCGGATGATTCAAAAATAACAGCTGATAAAAACGTTTGGTAATGTTCACTCCGTGGATTTCCAATACCGGCACGGTTGACTTGATGATCCGAATCGTTTCTTTGCTTAGCATAACCATTCCCTCCATTGTCACAAGCAGTTTGCTTTCCATAAGCCAAGTATAATAGCTGAAACCGCCCGGCTGTGTGATTGCAATCACAGCAAATCGCAATGATCTGTGACATACCTGGAGAGAGTTTATATGGCAAAGAACCATTCTGGCCATCCTTATTTTCAATAAGTCCTGACGTCAGCCCTTAAGCGAACCCGCGGTAAGTCCTGCAACGAAATAGCGCTGGAGGAACAGAAACAGCAGGACCATCGGCACCGAGGTGACCACAACTCCCGTTAAAAGCATAGGATAATTGGTGACATACTCTCCGCGAAACTGCAGCATGGCCAGCGGCAGCGTCAGCTTTGACTTGCCGTTAATCATCAGCATTGGAATCAATAGATCATTCCATACCATCACGAACAGGAACGAGGCCGCAGCTGCGATCGAGGGGGCGGACAACGGCAGGGCAAATCGGGTAAACAGCGTCCACTCTCCCGCTCCGTCGATGCTCCCCGCTTCTAGAATTTCCTTGCTGAGCAGCTGCATAAAGCCCGCCAGCATAAAGACCGTCACCGGCAGCAATAAGGCTACGGTGACCAGTACGAGTCCGTACAGCTGATCAGACCAGCCCAGCTTGTGCGCAAGCGAGTAGATCGGCAGCATGTTCACCTGCGAAGGAACGATCAGACCCGCTGCGAACAATGCGAAGATCCCTTTGCCTATTTTGCCTCCGAGGCGAAAAATCGCATAAGCGATCATGCTGCCAAGCAAGAGCTCCAACAGTACGGAACCCAAGGTTACGATGATGCTGTTCAGAAAATAGCTCCAGATCGGCTGCTCCTTGAACATGGACACAAAATTAGTCAACGTGAACGGCTTGGGCCAGTTCAGCGGGTTGGCAAAAAACGTCTGCGGCGACTTGAACGCGGAAATCAATACGACATACAGAGGCAGCGCGATCAGCAGCGCATACAGAAGCAGTATCAGTCGGCCAGTCCATTTCATCAGCATGACGCTTCAACCTCTCTTTAATACGATACACGGTCTGCCCGCAGGGCTTTAAACTGCAGTACCGTCAGAACAGACAATAAAATGAGAAACAATACCGAAACGGCCGAAGCCTCTCCGAAGGAATAGCTGGCAAAGGCCAGGTGATAAATATAAGTCGTTAAAATTTCAGTCGAATAGTTTGGCCCCCCATCGGTCATCGTAAAAATGAGATCGAACGCTTTGAACGACTGAATCGTGGTATAAGCCACTACAATCGTTGCCGACGGAGCCAGCAGCGGCCAGGTGACCATACGAAAAACCTGCCATCGTCCGCCGCCGTCTATTTTCGCCGCCTCATACAGCTCCACAGGGATGGAGTGCAGCCCGGCGACGAATACGATCATCATCTGTCCGGCATGCGCCCAAACCTGAACGGCCGCAATCGAATACAATGCGATCTTCACATCTCCGATCCAGCTCTGCGTCCAGGCTTGAAGCCCCGCCTGTTGCAATCCCGTATTCAACAGGCCGATGGAAGGGTCGTAAATAAATGCCCAGATCAGTCCCACGGAAACCGAGGACAAAATGGTTGGAAAGAAATAAAGGGCGCGCAGAAATACGTTGATTTTTGTATTTTTGACCAAAAGCAACGCCAAGGATAACGAAATGAGCGTTTGAAAAAGAACGACAACCAACATAAACTTTACATTATTGGCCAACGCTTTTTGGAACACAATGTTTTGTACCGTATGGATGTAATTGTCCAAGCCAATGAACCGATAGGACGGCGAAACGCCGTCCCAGTTGGTGAAGGAATAGAATAAACCCGATATCGTCGGATACAGAAACAAAAAACCATAGAGCAAGGTGCCGGGCAGAATAAAAAGCCATAGAGCCTTACGATTTCTCATCGCTTATTTCTTCAGCTGCTGATCGACAATCGCCTGCGCTTCCTTCGCAGCATCCTCTGGCGATTTGCCGCTCAACACGGCTTGAATGGAATTGGTGACCGCCTTTTGATTCTCGGCATTTGTAATCGTAAATCGCGGCTGGAACAAGGTTTTCTTATTCGCCCATTCTGCCGCTGCTTTCAGCTCATCGGTGGTGTATTGCACATCCTTAACGGTCACATTCTGCCCTGTCTCGTTTGCATATTGGCCCGCGATATCCTTGCGGCTTAAGAACTCAATAAATTTCTTAGCTTCTTCCGGATGCTTGGACTTGTTATTTACCGCCAACAGGAAGGTGCTTGTATGAACGCCTTCATAGACGGCTTTGTCGGCGGTGACAGTGATCGGAGCGAGCAGCTTTTGCACCAGATTCGGATTCTGCTGCTTGTTCTGCGCCAGCTGATAAGAACCGCTGGCCAGAATGGCCGCCTTCTCCTGGATGAACAGTGCGCCTGCTGCGGCATCCTTCGTGCCAAGTGCGTTCGGCTGGAAATAGCCTTTATCGTTTAACTCTTTGAACTGCGTTAACGTCTTTACCCAAAATTCATCGGTCAGCTTCGCTTCTCCTGCTTCGACCTTCGTAAAGATATCGGCCGGTCCGTTGTTCATGACCATCGTGTTCATCAACTGTCCCGGACCGATATCGGCCCCCGCGAACGCAATCGGAATAATGCCGTTCGACTTCAGCTTCTCGCAAAGCGTCAGAAAGCCTTCCCAGTCCTTCGGCGGGGTCAGATTGTATTTCTCAAACAGCTTCACGTTATAGATGGGATCGTTATATACGAGCTGATAAGGGATGGCAAGCTGCTTCCCGTCTTTCTTCCCGACCTGAATTAAAGGCTCGTTGAAATTCTCCAGAAATTTCTCTCCGGTGAGATCCTTAAAAATGCCTGCCTTCGATAACGCCTGAAACTGGGCTCCCGGGAAGGAGGTAAAAACGTCGCCTACGGATCCGTCGGCAAGCTTCGCCTGCGCTGTGGATTGATACTGATCGGAAGGCATCGTTTGCATCTCTACTTTAATGTTCGGATATTCCTTCTGGAACTGCTCAATGATGCCGTTAAAGGACTTTACGTCCTCGCCCCGCCAATGAAGGAAGCTGATCGTGACCGGCTTGTCGGAAGCCTGCGGAGACGCGGCATCCGAAACCGGAGCCGATGGAGACGCTGTTCCTCCGCTTGTTCCGCCGCAAGCAGATAATAGGGAAATTGAGGATACGGCGCCAGCCAATAAGATCGATCTAACTTGATTCCATTTCACCATGAAGACCTCCTGTACTCCATATTTGGATTATGATTGCTGCTTTTGTGCCCATTTTTTGCGGAAAAGCGGCAGTGCTTCCCGTCCGAAAATTTCCGCTTCCTCCAGGTGGGGATAGCCTGACAGGATGAAGGTCGATACGCCGAGTTCAGCGTATTCCAGCAGCCGGTCAGTCACCTGCTCAGCGGTGCCGACGATGAGAATCGCTCCCCCGGACCGCACCAGCGACAGTCCCGTCCACAGATTAGGGCCGACTACGAAGCGATCGTTCCTGGATTGCTCCCTCAATTCATTCTGCCTGCGTTGGTTCGTTGCGTCCGTTTGGGCAAACTGCCGCTGCGCCTGTTCTATGGCCTCCGGAGATACCTTGCTGATCAGTTCCCATGCCGCAGCCCAAGCTTCCTCTTCCGTGTCGCGCACAAGAACCTGGGCTCGAAGGCCATAGCGCAGAGGACGGTCAATGCCCTTTTCCGCACGGTACTCCGCTCGTATGCTCTCGATTTCCTTGATTTGCTCTTGAATCCAGGCATGCGGCTCGCCCCACATGAGGAATGTATCTGCATATTCAACAGCCACTCTCTTGGCAATCGGAGAGCTGCCCCCGAGATAGAAGGGCGGATACGGTTTTTGGACCGTCAGCGGTGTACTTACCGGCCGCTGAAATTGATAGTACTTGCCGACAAAAGGCTGCTGCTGCCGTTCCGGATCCGACCCGATGTTACTCCTTGTAAATTCCGAAGCGGATAAGCCGCCCGATTGTGTCCAGGCCCGGGTCATGACCTCGAGATATTCCCGTGCTCTTTCGTACCTTTCGTCATGAGCATGGGCCAGCGGGTCTCCCAGCTCCTCCAAGTCTTGAACCGAGCTGCCCGTCACCACATTGATCATCGCGCGGCCTTCCGACAGGATGTCCAGCGCCGCAGCCATCCGGGCCGCCAGGACGGGAGCCGTCAAACCGGGACGAACCGCTACCAACGGCCGCAGCGTCTTCGTATGGCTCATCACGGCGGACCCGACGACCCAGGCATCCATACAAGCTCCCCCTGTCGGAATGAGTACGAACCCGAATCCGGCATGTTCCGCCGCCTGAGCCACCTGGATCAAATAATCGAGTGTCGGTTTTCTTTCCGGTGCCACCCCCACATACTTTCCGTCACCCGCTGTAGGCAAAAACCACCCAAACTGAATTTCCTTCTGCTGATTACTCATCTTGTAGTCTCCTTTTTTGAACATTCTCCAGTGAACCGGTCGATATCCAACAAAACTGCTTGGAATAGTTTGTGATTAAACTATAGCAAGCGCCCCGGGTGGGGTCAATGTCATTATGAGGTGATTTTAATTTGTCATTTTGTGGCGTTATGATACAATAATGAACAAAATCAACCGGAGAAACATAGCAAAATGAGGTGAAACCCATGACTGGCAATATGCGCGAGGACCATCATGAATACCTGGAGATTTACTTTTTCACCCCCTCCGAATTCGAGAAATCCGGGGCGGCCTGGCCGATCCGCTTGGGACATAATATAGCAAAGCCTAACTACCATATCGGCCCTCGAACGTCTCCATACTATTACCTGCTGTTTGTACTGGAGGGTCAGGGAACATTCATTCAAAACCATCAAACCTTCAGGCTGAAGAAAAATGATATGTTTTGCCTGTTTCCTCAGGTGATACATGAATATTACACGGACCCGGATGCCCCTTTGCGCAAAATATTTTTTGCGTTTGACGGCAAGCAAGCCCTCCATTTGCTGGACCGCATCGGTCTCCGGCCGCACACTCCCCATGCGGCGGACGCCCTCACCCCCCAATCTATTCAACTGATGTGGGAATTTTACCGTCTGGTCAGCTCTCACGAGCATACGGATTTAGCGAGGCTCCGGATGTTCTACAGCATCTTCGAAGAGCTTTCCGGCGCGAATATCCAGCCCAGTGCGCAGGACAACCGGACGGTCTCCTGGCTTCAGAAAGGAAAGGAATATTTGGAAATTCATTATGTGGAAGGGATTACTGTAGAGCGTGCAGCAGAGTTTGTCGGCGTGGACCGAACCCATTATACGAAACAATTTCGCAAAGCTTACGGGGTTACGCCCATCCAATACATTCAACAGCTGCGGATGAAGGAGGCGAAGCAGCTGATAGAGCAGACCAATTATACGATGACGGAAATTGCGCAATCGGTCGGATACCCCGATCTGTTTACCTTTTCCAAAGCGTTTAAGAAAATGGTCGGCGTCTCTCCAAAGGAGTATCGGATAAAACAAAGCAGCAGGCGCGAGGAAAATGAAGACGTTTTAGACTTTTCCATATAAATCGAAAATCCCCCCGTACCGACAGTCTCGTGCTGTCTTCCGAGGGGATCCTCTTCTCCAACGTTTATTACTGCGTGACGGCCTTTCGTTTCTGCGCGTAGCGGTTCTCAGGAACCGGCAAGCCGAGATGGCCCCGCAGCGTATCCGATTCGTACTCCTTGCGGAATAACCCGCGCTGCTGCAAAATCGGCACGACAAGATCAACGAATTCCTCCAGTCCCCTTGGCACGGCTGAACTGACAATGAAGCCGTCGGCCGCTCCCGCCTCAAACCAGGCTTGAAGCTTATCGGCAACGGCTTCCGGCGTACCGATAAACGTCGGCTTCGGTGTCGCAACCCGCAGCGCCACCTGACGGAGGGTGAGACCCTCCTGCTTGGCCCAGGCTTTCATCTTGTCCGTTGCGCTCTGGAAGCTGTTGCTTCCAAGATCCCCGATATCGGGAAACGGTGCGTCAAGCGGATACTGCGAGAAATCGTGATGTTCGTAGAAGCGTCCCAGAAAGTCCAAAGCTTTATCAATCGATACCAGACCTGCTATTTCTTCATATTTACGCTCCGCTTCCTCCTGCGTCCGGCCGATAATCGGACCGATACCGGGCATAATGACAATTTCATCGGGGTTGCGCCCCAGTGCTTTAGCCCGGCCCTTGACGTCGTCGTAGTACTGTTTTGCCTCCTCCGTCGTCTCTTGGCCGGTGAAGATGGCATTTGCCCATTTGGCCGCGAAATTTTTTCCGGACTCCGACGCCCCCGCCTGGAAGATGACGGGCTGCCCCTGCTTGGATCGGGCGATATTCAGCGGTCCTTTGACCGAGAAATACTCACCCTTATGATTTAGCGTGTGCATTTTGGACGGGTCGAAGAAAACGCCGGACTCCTTGTCGCGAACGAACGCGTCATCTTCCCAGGAGTCCCACAGCCCCGTCGCCACTTCCAGATATTCGTCGGCTATCTTGTAACGCTCCGGGTGCGACGGATGCTGCTGCTTCGTCTTGCCATAGTTTAGCGCAGAGCCTTCCAACGGCGAAGTCACCACATTCCAGCCTGCCCTTCCGTGACTGATCATGTCCAAGGAGGCGAATTGACGCGCAACCGTGAAGGGCTCGCTATAGGAGGTAGACAGCGTGCCGACCAAACCGATCTTCGAACTGATTCCGGCCAGAGCGCTCAGGATCGTGACAGGCTCGAAACGATTTAAGAAATGAGGGATTGATTTTTCGGTAATATAGAGGCCATCGGCAATAAAGACGAAGTCAAATTTGCCCTCCTCCGCTTTCTGCGTCCATTTCTTATACAGCTCAAAATTGACGCTCGCGTCTGTGATCGCATCCGGATGCCGCCATCCGGAAATATTGCCGCCGATTCCGTGCAGAATGGCGCCAAGCTTAATGTTTTTCTTTGCTCCCATAGTTTTCCCTCCTGCCAGATATGGTGGTAAAACGCGACAATGAAAACATCCCCGGCTCCACGGCCGGCTTCTTCCCTTCCAGAAGATCGGCCGGTACCGCTCCGACAAGCGCCCCTCCCCGGCATTACAGCTCCGAAGCGAACCGTTTCAGCTCCGCAGACGCCAATTCGGCGAAATAAGAAGCGCTGATGAACAAGGCCCGTTCATCGACGTCAAAGGCAGGATGGTGCCACTCCTTCGGCCCGGACGTCCCTATAAAGGCGAAAAAGCCCGGTATTCGTTTCTGGTAAAAGGCGAAATCCTCTCCTGCCGGAGACGGCTTCGGCGTAACGACGGCGATGCCGAGCCGTTCCGCTGTCCTCCTGGCCGCCTCCGCCAGGTCCGCATCATTGTTGACGGGAGGCGGGCCTTGAATCCAACGCAAGTTGGCCTTCGTCCCGTATGCGGCGGCAACCCCGTTGACGACCTCGCCGAATCGTTCAACCACCCTTGTGCGCACCTCCTCGTCGAAGGTTCGCACGGTACCGTCGAGCACCGCCGTCTCCGGTATCACGTTCCAAGTCGTTCCGGTGTTCAAACGCGTTACACTGATCACAGCGCTCTCCAACGGACTTACATTGCGGCTGACGATCGACTGAAGCGCCGTGACCAAATGAGCCGCAGCCACAACGGGGTCAACGCTTGCCTCCGGTACGGCCGCATGCGACCCAATTCCCTCCAGCTCGACAAGAAAGCCGTCGGCGGCGGCCATTAGCGGCCCGGGTCTGATGCCGATCGTGCCCACAGGCAGATCCGGCTTGTTATGCATGCCGTAGATTGCCCGTACCCCTTCCAGCGCGCCGCTCCGCAGCACCTTTTCAGCTCCGGCGGCCTTCTCCTCCGCCGGCTGGAACACTAGCCGGACGGTACCTGGCAGCTCGTGCTCCTTCTCCTTTAACAGAAAGGCTGCGCCTAGAATGACAGCCGTATGGAAATCGTGACCGCACGCATGCATCTTCCCCGGAATCCTGGAAGCAAAGGGCAGCCCCGTATCCTCCTGTATCGGAAGCGCGTCGATATCGGCCCGTAATGCAATGACGGGTCCCCCTTGCAATCCCCCGACTTCGGCGATAAGCCCGGTCTTTAAAGTGTACTGCGCCGCAATCCGTATCCCCGCATCCTCAAGGAGTTTACGGATATAAGCGGTCGTCTCGAATTCTTCATGGGACAGCTCCGGATACTGGTGCAGGCGGCGCCGGATGTCCACGATTTTCCGCTCTATTTGTTCGGCATTTACGATCGTTCCGCTGCCGTTTGCTTCCATGCTGCCGCCTCCTCCTCAGCGAATGCCTCCTTCAGTAACGTGTAGGAGCGCATGCGCTGTTCAGCATTTTTCAAGTGGTTAGAAACAACGATACATTCTTGAATGCCGTAAACACGCTGGAGCTCAAGGAGCTGGGTGCGCACCGATTCCTTCGTCCCTTTTATGATTTGCGCCTGCTGCGTCTCGATCGTATATTCCTCGTTGGACTGCCGACCGTATTCCTCCGCCTGCTCAATCGTTGCGACAGTCAGGGTCCTGCCGCCGGCCAGCTTGATTTTGACCAGCGTACAATCTCTTGCCAGCTCCTGCGCTTCCTTCTCGGTATCTGCAACGATAACCGACAAAGCCAGAATCGGCTGCGGATTACGGCCGTGCTTCGGCTGGAATCGTTCCAAGTACGTCTTGAACGCTTCTTGGGCCGTCTGCTCGCAGTTGTTGATAAACAACGCATAGACATAAGGCAGGCCTGAAGCCGCCGCGATTTCCGCGCTGGCCGCACTGGTGCCGAGCACATAAATTTCGGCCGGTTGTTCGGCAACCGGCCCGGCAACAATGCCCGCAAACGGATGATCGTCCGGGACCCGGTTCGTAACATAATACTGAAGCTCGGTCAGTTTCTCCGATAACGACGCCGCTTCCGTGACTCCCTGCTGCAGCGCCCTGGTCGAACGGGGCAGCCCACCCGGTGCGCGGCCTACGCCCAGGTCGACCCGTCCCGGCGCGAGCGATGCGAGCACATTGAAATTTTCCGCGACCTTGTAAGGGCTGTAATGCTGCAGCATGACGCCTCCGGAGCCAATGCGGAGACGCTCCGTCTTCGCCAGCAGATAGGAAATGAGCACCTCGGGTGAAGTACCTGCGACCCGCACGGAATCATGATGCTCCGATACCCAGAAGCGGTAATAGCCCAGCTGCTCGGCCAAACGAGCTAACTCGACCGTATGCCGAAAAGCCTGCGAAGGCGTTTCCTCCGGCATGAGGGGGGTTTGGTCCAAAATACTGAGCCTGATTCCCATGACGTTCAACTCCCGTTCATTGTCCTCAATCAAATCGATTAGAAATTAAAAACTGTACAATCTCCGACGGGTCTTCGTTTAGCGTGATGATGTTCGTCTGCAGGGCAATCCCCGCCACTTCGACTACATCCATCGGAAACAGAAGCTGTTCCCGAACTTCCTTGCGCGCGCACAGTCCCGGCAGAAAGCAGATGCCGGCCTTGTTCAACACCAGCTTCTTTGCCGTTTCCGCATTATCGGTATGGATCTCGATCGCCGGAGGCTTGTTTAAGCTCTGAAACACCCGGTGAATCTGAAGCCAGTCCAGAGATCCGCATTCGAAGAAGACGAACGGCTGATCAACGATCCATTCCACCGGTACCTCCGTATGGCCCGCAAGAGGATGGTCCGCATAGGTGTATAAACGAATCGGATCCTCATAATACTTCACCGATTGCAGATTCGGGTGGCTTACATTGCGCACAAAGCCGATATCCAGCTCCCGATTCAGCACCTTGTTTACGATGTCTTCGGTAACGGACGTCGTCACCTTGATCTGCAGGCCCGGGTATTGCGCCTTCAGCTTCGGCAGCAGCTCCGGTATCATGTAGTTGGAAACCGATACCGTACAGCCGATCCGCAGCTCATGGGGGATCGCCCGCTGCCGCTGGATGTGCTGCTTGCCCTTGCGGTAAATTTGCAGCAATTGCTGCGCGTACGGAAGAAATTGCCGTCCTTTCTCAGTCAGCTGCACCTGCTTGCCCAAACGATCGAACAGCCGGCAGTCCAGCTCCCGCTCCAACGATTGAATCCGTGCAGTTACCGATGGCTGTGAAAGAAAGAGCACCTCTGCCGCCTTATTGAAGCTGCCATAATGAAACACATATACAAATGCTTCAATGTTCTCGATATTCATACGCATTTCTCCAAATTGACATAGAATAGGAAAATCAGGTGTGTAAAACAAAAAAGACCCTTGAAGCGCATCAAACTCAAATTCAGGATGAAGGCTTGGCAGGTCTCCGGCCGCCCGGTTGACAGCTATAGATTTATCCTATACTTTACCTATTATTACCAAGTATGTCAATTGGATTTAAGAAATTGAAACGAGACTTTCGATGGCTGCTTGGAAGCTCGGCATATTGTCCGCCTTATATCACAGGATCATGACAAGCCGCATAATGGCCGTGCCCAACCTCTTTGAACAAGGGCTGCTCGATAGCGCATCTCGCCGTAGCAGCCGGACAGCGCGTACGGAAGCGGCAGCCCGAAGGGGGGCTTGCCGGCGACGGTATTTCTCCTTCGATAGCGGCAAATGTGCGCTGACGGTGCGGATCCGGTACCGGAATGGAGGATACGAGGGCCTTCGTGTAATGATGCGCCGGATGACGGAACAGCTGCTCGCTTGGGGCAATTTCAACCAGCTTGCCCAAGTACATGACGCCGATCCGATCCGATACGTACCGGACGATATTGAGCCCATGACCGATAAACATCAAAGTTAAATCCAACTGTTGGCGCAGATCCTGCAGCAGATTGACGATCTGCGCCTGAACGGAAACGTCGAGCGCCGATACCGGCTCATCGGCCAACACGAACTTCGGACGCAGGGCAATCGCTCTCGCGATGCCGATACGCTGCCGCTGTCCGCCGGAAAATTCGTGCGGATAACGATCGTAAGCGGCAGGGTTCAGACCAACGAGCTGCAGCAGTTCCCCGACAGCCTCCCTCTTCTCCCTGGCGTTTAAAGCACCGTGAACGGAGAACGGCTCCCCGATGATATCCCCAACCTTCCATCGCGGGTCGACGGAACCGTACGGATCCTGGAAAATCATCTGCATATGCTTGCGCTCCTCCCGCAAGCGGGCGCCGGACAATAAAGCCAGATCCCGGCCCTCGAGCAGAACAGTTCCGGAGGTAGCCTTTTCCAGATGAAGAAGAACTCTGCCGAGCGTCGATTTCCCGCTTCCGGATTCGCCGACCAGGCCGAACGTTTCACCCTTGCGAATCGAGAAAGAGACGTCATCGACCGCCCGGATCGCTTTCTTCTCTTTTGAGAAGACCGATCGTCCATAGGGATAATGTTTTGTCACATGGACAAGCTCGAACAGCGAATCCGTATGCGGCTTTGCTTGCTCGGCCGCCGGCTGCAGAGAAGCGGAGGCGATTTCGGCATGGGGCGCTGTAGGCGCAGCAGGGATGTCCGAATCGCCGCCAATAAGCTGCTCCACGTTCCAGCAGGCCGATTGCCTGCCGCCTCTGTCCTGCAGAGCCGGCGCCTCCCGGACACACTGCTCCGATGCATAGGGACAGCGGGGATGGAAGCGGCATCCGCCTGGCAGGTCGGCAAGACTGGGAATCGAGCCCGGAATCGCATACAGACGCTTTGCGCGGTCGCTGTCCATCGTCGTTATCGACCGCAGAAGACCCTGTGTATAGGGATGATGAGGCTGCTCAAACAATTCCGACTTCGACGCCTTCTCGACCACCTGCCCGGCGTACATCACGATGATGCGATCGGCGATTTCCGCAGCGATGCCAAGATCATGGGTGATGAGCAAAATCGACATGTTGTATTCCGTTTTCAAATCCTGCAGCAACTGCAGAATTTGCGCTTGAATCGTGACATCGAGCGCCGTCGTCGGTTCATCTGCGATCAGCAGCTCCGGTTCGCAGCTTAAGGCCATGGCGATCATCGCCCTTTGCAGCATCCCGCCGGAAAGCTCGTTCGGATACTGCTTCATTCGCAGCTCCGGCTCCGGTATGCCGACGCGGCGCAGCAGTTCCACGGCTCGGTGCCATGCCTGGCTAGAGGTTTCCTTCCGGTTATGGCGCCGAATGGTCTCGACAATCTGGCTCCCGATCGTAAATACGGGGTCAAACGCCGCCATCGGCTCCTGGAACACCATCGCCATCTTCTTTCCGCGCAGCGACCGGAGCGCGTGCCGCGAAAGCCCCGCCACGTCAACGCCGTCCAGTTTGATCGCGCCCGCAGCAATGGACCCGTTCTCATCATCGATCAGCCGCATGATGGCTTTGGAGGTCACCGTCTTCCCGCTCCCTGATTCGCCTACCAAACATACGATCTCGCCGGCTTTCATCGAGAAGCTTACGTCGCTGACCGCCTGCAGCCTCCCCCGGCCCGTATCGAATTCGACACTCAGCCGTTCTATGTCCAGTAAAGGATTCATCTGCAGCTCCTCCTATGAACGGCGCTTCTTCGGATCGAGGGCGTCGCGGAGCGCGTCACCGATCACATTAACGGACAAAACGAACAGCGTAATCGCCAATCCGGGAAACGTGCAAATCCACCATGCAACCGTCAGATACCCTCTTCCTTGCGACAGCAGTGCGCCCCAGTCGGGTATTTCCTTCAACTCGCCGAGACCCAGGAAGCTTAGGCCCGAACCGGTCAGAATGGAGGTGCCTACGCCGATGGCGGCCATGACCAATAGCGGAGACAACGAATTGGGCAGAACGTGCCGGATGAATACCGGGAATTCGGCAGCGCCGATCGAACGCGATGCCATGATGAACGGGCGGTTCTTGATGCTGAGAATTTGCCCTCTCATGATCCTGGCATAATTCGGCACGGTCGATAAGGCAACGGCTAAAATAATATTCCACAATCCCGGACCCAGCGCAGCGGCGACCGCCAGTGCAAGCATTACGCTAGGAATCGTCATGAGAACGTCAATTACCCGCATCAGCGCGTTGTCCACCCGGCCGCCAAAGTAGCCTGACAAAGCCCCGATGGCTCCTCCGGAAAGACCGCCGACAATCACCGAAGCGAAGCCGATGAACAGCGACTCACGGGCTCCATAAACAATGACGCTGAAAACGTCCCTGCCGAAATAATCCGTGCCCATCCAGTGCGCCGCCCCGGGGGGCAACAGGATTTGATCCGCCTGCATATCCGTAGGGGAGTAACGGGCAATCCACTGCGGAGCAAGCGCACAGACGATAAGGAAAAGAACGATAAGCGCAGCGGCATACACAAGCAATCTCGAAACGGTTGGTTTCGGGAGGGCGCGATGATACGCCGCAGCTGTCCTTTTCACCCGCCATATCGGTTTCATGGTTGCGGCTTCTCTCATCTTCATTCATCCTCCTTCTAGCTTTGCGGGCGTCTAACCCGCGGGTCAATGTACAAATACGAAATGTCGACCAATACGTTCACAATGACATACACCATGGCCGAAAACAAAATGACTCCCTGCACAACCGGTAAGTCCTTGGCCATAATGGCGTCCGCTATAATCCGGCCGATGCCTTGCCTTGAGAAGACCGTTTCGATGACGACCGTGCCCGCCAGCATCTCGCCGATCAGGATCCCCAGCATGGTGACGGCCGGTATGAGGGCGTTGCGCAGCGCGTGGCGGTACATGACCGCCCGTTCCGACAAGCCTTTGGCGCGAAGCGTCGTGATGAATGGTTCCCCGAGCACCTCCAGCATCGAGTTGCGTACAATCCGGACAATGAACCCCGCGCCGAGCATGCCGAGCGTTAACGCCGGAAGAACCAGTGTTTCCAGTCCGTCCGAGCCCATCGCGGGAAACCAGCCCAAGTACACTGAGAAAATGAGAATCAGCAGAATACCTGACCAGAAGGTGGGCATCGAAATCCCGAATAAACCGACGACCCGGGCAACGATATCAATGACCGTATTGCGATGGATGGCCGACAGCACACCCAGCACGACTCCGACGATCACAGAGACAACTGAAGCTGCGGCCGTAAGCGCCAGAGTGGCCGGGAAATGCGTGATGATTTTGGGCAGAACCGGCTCCGAATTCACCAGCGAGGTCCCGAAATCGCCCTGCAGGACACGGCCGAAATAGCTGAGAAATTGTTCATGGAACGGCCGGTCTACCCCCAGCTGGCGCCGCAAATTGGCAATGGCCTCAGGGCTCATCGAGCTTGGATCGATCATGTTCATTACGACATCGCCGGGAAGCACGTACAGAATGCAGAACACGAGAATGGAGGAGCCCGCAACGACACCCAGCGAGCTTAATAATCGAAATGCTATCGCCTTGCCCATCTCCGCGGCCTCCTACTTTTGGACTAGAGAGACGTCGTTGAAAATCGGATAGCCAAGCGAATCGAATTTTAAGCCCGTAACGTTCTTTGAGGCCGCCACCGTATAAGGGAAAACATAGATCGGAAGAATGACGGCATTGTCGATAATATAATGCTGCACCTTCTTGTAAATCTCTTTGCGCTTTGCCTCGTCATGCTCTACGACGCCTTGATCAAGCAGCTTGTCGAGCTCGGGATCAGACAGACGGGACAGCGATGGGCGCGCATTTGGAGCGGTTGTACGATAGAACGAATTCAGCGCGGCAGGATCCGAATTCACCTGGCTGTTGCCATATAGGTCATATGCCTGTTTGGTATAGATGACGGTTTGTACGTCCTTTGTAATTTCCACCTCGACGGCGATGCCGACTTTTTTCAACTCCTGCTGTACGATCGCGGCGATATCATTGCGCTTCTCCCGGTTCGGCGAACCGTCGACATAATGCAGCGTAAGCCTCTTGCCGTCCTTCTGGCGTATACCGTCTGCCCCCTTGACCCAGCCCAGCTCGTCGAGCAAGCGGTTCGCTTTGTCGAGGTCGGGCTTGATCGAATGTTCTAAAGAAGGGTCATACCCAAAAATATCGGGTGTCAGCGGCGACCAGGCCCGCTGGTATGTCCCCAGATACAACGTCTTGACAATAGCGTCGACATCAACGGCATACTGTACGGCCTGCCGCGCCTTTACGTCATTCCATGGCTCACGCTTCTGGTTAAAGAACAGCGTATACGGAAGCCCCCTTGTGTTGACCTGCAGCACCTGCAGCTTGGCATCTTTGTTCAATGCCACCACATGTTGGGGAGGAACGGTCTCGGCCGCCGTCACCTGCCCGCTCTGGACGCTGCCGATGCGCGTCCCCTCTTCCGGAATAATTTTGAATGTGATGGCACCCAGATAAGCTTTGCCTTTGTTGCCGACCAGTTCCGGCGCCCAGTTGTAGTCAGGGTTGCGTTCGACCTTAATCTCCAGATTATCGTTCCATTTCACGAATTTGAACGGTCCGGTGCCCACCGGATTTTTACCGAATTGATCGCCGTACTTCTTCGCTGCGGTCGGAGATACGATTCCCAGCATCGCTTGGCTTAAATTTCCAAGAAAGGCGACGGACGGCGTCTCCAGGTTCAGCTTGATCGTATACTCGTCGATAACCTCGGATGATTTGTAGGGCTTCAGCAGAGCCGACGCGTTCGCGGCCTTGGTGGCCGGATCAAGGATCCGGTCATAGCTGTATTTCACCGCCTCGGCATTAAACGGAGTGCCGTCATGGAACTTGACATCCTTGCGCAGCTTGAACGTATAGCTTTTACCGTCCGGAGATATCGTCCACTCGGTGGCCAGCCATGGCTTGATCGTGTTGTCGGGCAGCTGCACGACAAGATTGTCATAGATCGTGCGGAACACCCTTACGGCTACGGCCAGACCGCTGCGGTGCGGATCGAGGGAATCGGGCGAAGTGGCCAAAGCGTACGAAAATTCTCCGCCAGGCAAGGCTTCCGATTTATCTTCCGTGCTTCCGTCATTGCCGGGCAGGCTTGTTTCCGCTTTCGGATGAATACCTCCGCATGCCGACAAAACCATGATGACAGACATAAGAGCGATTAAATTGACCCATCGGGATCTTTTCACACAGTCCACTCTCCCAAAACGGATTTCATCATATCATTCCAAACCATTGCGTATGAATGATTTCAAATCCAGCTATTTTATAAAAAAGAAAACCGGATAACATCGGCCTGACTGACAACGGTCATGACGATCCTTCTATGGTGTGCGGCTGCTTGCGCTCTCCACTCCATACCGTACTTGGAATTTCCCGCCGCAGCACAGGGGCTACTTCGGCGGCAAAGCGCTCCATCTGCTCCCGCTGCTCCGCCTCGGTCAAGCCGTCTACGCTAATGGAAAGCACCTGGTGACCGAAGGCCTTATGGTACCTCAAAATCTTCTCTATCACGCTGTCGGGACTTCCAACAAGAATCGGGCCGTTCTCCAAATTGTCCTCAAGACTCTTGAACGGCGACTGATTGTGCTTTGCCGAATCGGTCGCATGAAATGCATCGTAATAAGGGCGGTAGCGCTTGATGGCTTCCTCGGTCGAATCGGCTAAATACAGGCTCCCCGCCCCTGCTCCTACGATCGCGTCTCTGGGATCGCGCCCGTAATATTCCCAACGCTCGCGGTAGTGGTCGATGAGCGCTTTATACTTGGCGAGCGGGTGAAACGTATTGGATGAGAAAATCGGCTCGCCGTATTTGGCCGCCAGCTCGGTGGACAGAGGGCTGGACGCGCTGCCGTGCCAGACTGGAATGGACTGCTGGTAAGGCCTCGGCAGAACGGTGACTTCATGAAGAGGCGGACGATACTTGCCCTGCCAACTGACACTTTCTTCACTCCACAGCTGTTTAAGCAGCGCGTATCTCTCGGCAAGCGAATCCCACTGCTCCTCCTCCGTAATTCCGAAAAGAGGATAATGCCGAGGATCGTTGCCTTTGCCGATGATCATCTCCAGACGTCCCCCCGAGAGATGGTCGAGGGTAGCATAATCCTCTGCTACTCGTACCGGGTCCAGCACACTTAGCACCGCAACCGTCGTTAACAAACGAATCCGGGACGTTCTGGCAGCAATAGCCGTCAAGAGCACCGGAGGCGAAGAGGAAAGAAAGGGCGGACCGTGTCTTTCTCCTATGCCATACGCATCAAAGCCCAGCTTCTCGGCAAGGATGGCTTGCTTCAGGATATTGCGGAACTTCTGCTGCGCTGTCAGCGTTTCTCCGGTTACCGCATTGCGGATATTCATGACCAAACTGAATAATGCGAATTTCATAGGCGCCCCCTGAATGAATAGGATTTACGCTGAAACTCCGCAAAATGTCCGGCGGATTGCCTGCGGTTGACCCGAAATCGCGTATACCCGCTTCCCGAATACCGACGCATCCGGGAGCCGGGGCTTTAGCCCGCAGCATTACGCCGAACCCGTCAGGCTGATGCTCAGACCTTTGGCTTGCGCTTGAATAAGGCGGTTCTCTTTTGCAAGGTCGTTCTATGTAGTTACTTGAGAGGAGCGAAGCTGTGCCTCATACAATGCTGGGTTTACAATTTTCCGCAGGAGATGCATCGTACCGTCTTCGTTGCCCCAGTCTATCGACTCTATGCGTTGATATCCCTTTCGTTCATACATAGCCAACAGCCACGGGTGCTTCTCGGCTGTTGCCAGCGTAAGGGCGGATGCTCCCAGCTTGTCACGGATAATCGTTTCTTCCACCCAGTCAAGCAGCCTGCTGCCGATTCGACGCCCTTGATATTCGGGATCTACCGCAAACCATTTGACAAAAGGAAGATCCGAGTTCCAACGGATCGGCTTATCCTTCGACAATGTCAGCGTGGCCACGATCTTTCCGTCCAGCTCCAGGACATAGCATTCGTTAAGTTTGATATTATCTTGGATCAGGGCAAGATCGGCATGAGCCGCAGGCCATTGAAGCTCCAACTCCCGAATCGTCACGTAAGCCTCATAAATGACGTCCAACAGTCTTTCTGCATCTTCCTGGGTGGCAAGACGGTAAACTTCACTCATCTAAGCCCTCCTCTTCCACAGGCAACATTTGCTGCTTGTTCACCCATGACAAATCCTTCTGATAAGCAAGCACTTGATCCCACGTTCCGCTGAATACCGGAGCAGCACAGCTGCTTTCGGGTACCGGCTTTTCCGGACGGGCAGACCCAAATGCCATGCACCGTCTCGCTGTCGGCGCCTTATATGGCGATGGAAGCCTGCTTGATTCGTTCGATTTGGCCCAAATGGGTGTTCACATGCTTCGTGAAGCCTTTGAGGATATCGGCGATCCGAACGGTTTCGCCCTGGGCATTCACCCCCGCCTTCTCCAAATCCTCATCGGTCAGGCGATGGAATAACAAGCTATTGTAATGAAGCAATTGCCCGAACAGCGACAGAAAGTCGGCCGCATCGCCATCATTCGCTTTTTGTCCTGCGACCCATGCATCCTGATTGAACGCAGGAAGCCGGGCCGTCGTGCCTGCCAGTATATCGCGAATCCGAAAGGATATAACGATGCTGTGATCGGCAAGATGGGCAAGCACTTCAGTCACGCTCCATGAGTCCGGCGCCGCCTTCCACGTTAACCGCTGCTGATCCAATCCCTTCACAGCCTGAACTAACTGACGATGCGTATCAAGGTATGCTTGAATATCGACTTGACTCATCCGATTTCCTCCTCAAATATGGTGTGGTCACGCCGGCCGGTGCGGACAGAAAGGGTTAACGGCTCAAACCGGTTCAGAAAATGCGGATTGGACTTCTCGTTGATATGTTTCCGACTCCGTCAAATGGCCCCCGGCTTTAAGCGTCGTTGTGTCATTTGCACCTCCTGCATTTCATTAAATACACATCGGTATTATCGGATTAACGCCGCACATCTATAATGTACACCAATCATCCGCCATACCGTATAAAGCTTTCTTCTATTGATCCATTCAAAACTTCTATATCTGCAGATGTAAAATATACCGGCGGCAGCGATGTCATTTGCTCTTCATCCAGCCGCTGATGCATTCATTTTCCGCAACCATTTTTAGAGCTTATCCGGTCAGCGTCCGGTCGGGCTGCTTAGAGAAGATCGCCTTAATGGTCCAGGCAGCACCAATCAACGTTAATCCCGTAAGCAGAAAAACGAATTGAATACCGATCCATCCCCCAAGAATACCGCCAGCAAGCGGACCTATCACGATTCCGAACTGGCTTGCAGTTTGGCTCAAGCTGACGGCCCTTCCCCGGAATTCATCGTCGGCATATTTGATGATGAGCGCATTCAAAGCCGGATAAACGGCTGCAAAAAACAATCCGTAACTGAAACGCAGAATACCGAAGCCCACAAGGTGATGAACACCGAGCTGAAGAATATTGCCGATGCCTCCGCCCAACAAGCCGATAAAAAGTGTTTTTTCATAACCGATTCGCCCCCCGATCCTTCCCCAACGTGGTCCCATGATGACCGTAGCAATACCTACTGCTGAAAAAACAATACCTGAACTGAGCAAAGCATGGTTTATGCTTCCGCCGAGTTCCACCACATAGATCGCCAATAACGGTTCCAAAATCATAGCCGAGGTCGAGACCAGCAAGATCAGCCCATATATCCTCATCAATCGGGTATTGACGGCAGCCTGCTTAAGATCGTCGAGAACACTGGGACGGGTCCCTGCCTGTCTCTCGCGAACCTCTATAACCCCAGCCATGACGATCATAGCGGAAAATAACGTAATCAGTCCGGATGCTATGAAGCATCCCCTCAATCCAATCCACTGGCTCATCAAGCCTCCTGCCAGCGGTCCAAGAATCCCTCCCGCAGCTGTGGACGTCGATATGACGCCCAGGGCATATCCCACATGCTTCTCCGGTGTATTCGTGCCAACCAAAGCGATGGAAGCGGGACTAAAGCCTGCCATAAGTCCCTGAAATACCCGGACAAGAAGGAAGGTACAGAGATCATAGACGAAATAGTTTGCCAGATGTGCCAAGCCTAAACCAATTCCCGAACGAATCAGCATCGGCTTTTTGCCGAATTTATCGGCGAGCGAGCCCCAAAACGGTGCACACAAACCGCTGATCAGAAAACTGATCGAAATCGAAAAACCGGACCAGGCTTCCAGACCGCTTTGAACGCCCAGATCGTTGTGCAGAAATAGAGGAAAAAATGGAACTGAAAGAGTAAATGCCATGTGATTAAAAAATAAACCCAGCCATAACATATAAAGATTGCGTTTCCAGTACCGTTCCATGCTCTCCCCCCATTGGTTCGTACATCGTCTCATCCGCCTGCTGTTTTCCTTTCGGTATGCGGCCGTTGTATTGGATTTGACATTGTCGAATTTACTTTATCACCCCCGTCAACCATCGGCTAATAGAGAAAATCTATTTTCTTATTCAATAGTCCGATTTCTGCATGGACAGAGCGTCCGAACGGAATCGCAAATGCCTGCCGCAAGAAGCGTTATTTCCCATCCCTTACCGATTTAAAGCTAACGTGGTTGGATTTTGTTTCAGAAAGTTTGTTCAGAAATATTGAACGTTAGAAAACCTTACGTTATACTTTACTTAGGAGGGGAGATTCCACTGTATTTTACTTGATCGAATTCTAAATCCCCTCTTTCGGCATCACTTTTGTGCCTTTTGAGCTTAGATCAAAACAATTAATGTCAATTAATCTAACAAATAAATTGAAACTTAAGGAAGGTATAAATTGTATTTATATAGAATGTCAAACTTACACAAATATATTGATGAATAATGCGACTCAACGACATTGGAGAAAGGAAGTGTTCTTATGCATGTGCAGTACGTTATTGATGAAGCTTTTCATCCTCGCCATTTCGGGCCGCTGCCGCCTGAGGTCAGTGAAGCAGCCGCACAAAGATTTTTCCCGCGGGGGAGTAACATCATCTTTCAAGGAGAGCCGGCAGAGCATTTCTTCTATGTACACACAGGACAGGTGCGGGCAACGATTATCCGGCCGGATGGAATCGAAAAAGCATTTGCCTTCGCGGAACGCGGCCAGTTTTTTGCCGATGTTCCTTTCTTCCAGCAGTCTGATCACTGGTATACGGTCGTAGCCGTGGAGTCGACCCAAGTTAGCGAGTTCTCCAGAGAAAGCATGGAGACCATCACCCGCGTTCGTCCGGATTTCGTGTTCTCGTTAATGCAATCGATAGCCCATAAAGTTTGGATGTTGAGCAATCAAATGATGACCCTTACTTTCGACCCCACCGAAGTGCGCTTAGCCCGTATTGTTGTTGAAATCCTCAACCGCAAGCCCGAAGGGTTTCGTTCGCTGGCTATTACTCATCAGGAGCTTTCCGCTTTGACGGGTACCTCGAGGGTGATGGTTACGCGGGTGCTGAATGACTGGCGGGCACGCGGAATAGTTGAGCTGCGGAAGAGAACCCTTTGTGTAATGGATCTGCCGGCTCTTGAGCGCATTGCCGCTTTTGGTATGGAGTAATCAAATCATATCCGAAATCATGTTACCATTCACAAACCCCGATAGCTGTAAGCTTGAAATCCATTTGTCATGTTACCTGATGAACTGGATATACAAGCTTATATTTTTCTTCTTATCATTTTCGTGGTATGTAACTAATGAACCGATCGGGAGGCCGGTGCAGTGTTACACTAGGTCCGGGAACATCACGGCGGAACCCACGCCGATGGCGCCATCCGATCCGGAAATTAAAACCAGAACGTCGGGTAATTACGCTTTTTGTCCTGATTATTAACGAGAAGAGCTACTAACACTATCATGACCGCCCCAATTAGAACGGGAGCTACCAAGAAACTCCAGCCGCTTCCAGACATCATGACAACTAATGGATCAGCTCCGGCCGGCGGATGGGTTGTTTTCGTCAAAACCATTAGGCTGATGGCCAAGCCAACCCCAATAGCCATCGCAACAGGACCATTGCCTGCAGCATGATATACCGCTAAGCCTGCCAGCGTTGAAATGAAATGCCCTCCTATAATATTTCTGGGTTGTGAGAAGGGCGCATCCCAAACCGCAAAAGCCAATACACAACTCGCGCCGAACGGAGCCATAATCCATAAATCGGAAGTAATATTTGTCAAGAAAGCTAATAAGCCTATGGCCAGAAACCCGCCGATAAACCCCATAAAGGCATTCCACGGATTGGCTTTCAGGGGGCTCCTGGCCTTCCCCCTCATCTTCATGAGAAAACCAATAAAATGCGAATTCACACTCTTCACTCCATTCATAAATACATAGTTATTTAGTAATTAATGATAATAAGCTAACTACGGAGTGTCAATAGTCCTGTTCAAGATTTCATTAGAAATTACCCTGTTCTGCCGGCTGCCGATCCATTGTCCGGTCGGGTTGAATCTCAACCGCAACACCGTGCAATGGGTCTGCATCTTTCGCCGGTTTGAATATATTGCGCATAGGTGTATAATGATGATAAAAACTAGTATACTATGCAAGGGGTAATATTTAATGGATAATGATATCCTCTTGAAAGTCGACCCTAACTTAACTTTTTGTATAAATACCCAAATCAAAGAACAATTGAAGTGGCTGATCGGCATCGAAAAAATCAAAACAGGCGAGATGCTTCCTCCCGCAAACCAGATGGCGGACTTATTAGGCATTAATCGAAACACGGTTAACTTGGTTTATAACCAGTTACGTGACGAAGGTTATGTTTCCATACAAAAAGGCCGAGGCACACAAGTCATCGACAGCGCCAAAATCAAAGAATTACAAAAAATGCGGCAACCTATGCATGAGCTTGTCACAAAGACAATCGCAGAAGCCGAAGCGCGAGGTATTCCCTTAACCGAATTTTTCACAGCCAGCCTCGCATATATTCTCTTGCATCATCAAACACCGACGGATCAATTGCGGCTCCTGTTCGTTGAATGCAAAGGACATGATCATACGTTCTATCGCGATGAAATTAAACGGGTAACGGGCGCCGAAATCAAAACGGTTTTTTTAGAGGATCTGTTGACGACCGAAAGCGTCACGATCGAAGCGCTTGACTATTCGAACGTCGTTGTCACCACTTTGAATCATTCTGATGAGGTAAAAAAATTATTCGCCCGCTATCAAAAAAATGTATTAACCATAGGAGCGACAATCGAAATGCCGCTGCTCCTCCAAATCGCGCAGCTCAAACCAGGCAGTCAGGTCAGCTTCGTTTGCCTTGGAAAAGCAGGCGGCCAATGGATGGCCAGCCGGGTACAGGATGCCAATATTACACACATTCAATCCCATGCCATTGGCATAGATGATGAGGCACTCTTGACAGAAAACATCGAGAAGTCTGATAAGGTGTATGCTTCCGCGGCCGTCTATTCTGAATTAAAAGCATTAGCTCCGGATAAGGTCGAATTGTATCCGATGGTTCTTGAAAAGAGCAGTGAAAATCTTCTTCAAGAGTTTGCAAAATCAGCCAACTAAACACTGATCACCGAATGCCGCTTTCCCGTGAGGAGAGTGGTATTTTTTCTTGACAACACATAAAACAGCAGCCGGTTTGGCTGCTGTTGGTCTTGTGCTCTATTTGCAAGGCAATTATTATCGCAGATCCCCTGTTTCATTAGCGCGGCTTTTATCATGCTCGTTGCCGGGTTTCATGATTTGCAGCTGAGAATCCTTGATCAGCCGCGTGCAAAAGCCGTTCTGCACGTCAATCAAAATCGTAGCGTTGCTCCTTGAAGGGATCGCCATGGTGATCTAAAAGTTACTGTTATAAAAAAGATTTTATGAATTTCTTTTCCACGTTGTTATCAGTTCCGGGGTAATTTTGTTTCTTGCATCAACTGCATCTAACAATTCATCATGGGGGATAGAATTGTCGGCATAAAATAAAGTCGTATGTACACCTTCTGACTGGGCTATTTCTACCGCCGGAATAAAATCACTATCCCCTGTTACAATTACCGCATGTGTTATTAATCTCTTCGTACTATGCATGACAAGATCAGTAGCCAAATATACATCGACTCTTTTTTGTTCGAAAATAGCATTTCCTTTATCGTCAATACCTCTGTACGCTAATTTGCCTCTGCGAACAGTAAAACTGTTTAACCTACTCAGGGTCCTTTGAAATTTGACGGCATTAGAAAATTCTCTACTCTCATCGTCAGTGGGATTTGAAGACTGATGAGGTAAACAATGGTAATAATACGCTCTTAGTAGCGGGATATTTCCTGCTAGATGATTAACCATTTTCTCGTAATCAATTCTAGCTTTTGAAAACTTTAATAATACATTATCAAGGTATCCTCCATCAATAAATACTGCTACTCTTCCTGTCATAACAGTCTCAACTCCCCAAATAAGAAAACAGCGGGGGAATATTTTCTCCGCTGTTTTCTGTAAAACTCTTGACCTACCGTCCTTAAAGAACAGTAGCGGTTATCTCTGATGATATTATATGCAACAAATAATAAAAAAGCAACACATCGCCCCAATGCGGCGAGGCTGGATTGTCAACAGTAAATCAGACAATTTTTTTTAAGGGCTTCTTGGCGATACTGAACAGGCGTCATATAGCCTAAGGTTCCATGAATGCGATACTTGTTAAACCAGTTTACGTAATCGTATAATTCCAACTCCAGATGACGAAGACTTTGGAAATTCATCTGATTCACAAACTCTGTTTTCATGATCTTGTAGGTGGCTTCAGCGACAGCGTTGTCGTACGGACAGCCTTTCATACTCAGCGA
>NZ_FNDY01000064.1 GCF_900099895.1 Paenibacillus naphthalenovorans
AACACTCCTCGATCAATATTCTTTGAGGTAACGCGATTGTGGGAAAGCCGGGGTTAGAATGTAACCCCGGATGAGCGTTCTATGTTTTTTAGTGTTCCTTTGGGAATCACTTCGCCGCCGCTGTGGTAGCTGATATCAGCGAATCGTTTCGGATCGTCTTTATGTATATATCGTCTGTGACTTGTTCCGTTACCGTGATTCGGGGACTCTATGAAGCCTGCTTTCTTTAAGGCACGAATAGCATCTCTTACTTTAACCTGTTTCCCCAATCGCGTTACCTCCTCTCTTGATCTAATTATAACACGCGTTATTATGCGTGTAAATAATTGAATGCGCGTAAAAATGCGCATATTTATAAGATCATCAATTATTTATAGAATGGGGTTTCGTTAAAATCTCGTATTTCATTGAAGGTTTCGACAAGCCACGGAAGAGCAATGGGCAAAACAAAAAAGCCGGGCCGCAAAAAACGGAACACCGACTAAGAGAAAATGAATATCCGTTAATAATGTATGCGTATCCATTGAAAGTGAGTGCGTTTATATTTTAGTATTGCCTGTTCGCATTTTGTTCGTATAAAATATTCATACAGAACAAATGTTCCAATTTTGAACAGGAGGAAATAACATGGGAATCGCAGCACTAAAACTTAAAAAGTCGGCAGCAACACGACCAACGCGCGACGAATTTGAATTGGAGGAGATTGGAAACGCGCTCACCGAAGCTCACCGGGAAAAGAAAGAGGTTGTCCTGACCGTATGGGGGATGGATGAGCCTGTACGCGGCCGAATCGTGAAGATGGACGCTGATACGCGGCGGATCCATGTGGAGAGGTATGGTGAGACAACGAAAGTCCCGTTTTTGGATATTATGAGAGTGGGAAGCCCGGAGTATTGATCCTCCGGGTTTTTATTTACTGATTAACGTATATGCATTCCCCTACCACAATAACCCGCAGCTGCAGTATGCCGCGGAGCAGGTCTGCGCACCGGGCGGTGCGTATATCCTGCTGTCGGCGACACCGCCGGCAGAGCTGCAGCGGGCGGTTAAGAAGGGCACGCTGCCGCATGCCCGCGTAGCCGCAAGGTATCATCGGCATCCTCTTCCGGTTCCTTTCCTAATGGGATGCCCGGGCTTGAGGCAAACGCTTCGGCAGGGCATACTGCCTGGAAAACTAAAGCAAAAGCTGCAGGCTTCGCTCGATCGTGGCGCTCAAATTTTCGTATTCGTGCCGAACATTGCGATGGTCGAGCCGTTCAAGGAGCTGCTGCGCCGGGCTTTCCTTGATGTGAACATACAGGGCACGTCCTCCAAGGATGCTGACCGCGCAGGCAAAGTAACGGATTTTCGAGCCGCGAAGATTCGCATGCTGGTAACGACGACGATTTTGGAACGGGGGGTTACGATACCAAAGTCGGATGTGTTTATTTTGGATGCGGACTCGCCTGTTTTTGATGCTGCTGCGCTCGTCCAAATGGCCGGAAGGGCAGGTAGGTCCGCTCAAGACCCCAAGGGGCTGGTCGTATTCGCCGCTAAAGAAAAGACACGCTCACAATCCCAGGCTGTGAAGCAAATCGTGGATATGAACGTTCTTGCCCTCAAAAAAGGGTATATTGATGCTTAAGGAGGGACTGCGGTTGTTAAAGATCGGTGAGGTGACCGAGTGGCTCATCCGCATTATCAGCCGGACGGAGACGCTGCTTGCGCCCAGATTATCGTCCTGCCTGGTGTGTGGAGGAAGAAGAGGGAGCGGGACAATACGCCTACCTGTCTGCCGGCGCTGCTATGAACTTATACCCTGGATACATGCCGTACGATGTGACCGGTGCGGCCGGCACGTGGAATGCCCGGACTGTCCGCGGCGCAAATCTACATACTTTACCCAAAACCGCAGTGTTGTTCGTTATGACGAACATATGAAGGAATGGCTGGCCCTTTATAAGTATCGGGGGAAAGAATCGCTTGCGAGGGTACTCGGCCCCATGCTGCTGCACGCTTATCATTTGCATCACAAGGGCAAAGCCCGGTCCGATGCGGCCGAATGGATCACTTACGTTCCTTTGAGCGCACAAAGATACGCCGAACGGGGATTTAATCAAGCAGAGCAAATGGCCAGGGAGCTTGGGAGATTGACCGGTATACCGGTCATTTCTCTGCTGACCAGAGCCCGCCACACCGACAAGCAAAGCTTCAAAGCCAGAGCCGATCGGCTTGACGATATGGCGGGGGTGTTTGTACCTGATCTTTCTCAAATCGCTCCTATTGCTTCGGCATGCCGGAAGGGGCGAGTACGTCTTTACCTTGTGGACGATGTGTATACGACCGGAAGTACCTTCAACGAATGCGCCCGAACGATCAGGACTATTTTACCGGTTCACGTGTATGGGGTCAGTTGGGCAAGGTAAAAATGGCATGAAAATTCTCACATTTGTCAAAAAAAGGAGTGCATTGTCGTATTCTTTGAGATAAACTAAACGTAGATATGGGCCGAAAGGAGCGGGGGGTAACATGAGTCTCAATGTGGCAAACTGCAGTAGGTGTGGTAAAGTTTATGTCAAGAATAACTACGGCATGTGTCCAAACTGCATTAAGAGTCTGGAAGCGGAATATGAAAAATGTTTACAATTCCTTCGGGAGAACCGGACATGCACGATTCAAGAGCTTAGTGACGCAACGGGCGTAGACATCAAACAGATCGTCAAGTTTATCCGTGAAGGCCGTATTTCCATCAAAAACAATCCCAATATGACCTATGACTGCGATATTTGCGGAGCGCCGATTCGCAGCAACAATATATGTGATAACTGCCGAACACGCTTGGTGAAGGACTTTGATCACCTTCACGAAGATGAGGAACGAAAGAAAATTCGTGAGGAGCAGCAGCAAAGGAATGCTGCATTTAAAATTAGGGACAGGCTTGAAGATCGACAAAATAAATGAATTCCATCTAAACTTTTAAAAACAGCCCACCGATAAAAGTAGTAATACAGGAATCGGTGGGCTTACTATTGCTGTCAGTCGAGGTGAACAAGATGAAAATTAATGGGACGAATCAGGTTAGTCCGGTGAACCAATACAAGAAGAACCAGGAACATATACAAGCGGCGGCATCCGGGAAAAAGAGCAAGATGAAAGATCATGTGGAAATTTCTACCGAAGCCAAGGAGCTGCTTGAAAGTTCCGGGGCGAAACCGGCAGATCGGGAAAGACTTGACGAATTGAAAAAGTCGGTGAAAGCGGGTTCGTATCATGTCGATGCCCATACGCTGGCTGAAAAAATATTTCCTTTTTTGAAATTCTAGTTGGAGTGGAGAGCCATGTCTTTGGAAGCCCTGTTGCAAACGATGGCGGAGCTGAATGATGTTCATAACACCTTGTTGGATCTTGCAGAGCGGAAGAAGCATGTAATTATCCATAACGAAGTGGAACAATTGATGCAAATTGTGAACAAAGAAAACAAGCTGTTGAAGCGGATCGGGGAATTGGACCAGCAGCGTCTGGAAGCAACCGGAGCCTTTCTCATGGAGAAAGGGTATAAGCCTAATCCCCGGGTGACCGTCAGCGACTTGACGAAGATTATTTTTAATATGGACGAAAAAAAGCAGCTGATGGATGAGCAAAAGCAGCTCTTGGCAACCATCCGCAAGCTGCGGGAGCTGAATCAGTTCAATCAACAGCTTACCGAGCATTCTTTAAAATATATTAATTACTCTCTTGACCTGCTTGCCGGTTCATCTGATGATGAAGTGATTTATCATAACCCGCACCAGCAATTGAGTTCAAGTATGAAGCCGAATCGGTTGTTTGATACGAAGGCATAGAACGGGAGTGTATTCCTATGAGATCAACTTTCCATGGACTGGAGACTGCGAAACGCTCATTGTTTACGCAGCAGGCTGCTTTACAGACGACAGGACACAACATAGCCAATGCCAACACTGCAGGTTACTCTAGGCAGGTTGTGAATATGAATGCATCAAGACCAATTGAAGCCGTAGGCATGACACGATCGAATGTTCCCGGTCAATTAGGCACAGGGGTTGAATTCGGCTCCATCACGAGAATTCGTGAAAATTTTTTGGACAATCAATTCAGAAATGAAAATAAATCCTTTGGCAGTTGGTCCGTCCGACAAGATACATTAGAGAAGCTTGAAAAAATCATTAACGAACCTTCGGATACCGGTATTCGAACAGTGATTGATAACTTTTGGAAAGCGTGGTCCGATCTCAGCAAAGATCCGGAAAACACGGATGGACGAAAGATTGTCCGCGAGAATGCATTGGCTCTTGCGGATGCCTTTAATGCCACAAGCAAGCAATTAAACGACTTGAGCGCTGATCTGACAGAGAACATTAATGTAAAAGTAAGCCAAATTAACACGATTGCTTCTACTATATCTAACCTGAATAAAGAAATTCAGCGCGTAGAGGGAATAGGTGATAACGCTAACGATCTTAGAGACCAAAGGGATTTGTTGACCGATGAGTTGTCTAAAATTGTGAATATCCAAGTAGTGGATACGGATCAAGGTTACACCATCACGATGGGAAATACAGCCATTGTTGCAGGCGGTACCCCGTCTGTGATGACAAGCGATATCTTAAATCAGGCGTTTGCCTCCGGTGACCTTAACGGCGGTGAAGTATATGGCATGATTGTTTCGAGAGATCAATATGTGGCAAGCTATATATCGGAGCTGGATACGATTGCGAATACTTTGGTGAATGGGAAAATCACCGTAACGATTCCTAAGGACTCGGTTTTGCCCGAGGGGACCGTGTTGAACGGGGTCACCTATTCAGGCAGTAACAGGACATTGACCAGCGATCTGACCGTCGAAGTGAACGGCTTTAACGGTTTGCACAAGCTCGGATATAATCTGGGAAATCCATCTTTCGGGGTGCCTTTCTTTGATGAAAACTCCGGACAACCGGTAACGGCTGCGACATTTAAGGTGAATTCGGCGATCGTCGATAACCCCAATCTTATTGCCACTTCTATGCGTACAATAGGCACGGGAGCGAATGAAAAAGTCGTGATCGGAAACAATACGGCGGCTCTTTTGTTGTCTCAGGTGAGGGATGCCAAGTTTAGTTTTGGAACAGGAGCCAATGCATCTATGGCAACAGTAGACGATTATTTTCGTTCGGTTGTCGGTCAGGTTGGCGTACAAACCAAAGAGGCCCAACGTCAAGCGACCAACCAGAAAATTCTTGTAGATCAAGTGGAATCCAGAAGACAATCGGTGAGCGGCGTATCGTTGGATGAAGAAATGTCCAACATGATTAAGTTTCAGCATGCATACAACGCCGCGGCCAGAGCGATGACCACTTTTGATGAAACGTTAGACAAAGTAATTAACGGCATGGGTGTCGTTGGCAGATAATAGATGAAAAGGAGGGGGAATAATGCCGTTAAGAGTAACGCAAGGCATGATCAGTTCGCAATTGCTGAGGAACGTTTCTACGAATCTGGGCCGATTGAGTCATTTGGAGAATCAGTTGTCCACCGCTCGCAAGATCAATGCTCCATCCGATGACCCCGTGGGAATCACATTTTCATTAAGATATCGGAGTGAGCTTTCGGCAACCGATCAATTTCAAAGAAATGTGGACGCAGGCGCTTCGACCCTGGATTTTACGGACACGATGCTGGGACAAGCCGGAGATGTGCTGCAGCGTGTAAGGGAATTGGCTGTTAAAGGCGCCAATGCTACCAATCCGGATACAGCTATGGAAGCCATGAAAACCGAAATCGAAGAAATGTATAAGCAGATGGTCGATATCGGGAACAGCAAGTTTAAGGGGAAATATGTGTTTAATGGTCAACTCACTGATATTAAGCCCTATACCGAAGCAGGGGCAGCGACAGAAACGACGGATTACGGGCTTTTGCAATTTGAAATGGGACCTGGCATTAAGCTGCCTGTTAATATTACCGGGGCTGATGCTTTTGGTCTACCTACGGATCCCGATAATGTGTTCCTCATTTTGAACGATATGATCACCGATCTTGCCAATAATAATCACGCCGGGGTTAGTAATGCTATTGACAAAATTGATACAAGAATGAACAAGATTCTTGAGATGCGTTCAGAGGTCGGAGCCAGAATGAACCGGATTGAACTCATTCAAGGAAGATTGGTCGATATGAGCACCAATTTACAAAGCCTGCAGTCCAAAACAGAGGATGCGGATATGGCTGAGGTGATTACAAACTTAAAAATGGGTGAGAATGTATATCAGGCTGCTCTTTCGGCGGGAGCCAAAATTATTCAACCTAGCTTAGTCGACTTTTTACGCTAGGAGGTCGGTATAGAAGATGGTCTCTTTCCCCTCCATCTCCATTCATCAACAGTTTGCGCAGCTGGGTATTGATGCTGACCACGCAACGCTCGAACAAAAGCAGCCGAAGGCGACCTACGAGATGAAGCGGGTACCGCCGAAGCTGCAAATTGAATCTCCGCGCGGAGATCTGCAAATCGACCAGAGCAAGGCATGGGATGCGCTGAACAGAGGAGGCCATCTTGAGACGATGAACCGGATTTATTCGGAGGCCAAGAATGTAGCGCTGCAAGGGATCGCGAGAATCGTAGAGCAAGGCAACCGTCTCGGCAACATCGCAGCAGGTGGGAATCCTATAGCCGATAATGCGCAGCAGCTTTTTTTCGAACGTTTTGAGTTTAATTTTGTGGGGCCGGCGGCGTATGATAATGTGGATATTCACTATACTGCAAACAAACCGAGGATCGAAGTGACTGATGGCCTTGTAGAAGTTAATGTACAGGTGAACCGGCCGGAGCTGAACGTTTCTCGAGGAAAGCTGGACATCTACATGCTGCAATATCCAAAGGTAGAAATTACACCTCCGCAAATTGATCTGAAAATATAGGCAAGAAACTACAGGTTAAAAAGTCTGTAGTTATTGATATATTTTTCGCAAAGCTCCGGCAGGAGCTTTTCTTATTTCCATGCGCGCCTAGCCAAGCTAGGCACAACTAGCCGGTGCAAGTCCGGCCGAGGTAAGAGCCAAGTCGCCTCGTAGCTGACGGGCAACTGGTGGAGAGA
>NZ_FNDY01000017.1 GCF_900099895.1 Paenibacillus naphthalenovorans
CTGTTCCATTCTCGTCAATATAACCCCTGACCCCATTGATAGTGATTAATTGCATTCCACTTCCTCCTTCCCCATTAATCAGATTCAGTTTTCAAAGAACCGGAAAGAATCATTAGGAACTGTTTTATGCTGATTGCTGTGCCTTTTGATTTAGCTTATCAATGTACTTCGGTAGTATTCTGGCGATTAGTCGATGGAGATTTTTCATTGCTTCAGGTGATGGTTGGTTCATGTTTTGATCTCCTCCTTTCTCCACCTAAAGGACATCTCAGGCAGTCGTTTGTTCCCGTTCGGGAACGTTTTGAGTAAAAAAATTTATTATCTCTACCTCCGGAATGCCCAGCGTATCGAGAATTATTCCGAATTCATTCACGCTAATTTTGATTCTCCCAGTTTCTTTTTTATGGTACGAAGAACGAGAAATATTCAGCGCGGAAGCCACTTTCTCTTGCGAAATTTGCCTCGACATCCTCTCATATCTCAATTTTTGAAGGTTGAACTTCATATGCATCACCTCCTGTCTGTGTAGCCTATAATATCTATTTCGTTCCCGTTTGTCAACAATAAAATGTATTCTCTGTATTTTGTTGCCTATAGGGAACGATTGTGTTACAATTGTTCCCGAGGTGAAAATAATGAGGTCATCAAAAGAGGTAATTAATATAATAAAGAATCTACGAGAGCGTAAGGGTTTATCTGTCGAGGAGTTGGCTCGACGCATAGGGATCGCAAAATCAACGCTCTCGCGGTACGAGAACGGACAGCGAGAATTTCCTATAAATGATTTAGGACAATATGCAAAAACATTAGATACAACTGTCGAATATTTACTGGGAATTGAAAAGAACAATCAAAATTCATTAATTCCACTCATCGGTACTATATGTGCTGGTAATGGACTTCTCGCCGAACAAAATATCGAAGATTATATTCACTATCCTTTCCAACAAAAACGCCAACCAGATTATGCGCTCCGCGTTAAAGGAGATTCCATGATTGGCGCAGGAATCGATGATGGAGATATCGTTTATATGCGGAATGCACAATGGGCTGAATATAATGGGCAGATTGTAGCTGCTATCATCAATGATGCTCAAGACGGCACGTTGAAACGCATAAAATGGTCAGAAGGTTCCCCCTATATACGATTAATTCCCGAAAATGAAGAATATGCTGAAATAGAAGTTTTACCTAGGGAAGTAATGATTTGTGGTATTTACATGGGGCATTTCAAACCAGAAAAGGAGATATAAAATTATGCGAGTTGCCGGTTACATCCGCGTGTCCACCGAAGAACAAGCAAAAGAAGGTTATTCTCTTGATGCACAACGGGACAAGCTAATCAACTTTTGCAAGTCCCAGGATTGGGATCTTGTTGAAATGCATATTGAAGAAGGTAAGTCGGCAAAGGATATGAATCGCCCTGAACTACAACGCATGTTATCAAATGCAAAGGACGGTCGCTATGAAGTTGTACTGGTTTATAGGCTGGACAGGCTTACCCGGTCCGTAATGGACTTATACGAACTTTTACAGACGTTTGAGGAGAACAACATTAAATTTAAGTCGGCAACAGAGATATACGACACGACAACGGCGATGGGCAAACTGTTTATTACCATCGTCGCCGCATTGGCGCAATGGGAGCGCGAGAACCTATCCGAACGTGTGCGGTTTGGTATGGAGGAATTGGTTCGCAGCGGTAAATGGCACGGAGGTCCTGTACCGTTTGGGTATTCATGGGACGGAATAACGATGCACGTTGTTGAAGATGAAGCGAGAATACTTAGAGAGTTGCGTAGATTATATATGAGCGGAGAAGGCTTCGGAAGTACAGCAAAAACATTAAATGCCCGTGGCCTTTTGCGGCGCAGTAACACTTGGTCTGCACAATCTGTCTGGTATGTTTTAGATAATCCGTTTTATGCCGGGAAACTCCGATACGGTGAAAAAAAGAAAAACGGCAAGTATGCATCACGGAAGAAGGAAGAGCGGGTTGAAGTGATTTGGGCAGATACCGGTTTTCCAACCATCTATACTTGGGAAGAATACCTGGAACATCGAGAGCGCATGAAGAGAAAGGAATTTTTCGGGTATTCCAAAAAACGTGAATATTGGTTCACGGGTGTTTTACGCTGCGCTCGGTGTGGAGCTACGTTGATAGGCAGGCCGTACAACAATAAAAAGAAGGACGGAACAAGATCGGAATCCATCGTTAACTATATTTGTTCCAATCGTTCATTGCGAAAAGGATGCAACCTACCACTTCTCAGGCAGTCCGTTGCCGAAAGCTTAATTAAGGAGCATATACGTAAAATAATTTTAAACCACGGCGAGATATCCGCCGCGGCGGAAGTGAGAAACGAAAATGAAATCCAAGATGAGCGCGAGCGACTGAACAAGGAGCTTAAGAGTATCGCAGAACGCCGTAAAAAGTGGCAATACATGTTTGCGGATGATTTGATTAGCGCCGAGGATTTGAGGGATCGAAGGAAAGAAGAGGACGAACGCGAACGGATCGTCAAGGATAGATTAGACGAGATTAGATCGCATGAGACTGGTGCCAGCCGAGAAACATTGAATAAACTTTTTGAGCTTCCCGAATTGTGGGACGTTTTGGACGACGTGGATCGACGTGAAATGATGCAAACGATATTTAAACGACTTGTTATTGAATGTAAGGTTGAGACAGGAGCCGGGGCAAAGAAAGGAAAGGAATTACCGTTTTATATTCAAAATGTGGAATACAATTGATTATTTATGCGCTATTTTTTTATTTACTTTTTGTCACATATGGTAATGCATCCAGTTCATCCACGATCACCAGCTCGAAGGCACGGTGAAACCGCATCAATTGGTGCGTCGTCGCCAACGTCAGCTCCCCCTGCTCCCACCGCTGCTCGCTCCCCCCGTAAAGCGTAACCACCTTGACCGACGGAAAAGCTTTCTCCAGCCGCGGCTTCAGCTCCAGTACCACGTCACGTCTTGGAGTTGCGACCACTACTTTTCCGCCGCATGCCAGCGTATATTGGATCATCGGAAAAATCATTTCCGTCTTCCCCGCTCCCGTAACCGCCCAAATTAAAAATTTTTTTGTCGGTCCTTCATTCTTATTTTTCCTTGAAAGGGGTTTATTTGCTTTCAAAAAATCCAACGCCAAGCCCGATGCTTCCTTCTGAACCTCGCTTAATCCCCAACGACTCAATATAGCCTGCCTATCCGGTTCCTGTGCCCACTCTTCCTTCTCTTGCGATTCATTCAAAGTCTCTGTGCGAATCAAAGGCGTACAGTATCGTACTCGCCCCATCGTCAAGCACGTTTCACAGTATGGGCAAGGGCCTTGGCAATACGGGCAATCCGTCCATACGATCGAAACCGGCACTTCTCCGTCGGCCCTTGGTCCGGGTCCCTTTCTCTTCGGATACCGCCGAGCCCCCTCGCTTCCGCATCGCCTGCACCGCCATTTTGATGAACTATCCAGCAAGAACTTCAGCACCCCGCCGGATTTTCGCTTCTCCACACCGGATTCGAGCACAATTCGTCCCTGAAGCCAAGCGCTCTGCAGCAAGTAACCGACTGCTTCTGCCCATTGCGGTTCGCCCTGGTTCTGCATCAATGCCTTGAACTCCTCCAAAAGCAAAAAACGTCCCTTCAGCAAAAACGACATCGTTGCGAGCACCCGCTCCATCTCGGTATTACCGTCAATAGAAGAACGCTCAAACATGGAAGGCTTCCATTCCCGCAGCCGCCACTCCCGCAGCTTTTTCCTTGCCATTCCGATCTCTCTGCCGCCGCTGCGCAATGTCTCCATCAGCTTTCCCTCTGCCGAACTCAGCGAAATATGATGTACCAGCTCCATAGCTTGTCCAAACGATAAGGCCGGCTCCAGCACACGAAGCTTGAATCGGCTGCCGTACAATCGGAACCAATGGTCTCGGTCGGCCCGAATATCCAAAGAAACGTGCCAAGAACAGCCTTTGGGAGAAAGCAAAACGTAGACCAAAGCCATCATGAATCGTCAATCCCCATTTCCATCCCTTATAAATACCTGTAAGCGTTTCCTAAATGATCATTGTGGTTAAGCCGGACAACAATCATCTGCTCATCCCGATGCTTCAGAACCCATTCATCCCAGTCCATTTCCGCTATCGTCCAGATGTTCAAATGATGCTCCAATCTTAACCGCTCGGCGATAGCCAATGTATCATCAGTCGATCCTTCATCAACAATGGTGACGGCGATGGTTCTGCCTTTGATCCAAGAGAAAAAGTGCAGCGAACGAAGATACCATTCCATCTGAAGCTGATTATTATATGTTCGCAGAACATAATGCGCAACCGGTTCAGTCCCCCGCCGTTTCCAGTGCCAATGCAGCAAATGGACGAGTAAGATCCCCCCAGCATAACAACCCATAATCCAAACCAAGCCTAACATCATAACGGCTTCCCTCCCTTAAGAGCATTATATGCTGCCCAAGAGAAGTTGGTTCCTTGCCCGAACCAAAGGCTATGATGAGCCTGGTGCGACGATTATAACGTAACCCAGCCGTTCTTTATGGCGACGATGACAGCCTGAGTACGATCGTCAACCTCCATTTTTTGCAAAATGCTGCTGACATGGTTTTTTACGGTCTTTTCACTGATGTAGAGGAACTCCCCAATCATCTTGTTGCTCTTGCCTTCAGCCATCAATCGCAGCACTTCGGCTTCCCTGCGCGTCAATGGGCTGTTATCCATATGTACATACTTCACATCGGCTTCTTTGGTTGAACCGGAAGCGGCAACCCCCTGCTCGTCCAGATATGTCATGCGGCGCAGTTGATTAATCAGCTTGCCGGTTACCTTCGGATGAATGTAAGCATGTCCCGCAACGACCGAACGAATGGCGTTAATTAACGATTCAGCCTCCATGTCCTTCAGCAAATAGCCGGATGCTCCTTTGCGCAGTGTTTCAAATACATAGCTCTCATCGTCATGAATGGATAAAATTATCACCTTGATGTCTGGAAAAATATCTTTAAGCTTCTCCGTGGCCATCACGCCGTTCTCGACCGGCATATTGATATCCATCAACACGATATCCGGATGGAGTGTGTTGCACAGTTCAAGCACCTGAATACCGTCACCGCATTCGCCGACGACCTCCAGATCGTTCTCCATGTTCAAAATGCGTTTTACGCCTTCGCGAAATAATTGATGGTCGTCCGCGAGAACGAGCTTTATGGGGCGTTTGCCGCTGGCCATAATGTCCATTTGGTTAATCCTCCTTGGAATCAGACTTGATCGGTATGACCATGGATATTTTCGTTCCCACTCCAACGGTAGAATGGATGTCCAATCTTCCTTCGAGCAGTTCCACGCGTTCCCGCATACCCATCAGTCCGTAATGACTTCCGTCTGTGATTTTCTTTTCGATATTATCTGTAATAAACCCGACCCCGTTATCGGTGATCGTGAGCTTGATCATTTGCTGCTGGAACGTCAGCTCCAGCGAGACGAATGAAGCTGCAGCGTGCTTATGCACATTGGAGAACGCTTCTTGAACCAAACGGTATACCGCAACCTCCATCCCTGAAGGCAGGCGGACTTCTTTGCCGATCAGTTCAAATTTCGTTCGGATTTTCGATTTTTCTTCATAATCTTGGACAAATTTCCTTAATGTCGGTACTAAACCAAGATCGTCGAGCGCCATGGGACGGAGATTGAAGATGATCTTACGGACCTCTTCGATCCCGCTCCTGACACTAACTTTTAAATCGTCTAATTCATTCTTAACGGCATTATAGGCCTGTTTGGCCAGCATTCGTTCGGTAATCTCCGTCCGAAGTACCATATTCGCCAAATTCTGTGCCAGACCGTCATGGATTTCCCGCGCAATACGCTTACGTTCCTCTTCCTGGGCCAAAATGATTTTAAGGCCCAGGAGCTGCCGATTTTTGGCAGACTCCAAGAGCCGCGTAACTTGATTCAAATCCCCGGTCAAATATTCCAGCACGACACCGAATTGGGAAACAAGCGCTTCCGCGCGTTCAAGCTGCTTATCCAAGTTCTTCAGACGTTTCTGCAGATCGTCCCTCCGCAGCTTCAAATGCAGCTCTTTTTCCCTATGGATGGCCAATTGCGCTTGAAGCTGTGTAGCCGCTTCATAGGCCATACGGATGTCTTCTTCATTGAAACGCTTGAAATCCCGGCTCACTTCAGTCAAACGCACACGAGAACGACGGTATTCCACTTCGAAGCGGTCTACCGTATCTATCGTTCTCGCGGTTTCTTCGAATACGATTTGCAGCTCTTTATTCAGCGCTTCGCGTTCTGCCCGGACGCTTTCACAGATCTCGTAAATTTGGTATTTGCTGTTCTCCATGACATCAATGGCATTCTTGATGACACGGTCAAAAACATCGACAGACATCCGGACAAAGCTCCTTCGCCATTTTTCTCAATAGCATTAGCAATATAGTACCATAATTTTGAAATATTGTGAGAGCTATTAGTACTAATTATTGCAGGGTCACTTGTCGGGTCTGCGGATCCCATGTCACTTTCCAGCCCAAATTCTCCGATAAGATGCGCAGCGGCACCATCGTCAAATTGTTCATGATGACCGGCGGCACTTCTGCCGTAACTCTTTGGCCATTCACGATCAGGTCTGGATTATCGATCCACAGATCAATCATTTTGCCGCCGCGAATGACGGTGACCTTGCGCTCCGTATCGTCCCACCGTACGGTTCCGCCAAGAGCGTCCGTCACAAAACGAATTGGGATCAAGGTATTGCCTTTTTCAATGACTGGGGCTTGCTCCAGCATCATTTTTTTCCCGTTAACGGTCACATCTTTTTTATTGATCGTCAGGCTAATCGAATTGAACGATGGTTTCGCCAAACCGCCTCTGTACGTAAACGTGATATCATCAATCCCGATGGCGCTTTTGGCAAGGCGCTCATCCTGACCGATCTCCTCATTGACGACATAAATGCTCTTCACCCGGATAGGGTAGCTTATTGGGTATTCCGACAGATCGGCAGTCACCTGCTTCCATCCCTTCCAGTTGATGCTGCGTGCCAAATCGACCAAATGAACCTTACCTGCATTATCCAGTATCTCCGCACGCAACCAGTTCAGGCTTTCGTCACCGTTGACTTTTACCTTCATATATTGAGGCTGCCCCTCGATCACAATACCGGTATTCATGGCTGCATAAGCCCATTTATTGCCTGTGCCTTGCGTAAAGTCGTAATTCAACTCCAGATACTTGTTTCCCGTTTCACTCAGCTTGATGGATACTCCAGCCTTAACCTCCTGAGGCTTCACTTCAGACGTCGTCATGACTGCAAAATTATCCAGATCATACCAAACTTTATCAACCCCTGCAGGGATGACAGTCATAGTGCTGTAGCCATCATACTTCGCTATGAGCTGGGCACCGGTGCTTCCGGCCAGGCTGTTCACTTTTAATGTTCCGTTGGCCAGCTCCCCTTGTATACCGAGCACTTCCCATTGGATCAGCTGCGGCGGGATTTCTCTGCTTTTTCCAGTTAAGGTTGTCGCAATAACCGGAGGCAGTTTAACGGACTCTCCCTCGGTTAGCGTCATGTTATCGGCCTTAATGCTCATGCTCTTCAATTGGTTTCTTCCTACGACTTCAATATTAGCCGTCGATTGCCCTTTGCCGTTTACGGCCGTCACTTTGGCCACTCCCGGTTTTGTTGCGGTGAATACATTTTCTTTGAATGTACCGCTATTGTCCGCGACACTCCATTGAGCCGGCAGTTTGGAGGTTTCTACAGGATTATAATAGATATCATAGGCCTTATAGCCTAACGCTGCCTGCTCGCCCACGAACATGAAGCTCGGGGCTTGAATGAAGATCTCTTTCACCTCACCTTGCGGAGCGGTAGAGTACACCCCTACGCCGTTGACAACGCGCCGCTGGGCGCCGGTTTCCGTTTTATTCACGAGGACAGGTTCAAATTCCCCTAGCGGGCGTGCAGCCATCTGTGTCGACCCGCCGCCGTCCAGATTTAGTCCTTTCCATACCCCCACCTTAATCATAAACTGCTGCAGCTCCTGCATGCTTAGCCCTTTGCTGTCGCCGTAATTATCGACGGTAATCAGATAGGCCGTTTTCATATCCTGCGAATACCCGATCGCCGTACGCGAACGATTGCAGCAAAGACTTGCGACTTCACGCGAGAAGGCCGCCGGCTTCCCCTCGTCCACCATAATCGTGTGGCCGCCAATCATCATTTTAAACGTACTCACATCATAATTTTTGTTCGGATCCTGTGCCAGCACTTGATAATCGGCTTTCAACGGATCTCCTTCTTTGAGGTGCGTAACGACAAAATCCGCCGCTTTGCCCGAGGCACGCAGAATATAACCATCCTCAGGAGCAATCATCCGGATAATGCCGTTAACGGCGATTTGTTTAATGATGCCATTCTGGACCAAGACCTCCGTCGGTACGGTTACTCCATCATTGGAGCGGTCTATCTGCCCCCATGCATTGGTATACATAAACATGCCGTCGATATGACTATGTTCCTTGCTCGGCTCGAACCAATAGTATGTTTTATTGATGCCCCCGAGCGGATAGGAAGCTCCGTCTTTGGCAATAATCGATCCTTTAAAAGTAAATAGGTCCACAATCGGCTTGTTGTTCTTGTCCAAGGCAAAAGAATAAAATCCCGGCAGGTAAGGCGGAGTAGCCATCAGCTGCCCATTGGAAATCTGAGGGCCCATGGGCACGCCTTCAGCCTGTGTATTATAAAAGTCACCATTGATCCCGGCGACCGCCTTCGTTTCCTTCGTCATTCCCAGTACCGTTTGTTTCTTCGTAAACTGATTTCCCGTACCCGTCATCACATCTAATTTCACGTTCGGATTCGTCAAATCAACTTCTATCACATTTCCATTGACTTGAACTTCTTTATTGTTCCGCATAGATTTCCATACATATTTCTTCAACACAGCACCAGACGTCAAAATTTCCTGGCTCAGCATCGTCACGGTCGGTTCATTCGCCGCATAAGCCGCATTCCCGCCTGTTCCCGGCCAAGACGACAGCAGCAGCGACGCTGCAAGGACAACACACGACAACTTTCGCCATTTCTTTTGCAAACTCACTCTTTTGTTCTCCTCTCTCGTTTCCACTCTCCTTTATCTTAGACTCTATTACTACCTAAAAAGTTACGATATTCTTCTTGAAAAATAGTGATAAAAAATCAAAAAGACGACCCGGGATACGGATCGTCTTGCTTAGACAGATCATGGGTTAAAACATTTAGTTCAGAGCATCCGCCTTAAGCAGCTCCGCTTTGTCCGTACGCTCCCACGGCAAATCCACATCCGTACGTCCAAAATGCCCGTAAGCTGCCGTTTGCTTGTAAATCGGGCGGCGCAGGTCAAGCATTTTAATGATGCCTGCCGGACGCAAGTCAAAGTTTTTGCGAACAATCTCTACCAGCTTCTGCTCGCTTACTTTGCCTGTACCGAATGTATCGACGGAAATCGATACCGGCTTGGCAACGCCAATAGCATAGGCCAGTTGAACTTCACACTTGTCTGCGAGGCCTGCGGCAACAATATTTTTCGCTACATAACGAGCGGCATATGCACCGGAACGGTCAACCTTAGTAGGATCCTTGCCGGAGAATGCACCGCCGCCGTGGCGTGCATAGCCGCCGTAGGTGTCAACGATGATTTTACGTCCTGTCAAACCGGCATCCCCTTGGGGCCCACCGATAACAAAACGGCCTGTCGGATTGATGAAATATTTGGTGTTTGCATCGATCAGATGATCCGGCACGATCGGTTTAATTACATGCTCTTTAATATCGGCCTGGATTTGCTCCAATGTCACATCTTCCCCGTGCTGCGTAGAAACAACAATGGTGTCTACACGAACTGGGGTAGGACCGTCATACTCAACAGTAACTTGTGTTTTTCCGTCAGGACGAAGGTAGGGAAGCTTGCCGTTCTTACGAACTTCTGTCAAACGGCGGGCAAGCTGATGCGAAAGCGAGATCGGCAGCGGCATCAATTCCGGCGTCTCGTTAACCGCAAACCCGAACATCATTCCTTGGTCACCTGCGCCAATGGCTTCAATCTCATCATCGGACATTAGTCCCTCACGTGCTTCAAGCGCTTTATTCACGCCCTGTGCGATGTCTGGAGACTGCTCGTTCAAGGAAACCAATACCGCGCAAGTTTGGGAGTCAAATCCGAATTTGGCGCGCGTATAACCGATATCTTTGATGGTTTGACGCGCAATCGCCTGGATATCGACATACTCCGAGCGGCTGCTGATTTCGCCAATGACAAGCACAAGACCTGTAGCAACCGAAACCTCACATGCTACGCGGGCATTCGGATCATTCGCCAAAAATGCATCCAATACGGAGTCTGAAATTTGATCACAAATTTTATCCGGATGACCTTCTGTAACAGACTCGGATGTAAATAAGCGGCGACCCACTGGATTAGACATAAGAATAACCTCCTAAGGCTAGTATTCATAAATACACGCATAAGTACACATACAAAAAATCAACCTTTTCCGCTTGGAAAAGGTTTCTTTGGCTGTTACCTTCTTTATAGTATGTTACTGGATTTGTCTAAGTGTGTCAATAAATTATGATAATTTCCAACAATAATTAACACAGGTGTCACGATTACAGGTTGAGCATCATTTCCTCGGCTTTTTTAATCAAACGTGCTGTAATCGTGCCTCCAACCGCACCGGCATCCCTCGATGCAATATGTCCCCAGTAATCTTCCTTTATGGAATGCGATGGAAGCGATCCTAATTCCGTAGCAAATTCCACGTTCATATTGGCCGCCTGCTTACCAACCGGGAGTCCAAGCTCCGCAGCGATCTCATATTTTAATACATCCAATGCCTTTCCGCTTTCCGGTACCACTTTTTTGTTGTTATTCTTAGCCACTACGAGTACCTCCTTTTTCGGAATGTAGTCATAGTGTTTCCTCTATGTAGACAAGCAAACGTATGAATGACTGGAGAAATGGGTAAAATTATGGAGTAACCTTGGAACCGTCGGCATTGGTTAACAAATAATTCCCGCGAACCATGACATAGATGTCTTGATTGGATTTCGGATCAGGCTTAATCCCGCGTCCCTCACGAGGAACAATGAGCAAATGGTTAAGTTCAACGCTTGTTCCTGCAGTAATATCTTTACCGGCCGTTACATCGGCAATTCCGTCTGCTGTAGAGCTAAAGGCAACAGCCTTTCCTGTTCGAACGATAATCTCGGCGCCTGCGCCGCCAAAAAGTAATTGGCCTTGCTCCAGCTTAATAACGGTAAGTCCAGAATTGGATACGGCAGGTTGGGTAGAATCACCTGTTCCGGAAGATGGAGCCGATCCGGTTTTGGCTAACTCCGAAGCGATGATCTGTCTGATTTTTTCTTCATTGAAGGTTTGTTTAGCGAGTTCATCAGCAATTTTATTTGCAATATTTTGGTCGAAATAGCTCTTCGTGATAACCGGGTCATCTACCGAACCGGGGACAGTACCGCCTTGGGGCGCATCGGCGTGGGCAAGGAGGATACCATTGATTCCAAAAATCAATACTGAGGCCGCAATCAGCTTTTTAATATTCAACACAAACCAACCCTCTCTCTTTTAAAGTAAAAAAGAAGACCCGAAGGTCTTCTTTCTTAAAGCTGGGTTCAATAATATTAATTATGAACCAGAACGATCAATTTGTACTTCAGTGGAAGCAGACTTACCGCTAGGTGCAGTCAATACCAAGTCAAATTGAGCAACGTTGCTACCAAATGTAACTGTACCATCTTCACTAATTTCTACCTTGTTGGCATTAGCATCAGTTATATTTGAATTTACAAGCGAAATGTTTTGAGCTGTAAAGATCACACCATAGATGTTTTTGTAATTGATCAAATTGAGACCATCAACTTTAACACCATAGTTATCGACAATTTCAAAGTCGCCCAAACCGCCTTTAGGGTTAGCAGTGAACTCATCAACCACTTTTACATTACCGCTGGCGCTAGCTGCAACTTTAACCTTTTTGTTGTTAGCCACTACACTTTCAATGCTAACAGGATCATTCTTAGTAGTTACAGTAGCAGATACAGTCTTAGACTCGCCTTTTAAGTTGGTATAGTTTACAGTAATTGTAGATGTACCTGTTTTGTAACCAAGCACATACCATTTACCTGCAGCGTTTTTACCAACTACAGCAGAGTTCGGATTGGAGGAAGTTACATTCTTAATGAAGTCATCAGGAATAGCAACTTTATCTCCAGCCGCATTCGTTACTGTAAGGTTAATGCGTTTTTTCAGCGGGCTCTTGGATGGGTCACCGACATTTGCTTTGTAAACATCATTAGTAACAGATTCAGCAAGCTTACTATCTTTGGTGTTGTAAATATCACCAAGAGAAACCAAGCTATAAGTCAGATCTTCATTGACTTTAGTACCTTGAATTTGTTTCGTTGTAGTTGTTAATACAACGTCTTTTCCATCTTCATTCTTAACAATTTGAATTTTCAGTGTTGCTTGTTTTCCTTCGGCACCTGGTTTAGCCCAAATTCTCAGACCCTCGTTAAGTTGTTTGAAGGAATTATTAGCCCACTCATCTTTGTTGCCGAAAGTAAAGGATTTAGTAGCATCAACCAATACATTTTCAGGTTTAGTTCCATCTTGATTGGATTGGCTGTCGTCATCCTTTGTTATATAGAAGAAGTTCTCACCTGCAGGTGCTTCAAGAGCTACATATACACTGTAATTTACAGTAGTCCCAACATTTTTGTTTTTATCTGTACCCAAGTTGTAATCCATTTGTTTTCCATACTGATCTTGGATCACGTATTTGAAGCTGCTATATGCATTTGGAATGATAGCTTTCGCAACTGGCGTAACTTCTCTGATTCTGTCAGGTGTACGAACATCAGAAATCGTGTAAGTTTTTGTAGCCGTGCTTTGTGCATTGGCTGTAGCAATATACGCCGTAACGGTAACCGAACCCTTCGAAGTACCATTGATGTTTTTCAGACGAATAGAGCCTTTGTGAGCACCAGTTTCCTCGATTTTTACATTGCCACTGTTTTCAACACCGGAAATATTGAATTTAATTCTCTCACGGTTGGTGTCATCAGTCAGGTCGTCTACGCTCAGTTGATTTCCTTGCTCATCATAAGCGATGATCGGGATATAAACATCATAGTCGCCAGCAGCAATTACATCATTGGAGTCGCCGATTTCTACTTTGGTTGCAACTTTAGCAGATTTAATGGAAACCTTGCCTGTTGCTGTAGCTGCCTGGCTAGTAACTGTGAACGTGTAATCGCCAGACTTATCGATGTTATCGTTCAAGGAAATCTTCAATCTCGGGACATTGCTGCCGTTATCTTCGATATCCTTGTCAACGATAGTGCCACCGCTCTTGTTTTGTCCAACATAATCATTCCAGATTACGTTAACTTCATTTTCCTTGAAGTCAGGGGAATCGTAAGCGATGTTGCTGCCATATTGATCATACAGGTTCAGATCAAATGTTGCATAATCACCTTTGCCAGTGATTGCTTTCGCTTCCTTATTGGAATATGTTGCTTCACCCAACTCTAATTTTTGAAGAATCGGTTGCGTACCCAGCTTAAAGTTTTTGGAAACTGTAATATGCTGATCGTTATTCACAACCGTTACAGGGATAACGGAAACCCCTTGTTGAGCATCACCATTAGACTTAGTATCCAAAGTCAAAGCAAGGATACCATCATCTTGACGGCTGATTTTCTTGTAAGTAGCAAGGGAAGTATATACAGTATAAGAGCCGCCGGAGAAGGAAGCATTCTCGCCGTATTGGTTTTTCGCAGCAAGCTTGATAACTACGCTGGAAGAATAAGCGATCGTATCGCTAGTTGTCAGGAAGTCGATGCTCTTCAGCTGCTCGTCTTCAGCAGTGAATTTGGCAACCGTTTTGTCAACTGCAGCTGCATCCAAGCCGCCCAATGTTACAGTGTACTCGCCAGCACGAACCTTGGAATCAGTCAAAGTCAGAACAGCAGATTGTTTGTCTTCAGCCCACTCAACAGTAACTGGAACGTCAGCAGACCCTCTAGAAAGCTTAAGTGTAGCCTTCTCAGTGTCAACATCTCTGTCCAATTTCACTTCAACTTTCTGAACGCCGATTGCTTTTGCGGAAGCAATAGATGCTTTTTCAGGTTTGTTGAGGTTTTTGAATTGTTCTTGAGCTGCATAAGATGCAAGCACCAACAGATCGCGAGTTGCAGCGGAAGTACCACCGAAAGTACCGTCAGGTCCGCTAGTCAGGATTTGTCTCTCGATTGCAAGCGCAACATATCCTTTAGCCCAGTCGGATACAGTATGGTCGCTTACGCCTGGAGTTGCTTTAGCTTGAGCGTCAAGGCCAAGACCGCGCAGCAAGAAAGCAGCAAGCTCTTGCTTTGTTACTTCGCCAGCAGGGTTATATTGACCAGGCGCATAGCCGTCAGTCAAACCTGCAGCTTTCAAAGCTTCGATGTAAGGAAGAGCGTAGCCGTTAGCCGGATCGTCTGCTTTCACATCGGAGAAACTGGAAGTTGTCAGGGAAGTGTCAACATCCAATTTGAAGATCAAAGCGGCGACTTTCGCAAATTGAGCGCGGTTCATTTTGTCGTTAAGACCAAATACGCCCTCGCTTACGCCATCAAAGATACCAGCAGAAATCAATGCATCAAATTTAGCTCTAGTAGCTTCATCCAGATCTTTCAGATCGCTGAAGCTGGAAGAATCTTTTGCAGCTTCTGCACCCAGCGCTACGGAAGAAAACATCGAGAATGCCATAGCCAGGGATAAAATAGCAGATAAACTTTTCTTCATAACCTTTTTTTCTCCTCCTCGAATATCTTTCGGTTGTTGAGAGTTCTGTGTAGATAAACTATAGCTCGATTCCCTCATTAGCCGATTCACCCCCTTCCCAGAGTTGAGCGAAATGATTTTTATTAGTTATGTCTGCAATGTATAAATTGCAGAAACTAGTAAACAATAATAGAGAGTCGCATGCCATTTAACATTATACACCGACACGCTACCAAGGTAAAGAGTTAATTTTGAGAAAATTATCCAAAGGGTTAACTCTTGGCTTGTTATTGTTTAGTTTCATTGTATTAAACGCACTGTTTTCGAAAAAGTTGCGCTTTCTGAAAAAACTTTTATAAGATTTTTCGCAGCTACACAGTATGTATTCTGAGTATATCAACTTATCTATCAACATGTTGTATCGTACGTTTAACAAGGATAGTATACAACTATATCATACACTTAGTCATTACGAATAATTTTCCATAATTGTCACTCAAAAGCCGCCAACTCATGTTTCTAGATCCATGCTGTTGGCGGCTTCATCACTTATTTAGGAAGCTTCTTCTGCTGTTTCAGCACGCGCTCCAATACAGCTGCCGCCTGCACCCGCGTAAAGTTTTGCCGCGGATCGAAACGGTAGGTTGCTTTCTTTTGTCCTGTAAGAAGCACGTTCTCAATTCCTTGGATCAAACCGGCCTTAGTGACGGCTTCCACCGATGGTGAGGCATAAAAATCAATTTCAGAGCCATCGGTAAATTGTTTTTGCAATGCTGCGATCGACTTTGCCGTATCGGAAGATAGTTTAAGTTCCGCTGCCCTTGCAATCATCACAGCCGCATCCTGACGCGTGATCGCACTTCCGGGGTTAAACAAGCCTCCGGCGTTTCCTCTAACGATTCCGGCTCTGGCTGCGGTCTCGATGTATTTATAATCATACAAAGGATTAGTACTGCCGGTAGCCGGAACATCTCTAAACGTTTGAGTACCGCTATAGTTCAAAGGCAGATCAAAAGCTTTGACCAGCACCGTTGCAAATTCCCCGCGAGTAATGGGCTCGTTAGGGACAAACAAAGCGGGTGATTTGTTATACATGTATCCTTTGGAGTACAGCGTATCTAAAGTATCTCTTCCCCACTCATGGCTGGTAATATCATTGAAGCTGTCGTACATGTACATGACCTGGAAATAGCCGAAGTGATCGATAGGCACCGTAATCGTGTTTTTCTTCGGATCGACGACACCGCCGATATTTTTCCACGCCAACGTGGTCATGCCCCGGTAATCTTCAAAGATATCTAATTGATACACCGTTACATACTTCCAGGAATCTTCGCGAATGCTGTTATCGTATTTCAGTGTCAACTCTCCGCGCTTGGTAGGCACAACCATATCCTTTAAATCGTTTACGGTTCTTTTTTGATAGAAGCGCACATTGCTGGAGCTGCCATCCACATTGTACGGATCTTGTCCGGTACCTGTCAACGCTTCCTTTAGCTTATCCGTATCCATATAATCGTTCTCTTTAATATAACCGGCATTGATCCAATACAGCTGGCTGATCGGTCTAAACTTCCGAGTCGGCTCCTCTAAGAAAAAGCTGGCGCTTGCATCGCTGAGATAGTCTTTGCTAACTCTTCCATCCTTCGTATTGGCTATCCCAAAGAAAATCTTGCGATCGCCCGTCAAATATTGCTGCTGCGCTGTAGGGTCATTGCGCATCAGCTTCGTATCTTTGGGGAACGTAAGCTCCAGATCGCCTTCAAACAGCTTATATTTGTTTTGAAGCGGCATCAGCATTTGGGCGCCCTCGATCGAGGTGTTAACGTTATTCACGACGAAGCTGCCTTTTGTCTGCTCCGTACCGCGAATTACGGTAAAATTGATTGTGTTGTTTCCGGACTTCAAATTTTGATAACGGTAATAAAAATAAGGCTTGTTATCGGCCGGATCAATCTTGCTCCGGACAACATCATTTTTACCGAATATAACGCTGTCCGCATTCTCGGCCTCTAATTTAATATCCACAAAATTCCCATTGACCTTTGCCTGCTGCTGGTTGCCGACTTGGATCAATTGAGGCAGAATGACCCGATACGGAACCGGTTCGCGGGATATCGTAATCGTTCGGATTTCGGTGATACCTGTATTATTCGAGATAAGGAATTCAAAAACCACATCCCCGTTAAACGGCAGCGAAACGGGATTGGTTGTGAACCCGCCAGTAGAGGTATTGATATTTAAATATTGGACCTGTCCGCTGGCGGGAGAAGCGGGATAGCCCCAGCCTGGACCGGAACGAGCATCAAAAGTCAGAACAGGGTTCCCCTGAGTATCCGTCTTGCGCACATTTAATCGGATCGTGTCCGCATTCGTGAACATTCCGGTAAAAGATACTTCGGATGCATTAGTAACATATTTGTCCGGAGTCTGCGCTTTAGTAAACTTCTCCAACGGAGTAGGCAATATATCCCCTGCAAAAGCAGGAGTAGGCAGTGTGAATTTGAAAATTTCATACTGTGCCGTTGTTACGACCGTTCCGTTCAGGCGCAAACTGAATTTGATCGTATTTCTTCCTTCAACAATTAAAGATTCACCTGCCGGCAAAGCCGGAGACCAGGTGCGAGCCGCCCCTAAATCAAGCATCATCGTAGAATCATTGTTAGGGAAATCACCGGCAGTCAAATTGGTCGTTCTGCCATTCACAGCTACCTCTATATTCGGGTATTCAGTAGATGGCAGATTCATAATGCGTGCTTGCAAACAAACGGCACCCGGCGTTCCCCCCACGGTACATGCCGGTGTGTCCAGCGCCACGTTCTTAATCATCATATTGTTATGGAAGTTGATTGGAATGACATAAGGCGTGCTGGTGATCGTGACAGGGAAATCCAACCGTCCGTTGCTATCTCCGTTTGGCACAACGGATAATGTTGTATTGCCATCCCGAATTCCGCTCAATTGAAATTTCCATTTTTCCTCAGTGCCGACCGTACCGACATGCGTTGCAGTGAAATTGGTAGGCGTACCAGCAACATTCGCTACCACCGTGCCTGTTGCGGGATTAACATTCGTCGTATAAACGAAGAATTCCGAAGGAAGCTCATTGATTTCATTTCCGCCGTTCTCATTCAGCGCTACTTCAATAGGCACTCCCAAAGCGTCATTACCTAGATTTTTAGTAACCTTGGTGACATAAGGGGCTGTCGGATCGTAATAATTGAAATGAAAAACTTGCTGCGGCACCTGACCGATCAAACCCGTACCGGTAAAGAATGTGATAATAATCGTTTGCTTCCGGTTTGTCGGCAGAGCAAGCGGAACGGATCCCAAATCAAATATTTTATAGTGTGATGTAGTCTGGAGAACAGGCAGCGCCGATGGTCCTGTAAAATCAACGCGAGTCGTGGGCCCGTTCACTACTTGAATATCAGCGTACACATATTTGGTCACCGTGGTTGATCCCGTTTCAAAATCAACCTTAAGCTTCCCTGTAAGAATGGCCGATGTTTGATCCAGTTGAGGCAATGGGTCGTTCACCAGCTTTTGAGGGGTCGACCCTGGAGCCGCGGATTGGATGGCTCCATCGTACAAAAACGGACCGCCGTCATTAAAAACAAATTTGCGTGTCAGCGTATACGAATTCGTACTGTTGCTCGCAACAATTTTAAAAATATTGTCCCCCGCCTGCATATTGAATTCACCATTGCGGCTTGGGATAAAGGTGAAGTCTCCATTGCTGCTGCGGTATGCGGTGATCGGATTGGATTGCCCTAACAAATACCCTTGTATAGTCGTCGCATTAGGCGATTTCCCCGTAATGGTATAGGCTGTTTGGGTAGGATCCTGCGGATACATAAGATTGTCGTCCAAAGGAACCTGGTTAAATCTTAAATCCGTAATGTTCGTCGTAGGCGTAAATGTAATATAAGCAGGTTGTGAAGCCAGCCGGGTCACATCTCCCGTGAAGAACGTAATTTTATTAGTACCTTCCGTTAATTGGACATTATTAAAAGTAATCTCATAAGCAGAGCTGCGATTCCCTTTGTTTGTTCTGTTTTCTACCGGTGCCCCGGGATTTGTGCTCAAATTCTCAATCTCATAATAAATGCCTGCAATCTCCGAATCGTCAATGTTGTCAACTTCGACGGTTATATCCACATATTCGCTGGTTACCGGCGTTGGGCTGCTTTCATTGATGCTGAAACCCTTAACCTTTAAGGTGGTTGCAGCAAAAGCTGTTGTCAGCGGAACCATCATCGAAACCAGCATAGCCATGATGACAAAGATACTGACGAATCGCTTCTTCATTTGTTTCAATGGTCTTTTCCTCCTTATGTATAAAAAATGCATTATCAACGGGAATGAATGCTATGTTCTCTTGGATTACCTCCTTTTTTTGCAAGATCATGCATGAGTATTAACCATTTCCCAAAAAGCTGCGTGTACATTTGTTATCGGCTGGGAAGAACAAAAATGTTATAGATTGGGTACAAAAAAACGGAAGTCACAAAAAATCCCAGACCTTAAAGGTCTGGGATTCGGTATTGGTATTATTGTTATTTTGACACTCTTGAACGGTCGCTCAACTGCATCGTTTTCATACGGATTTTGTTTAAAAATTTGAGTACAGGCTTCCTCGTCTTGCTGATAATGCCGATCGCCTCTGCCCCGAGAACCAGAATGCACAACAGCACGACCACGAGAATGACCGCTCCCCAAAGCGTTTGCTGCTCCGACATATAGGACAGCAGGACGGCTGAGGAGCCGAACAGCAATGCAATGCCATAAATAATCAATACCGTTGTACGATGGCTGAAACCAAGCTGCAGCAGGCAATGATGCAGATGGCTTTTGTCCGCGACCGAGATTGGCAGATTGTTAACCCAACGTCGCAAGATGGCGAAGAAGGTGTCGGACAGCGGCACCCCGAGAATCATAACCGGCACAAGCAGAGATACCACCGTCGCTTGCTTAAAACCAAGCACAGATAAAGTAGCCAAGCAAAAACCAAGGAACAATGCACCGGAATCGCCCATGAAAATTTTTGCCGGATGGAAGTTGTAGAACAGAAAGCCTGCAATGCTGCCCAGCAAAACCACACATAGCAAAACAACCGTTGTATTGCCCATCATTAAAGCGAGCACAAGTATGGTGGTGGTCGCAATGCCCGAAACCCCGGCAGATAGACCGTCAAGACCATCGATCAGATTGATGGCATTGGTAACGCCCACGATCCAGAAGATCGTCAACGGTACGGAGAGCCATGATAACGAAATCGTTCCGTCTCCGAACGGCACATTGACAAGTTCAATGGCCACTCCTGAATAAACAACGACGCAGGCGGCCAATATTTGACCCAGCAGCTTGATTTTGGGCGATAAATCATAGCGGTCATCGAACGCGCCGATCAGAACAACGATCGCCCCCCCGACCAGAAGCCCGAATACCACATCGTTCTTTAGCGAATCGATAGCCGGGGAAATAACAAAATAAGCTCCAATAAATGCAATAAATATGGCAAGTCCGCCCAACCTCGGCATAATGCGGTTATGTACCTTGCGGTGATTCGGCGCGTCAACGGCCCCGACCCAAAAAGCAAAGCGTTTCACTAGCGGCGTCATAAGCAAAGCGATAAGTAATGCAGTGACAAAGCCGATTCCGTATAACAAATTCATGTGTATGTTCACAGCCCCTTTTTCTATGAAAACCCCAAACACTCCAAATTATACTCTGATGGTTTTGGAAATACCAATACCAATTTTGTGCGGTTTTAGCGGTTTTCAGGTTGTTTTCACAGTTTCAGTCAAGGTTTCTGCACATTTTCTTTTTCACGGATGACTTTCAAAGCGAATTTCGGCAGCACAAGCATTCTTTTATACCGCCAAGGCTCCTGCAACAACCGATAGAACCATTCGAGCCTCAACTTTTGGAACAACACTGGCGCGCGCTTTAACTTCCCCGACAATACGTCAAAGCTGCCCCCGACTCCCATCATTACAGGTACACCCAGCTGATTCTTGTACTTTGCAATCCACGGCTCTTGTTTGTCCGCCGACCGACCGACCAGCAGAATATCAGGTGCTGCGGCACGAATAGCTTCAATAACACCAGCTTCCTCTTTTTCACCAAAAAAACCATCCCTGAAACCGACAAGCTTGATTCCCGGATACAGCTCCTGCAGCCGGGTCGCCGCTGCCTCAATGACATCGGGGGCTGCGCCGACAAGGTATACTTTCCAGCCCTGCCGTTCGCCTGCCTTCATTAATTCTTGAATCAGATCAAACCCCGTTACACGTTCCGCGACGGGATTGCCGACATAGCCGGAAGCCCACACGACACCTGCCCCATCGGGAACAACAAGCTCGGCTTCTTTCATCATTTGCATATAATCCGGATGTTCAAGGGCGGTCATGACCATAATCGGATTGGCCGTAATGACCTGATGCGGCTCACGCCGAGCAATCACTTGGCTTAAATAAGCAACCGTATCTTTCATGCTCATCTTCGAAATCGGTACACCAAAAATGGATACTTTGGGAAAACTCACTGCATCCCCCGTCCTTTAGCAAAAAATGACGCGATACGCTCAGCCGGACGCCCTGCTTCAATCTTCAACTGTTCGATCGCCTGCCTTTTGTCCCGCTTCCATGAAGCACCGTCTGCCAGCATTCCCAATGTCTCTTGAGCCAGATCTTCCGATCGGGGCTGTTTGGTAGTGCCGGCCGATTTCATGCCTAGCCGGTTCAAAAACTGATCAATTTTCGGATCATAAGAGAGCCCGACCATGGGGACGTATTGGCTTGCCGCATAGATTAAGGAGTGTAGGCGCATGCCTAGAAGCACCTGACAGGCTGCCACCTCCGCCAGCATATCCTGAGGATGAGTTACCTCCCGCGCTAATGAAAGCCGCTCTTTGTAGATTTCCCCCATCTGTTCCATCACATACAAAGATGCCTTCTCGTCCGACGGCAGATGGAACGGGAGAAATCGAATAACCGCATCCGATTTTTCCAGAACGACCTGAAGAGATTCAGCCACCGCCCTGAGTTCAGAACGGTCCTCGTTCCAAAAACGGACGGAAACCCCAATTACAGGTTTCGTTTCACCGCTCGGAGTTTGTGTCGGTTGTCCGCGCATAGGCAATCCCATTACCGGGTCCGGCACCACTTCCACCTCTGATGGTGATATCCCCATCTTCCCTAGCAAGGCTTTGGATTCCTCATCCCTTACCGTTATAAATGAACTGCGTTGAAAAGCAGACCGAATCCATCCGAAAAATAACCTGCGATGTACCGGACCGATGCCCTGGGAGTAAATAAATACAGGCTTTCCCATCCACTGCGCCAAACGGATGACAGCAATATAATAAGGGATCGTCTTTGGACTCGTTTCATCCTGCAGCAAGCTTCCGCCGCCGCTGATCAGTCCGTCGGCATTCCGTAAAGCCTGCCATACCTCCATGGGCTTCATTCTGTGGACGGCTTCCACTCCATAAGTCCGTGCCGTTTCCGCCGGGTTCACGGACAGAACGACAGGGACGAATGTTACGCCCTGTCGTTCTCCTTGTTCCTGTAGAGCCAGCAGAATAGATTGAAGAACTGCCTCGTCACCGCTATTGTTAAAACCGTAATAACCTGATATCGCTATGCGTTTAACCGAGGTACCCATCGCCGCCAACTCCTTACTACAATTTCCCATACTGCAATGAAACCAATTCCGATCAAGGTTCCGAAAGCAAGCCCGTAGACGACGCGAATGGATGAAATCATCAGCGGCGTATGCAGGTGAGCGAACGTATCGACCACGGAAGCTTGACCGATTACCCCGGCAAGAATCAATAGCAGCGCACTCCGGTATTTATAGCTAAGGTAAGCCCCAAGTATGAAAATCGGGTGTGAAATCAGGAATTCCTTTGTCCGCGGGCGAACCCCGAGCGTATTTTCCAAGAAGGATCGGAAATATCTCTCCAGCGAGGAGGCCTGTCCTTCATTCCCCGTCCGGGACAAATAATAGAAGCCTGCTGCCGCGATAATCGCGGCAGCAATAACCCACAGCACGCTGATATTGGAAGTAAGGATCTGACGCCCGCGAAGGACACGCTCTTTGTAAGTCATTCTCTCGCTAAACAACAGCCAATATAGGCCTGCCAAAGCGATTGGAGCCAAATGCAGCACGCTGACACCACGGAATTGCTGCAGCACCAGCATATAGGTGATTTGATTCAGCAAACTTACAATAAAGAGAATGCCGATGGCCGACACCAATGTGGTTCGGAGCAGCAGCAGCAGGGCGAATCCGATTCTGGACCCTTCCGCTCGGTCCCATTTTTCCCGGCAGGTACGAATGGCCATCATAATCGCCAGTGTCGGAGCGCAGGTACCCGCGCCCAGCGCCAAAGCTTGCGCGAACAGGCTGGTGTTGAGCACGAGCAATCCCGCAGAGCCCAACATACCGAGCAGAAACAACGCCAAGGCCAGCTCAGGCACGAAATAAGCGATCGTGAGCGCAATCAACGCAACAGCACCGGCCCATACCAGAACCTTTGCGATATTTTGCCAGCTGGAGTATACATACTGGAAGGCTTCCGCCTGTCCCATCGAGTAGCCTGAGGCTTGGATGCGCGGAATTGCGCCATCCGGACCATCCAAAGCGGCATAAATCGCATCAAGCGGATGCAGAATTTGCCCTTTATCGAGGTTTTTGACTGCTCGGGCATTCAGGAACACCATCCGAATGTTGCGGTCTTTCACCGCCAGAACAAAACGGTCCGATACGCCCTGTATACGTCCCTTCAGCTCCTCTTCAGACAAATTCTCCGTCAGCTTCTGGGCATCGGTCTCCGTAAAGGAATGGAGCCTTACCACATTATGATGGATTCGTTTGGCCAAGCCGGCAAAGCCCTTTTGCTCCGTCTTTTGCAGCTCGATAACCGCAAGGCCTATACGATGCTTGCGCATCAGCTCGCCCATTTTGTCCAGATTGGTCGTATCCTTCTCGCTAACGAATCCAGGCACGGTTTCCCCATCCACGATGAATCTCTTGACGCCGAGCTTTCTCAGCTGTGCAAGCAATGCGTCCATCTGGTTCGTATTAAACGGGCGGCGGTTCGACATGCGGACGACAATCGAGAAACCCTCATCCTTCAACATTTGAAGCGTGATAGGATCGGGATCCATCGTTTTGAGCATCGCCTCGTCCATCGCCATTTCAATGATCATGCCAGGCTGATGATTAAAGCTCCAAGATCTGGTTCTAACACCCAAATCATGGAATGTCTGCTCGATGAGCGGCTGAAGTTGAGGCTGCGAATCGGTCTCCGTGAACAAAACATACGTGAAGTTCTCGCCCGGGGAGAACGGAACTTGCATAAGCACAGACGCGTCGCGGGACGAAAACACCTCGATACGGCGGCTGAGCTTCAGCTCATTTAATGTCGCCTCGTATACAGCCATACTTCCCACGCCATGCTGCTTCAGCTTGACAAGCTGGTCACTCACGAATTTACGCGGATTCGTCTGCATATCCGAAATTTCGAGCAAATCGCGATAATCCATGACAAACTCGACCTTACGCCCGGACTGCTGCTCAGTTTGGTAACGTTCATACGCTATGGGAATGGAGGCCAGCACTCCGAGAATGACCAGCCACCACAATCCTTTGCGCGCTAATTGATTCCACTTCATGTACCTTGCCTTCAATGCTGTCAGCTCCCAATGTTAGTGATGGTCAACGCGGGACATGACAGTCTGAACAAGCTTGTCGATCGCATCCGATGCGGCCTGTGCAGAGCTGCCGCGAACAGCGAAGTAAACCTTGATCTTAGGCTCCGTGCCCGAAGGGCGCAAGCAGAACCACGAGTCGTCCTCCAAGGTGAATTTGAGTACATTCTCTACCGGAAGTCCATATAAACCCTGTAAGAAATCCTCCACCTTAGTCACTTGAAGCCCATTTAATTCAACAGGCGGCTGTCTCCGCCAATCTTCCATGATCCCCTGAATCTTCTCGACGCCGTCCTTGCCCTTGAGCGTACGCGATTCCAGCCTTTCCAAAAAATAACCATGCCGCTCGTACAATTCCTGAAGCACATCGTAGAGCGTCTTGCCTTTGCTCTTGTAATATGCCGCAGCTTCACAGATTAGCATAGATGCGACAACGGCGTCCTTATCGCGAGCGTAGGTGCCTGCCAAATAGCCGTAGCTCTCCTCATAGCCAAACAAAAACTCGGCCTCTCCGCTTTGTTCGAACTGCGTTATTTTTTCCCCGATATATTTAAAGCCGGTCAGCGTATTAAGCACCTTCGCTCCGTAATGCTCCGCAATGACTGCGCCCATCTCGCTTGTAACAATGGTTTTGACAACCACGCCATTGGCCGGCAGCTCACCCCGCTCCTGCAAACGGCCCAACAAGTAATCAATCATAATCGCACCCGATTGGTTACCGCTAAGAACGAAATATTCTCCATTCGCATCCTTCACCACTGCACCCATCCGATCGCAGTCCGGGTCTGTCCCGATCAGAATGTCAGCGTCAATCTTCTTTCCTTCGGCGATCGCCAGTGCGAAGGCCTCCCGTTCCTCCGGGTTCGGCGACTTCACAGTAGAAAAATTCGCGTCCGGCTTTTCTTGCTCCGCCACCACATGGACTTGTTCGAATCCTATCGCACCAAGTGCGGCGCGTACAGCCAAATTCCCGGCACCATGCAGCGGTGTATAGACGATACGGAAATCATCGCTCATCTCACGCACCAGCTCGGAATTAAGACTCACAGCGGTAACGGCACGAATGTATTCTTCATCCACCGCTTCCCCAATCCATTCCAGCAGCCCGGCTTTCTCCGCATCCGCCCGCGAGCTTCTCTTGACATTGGCAAACGACTCTACACTGCGAATTTCGGCTATGACCTGTTTCGCCTGATCCGGAACAAGCTGCCCTCCATCGCTTCCATACACTTTATATCCGTTATATTCAGGCGGATTATGACTGGCCGTAATGACTACCCCCGCATCGGCATTCAAATAACGTACGGCAAACGAGAGCTCCGGCGTAGTACGAAGTGACTCGAACAGGTAGGCCTTGATTCCGTTCCCGGCAAGCACCTTAGCCGTTTCAAGCGCGAATTCGGGAGATTGATTCCGTGAATCGTAGGCAATGACGACGGATGGCGTTTTTTTACCGGATTTCAGCAGAAACTGGGCCAGCCCTTGTGTGGCCCTTGCCACCGTATAAACGTTCATACGGTTGGTTCCGGCTCCGATTACCCCCCGCAGTCCGCCGGTACCGAATTCCAGGTCACGGTAAAACCGGTCTTCCACTTCTTTAGGGTCTCCCGAAATCGAACGAAGTTCTTCTTTCGTCGCTGCGTCGATAGCTTCATCATTTAACCAAAGTTCATATTGCTCTTGCACTCGCGTTTGAGAATTCATTATTCCGTCTCCTCCACCCTAATTTTTATGTATGAATGTGAAATATGATCGGTCTTATTCTCTATCCTTCAGAGCAAACATCAATTCTCCTTCAGCCACCACCTTATCCCCGACTTTGGCTGTTGCCTGTCCCTTGCCGATGCTTCCTTTCAAGCGGGTAATTTCCACTTCCAAGGTTAACGTATCGCCGGGAACCACCTGACCGCGGAACCGGAAATTATCAATTCCCGCAAAAAAGCCAAGCTTTCCGCGATTGGACTCCACCATTAGCATGGCGACGCAGCCAACCTGAGCCAAGGCCTCCACAATCAACACTCCCGGCATAACGGGATACCCTGGAAAATGTCCCTGAAAAAAGGGTTCGTTCATCGTTACGTTTTTGATACCCGTGGCTTTTACGCCGGCTTCCACTTCCAAAATTCGGTCCACCAGGAAGAACGGGTACCGGTGAGGAATGATTTCTTGAATTTGTACAGCATCTAACAAGGTTGTTGCTCCTTTCACATGGTATAAGTTCGATCTTATTAACTGAAACTAAGAATGTCCCTTCATGATCTGCAGTAATGAAGGTTGATATAAGGGAGCTTATGTACAGGATTGCCGCAGACGGCAGGCCTTGACATAAGCTCTTTTTTTAAAAAAGTTAATCGGCATTCAGACTTCGTTGATTCAGCACATAAAACTGTAGAATATAAATAACCGTTGTCACGAAAGAAACGATAATTACAAACCATAGGTAAGCATGGGCGTAGGGGAGCTGGAAAACGATAAATAAAATGGCTACGTAATATAACACAGTGGTCAGCTTGCCCAAAACATTGGCAGGGACCGTCTTTTTTCCCCGAAAATGGAAGAATGCCGAACCAATAATCATCCCCGCATCTCTTAAAAACATGGCCATCGCGGCCTGCCATGAAATCATTTGGGAAAACACCAATGACAAAAAGACGGTGATTAGCATCAATTTATCCGCAAGCGGGTCCAACATGCTGCCCAACGGCGTAACAAGCTTGCGCTTACGCGCAATATAACCATCCAGCACGTCGGTCAGTCCGGCAAGCAAAAGTACAAAAAAGGCTAACTTTATGTAACCAGCCCCAAACACAATCAAGTAAACCGGAATCAGTACAAACCGGCATAGCGTTAGGATATTGGGCAAGTTCCACAACAACTGGTTTTCCCCCTCCAGATCGTCAGGCCAGGCCGGCACTGTTCGTTATCCATTCTTTCTACATCCGTTCCCATCCTTACATTATACCGTTATGAGAATAAAAATAAAACTCCCTCTTAGGGGAGTTCAGGAATCAGAATATATAAGATCGAATATGTGACGCCAAGTATGGACGTCGAACATTTCATAGAAGCTCTGCTTGCCGACATATACATATCCAATCGTAAGGCCTATAAAAAGCGCTGCCGCGCATGCAAGAGGGAACCACGTCCACCTGATCATCCGACGGAACGCTTTATTCCGCTGTTTCGATCCTTCAGACGCCTCTTTTCGGGGTTTGCTCAAGTTACCAACCTCACTTTACACATTGCCGCTAGCCACGCAAACTGTTAGCCAAATTCATCATTTGATCGGATGAGCTGATTGCCCGGGAATTCAATTGAAACGCTCTCTGTATCGAGATCAGTTCCGTCATCTCATCGGATAAATTGACGTTGGATTGTTCCAGGAAGCCTTGGCGAACCGTAATCGGATCAACCTCATTATTCGCAGCGGTAACGGTTTGAAGAATCTCCTCTTGCTGAGCCGGCGTTATATTCCCCGGCAGACTGTAAAGATTATCTCCCAGCTGCTGCAATAGTTGGGGACGAACGGCACGCACCAATTTGATCTGTCCAACCTCGATCGGAGCTGCTCCTGGTTCCGTCTCGTTATAAGCCATGATCACTCCGTCAGGACTGATTTGGATTCGATGGTTGATCGGTATGCGTATCGGATTATCATCGGTTCCCATCACATAATGGCCGTCTTTCGTAGTCAAGAGCATGTTATCCGGGTCCAGCGGATCCGCCGAAGGAGACAACTGAAAGGATCCATTGCGGGTCCACCTTGTGGCTTGCACCGGATTATTATCGGCATCCAAAACAACGGTGGATATCTCGAACAATCCGCTGCCTTCAATAGCCATATCCAATGGACTATCCGTAGCCTGGAGTGAGCCCTGAGCAAGGTTCAGTTGTGCCGCAACCAGCTTGGCGCCCCAGCCTTGATTGTATCCAAGCGGTGTAAGCCGCCCTTCCCTTTGGAAGCCTTGCGGCTGCTGCTTTACGCTGGTAAGCACGTCTTGAAAGGAGGCTTCACGCCGTTTGTATCCGGTCGTATTCACGTTAGCGATATTGTTGGCTGCCAAATCAAGCTTCTGCTGCAGCGCGTGCATCGATACCGACGATGTAATCATGGAGTTGTTCATGTCCTACCTCCTAAACTCGTCCAACTTCGTTGACGGCCTTTTCCATGCTTTTATCGTAAAACTGAATCATCTTCTGATTCGCTTCATAGGCCCGCAGAGCAGCCATCATATCGACCATGGATTGGCCTGCATCGACATTGGAGCGCTCGATGTAGCCTTGACGCACTTCCACCTGATCATCTGCATTAATCGGACGAAAGGCCCCCTGATCCAATGCATTCAAACGGTATAAACCGTTCCCTTCGCGAATCAGCTGATTCGGGTCCTCCACCCGGGTAATCATCAGAGCCATCGGCTCGCCGTTTGCGCCAAGCAATGGCTGACCCTCCGCATTGATAAACTGTCCGGTCCGCGTAATGCGGAAATTCGTAATCGGAGCTCCCGTTCCCGGTTCTACCAGAACGATAGGTTGTCCATCACGCCCCAGCACTTGATGGCCGTCGCCATCGATCAATTGGCCATTCGCATCCAAAGAAAACTTGCCGTTCAAAGTATAGCGTTCCTCGCCTGCAGCATTCAAAATAGTAAAAAACGCCTGCGGCTGAATGACACGCTGGCCGTTCGCGTCCACATATTTGCCTGAGCTGTCAAAAACGGCGCCGGGCACCTGAATGTTCGAAACTAAAGCAAAGTCAAAAGGATTGTTCGTTTCTTGAAGGTCGCCTTGTGCGTGAAGAGACACATTCTCCTCCGCGAGAACGCCGGTATTTAGCCGCCCCAAGGAAACCGAACCGGGCTCGTCCTTGCCATTTCGCACCCGTGAGATCAAAATTTCAGGAAATGAACGGTTAATCCCGTTGCCTCCCTTGAAGCCCGGCGTATTGATATTGGCGATGTTATTAGTAACAATATCGTGTTTACGCTGCTGGGCAATCATGCCGGATGCGGCGGTGTACAAGCCTCTTAACATGGATCCTTTGCCTCCTGTATGATCTGAATTACTTAAATTTTCTTTTAGATACCTTATCCAGGTTGTCCAACATAATGCCGGTACCCTTAACCACGCAATGCATCGGATCTTCAGCAATCAAGACAGGCACTTTAAGCTCCTCGGCCAGTAGTTGATCGATTCCGTGCAGCATCGCGCCGCCGCCCGTCAGAATGACGCCGCGATCGATAATATCCGCCGAAAGTTCCGGAGGCGTTCGTTCCAGCACGCTCTTGGCCGCCGCTACAATGGAAGATACCGGCTCCCAAAGCGCTTCTTGAATTTCTTGCGAGTTGATCGTAATCGTCTGCGGCAATCCGCTCACCATATCTCTGCCGCGGATATCCATCGTTTCTTTCTGTCCGTCGGGATGTACCGTTCCAATACGGATCTTGATGTCCTCGCTTGTCCGTTCACCGATTAAAAGCTTATATTTGCTCTTGATATACTTCATAATGGAGGAGTCAAACTTGTCCCCGGCAATTTTAATGGAAGAGGAGGTGACGACGTCACCCATCGACAAAACAGCTACGTCTGTCGTCCCTCCGCCGATATCCACCACCATGTTTCCGCTCGGCTGAAATATATCCATACCGGCACCGATCGCCGCTGCCTTGGGTTCCTCTTCCAAGAACACTTCCCGCGCTCCGCTTCTTTCGGCTGCTTCCCGAATTGCCTTTTGCTCCACGGAGGTAATGTTGGTCGGAGCACAAATCAGGATGCGGGGATGACTGTACCATTTCCTGCCTCCAACTTTATTAATGAAATATTTGAGCATCATTTCAGTAATTTCAAAGTCGGCGATAACGCCTTCTCTAAGCGGGCGAATGGCAATGATATTGCCGGGTGTCCTTCCTACCATGCGGCGTGCTTCCTCACCCACGGCCAGCACCCGCTTCGTTTCGCTTTCGATGGCAACGACGGACGGCTCATCCAGGACTACGCCCCGCCCTTTCACATGAATCAGGACGTTCGCAGTCCCTAGATCTATGCCGATATCCTTGCTTAACATCCAATAATCCTCCCTAGCCAACCGTCCATCTCATTGAAGAAGCGGCACTCCTATAATATACGTTACTTAGGTAATTTCGCCATGAATTTGAAAATTCCTCTTTTTGTCCGTGATTTTTCGACAATAATCGCTTCATTTTTATCGGTTCGGGAGCGGGATCGTACCGTCAGTGCACAGGGGCATCCGGATTGGGCAAAAAGTCAGCTCATCCGCCGCTCCATGCCGCTCACGGTACGGCCGGGAAAGCGTCTGCATACGCCTATGGCTTTGGCTAAAGTGCTTTGAGGCTGTAAGCCGTACATCGCTTCATTTTACGGTGACCAGCTTCTCTTGCGCCTTCGGGCTGCGGGTTTTGCGGTACTTGATCTTGGTCGCTTCCCCACCGCGCAGGTGACGAATCGATTTGTGGTACTCCAATATGTGCTTCACCTGGTTGGCCAGCTCTGGATTGATCTCCGGCAAGCGCTCCGTTAAGTCCTTGTGCACCGTACTCTTGGAAACGCCGAATTCTTTAGCAATGGTGCGAACCGTATGCTTGGTTTCTACAAGGCAGCGGCCAATCTTTATGGTTCGCTCTTTGATGTAATCGTGCACTCCCCTCGCCTCCCTACTCGAGTTAGTTTGGTACATTATATGAGGGGTGTGCACTTATATTCTTTGTTTCACAGGCCTGACAAGCCCGGAGAACACATTTATTTTCAAGGACAAGTCCTTGTTTTAAAATGGACAAGCGGCAGTTGAGCCGCAAAAAAAGGCAGGAGAGATCATTTCCCCTGCCTTAGAGCGACTTAAGCGAACTCTTATTGCTCTGTAATATAGTTTTCCGGATTAACGGCCGGGCCTCCCTGGCCTTGGCGCAATTCAAAATGAAGGTGTACGCCTTGTTCTTTCTCCAGCTCATTGCGGCCCGCTTTAGCGATCACATCGCCCTTTTTCACTTCCGCGTCCTTGGCCACATTCACTTCGGACAAGCTTTGGTAGACGGAAACGAGACCGTTGCTGTGCGAGATTTCAATGAGATGGCCTACAATTGGATCCTTCTGTACGGTGGTAACCTTGCCGCTCATAACAGCCATAACGTCAAACGTTTGATTGTCCGGTCTGGCAAAATCCATTCCGATGTGCGGCGTGAACGTATCGCCATACTCTACCATGGCCGCTTGCCTTACATCGTTCGCAGCCTTGTTGTCAAAGAAATGGAGGACGACGTCCAACTCGTTCTTGTCTTTAAACGGCCATTGCATCGTTTCCTGATTGGCATTGGTGGCTACGGCGTCCTGGCCTGTAACGCTGTCTGTGACGGTACCGGACTGGGTAGTGTCGGGGCCGGTTTTGTCAGACGTCAACGTCCCCGCTCCTTGGTACACCCACATGACGGTTAGAATGATTGCCGCTGCTGCCATGTACATTGCCGGAAATACCCACTTTTTGGCGAGCAATCTTTTCCAGGATGAAGATGTGCTTTTTTGCGCTCCTTCGATAGATTTAGGAGCATCTTCTTGTTTTGGCAAATCTCTTTTATGTTCACTCATATGTATATCACCTCGCTAACCATTCTTGCCAGATTCGCGAGATTTATACGCAGGAAAACCTATTTTATTAGAAACTTTTCCTTTCAGTAGATTCGAAGCTTTCCCAAGCTCTATGCCCGTATAATAATACTTAACGATTTCCTCCGCTTTCCGTGATTCCTTGGCCATGCCGTTGGCCCCCCACTGACTCATCCCGACTCCGTGCCCATAACCGAAAGTGGTAATCTCCCACTTGCCGTTCGTATATTTCCATTGGAATTGGCTGGAATTCAACCCGAGCTTCTCCCGGACCTCCCGGCCCGTAAACAGCTTTCCATTGATAGAGAGCTTCTTGATCCGGTTCCCGGCGCTTCGCTCGATCACCTTTATCGAGGATGTATTGCCCGACGTAACCGGTATAGCCGAAGAAAGTCCCAGCATGCGCTGAAGTTCTTTTCCCGTTAGGGTAATCGTCTCTTTATACCTGGGGGACAGCTTGGCATCCCACGGACTGGCTACGCTTCGCAAATAAGGAAGCGCTACGTTCCAATAGTCTTCCGAATTTTCCGTATATCCGTTGCTGGTAGAGAAAAAACTGGCTTCAATCGGTTGTCCCTGATAAGTTAAAATGATATCTTTTGTTTCCGTTACGGCACGATTCAGCTTTTCCATATAAGAGACATAGTTTTCCTCGCCCCATCGCTGCTTTAGTTCCTGATCCGTCACATAAACCTGGTGTGCGGTCGTATCCGTGACCATAGCTTCGGGAACCGGTACGCTGCTCTGATCGCCGTCCAGGAGTCGACGCAGGATATAGGTACGCGCCGCCATGGCCTGAGCCTTGAGCGCCTCGAGCTCAAACTCCATCGGCATTTCGGCGGCGACCACGCCCCGTACATATTGCTCCAGGCTCACCAGCTCTGTTCTTTTTTCCTTGGCTAAGTAAACGGGGATCCAGGGCGGTTCTCCCTGACGGGAGACCTCCATACTGTCTTTTATATTCACTGCATCCGGCACCGGCCCGCTTCCGGGAACGGTTCTAACGAGCAGCGCAGGCATCAGCACAACGACTGCCGTGAAGCTCGCCAACCATACGGCGAACCAGCGAATCCACGATTTCTGTGGCCGATTAGGCTGCTTGTACTTCATGCTGCTCCTCCATCTTTCTGTCCTCCGCATCCGAATCTCGCTAATTGCGGCTGCAGGTAACATCATCTTATGAAAACAAAAGATAGAATAGAACAAAAAGAAAGAGAACCGATTTTCCTTCACGATTCCGGAAGAGTCGGTTCTCTTACATTCCTTATGCCATGCTTGGTTGTACAGCGAAGAGTGGAATAGATTCCCCCACAGCTTCGGTTTCTACGACCTCGATGGGCACCCGCTTGATATCGGCCCCAAGACGGCTGAGCTTCTCGGCAATGTCCACATAGCCTCGATCGATATGGTGAAGACCGGTTATTTCGGTCTCTCCCTCTGCGACTAATGCAGTCAAGATCAGCGCGGCACCCGCACGGAGATCCGTTGCGCATACCTTCGCCCCTTTAAGGCGGGCGCCTCCGCTGATCACAGCGGTTCGTCCTTCTACCTTGATTTGCGCATTCATGCGCACCATTTCTTCTACATGCATGAACCGGTTCTCAAATATGGTTTCGGTCACCAAACTGGTTCCGTCCGCCGTCAGCAGCAGCGCCATCATTTGAGACTGCATGTCGGTAGGGAAGCCCGGGTACGGCAAGGTTTTGACGTCAACCGCACGGAGCGGACGGTCGGTATACACCCGGATGCCGTTCTCGTCCTCCATGATTTGTACACCCATCTCCTGCATTTTGGAAATGACCGGACGCAAATGGTCGCCGATCGCTCCCTCAATATACAGGTCACTATTGGTGATCGCTGCGGCAATCATATATGTACCTGCTTCAATGCGGTCCGGAATCACGGTATGAACGGCTCCCTTCAGCCGATCCACACCGTCGACGCGAATGATTCCAGTCCCTGCGCCGCGAATTTTCGCGCCCATCGCGTTCAAATAGTTGGCTAAATCCACAATCTCCGGTTCCTTGGCGGCATTCTCTATCAGCGTCGTGCCATCGGCAAGCGTGGCAGCCATCATAATATTCTCCGTAGCGCCTACGCTAGCTACGTCCAAATACACCTTCGCGCCCTTCAGCCTGCCGCTCACCCGAGCTTCAATGTAGCCTTGGCCCAGCTCGATTTCGGCTCCCATAGCTTCAAAGCCTTTTAAATGCTGATCGATCGGCCTTGTACCGATCGCGCAGCCGCCCGGAAGCGATATACGGGCCTGCCCCATCCGGGTCAGCAAAGGTCCCATGACGAGAAAAGATGCCCGCATTTTGCGGACCAGTTCGTAGGAGGCTTCACATGTATTAATGCGGCTGGCATTGACGCGAATCGTTTCATTTGTATACTCAACTTCAATTCCCAGACTTTCAAGAACTTTGTTGATGACATGGACGTCGTCCAAGGGAGGCGCGTCGTGAATAACGCTCTCTCCTTCCGAACCCAGTATAGAGGCTGCGATAATCGGCAGTACGGCATTTTTGGCGCCGTGTAGTTTAACTCTGCCAGATAGCCTCTTGCCGCCGCGGACGATAATTTTATTCATCATGATCCCCCTCCGCGTGTTTCTCTTTGTTCATTGTCTTTGATTCCGCCAATCAAAATAGTATTCGTGGCGTTGTTCGAATTTACAGCGGTTGTACTATCCATTGTTGACAAGATTCTCCTTGGTTATTCGGAAAAAAAGTGATTTCAGAACATCCCCGAAAACCAAGTCGACCATTCCAAGTAGTCGATAATGAACCGGGCAATTTGATATCCAAGAGCGACAGAGAGCAGGATTTGCAGCAGTTTGGCCTGCGGGGTTTTCGGCCGTTTAAAGATGCTCTCCAGCTTCAATTCCTGCAACGCCCACCAGGAAACCGCGATGAATACCAGGACTACCACGATATTCAGCAAGCCCTTCAACCCCATAGTAGTGTTCATTTGATTTAAATAGTCCATAACTGAAGCTGCTCCTTATTTCCGGCGAAGCTTTCATGTGCTTGAACCGTTAAAGATTCGGCACAGGAGGCCCGTCATGCATTTTTACCCACGTTTTTGCATCGTTAATCGATCTTTTTATCCAAAACTGACTTAGCTTGGTGTTATCTATTCAATACATCGTATAAAAGCTGAATAAACTCGGCTCGCGTCGCCTGCTGATCCGGCCTGAAAGTCCCGTCAGCATACCCGCTGATCAATCCTTCCGCTTTCATCTGTTTAAGAATCCCGTTGCCCCAATAGCGCTCATCCACATCAACAAACGGCGACAACCCCCTAAACTTCCCGATCATATTCATACTGCGGGCCAGCATAGCCGTCATTTCCATCCGGGTCACGGGCTGGTCAGGTGCAAAAGTTCGGTCCGGATACCCGTCGATCATCCCTGCCTCATACGCTTTTGCAATATACGAGTAGGCCCAGTGCGTCGCCGGCAAATCAGAGAACACACTCGTTCCCTCCCTGGCTAATTGGAAAGCGCGCGCCAGTACGGCCGTTACTTCCGCCCTGGTAATCGCACGATTGGGCTGGAACGTATAATCGCCATAACCGTCAACGACCTGCTTTGCAGTTAAGCCTGTGATCGCGTTTTGCGCCCAATGGCCCCGAATATCCACATAACCGCCGGTAAGCGGTTTGGCATTCACCTGAAGCTGGTACATCTGATTCGTAAACGTCTTGTTGGATTTGAGCTTCAGGTAATACGATCCGGGTACAAAGCGTCCTGAGAGCTCCTGTATTGGCGTTGAAGCGTTATTCATGGAGCCCGCCATCATTTTCATCGATCCGTCATACAATTCCATATATATGGTCACAGATGCAGGAATGTCACTAAGCCTGATCTGCACCAAGCTTTCTTCCGCAATGCGGAATTGGAACCAATCGATGTCATCGGGCTTGTCGAGCAGGCCGGTATATGGCGTTTCCAGCGATACCGTCGTCGCTTGGTAAGAACGATTGTTCGGCTCGTTAGGATCGTTCAGTTTCGCATCGTATTCGATGGAAAGAGTGTACTCCCCTACTACAGGGTTGACGTATTCTTTTACATTGGATATCCGGATGTAATAGCTGCCGGGAAACACTTCGGGCAGATAGTAAACTTCCGTCCCGCCGTCATCCGCCTTATCGATCGTGATCGATTTCTCTCCCTGCTTCTGAACTAACAGCACGGGGTCCATTCGGGCCGTATCTGTTGACAATTGGATGCGCAGCGAGCCGGAATGCGGAACAGGAAATTCAAACCAATCGACATCTTCGTTTTGATGAAACGTTCCTTTGATCGTTAAACTGCGCGAAGGCAGTACGTAAGCTTTATACTGAAGATCGTTGTCCTCATAAGGATCACGGTAAATATCAAACGAAGTCGTCAATTGATAAGGGATCTCCTCTGTAAGGTTACGATCGCTCAACTGCAGTCGGTAAAATCCCCGTCCTTTTGAAACCGGGAAGGAAACCGTCTGGCCTCCTCGCACCGATTTGCTGGCGAGCACTCCGGTAACGTCCGTATGCTGCACATTCACCCCGTACCTGCTGTCCATGTCAAAGGTCAGATTCACGGTTCCGTCATAAGGCGCCTCGATATAGAACCAGTCGGAATCCGTCCCGCCGGTGAAGGAAGCCGACACTTTCTTGCTGATCGATAATGCCGCCGCTTGGTCCTTCCGGTCATTGGGCTCGTACATATCGCTCCTATAAGGTTCGGTCAGTAGCCGGTCCACTCGAAGCAGTCCGTATCCCGCAGCCGGATCCCACCCCTTCGGCCCCAAATCCTGGGCGGTTTGCCGAATCCACTGGCGGATCTGATAAGGCTTCATCTCCGGATGCTGCGACCAGACCAGTGCCGCCGCCGCGGCCACCTGCGGCGCAGCCATGGAGGTGCCGTCTTTCGGTTCATATGTACCCCCAAGTCCCGTCGTAAATACGTCCCAAGGCGCTACTACATCGACCTCGGGGCCGGTGTTGGATTTCCGGTCAACTTCTCCATTAGGCGAAACGCCGCCTACAGCAAGAACCGTCGGGTAGGCAGCCGGATATTTAACCCGGTTTCCTTCGTTGCCTGTAGCTGCAACCAGCAGCACATTCCGCTCTTCGGCATAACGAACGATATCGCTCATGTAAGCCGAATATTTATTCAATCCAAGCGAAAGCACCACGATTTTGGCTCCGTGATCAACGGCATAACGTATCCCTTCGCCGAGCTTTGTCTCGCCGCCGGACCCGTCCGCTTCCAGCGCCTTGATGGGCATAATGCGGGCATTCCAAAGCATCCCTGCAATCCCGCGGTCATTGTTGCCGACAGCAGCAATAATTCCGGCAACATTCGTACCGTGTCCGTTGTCATCCATCGGAGGCTCCTTCGGGTTGATCAGATTAATCCCGGGAACCAGATTCGGTTTTAAATCGGGATGCTCCAAGTCAACTCCCGTATCCACAATCGCTATGGTCAGGCTGCTGTTCCCCTTCGCCGCTTCCCACGCTTGATTCATTCCGATTTGCTGCAAGTACGTCTGCCGTACATAAAACGGATCATCCACTTGCGCAGCATATGTAGTCCCCGAGCATGCCAGAACAAAAGCAAGGCTGAGGCATGTTACAAAAAATATATGTTTATAAGTCATATGATTCATCCGCATTTAAAATCCTTCTTTTGATTTCGTATGCCGTACTCCATTATTTCATTCTAAGCTTTAAGCGCATTCCCTGCAACTGAAATTCAAATCCTGTTTGGAACATTCACGAATCAGACATAACCACAAAAAGCTCGGTCCTCCCATAAAGGAAGAACCGAGCTTTGACGAAGAACAAAACTTCAATTAATAAAACATAAACAGATCCTGTGTTAGCGAGAAAATGCGTTCAATATAGCCTATAACCCATTGAGGGAACAGACCGATCAGAACGCTTACCCCGGCACACAGCCACATCGTGATGCCCAGCGGCAGCGACACATGAACTTCCCGGGCTTCATAATCGCTGCGCATGAACATCTGCCGGATGAATCCGAAATAGAAGTAATACGCTACGATGCTCGTTCCGATCATCACCGCAGCCAGCCAATAATGCTGCGTCCAAATGGTTGCAAGCAGAATATACAGCTTCCCGAAGAAACCCCCGGTCACGGGTAAGCCCGCCAAGGACAGTACCAGAAGCACCGCGGCAACCGCCGTACCCGGAGCCCTGTAGTATAATCCCGCGAGACCTTTCAGGGCTTCATCGCCCGTAGAGCGCTCGATGATCATCAGCACCGCGAAAATACCGATGTTCATGAACAAGTACGCAATCAAGTAATACGTAAACTGGGCAAAGTTCGAATACTGCATCATCGAGAACTGAATCGCAATGGGAACCAGCAAATAACCCGCATTGGCAATTCCGGAGTAAGCCATGAGCCGTTTCATATGCGTCTGCCTCAAAGCGACGAAGTTACCGACAACCATCGCCGTCGCAGCAACCGCCATCAAAGTTGTCATGATATCCTGATGAATCGGCAAACTCATCAAGTCCCCGACCATATAGATGTTGTACATCAAACGAAACAGGATGGCAAATGCCGCCGCTTTGGACACGACCGCAAGAAACGCGGTAACTGGTGTAGATGCGCCTTGATATACATCCGGCGACCACATATGAAACGGAGCCGCCGCTACCTTGAAGCCAAAGCCCGCCACAAGAAGGAAGAAGCTCAAGTAAATCAGGGGGAGCATTCCCTGTGTGCTCTGTCCCAGGGCAGCGTTGATTTCACTTACTGTCGTGGATCCCGACATCCCGTAAAGAAACGACATCCCGTACAGGATGACGGCCGAAGAGATGCTTCCGAGCACAAGGTACTTAAAAGCTCCTTCGTTGGACTGCACATTCTTTTTGTTCATGGCCACCAAAATGTAGGAGGTAATGCTAAGCAGCTCCAGACCGACGAATAGCGTAATCAGATCGCCGGAAGAGGCCATAATCATCCCGCCGAGCGTGGCAGGCAGCAGCAGGTAATAAAACTCCCCGATGTGAGGAATGTTTTCTTCCTTCACCGAGCCGATGCTCATGAAGGTGATGAGCCCCGCGCCCGTTAGCAGCACCAGCTTGATGATATTTGCAAAATCGTCGATCCGGTAGCTGAACTGCAGCAGCTGCTTTGGCTCTGCCGGGTTCAGGTAAGAAACGACAAAGACAGCGGATATCACGATGCTGGCAAGCGACAGCCAACCGAGCCACGTGCGGCTCGCTTTGTTCGGAAGAAACAAATCGATAAGCGACAGTACGACAGCAGCGATGACTAGCGTGAGCTCCGGGGCCAGCAGGATCAAATCGCTGGCTTGAAGACGTATCTGTTCCACCGGTCTAACCCCCCATCTTCGCTACGCTGTGAATGAATTGATTGAAACTGCTGACGGTTTGATGCAGCGGATCGCTTAATATGCTTGGATAGATCCCGAGCACTACGATGAAGGCAACCAGCGTAATCATCGGTATCGCCTCAATCAGCCGCGCATCCCGCATCTGAGGCAGTTCGCTTCCAAACGGTCCGTAAGTGATGGCAAGCACCCCTCGCAGTACATAGACTGCCGTCAGAATAATGCCAAGAGCTCCTATCGCCGTCATGATTTTTTGCGTTTCGAACAGCCCCAAGAACGCCAGAAACTCGCTGATAAATCCGGACAAGCCTGGCAATCCCAAAGACGCCATCCCGGCTACAAGCAGTATGCCCGAAATGAATGGCACGGATTTGGCCAAGCCCCCAAGCTCATCAAGCCGGGTGGTGTGTGTCCGCTCGTAAATGCTGCCCACGATCAGGAACATCAGTGCGGAAATCAAACCGTGGGAGATGAGTTGGAAAACCGCGCCCTGCAGGCCGATCGTATTGAACGCCGCAATCCCCAAAAGTACAATTCCCATGTGGCTTATACTGGAATAGGCGAGAACCAATCTGAACTCCCGCTGTACAAAAGCAAGAACCGCCCCGTACAAAATGTTGATGACACCCAACATGGCAAGCACGGTGGCCCACTGCATCGCTTGCTGGGGAAACAGCAGAACGCCAAAGCGGATCAAGCCGTATGCGCCCATTTTCAACAGGATGCCGGAGTGGATCATAACCACGGCGGGCGGCGCTTCGGTGTGCACCTTAAGCATCCAAGTATGGAACGGGAATACAGGCAGCTTAATGCCGAAGGCAACAAGCAGCATGAGGAACAGCGACCATTTCATCGTTTCGCTCAAGAAGAACGGATTGCCTTCCAGATCCCCTTGGTTCACGTACGCATCCGCGTTCTGGAACAAGTTCTCCATAATGACGTTCAAACTGCCGGAGTAATGGATCGATACACCGTTATCGTGAACGGTCTGACTGAAGCCTGCCGTGCTGACCAGGATCAAGAAAGAAATCAGCATAATCGCCGAGCCGATTCCGTTATAAATCAGGAATTTGTTCGCCGCGCGCTCCCGATCCTTGAACCCCCAGATGCCCACCAGAAAGAACATCGGAATCAGCGTCAGCTCAAAGAATACAAAGAACAAAAACAGATCTTGGGACATAAACACGCCCAGCATACCGGTTTCCAGCAATAAGAACAAGATGAAATACGATTTCCACCGTTTCTTAATGTTGACCGAAGCGAGTGCAGCCATGGTGGCTACCAGCGCCGTTAGGAACACCAGTGGGAGCGAAATGCCATCCACCGCCATCGCATAGTTGAACTCGAAGAAGAACGAGGTCAATTGGCTGAGCCCCTGCGTTTCCTTATTCAAGGGCACATGAATCCAGGGGAGCTCTTCTTTAAACTGCATGCCCTCCAGACCCGGATTAAATTGAGAGTACAGCCAACCGGACAGCAGCAGCGGAATGAGTGTAACCACAATCGCTGTCGTCTTGATCCATCCGCCCTGCGTTTTGGGCAGGAACATCAGAATCAGCACACCGATAAGCGGTGAAAAAGCTATGAATGATAGGATCGGAAAGTTATCCGGCATCGAGGAACCTCCTTCCGGCTATGGCCAGCATGATGATGATCAACCCGATCAGCGTAACCAAACCGTAGGACTGTACCTGTCCGTTCTGCATACGGGAACCGAGACGTCCGAGCCCGTTCACTGCATGGCTGGACAAACGAACCGCACCGTCAACCACATAAATGTCGAACAAATGCAACAGTTGACCGAGGCCTTGCAAAGGACGAACGACAACGGCTTGATACAGCTCGTCGATGTAGAACTTCCGGTTCAAAAGAGCGTACAGCCAAGGAGCCCTGGATGAAACCGCATCTGCCGGGATGGTGCGTTTCATGTAAACCAGATATCCAAGACCGATGCCGAGCAGCCCAACCACATTCGACATGAGGATGACGAACACGGAAACATGCTCTTCCGGCCCATGTCCCGTCAACCAGCCGCCGAGCCATGGATTGAACGGTGTAAACACAAACCCGGCCGCCACAGCAAGCACTGCCAACACCCATAAGGGGAACGTCATGGATGCAGGTGATTCATGCACGCCGTGCTGGTCCTGACGAGGCTTGCCCATGAACACCAGGAAGAATAAACGCGACATATAAAATGCGGTGAAAAACGCCGCGATCAGCCCCACCGTAAGCAGACCGTAATGCCCGGTAAGATAGGCTTCCGTGAGAATGGCATCCTTCGACCAGAAGCCGGAGAGCGGGGCGATTCCGCTTAAGGCCAAGGCGCCGATAGCAAATGTCCACGCGGTGACTTTCATTTTGCGGCCGACGCCGCCCATTTCATGAATATTTTGCGTATGGACCGCATGGATGACGCTGCCGGCTCCAAGGAACAGCAAAGCCTTGAAGAACGCATGGGTAAACAAATGAAAAATCCCTGCCGTATAAGCCGCGGCCGTACCGATGCCGAGCGCCATCATCATATAACCGAGCTGGCTTACCGTCGAGTAGGCCAGAATACGCTTGATATCGTTTTGTGCCGTACCGATCGTGGCGGCAAAGATTGCCGTAAAGGCTCCAACGGCTGCAACCACGGTTAACGCCGTTGCCGAAGCCGTAAAAATATCAAATGTCCGCGCCACAAGATAAACACCGGCGGCTACCATCGTAGCGGCATGAATCAAAGCACTGATCGGCGTCGGGCCTTCCATGGCATCCGGAAGCCATGTGTGCAGCGGAAATTGACCGGATTTCCCAATCGCCCCGATGAAGATCAAAATCGCTACCCATGTTGCGATATGATCCGGAATTTGGCCGCTCTCAAAAGCGTTGCTAATGGAAGTGAAATCGAGCGCGTTGTTCGGCATGAACCAAAACAGCAGAAGGATCCCGATAAACAGTCCCACATCGCCGATCCGGGTAACGATAAACGCCTTCTTCGCGGCAGCTCTCGCTTCCGGTTTGAAGTACCAGAAACCGACGAGCAGGAATGAACAGACGCCGACCAGCTCCCAAAAGATGTAGAGCTGCACCAAATTCTCAGAAATGACCAGTCCGAGCATGGAGAAAGTAAACAGCGCTATGTATGCAAAAAACACATTGATCCGTTCGTCGTCATGCATATAGCCTTTGGAGTAAATGTTGACGAGCAGGCTCACCAATGTGACGATCACCAGCATCAGGGCATTCAGGTTGGTCACCTCAAAGCCCATCTTCAGCGACACGTCGCCGAGTTTGACCCACTCCCAATTGTTCCACGTGAAATTTTCTACCTGTCCGCCGATGCGCTCCCAAAAAACGAGAACCGCTAAAACAAACGATGCGAACCCGGCTACAATACTGATATAAGCGCCTGCATCCCGCAAGGAGCGTCCTGCCGCCGTTAAAATCAGAAACGACAGCAAGGGAAACAACGGGATCAGCCAGGCGTATTGCGAGTATGCCGATACCATGAGCTTAAGTCCTCCTCTAAGCGTTCGCTTCGGCCGCGAGGCTGCCGCAAGTACGGCAAACAACTGCGGCTCAAGCCATCTTATCGCTTCATCGAATCCATCTCGCCGACATCCGTTGTCCCTTTGTTACGATACCACGCAATAAGAATCGCAATACCGACAGCCACTTCCGCTGCAGCAACCGTGATGTTGAACAGAGAGAATATTTGCCCCGTCAAGCCGGGCTTCACACCGAGCTTTGAAAAAGCAACAAGATTCAAATTGACCGCATTAAGCATCAGTTCTACGGAAAGCAGCACAATGACCGCATTCTTTTTCGACAGCGCGCCATATAGCCCGATACAGAACAAAATCGCTGCTAACGTCAAATAAGGCGTTGCCAAACCGCTTGCTCCCATGCCATCAATCCTCCTCTCTCTTAGCAATAATGATGGCGCCGATGAAAGCGACGGTGAGCAGCACCGACATCAGCTCGAACGGGATCACATGCGATGTAAACAATAGCTTCCCGATCTCCATCGTATTGTCTTGTACGGAAGAAAACTCGCCGATGGGAATCTGCGACTGCTGTATCGCATAAAATATGATGCCGAACAGCCCGGCCGCACCCACCAGAAGCAGCCCATTGTGCCACGGCCGCTTCGGTTCTTCCTCGTCTTCCCTATGCTTGGTCATCATGATGCCAAAGATCATCAGTATCGAAATGGCACCGGCATAAATCAAGATTTGCACCACACCGACAAACTCCGCTTCGAGTACGAAATAAAGTCCCGCGAGGCTGAGGAAGGTCAGCGCCATCGACAACACCATATGCACCACTTTAGTGAAGCTGAGCATGAAGATGGCGCCGCCGATGGCAAACAGTGCGCATATAAAGAACGCAATGTTCTCTCCGCTGGATAAAAAATTCGCTATGTTTCCGAACATTTTACTTCGCCCCGCCTTTCGGAAGCGCCGAATTGTTCTCTTTACGCACGTTAGTGTTATTTTCGTTCAGCCACTCCAAATTTTTGAACAAATCGTCCCGGCTGTAGGTACTCAGCTCGAAGTTGTTCGTCATCACGATCGCTTCTGTCGGGCATACCTCGGTACACAAATCGCACAAGATACAAATTTCAAAATTGATGTCGTACGTATCAATGACCTTTCCCTTTTTCTCAGGGTCCGGGTTCGGCTTGCCTACCAAATTAATACATTCGGTGGGACAAATGCGTGCGCATTGATTGCATACGATACACTTCTCAGGGTCAAAATGCTGGATTCCTCTAAACCGGTCCGGCATTTCCAGCGGAACGTCGGGGTAAGCATAAGTTACTTTTTTGGAGGTCAAACCTTTTAACGTCACGCCGAGCCCTTTTATGATGCCCTTCATCTCGATTCACCCTTTCGTATTCAGCATCCGGCAGCAGGCAGCAATTACATGGCGACGGCCATATAAATGGCCGTTACAAAAATGTTCACTAACGCGAGCGGCAGCAGCACCTTCCAGCCAAGGCCCATCAATTGATCTACACGAACCCGCGGCAGCGTAGCCCGGAGCCAAAACAGCACGAAAACGATAAACGAAAACTTAAGCAGGAACCAAACGATACCCGGGATAAAATCCAAAAACGGGAGCGGAGCTTGCCATCCTCCCAGAAAAAGCGCTGTCGTCAGCCCGGCAATGGCAAATACATATACATATTCGGCAAGCATGAAGAACGCAAACCGAAAGCCGCTGTATTCCACGTGATACCCTGCAACCAGCTCGGATTCCGCCTCAGGCAAGTCGAAAGGCGTCCGGTTGAGCTCGGAGATCGCCGCGACGACAAATACGGCAAACCCTATGATTTGGGGCAGGAAGTTCCACTGCCAGAACCCGCCTGCTTGGCCCTCGACGATCCGGTTCAGATTCATGCTGCCGGTCATCATGACGACGCCTACAATAGAGATGACCAGCGGAATTTCGTAGCTGATCATTTGCGCCGCAGAGCGCATGCCTCCAAGCAGCGCATATTTATTGTTCGATGCCCAGCCTCCCAGCACGATGCCGATGGTGGAAATTCCCGATAAAGCGACATAAAAAAGCACGCCTACATTTATATCCGTACTGATCCATCGTTCGGTAAACGGTATAACCGCAACAACCATAAACGCAGGAATAAACGTGATGACCGGAGCGAGAATAAAGAGTTCGCGCTCGGCTTTTTTAGGAATGGTATCCTCTTTCAGGAGCAGCTTCAGCACGTCGGCTACACTCTGCAGCAAGCCAAGAGGGCCTGTGCGGTTCGGGCCGATCCGCAGCTGCATCCAGCCGATAACCTTCCGTTCAAAATATATCGCATAAGTGACAAACCCCAGGACGACCATTAGGATGACGACGGCCCAAGCGAACATGATCGCTGCATTCGTCCAAGTCAACTGCTGCTGTAATAATTCGGGCATCAGCAGTCCACCTCCCCGACAACGATATCGATGCCTCCAAGAATCGTAATCAAGTTCGTCATGGTTTCGCCAACCAACAGCTTAGGCAAAATTTGCAGATTGACAAACGATGGCCTGCGGAATTTCAACCGGTAAGGCTTATCCTTGCCTTTGGATATAATATGGCACCCGATTTCGCCGCGCGGCGATTCGATAGCGGCATAAATCTCACCTTCTGGAGGACGTATGACCCGCGGCACCTTACCCATAATTTCTCCTTCGGCCGGAAACTGTTCTACGGCCTGCTCCAGAATACGCAAAGATTGACGAACTTCTTCCAACCGCAGCAAGTACCGGTCGTAGCAATCCCCGTTATGGCTCACCGGAACGTCAAATTCAAAACGGTTGTACAAGCTGTAAGGCTGAGCCTTCCTCAGATCCCAGTCAACCCCTGTACAACGCAGGTTTGCTCCGCTCAAACCGTAAGCGATAGCTGTTTCGGCATCATACTTTCCGATACCTTTGATCCTGGCCAGAAAGATTTCATTACCGCTGACCAGCTCATGATATTCATCAAGCTTTCCTCTCATATAGGGAACAAAATCGCGAACCTTCTCGATCCAGCCCTCGGGTGCGTCCCACTTCACACCGCCGACCCGCATGTAATTGTAGGTCAGGCGCGCTCCGCACAGCTCGTTGAACAGATTGATAATGATTTCACGGTCGCGAAACGCATACAAAAACGGACTCATGGCTCCAATATCAAGTAAATACGTGCCCCACCACACCATATGGCTGGCAATCCTTTGAAGCTCCATGACGATCAAACGCAAAAATTCGGCGCGTTCCGGAATTTCCAGCTGCATCAGCTGCTCTACGGCATGGACAAGCACATAATTGTTCGTCATCGCCGATACATAGTCCATTCGGTCCGTGTACGGAATGATCTGAGTATACGTCAGGTTCTCAGCCAGCTTCTCCGTACCCCGGTGAAGGTATCCCATGACCGGTATGGCCTCCGTAATGATTTCTCCGTCCAACTTGACGATAATCCGAAATACTCCATGTGTACTCGGGTGCTGCGGTCCTACATTCAATAGCAGCTCTTCCGTTCTAATGGCCAAGCTTCATCACACCTCCGGGTCGAGCGGTTCATAATCTTTGCGAAGCGGATGGCCTACCCAATCGTCAGCCATCATAATTCTGCGCAGGTCGGGATGTCCCGGAAAATCGATGCCGAATAAGTCGTATATTTCTCTTTCATTCCAGTTCGCCGTAGGCCATACCGATGTGACCGAAGGAATGGACGGAGCCTCCCGGTCGGTCTTGATTTTGACGCAATATTCCCGTTTGGTCTCAAGAGAGATCAGATGGTACGCCACTTCCAGGTGCGTTTCCATATCGATACCGGACACATTGCGCAAATAATTCAGCTTGAGCTCCGGATGAGTTTTCAACTGCTCTGCAACGGCCGGCCATTCGTCACCTTTGATGATAAGATAAGGGATGTGTCCGCCCTTTTCATTAATATACGCTTCCTGCACCAGATCTTCCCCGAACCCTTTCAGGATGGCGACGATCCGGTCCAACTGCGGCTGATTCGGCGACGGCTCCTTCGGTGCTTCGGTCCCCGCCTCTTCCTTCTTCGCGGCACGCGCATTAGCCCGGGCTGCTCTTGCCTCAGCGGCGGCCTTTGCCTTTGCCTCTTTCTCAGCATCGCTGGGAGCAGCTTTCTCCGCCGCCGGAGCGTCTCCCGGCTCCCCCTTAGCGGTCTGAGGCTCCACAGGCTCAGATGCAGCGGCGGATGCTTTCGGTTCCTTCGGCTTCGGCGCATCGGCGGAGGCATAACCGCCTGGGGGTTCTCCGGCGCCCCCCGTTTTTGTGACTTCGGCGCCGTCAACAGCGGCAGGCTCGCCGCTCATCGGCGCGGACGCTTCACCTTCTGCCTTAGGCTTTTGCATGTCAGCTTCAGGGCTGCCCGATTGATCTCGCTTTTGCTCCTCGCTCATCGATTGGTCACCTGCTTACCCGTTTTGGCTTCGTAGCGGATTTTTTCCTGCAGCTTGTTAATTCCGTATATTAAAGCGGCCGGATTCGGCGGACAGCCAGGGATATATACATCCACCGGCACGATCTGATCGACGCCCTTCACTACCGCATACGATTTTACATAAGGGCCGCCCGCCGTAGCACAGGAGCCCATGGCGATCACCCATTTGGGTTCCGGCATTTGGTCATACAAGCGCCGCAGCAGCGGAGCCATTTTCTTCGTTACCGTCCCGGCAACGATCATCACATCGGACTGCCTTGGAGAAGTCCGGAAAATCACCCCGAAACGGTCCAAGTCATAGTGCGATGCACCTGTTCCCATCATCTCTATAGCACAGCAAGCAAGTCCAAATGTCAGCGGCCACAAAGAATTGCTTCGTGCCCAAGCTTTAATCTGCTCCAATGTCGTCATGAATACATTACGTTCGAGTTCCTGCCGTTCCTCCGGTGTAATATTTGCTAAATTGAAGTCCATTGCAGCACCTTCTTCTTCCAGGCGTAAAGCAAGCCAATGATCAACAATCCAACAAAAATACACATTTCCACAAGCGCAAACAAGCCCAATTGCTTGTAGGCAACGGCCCATGGGTACAAGAACACGGTTTCAACATCAAAAATAACAAACATCAACGCAAATAGGTAGTACCGGATATTGAAGCGAATTTGCCCCTCGCCTATAGGTACGTTACCGCTTTCATAAGTCGTATACTTCGCTTCGACAGGCTTATTTGGCCGGAGCAAACGCCCGATACCAAGCGCAGCGATAGGGAGTAACACGCCCAACAAGAGAAAAAACGTTACGACCACATAGTTGTTCATATACATCGTGAACGAACCGCCTCCCTGTATATCTTTTCGTGTCCGGCACGCAACTTGCTGCGAACCGTCTACTACTTTAGTCCTACAAACGATTTGAAAACACAACCTAACATAAGGGTACCTTACGCAGCCCCATTGTTCAAGTTTTCTTATCGCTTGTATAACTACTGTTAATATATGCCTTCCCAATTATAACAAATGCCTTTTGGGGTGTCTAACATTTTCAGACAATTCTAATGTAAAAAAGCGAAGGAAGCATATTCCCTCGCTTTTGTCAATCATTACTATTATTTTTTACCGTATACCTCGATTCTATTCATCGCCCGCTGTAAAGCAAGCTCGGCACGCTTGAAATCGATTTGGTCCTGCTTGGCTGCGGACAAACGCTGCTGCGCGCGTTCTTTGGCCGCCTGCGCCCGCTCGAGATTGATTTGATCCGGCAGCTCGGCGCTTTCCGCCAGAATAACCACTTTATCCTTTCGCACTTCCATAAAACCGCCGTTTACCGCGATGTATTCGTCCTTAGCGCCTTGCTTTTTCACGGTAACCGGCGCAACTTTTAAAGGAGTGACCAGCGGAATGTGATTAGGCAGAATTCCAAGCTCCCCTTCAACACCCTTCACAACGATCATGTTCGCCTCTTCGGCATACACTTTACGCTCCGGGGTTACAATTTCCAACAGGAATGTGCTCACTTGGATTCCCCTCCTAAGAGTTTGCTCTTGAGCAAACCGCATCGTAAGCATTGACTAAGTTTGTCCAAGGACAAACGGCTTCGTAAGCTTATGCTGCGTTTTTACAGCGTCTTCGCTTTTTCGATAGCGTCTTCGATCGTTCCCACGTTGTGGAACGCCGGTTCCGGAAGATCGTCATGTTTGCCTTCAAGAATTTCCTTGAAGCTGCGTACGGTTTCTTTAACCGGTACGTAAACGCCAGGAATACCGTTGAACGGTTCGGCAACGTGCAGCGGTTGGGACAGGAACAACTCAATACGGCGTGCACGGTGCACGACCAGCTTATCCTCATCGGACAACTCATCCATGCCCAAGATGGCGATAATATCGAGAAGCTCTTTGTAGCGCTGAAGAATTTTCTTCACGCCTTGAGCCACCTGGTAGTGCTCTTCACCGAGAATTTCCGGCGTCAGAATCCGGGAAGACGAAGCCAATGGGTCAACAGCCGGGAAAATACCTTTGGAGGCGATGCTGCGCTCCAAGTTCGTCGTTGCATCCAAGTGCGCGAACGCCGTTGCCGGAGCAGGGTCCGTATAGTCATCCGCAGGAACATAGATCGCCTGAATGGACGTAACGGAACCTTTCTTTGTCGAAGTAATCCGCTCTTGCAGCTGACCCATCTCCGTAGCCAGCGTCGGCTGATAACCAACCGCAGAAGGCATACGGCCGAGAAGCGCGGATACCTCGGAACCCGCTTGGGTAAAGCGGAAGATATTGTCGATAAATAACAGAACGTCGCGGCCCTCTTCGTCACGGAAATATTCCGCCATCGTCAGACCCGTCAAAGCGACACGAAGACGCGCGCCCGGCGGCTCGTTCATCTGGCCGAACACCATTGCCGTTTTCGAAATAACGCCCGAATCTTTCATCTCATGGTACAAATCGTTACCTTCACGCGTTCTCTCGCCTACACCAGCGAATACGGAAATACCGCCGTGTTCTTGCGCGATATTATGGATAAGCTCCTGCATGGTAACGGTTTTACCTACGCCTGCGCCTCCGAACAGACCAATCTTACCGCCTTTGGCGTATGGCGCCATCAAGTCGATAACTTTAATACCTGTTTCGAGAATTTCAGCTTGTGTAGACAAGTTCTCAAAAGCCGGTGCGGCTTTATGAATCGGGCTAGTCAGTGTGCGGTCCACGTTCGGATTGTTGTCAATCGGCTCCCCAAGAACGTTAAACACGCGGCCGAGTGTGGCTGCGCCTACCGGAACGGAAATCGCTGCGCCGGTATCGACGGCTTCCATACCGCGAACCAAACCGTCAGTGGTAGACATCGCAATACAACGTACCATGTTGTCGCCAAGATGAACAGCCGCTTCAACCGTCAGGCTGATATCGCGTTCGCTGTCATTTTGCGCTTTTCTTTCAATCTTGATCGCATTCAAAATCTCAGGGAGGTGTCCACGTTCGAACTCAATGTCAACGACCGGCCCTGTTATATTCACAACGCGCCCCTTGTTCATGTTTTCCCTCCTATGTGTTTCCGTATCTTAAACGAAATTGCCTTCGCCGTCCATTCCTTAACTTTGTGCGTTCGCTCCGGCGACGATCTCCGATATTTCCTGGGTAATCGAAGCCTGACGGGCACGGTTGTACTGAAGGGTCAGCGTAGCGATCATCTTCGTCGCATTCTTCGTAGCGTTGTTCATCGCCGTCATCCGGGCTCCGAACTCGCTCGCTTTACCGTCAAGAACCGCGCTGTAAATGAGCGTTTCCGCATATTTCGGCAGGAGTACTTCCAACACACCCTCGGCAGACGGCTCATATTCGTAGTTCGCCACCGAATCGCTGTTGACTTCCTCAAGCGGCAACAGACGCTTCACCTGCGGGATTTGGGTAATGGCATTCTTAAATTCATTGTATACCAGGTACAATTCATCGTAGGCGCCATTCTCAAAATTCGCCACAGCGGAAGCCGCAACCGACTTAATGTCCGAGAATTGGGGTGAATCCGGCAGCCCCGTCACTTCCTCGACAATTGGGATGTTGCGTCTCTGGAAGAAATCCCGGCCTTTTCGTCCAATGACGAAAATGGCATACTCGCTTGTAGATTTATGCTTTTCTTTAATGACAGCCATCACTTTACGAAGCACGTTGGCATTGTAACCGCCGGCCAGACCGCGGTCGGAGGTGATGACAAGATAACCGGTCCTCTTGATCTCGCGGGTTTGCAGCATCGGATGCGTCACACCCTTCGTACCTGCGGCAATACTCGCGATCACTTCCTTCATCTTATCAGCGTACGGACGTGCTGACTCGGCAGCCTCCTGAGCACGTCTCAGCTTTGCCGCCGCGACCATCTCCATCGCCCTCGTGATTTGCTTCGTACTTTGTTTTGACTTGATAGAGCGCTTAATTTCGCGCATACCTTTTGCCATGCCTGCTCACCTCTCTCTCGAAGCCCTCCGGAAGGAGCGCCATCTTTGGATAAGCCCATTATCGTTGCTTAAAAAGGAATACCGAGCTTCTCTTGCGAGAAGCTCAGTTACCGTTCATTTATGCGGAAGGAGCGAATCCTTTTTTGAATTGCCCAATGGCTTCCGTCAGAGCCTTCTCATTATCCGATGTCAAATCTTTCGTATCGCGGATATTTTGAAGAATTTCCGGACGGTTGGAGTCCAGGTACGCCAGGAACTCAGCTTCGAAGCGGCGTACATCCTGTACCGGCAGCTCATCGATATGGCCTTTCGTTACCACATAGATGGCAACGACTTGCTTCTCAACCGGCATCGGCTGGTTTACCCCTTGCTTCAGCAGCTCGAGGGTACGAATACCGCGATTCAAACGAGTCTGCGTAGCACGGTCAAGGTCGGAACCGAACTGTGCAAAAGCAGCCAATTCACGGTATTGCGCAAGATCCAGACGGAGGGTACCGGCAACCTTCTTCATCGCTTTGATTTGCGCGGAGCCCCCTACACGGGATACGGAAATACCGACGTTAACCGCCGGACGCTGGCCGGAGTAGAATAGGTCGGACTCAAGGAAGATCTGTCCGTCTGTGATCGAAATAACGTTTGTTGGAATATAAGCCGATACGTCACCTGCTTGGGTCTCAATGAACGGAAGAGCCGTTAACGACCCGCCGCCCAGCTCGTCGCTAAGCTTCGCAGCGCGTTCGAGCAAGCGGGAGTGCAGATAGAAAACGTCACCCGGATAAGCTTCACGGCCCGGTGGACGGCGAAGCAGCAGGGACAGCTCACGGTATGCGGCAGCTTGCTTGGACAAGTCATCATAGATAATGAGCACGTGCTCGCCTTTGTACATAAAGTACTCGCCCATTGCGCAGCCGGCGTAAGGAGCCAACCAAAGCATAGGGGCCGGCTCGGAAGCCGAAGCCGTGACAACGATCGTGTAATCCAGAGCGCCGTTACGGCGGAGCGTTTCCACCACATTAACGACGGTGGATTGCTTTTGACCGATGGCAACATAGATACATTTCACACCGTTGCCCTTTTGGTTAATGATGGTATCGATCGCAATGGATGTTTTACCGGTTTGACGGTCACCGATAATGAGCTCACGCTGTCCGCGGCCGATCGGGATCATTGCGTCAATGGCTTTAATCCCGGTTTGCATCGGCTCATGAACCGATTTACGGTCCATGACGCCAGGTGCCGGAGATTCAACCGGACGGAAGTGCGTTGTGTTGATCGGACCTTTGCCGTCAACCGGTTGACCGAGCGCATTAACGACGCGGCCGAGAAGCTCTTCGCCAACCGGAACCTCCATGATCCGGCCGGTGCGTTTCACCTGATCGCCCTCGCGGATGTCGGTGTAAGGTCCCAAAATAACGATACCTACGTTGCTTTCCTCAAGGTTGAACGCATAGCCCAAAACCCCGTTGGGAAACTCGAGCAGCTCGCCTGCCATAACGTTTTCCAAGCCGTGCACACGGGCAATACCGTCACCGACCTGAATGACCGTACCTACGTCAACGACTTGAATTTCCGAATTATATTTCTCAATCTGTTGTTTGATTAATGTGCTGATTTCTTCAGGTTTGATACTCAACGAACCTCACCCCTATCTACAGTGCTTGAGATTGATTCAATGTTCTTTCCAGACGCTTCAGCTTGCCGGACAGGCTGCCGTCGTACAAACGGTCGCCGATGCGGACTTGAATACCGCCGAGCAAGCTTTTATCTATAACCGATTCCACGCGGATTTGTTTACCGGTCAATTTGCCGAACGTGGCGGCAATATCGTTTAACTCTGCTTCGGACAGCTTCACTGGCGTATATACCGTAGCGTTCGCTTGTCCGAGCGCATCGTTTGCGATCTTTACATAAGCTTTTACAAAGGCTTCCAGCGCCTCTTCGCGTCTTCTCTCAATCAGCAGCTGCAGCGTATTCAATACAGCCTCGGATACGGAGGATTCGAAGATTTGCTTGATCAGCCCAATTTTTACAGCAGCCTCGATGCCCGGGTGTTTAATCAGCTTCGATAAATCCGCATTTTCTTTCAATACCGAAGCGACCGATACAAGCTCTTGCTCTATTTGAGCTACTTGACCTTTTTCCCGTGCGACTTCAAACAAGGCTTTTGCATATCTTTTGGCTGCGATCATGTCCTGGCTCATTGGTTGCCCCCTACTTCTTTCAGGTAGTGCTCAACCAGCTGTTCCTGAGACTTCTCATCGATTTGCTTCTCGATGATTTTGGAAGCGATCATTACGGACATCGCGCTGACTTGGCTGCGGAGAGCCGCAACGGCCAGGTTTTTCTCGGTTTCGATATCGCGAAGCGCTTCTTCTTTAATTCTTGCCGCCTCTTCTTTCGCTTGGCGGATGATATCTTCAGCCTGTTTCCCGCTGGTTACACGGGCCTGCTCGATAATGGCTTTCGCTTCGCTGCGAACTTGCTCAAGAGCGGCCTTCTGTTCGGCGAGGAGCGCATCGGCTTGTTTGCGGTCCTGCTCTGCGCTTTGCAATTGATCAAGAACGAGCTTTCTACGTTGTTCCATCACGCCCATTAACGGTCCGAAAGCATATTTGCTGATCAGCAGCATCAGGATCCCGAACGAAATGATGGCGATGATAAAAGAACTGAATGTGAAATGCATCTATACGTCACTCCCTTCAGAGGGGTAATGGCTGAATCATAATCCGAATGAGTACATTCGGACAAAAGGAAGGCGTGGAGGCTATAGGCTTCCCCGCCCAAGGTTCAAGCATCTTAACCTGCGAATACGAACGTGAAGAGCAATGCAAATACGACCGCGATGATCGGAATCGCCTCGACAAGACCTACACCGATAAACATGACCGTTTGAAGCGTACCTTTAAGCTCTGGTTGACGAGCGATACCGTCAACTGTTTTGCTGACGATCAAACCGTTACCGATACCTGCGCCAAGCGCACCCAAACCGATTGCAATAGCAGCTGCAAGAAATTCCATTGTAAAATATCCTCCTTAAAATTGTTCAATTTTGGTTTTGTTATGTTTAATAAAGCGGATAAGGATCTGAATGCCAGCATAAATACCCGTCCGCATATTACTCTTTGTGTTCAATGGCTTGAGACAAGTAAACCATGGTCAGCGTCGTAAAGACGAACGCCTGAATGGCGCCTACGAACACACTGAAGCCCTGCCAGATGATCAGCGGGAGTATCCCTCCGATACCAGCCATGAGAATAACGGCGATTAAGACTTCACCGGCGTAGATGTTACCAAATAGACGCATGCCGAGCGTCAAGAGTTTGGAGATCTCCTTGACGATATTCAACGGAAACATCACCGCGAACGGTTCGACATAGTGGTGCAAGTAGTGCTTGGTGTTACGTGTAAGTCCCAGATAATGAGTCATGACAATGACCATGAGGGCCAGTCCCATCGTAACAGACAAGTCAGCTGTCGGTGATTTCCACCAACCGATCCCGATGTGTTTGCCGGCTTGATGCGCCGCATCGATCTCCGCTTGCGTTATGCCGAGCCATGGAATCGGCTGCGTTACTTCGGTCACGATGACAAGCGGCAGGCCAAGCATATTGCCGACAAAGATGAACATGATCAGTGTAATCCCAAGCATAATGAAAGCTTTACCCTTCTTCATGTCCATAGTGCCTGCAATGATATTGTGAACAAACTCGACTAACCACTCCAAGAAATTTTGCATTTTGCCGGGATTGTGTACGGAAAGATTGCGGGTTCCGGCAATCGCAATGAGCAGTACGATCAAACATGTAACTGCTATGGTAATGATGGTGGAAAGGTCCCAATCGATTCCTAACCAATTCACTATCGGTAACTCATGCATTCTACTAGTTTCACCCCTTTCCAAGGCATGATGGAATAATTATTTTTTAATTGAAATAATACCCAATAGGAGTGTTGCCAACTGTACGAAAATTAATCCTATGATGGTAGTCCATACAGCAATATGTTCCGGTACTTCGTAAGCCCCCCACACGGCAAGCAAGGAAATCGCGGCTCTTGTGCCGAAGCCGATACCGCCTCTGCGCCTTCTTCCTTCAAGCACCGAATCCGTGAGTTGCCTGATTTTCCACGCCAGATAATGGGCATTGACAAGACTGACGATTGTTCCCAGAATCAATCCGGCAAAGTGCGGGCGATATCCAGGCAACAGCGCCCAAGCCATGAAACAGAAAGACAAAAAAAATATGATAATACGCTGAACCGTTTTCAGGCGGGTCGAAAGTTCATTCATTGCCGTCCCCCCGCATGTAGCTTCGGATGATCAGAAAAGCGCCGGCGGCTCCCGCAAAGAAACCCGCCAACATTCCACCCACAATCCAGAACGGTTCCCCGCCCTGACGTTCGCTCATCCAATTGCCCAGCCAATAACCGGCCAACATGCAAACGCCCAAATCAATGCCAATGCTGCCCAATAGAGCAACGGCTCGCCACGGATTATCATTGGAATTTTGTCGTTTCATAAGCCTTCCTTATCAATCCTAGTTTATTTTAGCGGAGTAAAGTCACATTTGTCAATTACGAAGTCTGGTAACCCTTCTGTGATAAAAACGAAAAAAACCTTGATATATCAACCTTTTTTTGCATTCCAAACCAAACAGTAGAGATGTATGGTGTAACGTTTGTCATCAGATTGTCACGGTTGGAACGGCTCGGGTCTATCCGACCTATGGTTGAAATGGAAAAGGATAGCTTGCACGATCCGTTCGGACGCCTTGCCGTCGCCGTAAGGATTGGCCGACCGGCTCATTCTTTCGTACATAGCCGTGTCGCTCAGCAGTGCTTTAGCCCGCTCATATACCCTCTGTTCGTCGGTGCCGACCAGCTCCAACGTTCCCGCGTCGATTCCTTCCGGCCGCTCGGTCGTCTCCCTCAGCACCAGCACCGGTACGCCGAATGACGGCGCTTCTTCCTGAAGCCCTCCGGAGTCGGTCAGAATGAGATGCGCATGGGGATAAAAATTGTGGAACTCAAACACATCGAGCGGATCGATAAGTTTGATCCGGTCATGGCCGCTAAGCAGTTCATAAGCCGGTTCCTTTACAGCCGGGCTCGGATGCACCGGATATACGATCGCGATATCTTCGAATTCATCGGCCAGACGGCGTACCGCACGGAAAATTTGGCGGTGCGGCTCCCCCTGCGACTCCCGGCGATGTGCGGTCATCAATACCAGGCGTTTGCCTTGTGCCCATTCAAGCACCGGGTGGGAGAACGACGGGCGAACCGTGTATTGAAACACGTCGGTCACGGTATTCCCCGTAACGAAGATGGAATCTTCCCGCTTGTTTTCTTTGCGCAGGTTTCCTGCAGACCAGTTCGTCGGAGCAAAGTGGAGATCGGACAGAACTCCGGTCAACTGGCGGTTCATTTCCTCAGGATAAGGAGACAGCTTGTTCCACGTCCGAAGACCCGCTTCCACATGACCCACTTGGATTTGCTGCATAAACGCGGCGTAGCTCGCCAGAAATGTCGTTAACGTGTCCCCGTGAACAAGAATCAGATCCGGTTTTTCTTCTTTGAATACCGGATCCAGTCCTTGAAGTACACGGATCGATATTTCATTCAAGGTCTGACGTTCTTTCATGACGTCCAAATCGTAGTCCGGCTTGATGGAGAATATATCCAGTACCTGATCGAGCATTTGGCGATGCTGTGCCGTAACGCAAACAAGCGACTCGATTTGCTCGGGATACTTTTCCAGCTCCTTCACCAACGGAGCCATTTTGATGGCTTCCGGTCTGGTGCCGAAGATGGTGATTACTTTCGTTTTTTTCATCGCTCTCGGCTTCCCTTCCCTCTTCCGAATTCAGCAGCTTACTTTGTTCCGAACAGCCGATCGCCCGCATCGCCGAGCCCCGGCACTATGTATCCGTGGTCGTTCAAATGGTCGTCGATAGCCGCTACATAAAGATCAACGTCAGGATGCGCCTTTTGCACAGCCTGCACACCTTCCGGCGCAGCAATCAGGCACATCAGCTTAATCTGCGTGCAGCCCCTTTTCTTCAGCGCTTCGATCGCCGCATTAGCCGAACCGCCTGTGGCGAGCATCGGATCAATTACGATCAGCTCCCGTTCCTGCACATCCGTCGGAAGCTTGGCATAGTATTCCACCGGCTCCAGCGTATCCGGGTCCCGGTACAACCCGATATGCCCCACTTTGGCCGCAGGGACCAGCTTCAGAATCCCGTCTACCATACCGAGGCCGGCGCGCAGAATCGGAATAAGACCCAGCATACGGCCGGAGATCACTCTGCACTCGGCGGTCGTAACAGGTGTGCGCACCTGCACCTTTTCGAGCGGAATGTCTCTTGTTATTTCGTAAGCCATCAATGTGGCCACTTCATCCACCAGCTCGCGGAAATCTTTCGTGGTGGTATTCTCATCCCGAATGTAGGTCAGCTTATGCTGAATCAACGGATGGTCGCAAACAAACACTTTACCCATGCAAGGTCCTCCTATAACGCTATAAAGCCCAAAATCTTGTCTATTATACCACAACTACCGATACTTATCCCAATCGGGAAAAAAACGCCAACCAACGCAAATGAATCCAAATCAACGTTACGCATTCTACAAACCGCGTTCCCTGGCTGAGGAGCGGTCTATTGCTATTTGGACACGCCAAGCCTGCCAAAAACGAACTCGCCTGCCGAGATCATAAAAGAAAGCGTCTGGAAAATTCCATGGACGCCAAAAAAATGATAGTTTATTTCACTTCACTGGCTATCAGCCGTTCATCCCTTGTCTTATAAACCGAATGTACTGCCCCATTTATTATAGCACAATGTCACCCGTTCTTCTTCTGCAATGATCCACGTGAAACATAAATATGCCGGCTCCTCATATAAAGAGCCGGCCTTTGTTGGTTTTAGCGATCATTAATACTGAAGTCCGGGATACAGCGGGAATTGTGCCGTCAAATCTTTCACCATACCGCGCACCTTCTCATGCACAGCCTGATCGGACGGATTCTTAAGCGTAAGCGAAATAATCTTGGCGATGGTTTTCATAGCTTCCTGATTCATACCTCGGGCTGTGGCCGCAGGAGTACCGATCCGAATACCGCTGGTCACGAACGGGCTGGTCGGATCGAACGGAATGGCGTTCTTGTTTACCGTCACGCCCACTTCATCGAGCAGATGCTCCGCTTCTTTACCCGTCAGGTTCAAGCTGCGAAGATCGATCAGCATCAGGTGGTTGTCCGTTCCCCCGGAAACGAGGTTGATTCCTTCCGCCATCAAACCATCTGCCAATGTTTTCGCATTGTTTACAACATTCTGAGCGTATGATTTGAACTCCGGCTGCAGCGCCTCTCCCAAGGCCACCGCTTTGGCCGCGATGATATGCATCAGCGGACCGCCTTGCGAGCCTGGGAACACCGCTTTGTCAATCGCGGCAGCCCATGGTTTGCGGCACAGGATCATACCGCCGCGAGGCCCGCGAAGCGTCTTATGCGTTGTCGTTGTTACAAAATGAGCGTGCGGCACAGGATTTGGATGCAGGCCTGCAGCCACAAGACCGGCAATATGAGCCATGTCCACCATAAACAGCGCGCCGACGTCATTTGCAATTTGCGCCAAGGCTTCGAAGTCGATGATGCGCGGGTATGCGCTGGCACCGGCTACAATCAAGCGCGGCTTGTGCTTGAACGCCGCTTTGCGGACTTCGTCATAATCGATGCGGGAATCTTTCTCACTTACGCCATAGGCTGCGAAGTTATACAAAATTCCGGATGCATTGACCGGACTGCCGTGCGTCAGATGACCGCCGTGCGCCAGGTTCATCCCCAGGATCGTCTCCCCCGGTTGTACCGCAGCAAGGTAAACGGCCATGTTCGCCTGGGCGCCGGAGTGCGGCTGAACGTTCGCATGCTCAGCGCCAAACAATTCTTTCGCGCGGTCGCGTGCGATATCCTCGACGATGTCGACGTATTCGCAGCCGCCATAGTAACGCTTATTCGGGTAACCTTCCGCATATTTGTTGGTCAATACGGTACCCATCGCCTCAAGCACCGCTTGGCTGACGAAATTTTCGGACGCGATCAGCTCGATTTTGTCGCGTTGACGACCGAGTTCAAGATTCATTGCTTCCACGATTTTCGGGTCTTGTTTGCGAAGAAATTCCATGTAAGTTATCCTCCTTGAATATTACGAGATCTATTTGAATACGAATAGGCGAGTCCATCTCAATCACAAGTTCTGTCGGACGCCTGTGTATCGATCGTATAGACTGCCCGAGCACCCCCGATCAGCTTCGGCCGGGTATAAGCCATCTGCACGTGCGCCCCGCCGATCTGCCGGATCGACGGCCGCAGCGGCACCGCTACACGCTTCAAATGCATACCGATGAGCGTTCCCCCGATATCCAGTCCCGCATGCGCCTGAACGGTCTCCACAACAACAGCCTCCTTCAGATGCCTGAAGGCATAGGAAGCCATTGAGCCACCGGCTTTGGGCACCGGTATGACGCTCACTTGTTCCAGTCCATACCGCAGCATCGCTTCCTTCTCCACAACGAGCGCCCGGTTCAAATGTTCACAGCACTGGTAAACGGGAAAAAAGCCGATCTTCTCCCGCACCGCTTCTACTCCGGCATAAATTTCCCGGGCCGCCTCTTCGCTTCCCGCTGTGCCGATATGTTTACCGAGCACCTCACTGGTGCTTGTCCCTATGACCAGAAGCTGTCCCGCTTCTACCCCGCCTGCCTTGACCAGCTCACGGACGATGATTTCTACTTGAGAACGTATCGTAGCCAGGTTTATGTTCATGACTGCTTTACCTCGAATTAAGGATGCAGCGCATATTTGTCTTCCAACGCTTTCACTTTGGCAACGCGGTTTTTGTGCCGCTCCCCGTTTGAAAATTCGGTCTCCAGCCAAATTTTGACGATTTCCTGAGCTACACCGGGTCCGATGACGCGCTCGCCCATCGCCAGCACATTGGAATCGTTATGCTCGCGGGTCGCCTTGGCCGAGAACAAATCGTGTACCAGCGCACAGCGGATGCCCGGCACTTTATTGGCCGCAATCGTCATCCCGATCCCCGTTCCGCAAATCAGGATTCCCCTGTCCACTTCCCCGGCAACGATTTTCTCGCACACGGCGAGCGCATAGTCCGAGTAATCCACGGAATCGGAGCAGTCACAGCCGCAATTCAGCACTTGATGCCCCATCGACTCAAGAAACGGAATTAATTCATCCTTTAACCGATATCCTGCATGATCCGCACCCATTGCTATTTTCATCACGTTTGCCTCCTCACTTAGTCATTTCATTATAACCTAAACAAGCGGTAAACACGAAAAAAGAGCATGACACATGCGCTCTCCGCGCATCGTGTTGCTCTTTCGCCCAGGCGACCGGCCGTATGTCCCGATGCTCCACTGTGGTTTATTCCACTCGTCGCCAGTTACACCGGGCACTGATGATTGATAAGTTTATCATATCCCATTAAGCGTTTGCTGTAAAGCCCAACTTCCCGTATCGGGACCCTCCGTCGGCTCCTGATGTTAACGGTCTTTTTTCAGCTTCGCCGCCAGCTTGATCAAGCACTCCTCGATCTCCCAGGCGCATTTTTCATACTCCCTGTAGGATCCTCCGAACGGATCTGCGATGTCCGGCAGCGGCAATTCTTTTTGCAGGGTGAGTACACGCTCTCTCTCTTCCTCAGTAATTTGCCCGGACAGCGCTTGTTTCAGCTCCAGCTCGGTGATCAGACTTTCCATCTCCGATATTTTATCCGCTAACTGCGGGTCATCCTGCACATATTCCTTCAGTGTATACACCTTGTCCACAGCCTCGGGATACAGTTGAATCGTATGCCTCTTATGACTGGAAGTCATCGTCAGCACCAAATCCGCCCAATCGATCAGGATCTGTGACAGAAATGTTGAAGCCGACGGTCCGACACAGCCTTTGTTCTTCAACACGGAAGCCGCGTGGTCAGATAACTGCGTTCCCTCGTACGCCGCTACGCCGGCCGAACGCACCTCAATGTCCGTTAGTCCTTCTTCAGAAAGAATTTTACGCATTATTCCTTCCGCCATCGGACTGCGGCAAGTATTGCCCGTACAAACGAACAAGATTCGGTTCATCGCGTTCTCCCCGCCTTTCCGTAGTTCATATTTTGATTTCTCATAATCATATTGTACCCCAAAAGCAAGCAAATATGGAACTTCACCTTTAAAGCAAAAACTTGATGCCGAAAGCCAGCAGGATCACTCCCCCGAGCGCTTCGCCATATTCTCCGATCCATTGTCCGACTCGCCGTCCAAGCAGCAGACCGATGACCGACATCAAGCCTCCCGCCACGCCAAACATCAGCACCGTAAGCAGGACATCGCCTGCAAACATCCCCAGTGAAACGCCCACAGAGAAAGAATCGATGCTTACACTCAGAGAGAACAGCGTCAAGCCCAAAAAGGAACGATAATCGTAAGACTTGGACTCCTCTGTCCGCAGAGAGCTATATACCATATGCAATCCCAGCAGAAGTAGAAGAATACCGCCGCACATCGTAGCCACTTTACCGAGCAGCATGCTGATATATCCGCCCATCCGCATGCCGGCCAACGGCATAATCATATGAAATAAGGCGGTGGTTACGCTAATTTTTAAAATATCGAGCTTACGGATACCCTTCATTCCGATCCCCAGCCCCAGTGACAGCGCATCCAGACCGAGGGCAACCGCCATGAGTCCGATGGATATGATTTGGGCCCACACCAGCGGTGACGCCAAGTCCATTTCTACCCTACCCCCTGTCCTATTCTAAATCAACATATGCGGACAAGGGCAGAAAGATGACTTGAGGCGGATGTGCTGCTGCAGGGATGGACAGGGAAAGCTCGCTAGAGCGTCACGATTCGCCCGCCGGCGGCTTTGCGCAGGCGGTTCATGATCGCGGCCCCGATCCCCTCTTCGGGGCACGCTTGGGCTGTGATGAAGCCGACACCGGCTTCATCGAATTCGCGGAGCGCGGCGTAGAGTCCTTGGGCGACCGTTTCGAGGTCGTCCAGACGGCCGCACGCGACGACGCAGTCCGCGCGGAAAGCGCCGGCGTACTCGCCGTAGGTGAGGACGCCAGTGCGCTCGCCGCGCGCGCGGGCCTCATCGAGCTCGCGCTGTATGCGAGCGAGAATCTGTTCGGGCGCCGTGCCCTGGCGGCCTTGAACAAGCAGCAGCGCGCCGCGGGGCGCATAATGGGCATATTTCATGCCCGGGGCGCGCGGAGCGGACGGCTCCTGGTGCTCGGGGCTTGCCTCGAGCACTGGGATATGAGGCGGCAGCGCCTGGCGCAGCTGCTCAAGCGTAATCCCCCCGGGACGCAGGATGTGTAGCGCGCCTCCGGCGTACTCCACAACCGTCGACTCGACGCCGACGCCGGTCTCCCCGCCGTCAACGATGCCGCCAATGCGTCCCTCCAAATCTTCCAGCACGTGCGCTGCCTGCGTCGGGCTCGGGCGTCCCGATCGGTTCGCGCTGGGCGCCGCGACCGGGCATCCCGCCGCGGCAATCAGTTGCAGCGCAACAGGGTGGTCCGGCATGCGCAGCCCGACCGTGGACAACCCTGCGGTCACAAGCGGGGATAATACCCCGGGACGAACGGGCAACACAACGGTCAGCGGCCCCGGCCAAAACGCATCCAGCAAACGCGAAACGGCCTCATCCGGCGGAGCCGCCAGCTCCTCCAGTTGAGACCTGTCTGCAATATGCACAATCAGAGGGTTATCCGACGGCCGGCCTTTGGCCGAGAAGATGCCGGCCACCGCTTCTGAACTGCAGGCATCGGCCCCAAGACCATACACCGTCTCCGTCGGAAACGCCACTGTCCGTCCTTGCCGGAGAAGCTGCGCCGCCTCCTGCAGCTTCGCCGGATCGGGATGCTGCCCGTCTACCTCCCATACCATCGTCTCTATCGTCATCGGGATTACCTCTTCCTTTCCCTGCATCCAATGGCTTCATATGGCTAAAGCGCTCAAACGAACCAGGAACCGATTTTTTTGAGCATATCCCAGAGGAAAAACCGAACCTCCGGCTGGGCGGCCGCAGCAGCATTCTTTTCGGAATCGGTGTTTTCCTTGGATGTCTTTATTTCCTTAGCCTGTGTTTTGTCTTTCGGTACGTTGTCCCGGTCTTCCTTGGCCGCCCCGGTTTCTTTATCCTCTTTACTTGCCTCCCCGGCCGGCTCGGATTCCTTCGGCTCAGCAGCATACGCTGTGTTCCTTTTGACCACCATCTCCGAATCTACAAAACAGAGCGGCGGAAACAGCACGCACCACCAATTTTGTCCTTCCGCCGCCCCGATGGAAACACGCAGCGCCTCATAATCACCGGCAGGATACACTTGATTCCCGTACATTTTCGTCGGAAACGGAACGACGCCCAGTTCTACATTATAGCTATAGTCAAAACCGTTCTTCCGCAGCGTCTCACCCACCAGCTCGTTCAACTCCGGCAAATGCTCCCGGACCACTTCGCGGGCTTCTTGGATGCCTTGCGGAGCCGTAACCCAACCGTTCATTTGTTCCACAATGGCGTCGCGCACCTCGCGCTTGAGCCATTGATCAAGGGCCGCATCGGAATGAGCCAGGATGCGCAGACGAATCGATTCCTGCGGTATGACGGCGCTTTGCACTTCCCCGCTCCCGGCGGGCGATGCAAACAAGACGGCATTCGATCGCTGGGATTCCCAGCAAGCAAGCAGCACCATAAAAGCAAAAGCCAAATACGCATACCGTTTCCACGCAAACCGTTTGACCATTCCGGACAGCCCCTCTCCAATCTCGAACTCTAGCTCTTCTAGTTGCTAGTATGTCCGGATTAAGAGAGTTTAAACGCAGGCGGATCAAAACAACGAATGCTGCCTTCTCCGTAAAGCGATCACGTGCCGGTCAATGCCGGCCAAATCGGGAATGGTTCGAATCTCGTCCCAATCCGCCGAGCGTTCCAGCAGCTGCCTGACCTCTTGAGCTTGCCCCATCCCGACCTCAAAGCCGACCAAAGCCGGCATTGCAGGCAGCTCGGCAAGCTGCGCCGTTAACCGGCGGTACGGCACCAGCCCGTCCGCGCCGCCATACAGTGCCGTCCGCGGCTCGAACAGCCTCACCTCCGGCTGAAGCCCCTCCTCATCCGCCTCCGGAATGTACGGCGGATTCGATATGACCAGATCGAGCCGCTCGCCGCGCTCGATCCACGGAGCCAGCAGGTCTCCTTCGAAGAAGGCGATTCGCTTGGCTACCCCGTGGCGCACCGCATTGGCTTTGGCCACCTCCAGCGCGTCCGGCGAGATGTCCGAGGCCATCACCCGCCACCGCGGGCACTGTACGGCAAGGCTCACCGCGATGGCCCCGCTGCCGGTGCCGATGTCCGCCACTGCCGGGCTCTCGCCATCTTTCCACAATTGCCGTCCGATTAGCACGGCCTGCTCAACCAGCAGCTCCGTCTCCGGCCGCGGGATGAGCACCGCCGGCGTTACCGTATAGGAAAGCCCGTAGAACTCCTGCTCTCCTATGATATACTGCACCGGTTCACCACTCGCCTTGCGGGCAAGCAGCCGCTTCCAGTCCGCCTCCCGCTCCGGCGGGAAGGGCTCGGGCCAGCGGAGGAGCAGTCCGCTGCGGCTCTCGCCCAGCAGATACTCGAGCAGCCGTCCGGCATTCGCCTCCGGCTCCCGCACACCGCTGCGCCGCAAAAAAGAAGAAGCCTCTGCATAGGCTTCACGTATCGTCATCGGCCGATCTTCACGCACCGGCGTATTCTCCTTTTTCGATCTGCTCGGTTTGCGAAGCAATGGTCAGCGCGGAGATGATTTCATCCATCTCGCCATTGAGCACGGCGTCAAGGCGATGCAGCGTCAGGCCGATCCGGTGGTCCGTCACCCGGCTTTGCGGGAAGTTATAGGTACGGATCCGCTCCGAACGGTCTCCCGTCCCGATCTTGCTCTTGCGCTCGGCGCCATACTTCTCCATCTCTTCCTGCTGCATTTTATCGTAGATCCGGGCCCGCAGCACCTGCAGCGCCTTCTCTTTGTTCGAGTTTTGCGATTTGCCGTCCTGGCAGGTGGCTACGATTCCGGTCGGGATGTGTGTTACGCGTACCGCCGACTTTGTCGTATTGACCGATTGCCCGCCCGCTCCACTGGAACAGAACGTATCGACACGGATATCCGAATCCAGGATTTCGATATCGAATTCTTCCATCTCCGGCATCACGGATACCGTCGAAGTGGACGTATGAATACGTCCCCCCGATTCGGTCGCCGGGATACGCTGTACGCGATGTGCGCCGCTCTCAAACTTCAGCTTGCTGTAAGCCCCTTTGCCGCTCACCAAAAAAATAATCTCTTTAAATCCGCCGAGATCATTCATATTCACATCCAGCACTTCCGTCCGCCAGCCCTGTGAATCGGCATACTTCGTATACATCCGGTACAGGTCGGCGGCAAACAATGCCGCTTCGTCCCCGCCAGCGGCACCGCGGATTTCCACAATCACGTTCTTATCGTCATTCGGATCCTTCGGCATCATCAGCACCTTGATGCGCTCTTCCAGCTTGGCTTTACGCTCCGACAGTTCTTCGAGCTCCAGCTTCACCAATTCCTTCATTTCGTCATCCAGCTTTTCATTCTGCATGACCCGCGCCGCTTCGTACTGCTCCGACACGCTCTTGTATTCCATATACGCGTCGTAGGCCTCCTGAAGATCGGATTGCTCCTTGGAATATTCCCGCAGCTTTTTGGAATCACTCGTCACGTTCGGGTCACAGAGCAGTTCGCTTAATTTCTCATATCGGTCAGCCAATGCTTGCAACCGATCCAGCATCTGATTTCACCCTTTCTTTTTTTGAGTATATGCATCAAGCCAAAATTCCTTATACATTGAAACGGAAATGCATGACGTCTCCGTCTTTGACGACATATTCCTTGCCCTCGAGGCGCAGCAGCCCTTTTTCCTTGGCTCCGTTCATTGAACCCGATGCGATCAGATCGTCGTACCCAACGACCTCCGCCCGAATAAAGCCGCGCTCAAAATCGGTGTGGATGACTCCGGCCGCTTGAGGCGCCTTCGTACCCTTGCGGATCGTCCAAGCGCGGACCTCCTGCACTCCCGCCGTAAAATACGTATACAGCCCAAGCAAGCGGTACGCCGCTTGAATCAACCGGTTCAAGCCGGAATCCTGAAGCCCCAGCTCCTCGAGAAACATCTGCTTGTCCTCGCCTTCGAGCTCGGCGATTTCCGATTCCACCTTTGCGCTGATCGGCACCACTTCCGCGCCTTCCTTAGCAGCATACTCACGTACCTTTTGGACGTAAGGGTTATCTTCCGCGTTGGCCACCTCCGCCTCGCTGACATTTGCCGCATACAGCACCGGCTTCATCGTAAGCAAGTGCAAGTCGCGAATCAGCAGCTTTTCCTCGTCGCTAAGCTCCACACTGCGGGCCGGCTTATCGTTATACAGCGCTTCTTTCACCCGTTCGAGGCATTCGACCTCCTGCGCGTATTTTTTGTCCCCGCTCTTCATATTTTTACGCGACCGCTCAATTCGTTTATCTACCGAGTCCACATCCGCTAGAATCAGCTCGAGATTAATGGTCTCGATATCGCTGATCGGATCCACAACTCCTGATACATGGGTAATATTCTCGTCCTGGAAGCAGCGAACCACGTGTACGATCGCATCCACCTCGCGGATATGAGCCAGAAACTTATTGCCAAGCCCTTCGCCTTTGCTTGCGCCTTTCACAAGGCCCGCAATATCGACGAATTCAAATGCTGTCGGCACAATACGGTTCGGGTTCACGATCTCGGCCAGCCGGAGCAAACGCTCATCCGGAACCTCTACTACACCAACGTTAGGATCTATGGTACAAAAAGGGTAGTTCGCCGACTCCGCCCCGGCTTGCGTAATTGCATTAAACAACGTTGACTTGCCGACGTTCGGCAGTCCGACGATCCCTGCTTTCAATGCCATGTCAAGGACAACTCCTTAAAAGTTCAACTAGTAAATTCCTAACATAAGATTATACTACAAATACAGCCCCCATGTCATCTGACCGGTTGAGGAAAATCCTGCTCCGCCTGAAAACAAAAAACCGGCCCGCTTCCCGCCAGACCGGTTTGGATCCTTCCTTTATTGTGCCGGCTGCCCCGAAATCCTGCGCAGCTCATTGGCCAGACGATGAAACTCCGCTTGAGCCGATGCATCATTTACAGCAAAGTAGGATGCCGACAAAAAGCGGATCATCTTGTTTGCATCCTCCGCAGAGATGAGTATCTGCGGCTCCGGTATGACGCTTGCCCGGTACTCTTCTTCTACATCCCTCACGAAATCGGAAAACGTTTTGCCGAGCTGCCGAAGCGGCTGCTGCGGGTCGCTGCGGCGCGCCGGATCCAGCATATAATGGCCTGCAATATCGGTAGATGGATTTAGACCGTAACGGTAGCAGGCATAAGCCATCACCCATACATAACGCTTATACGATTCCGTCAGACGGATACGCCCTCCGTGGCACAGCTCCACCGCCCCCGCCGCATCGTTCGCATCGGCTCCATATCTGGCATTGTCCGTTGTAACATTATAAACGACATGATATGCTTTCTCCGCAGGCCCGGTCAAAAAGGGAATGCACTCCAGGATTTCGTTATCATCAACAAAAATATGAGCCGAGGATGACATATCGTTGCTCGTTCGTTGAAAATACGAGACGTTAGCTGAGGCCGTCGCCCCCGGATTGCCCGTGTCATGCGCAACCATAAAACGGCACCGAGCAAGCGGCAGCATCGGCCGCCGTTTGCTTGGGCCAGGCAAATAGCGCGGAATAATCTCATACTTCATTTGAAACGGCACGTTTGCTCACCACCTTTAAGCATGATTGCTTGAATCAACTTATGCTAAAAGGCGCGCTTGATCCGCGGCACTTGCCCGAGTTATTTGAAATTACGATTCTGCATCTCTTCTTTTTTCAGCGTATAGTGTGATTCTACTTGCATTTTTAATATAAATGCCCGCAGGGAATTCGCTTTGTCCGGCGTCAGATCCACGTATCTCGCCCCGTAATAATAGCCTTCAGGGGTCGTTTCCGATCTTATGATTTCTGCAGCACACTGCAAGGTAAAGCCTAAATCGAGAGCCACGTTAACCGTCGAATTCGTGTCCAGACCGATGTTTTCCAGCACCGTAAAGCCTAATCCGCTGATACTTAAATTATGAACCGTGAGTTCAACTTTATTTTGCAGCAGCCGCTCGATCCCCTTCGTTTCCTTGATGGAAACGATCACTCCGCTTTGATTTACCTTCACCCGGGGATGCTCGCGTTTTTCCGCGAAACGGCTCTGATTACTGGGAGGATTGATGACCATGAGCGCACCATGATCCTTGGCGACAACCGTAGACTCAAACACATATACACCACCCGGAGAATAAACCGTCAGCTTGACCTTATCCCCGAGTTCGAATGCCTTATATTCCGAGATTTCGATCTCGATAATATCTCCTTCCGCATAAGTAAGGATACCCGTGGAGACAAAATCCTTTTTCTCTACCATAATCCGGCTTTGCAGCAAAATACCGTTTTGGCTTCTATTCTTGATCCTTTCTACCTCGAACGATTTGCCTTGCGAAGGCGAACTCATTGAAAGCAAACCACCTTTCACACCAAATGAAACCCGCTTATTTTTTAGCGGATCGTGACTACCACGCTGAAAACTAAGACCTTATAACTATATTCCAACTCGAATATTAGGTAAATTTACCCATTTCATATGTTACTTCATTATATCGCTTGCTTGAAAGCCGTTCAACTGATTTTTCATCTTTATCTCTTCTCACTGCTCACTCAATATCGATTATTCACATATTCGATATCCTGTGAATAACTGGATTGCCGGGAAATGAACTTGCTCTGAAGGCACGATTTTTCTACAATGGAATAGACAAACCAAATGACTTATCCACAATGTTATCCACAGTGTGTTAACAACGAATGTTTGTTCGAACTTGTGGTCACAAAGCTAAATGAGGTGTACGTATTGTCTTTATGGGAGGAACATCTGCCTTATATGAGAGCCGCCATCGATGAAGCCCGCAAAGCGGAGTCGATTTTAGAGGTCCCCATCGGCGCAGTCATCGTACGCGGTAATGAAATTATCGGCCGCGGCCACAATGTCCGCGAAACGACACGGGATCCGCTCGCCCATGCCGAATTGATCGCGATCAAACAGGCCAGCCGGCATTTGGATGCCTGGCGTCTATTGGATTGCAGACTTTATGTTACACTCGAGCCATGTCCTATGTGTGCCGGTGCCATCGTACAATCCCGCATCTCTCAGGTTATTTATGGCACTCCCGATCCGAAAGCCGGATGTGCCGGAACACTGATGAACCTGCTTCAAGAGGATCGGTTTAATCATCGTGTGGACGTTATCAGCGGTGTGCTTCAAGAAGAGTGCGCGGTCATGCTGACCCAATTCTTTCGCAAATTACGGGGAAAGGCGTAGTGTGAAAACCGCTTGAATATGAAATCGCTTATGCCGGACGCGGCCGAATACGATTCACGCAGAACATTCTCAGCGCTGCGTACCGGCAGAGCATACGACTCTCTTTACTTTTTTACTTGCCCATGATAAAATAATAGAGCCTTTAAGTGCTTTGCAAAAACATCGAGACGTGGCTCAGCTTGGTAGAGCGCTTGGTTCGGGACCAAGAGGTCGCAGGTTCAAATCCTGTCGTCTCGATTTTCTCTTTTAAGAAGAAAAAGCCTTGATTTTCAAGGCTTTTTTTGATGATAAGCAAAACAGGCTGATGCAGGTTAACCCAACCGGCATCAGCTTGTTCCAGGTATATTTGACTTCATAACCCTGCAGGAAGATCCTGCAGGGATTTTTTGCTGTTGTCACATCTTCACCGGCTGGTGGTTATCCCTGTTCCCGCAGTTCTGCCGGTATATCCTGAGGCAGCACTACTGTTACATTCATGTAAGGATAGTAAGAGTCAAAGCCTTGACGAATCGGCGGCTGCTTAACCTGAACATACATCGTATCCCCGATGGTACGAACGGTATACACGTTCTTTTCGGAAACCTCCGGGAATTGGTCCTCCTGTGTTCGTTCCCTGTAACTGCCGAACAAATGGACAGCCCGCTCCGCGGTTTGATCGACTTTGACCTGTGGACCGTTTGTCTGCACAATAATCCGCTTCACCCTCTCATCTACCGCTTCCCGCATCTCCGGAAGGTCTACGGTCCGTTCAATTGTACCCACCATCCGCCTGACCTCCCCGAGAACGCCGATGCTGGTCAAAAAGGTTAGTCCAAAAGAGCTGATAAACAGCAGACCCACGAAAAACACACTCATCAAATCATATCGAACCATGCTGTTTTCCTTCCGCATCCATATCAGATAGACAAGGATTTCAAGCCCCAGCAGCACGAACAGGATCGGCCACCAGGCAAAGAACGTATCGAAAGCGTTCAAGCCTGCAGTTGAGATAAAAACAAGGTCACACCCAGGAAAATAAGCGACAAGCCCATGGATAAGGTTCCTACACGCCACGTTCTCACGAGGTCTTTTCCCCCTTTTCCCGCTTGCTGCCGAACAAGAGCCGAAGCCCGCCGCCGATCAGCAGTACGCATACAATGAACGTATGGAAGTATTGGTGGTACCAATACATAATTTCTCTGCTCAATTGCTCGTCGACCCATCGTTCCAATCCGTTCATCATGACGTTATCGACCAAATAATACAAGCCCAAAGCGAGCAATCCGATGCCGACCCACCTCTGATGGTTGATCAGCCAATCCACGACAGGCACATCTCTGATCTCCTCTCGCCCGTACCTTGAAATATACTGCAGTGCATCGAAGAAGCTGAAAAACCATAGAATCGGAATCAGAAACAGGAACAGCGACAGCCGAAGCACGTCTATGATGTAGATGCTGAACAGGAAAGCCGCCATGAGCTGCAAACCGCGCTTTTGCAGACCGAGATACATATGTCCCGCTCCAGGGAAGATGGAAAGCAGCATGCCAAGCGTTTTGTTCTTTTTTCCGGCTTCCCTCATTTCCTGATAATCTTCGAATATGGAACGGTCGATCAGTTCCTCTCCCCGCTGTTTGCGGTTTAGGTGCTGTACACAGTCAAACATGCAGTAGAGCCAGATGATCGGCAGCACGCCCAGAAAGACCATAAACTCCCCTCTATTCGTCAGCGCCGTTACGAAGATAATCATGATCGTAAGCCCGAAGAACGTCAGCAGGAACGCCAACCCCCGCTGCATCAACCCAAGCTGAAAGTGGCCGAGTCCGGGAACGAACGACAACAGCATGGTAACAAAACGGTCGTCTGCCTGCGAAGCTGATGCTGGTGACGGTCCCCACACGGAGGAGGTATTCCCTGTCTGCATACTGCTATGCGGGTCTGATCCTCCCCCTCCCCAGCTTTCCGGCAGCGGCGGCTGCGGCCTGCTCAGCAGCGTACGAATCATATCAATCATATTGACCGCCCAAATGACAAACGCCACAAACAGCATAAAAAAGTACGGAATTTCATTGTACCCGAACAGACGGTGAATACGTACCGCAACCATCACGACCAACAGCAGCAGCGAGCCGAAAAATCCGCCGCCATACAGCAGCGCTTTAATCAGCCGGCCCAAGTACAAGTGGCCGAGTCCAGGAATGAACGACAGTATAAAAGCAACCATCGGGTTTTTATTTGGATTCATGGGTATCCCCTCTTTCATATCTCGGTTGAATGGAATCGAGCATGCCGATTGTTTTGTTCATGAGCTTCTCGGAAACGGAAACGTGCAGAATCCGTGTTTCCGCTGTTCTCTTCTCTGAGGCTGTGTCAAACCGGGAAATGTGCTGCGTAAGGGTCTGGAAGACACCGGTGCTCATAAGAATCATCGTAATGGCTGCAGCTACCGTATAATGAAAGAATGGATGTTGAATCCACGGTATGCGTAATTTACGTTTGGTTTGCTCCGGCACCATCTCTAGCGGCCTCGTGTAAGGCATTTCTTGTTCCAGACGCATCATCACCGCAGCGGAGAAAGCTTCCTGGTCCTCAAGCTGCGGCAGAACATCGCCAGCCTGTTCCAAACACTGCATATACAGCTCAAAACATGCATCGCAGCTGTCCAGATGCGATTCACAGATTGCCCTCTCTTCATTCGTCAGCTCATCTTTCACATATTGAAGCCAGGTTTCCATTCTCCTATGATTCATTCCCATTCCTCCTCCTTCCATACCTTTCGCATGTACTGTTTGGCCCGGTACAGCTTTGATTCTACTGTTTTCAGCGCCATCTGCTGCTCTTCGGCGATTTGTTGATAGCTCTTCTCTTCAATGTAGAATGCAACTACGACGTCACGGTAACTTTCGGGAAGCTGGTCGAGATAATGGCGAATCTGATCGCTGCGTTCCCGGTTGATTACCGTATCCTCTACCGGACGTTCCCTCAGCATGGGCCGCGCGCCCAGTCCCTCCCACTCATCCGTCAGCTCTTCTTTCTTTCGGTCTTTAGCCCGTTTGAAATCAATCGCTTTGTGGACGGCTATACGTGTCATCCAGGTTTTCAAACCTTGAAACCGGTATTGGGGGAGAGACGCGTATATCTTCAGCAGCGCTTCCTGAGTCACATCCTCGGCGTCCTTTGTCGACCGGAGCACAGAATATACCGCCTTGAACAAATGGTTCCCGTACTGATCCACCAGCTCACGAAACGCTTCCCGGTCGCCATCTATGATTCGTGCAATCCATGCTTCTTCCGTAATCGTCTCCCCCTCCTCTCTGGATAATAGACGCCGATGGCCGACGACATCACTGCATCTTTTTCAAATATTTTTACGGACTTTCTTCCCGGCCCTTCGTATGATATAATAACTATGGTTTTATGTCCCCGTAGCTCAACAGGATAGAGCAGTCCTCTCCTAAAGGACAGATAGTGGTTCGAGTCCTCTCGGGGACGCCATACATACCCTTTGAAAGCACACAAGGCCTGATTCACAGGTCTTTCATTATTTTCGCGCATAAAATATCACCCCTGCCGCCACAATAGCGAAGAGGTGATTTTTTATGGAAAAACATATTGATCCAACCGAAGAAATATATATTTATAACAACGAAGACATCAATGACGTGAAGGAAGACGCCACCGGCGAGGAAGGCTTGTCCGCCGGGAAGGCCGGGGAGCCCATACCGAGTCCCTCTGCCAGGAACGGAGACCGACCTTAAATAAGGCAACCGTCCGTAGTCGTACGGACGGTGCTTTTTCTTTTTGAAGACCGCTGATCAAAAAATGCCATCGGTGATCACCAGCGGTCCGTCTTTGGTGATGGCAACGGTATGCTCAAACTGAGCCGACAGGCTGCCGTCGTAAGTTCGGGCGGTCCAGCCGTCCAATTCGATAAACATTTCGTGCTTGCCCGCATTGATCATCGGCTCAATGGTAAAAACCATACCTTCCTGAAGACGAACGCCGCGGCCCGGCTTGCCTACATGAGGAAATGTCGGCTCCTCGTGCATGCTTCGCCCGATTCCGTGCCCGACCAGATCGCGTACCACAGAGAAGCCGGCTCCTTCTGCATGTTTCTGCACGACATGCATGACATCGCCCATCCGGTTTCCCGCTACGGCCTTCTCGATGCCCAGCAACAGGCACTCCTTGGTCACTTGGATCAGACGCTCCGCCTCTGGAGAGATCGTTCCGACAGGATATGTACGGCAGGAATCCGCACACCACCCATTGTACCGGCATACAATGTCTACTTTGACGATATCTCCATTTTGCAGCGGTTCTTCGTTCGGAAATCCATGGGCGATCACGTCGTTAACAGAAGTACAAGTAGCAAACGGGTAACCTTTAAACCCTTTGACTACTTGTTCAGCCCCCTGCTCTTGAATAAACCGTTCAGCAAAATCATTGATAACCATTGTGGTAAGCCCCGGCTTGATCATCTTGGCAATTTCCTGATGACACTTGGCGAGAATCTCACCGGCTTTGCGCATCAGTTGAATTTCTTCCGGTGTTTTGATGATAATCATAACGAACCTCCTGAATTTCCAAATATCATATCACTTAGATCTATTGTACGCAATTGCTCGTAAAAGTTCCCCTGTGGTAAGATGTCCGAACAAGATTTCATATTATAGAAGAAGGAGGCTGACCTTCCTTGACACAGGATGCCGCTTGGTGGGAAGAGCAGCATAGGCTGAAGCTTGTGCTGAATGAAGTGCGAAAGCTGATCGAGCGCTCGGAGGAATTATCCGAACAGCGAAAATCGACGGTAACCGAAGCACGCAAAGATTTCTGGGACGACATTACGGTCAATCTGGCGAATCCCGACGACATCATGGAAACTTACACCAGCATTACGCAGCAGTCCATGATGCTCGCCGGTCAAGAACGAAGCCTGCAGCATGCCGAAAATACGCGATACCGATTGCTGAGAATGTACAACTCACCGTATTTTGGCAGGATCGATTTTACGGAAAAAGGCTCTTCCGGTACTGAGAAAATATACATCGGAATCGCTTCAGTTCTGGATGAGCAGACACAGACATACTGGGTTTACGATTGGCGTGCGCCCGTTTCGAGCTTGTTTTACGATTATTCGCCGGGCCCGGCCAATTACGAGACGCCTATGGGGACGATTTCCGGCACCTTGGATTTAAAACGCCAATTCATGATTCGCGGCGGCGAAATCAAAGCGATGTTCAATACAGGAATAACCATCGGCGACGAAGTGCTTCAGCACATTCTCGGGCAGCGTACCGATGACCATATGAAATCCATTGTGGCCACGATACAGAAAGAGCAGAATCAGATCATCCGGGATGACCGCCACAGGGTACTGATCGTTCAAGGAGCGGCAGGCAGCGGGAAAACATCCGTCGCTTTGCAACGGGTCGCCTATCTCCTCTACAAGCATCGCCAAACGCTTAACAGCGATAATATGGTGCTGTTCAGTCCTAACGCCCTGTTTAACAGCTATATCTCAAGCGTCCTTCCTGAGCTTGGCGAAGCCAATATGCAGCAAACGACCTATCAGGACTATCTGCAGCTGCGCCTTGGCTCGCAATTTCAAGTGGAAGATGCGTACGAGCAAATGGAAGCGATGCTTCATACCTATGGTGATCCTGGAGATGAAATACGCAGGAGCAGCATCCGCTTTAAATCATCCAAAGCCTTTGTCGACATCATAGAGAAATATGCCCGGGGGTTGGAGTCCCAAGGCATGCGGTTTAATGACCTGGTCTTTCGAGGAAGGGTACTGATCGGCAAGCAGCAAATGGCAAACTATTTTTATAGCCTGGACGGGTCTATAAAGCTGAGCATCAAAATACACTTAGTGAAGGAATGGCTTCTGAAAGAGCTTAAACGGCTGGCCAAAGAGGAAAGAATGAAGCCGTGGGTGAAAGAGGAAATCGAGCTGCTGGATAAGGAAGTCTATCAGCAAGCTTACAACGCGCTTCGGAAGCAAAAAGGCGACCGGGAGACAGCATTTGATGACGCGAAGCAGGAAGCGCTGCTGCTCAGTAAATACGTTGTACACGAAAAATTTAAGCCGCTCCGGGAGAAGATCAAACAGCTGCGATTTATTTCGGCTGCGGCACTATACAGACAGCTGATATCCGATGTCTCCCGGTTTGCCCTAACCGCCGGGGACAAAGAACTTGAGCTCCCTCCGGAATGGGAGGAAATCGGTCGGCTGACCCTTGAGCAAATGGACCGCGGCCGGCTGACTTACGAAGATGCGACTCCGTTTCTGTACTTGACCGGATTAATCGAGGGCTTTCCATCGTATAATACGGTCCGTCATGTCATTATCGATGAGGCACAGGACTACTCGCCCTTTCAACTGGTATTCCTGAACCGCTTGTTCCCCTGGGCCAAAATGACGCTGCTGGGTGATTTCAATCAGGCCATTTCTGCGCATCATACAGCAGAAGCCGATCATGGCATGGCCGGCTACGAAGTAATTTACGATTTATATGGTCCGGAACAAGTGGAGTTCATACGACTGGTTCGAAGCTACCGGTCAACCAAAGAAATCGCCGAATTCACCAAGGCGATTTTGCCTTTCGGGGAGCCTGTAGAGCCGTTCAGCCGCAGCGGGGAGCCTCCCAAACTGATAGCCGTGTCTGATCATGCCATGCTGACGGACGTCTTGCTTGGGGAAGTGAAGAGGCTCCAAACGTCTGGAATCGGCACGATCGCCATCATATGCAAAACAGCCCGGGAAACCCGCGATGCGTACGATAAGCTCTCAAGCCAATTGCCTCAGCTTCAATGGATTACTAAAGAGACCCGATTGTTTCACGCCGGCGTAGTACTCATTCCCGTTTATTTGGCCAAAGGACTCGAATTTGACGCTGTGCTTATTTATAACGCCTCAGCCGAACATTACTATCGGGAAGTTGAGCGAAAGCTGCTGTATACCGCCTGCACCCGGGCTATGCACAAGCTTACGATTTTCCATACGGGGCAGCCTAGTCCCTTTCTGTCTCACCATCATGAAAAATCAAAGAGAACCCTCTAAACTCGGTTCTCATTTCGATGGGATCATGGTAAAATGAGGAATCAATTTCATAATCGAGGTGGAAAAGAATCATGTCCGCAGATCACTTGTTTTACATCATTTATGACGAGTTTTCCATTTCCATCTGTACTCAATTTGATGAAGTGATTGATGCGGTAACCGGCGGTGCTTTCATATACGGATATACCGATGATGAAGCCATGGCTTACGAAATGATGAAAGATTGCTTCAACAAAGTAGAGCTGGAGAATAATAATTAGGGTTTCGATTGTGAACAAAGGGATCCCTTGATTTTTAATCTGGACCGATAAACAAACCGGATTTGCTTTCCGACGCAAAACAGGGACTGCCGATCGTGCCGGCAGCCCCATGCTAATCGGGATTCCTTGATATTTCAGCTTATTTCAAGGTAAGCGTCGGGTTAAATACCCCAAACCCATTACCTACGTCCCGTAGATGTTCTTTCTTTGTTAGTTTTAACGTGAGTTTATTCACACCTTTTACGCTAACGGACACGTCCTGCGGGAATTCCCCAGGGCCAAAATCATGGGAATAAAGCTCTTTTCCGTCACCTTCTATAACGAAAGTGACAATGTTCGGCGAGTCTTGATTCTCCTTCAATATACCCGCTTTGGCTTTGAAAGAAGTATACTGGCCATTTAACGGATATTCTTGATACATGGACTCCCCTGTATCCAATGTCCAATCGGCATAAAAAGCAACGTAGTTCTCATACTCATTCGATAAATTATCCTGAATCTTTTTGCCGTGATTAATTAACGAGATACCATTCCAGTTACTAATTTTTTGCGTATTCATTGGTTGGACTCGTTCTCCAAGAAATTCTTCATTCGGTTCGTTTGTTTCTCCAATGAACACCGTTCCGGTTTCACCATCCCACCCTACTTTTTGTCCGAGATTTTCGGCAACAAATCGAAGCGGGACATAGGTGGATCCATTGTAAATAAACGGCTTATCCTCGGCAGGCATTTTAGAAACATTATTAATTTTAATATCTTTCACCTCGTAAAAAACTTCAAGCATAGTGCTCCCGCTTGCTGCGTATGCAGCTGTTCCCGCAAATAGCGCACTTACAATGATTCCCGCGGTAAAACCCTTTAATTTGTCCTTTAACATATACCGATACCTCCACGGTATTACTTGATTATGTAGTTCAGTAGTAAATTTCAACGAAAAATTTACATCGTTTTGATTCCTCCCCCATTCGCTAACGTTCGTACTCCGTTTTGATAATTGTACTAAAATTGCTCCTGTAAATAATTTATCGGAGGTTTGCGTTTCATCTATTAGACTATATTTTAAAATACCCGGCCGCTTTCCAAGATCATCTATAACTTAATTATTGCAACGAATTAGTAAAATCAGCTTACTCAACTATTAAACTTCGATATTCACACAGAGGAGATTACTGGGGCGACGTCTCCATGGAATTGTTCTTCGATCACATGAAACAGTGGACATTAAAAAAGATGACCCCCGACGAATTCAGAGGTCATTACTGGCTAGCTAAATCGATGGCTATTTGATATAAACTGTCCACAAACCGGGTCTTAGTTCAAGGTAAGAGGCTGTTGATTATTGTTAACCCTCGCCGTTATTATGGCGGCTGTGATTTTGATTTTTCACTTTCTTCGAGCCGGATAACGGTTCATTCGGGTGGCGGTGCTCGTCTTGGTTTTGACGGCCGCTCGGCGGGTTTACCGGTTGAGGAATATTTTTAGGCATGTGATTCCCGTCTCCCTTCGCTGGGTTACTCTTTATCCATCAGCATCGATGTATGAGGTGTTTCATCATGATTTAACGCATCCTGATGCCGGTGATCGTTGGTTTGCTGCTGCACCTGCTGTGCCTGATGGCCGGTAACCACCGTTTTGTCCAAATCTTTAACGACATTTTGCAGATTTTTATCTACGCTGCTTTTATTTTTTGTCATGTTGGCCGCTGCCTCCGTTTAGCTGTGCGTAAAAGAATGAAGCTGTTGTGCACACTCATGGATATGCCTTACATAATCATCAACTAACGTCTGAATGACGTCCGTTCGCTCATCGACATTGTCCCCGTCTCGTTCCACATCAACAAGGTCGACCTTCACTTCTCTGGAATCGACATAAGTACATTTGAAATCAAAGCCGTAGTTATTCCGACCCGCCGTAGCAATATGAACGCGCAGCACATTCGCTTCCGCCTCATCAGCCTGGACTTCTGCTCTGTCCGAGGTATTCAGCACGGTAGGCAGCGTTCTCGCCCATGCCTCGGCCAGTTGCTGTTGGTCCACTTGCAGGCTATCCTTTTTGCTCATGAGTAACACCTCCACATTACTAACATGCGGAGATGCCATCCTCCTTATACCAAGCGCACCTAAGTAAAAAAAGCCATAGGTTCCGTTACACAATAAGAAAAACCTCGCCTCCGGCGAGGTCCTTTATCGTGCAAACCCATGTTGGATAAGGAAGGAAGGGGTGTGGGGTTCCACCCGCTGCTTTCTTATCTGTCAAAAAAAAACGACCCTTATCAGGTCGCTGTTTTTTTGTTTTATGGACCATTTATTATTATAAATGGCGGAGAGGGTGGGATTCGAACCCACGGTGGCCTCACGACCACGGCGGTTTTCAAGACCGCTGCCTTAAACCACTCGACCACCTCTCCGGGTGACAACAAGCATTGTATCACAAAAACTAAAGCATGATCAAGCTCTAATTTTTACTGATTTTCGTTACATTCCCCATATACGGCTGAAGCACTTCCGGAATCAAAACGCTGCCGTCTTCCTGCTGGTAGTTCTCCAGAATGGCGGCGACGGTTCGGCCAATAGCCAACCCTGATCCGTTGAGCGTATGCACGAATTCGGGTTTCGCCTTGGTATCGCGGCGGAAACGAATGTTAGCTCGGCGTGCTTGGAAATCCTCAAAGTTACTGCAAGACGAAATCTCGCGGTACGTATTGCTGCTTGGAAGCCATACCTCAAGATCGTACGTTTTCGCCGACGAGAAGCCCAAATCGCCCGTACAAAGCGACAGCACACGGTAAGGCAGCTTGAGCAGCTGCAGCACCTTCTCCGCATCCATCGTCAGTTTCTCGAGCTCCTCATTGGATTGCTCCGGTGCGGTCAGTTTCACCAGTTCAATTTTGTTAAATTGATGCTGTCTGATCAGACCCCGGGTATCACGTCCGGCAGAACCGGCTTCCGAACGGAAGCAAGCGCTGAACGCCACAAAATACTTAGGCAAATCCTCCAAGGATAAAATGTCATCCCGATGATAGTTGGTCACCGGAACCTCAGCCGTAGGAATCAAGAAATAATCTGTTTCATCGATTTTAAAAACATCTTCTGCAAATTTCGGCAGCTGTCCCGTTCCCGTCAAACTATCCCGGTTTACGATATACGGCGGAAGTATCTCCTGATACCCGTGCTGGTCCGCATGCAAATCCATCATAAAATTCATTAAAGCCCGCTCCAGGCGAGCACCAAGCCCTTTATAAAACACAAAGCGCGAGCCAGTCACCTTCGCCGCAGACTCAAAATCCAATATATTCAGCTGCTGCGCCACTTCCCAATGCGGCTTCGGCTCGAACGAAAAGCTCGGTACTTCGCCCACACGGCGAATTTCCACATTGTCTTCCTCGGATGCACCTACCGGCACCCCGTCTTGAGGAATATTGGGAATAGCCAGCACGATAGCATCGAGGTCAGACTCCAGAACACGAATTTCTTCATCCAATGTTTTAATGCGGTCTCCGACAACCTTCATTTCTTCAATCAGATGATTCGCATCTTCCTTAGCCTTCTTCAGCCGAGCCACTTCCTGTGAAACCACGTTACGGCGGTTTTTCAGCTGCTCCACTTCTTGTAAAAGCTCTCTGCGTTTAAGATCCAGGCTAGTAAAACGATCCAGCTCCTCGAGGTTATTTCCTCCCCGATTTTTCATGGCCTGTTTTACTTTATCCATATCGCTGCGCAGTAATTTTACATCCAACAAGGAGATCCCTCCTACCTCGTCTCACGTACCATGTCTATAAAATAAGCGTGCATCCGCTCATCATCGGTCAATTCCGGATGAAACGAGGCTGCCAACAAATGCCCTTGTCTAGCGGCCACGATCTGGTCACGATAGGTAGACAGCACGTTCACATTGTCGCCCACCTTGACAATCAAAGGAGCGCGAATAAACACAGCTCGAACATTGTTATCGATGCCTTTGATATCCAAGTCGGTTTCAAAGCTTTCACGCTGCCGCCCAAAAGCGTTTCGCTCCACTTCGATATCCATCAGCTCCAGATGCGCCTCTTCCTGCCCGACAATGCTTTTTGCAAGAACAATTAAGCCTGCACAGGTGCCGAAAATCGGCTTGCCCTGCCGTGAAAATTCACGTAGGGCATCCACAAAATGATAAGTCCTCATCAGTTTCCCGATCGTTGTGCTTTCGCCTCCGGGAATAATGATTCCGTCGATTTCTTGCAGCTGCTCCACTTTTTTTACGACAACGCCCTGCGCCCCGGCCTTTTCTATCATTTTAATATGTTCAGCCACGGCACCCTGCAGCGCTAAAACTCCGATTTTCATCTCACACTACCTTCTTCCCGAACGAAAAAAATGGATTACCAACCGCGCTCTTGCATCCGCTCGGAGACATGCAGTTTGGAAATTTCAATTCCCTTCATTGGCGTACCGAGGTTTTTCGAAATATTTGCAATCAGCTCGTAATCTGTATAGTGGGTAGTCGCCTCAACAATCGCTTTAGCAAATTTTTCAGGGTTGTCCGATTTGAAAATACCGGACCCGACAAATACGCCGTCCGAACCCAAATGCATCATCAGCGCTGCATCTGCCGGTGTAGCCACACCGCCTGCAGCAAAGTTTACAACAGGAAGACGTCCTGTTTCATGTACTTGAAGCAGCAGCTCATAAGGAGCCCCCAAATTTTTCGCTTCAGCCATCAGCTCGTCCTTGGACAAGGACTGGATCTTCCGGATTTGTCCGGTAATCATCCGCATATGACGAACCGCTTCAACGATATTTCCCGTTCCCGGCTCACCCTTTGTACGAATCATCGATGCGCCTTCCCCGATTCTGCGGAGCGCTTCGCCAAGATCTCTTGCACCGCAAACGAACGGTACGGTGAATTCATGTTTATTAATATGGAACACTTCATCCGCCGGAGTGAGCACTTCGCTTTCATCGATATAGTCTACGCCCATCGATTCCAGCACTTTCGCCTCAACATAATGGCCGATCCGTGCTTTAGCCATAACAGGAATGGATACAGCTTTCATAACCTCTTCTACAATCGTAGGGTCGGCCATACGAGCTACTCCTCCGGCCGCACGAATATCGGAAGGCACTCTTTCAAGCGCCATAACGGCGGAGGCGCCTGCCGCTTCAGCGATGCGGGCCTGCTCTGCACTCATGACGTCCATAATGACGCCGCCTTTTTGCATTTCTGCCATACCTTTTTTAACGCGCGATGTACCAGTTTCCATTTCCGATTCCTCCCACAACATATCGATATATTTCGACGATCGGCCTTAATAGGACAAACTAACTAAACAAATATTTTACATCAATAGGAGCAAATAAACAACCCGTTTTATCGGATTTCATCAGCTTGTGACACCTTTGACCGTATCTACAAAAAAGTCCTTGATCGCTCTGAAGAACAGCCGGATCCAGCTTCCTTGCTCTACATCCTCGGCTGCCACCAAATTAGCTGTTTGTTCATTTCCGTTATAGGAAACCTTGACCGTCCCAAGCACCTGACCCTGTGTAATCGGGGCGATAAGCTTGCTTTCATCTGCCGGTGCCGCTGTAATCGTAAATTGATCGGCCGCGGCGCCTTTTTTGGCAACGATGGAAACTGCAGTTTCCGTGACGACCGGCACTTGTGTTTTCACACCTTTTTTAATATTCACTGTTTTCATGGAATCTATTTCAGCTTTCGCACCCAGGACCTGTTTCAGTTCAAAGTTCGTGAAACCGTAGTCAAGCACTTTGCGGGTCTCTTCAAACCGGCTTGGCTCCGTTAACGTTCCCATCACGACACTGATCAGCCTCATTCCATTACGTTCCGCTGTTCCGGTAAAGCAATAGCCGGCTTCATTCGTGCTTCCTGTTTTTAAACCGTCGAGGCCTTCATAAGCATATCGCTTAAAATTGGTCGTGTTCCGGTTGTCCCAAAGCATCCAGTTCCAGTTAATCATTGGTGTCGTGTCTCTCTCACGGAATTTCTTGGCCGGGATTTTCGTATATTCCAGTACTTCCTTATGATCCTTTAAGATATTATAGGCGATGATAGCTGCATCTCTTGCAGAAAGGAGCGTTTCCCCCTGCAAATTCTGGGGAGCATACTTACCAAGGTCGGCCCGTCCCAATCCCGTCGCATTAATAAAATGAGCTTGTTCCGACAATCCGAATTCTTTTGCTTTATCATTCATCATTTTGGCGAAATTTTCTTCTGTCCCGCCTATATGTTCAGCTAGCGCTACTGCAGCATCGTTTGCCGAGTAAATCGACAATGCGGAGAACATATCATCTACCGTAGCTTGCTCTCCCTCAGCTAACAGAATTTGCGAACCTATCACTTCCGACGCGTATTTACTGGTGGTAACCATCGTTGTTTTATCGATTTTGCCAGACTTAATTGCCTCCATTACTAAATATTCCGTCATCATCTTAGCCATACTTGCGGGAGGTAGTGCCTCATCTGCGTTATATTCATATAAAATCTGGCCTGTGCTCGCTTCCATCAATATAGCGGATTTGGCATTCAGTTTTAAATCCACAGGGGTATCCGCAGCTTGAACCGGTGTTGGCTGAACCAGGGTAAGTGACGCGTTTAATAAGAGGGTGACAGCTACGACAGAACAAATTTTTTTAACATAACGAAACAACCATCTCACTCCCAGTATTAGAATTTCATCTTATGGCATAGACAAGCCTGTTTTATTGTACCACATGCCTGGGAAGCTGTACAAAAACAAGGAACGGAAGCCATAGCTTCCGTTCTGCATTTTAGGTTTTGATTTCTTTTTATAAGGAGTAATTCGGCGCTTCTTTTGTAATCTGAATGTCGTGCGGATGACTTTCCCGTAGACCTGCACCGGTGATCCGAATGAATGTTGTTTCATTGATCAGCGCATCAATGTTTTTCGCTCCGCAGTAACCCATACCCGAACGAAGTCCGCCGACCAACTGATAAAGCGTGTCCGCCAGAGGTCCTTTGTACGGTACCCGTCCTTCAATGCCCTCCGGAACCAGCTTGCTTTCGTTCTCCTGGAAATAGCGATCCTTACTGCCATCCTTCATCGCTCCAAGAGAGCCCATACCACGATACACTTTAAAACGGCGACCTTGGAAAATTTCCGATTCGCCGGGGCTTTCCTCGGTGCCTGCAAAAAGACTGCCGATCATTACCGCGCTGGCCCCTGCCGCTATAGCTTTGACAACGTCTCCTGAGTATTTAATACCGCCGTCTGCAATAATCGGCACTTGATATTGTCTCGCTACTGAAGCACAATCGTAAATGGCTGTAATCTGCGGTACACCGATTCCTGCGATGACCCTCGTTGTACAAATGGATCCAGGTCCGATCCCCACTTTAACAATGCTCGCCCCGGCTTCAATCAAGTCTCTTGTGCCTTCTCCTGTAGCGACGTTACCTGCGCAAATCGGCAAATCCGGATATTGTTCACGAATTTTTTTCACGGTATTGAGAATATTGATGTGATGCCCATGAGCGGAATCTACAACAATCAAATCGATACCGGCTTCGACCAAAGCGGCCGTACGTTCCATTACATCTTTGGATACGCCGACAGCTGCACCTACAAGCAGCCTGCCTTGCTTATCTTTAGCCGAATTCGGGAATTGAATCGCTTTTTCAATATCCTTAATGGTGATAAGGCCTTTTAAAATCATGTTTTCATCCACTAAAGGCAGCTTCTCGATTTTGTGTTTCTGGAGAAGGACTTCAGCCTCCTGAAGCGTAGTTCCTACAGGAGCAGTTACGAGTTTTTCTCTCGTCATCACTTCTTTAATTTTGATCGAGTAATCATGGACAAAACGAAGATCACGATTCGTCAAAATGCCGACCAATTTGTTATTTTCATCACAAATCGGTACTCCGGAGATCCGGTATTTGGCCATTAATTCTTCCGCATCATAAACATGGTGCTCCGGCGTAAGGGAGAACGGATTCGTAATAACGCCACTCTCGGAGCGCTTCACCCGGTCAACTTCCTCCGCTTGTTGGGCAATCGTCATGTTTTTATGAATGATACCAATACCGCCTTCCCGGGCTATAGCAATCGCCAAAGCAGATTCCGTAACGGTATCCATTGCTGAGCTGAGAAACGGAATGTTAAGCTTGATTTGGTTGGTCAATTGGGTTGAAACATCAATTTCTTTACCGAAAACGTCCGATTTACGCGGAACAAGCAATACATCGTCAAATGTCAGTCCTTCTTTTGCAAACTTAGTTTCCCACACAAAAAGATCCTCCCTTATTTACATCCCGAAAGATATTATTGCAATCTTATCAAAAGCCCAATTTTGGTGTCAAGCACAAAGTCATGACGATTTTCAACGTTTTTCATAAATAGTATGCCAAATTAGATAAAAAAGAGCCCCTTCGGATTGTAATCCGAAAAGGCTCTTTCATTGCTTGGCGACGTTCTACTCTCCCAGGACCCTGCGGTCCAAGTACCATCGACGCTGGAAGGCTTAACGGCCGTGTTCGGTATGGGTACGCGTGGTTCCCTTCCGCCATCATCACCAAACGTATTCATTTCTCAAGGCTTGCGCCCTGAAAACTGGATCGAAACCA
>NZ_FNDY01000018.1 GCF_900099895.1 Paenibacillus naphthalenovorans
AGGGAAAACCTCATGTCCGGTTTGATGAAGGGGGAGCTGAAAAAGTAAAAGGAGGGCTCTCGCCCCCCAATGAAATTTCAGTTCTCTACTCTACAAAGGGGTGATCAATAGATGATGGTAAGTACTTTGCAATTCGGGCAAATTGTCGTGGAGGAAGATCATATCATCACCTTTCCTCAAGGCTTGCCCGGTTTTGAAGAATATCGGCAATATGTGATTTTGCAATCCGAGGCGGATGAGCCTTTTTCATTTATGCAGTCCGTAGACAATCATAATTTATCGTTTGTCATTACGAATCCATTCTTGTTCTATCCAAGCTACGAATTTCAGCTGCCGGAAAGCGTGGAAGAAGAGCTGGGAATCAAGGATGCCAAAGATCTGATGATTTGGTCCATTATTACCGTCTCCAGCGATATTGAAAATATAACGATAAATCTTCTTGCCCCTGTCATTATTAACATGGCGACAAAAATCGGCAAACAAGTGATCCTTCACAATACCCCCTATAAAACAAAGCACAGGCTTGTAGACTCGGCGGCGAATACCGTTCCGTCACAAATGGATGGTGAGCCGTCATGCTAGTACTTACCCGCAAGAAGGGCGAATCGATTATGATCGGGGATCAGGTGGAGTTGGTTGTACTGGGAGTAGAAGGGGAAACGATTAAAATAGGCATTAAAGCTCCCCAAAATGTCGAGGTATACAGAAAAGAGGTTTATTTGTCGATACAGGAATCCAACCGTGAAGCGTCCAATATAGCTGTGAATCTCAAGGATTTAAACGCTTTGATTAAGGAGAAGCGAAATAAAAATAGAAATTCGTCGTAAATTAAAGAAATATAGCGATATTTTGAGAAAAAAGGCCGGTTTTATCCCTGAAAATGGCCAATACCCATCTAATTGATCGAAATTACACCTACAGTACGTATCGATGAATTACGATAATAATAATAAGAACGATTCATAGGGCGGCCGACCTACGAATAGTTGAAAACCACATGGATGTGGGAAAACGAACCTTCAGGGAGGAAGAAAAAAATGAGAATTAATCACAACATTGCAGCATTAAATACACACCGTCAATTGTCTGGAAACAACAGTGCAGTTGGTAAATCTTTAGAAAAATTGTCCTCCGGTCTTCGCATCAACCGTGCCGGCGACGACGCGGCTGGTTTGGCCATCTCCGAAAAAATGCGCGGACAAATCCGCGGTTTGGACCAAGCACAGCGTAACGCTCAAGATGGTATTTCTTTGATTCAAACGGCTGAAGGTGCTTTGAATGAAACTCACAGCATCCTGCAGCGTATGCGTGAGCTTGCCGTTCAATCGTCCAACGATACGAACACGGATGCAGACCGTAAGGAACTGCAAAAAGAAGTGGATCAGCTGGTTAAAGAGCTTGATCGTATCGCTAACACGACGGAGTTCAATACGCAGAAGCTGTTGAACGGTAACCTGAGCGGTACGAATAATGCAGCACAAGTTGCTAAATTCGATGAGGTCTCGAACTCTGCAGTATTTACAGGAATCACGAACGCTGGTACGATCACAAACGACCTGTCTTACAACATTAGAATCGGATCCGCAAACACTTCCGCTACTACCTTTACTGTTACCTTTACAGATCATCAAGGTAATGCAAGCAGCTTGCAAATCGGTGCTGCTGGCGGTACGGTAACGATCGGACAAGCTAGCGTAACCATCGGTGGATTGACAACAGCCAACATTGGAGACGAAGCTACCTTTACACAAAGAGCGGCTATTGTTGACAACACGGATACCTCGTTGACCTTCCAAATCGGTGCGAACTCCTCGCAAACGATGAACGTTTCTATCGAGGACATGGGCGCAGCTGCACTGAACGTTAACGGTATTAAAATCGATACCAAGGGTGCGGCCGAAGCTTCAATCTCTGCGATTCAAAAAGCGCTGGACGATGTATCTTCTCAACGTTCCAAGCTGGGTGCGTTCCAAAACCGCCTGGAACATTCCATCAACAACCTGGGTGCATCTTCCGAGAACCTTACTGCTGCAGAATCCCGTATCCGCGACGTAGATATGGCGAAGGAAATGATGGACTTCACGAAGAACAACATCTTGACTCAAGCTGCTCAAGCAATGCTTGCGCAAGCTAACCAAACTCCTCAAGGCGTATTGCAGCTTTTGAGATAATAACCGGTAAATCAAATGGTATAAAAAATGTGAGAAAAGCCGACTGTATAGTCGGCTTTTCCTAAATTAAGAGGGGATAATGAGTGATAGCGCAAATCAACGAATTGAAGGCTACAGCAAACGAGCTGATAAAAAATATTTGTGCCCGCATGCAAACCGTTGCGGAATGTTACCAAAGCGGGAACGACGAGCGGGCCAATGAAAAGATGGTATATTTAATGGAGGATATCGCGGTATTGGTTGAAGCTGCGGATCTGCTCAAAACAAACGTGAGTGCAGTGAATATAGAGGAGTGCAACGAAAAATTGAATATGCTGTTTCAGGCGTACCAGGCAAAAGATTATCTGTTGACAGCCGATTTGTTAACATTTGAACTGCACCCATTATTCGAATACTGGAGTGAAAACTTAACTAATGACTAAAAAGCCAACTCTAAGCATCTGCATGATCGTCAAAAACGAAGAGAACAATCTAAAACGATGTCTTGACAGCGTTGTTCCTTTGCTCGAAGCCTTGTCTGCTGAATTGATTATCGTAGATACGGGATCTACCGATAAGACGGTTGAAATTGCCCAAGCATATACCAGCAAAGTATATTATCATGAATGGAATCATCATTTCTCCGACATGAGAAATAAATCGATCGCCTACGCTACAGGTGAATGGATTTTTATTCTGGACGCTGATGAGGAATTAGAGGACCCGGAGAAGCTTGTGGCATTACTGCAGTCCGAGACCGTTAACGAGTATAACACGATACGGGTATTGGGAAAAAACTTTCTGACTGAAGCTCGTGATAAATACGTTGTGCACATATCGGAACGGTTGTTTAGAAATACAGGGGAATTTCGGTACGAGGGCTCCATTCATAATCAACCGAAGTATGAGAATCCAGCCATGCACGCCGATATTTATATTAGGCATTACGGCTATAATAATGATGATCCGGAATTGATGGAAAAGAAATTCAAGAGAACAAGCTCCTTACTGCTGAAAGAATTGGAGAAAGATCCGGATCATATTTATTACCGGTTTCAATTAGCCAGAACTTATTTTATGCATAAAGATTATAGGGAAGCATTATTGCAAATAAGGAAAAGCTATGCTCTGCTAAAGAAACACGGTAAAGAGATCGTAGCCCGCAATTATTATGTTATCGGCGAACATGCCCGAATGAGTTATGTTTGCAAAATATTTGATGAAACGGTAAGAATAGCGAAAGAAGGTATTTCGCTAACGCCTCAATACATAGATTTATATTTCTACTTGGCCGATGCGCTGCTCGCGCAGCAGGAAATAGACCAAGCGATTGAGACATTCAAAACATTTTTGAAGCTTCATCAAGAATATAACCAAAAAGGATTATCCAAACTGTCTATTCTCGAGCTGTATACGGTAGATGAAACGTCGAAATCCGTTGCTGCCTATAAATTAGCCAGAGCTTTAATGGAAAACGAAAATGATGCGGAAGCAGTTGAATATATAGATTTAATAGAAGAAAGTACCCATAAAGTTGATCTTGTTATTAATGTCATGTTAAAGCTTCAAAGATATGAGGAATTATACCAGTTCTATAAATCCATTGAGAATAACTCAGTGGCAGCGTATTTTATCCACCAGTTGGAGATTGCGGCAGCGGCTTTAAAGGATGCCGAAGAGAAATTATTAATAGCAAGCGTATTTTCTAAAGAGGAAGGGCCCTATGGCCAACTAAACCAAATTAGGCTAACGGATGATCCCCGTTTAATTAAAGATTTTCTTGTCAGCAATATGATGAGTAAACTGCCTGTTTTTCCGTACTTTGAAATTTATCGGTATGCCATAAAGCGCGGCTTGCCTGTGATTTCTTATTTTAAGTCATTGGAGAACGGATATATAAAGTTGTATGTTAAGATGCTGCTGGATAAGTTTGACGAAGCCCAAGATTATTTTATGCAGTATTTAAAAGGTGAAAAAATCAGGCCTAATGATTATCAAAGCAATCGGGTGTATTGCGCCGTTGCCAACGTCATCTTATTAACGGCAATCGAGCGCTCTAAGAAAGAAAAATCCGTAATAGACAGAGAATATCACGACATATTTAACTTATATACCGAACGCGGGATTCAATATATTACTTATTTATATCAACTGACGCCAATCCGTTTAGTATATAAAACGATAGACAGCGCTGAAGATAAGTTTTTTATTTTGATGCACCTTGCCGAAGAGGCTAAAGCAAAAGGCAGTATAAAATACGCGTCACATTACTATAAAGAAGCTGCTGAGGCATACCCTTACGTTGCAGAAATGCTAAAGCCATTTATGGAACAAAGGATTTTGACTGTTATAGAGTAAAGAGGGGACATAAATGAGCGATAATAGCAAAGAGTTACTCGAAAAAGTTAAGTTGATGAAATCAAAAATAGAAGAGCTTATTCATCTTGGGGAGCTTGAAACGGCCAGCCAAGCCATCGATAAATGTGAGGAATTAGTGCCGGAGGATGCCGAATTGCTTTCAATGAAAGCGATTGTGCTGATGGTGGAGGGTAAATGGACTGACGCAAAAACGGTATTAATGAAAGGACTGGATATAGATCCTTATCATACGGATTTACTTTATAATCAAGCCTATTGGTATGAACAGCAGCAGGATTATCAATCCGCATATGATATCTATTGCGATTTAAAACAGCTGCTTCCTGCCGGTCAAGAACAAGAGATTAGAAGTAAAATGACTCAATTGAAGGAGCTTGACCCGAACATACGAGATAAGAAAAAGCTTGTTTTTTTTGTCAAGGAAAAGATGGATAATTTTATTAATGATATTATACATCAATTATCCGCCGAGTATCGGACGAAGAAGATTGTTGTGACGCATTATCCGCAAATTGACGATGGCATGAAGTGGGCCGATATATGCTGGTTCGAATGGTGTGATGAGCTTATCATTTACGGAAGCAAGCTTCAGATGGCCCAGGATAAGAAAATCATATGCAGGCTGCACAGTTATGAAGCTTTCACGAACTACCCGAAGCAAGTGAATTGGGCTAGTGTAGATCACGTGATCTTTGTAGCTGAGCATATTAAACAATTTGTTTTGGAACAAGTTGGTCAACTGAAACAGGAACAGACTTGTGTAATTCCAAGCGGGATAGATTTGAGTAAATTTGAATTTAAAGAAAGACAAGCCGGATTTAATATAGCTTATGCGGGATTTATCAATTATAAGAAGGGTCCTGTATTGCTGCTTCATTTTTTTCATAAGCTGTATACATCCGATAATCGGTACAAGCTGTTTATCGCAGGAGAATTTCAGGAGCCGCGGTATGCGTTATATTTCCGGCAAATGATAAACGAACTCGGTTTGCAGCATAATATTATATTCGATGGATGGGTTAAAGATATCAATCAATGGTTGGAAGATAAACATTATATCGTCTCTACCAGTTTGTTGGAAAGCCAGAATTTATCCGTCATGGAAGCCATGGCAAAAGGAATAAAGCCCCTTGTACATAACTTTGTCGGCGCAAGAAATATATATGACTCCAAATTTATATGGAACACCATCGATGATGGAATGGAGATGGTAGTTAATGAACAATATGACTCCAAGCAATATCGCGATTTTATTAAGTCCCGCTATACTTTTGATCAACAGATGAGCGCGATTGCCGCATTGCTCCAAACTCAAAAGAATACGAAAGTCGGCAAATTTGATTATGCGGCTTATTGGAACAATAGATTAAATCAAAGGTTCAACGTAGAGGGTGTTGGTTATCTGGGTTTGGGGGAGATTTACAATCGATATATGTATCAGATCAGACTGGATATATTGAATTATCTCTTTAACCAAATTTTCGATAACTTCAAGAATGCGTCTGTTTTGGAATTGGGTCCGGGGATTGGCATGTTTACACAATTTTTTGCAACCCAAAAGCCTGGATATTATAAAGCCATCGATATCGCGAAAAAGTCAATCATCGAACTTGAAAAAAAATACGATCAATTCGAATTTATCGAAGGAGATATATCCATTGCGGCCAATTATGAAACGAACCGGTATGATTTGGTATTTGCCGCCGATGTTTTATTGCATTTAACAGATGAAGAGAAGTATAGAAGCGCTATTAGCAATATTTCCTCGAGCTTAAAAAATACAGGTTACGCTGTGCTTTTCGATCCCATCTCCATGATCGGGACTCAAAGCGAATCTCCCCATGTAGTAATTAGAGATATATCTTATGTTAACAACGTATTGGATAGTGCTGGGCTAGAAATAGTGAGTGTTCTACCCGTATCCTTCTTTATGAATTATCCTTTTGACAGGAAAATGCTAAAAGATAATGGCCAAATAGTCAAAGAGATGTTTGATTATATTCAAGCCGTTTTTTCCAGTAAGGACTTATCCGATGAAACGAAAAATTTGTGCGCCAGTTGGTTAATTTCGGTAGAAAAAAATCTGTTGGCGGATAAAAGGTTCGGGTTGTCGCAAAAAGCACTATTAATAAAGAAAAAAAGTAATCCTAGAATAATCACAGCCTCTATTCATGAAGTGTGGAATATGGATCAGGTTAAAGAAGACAATCGACTGGCAAGAAATGCGGTAGCGAAAAATGAACAATTAAATCAGTATGGAGTTATATCTAAATTTGATCACTTTATTCGTCAACTATCTGAATTGAGACTTGATCAACGCTAATAAAATATGTATTGATCATGGATGTAATGATATGAATGACCATCCGGAAACTTGGGGATATGCGGACATCAAAATAAAATTCTGTTAAAAAGGTGATACAGTGCCTGCCTTGACTTCATTTACTAATAACGTATCTCAATTAATGGATAGAATTCGGGACAAAACCGCTGTACTTGGCGTCATAGGACTTGGCTATGTCGGGCTTCCGCTCGCAGTTGAGAAAGCAAAGGCCGGGTATAAGGTAATCGGCTTTGATATTCAACAAAAGCGGGTCGATATGGTTAATCAGGGTATTAACTACATCGGCGATGTTGTCGAGGATGAATTGAAGGAATTAATCAAACAAGGCTCGATCAAAGCAACGACGGATTACTCTGAGATTAATAAATTGGACGTCGTAGCCATTTGCGTGCCGACGCCATTGGATAGTTACCAACAACCTGATTTAAGCTATGTCAGAGCTTCCGCGGGAGAGGTAGCCCGATATTTGCGTCCGGGGATATTGGTTGTGCTTGAAAGTACAACCTATCCCGGAACGACAGAAGAAGTAGTTAAGCCTATTTTGGAAAGCACAGGTCTAATATGCGGAAAAGATTTCTTCTTGGCTTACTCGCCGGAAAGAGTTGATCCGGGAAATAAATTGTATAATACAAAGAATACCCCGAAAGTAGTCGGCGGTGTCACGGCAGGGTGTACGGAGGTCGCTGCTACACTTTACGAGCAAGTACTTGAAAGTACGGTTCACCGCGTATCCAGCCCTGCAGTTGCCGAGATGGAGAAAATATATGAGAATACATTTCGAAATATAAACATTGCTTTAGCTAACGAGATGGCTATCCTTTGTAACCGGATGGGGATAGATATATGGGAAGTTATCGATGCAGCTAAGACGAAGCCCTATGGATTTATGGCGTTTTATCCAGGACCCGGACTTGGAGGTCATTGTATTCCGATTGATCCGTGGTACTTGACTTGGAAGGCTCGTGAGTACAACTACCATACACGATTGATTGAGGTAGCCGGCGAGATCAATAACAGTATGCCGGAATTTGTTGTAGAGAGAATAGGACATATATTAAATGAAGAGAGAAAACCTGTTAATGGGTCAACAATCCATTTACTTGGTATTGCATATAAAAAGGATATTGATGATTTTAGAGAATCGCCTGTAATTAAAATTATGGAATTACTCGAAATACGTGGAGCTAACGTTGTATATAGTGATACGAGAATTCCTGCCTTCACCTACAAAGGAAAGAACTACGAGGGTGTTGAATTAAGTAAAGAAAATATCCAAAAAGCAGATATCACGGTTGTCACTACGGATCATTCTGATTTTGACTATGAGCTGCTTGGAAATACGGCAAAGATTATTTTTGATACAAGAAATGCAATAAAATCTGTGAAAACCGTTGGAAAGCTGTATCGCCTATAAATTGGATGATATGCTTTTTCTCCGAAAGTAGGTAGTTTTTATGACGAAAGTAATTGTAATAGGCGCGGGGCAGTGGGGAAAAAATCTGGTCCGCACCTTTTATGAACTGCATGCTCTATCTGCAATTGTGGAGACGGATCCCCGCTTGCGAGCAGCATTATCGGATCAATATCCTGACATTCCTGTTTTATCCAATTATGAGCAGGCTTTAGAGACTATCAATACGGCTATCGTTATTGCGACACCTGCGTCTACCCATTTCGCTCTTGCTAAACAAGCTCTTGAAAAGGGCAAAGACGTCTTTATAGAAAAACCGATGACTTTATCCGTTCGGGATGCGGAAGAGCTTGTTGAGATAGCGAACAATAACAATTTAATTCTCATGGTTGGGCATTTGCTGCTTTATCAACCGGCCATTCAAAAAATAAAAGCGTGCCTAAAGGCGGGCATGATAGGTAACCTGCAGGCTGTTCATCAGGAAAGATTAAAGCTGGGGCGGGTTCGATCCGTTGAAAATGTATTGTGGAGCTTTGGGGTTCATGACTTAGCCGTTTTTATTTATCTTATTGAGGAGTCGCCCGCCAGGATCTCTGTGAACGGACAAAGGATGATTCAGCCTGCCATAGAAGACGATGTATATGTGCATTTATCTTTTGCCAGCGGGGTCCATGCCCATTTGCATACTTCCTGGGCGTGGCCGGAAATTCGGCGCAGATTGGTTGCGATAGGTTCCGAGGGCATGCTTGTTTACGATGAAGAACAGCAAATCGTAACACTTCATAAGAAAGGTATTCAAGGGGATTTGTCCAACCGCGATGAAGGCAGCGAGATTGTTTATCATGGCGAGGTACAACCGTTAACCCTGGAATGCAGGCATTTTTTAGCATGTCTGGATGAGCGTGCGCAGCCGTTATCGGATGGAAAGAATGGGCTGGAAGTCATCAAAATATTGGAACAATGCTCAAATCTGCTGCAAAAGGAGCTAAGAGCACATGAGTGAATTTTTTGTACATGAGTCCTCCTATGTAGATGAAGGTGCGGTGATCGGTAAAGGGACAAAGCTATGGCATTTCTCTCATGTTATGGGCGGTGCAAAGATCGGTGAAAGATGTAATATTGGACAAAATGTGTTTATAGCAAACAAAGTGGAAATTGGAAATAATGTAAAAATACAAAATAATGTATCCATATACGAAGGCGTTATTTTGGAAGATGATGTTTTTTGTGGGCCGAGCATGGTTTTCACCAACGTAAAGACACCCAGATCGGCTTTTCCGAGAAATACAAGCGATGATTATGCGGTGACCAGGGTATGCCGCGGGGCTTCGATCGGAGCGAATGCAACAGTTGTATGCGGCGTTACTATCGGTCAATGGGGCTTTGTTGCGGCTGGGGCGGTAGTCACAAAAGATGTACCGGAATATGCTTTAGTTGCAGGGGTTCCGGCGCGGCCAATCGGGTGGGTTTGCGAATGCGGAACAACTTTAAACGAAGAACGCCAACCCCTAACATGCACCTCGTGTGGACAACAGTATCTCCTTCAGGATGATGGAGGTCACCGGCGTTTAAAGAAGTTATAGGAAGGTTGGATGATGCCATGGGCAAAATTCCGGTATTCAGTTTGCAAAGTGAAATTGAAAGCCTGAAAAGCAAATTAATGGATTCCATTGAAAATGTCCTTTTATCCGGCCATTTTATTATGGGAGAGAACGTAAGAGCATTCGAAGAGGAAGTTTCCGCCTATTTGGGTGTAAAGCATGCTGTAGCTCTAAATTCCGGTACGGATGCGTTGATTATTGCTTTAAAGGCAGTCGGAATTGGCGAGGGTGATGAAGTTATCACGACACCGTTTACTTTCTTTGCGACAGCGGAAGCTATTCATCAGGTTGGAGCGAAGGCCGTATTTGTCGATATTGATCCTCGGACGTTTAATATGAATCCGTCTTTGATTGAGCAAGCTATCACACCGCGAACTAAAGCCATTTTACCTGTTCATATATTCGGGAGAACGGCAGAGATGGATGAAATTTTGGCGATGGCCAGAAGCTATCGACTCAAGGTGATTGAAGATGTAGCCCAAGCATTCGGTGCTGAATACAAAGGTAAAAAGGCAGGGACGCTGGGAGCTGCAGGATGCTTCTCATTTTTCCCTACGAAAAACTTAGGAGCATACGGAGACGGGGGACTAATAGCGACAGATGATGAAGAGATTGCTGAGTATTCAAGGATGCTTAGAATTCATGGATCCAAAAAGAAATACCATAACGAAACATTTGGTTATAATTCAAGACTGGATGAATTACAGGCCGCCATTCTTCGTGTAAAGCTGCCTTATATTGACCAATGGAATAACCAACGCATTCAGATTGCTAATAATTACAATGAATGGCTTGCGGGTATACCTGGGATTGTTCTTCCAGAGTCAGCTGACTTCCACAGATCATCTCACGTTTTCCATCAATACACTATTCGTATATTAGATGGGAAGAGAGATCGTTTGCAAAAAAACCTTGCAGACCAAGGTATAGATACAATGATTTACTATCCTATCCCGGTCCATCGATTGCCGGTTTTTCAAGACGACTCCATTTCATTGCCTATTGCCGAGCAGGCCTCGTCGGAGGTCATTAGTTTGCCGATCTGGCCGCAGATGGAGACCGAGACCCAGAAGACTGTAGTAAAAGCGCTGGAATCATTATTAAAAATATAGTTGATTTCCGCAATTCCTCTAACACAATGCATATGATTGTCCGATATTACTATCATATGAACCCAGTCATGGAGGTGTTTGAGGTGGATATAAATGTACCGACCGGAGCTTCTGAGAAGAATAGATACCCATCGACAAGAAGCGAGTCTGGGGGTAGCGAATGGCGTGTTACATCTGCGGCTAACCTGCATTCAGTAAAGGACTTAAAAGAAGCGGAACTTAGGGGAGAGAACATTCCTGTTAGTGAGGAACAGTTCATCAAAGCAATCGAACGGGCTATTAAGTCCATTGAAGGGGCGTCAACCTTCTTGGAATTTTCTGTACATAAAGAAACGAAGCAAATCCTTGTCAAGGTACTGAACAAGGAAACCGGAGAGCTGATTAGAGAAATACCGCCAGAGAAGAACCTCGATTTAATTGCCAAGATATGGGAGATGGCTGGAATCATCATAGATGAAAAAAGATAATTTATTGAAGCAGGAGTTGATAAATGATGGTTACGCCCATTAATCGCTTTAGTGGATTGGCTAGCGGCATGGATATCGATTCCATTGTTAAAGGCCTAATGATGGCCCATAGAAAACCATTGGACGTCCTTAAACAAAAAAAGCAGTTAATAGAATGGCAGCGTGAAGATTATCGCGATATGAATACGAAGCTGTGGGATTATCGCAACAACAAATTGTTTAACTTTAAGTTGGAAGGTAATTTAAGTTCCAGAACGGCCACTTCCGCTAACGCGGATATTATTACAGCGAAAGCGACAGGCGATGCGCAGATCGGCCAATTGAATATTAAAGTAAACAATGTAGCTACAGCCGCCACAAATAGAAGTGCAAGCGATATACGAGCGAATTCGTCATTTGACCCGACAAAAACATTAGCGAGTCAAGCGGCTAATTTGGCAGGCACGCTAACACAGGTTACTCCGGCGACGAACCCTCCTACATATGAGACTTATGAAATTAAGATCAATGGCAGTAATGTGATTACGATCGATCCGAATGTAGATTCGCTTAATGATGTGATTGCCCGTATCAATGCAAATACGAATGTTACGTCTTTTTATGAAGTGGGGAGTACGGGAGGATTGGTCTCGTTTACTTCGAAGCAGACGGGAACAGTGAATGGCGCCAATAAGGATTCAGCCAACATCACCTTCGAAAACGTAAAAGGGAACTTTACTACGGACATATTAAAGATAACGGGTGCAGGTACAGCAGCAACGGATGCATCTGTAGACATCAACGGGGTAACCGGGATAACGAAGAAGAGCAATACCTTTACCATTAATGGGGTGGAGCTTACGTTAAATCCACTGACCCCGGCAGGTTCTTCAACTACAGTCACAGTAAAAACAGATACGGACAAGATGGTTGAGAGCATAAAGGGCTTCATTAATGATTACAACGAAATCTTAAAAACGATGCAGGACAAAATCAACGAAAGCCGATTTCAAGGCTATCCACCGCTGAGTGACGAGCAGAAAAAAGAAATGAAGGATAGCGACATTGAGCTTTGGACCAAAAGGGCACGAAGCGGTCTTTTGAGGAACGACTCCTATCTTAGCCAAGCGGTCAGCGGCATGAGAATGGCGATCATGGCTCAAGTGGAAACAGGGAGCAAGGATTATAAAACGTTAAGCTCCATCGGTATAGAGACCGGTCAATATGTTGAAAACGGGAAGCTTTATCTTACTGACGAAAACAAGCTGAGAAAAGCCATCGAGGAAAATCCTGATGCTGTCATCGCGATGTTTACGGCTAATGGAAATGGCGATGCGGACCAATCTGATGTGGGAATTGCAGAACGGATTTATGATCAATTGAAAATAACATTAGACGGTCTGACGAGCAGAGCGGGAACAGCCGTATCTCTTTCAGATAATAGCGTTCTTGGGAAAAGATTATATGAAATGGATAAAGAGATTGATAAATGGAATGTACGGTTAAACGAAATTGAAAATCGATATTACAGACAATTTACTGCCATGGAGAGTGCTATTAGCAGATACAATTCTCAATCCTTATACTTAGCCAACGCATTCGGCGGAGCTTAATAGCAGGAGGATGGAAAATGATACAATCAGTACAAAGAAACAAATATTTGGAGGCCTCCGTTCATACGGCAACCCCAGCGCAGTTGTTGATCTTGTTATGTGACGGGGCTATACGTTTTTGCAGAGCGGCGATTGAAGCTATTAAGCAAAATAAATATGATGAAGCGAATACCAATCTTTGCAGGGCTCAAGATATTATCAGCGAATTTATGATTACCTTAGACCCCCAATCGCCTATTTCGGATAATCTGATGAAGCTTTATGAATATTTTAATTACAGGTTGATTCAAGCAAATACAAAGAAAAATATTGAACCCGCTGAAGAAGTACTGGGATATTTAATTGAGTTGAAGGAAACGTGGTTTCAAGCCTCAAAGCTAGTTCATCAGGGTAGTGCTGCCGGAGTAACCCATGGATGAGCTCATTCAAGAATTGGAACAACTCATGGGAGATTGGATGCAGTCTCTGTCGAACATGACCTATGAGGAGATATCAGCATATGTTGACAGTAGAGAACAAATCATTGAAAGGATGAAGAGCCACTCTTTATCCCCAACGGAACGAAACAAGTATACGGCCCGGGTACAGCGCTTGCTTCAGCATGATGCGCTAATCCTTGCCAAAATGAATGAGCTTAGAGATGAGGGCTTGCAAGGGACAAGTAAAATCAACCGGGGTCGATTGCAAAAAACGGCGTATGAAACAGAATTTGTTCTGGATAGTGTGTTCTTTGATCGGAAGAAATAGATGAGATGACTCTGGATGATTATTCCCGCAGAGGTTCAGTGAAAGATCGTTTTGCTCCTGGCTTCAAAAGCGAGGTGGCTGCGGTCTTTTTTGATTACCCGGGTTTTCGGCGTATGGAAAGGAACCGGGAGATGAAGTTTGTTAAAAGAATAAGGTAAGTCAAACGTCCAGGTTGATGTTGGCTCATGCTAACCCAACGCTGCGGACTATACTTCAATGAATAAGTAAGTAATAATACTCACAGACATGCTGTGAGTATTATTTTGCCTGTGGACAATGTGTATAACTCTGTTGATAACTTTGCGGGAAATGTCGAAAAACCGCGACAGAACGGGCTTTTTGGCTGTGAATAGATTATCAAGAGAATGTTAATACGAGAATTTTCAAAATATTTTTATAACACGCTGATGTCGCATTGACATGGGTAAGTTTGGAGTGATATATTCGAAATGTAGGCTAGAGCTTGCAGTTATTTGATAACGAAGGGAATGTTTTTGCATGCAAGGTAAAGTTAAATGGTTTAATGCAGAAAAAGGCTACGGTTTCATCGAACGCGAAGACGGGGGCGACGTATTCGTACATTTCTCCGCTATTCAAGCCGATGGCTTCAAGACGCTGGAAGAAGGTCAATCCGTTGAGTTTGATATCGTAGAGGGCGCACGCGGTCCTCAAGCGGCTAACGTCATCAAGTTGTAATCATCCGGTCGGGATTCGGCCGCATTTATAGATGGTTATGTTTGAAGATGGCTGACACCCTGGGAGCAATTCCAGGGTGTTTTTTTGTATGCGCATACCTTCCAATCGGCTGGAAAATGGTATGTGTATTTCTTGTGAAAGGAATGTTAAAGGATTTTTAATGCGGCAGGAGAATATGGTATAATGTAGGTATGAAAGGAGGAGTACTACATGAAATTCAACATACGTGGTGAAAACATCGAAGTGACAGAAGCGTTGAGAGATCATGTTGAAAAAAAGCTGAGTAAGCTGGAAAGGTACTTTGAAGCTCCCCCTACATCTGAAGTTAACGTAACATTGAGTGTCGTGAAAGGCATGCATGCCATTGAGGTGACGATCCCGCTTACAGGCTTGTTGTTGAGGGCGGAAGAAAAGCATACCGATATGTATGCCTCGGTCGATCTGGTGGTAGACAAGCTGGAGCGGCAGATTCGGAAGGCCAAGACGAAGGCTAACCGCAAAATCCGCCAAGAAGGCGGTCTTAAAGATTTATTCCGGGTAGAATCGGAACCAGGCGCTTCCTCTGCTCTTGAAGAAGACGACGAATACGAATTGGTACGGACGAAGCGGTTTACGCTGAAGCCGATGGATGTGGAAGAAGCCATTCTGCAAATGAATATGGTAGGCCACAATTTCTTTGTTTTTGCTAACTCCGATACGGAACAGGTCAACGTGGTGTATAAACGCGACGACGGGAGATACGGTTTAATTGAGCCGGCCCGGTAATCTGATCATTTGAAAGATCTGAGCTTGCCTGAAACGCCGATGGAACATCGTAAGATGCCTGCGGCGCATGATGGCAGGCTCTTTTCAGTAATATAAGGAAATACAGCGGTTTGTTGCGGCGAGAAGAGCAAACTGCTACAATTTAGATTATATGATATTGTTCGAAGAGGAGAAAGGGGATTAGCTGCATGCTAGGACTCGTGAAAAAAATATTTGGCGATTCGAATGATCGCGAACTGAAGAGGATGTGGAAGACGGTTGAATATATCAACTCGTTGGAAGAATCCATTCAGACGCTAACCGATCAAGATTTGCGTAATAGAACGAACGAATTCCGCAACCGTTTGGAGAATGGCGAGGATCTGGACGATCTGCTGCCGGAAGCTTTTGCGGTTGTAAGGGAAGCCTCCAAACGTGTGCTTGGCAAGCGTCATTATGACGTACAGCTTATCGGCGGTATGGTACTGCATGAAGGCCGGATCGCAGAAATGCGGACAGGTGAAGGAAAGACACTGGTCGGTACGCTTCCGGTATATTTGAATGCGCTCTTGGGCAAAGGCGTTCATGTGGTCACGGTCAATGATTATTTGGCTCAGCGCGACAGCGCCGAGATGGGCAAAATATATGAATTTTTGGGCATGACCGTCGGCGTAAACCTGGCGAATCTGGGGCATGCGGAGAAACAGCAAGCCTATGCTTGCGATATTACGTACGGTACGAACAACGAGTTCGGATTCGACTATTTGCGCGACAACATGGTCGTATATAAAGAACAGATGGTGCAAAGACCGCTTTATTATGCGGTCATCGACGAGGTCGATTCTATTTTGGTCGATGAGGCCCGTACACCGCTGATTATTTCCGGACAAGCTGCCAAATCGACCGCCATGTATTTGACAGCGGATAATTTTGTAAGGGGTCTGAAGGAAGAAGAAGACTATGTGATTGATGTGAAGCTGCGCTCGGTTACGTTGACGGAGGCCGGGGTGGAGAAAGCGGAAAAAGCGTTCGGCATTGAGAACTTATTCGATCATGAGCATGTGACGCTCAACCATCATATCCAACAGGCATTGAAAGCACACGCAATTATGCGCCGCGACGTAGATTACGTCGTGAATGACGGCGAGATCGTCATTGTCGATGAATTTACCGGACGGTTGATGACGGGCCGCCGCTACAGCGAAGGGCTTCACCAGGCGATTGAAGCGAAGGAGAAGCTGCAAGTACAGAACGAATCGATGACGCTGGCGACCATTACGCTGCAGAACTACTTCCGGATGTACCGCAAGCTGTCGGGGATGACGGGTACGGCCAAGACAGAGGAAGAAGAGCTGAAGAAAATATACGGGCTGGACGTTATTGTCGTTCCGACCAACAAACCGATGATCCGTCAAGATTTGCCGGACGTTGTATATAAGTCGATAGGCAGCAAGTTTCGTGCCGTAGTGAATGAGATCGTAGAGCGCCATAAGAAGAACCAGCCGGTGCTGGTCGGTACGGTATCGATTGAGAACTCCGAGCGGCTGTCCGAAATGCTGAAGAAAAAAGGCGTGAAGCATCAGGTTCTGAATGCAAAATACCATGCCGAGGAGGCGGAAATTGTCTCCCGTGCGGGCCAGCCTGGCGCGGTAACGATCGCCACCAACATGGCGGGCCGCGGAACCGACATTATGCTGGGAGAAGGTGTAGCCGAAATCGGAGGCCTGCATATTATAGGTACGGAGCGCCACGAAAGCCGACGGATCGATAACCAGCTGCGCGGACGTGCCGGACGCCAGGGGGATCCGGGGTCTTCCCAGTTTTACTTGTCGCTGGAAGATGACCTGATGCGCCGTTTCGGTGCGGAGAACATTATGGGCATGATGGATCGCCTGGGCTTTGAGGAAGACCAACCGATTGAAAGCAAGCTGATTACCAAAGCCATCGAATCCGCACAGAAGCGTGTGGAAGGCAACAACTTCGATGTACGGAAGATCGTTCTTCAGTACGACGACGTGATGAACCAGCAGCGGGAAATCATTTACAAGCAGCGCCGCGAAGTGATCGAATCCGAAAATATCCGTGATATCGTGCTCGGGATGATGATGCCGGTCATCGACCGCATCGTTGAAGCCCACTGCTCCGATGATCAGGTACCGGAGGATTGGGACCTGCAGGCGATTGTCGATTACGCCAACGGAACGTTCCTGCATGAAGGTCAGCTGACGGCCGAAGAACTGTGGGGTAAAGAAAAAGAAGAGATCATCGAGTACATGAAGGATCTGTTGAGAAGACTGTATGAAGAGCGCGAGAAGCAGATCGGCGAAGAATTCATTCGTGAATTTGAGAAGGTTGTGGTGCTTCGTGCGGTCGACAGCAAGTGGATGGATCATATTGATGCGATGGACCAGCTTCGCCAAGGGATTCATCTTCGTGCGTACGGCGGTACGGATCCTTTACGTGAATATCAATTCGAGGGCTATGAGATGTTCCAGGAGATGATCCAGAGCATCCAGGAAGAAGTGGCTACTTACATTATGAAGGCCCATGTAGAGACCAATCTCGTGCGTGAAGCCGTGGCCGAGGAACATGAGATCGCCACCAATAGCAGCGATGGAGCGCCCGCGCCGAAGAAGCCTGTCGTGAACGAAGACAAGATTGGCCGTAATGATTTGTGCCCATGCGGCAGCGGCAAAAAATACAAACAGTGCCACGGAGTTTAAAAATAAAGAGAACAAGACGTCGGAAAAGGAGGTCGGGGGAATCGCTCCGGTCTCTTTTTCTGCTAAAACTACGGACAGAGGTGTTTTGACATGTTAGAAGCAGATGTGAAGCGTGATTTACAAGAAACGGCCAAGCGATTGGCTGAGCTTAGGGGGTCTCTTTGACTTAGATCTCAAGCTGGAGCAAGTGGCGGATTACGAGGAAAAAATGTCGGCGCCCGATTTCTGGGACGACAACGAGCGTGCGCAGAAGTTGATTGCCGAAGCGAACGGAGTTAAAAGCGTGGTGGATCAGTTTCAAGCGTTGGCTTCGGAGTACGAGGATCTCGAAGTGCTGGTGGAGCTGATGCAGGAAGAGAAAGATGAGAGCATGGCCGGGGACATTGAAAAGGGGATTGCCGCTCTCGTTAAGAAGCTCGAGGACTTTGAGCTGCAGCTGCTCCTAAGCCAGCCGTATGACCGGCTGAATGCCATTCTGGAGCTGCATCCGGGTGCGGGCGGTACGGAGTCGCAGGATTGGGCCGAGATGCTGCTTCGCATGTACCGCCGCTGGGCGGAGAAGAGAGACTTCAAAGTCGAGGTGCTCGACTATTTGCCGGGCGACGAGGCCGGTGTGAAGAGTGTAACGCTGCTGATTAAGGGTTATAATGCCTACGGTTATTTGAAGGCGGAAAAAGGCGTTCACCGGCTGGTGCGTATCTCGCCGTTCGATGCATCCGGACGCAGGCACACGTCGTTTGTTTCGTGCGATGTTATGCCCGAAATCGATGATGACGTGGAGGTCGAGATCCGAACCGAGGATCTTAAGGTGGACACGTACCGTTCCAGCGGCGCCGGCGGACAGCACATCAATACGACCGACTCGGCTGTGCGGATTACGCACCTTCCGACCGGCGTCGTGGTTAGCTGTCAAACGGAGCGCTCGCAAATCAAGAACCGGGAGCGCGCGATGAAGATGCTTCGGTCGAAGCTGTACGAGAAGAAAATTGAAGAGCAGCAGAAGCAGCTGGCGGAAATCCGCGGAGAGGTATCCGATATCGCCTGGGGGAGCCAGATCCGTTCGTACGTATTCCATCCGTACAGCATGGTGAAGGACCACAGGACGCAGGCGGAAACCGGGAACGTGAATGCCGTGATGGATGGTGAGCTCGATATGTTTATAGACGCTTACCTGCGCCAGCAGATTACGAGGCCGGAAAAAGAAAGCTGAGAACATAAAGCGGAGTGTCCAAGCTCATCCTACACTAGAAACGCACAAATCCTCCTGGTTGCCCTCGGCCTCTATATGGAGCCGGTGAGCTATCAGGGGAGGCCGCGGGTGAAGTGTAGGATTTTTTTGCATAGGGCAGGGGGTATGACGGGTGCAGGATGCCATGACAAATCAGAGTGAGACTGCATTGACTAGAATGAGTAAATACGGCTCCCGCCGCCGGCGGGGGGGCAGCAGACGTTCACAAAGCACATGGAGCCACCGATTAATGGAATATGCGCTGCTTTTGCTCGGATCGGTGATCATAGCGGTCAGCTTTAATGTATTTTTGAATCCGAATCAGGTGGCGTCTGGCGGGGTATCGGGCATCAGCATTATTGTCAACAGCATGTTCGGGATCGAGCCGGCGATTACACAATGGGCGCTGAATATTCCTTTGTTTCTGGCCGGTACAGTGCTGCTGGGGAAGCAATTCGGCGTGAAAACGGCCCTCGGTTCGGTTTTGCTGCCGCTGCTCGTTTTCCTTACACGTAATCTGCCGCGGCTGACCGACAATATGCTGCTCGCCAGTATTTATGGCGGGGTACTCATCGGGATTGGACTCGGGCTGGTTTTCCGGGGCAGGGGATCGACCGGCGGTTTGGATCTGGCGGCACAAATTTTGCATAAATATACAGGTATTGGTCTGGGCTTATGCATTGCGCTGCTGGATGGGCTGGTGATTGGAACAGCGGGTCTGCTGATTTCACCGGAGAAGGCCATGTATGCGCTGATCGGACTTTTTGTGACGAGCAAGACCATCAATGTGGTGCAGGTAGGTTTAAGCTACTCTAAAGTGGCTTTTATTATCTCGAAGTCGGAGCAAGCGCTGCAGAAGGCTATTCTCTATGAGCTCGACAGGGGACTTACGAAGCTGCAAGCTACCGGCGGCTATACAGGAGAGGAAAAGACGGTATTGATGGTTGTCGTAGGGCAGACGGAAGTGAGCCGGCTCAAAGAGTTGGTGCGCAGGATTGACCCCGGCGCTTTCGTTATTCTGAGCGATACGAACGAAGTGTTCGGGGAAGGGTTTAAGCTAAACGGAACAGGAGGAACCAGCCCATAAAAGGACCGGTTCCTCCTGTTTTTTGATAAAGAAGTTTAAATGTTCAAAACTGAATACCTCGCTCATCAACGAATAGGCCGTTAGCGGTTTTCTTATTCCAAACGCTCCGGATGCGAATATACATTAAATGTATTCCCTCTTATAAACCCTATAACGGTAATGCCCAGGTCGTCGGCAAGCTCCAGCGCCAGATCGGTGGGCGCCGATTTGGAAAGCAGAATGCCAACGCCCATCTTGGCTGTCTTGAGCAGCACTTCCGAGCTTACCCGGCCGCTGAAGGCGACGGCGGTATCCTTCATGGACACACGCTCCCTCAGGCAGTGCCCGTACACCTTGTCAAGCGCATTGTGGCGGCCGATATCGGTCCGGGTAACGAGCAGCTTCTCTCTGGAGCAGAGCGCCGCATTGTGCACCCCGCCCGTTTGACGGAAAACATCGGAGCCTTCTTGCAATTGGCGAATCAGCTTGAGGCATTCGTCGGGTGTAATGCGCGAACGGGTCATCACCGTTTTGGCCGTCCGCACATCACTGCGCAGGTAGAACTGGCGGCTTTTGCCGCAGCACGATCCGATCACGCGCTTGGAATGATCCATCACTTTCCCGCGCTCGGGATACAGCAGTGTAACATCGGCGAATCCCCGGCTCGTATTGAGCTGCAGGCGGGTAACCTCGTTCGCTTCCCGGATCACTCCTTCGGAGGCTAAAAATCCGAAAACCATGTCCTCTATATCCGAAGGGGTGCATACGATGGTGGCGAATTCTTCGCCATCCAACCGGATGGTTAACGGCGTTTCCTTGGCAATAGGATCTTCCTGCTCGCTAAGCAGCTGCCCGTCATAACGCCATACCGTTCGGGTCGAAACCGAGACATCCACGGCGGTCATTCGCTTACCAGCTCCAATTCGTCGATTCTGCGTTCCACATATTTTGTATCTTTATGGGCATGGTACGTTTCAGCCTTTTCCACGATAACAGTGGTGTTGTATTCCGGAATCCCCGCGTGCGGTTCATAGACTCCTTTGGGAATGATGACATTTCCTTCCGGCCAATGAACCTCGATATTGCCGGATTTGACCTCAGCCCATTTGGCCCGGCCATGGAATACGCCATATTTATTATAAACGACAATGGCGTCGCCCTCTTGCAGCTGCTGTGCTTTGCCGTCCTCCGCATTCATCAGGACGTCGTAACGGTCCGCCCCGTTGAACGGGTCGGTTTCACTGTACACCATAGAGTTGAACTGCTTGCCTCGTCTGGTCGTAGCAAAATAATGGCCTTCCGGCTTGCGCAGCTCAGGAAGCTCAATAGGGATCAGATTCCCCCGTCCGTCCGGCGTAGGGCAGATTCCGTCTTCACAAAGCCATGCTCCACCCCATTGGAACACGTCACCACGTTTGCTCAGGTGCTGAATGCCGTCGTAATTTGGCGCAGCCTTTGCAATTTCCGCACGGACGGCAGCAGCGTCTTTAAACTGGATCAAATGCGCCTGCTCAGGCTTTACACGCGAAGCCAAGTCGACATAAATCTCCCATTCCGAACGGGCTTCCGGCATACGGGGCCCGTCAATTTCAGGCGAAAAGTACACCATGCGTTCAGTTGACGTGGACGTTCCGCCGCCCGGCTGCTCATAGCGGGTCATAGCAGGCAGGACGATGACCGTTTCTTTGGCATCCACCAGTGTAGACGTGTTCAGCATAATATCTTGGTGTACCCGCAGCTCTACGTTTTGCAAACAGCGTTCCACGAAGTCAGGGTCAGGCATCGTCTCCAGGAAGTTGCCGCCGGAAGTGTAGAATGTTTTCAGCTTCCGTTCGTGATCATCGGGGAGCAGCGCGTTCTCGAGCGTGACTCCAACGATGTCCCCCTGCCACTCGGGCAGCTTAAAGCCCCATACCTTTTCGATTCTTGCAATGTCGGCGCCTTTAAACTCTCCGCCGGGCAAGCTGAACGGGTCTGCTCCCATCTCGCCGGAGCCCTGTACGCCGCTGTGTCCGCGGATGGGCATGAGTCCGCAGTGTTCGCGGCCGAGGAACCCCCTAAGCAGCGCGAGATTAGCCACTTGCGAGATGTTGTCCGTACCGAAGCGGTGCTGAGTCAGCCCCATGCTCCAGACGAAGACAGCCGACTTCGCTTGAGCGAGCAATACGGCGAATTCACGCATTCTTTCGCGCGAGAGTCCGGACGATTGTTCGAGCAGCGCCCAATCCTGTTTCATGACATGGGCACGCAGCTCTTCATAGCCGTTCGTGTGCTCACGGACGAAATCCAGGTTTACGGCCGATCCGGGAGCAGCTTCTTCCATTTCGAACCAATGCTTCATTACGCCGTTCATGAAGGCAATGTCCCCGCCGATGTTCACCTGATAGAAATCGTCCGTAATTTTCGTACCGAATAGCGCGGATTCGGCAACAGACGGAATCCAATATTGATCCATAGAAGGCTCATGGTAAGGGTTGATCGCAATGATCTTGGTCCCTTTCCGTTTGGCGGCATACATATACTTGGTGGATACCGGCTGGTTGTTTGCGGCTACGCTGCCCCAGAACACCAGCACATCCGTACCGATCCAATCTTTGTAGTTGCAGCTGGACGCCCCGATACCGACCGAACGCTTCAGAGCGGTTTTGGACGGCGAGTGGCAGATCCGGGAGGCGTTGTCGATATGATTCGTCCCTAAGAACCGGGCCACTTTCGCAGCGACATAATAGGATTCATTGGTAATTCCGCGGGCCGTCAAGTAAAAAGCCAGCTGCTTGGGATCGATGCTGCGGATTTTGCCGGCAATCGTGTCGAGTGCTTCATCCCATGACAAACGGCTGAAACGGCTCTCCCCGGAGCGGCGGATTAAAGGATAGGGAATACGGCCCAATTTACGAAGTTCCGTGCTGTTCAGCTTACGGAGCTCTTCGATATCCGAATGCAGAATTTTTTCGGGAATGGCCGGCATGGTGTTGAGCCGGAGCACGTTCAAACGCGTCGTACACAAATGAGGTCCTTCCAGCGTCTGATCTCTCAAACCGGACACTCCCAGCGCGCAGCCGTCGCAAACGCCCTGAGTCAGAATACGGTAAGCGTATGGAAGCTGGTCGCGATTATCCCAAACGACTTTTAATGTGTCACGAATATGCCGGGGTTTGATCCGATTGAGACCGAACGGCATTTTGCTGACCCACAGCTTCGGGTCCGGACGACTGGGGAGGCTGATGCGCCCTGAATGTTTTGTTTTACCCATGAATAATGACCACCTTGTATAATTTTATTTTTGGGAAATTTGATGGAATGAAAAAAGCCGCAAAGATTCGGTTTCCTCAAGTCCGTTAGTCGGAATAAAGGATTGAATCTGTTGCGGCGGTTAGTCTTGAGCAGGTTCGCTGCCAAGTGCCAACGGCACATGTATTTTAGTGTGCATATTCTTATGAGGAGCTAAATTTCTTTTGAATATCCTGATCGAATACAAAAATGCTCATGCCTACATCTTTATCCAAATCAATATCCAGAAACAAATCGAGGAACTGTGCCCCAAGAAGCTCTTCCATTTCGACAGGACGGTTGGTCCGGTACATTTCCTTGATCATTTCGGTCCGGGCTGTACGAAGCGCATGCTTGCCGTCGCTTGCGGAAGCAATAAATTTCTCTACGGGGGACAGATGCCCTTCCATTTCGCAGATCGCCCAGTTTTTGCAGAAAGTGGTGCGAATCTCACGAGGTCCCTTTCCTATATGGCGTTTACGAAACGCCCTCACCAAATTACTGAATTCGGCTTCTGTTTTATTCATTCCGAACAGCTCCGTTTTGTGGCAACGTTTTCTCCAAATCTATTTTAGCATGCACGGATAGCTGTTTCAAGATAAAAAAGGCCATTTCGACTCAAACGGAGACGTTGCTCTTGATTGAGCCGCCTGGGTGGGTTACGATGAGAAGGGGGGAATAACGTCAGTTGCCCGAATGGCTGGATTTGGTGCGGAAATCATCATGAACAGGCCATATATATAAGAGGAAACACATTGAATTATTATACTTTCGAATGTATAATAATACATAGTTTTTATGTGGAGGGAACGGAACCATGTCTACGAAATTAAGAGCGGCCATCGTCGGTTCGACGGGCTACGGGGGGGTAGAGCTCATCCGGCTTTTGCTGGCGCATCCGCATGTGGCCATCACTTCAGTGATCTCGTCTTCCAACGCCGGGGCGTCGATCGCGGACGGATATCCGCATTTGAATCAAATCCTGACCGATAAGCTGGATGCCGTGGATGTCGATTTGATCCGTGAGAAGGCGGATGTTGTCTTTCTGGCGACGCCGCATGGCGTAAGTACGGAGCTGTCGCCGAAGCTTGTCGATGCGGGGTTGAAAGTGATCGATATCTCCGGTGATTTTCGTCTGAAATCCGGCAGGGATTACGAAGCCTGGTACAAACACAAGGCTGCGGATCCCGCTTATATCGCAAGGGCGGTTTACGGATTGGCCGAGGTCTTCGCCGATGAGATACGGGGGGCTGAGTTTATTTCGAACCCTGGCTGTTACCCGACCGCCACGCTGCTGGGGCTGGCGCCGATTGCAGCGAGCGGTTGGATGGATCCGAAATCCGTCATTGCGGACGCGAAATCGGGCGTGTCGGGAGCGGGCCGCGGGCTCAGTCTGACGGTTCATTATTCGGAAATTAATGAGAATTTCCTCGCCTACAAAGTAAATAAGCATCAGCATACGCCGGAGATTGAGCAGACGCTGAGCCGTCTGGCCGGTGAAGAGATCGTCATGACATTTACGACTCACCTTGTTCCGATGACAAGGGGAATCCTGTCGACCATTTATGTAAACCTGAAAGAACGCCGCAGCGAGGACGAGATATTCGATCTTTACCGCAAATACTACGAGGGACGCAGATTCGTCCGTATTCGTGACAAAGGCAAGTATCCGGCCACGAAAGAAGTATGGGGCTCCAATTATTGCGATATCGGCTTGTCCCTTGATCCGCGGACGGGTCGTTTGACGATTATATCCGTTATAGATAATGTTGTAAAGGGCGCGGCCGGGCAGGCGGTCCAAAACTTGAATTTGATGATGGGCTGGGATGAAGCGACGGGTCTTGCATTCACCCCGGTGTATCCATAACGCGCTAAGGAACGGTGAGGAGAAGGATGGCTATGTTAGGCAAGGATTCGTTCGTGATCTTATCGGAAGGGTCCGTAACGACACCGAAAGGATTTCGGGCAGGCGGACTGCACTGCGGTCTGAAAAAGACGGAGCGCCACGATCTTGGCGCCATCGTGTGCGAGGTGCCGGCGCAGGCTGCAGGCGTGTATACGCTGAACCAATTTCAGGCGGCGCCGCTGCGCGTGACTCAAGAGAGCATTGCGCAAGGAGGTACCCTGCAGGTGATGCTCGTGAACAGCGGGAACGCGAACGCATGCACCGGTCAGCAGGGAGAAGACGATGCCCGTGCCATGCGAACGGCGGGCGCCAAGGCGTTCGGCGTCGCCGAGCATCTGGTCGGCGTCACGTCTACAGGCGTGATCGGCGAGCTGCTGCCGATGCCCAAGGTGCTAAGTGGGATCGAGAGGCTGCCGGGCGAGGTGAAGGCTGACGGCGGGGACGATTTCTGCCAGGCGATTCTTACGACGGATCTGGTGAAAAAGGAGATTTGTGTCAGCCTGACCGTGGACGGCCGTACGGTCCATATCGCCGGCGCGGCGAAGGGCTCGGGCATGATTCATCCGAATATGGCAACGATGCTCGGGTTCATGACGACGGATGCGAACATCGATAGCGCACACCTGCAAAAGCTGCTGAACGAGGTTACGGATTCCACTTTCAATATGATTACAGTGGACGGCGATACGAGCACGAACGATATGGTCGTTGTCATGGCAAGCGGCCTTGCGGGCGGAGAGAGCCTGACACCGGAGCATAAAGACTGGCCGGCGTTTGCGGCAGCCTTCCACTATGTCGGTGAATATTTGGCCAAAGCGATCGCTCGCGACGGCGAAGGCGCGACCAAGCTGATCGAGGTAACGGTGAGCGGCGCGGCATCCCGGGAAGCGGCGCGCGCCATCGTCAAAACCGTGATCGGCTCGAGTTTGGTGAAATCCGCCTGCTTCGGCGCCGATGCGAACTGGGGACGCATTATTGCGGCCGTCGGCCGTGCGGGGCATCCGGTGCAAACGGAGACGGTAGACATCCGCCTTGGCGACATTGTCGTGCTGACGCAGTCGCGTCCGGTGAAATTCGATGAGGAACGGGCGGCCGAATATCTGAAGGGCGAGTTCGTGCAAATCCATGTGAATCTGAACATGGGTAACCATACCGCCACCGGCTGGGGCTGCGATTTGACGTATGATTATGTAAGGATCAACGCAGCTTATAGGACATAGTGCGTACATATACAAATAAAAGAGTATTTTTGCGGCCTGGACTGGAACGGGAAAGGGCACGGCCGATCAAAAAGGGGAAACGGTTCGGATGAGCAATTGTTTTGTAATGAAATGCGGAGGCAGTACGCTGGCGGCGCTGCCGGATGTTTTTTTTGAGGATTTGAAAAGGCTGCAGGAGGAAGGCCTGATTCCGGTCATCGTCCATGGCGGAGGTCCGGCCATATCGGACACGCTGGGAAAGCTCGGCATTGAGACCGAGTTCGTGAACGGCCTGCGCCGGACGAACGAGGCCGTGCTGGATGTAGTCGAAATGGTGCTTGCGGGACAAATTAACAAAGAGATTGTCCGCAAAATCCAGCGCTCCGGAGCCAAAGCGCTCGGCCTCTCCGGAGTCGACGGCCACCTGATTCAAGCGGCGCCAGTGGCCAACGCTGATGAGGTCGGGCTTGTCGGCGATGTAACGCATGTGAACGCTGAGCTCGTACAGGGTATCGTGGACATGGGTTATATACCTGTCATCGCGCCTGTAGGTATTGGAACCGACGGCGGCCAGCGCTACAATATCAATGCGGACACGGCGGCAGGGGCGGTAGCGTCTCATATCGGCGTGGAGCGGATGATCGTGGTAACGGACGTTCCGGGAATTATGAAGACCGTAGACGGAGAGAAAAGGGTGCTGCCCTCCGTGACGGTGCAGGAAATCGATGAAATGATCGCAAGCGGCGAAATTTACGGCGGAATGATCCCGAAAGTGCGCGCGGCGGTGCAATGTATTCAAGGAAAGGTGCGCGAGGTTGTGATCGTCAACGGAGCTGAGCCGCAAGTGCTGAGCAAAGCGCTCAAGGGCGGCGGCATCGGAACGCGCATCGTCAGGCAATAAAGAACCTTTTTGAAGGATGAAGGAGTGAACGACATGGGAGAGTCTCAAAGCGCATTGTTTCCGAACTACGGACGTTACCCGCTCACATTTGTGAAGGGGGAAGGCAGCAGGCTGTGGGATGAGAACGGCAAAGAATATTTGGACCTGATGTGCGGGCTGGCGGTGACCAACCTGGGCCATGCTCCGAAGCAGGTGAAGGAACGCCTGAAAAATCAAGTCGATACGCTCTGGCATACGAGCAACCTGTTTCACATCCCGGATCAGCAGAAGCTGGCGGAGCTGCTGGTCGCTAACAGCTGTGCGGATGCGGCGTTTTTCTGCAACAGCGGAGCGGAGGCGAACGAGGCGGCGATCAAGCTGGCGCGGCGTTACTTCCAGAAGGTCATCGGTAAGCCGGAACGTTTCGAGATCATCACCTTCCACATGTCGTTCCATGGACGGACGCTGGCTACGCTGACGGCGACTGGTCAAGACAAAGTGAAGGAAGGCTTCGCTCCGCTTCCGGAAGGCTTCGTGTATGCGCCTTTTAACGATGCGGAAGCTTTGGAAAAGCTGATCGGCGACAGGACATGTGCGATTATGCTGGAAATGGTGCAGGGGGAAGGCGGCGTGAATCCGGCGGATCCGGCATTCGTCAAACGGGTCGCGGAGCTGTGCGAGCAGCACGGATTGCTGCTGATCGTTGACGAAATTCAGACCGGTATGGGCCGTACAGGCAAGCTGTTCGCCTATGAGCATTACGGCATCGAGCCCGATGTGTTCACACTGGCCAAAGGCCTTGGCAGCGGCATGCCGATCGGCGCGATGCTCGGTAAAGAGAAGCTGCGCGAAGCGTTTTCCGCGGGGAGCCACGGCTCCACGTTCGGTGGCAATTATTTGTCCACTGCGGCAGGGGTTGCTACGGTGGAGACGATACTCGAGGAGAAGCTGCCGGAGCGGGCGGCGGAGCTTGGCCAATACGTTATCGGCGAGCTGGAGCAAAAGCTGGCGGGCAATCCGCTTGTACAGCAGATTCGCGGATTGGGACTGCTGATCGGTATCGGGCTTAACCGGCCGGCGGCGGAGCTGATTAGCGAGCTGCATGCGGAGGGCATACTCGTCGTATCGGCAGGACCGAACGTGATCAGGTTGGCTCCAAGCCTCTTGATCTCAAAAGAAGATCTGGATCGCGGCATCCAGGCGATCTGCGGCATTTTAGCGAAAAAGGCCGGGGCTGCGGTTTAATATCAGCTGGTATCACGGATAAACAGAAAGGGGATGTATCCATGCCGGGAGCAACTGAACAGGATATGGCGGTTCAGCTTAAAGGACGCGATTTCATCGGGTTGGTGGATTATGCGCCAGAGGAGATTGAATATTTAATCCATTTGGCGATTGAATTGAAAAAGAAGCAAAAAGCAGGAGAGGTGTACCAGCCGCTCAAAGGAAAGACGCTCGGGATGATTTTCGAGAAGTCTTCCACTCGGACCCGGGTTTCTTTTGAAGTCGGGATGTATCAGCTGGGCGGTCACGCCCTGTTCCTCAGCAAGAACGATCTGCAGATCGGCCGCGGGGAGACGATTCACGATACGGCGCAGACGATGTCTCGGTATCTCGACGGCATTATGATACGTACGTACGCCCACCGCACGGTGATCGAGCTGGCCCGGGGGGCTACCGTCCCTGTGATTAACGGCTTGACGGATCTGTCGCATCCTTGCCAGGCCCTGGCGGATTACCAGACGATCTTTGAGAAAAAAGGCCGTTTGCAAGGGCTCAAAGTAGCTTATATCGGCGACGGTAATAATATGGTACACTCTCTGTTAATGGGTGCGGCTAAGCTCGGCGTGAATTTTGCGGTGGCGACGCCGGAAGGTTATGAGCCGGACAAGGAAGTGCTTGAGATGTCCCGTGATATGGCCTCAAAGATGGGCGCCAGCATCTACGTAGGCACAGATCCCAAGGAAGCGATTGCGGATGCCGATGTCGTATATACGGATGTTTGGGCGAGCATGGGCTTCGAGGCGGAGCAGAAGGAGCGGGAGATCGCGTTCAAGCATTATCAAGTGAACGATGAGCTCGTGAAATACGCGAAAAAGGATTATCTGTTCATGCACTGCCTGCCGGCGCATCGCGGGGAAGAAGTTTCCGAGAGTGTCATTGACGGGCCGAATTCGGTCATTTTCGATCAGGCAGAAAACCGTCTGCACGCGCAAAAAGCGGTCATGGCTGCAATTATGTAGAATTAGCTTAAGGGAGCGGAAACGAATGGCAAAGCAAAAAATTGTTTTGGCGTATTCAGGCGGTTTGGATACGTCGATCATTTTGAAATGGTTGAAGGAAACGTACGATGCGGAAATTATCGCTTTTACAGCCGATATCGGGCAGAAGGAAGAGCTTGACGGGCTGGAGGAAAAAGCGCTGAACACAGGCGCCTCCAAGGTGTACATCGATGACCTGCGCGAAGAATTTGCCCGCGACTTTATTTATCCCATGTTTCAGGCGGGTGCGCTGTATGAAGGTCAATACCTGCTCGGCACAAGCATTGCGCGTCCATTGATCGCGAAGCGGATGGTTGAGATCGCCCGTGCGGAAGGCGCTACAGCGATTGCGCACGGCGCTACAGGCAAAGGGAACGACCAGGTTCGTTTCGAGCTGGCGGCTGCTGCATTGACTCCGGACATCGAAGTCATTGCGCCTTGGCGCTTGGAGCAGTTCCGCGAGCAGTTCCCGGGACGCGCAGAAATGATTGCTTATGCGGAAAAGCACGGCATTCCGGTTACGGCATCGGCTTCCAAACCCTATTCGATGGACCGCAATCTGCTTCATATCAGCTATGAGAGCGGCGTATTGGAGGATCCGTGGTTTGATGCCAGCGCACCTTCGAATAAAGACATGTACCTGCTCAGCGTGGATCCGGAGGATGCTCCGGACCAAGCCGAGTATGTCGAGCTGGAATTCGAACAGGGCAACTGTGTAGCCGTAAACGGCGAACGGATGATTCCTCTTCATGTGATGGAAAAGCTTAACGAGCTTGGGGGCAAGCATGGCATAGGCCGCGTGGATATGGTGGAAAACCGCTTTGTCGGCATGAAGAGCCGCGGCGTGTATGAAACACCGGGCGGTGCAATCTTGTTTACCGCGCACCGCAAAATGGAGTCGCTCACGATGGACCGCGAAGTCATGCATTTGCGTGACTCGCTGATTTCGCGTTACGCATCGCTCGTGTACAACGGCTTCTGGTTCGCGCCGGAGCGTCTGGCTTTGCAGGCGCTCGTGACCGAAAGCCAGAAGAACGTAAGCGGTACGGTTCGTCTCAAGCTGTACAAGGGCAATGTCATTGCTGCCGGCGTGAAGAGTCCGGTGAGCTTGTACAATCCGAACATTGCGACGATGGAAGCCGATCCGACGCAGGCTTACAATCAAGGCGACGCTACCGGCTTTATCCGCCTGAATGCGCTGCGCTTGCGCGTCGCTTCCGGCGTAGAGCAGCAGAAAGCAGGAAAATAAATTGCAATGCGGTTAAGAGCTTAGGGTTTTCCGCCTTTGGAAAGCCCTAAGCCTATATATATGAGGAGGGGCAATGTTGTGTCTAAGCTTTGGGGTGGACGTTTTACGAAAAAAACAGATCAACTGGTGGAAGAATATACGGCTTCAATCCTGTTCGATAAGGAACTCGCTGAGGAGGACATTCAAGGCAGCCTTGCGCACGTGACGATGCTGGGTAAATGCGGGATTCTTCCGGAGGAGGACGTAGACAAAATCAAAGACGGTCTGCTGAAGGTACAGGGCATGATTCGCCGCGGTGAACTGGAGTTCTCGATCAGCGATGAGGATATCCATATGAACATTGAGAAGGCATTGATCGATGAGGTCGGTTCCGTCGGCGGTAAGCTTCATACCGGGCGCAGCCGGAATGACCAGGTAGCGACGGATATGCACCTGTGGCTGCGCAAGCGCGTCGTCGAATTTGTCGGGCTTTTGAACAAAGTGCAGGAGGCGCTTATCGAGCAGGCCAAACAAAACCTGGATACGATTGTGCCGGGCTACACACATTTGCAGCGGGCGCAGCCGATCTTGTTCGCTCATCATCTGATGGCGTATGTTTCGATGTTCCAGCGGGATATCGAGCGTCTGCAGGAAAGTTACAAGCGCGTCAACATGCTGCCGCTTGGGGCCGGGGCTCTGGCCGGGACGACATTCCCGATCGACCGCCATTTTGTTGCGCAAAAGCTCGGTTTCGACGGGGTATACGAAAATTCGCTTGATGCGGTTAGCGATCGTGACTTTATTCTTGAGTTTTTGTCGAACGCTTCGATGATTATGATGCATTTGTCGCGGCTGAGCGAGGAATTCGTGCTGTGGTCCAGTACCGAGTTCCGTTTCATCGAGCTGGACGACGCTTTCTGTACCGGAAGCAGCATTATGCCGCAGAAGAAAAATCCGGACGTGGCCGAGCTTGTGCGCGGCAAAACGGGCCGTGTGTACGGCAATCTGTTTGGTCTCCTGACGGTACTCAAGTCGCTCCCGCTGGCCTACAACAAGGACATGCAGGAAGACAAGGAGGGCATGTTCGACACGGTTCGCACCCTGCAGGGCGCTTTGCAGCTGTACGCTCCGATGATTGCCACGATGAAGGTGAACAAGGATCGGATGCGGCAAGCGGTGAACCAGGACTTCTCCAATGCGACCGATATCGCCGATTATTTGGTGAACAAGGGCATGCCGTTCCGTCAAGCGCATGAAGTGATCGGCAAAACGGTGCTCTATTGCATTCAAAATCAAAAGTACCTGCTTGACCTGAAGCTGGAGGAGTTTCATCAATTCTCCAAGCTGTTCGATCAGGATATTTACACCGTACTGCAGCCGGAGAGCGTCGTGAACGCGCGGAACGTATACGGCGGAACGGCGGAGGCTCAGGTGGCCGGGGCGATCGAGCGTGCGGAAGCCGCTCTGGCCGGATCGAACGCATGGTTTGAAGAGTATTACGAGAAAAGCAGATAATAGCGGAAATCGTTTAACAGGGGCGCTCCGGCCAGATCATTGGCCGATGGGCGCCCCATCAATGTGCCGGCAAAGGTCGTTCCAGGCGTGTACCGCGGCTGCTTGCCGGATCACGGAGCAGGGGGGCATAAAGGTCAGCCAAGCGCCTCGGCCGGTGTAATGCTATCAAGTCATTAGAGCCCGATCTTTTACCGGAAATGGGGACCCTGGACGCCATCCTCGATCAAAAGCTTGGGCTTGTCGGCCCCTAGCGAAGAACGGCCGCTTGCGCCCGTTCCGCTATTGGAGGCGATGATCGTGGGCTGAGCGGTATAGGTGTCGCGCGAAAGCTTCTCTTTGGAAACCAATCTGCCGTTTTGTTTCTTGTAGCGATAGGTTTCGACGATATAACCGGGCTTACCTTTGGATATTGTCTCCTGTACACCGATTTTCAGGGAAGGATTCAGCACGTATTTGACTGGAGGAGCAAGCGTCGCCACCGTTTCCGATTTGACCTCATACGTGATGTCCGGCGGTGTTTGGCCGAATAACTTCACTGTCAGGCTGTGACGGTCCGTTGCTGTTCGGATAAGCACTGCATGCTCTGTGCTGTTGCGGAACTTGAAATTGATATGTCCGCTTGCAAAGGTAGCATCCTGACCCAGCGGTACATAGCTGACCGGCAGGGAGTGGTTTCGCCGTTCCACGACGGTAAGCCCGGCTCTCAGTACGGCGTTGTACAGCGTGGACGATACTTGGCATATGCCGCCGCCGATGCCGGGGACGAGCTTGCCATTGACAATGACCGGCGCTTCCTTGAAGCCGAACCGTTTTTCCGTTTGCTCGATATAAGGAGCATAGTCGAACACTTCACCTGGCTTTAGCAGGACATCCTGAAGCGAAGCTGCCGTAGACCGGACGTTGTGAACCCGGCCTTCACTGCTGACGGCGGGTGACTGGGTATTGGGGAAATTCGTTGTAAATTCACTGATTTTTCGAATGATTCCCTGCTCCTGCAGCGTACGCAGCGTAATTTGGGGATCTACGGTCCGCATGGGAACGTCTAAGGAAAGCGGCTGATTCTCCGATCCGCACAGCGTCTCCCAGGAAGAGAGTAACTTTTCCAGTTGCTCCTTCAATTTCTCTTCGTCGATGTGCTGTACCCGGATTTCCGGGATGTGACGAATCGTGTCATCCGGTCCAATCACCCGCCGGGCATTGATCGGCTGACGGGCATATACCTCGCGGAAGGCCTCCTTCAAGGCTCCTTGCACTTTCTCTTCCGGGAAGCGGGGAATCAGCGTCAACACCTCATGACGAAGGCGCCAGCGATAAACCGCCCGCTGAAAAGGCGATCCGAAGGTTAGCGGCTCGAGCCGGGCAAGCACCTCCTGCGTGTTCATTTCCAGTCCGAGCTGCTGCAGCGTACGTTCAGCGGACAGGCGTCCACCTTCGACATGCAACCGAATTTTGAATGCCGAAAGGCTTTTCTTTTTTTCCTCCAACTGCTTTTCGAATTCGGGCAGGGTCAGACCGCCGATGACCCAATCTCCGACCCTCACATCGCTTGAAATGCGCTGCAGTGAGCCATAAACGGCAACGGTCAGGAAGGCGGATAAGGATAGTGTCAGGACACTAATCCACAGCCAGACCAGACGTGAATTTGTAAAGGCCATCCCCAAATCTCCTTTTTTGAAAGCTCAACCGTTTCCCTTCATAAATTATGCGGCCAAGCCCAAAAACTTGCCTCAAACATCACGGGCCTGGCTTAGAGCCGCGGCGTCGGAAGATGACGGGTTATGCCCGGAATCGTCGAATTGGCGATCGGCCTGCTCATAAATAACGGACGATACAACAATTTTTTTGATGAATGTGACAATCTGTAGAAAATCAAAACTGTATAAAGGATTTTGCGTTTCTATGTCGAACTTATTAAGTCTGGTAGAAATCTGTCCTTCTTCCTAGCTCAAGCTTGCCTTTGAATGGGGTAAAACTCGCAAAATTCAGGATGTGATACCGTGATCGAAATGCAAGACGTTTGGAAGACATATCCAGACGGAAGTCACGCCTTACAAGGCATCAGCGTCAAGGTAGACCAAAGCGAATTTGTTTATGTCGTTGGCCCGTCCGGTGCCGGCAAATCGACTTTCATGAAAATGATTTATAGGGAAGAAAGGCCTACCAAAGGAACAATTTTCGTGAATGGCTTCAATTTGGAAAAGCTGAAACAGCGCAAAATCCCGTATGTCAGACGAAATATTGGCGTCATTTTCCAGGATTTTCGTCTGCTGCCCAAACTTACGGTATTTGAGAACGTGGCTTTTGCGATGGAGGTTATTGAGGCGCCCAAGAAAGTCATCAAGAAGCGTACGCTCGAGGTGCTCGAGCTGGTCCGCCTGAAAGATAAAGCAAACTCGCTTCCGACACAACTGTCTGGAGGGGAACAGCAGCGCGTGACTATTGCCCGGGCAATAGTCAACAAGCCATCAGTCATTATTGCCGATGAACCGACAGGAAACCTCGACCCTGACACATCGTGGGAAATCATGAAACTGATGGAGGAGATTAACTTTCGTGGAACCACGATTGTGATGGCAACACACAACAGAGAAATCGTCAATACGATACGCAAGCGGGTACTGGCTATCGAGTCCGGCAGGATCGTGCGTGATCAAGCGAGGGGTGAATACGGCTATGAAGATTAGCACGGCCGTAAGGCATCTGCGGGAGGGCGGAAAGAATGTCATCCGCAACGGTTGGATGTCGTTCGCTTCGATCAGTTCGATTGCCATTTCTTTGTTTATTTTAGGAGTTTTTTTGCTGTTAACGCTGAATGTTAATTTCCTGGCCCAGCAAATCGAACAGCAGGTGGAAATTCGCGTTTACATGGAAGTGAACACGCCCGACCATGAAATCAATCTGCTTCAGAGCCAAATTGCGGCTATTCCGCAAGTCAATAAAGTCACTTTCGTATCCAAAGAAGAAGGACTTGTCTTTCTTCGGGAAAAGCTTGGCGAGAGCGGCCGCCAACTGCTTGAAGGCTTTGACGGGGATAACAACCCGCTGAACGACTCGTTTACCGTCGAGGTATCGGAGCCCAGACAAGTGGCCGCTGTGGCACAGCAAATCAGCAGTCTCAATAACGGCAAGCCGGAAAAACCGATTCAGCGCGTCAGCTATGGCCAAGGAACAGTGGAAACGATGTTCAAAATCACGTCCATTGTCCGCAACATAGGGCTTGTTATTGTCGTCGGGCTGGCTCTGACCGCCATGTTCCTTATCGCCAATACCATCAAACTGACGATTGTGGCCCGCCGGCGCGAGATATCGATTATGAAGCTGGTTGGGGCTACCAATGCTTTTATCCGGTGGCCGTTCTTTATTGAAGGGGCGCTGCTCGGTATGATCGGTTCGGTAATCCCTGTAGTCATTCTGCTCTACGGTTATTGGCAGATGATGCAGTCGATTCAACTCGATTTGAACCTGATGCTCATCGAATTGCTTCCTTTTGAAAGCATCCGTTGGGAAACCGCGGGTCTCTTGATCAGCATAGGTGTTTTGATTGGCATATGGGGCAGTACGATTTCCGTTCGGAAATTTTTGAAGGTATAACGGTTAAAACCACCAAGACTTGACTGAGATGATGAAGAGTCGGAGGAGGAGCTGTATTGAAGAAGTCTCTACTGCCACTTGTCGCAGCTGCCGGTTTATTGGGCACCTTGCTTGTACCGCAGTCCGGTTTTGCTCTATCGGAATCGCAGCGGATTCAGCAGGAACTCAATCAGTTGAAAAAAACAAAATCGGCTATCCAGCAAAAAGCTGCGCAAACGGAAAAGCAAATTGCACAAGTACAGCAGGAGAAGCAGCAGACCGCAAATGATCTCAATACCATTTTGCAGCAAATCGATTCAACGAACAAAAAGCTGAATGAGCTGCAGGACCAGGAGGACAAGGTCACCGCTTCGCTTGAGGAAAATGCCGCCCAGCTGGATGAAGCCGAAGCGCGCATTACTTCCCGAGACCAAATGCTCAAATCGCGATTGCGGCTTATGTATATGAACGGCGTTGTCTCTTATGTCGATGTATTGCTCAGCTCGACCAATTTTACCGATTTTCTCGACAGGCTGTATGCGCTGAAGTCCATCGTAAATCAGGATAAGGAAATATTGGAAGCGAACAAGCGCGATCGCGATCTCGTTGCGGAAAAGCGCAAAGTCATTGAAAAGCAGTTTGCTGAGATTGCCAATTTAATCGCCCAATCGACGGCGATCAAAGCGGAGCTTGAAGTCAAAGAAAAGGAGAAGCAAGTCAAAATCGCGAGCTTGTCCGATCAGGAGCGAATACTTGAAGATATCAGCCAGGAAGAAGAGCAGCAAATGCTGAAGTTAGCCAGGGAGGAAGCGGCGAAGCAGCGGTCGTACCAGCAGGCAAGGGCAAGGGAGCTGGAGCAGCAAAGAGCGGCATCAGCGTCCAAGCAGGGTCAAAAATACGCTCCGGCATACACCTACAGCGGAGGTAAGTTTGCCTATCCGCTGCCGAATGTCGTCCGGATGTCATCCGATTTCGGAACGCGTACCGACCCGTTCACGGGACGCAAAACAACGCACAGCGGAATTGATCTTCCTGCCCCGGCCGGCACGAGTATTCTGGCTGCAGAAGATGGTGTAGTCATTTTGGCTGGTTGGTGGAGCGGCTACGGAAATACGGTCATTATCGATCATGGCAAAGGTGTCTGGACATTGTATGGACACATCCGTAACGATGGTATTGTTGTCAAGAAAGGCGATTCCGTCAAACGCGGGCAGAAGATTGCCGAGGTCGGCTCTACGGGCCGGTCTACGGGAAACCATCTGCATTTTGAAGTGCGGGTTAATGAATCGACTGTCGATCCAAAGCCGTATTTGCGCTAATCCAGCTGTTCATAAATAGGCAGAGCTTGTCATACACTAAAAAGACAAGTTTTGTAAGAAGCAGGGAACAGCAAAGGCGGTGTGGAAACGGAAATGAATTTCAAAGGGCGAACGGTACTGGTATTCGTTTTGTTGTCGATGTTTGCCGGCAGCATTATGACGCTTACGATAGTGCATCCGTCCATTTTTGCTTCGGTCGGGAAGGAAGCGGGACTGCAGACGGATGTTCAATCGGGGCTGACGGGCAAGGATATCTCCAAGATCGCAAAAACGTACCAGTTGATTGAGAGCAAGTTTTTAACGGAGGTTGATCGCGAGAAGGTCGTGAACGGGGCCATTAACGGCATGCTGTCCACACTGGAGGATCCGTTTACGGTGTACATGGATCAAAAGGAAGCGGAGCAGTTTGATGAGAATATCACCTCATCGTTCCAGGGAATTGGCGCGGAAGTGACCTCTGAGGACGGAAAAGTGGTCATTGTCGCCCCGATTAAAGGGTCTCCCGCGGAAAGGGCGGGACTGCATGCCAATGACGTCATCGTTTCGGTGAACGGTGAGAAGCTCGAGGGACTGTCCCTGAACCAGGCGATTATGAAAATTCGCGGTCCGAAGGGGACGCAGGCCAAGCTCGAGATTTTGAGAAGCGGGTCGCCCGAACCGATACCTGTCATCGTCGTACGTGACGACATCGATGTGGAGACGGTCTATGCGGAGATGCTTCCGGGACAGATCGGGAAAATCGAAATTCGTCAATTTGCAACCAATACGGCCGAACATTTTAAAGATGAATTGAAAAAATTGGAAGATCAAGGCATGAAAGGCCTGATTATTGATGTAAGAAACGATCCGGGGGGCTTGCTCTCGGCGGTGGTGGAAATCGTAGAGCCTTTCATCCCTAAAGGCAAGACGATCGTTCAAATCGAAAACCGAAAGGGAGAACGTGAAGAAACGAAGTCCCAGGGGACAGGAAAACCTTATCCGGTTTCGGTGCTGATTAATAAAGGCAGCGCCAGCGCATCGGAAATATTGGCCGGAGCACTTCACGATTCGGCAGGAAGCAAGCTGATCGGCGAAAACACCTTCGGCAAAGGTACGGTACAAGTGAACTTCGAGAAGGAAATGGGTGACGGCAGCAATATCAAGATGACCGTCTATAAATGGCTGACGCCAAACGGGACATGGATTCATAAGAAAGGAATCGAACCCAATATTGCCGTAGAACAGCCGGCCTATTTCAAGGTTGCACCGCTCAGTAAAAAAGAGACGCTGAAGCCGGATATGAACAACGAGGACATCAAAAATCTGCAGATCATGCTGCAGGGGTTGGGCCTGAATCCCGACCGTACGGACGGGTACTTTAGCGACAAAACGGCTCTCGCAGTCAAAGCGTTCCAGCGGATGAACAACCTTCCGGTGACCGGGGAAGTAGATACGGCCACGGCCGGAAAGCTGGAGAAAGCAATTTTGGAAGCGATCCGCGATACCAAGAACGATCTGCAGCTGAAGGCAGCCGTGGAGCATATGCATTCGGTCATCAAATAGGCATTCGGCGGTTTTCGATGTCGGCAAATTCCGGACGATGGCAGGAAAAGCGAAATCGGCGTCGAAATGGTATAAGAAGGCGGGCTTGAGGAATGAAGCCCGGCCTTCTTGTCTTTATGTTTCAGAAAAGATGTCGGCATGGTGCAAGACATCAAGATGACAAACGCTCGAGTTCTTCAAAGAACACCGGAGCCGTTTATCCTTATTTGGCGAAGGAGCAGGCCATGAATTGGGTTATGGAATTGGGCGTTCAAGGGCTTCATGCTCTGTTGCAATTGTTCATGCACCCATTTTATTATGCAGGAATATTGTTTATCCTCTTACAATACCGCAGGCAAATTGCGTTTGAACGCAAGCTTTTCTCCACTAAGCTTCACTCGCTTCTTTCGGAGACCTGGCGAACCGTACTGTGGGGATGGATCGGCGGCATCGCCGCTTCTGTTGTCATGGCGGGAGTGGGAGCAACGATCGACCCTGACGCGGTAATTCTGATCTGGTTGATCTCTTTGCTGCTGATTTTGATACGCGTGCGGTTTTTGTGCTGGGCTTACGCTATCGGCGTCATCGGCGTGCTTCAGGCGATTGTATTGGCGGTTCCGGCCTTGCAGGACAGCAGTACGTCCTGGGCTTGGTTCACGGCACCATTGCTTGCAGTGAATATGCCGTCCATGCTGGCGCTTATTGCCATACTCCATTTGGTCGAGGCGATGCTTATACGCCGTCAGGGAGCGCGATTCGGTACGCCGATGTTTTTCGAGAGCAAGCGGGGTAAAATCGTCGGCGGATACCAGCTCCAAGGATTTTGGCCGGTGGCGCTGTTTTTGCTGGTACCCGTGCAGAACGGCGGAGTTGGACCGCTTCCGTGGACACCGCTGCTTGGGGGAGATTTATGGAATAGCGGCTGGACCGTCATCGGCTTTCCCGTTATGATCGGTTTTACGGAGATGACCATGTCAAGGCTTCCGAAGGAAAAGGTCAAGGTCAGCTCGAATTGGCTTGTGTTGTATTCCGCAGCGCTGCTGCTGCTTGCGGGAATGACAGCGCTGTGGCCTGCGCTCACGGCTGCCGCCTGCTTGCTGTGCATTGCCATGCACGAAGCGTTGATCGCCTACAGCCGTTGGGATGAAGCAAAGAGAGCTCCATTGTTCGTACACAGCAGCAAGGGCCTTAAAATATTGGGGATTTTGCCTGGTAGTCCGGCTGAGGAAATGGGGCTTGTCGTGGGGGAAATCGTTCATAAAGTGAACGGTGTGCCTGTACGAACCAAACAAGAGCTTCATCTGGCCATGCAGCAAAATTCGGCCTTCTGTAAGCTGGAGGTATTGAATTTGGCGGGAGAGAGCAAATTTTTGAAACGGGCGGTGTTCTCCGGGGATCATCATCAACTGGGAATCATTCTGGCTCCGGATCAGGACGCGTTATACTACGCGGAGGAGAAGCAGACCTCGATTTGGGCCTACTTTAGGCGTAAACCTGCAGGCTTGAATAACAATAAGCGAAATTCAGAGTCGATGTAAGAAAAAGAAACGTAAGAAAGGCGTTCCTAATCTCCTGCTGCAGCAGGGGCTGGAAACGCCTTTCGGTGTTCATGCCTTCAAGGGGTCGATTTTTCCCTCAGCACGACGATTTCTACGCGACGGTTTTTGGCGCGGTTCTCCGGCGTGTTGTTATCCGCCACCGGCCGGGTATCCGCATACGAGGTCGAAATAAACTTTTTTTCGTCAAGTTTTGCATGATTGACGAAATAGCGCAGAACCGATAATGAACGGGCTTGGGATAATCCCCAATTATCCCGAAAGACCGAACCGGTCGCCAGCGGCAGATTGTCCGTATGTCCTTCGATACTAATGGTCGCATCCAGCGAAGGGAACAGACTTGCCAGCTGATTCAGGATCGGGAAAGCGGCGGGCTTCAGCTCGGCGTTGCCCAGATCGAACAGGAACAGGTCGTTTAACGTAATGGCGACCCCCCGAGGAGTGTCGGCCGCTGAAATTTGGGTCTGAAGCTGGTGTTCATCGATATAGGCTTGAATTTGCTCCAGCAAATTCTCAAGCTGCTTTTCTTCATGCTCTTTTTCCTGCTGCTCGCGCTTCGTTTCGTCCGATCCGCCTTTGGCCGGGTTGGCTGCACCCATGACACCTTCCCCCTGCTGCATGATCGAATCGGCTTTGAGAAATTCCGATTTCAGCGCCTGCGACAATACATCATATTTCTTGGCATCTATTTTACTCATGGCGTACATCACGACAAAGAAAATCAGCAGCAGCGTAATCAAATCGGCATATGTGATCAGCCAGCGTTCATGATTCTCATGCTGCTGGTGTTTGCGCCTATTTCTCCTCGCCATCGCTGTCACCTACACTTGCGCCTTCAACGGTTTTGTTCTCCCGATGAAGGAAGGAATTCAGTTTTTTCTTGATCAGCTGGGGATTTTCTCCGGCTTGGAGCGCCAAAATACCCTCAAGCATTAGTTCCATTACAGCGATAGTTTCTTTGCTGCGGGTTTTGATTTTGTTGGCAATCGGCAGGTAAATCACATTGGCTGTAGCAACGCCATATAACGTAGCGGAGAAGGCAATGGCGATCGCAGGACCCAGAGAACCGGGATCGGACAGGTTCCCGAGAACATGGATAAGACCCATCACGGTTCCGATAATTCCCATGGTCGGCGCGAAGCCTCCCGCCGCTTCGAACATTTTGGCCCAGCCTTCGTGCCGGTGTTCCAGCGCGTCCATTTCCAGCTCGAGAATCTGCCGTGTTAATTCGGGATCGGTTCCGTCAACGACCATGACCAGACCCTCCCGCAGAAATTCGTTCGGGTGCTCCAACGCCCGCTGCTCCAGAGAGAGAACGCCTTCTCTTCTCGCGGAGGTAGCCATGTCGACGAGCTCTTCTATGATCAACGAAGAATCGGTTTTGGATTCTTTGAAGGCCATATTCAGGGCCTTGCCGATTTGTTTTAACTGGGACATCGGAAAGCTGACAATGACCGCACCGATCGTGCCCCCGATGACAATTAATGCCGCGCTGGGGACGAATAGCGCCTCTACATGCCCTCCGTCCCAGATGTACCCTCCGATCAAAGCTCCTAAACCGATAAGAATTCCAAGAACTGCAGTGATATCCATGATTGGTTCCACCCCTAGATTTTCTTGTATAATAGCCATATCGCGGTTGATTGGTTTAGCGGTGTAAACGTTCCTCATTGGAAAAAGAGGAAATGGAAGCCATTTGCAACAAAGAGGGAAAAAAGGTATAATATATGGGAACAAATATTCCTATAGCAAAAATTGTCGGACAGCATCGAATCTGTGCGTTTGGTGCCTATATATTTAATCGGAAACAGTCAAATAAAAGTTTATATAGAGAACTCTTTTCCATGAAGCGGGTGATGAGATGAACGAGGTAGTGGTAAGCGATAAGAAGTTTCAGCTGGTATCGGAATTCGAGCCTCAGGGAGACCAGCCGGAAGCGATCAGGCGTCTGGTGGAAAGCATTCGTTCGGGACAGAAACACCAAACACTGCTAGGAGCGACGGGCACAGGCAAAACGTTTACGGCGGCTCATGTCATTGCCCAGTTGAACCGGCCTACGCTGCTGATTGCTCACAATAAGACGCTCGCTGCGCAGTTATGCAGCGAGCTGCAGGAGTTTTTCCCGAATAATGCAGTATCGTATTTTGTAAGCTACTATGACTATTATCAGCCCGAGGCGTATATCCCGTCGACAGACACTTACATCGAGAAGGATTCCAGCATCAACGAAGAAATTGATAAGCTGCGGCACTCCGCTACGAGTTCCTTGTTTGAACGCAGAGATGTGATCATCGTGGCCAGCGTGTCCTGTATTTTCGGTCTCGGTTCGCCAATGGAGTATCGCAATTTGGTTTTGTCGCTGCGGGTGGGGATGGAACGCTCCCGCAATGAAATTTTGCATCGGTTGATCGATATTCAATATCAGAGAAATGATTTTAACTTTGTCCGCGGCACATTCCGTGTCCGCGGTGATGTCATTGAAATATTCCCGGCTTCACGGGGGGAACAGGCGGTTCGCATCGAGTTATTCGGAGACGAGATCGAACGGATTACGGAGATCGACGTGCTAACGGGAGAAATTATCGGCCAACGGGATCACATCGCCATTTTTCCGGCATCGCACTTCGTAACCCACGAGGATAATATGAAGCGGGCGCTCGTCAATATTGAACGGGAGCTGGAGGAACGGCTGGCCGAGCTGAGAGGACAGGGTAAGCTGCTGGAAGCCCAGCGGCTGGAGCAGCGTACACGCTATGACATTGAGATGATGCAGGAAATGGGCTTTTGCTCGGGCATTGAGAACTATTCCGGTCCGCTGACATTCCGCGAACGCGGAGCCACACCATACACGCTGCTGGATTATTTTCCGGACGATATGCTGATCATCGTTGATGAATCCCATGTCACGCTTCCGCAGATTCGGGGCATGTACAACGGCGACCGGGCGCGCAAGGAAGTATTGGTGGAGCACGGCTTCCGGCTTCCGTCGGCGCTGGATAACCGGCCTCTCCGATTCGAAGAATTCGAACAAAAGATCAATCAGATCTTATATATATCGGCTACGCCGGGACCGTATGAAATCGAGCACTGTCCAGAAATGGTCGAGCAAATCATCCGGCCCACCGGACTGGTGGATCCGGAGATCGACGTCAGACCCACGAAGGGCCAAATCGACGATCTGGTCGGGGAAATTCAGGACCGCATCAAGAAGGATGAACGCGTGCTGGTGACGACGCTGACTAAGAAAATGGCGGAAGATTTAACCGATTATCTCAAAGAAATCGGCATCAAGGTGCGCTACCTGCATTCGGATATCAAGACGCTGGAGCGCATGCAAATTTTACGGGAACTGCGGCTTGGCGTATTCCACGTGCTGGTAGGGATCAACCTATTACGGGAAGGACTTGACCTTCCGGAGGTGTCGCTGGTGGCCATACTCGATGCGGATAAGGAAGGCTTTCTTCGCGCCGAACGATCGCTTATTCAGACGATTGGCCGCGCTGCACGGAACGCGAACGGTCGTGTCATCATGTACGGCGATAAGATCACAGACTCCATGGCCAAAGCGATTCAAGAAACCGAACGCCGCCGCCGCATTCAGATGGCATATAACGAAAAGCACGGCATAACGCCGCAAACGATACAAAAGAAAGTGCGCGATGTGATTGAAGCGACGAAAGTCGCCGAGCAGAAGACGGAATATTTGGCGGATATCAAGCAGACCAAGATGTCCAAGAAGGACCGGATGTCGTTGATCGAACGGTTGGAGAAGGAAATGAAGGAAGCAGCCAAAAACCTGCAGTTCGAACGCGCGGCAGAGCTGCGCGATGCTGTGCTTGAGCTGAAGGCGGAGCTGTAACGAAGGGAAGGGTGGACAGGCGCGTGGCCAGAGACAATATCGTAATTAAAGGCGCGAGAGCGCACAATCTAAAAAATATCGACGTCACCATACCGCGGGATAAGTTCGTCGTACTTACGGGGCTTAGCGGCTCTGGCAAATCTTCGCTAGCATTCGATACGATTTATGCCGAAGGACAGAGACGGTACGTAGAGTCTCTGTCCGCCTATGCACGGCAGTTCCTGGGTCAGATGGATAAGCCGGATGTCGACTCGATCGACGGATTGTCACCCGCCATTTCGATCGACCAGAAAACGACAAGCCGAAATCCGCGTTCCACGGTCGGAACGGTAACCGAAATCTATGATTATCTGCGCCTGCTGTTTGCACGTATTGGACGCCCGCATTGTCCGGTGCACCACATCGAAATTACTTCGCAAACGGTTGAACAAATGGTCGACCGGATCATGGAGTATCCGGAGCGGACAAAGCTGCAAATTTTGGCGCCGATTGTCTCCGGACGCAAAGGCGAGCATACGAAGCTGCTAGCGGAGATTCAAAAGCAGGGCTTTGTACGGGTGCGGGTCAACGGTGAAATCCGGGAGTTATCGGAATCGATTACGCTGGAGAAAAACAAAAAACACAATATTGAAGTCGTTGTCGACCGTATTGTGGTGAAAGCAGATATCGAGACCCGCTTGGCAGACTCATTGGAGACCGCGCTGAAGCTGGCGGAAGGCCGCGTTATCGTCGATGTGATGGAACAGGAGGAGCTCTTGTTCAGCCAAAATTTGGCCTGTCCGGAATGCGGCTTTAGCATCGAGGAGCTGGCGCCGAGGATGTTTTCGTTTAATAGTCCGTTTGGTGCTTGCCCCGAGTGTGACGGTCTCGGACAGAAGATGGTGGTTGACCCCGAGATGCTCGTGCCAAACCCGAAGCTGACGATCCGCGAAGGGGCTTTTGAAGCATGGGCCGGCAGCACCTCCAACTATTACCCGCAGTTTTTGGCGGCCGTGTGCGAACATTACGGAATCCCGCAGGATAAGCCGGTTGCCGAGCTCAGCAAGGACCATATGCAGAAGCTGCTTTACGGAACGGGCGGGGAAAAGGTGCGCTTCCGTTACGAGAATGATTTTGGCCATAAAAAAGAAGCTATGGTCGCCTTTGAGGGAATTGTGCACAACCTGGAGCGCCGTTACCGGGAGACGTTCTCCGACGGCATTCGTGAGCACATCGAAACGTATATGAGCGCGAAGGCTTGCGGCAAATGTAAAGGACACCGTCTAAAGCCTGAGTCGCTCGCAGTCTTCATTAATTCGAAAAACATTTCCGATGTAACGTCGCTGTCCATCGGCGAGGCACAGGAGTGGTTTGAATCGCTCACCCTGACTGACCGGGAGCTGCAGATCGCACACCTGATCCTTAAAGAAATCAAAGCAAGACTCGGTTTCCTGGTGAATGTAGGGCTGGATTATTTAACGCTGCATCGCGCAGCAGGCACCTTATCCGGCGGGGAAGCGCAGCGGATCAGGTTGGCTACGCAAATTGGCTCCAGCTTAATGGGCGTGCTGTATATTCTGGACGAACCGAGCATCGGTCTGCATCAGAGGGACAATGACCGGTTGATCAAGACATTGGAGCACATGCGCGACCTCGGCAATACGCTGATTGTGGTAGAGCATGACGAGGATACGATGCTGGCTGCGGATTATATCATTGACATCGGACCGGGGGCGGGCATTCACGGTGGCAGGGTGATCTCTCAAGGCACGCCGAAAGAGGTCATGGAGGATCCCAACTCCCTGACGGGGCAATATCTGAGCGGCCGCAAGTTTATCCCGATTGCGGCGGAGCGCCGTAAGCCTAACGGCAAGTGGCTGGAAATCCGGGGCGCCAAAGAAAATAATCTGCGGGGTGTGAATGTCAAGATTCCACTGGGCGTGTTCACCTGCGTGACTGGCGTTTCGGGCTCGGGCAAGAGTACGCTGATCAATGAGATTTTGTACAAAACACTGGCCAAAGAGCTAAACGGGGCCAAGGTGCGTCCAGGTGAATATAAGGAGTTTAAAGGGCTGGAGCATATCGATAAAGTCATTGACATCGACCAGTCTCCGATCGGGCGGACTCCCCGTTCCAACCCGGCTACCTATACGGGCGTGTTCGACGATATTCGTGATCTTTTCTCGGCGACGAACGAAGCGAAGGTACGGGGCTACAAGAAAGGCCGGTTCAGCTTCAATGTGAAGGGCGGACGCTGCGAGGCTTGCCGCGGTGACGGGATTATCAAAATAGAAATGCATTTTCTGCCGGATGTCTATGTTCCGTGCGAGGTGTGCAAGGGCAAGCGGTACAACCGGGAAACACTGGAGGTCAAATACAAGGGGAAAAGTATTTCGGATGTACTGGAGATGACCATCGAGGACGCCTGCGAGTTCTTTAAAAACATTCCTCGTATCCACAGGAAGCTTCAGACATTGCTGGATGTCGGGCTCGGATATATGAACCTTGGACAGCCTGCTACGACACTTTCGGGCGGCGAAGCGCAGCGTGTGAAGCTGGCTGCAGAGCTCTACCGGCGCAGTACCGGCAAGACGATCTATATTCTCGATGAACCGACTACAGGCCTGCATATCCACGATATCGACCGTCTGCTTAAAGTGCTGCACCGTTTAGTGGAGAACGGCGATTCCGTACTTGTCATCGAACATAATCTTGATGTGATCAAGACGGCCGATTATATCATCGACCTCGGACCGGAGGGCGGAAATCGCGGAGGAACGATTGTAGCTACCGGTAAACCGGAAGATATCGTAAACGTCGAAGCCTCCTATACGGGCAAGTATTTAAAACCGATTCTTGAACGGGACACCGCCCGTTCGGAGGATTACCGTCAGCGGTTGAAAGAGATGGAAGACGCAGTGGTGTAACGATGCCTTCGGAAGCCATTTATTGAAGGCAGATGACAGGAAGGGCTGACCCCTTAAGTGAAATGCTCACTTATCGGGTTACCCCTTTTTCGTGATGTTCGACTGGACGTTGATAACTTTTTCCCCGTCGATCCCCTTTCGCTGCGGGACTAAATGCCTAACATTGAATTTCGGCATATCCGAACGTTATAAATATTAGAAGAAATGGACATTTTATATTTACGTGGAAGGTTCAAGAAATCACGGCCGCATTTGCCCCTTTTGGGGCGGCACGTCAATGTCTCCGGCATACAACCGGTGAACAGATGGTTTTAACGAAATTGGAGTTGGAATTTACCGGTGAAAAGTTGACAATCTTGTTACATTTGAGGTTTTATGCCTTTTGCAAAACGCTCTGCGGATAAAATCGCTTGCACATCCGGACGAGTCAAGATAAGATAGAAACTAAGCATTTTTGTATATTGAAGGAGGTCTCTCCATGTTTTTGGCTGAAGAGGCAGCAGCTACAGCAAGCAAATTTACCGGATTCGATCCATTCGTAATTTTGTTTACGATTATTATCGCCATTGGCTTGGTACGTCTGCTGGCTGCACCTAAGAAGAATCCTTTTGCCATTGGTTTTACGATCGTAAGCTTGTTGGTTTTTTTAACTTTGGACGTTGTCATGGTGATGGGTTGGTTGGGTAAATTGTAAGTATACGTTTCACAAACATAAATAGAGACGTATCAAAGGCAGTGCTCAGGCACTGTTTTTTTTGTTGTTCGAAACTTTCCGTACATCAAAAAATAAGATGCGGTCTCCGCCTGCTGCAGGCCAAGCCGCACCTCTTAGTGATTTTAGCCTATGTTATACCCACCACATCTCGCCGAGCGGCTCTTTAATCAGCACTTGCTGCAGATTTTGAACGGCTTTGGTGAAGCCTTCTTCGATCGACATGAGTCCGTCTTCGTGCTCAATGCTGACCACGTAATCGTAGCCCGTGAGACGCAGCGCGCTGATGATATCCGCCCAAGTCTTGATGTCGTGTCCGTAACCAACGGTACGGAACTGCCAAGCACGGTCCAGCATATTTGTGTATGGCTGCATATCGGTTACACCGTAGCGGTTGACGTTGATCGGGTCAATGGTTGTGTCCTTGGCATGGAAATGGTGAATGGCACCGGCACGTCCGAGAATTTGAACCGCTTGCACGGGATCGATGCCTTGCCACCACATATGGCTCGGGTCAAGGTTCGCGCCGATGACCTCCCCTGCCGCTTCGCGGAGACGAAGCAGGGTTGCCGGGGTATGAACGGAGAATCCGCCGTGAAGCTCCAGACCGAACTTGACGCCGCGGTCGGCTGCGTACTTACCGGTTTCGGTCCAGTACGGAATGACCTTATTGGTCCACTGCCAGTCCAAAATTTCTTGATAATCCGGCGGCCATGGAGCAACAGGCCAATTCGGATACTTGGCGTCCTCGGAATCTCCAGGGCACCCGGAAAATGTATTGACAACGGGAACCTCCAGTTTTTGCGCGAGATCGACGGTCTTGAGGATCGCTTCATGGTCGGCCTTGGAAATCGCTTTTTGCGGATGTAAAGGATTCGCATGGCAGCTTAAAGCGCTAATGATGAGTCCGCGGGATTCCACCGCTTTTTTGAATTCCTTTAACTTGCTTTCGTCATTCAGCAGCACGTCAGGATTGCAGTGAGCGTTACCGGGATAGCCTCCCGTACCGAGCTCTACAGCCTCAAGGCCTTGGGCTGCGATGTAATCCAGAGCCTCTTCCAGAGGCTTTTGTTGGAACAATACCGTAAAAACGCCTAATTTCATGGGACACCTCCGAAAAATATTGGAAATGAACGCGTGTACAACATAACGTTCCATCCAAATTATATCATTGAATCCAGGCAACGCAAACTTTTTTAGTTTAGGAAGTAAAAGTTTATCGGTTAGCGTAAAAAGGTTCACAATGGACATCATATGTGGAATAAAATGCAATTCGACAAAAAAATTTACAGCGTTCCTGTTTTTTTGCACCCGGCGTAGTTTAATATAAATATTGTTTCATGAAAAACAGTGGTTTGGATAACTGGAATGAAAGGGCTGATCTGAGAGATGAACAAAGACACCCAAATCGTTGAAACGGTCGCCGGGACATGGCTTCGCTTTCCAAACAGCTTCAAAAAGTCTCACTGTCTGGTAGAACTGCCCGATCAGATTTCATTGAACATTAATGTGAAAAACGGTAGCGTGAATGTGTACAAAAAAGACGGAAACCATGTGTACCAGTACATTGGCGATGTCTTTATCTCTTCGACGGGGAATCAGTTGCAATGCTCGGCCGTTTCGGCGCAGAATCCGGAAGAGGACAGATCTTTGCAGCAATCGGATGCCAGCTGAAAACGAATGAGCTTAAACAAAGAAGCAGCGCCCGTAGGATCGGGACGCTGCTTTATCACATTCAGAAGGGCCAATTCATGAGGCCGCGATAAATGTGTAGCACGGTTTCTTCGTGACCGCTGTATACGATAACGGCCGCTGTAACGAACAATTGCGTCAAAGCGCAGCGGGCGTAGAAGTAAGTGCGGGATACCTTTTTCTTGTTGACCGTAGATTTTCCAAGCAGATTCTCCAGTGCAAGCAGCACACCGTGATACATGCCCCAAAGCAGATACAGCCAGCTGAATCCGTGCCATAAGCCGATCAGCACCATGATCAGGACGGATAAGCCCGCTGCGGTCCATTTGGTGGGTGCCTGCCGGGAGAAGAAGATAAAGATATGGTCGCGGAACCAATCGCCGAGCGTGGCGTGCCAGTTGCGCCAATACTGCGTCAAAGTAGGAGAAGAGAACGGCTTCTTGAAGTTTTCCGGGATGTTGTAGCCCATGAGCCGCCCGAAACCGACCGCAATATCCGAATAGCCGGAGAAATCAAAGAAGATCAGCACGTAAAACCAGACCATCAGAAAGAGCGACTGGTGGGTATGCAGATCCGGCTGCTGGGAAACCTGATTGAACACGTCCGTCATCCAGGTGACGAGCACGATCTTTTTGAACATGCCCAGAATGATCCGTTTGATGGCCTGTTCGGTCTGCGCAGCGTTCAATTGGTATGGCTGTTTCGTGTCGGCCATAAAGTCGCGGAATTTTAGAATCGGGCCGGACGTAAAGGTAGGAATAAATAAAATATAGTTAAAATAGTCCAAAACCGGCGTACGGGCGTCTTTTCCGAAGAAATAGGCGAAATAGAGCGCGTCGATGACCTTCAGGACATTGTAAATCAAGCCGAGCAGCATGACCGCGTCAAAAAGCGGGTTCGTGAACACCTCCATGCCGAACAGCCGCAGTGTGGACACCGCCGCCACATTGGCACCGATCAGCGTAATAAACCAGCCCTTGCGGAAGTGTCGGGTTTGGCACAGAAACAGGAAGGCCATGTAATTCAGCGATGTATAGGCCAAATAGAAGAAGAACAGCTTTTCACTGAACAGCAGCAAAAAGCACAAATTGAACGCGAGCAGCAGATAGCGCTTATTGCTCGGCCAGCGGCGGGTAAGAACGAGCACAAGTACCATGCCGGTCAAGGCCATGACCGCGTTCATATTCAAATACCACATAACCTGACGCCTCCAAAATCAGAACCCTTCGTAAATGAACAGCCCTTTGCCGGTAAAATAAATGAGCACCGTGATGAGCATGGCGAGATACACGATCACTTCGAGGAGTTTGCGAGCGAATCGAGCCATGCGTCCACCTCCTTCGTAAACACGGGAGCCCCCTCCTGGCGGCTCAAATGAACGAGATCATGAAAATATTTTGGATCGTATGTCAGCAGCGCATCAAGGACAGGTACGCCCGCAGCATTCAGACGGGCATTCACCTCTTCCTGCAGTCCGTGCATATAGGCGGGAAGCGGATAATCCGGATTCCACGGCATCCAAACGACCCGAAGCGGCAGCCGATTTTCTTTACAGTAATCGATGATCCAATCCAGCGCCTGCAGGTTGTCTTTATAATCATGCCGGGACATCCAGCCGAATCGGCGTTCATAGTCGTTCCACTTTGTACGGAGTTCTTCATCGGACAGTCGACCGAAGTAAAGCTGTTTGTCAATCCAGCGCGGCTGGTAGGCGAACAGCTCGGAGCGGTTCAGCTCGACCGTGCCTTTGTACAGCTGGCGGACGAACTCCGTGCCGGAATCGCGAAAATAATCGCGGTACGCGTAGACGTAAGGCTGGTACCACGGCTTAAACCACTGGTAAGTAGGATCGGTTTCGAGGCTGTCGATCATCGTATGGACATCAATACCGATGACGAGCTGATCTTCCACATGGTAAAGCTGCCGCTCCAGAATCGCCTTCAGATCCGTCAGTTTTCCGTAGGAGAGCCCCATCTCGACCAGCCCGGATTTCGATTCGGATTCGATATAAGCCCCCGTCACCGCCGAATTGCCGTAGAATACAGGACCGTGGTTTACCCAGTCATGATGATAAAGCGTCTTTGTAAAATCGTTTTTATAAAAACGCCGCGACGATGCCATCGGGTCCCACCAGCTGATGAGAGCGTCCGACAGCACGAAAGCGGCCAAGAGAAGCAGCACAAAGCTGTTTTTACGGATAAAAGCGATCATATGGCTTAAACCACACTTTGTAAAAGAATGAGGCAGGCCGGTAAGGCCATAGCCGTTGTTCCGGTATGGAATCGACCGGCGCTGGATTATAGCGATTTCTGCTGCCAGGCGTGATACTGCTCGCGGAACGAGGCAGGCCACTTGGCTTCGTCCAGTCCGTACTGTGCCAGAAACGCAAAGGTCCAGCGCTCGATGCCGAATCCGACGCAGCCGGTTACGGCGTTGCGCTTGCCGAACTTGATGTTAAAGGCGTTGCCGAATGTATTGCTGTGGAAATTCACCGAGCTGCAGGCAATCGATTTTTTAAGATTCGGTATCGTCAGGCGAAGCTCGTATTTCATCTCCTGATTGCGTTGGAAGGAAGCCTTTACCTGGAAATCGTTCGTGAAGAACGGATCATTGGCGATCTCCAGCACGCTGTCCACGTTCCACTCCACGGCCAGCTCCTTGAGGTATTCGATCGCGCGAAGGCGGTTTTCCTTCACGAAATCAGGCTTTCCTACAAAGATGATCTCGCGCATGCTGAAGTCGAGCAGCCGTCCGAAATCGCTGTGGTTGCGCGATTCGAAGCGGTGGCATTTCGAGATGGCCGCCACGATCAAACCGTCGCCTTCCAGCGTTTCGTTCTGCAATCCTTCATAGCAGTGATAGCAGGTGGACGGATTCATCGTAAACTTCGGCGTCGGCATCGTGGCGTTCAAATCGAGCTTTTGGTCCTGCTTCCAGCCGCCCGCGTCGCGGATCGACTGCGAGAACGATTCGATGATATCCAAATCCTCGCGCAGATGCGTGAGAAAATGAATGTGTTCCGGAAACGAGGTGAAATGGTTCGTTTTGTTCAGCGTCTCACTGTGAATGACGGCTGGGTAATGCTCTTCCTTTACACCGTCGAAGCGGCCGGCCACTTTGGTCATAAAGCTGTAATCGAAAAAACGCATCAGGCTGGAGAACGGCTCGCGGAAAATGAACAGCCCCGGCTCCAGCACCTTGATGATTTTTCGATCGACAAGCTCGGCGATAATATCTCCCTCGTAAGGGGTGTCGGCTTTGTGCTCGAACAGGATGTTCTCCTTAAAGCCGAAGTCGCCTTGGGAGAACCGGTCGATGAGCTTATGCACCCGTTCTTCGATGGCTGCATTGCCTTTGGGCGATTCGTGAACGATATGAATCCGGCCCGATTCAATCCGGATGTCGCTGATCGTTTCGTCGATGAAGGCGGCTGCGTATTTTAATTGTCCATGCTGGCTGGGGGCAAGATGCTCCAGAGATACTATACACTCCATTGTTCTTAATTCCCCTTCTTGTTCTGGATAAATGCAGCGATTTCGCGAACGGTATTCAGCGGGTACATCATCAAATCCTGGTTGGTTACCTGAATCCCATACGTTTGCTCGATATGCGCGATCAAAGCGGTAGCTCCGAAGGAGTCGATATAACCATAATCGAACAGGTGGACGTCCACCGTGAAGTCCTCGTCGTCGTCTTCAATTTCGTAGCGGCTCCTTATGTGCGCTTCTAACTGCTCTAACACATCCTGCATGGATAAAGCCTCCTTGATTGATATGGAATAACGTGGAACGGGCGCCTAGCGCCCGTAAGAGATTTCAATGGCAACCGGGTCGCCGAAATGGGTGACGGTATAGATCATGCCTGCTTCATCCCGGTCTACTTTCAGCTCTGGACCCGAGATGGTCAACGGCTGAGTGCTGCGCAGGCGAATCTGCTGCATGCCCGGCGCGTTCAGCTTCAACATCCGGCGTTCGCCGGATGTTTCCAGCTCATACGGTACGTTCGAACGAAGCAGGTGAAGCTCGGCTTCAAGGGCGCTTGCGCGCTCCTTCGTCACAAAGCGGACATTGGTCGTTTGGGGCGCTCCGAAATAGAGCTTGCCTTCCCGTGTGTCGTGCACATCGGCATCGGTGACCGCTTGCTTGTCTGCGTAAGGCTGCCCAAGCTCGACCGCAAGGCCGAGCGTGCCGGTATATTCGGCCGCATGCTCGGGTACTTCGCCGGTGTCCGGCTTCACACGGAAGCCGGGCTCGACCTGCATGCCGAGCATCTTCTTCAGCCGGTCCGCGATGACCTCGCGCCATGGCCGCTCAAGCTTAACGCGGGTCGTCATGGCGTTAAGGAAGGACCGGGCCATTTGCGTTTCAGTCATAAAGTTATAGCTGTAATCATTGCGCAGCCCGTCCAGGTAGCGGACAAATTCCAAGAGCTCCGGAACACGCACCGGAAAATGGTACTCGATATGCTCGAAATAATCGATCGGCAAATCCATGGCCGCATAGGCTTCGAACAAATCCTTCGTCGAGTACTGCGGGTCGGTGCGCAGCACCGGCGCCGGGGTATACAGCATCATCGGCTGCTTCAGCTCCGGTTCGCCCGCCGCGTTCGTCATCAAAAACGGCAATCCCCAGTTATACTCGACGCCCAGCCTCGGGTCATTCTTCGCGTAGGAGGGCTTGAAGCCAAAGTTAAACCAAATCCCCGCTTCCCGTTCGTTGCGCAGCGTCTGTGTGCGGTCGGGATGATTTATGCGCCAGGTATGCTGATTTGTGCCCGTCAGCCCCCAAGGAATGCCCAGCTTGTCGAACGCCTGCTGGTGCAGGGCGATCTCCTGCTTCTCCTGAGCGTCGCTTGTAAAGTTGTGCACGAAAATGTGAGGATACAATTCCAAATGATGCTTCTTGCTGTATTGAATAAATTCGTTTAGCTGGTCGGCGTAAGGAAATTTCGGGTCGTCAATCGTCGACGGCATGCCGAATTCCAATTGTCCGACAATGAGATCGTCCCGTCCGTCGGCGTTCAAGTCATACCAGAGTGGAACGGAGCTGTGTCCTCCGACCAGGGCGCGGCTGCCGAGCTGGTTCGTCGAGGCGGCCTCCATAACGCCGTGATCGAGCCAGGTGATAGCGCCCGGCTCCGATCCCCGCTGCAAGTATACGCGCAGGTCGCCTTCCAGACCGCCGACGACGAGGTCGGCCCTGCCGTCCCCGTCCATGTCGCGGATGGACGGCGCCGCAAACGGCGCGGGCAGCTTGAACTGCACCGCGCCCGCAGCAAAGGCGAGCGCGCCGCCGGCGCCCCGCTCGCCGCGGTACAGCGTCACCCGGCCGTCGCCGTCCCCGACCACAAGGTCGGGGACGGCGTCTCCGGTGACGTCGCCCACAGCCGCCGCCAGCGGCGCGGCGGCACGCACAGGCTGCCCGCCTGCCAGCAGCGCGGCGGGCGCCGTGAACACGCCGCCGGCTCTGCCGTAGGCGGCGGCGAGCGTGCCGTCCGGCCGGCCGATCAGCAGATCCGGCCGGCCGTCGGCATTCAGGTCGGCCGCCGCGACGCTGGCGTACGACCCGACTTTCAGCGGCTCTCCGTTCTCGAGCCGCACGGGCGCCCGCTTCCCGAAGGCCGCGGGCGCTTTCATGCCCTCCGGCAGCTGCTGGCCGGCATAGGCGTCGCCTGCAGCCCCTGTTCCCGGGTACACGTATACGCTGCCGTCGGCCGAGCCGACAACGAGATCGACGTTACCGTCGCCGTCCACATCGGCCAGCGCCGGAACCGCGCGGTAAGGCAGCGTAATCGGGTCCCCCAGCGAACGGTACTCCGGATAAGCGGCCAATCGGATCGGGCCTTCCTCGCCCATAAGCCGGTTGCCGCTGGAGTAAAACGAATTCGGCGTCTCCCCGGCGAACGCAGGCTTCTCATTCGTGCCCGTGTTCAGGTGGACGACCACGGATTCCTGCCACCGCCCCCAAGTGAACGCGGAGCGGACGAGCGAGAAGGAAGGAATCTGGTTGTACTTGCGCAGCAGTTCAGCCCACTGGATGCCCTCGCCGTCACGAATCGCTTCCATCGCCTCAAAATGATTTTGATACGCCATGGCCGGTCTTCCGTAAGGGCCCAGCGTCTTCTTTACGCTGTAGCCGAGCTTTACTTTAGAGATGAAGGCGGCATATTCGCTGCGCAGCAGATGGCTTCCGGCCGCGAACGTGAAGTGAAAATACGGCTCGAGCGGCAGCTGGCTCCGGTCAAAATACAACGCGCCGGGACGTTCTTTCTTAGCCGCGTTCGTCTCCGCGGCGAGCTGCTCAAAGCCCAGCTTGGGATCCATGCCGCCGGTCAGATCATAGCCCGTGATATAATAGCGGTTCGGCAGCAAAGTACCGCAAAAAAAGACGGTGCCCCGTCCGTACCGGTTCACCGTGTATAAGGAAGCCCCGTTCATCGAGACCAGCGTTTCCGCGGTGGAAGGAATAATGCCTTTGCCCCATGAGAACCGGCTCAAACTGCCTTCCGTATCATGCCGGAAGAAGGTATCCGCAAACGACCGCAGCAGCTGCTGAACGCCCTGCAGGTTAGTGTCCGTGTCCGGGTATGACCAAAGTGATGCGCCGGCGCTGACAGGAAGCGCACTGCGCTCAGGCACCTTCACATCCACAATTTCCTTGGCCCCCAGGAAAGCGGGCTCAAAATCGTCGGCAAATGGATTTTCAAGGAACAAATGTCCGCCCGCCTCGACATAATCGACCAGCAGCTTGCGCTGCGGATCGGTTAACGTTCCGTGCAGGGCCGGGTCTAACATTATCGTATCGTACGATCGGAGCTGTCGTGCGCTCAGCTTGTCCAAAGACAAGCGGTCCAGCTCCAGGCCAACGACTAGCGTTTGCCGCAAATGCCCGTAAGCGGCGGTATCGTAAGCGTCGCCTTGCGTGGCGTACAGCATGCGTACCTTGAGCTCCTTGTCGGGCATGAACAGAACGAGCGCCAATATCACCGCCAGTAATCCGAGCAAGGCGACAACGGCGCTGCGCCGGTGGATTCGATTCAAAGTCATCCCTCTATTACCTTTGGGTTGCATTACCCTGACATTATAGCATGGATGGCGGGCTTTGTTAACTTTTGACCTCCGGTCCGGTCCGGCTTCCGGCCGAGTCTGCGGGGCTCCCGCGATCATAACGGCAACCGGGCCGGAACCGGGGTCGCCCGCCCTTATAAGATGAAGCGTCGCCCGAAAAGCCTTTCAAGGTGGATTGAACGCAAAGGGGCTTTGGCCTGGACTGGATGGAGGTACCGTTTATCCTTGGGTCGGTTTCTGTTACACTAGAACAGTTAAGGTATTTTTTATTCGGAGGTTACTATTTCCATGAGCGAAATACGCAAATCAGATATAGAGCTGCTTGCTCCCGCGGGGGATTGGGACTGTATGCGAGCGGCGGTGGCGAACGGGGCCGACGCCGTCTTTTTCGGCGTAGAAAAATTCAATGCCCGGGCCCGGGCGAATAATTTTCATACGGACGAGCTGCCGGACATTATGTCCTTTTTGCACCGTTACGGGGTTAAGGGCTTTTTGACGTTCAATATCCTGGTATTTGAAGAGGAACTGGAGGATGCCAAGTCGCTGATCGAAGCCTGTATCGATGCCGGCGTAGATGCGGTGATCGTACAGGACTTGGGTCTTGTGCGGATGATTCGCGAGCTGTCGCCGGACTTCCCGATTCACGGCTCGACGCAGATGACGATTACCTCGCCGGAGGCGGTGGAATTCACGAAGCCGTTTGATATCGAACGGGTAGTGCTGGGGCGTGAAAACAACCTGAAGCAGATCAGGCAGATCGGCGAGCAGGCCAAGCTTCCGATGGAAGTATTTGTGCACGGGGCGCTCTGCGTGTCTTATTCAGGACAATGCCTGACCTCGGAGATGTGGGGCGGCCGTTCGGCCAACCGCGGCGAATGCGCCCAAGCCTGCCGGCTTCCGTACGATCTGATGGTGGACGGGGAGCATAAGCCGATGGGGGATGTGGCCTATCTGTTATCCCCGAAGGATTTGGCGGCGATCGAGCTGGTGCCGGAGCTGATTGAAGCGGGCGTAACCTCTTTTAAAATCGAAGGGCGGTTGAAAAGCCCGGAGTACGTGGCCAATGTGGTTTCGAAATACCGCAAGGCGATTGACCGTTACTTCGACGGAGAGAACCCGAAGCCGACCAAAGAAGAGCTTAGGGAGCTTGAGCAAAGCTTCTCGCGCGGGTTTACGCACGGCTTCCTGAAAGGAACGAACAACAAGCAGCTGGTGGAGGGCACATACCCCAAAAGCCGCGGCGTTTACCTGGGACGCGTGAAGCAGGTGCTGAGGGACGGTGTGCTGTGCGAGCTGGAGGCGCCGCTGAAGCGGGGCGACGGCATTTGCTTTGACGCGGGGGATCCGACCAAGAAGGAAGAGGGCGGCCGCGTATACGACCTGCGCCGAAAGGGCGTAAAGCTGGAGGGCGAAGCGCAGGGCGGTCTTGTTGAAATCGTGCCGGGCCGCAGCGACGTCGATCTGAGCCGCGTGCATGTCGGCGACCGGATTTGGAAGACCAACGACCCGCATCTGGACAAAAGAATGCGCCAGTCGTTCGAGACGGACAAGCCTTACCGTGTGTTCCCGGTTAACGTGAAGGTGATCGGAGCCGCAGGTCAGCCGCTGAAGAGCGTATGGACGGACGTGACGGCCAATCATACCGTAGTCGTAGAGTCGGAGCTGCCGCTGGCTCCCGCCGAGAAGAGGCCGATGACGGTCGAACTGTTCCGCGAGCAGTTCGGACGGCTGGGCGGAACGATTTACAAGCTCGACGGGCTTGAGGTTCATCTTGGCGGGGATTTGATCGTACCGATGCGCGAGCTGAACCAGATGCGCCGCCGGGCAGTGGAGCTGCTGCAGGAGTGGCGTGAGCGCCCTCGGGCTTACATCAAGCGCAGCGTGGATGTATACGGCGATACGCCTGTGCAGCCGGCTGCTCCCGCCACGCCTGTCGGCGGACAGGCCCGGGCGCGGCTGACGGCGCTCTGCCGCAGCCTCGACCAGGTGCAGGCGGCCTGCGCGATGAACGTCGAGCTAATCTATGCCGATTTCGAGTTTATCAAGCAGTTTCCTGCCGCCGTGGAGGCCGCCCGCGCCGCGGGCAAGCGCATCGCGCTTGCGACGCCGCGCATTCATATGCCTGGTGAAACGGGCTATTTCAAGAACATCCTGAACCTGAAACCCGATGCGGTATTGGTTCGCAATACAGGAGCGGTCTACTGGTTTATGCGCTATTTCGCCGAGCATCCATCGGAAGCCCGTCCGGAACTGATCGGCGACTTCTCGCTGAATGTCGCCAACCATAAGACGGCCGCGCTGTTTCTGGATGCCGGGCTCAGCCGCGTGACCCCGTCCTACGACCTGAACATTCAGCAGATGGTCGATCTGCTGCGCCGTACGGATACTTCGCGCCTGGAGATCGTCATCCATCAGCATTTGCCGATGTTCCATACGGAGCACTGCGTCTACTGCACGTTCTTGAGTCCGGGTACGGACTACACGAACTGCGGCCGGCCGTGCGAGGAGCACCGCGCTTCCCTGAAGGACCGCGTCGGCTTCTCGCATCCGGTCCGCGTCGACGAAGGCTGCCGGAACACCGTGTACAATGCGATCGACCAATCCGGTGCGGAATACCTTGCGAACTTCATGGAGCTGGGGGTGCCTTCATACCGTGTGGAGTTTTTGGAGGAATCGCCCGAAAAGGTGCAGGAGGTGCTCGGATTGTACGAGCGCGCTCTGCGCGGCCAGATCAGCGGCACACAGGTGTGGAAAACATTGAAATCGACCAACCAGCTCGGCGTCACGCGCGGGCAGCTGGTGAAATAGCCTTACTGTTTATAGAAACCGCCGCCTCGGCTTTGCATAAAGCCGGTGCCGCGGTTTTTCCTTTTATACCAAGCTGATTTTAATCGAAGGGCTATCAACCACATCCTGATCGAAGACTAAGTTAAACGGTACATAGGCCGGCGACCAATCGCCGTTTTCCTCGCCAAAGCCCATATTCTGTTTGGTGGATAAGAACAGATCGACTTGTTGAACGGGCCCGAAGCTGAGATTGCTCCCCCGATCCAGCACGTTGGCTTTAAAACCTAATAAATTCACCATCATCGGTTTGAAAATCATCGGTATTCCTCCCCGGGCGCAATGAGTGCGGAGCGCTGCAAAGCAGGTGAATCCACCTGATCCCTGCCGTCGACGAAATGCCGGTTGCCCGCGAAGCTCGCCTCATCGCCGTAATTTTGTCCATAGCCCTGCAAACGTTTGTCCGAATTCGTCCATTCCGCTAAAAAATTTTGTCCTACATTCACCGCCGAGGCATTTTCGATGGAATTAATTTTTAAAATGAAAATACTATATAATTACTGTGGAATGTCCCATCTCTCGAATGGCTGGAAATCGCCAAAAATTTTACCGGAAACGCTTTTGAACGGACATATTTGACTAGTCCTATCTTATTCACTTTGACGAATCTGAAATTGGTTTCTGATAGATAAAACACGGGGGACATCCTCCGTTAACGACATGTACCGGCGAATAGGACCGTACCTTAGTCCATGCTATAGTCCATTCTATGTGAAACGGGGTGATTTCATGTGGCCATTCTCCCGATCAAATCGCGGGTTTTTACCCAAGGACAAACCTTATGCCCATTTGGAAAGGAGAATCGCCGAATTGGAACGCAAGCTGCAGGAGCAGGCTCAAGCCAAGCCGGAAGATCCGAAGCCGGCAGAAGCGAAGCCGACGGTCGTTATCGAGCATATTGCGATCGAGAAGCTTATCGTGGAAAAATGGGATCACAGTAACAATTTCGGTGCCCTGGGGATTAAAGAGCTGGAAGGGAAGCTGAATATCGGCGTGAATTATTCGGGCCCGATTGACGGCGAGGGGATCAAGGATTTGTTTCCGAACTCCAAGAAGCAGCCGGAGAGCAAGGGGAACCCTCCATTAAAGCCAAAACCGGGCTTCAAGGACGGCTCAAAGGGGCCAAGCTGTACGATTCGGGGGAAACCATTGTAAATGGGCAAACGAGAGCGATGCTGTAGAGGAAAGCCTTCGGACTTTTGGGTCTGAAGTTTTTTTGTCTGGTCATGGACGCAAAATTTTAATCCAGATTTCAGGTTCGATTAAGGTTTTATTATACATGGGCTTGTATATTGTTTGTGGTTAAGCCGTATAAAAGATGGGAATGGCTGTAATGTGGAAAAAGTGGGTATAACGGGAGGTTGTGGTATGCTCGAGGTGAAACAGGTCAGCAAAGTATACGAAAATCAAAGAGGGGTCCAAAGCATCGATTTCTCTATGAGCCGCGGAGAGATCGTCGGGTTCCTCGGGCCCAACGGCGCCGGTAAAACGACTACCATGCGGATGATCACAGGCTATTTGAATCCGACGCAGGGCACGATTACGATTGACGGCTTGTCGATGTCGGATCATCCGAAGAAAGCGCGGCAGAAGATCGGATATTTGCCTGAGACGCCGCCGCTGTATCCGGAGCTTACGGTCGGGGCTTATTTGCAGTTTATCGCCGATTTGCGTGGCATTCCGGCAAAGGAGCAGAAAAGCCGCATCGGCGAGGTAGTAGAGCGGCTCGGTTTGCAGGGACGCGAACGGCAGGTCATCCGGAGCTTGTCCAAAGGGTACAAGCAGCGTGTCGGTCTGGCGCAGGCCATCCTACATCAACCGGACCTGTTGGTGCTGGACGAACCGACTTCAGGGCTGGATCCCAAACAAATCATCGAAATCCGCCAGCTCATCCGGGAGCTGGGCGAGAATCATACCGTGCTGCTCAGCACGCATATATTGCCCGAAATCAATACGCTGTGCAATCGTGTATTAATCATCAATCAAGGCCGCATCGTCCTGGATGGACAGCCCGAACGGCTGGCGCATACGATGGGCGAAGCCTTCGAGGTATCGCTTGAAGTGAAGGGCCCGCGCGAGGCCGTGCTTGAGGAACTGCGCGGCGTGCCCGGCGTAGCCGGCGTAAGGGAGCTGGACGGCGAAGCGCCGAAACCGGAATCGAATGCTGCGGATTCGGCCGCGGAGTCTTCCGTGGCGGACAGTCCGGATGCGACGGTGAAGGTGCTCGTAACCGCAGCGGCTGAAGAGGACATCCGCGAGGCGCTGTTCTACAGAATGGCCGAGCGCAGGTATCCGATTCTATCTATGAAAAAGGAGAGCCTCAGCTTGGAGGACATTTTCTTGAAGCTGACAACAAGCGAAGCGCTGGAAGGAGCGGCTGGCGGCGAAACCGCTTCGGAGGAGGTGACCCCGGATGCGTAGAACCTGGGCGATTGCTAAAAAAGAGCTGCAGATGTATTTTTACTCGCCGACGGCGTATGCGGCTTTCGCGTTCTTTTTCCTCATAACGGGCTATTTTTTCAGCGCGAATTTCCTGTATCCGCCATATGTAGTCGATATTCGGCCGGTGGTGGGAAATATCACGTTCGTGTTTCTGTTTATCGTTCCTTTGCTGACGATGCGGCTCATTTCCGAGGAGCTGCGGCAAGGGACGGACGAGCTGCTGCTGACATCTCCCGCCAGTATTACGGAAATCGTACTCGGCAAATATACCGCGGCCGCTATCGTTCAGCTGCTGCTTGTCATCGGCAGCTTGATTTATCCGCTGATTTTGAGCGCTTACGGGACGTTCGAACTGCCGGTGCTGTGGCTGTCCTATCTTTCCATGTTTTTGCTGGGCGCGGCGATGATGGCGATCGGTTTGTTCGCTTCTTCACTAACGGCGCACCAAATGGTGTCGGGTATCGCCGCGTTTGCGATTCTGCTCGTTTTTTGGACGATCGAATGGCTCGGGGATACAGTGGGCGGGAAAATCAAAGATTTTCTCGGTATGTTCTCCATTGTAGGCCGTACGCTCGACCTGCAGAAGGGCGTGCTCGATTTTGCCGACGTGCTTTTCTATATTACGCTGATTGCGGTGTTCGTGCTGCTCAGTATTCAAGTGCTGGAACGCAAACGCTGGAGATAATCGATAATCGCTTGAAGCGCGGACTACGCGCCAAGCAGAAGGGAGAAAGCCAAAGTGAACAAGTGGATACGCGGAACGAATGCGGTCGTGCTGTCGCTCGCCGTGATCGGCATTTTCATCGTGCTGACGATATTTTTGAACTCGATGAAAGGGCTGCAGCTTGATCTTACATTAAATAAGAAATTTTCGCTGTCGGAACAAACGACGCAAACGCTCGCTGCGCTGGAACAGGACGTGCGTATCGTCTCGCTGACGAGCGACCAGACCGATCCGTATATTAAACGCCAGGTGGTCGAGCTGGTGCAGGAATATAAGAAACGCAGCGGGAAAATCACTTTCGACGAGTACGATATCGTGAAACAACCGGCCATCGCCAAGCAATATGACGTAAATCCTTCAGGAACGCTGGTGGTGGAGAGCGGTACGCAGAAAAACACGATCAACTACTACGATATGTTCCTTCCTGGCCAGCAGCAAGGGGAGTATCAGTTCAGCGGCGAGGAAAAGCTGACCCAGGCGCTCGTGAACCTGAACAGCAAGGAAAAACGCAAAGTGTATTTTCTTTCCGGACATAACGAGATTCCCCTGAATCAAATGAATACATGGCGCAGCGGACTCGAAGGAGAGAACTACGAAGTGGCGGACCTGAACCTGCTGCGCGAGGGCAAAATCCCGGAGGATGCTGAAATGCTGTTCATTATCGGGCCCGAGCAAGATATCAGCGATCAGGAAGCCCAACTGATCAAATCGTATTTGGACGGTAAGGGCAAGCTGTACCTGGCGCTAGGGTTTAATCAGGATATGACAACCGGATGGAAAAATATCGACGGCCTTATGTCGGCTTACGGCATTAAAGACCAGCATGCCGTGGCGATCGAGCCGAAGCAAAGCGTGCTCTATGATCCGTTGACGATTATTCCGGAATACGGGCCGCATAAAATTACCGAGAAGCTTCAGCAGTACAACCTGCTGACCATGATGACGCTGGCCGTATCGCTGAATGCGGATCAGCCAAATGAGAATTATACGGTGACTCCCATCCTTAAAACGACCAGTGCGGCCTATGGCGAAACCGATCTGAAGCGGCTTGCGCAGAGCAGCCAAAGCAGCAAGGATCAGACCGATATCCAGGGGCCGCTGAATTTGGGCTACGTCGTGGAAAACAAGGACCAGAAGCCGAAAGCGGTCGTTCTAGGCGGTTCGACGTTGTTCGTGGACCGGGTCATTTCGCAGCAGGGCAATCGTGACTTCGCTCTCAACAGCGTGGCTTGGCTGCAGGAGCAGACGAATCAGGTAACGATACGCCCGCGGCAGGGCGATGCTATTCAAACCGCGCTGGTGACTGCTGGCCAGGCGAACATGATTTTCTATGGAACGGTGCTGGTCTTCCCGCTGCTCTTCCTGATCTTTGGCGGGACGATCTGGTGGAGGAGGAGAAAAGGATGAAGCGGCTGATCCCTACGATGATCCTGGTTATCTTGTGCATCGGGGGCTTCTGGTTTGCGTCTAGCAAAGACTTCTTTAAGGAAAAACCGCCGGAAGCCCCGGCTCTGGTGAACGTGAAGAAAGAAGAAGTGGCAGGGTACACGATCAAAAAAGGCGATACGGTTATTGAGCTGCAGCAAAAAGACGGAGGGTGGACGATGATCCGCCCTTCTGCGATTCCGCTGAATGCGGTTCAGCCGGCAGGATGGATCGATTCATTCAACGCCGTGAAGAAGGATAAGATCGTCGACGAGAATCCGTCCGACCTGACCCAATTCGGTCTGAATCCTCCGGCCCAGGAATTCAGCATAAAGCTGACGAACGGAACGACACACACCCTGTCCGTCGGCAGCCCGGTAGCGGTGCAGGGCTATTACTATGCCAAGTTCGGGGGCTCGCCAGAAGTATTCCAGATCAGCGAATCGACCCTAACGTCTTTGGCAAAGCAGCAAATCGATTTTATGGAAAAAAGACCGATTCAGCTGAACTATGAGCAGGTCCGTGCTTTAAGTGTCGATTGGAAGGGCCATAAGTGGACGCTAACCAAATCGGAGCCGGGCAAAAAGTCGTATGAGGCGAACTGGAAGCTCGGAGATAAAGAAGTCAAAGGCGTGGATGCCAGCGGATACCTCGATAAAACGGCCTTCCTCTCCACCGAGCAGCTGGCCAAGCCCGCGTCCGAGGTGAAGGGTCTTGACCAGCCGGAGCTGCGGATCGAGATTCAAACGGCGGGTGAGGACGGAAAAGAAACCTCAACAGTATATGTGGGCAAAGTGGAGAACGACAACGTGTGGATCGCCAAGCAGGGCGGAGAATGGGCATTCGCCGTTCCCGCCTCGGCGATTCAGGAGCTGGCGGACAAAGATAAGGAAGCGCCGGCGGAGCAGAAATAAACCGAACACCGTGCAGAAGGACCGTATGATTCGGCCATGGCTGCGCGGTGTTTTTTTCTGCGACGGCATGTTTAACAAACAATACTCTCGTCCCATAAGTTCTCAAGTTTTTGCAGGTGAGCTTGAGGGTCGCGTCGATACCGTTTTCGGGTAACGCTATCGCTTACCGAAAAATTAAATATAGAAGCGCGGCATCTGAGTTTCTAAAACCTTTTGCTTCAGGTAATAAGGAAGAATCTGTGGATCAACCTGCAAACAAATAAGGATAACTTTAATGTTAATAAAGCATGAGCAGACTTCCGCTTCCGGTGGTGATCAGGATTTCCTCGATAAGCTTCCGGAGGAAGGGAAAAAGAAGAAAAGCGACGAACTTGTTTTAACCGGTATTTATCTGCAGCCTGACTTGGATCATATATTGGACAATCTCGGTAAAAAGGGTGGCCGGAGTGCAAAGTCTTGAATCGTAAATGATGCTCTGAGGAAACTGCTTGATGAAAAGGGATTGCTATGCTGTTAGCTTGGGGGGAGAAGAAATGTTTTACAACTCGGCTACATCTTAAAGTCACTCCATATGCTTTGTGTCATTTTCAGCACCAGACTCCTTTTCAATCGATCCCAAATACAGCATAAGCGTTTGAGATCCACGACTGAACAGTGTTAACAATTATGCTTTTTTGCGTATAGGCCTTATGTACCGAGTCTTAAGAAGCGGATAGAACCAAGCCGGTGATTCCAACCTCTTATTTTTCCTTAAAGAAGCCTTGTCATGAAACAAATTGGAAAAAAAGACGTATAATCTCAACGTGAATGTGGAAATGTTTGCCTAAAATATATGGAGAAGGAAGGGATATCAATGAAACGACAACGTTTATTAGCTATTTTGGGTTTAACTGCGGCGCTGGTTGCGGGGAGCCTCGGTACTAGCGGAGCCGCGGCGCAAGCGTCGGACTATGAGCAGCGTTACGAAGCCGACAAAGCCGAAGCGGAAAAATATTACGATGTAGTTTACAAGGTGGCCAATGCCGATAAGGACGCTTTGGTGGCACAAGTCACAGCCGATATGGAATCGTTGGCTGAGCTGCTGAATAACGACTATCAAGAATTGAAGAAGAAATACCCTCCCGGCCCTGCAAACGGACTGATCCATAACCAATACCAACGCTCGATTGACCCGGGCAACACTTTAGGCAGCTTCGGACGCTATTACGAATCCTATAAACGGATACGCGACCGATACTCGAATGACGTCAAGAGCGGTGCATACCCTAAAAGTTTGATAGACGATTACAAGGATGAGCTCAAGCCCGACTCCCGGACCGGCGGAGCGATGAAACGATATGCCGCTAACAAAGCGGACGACGATGTGCGCGAGAAGGAGCTCGAGAGCATTCGGCAAACACGGGAGAACACATACAAACAAATTTTGGAGGAAAGAAACAGAGCCGTACAGGAAATATTGGAAGACCGGCAAAAGCTGATTACCGACGTTATGAATTACCGGCAGCGGATATTCGATGAAGCGCCAATCGCCGTTAAGCCGCTAACGGTAAGTTTCGCAGAAATCAAGGTGATGATTGACGGCGAACTGCAAACCTTTGAACAGCCGCCGGTGAATGATTCCGGGAATGTACTTGTCCCCATGAGAGCGATATTCGAGGCGCTGGGCGCCACGGTATTGTGGAACCAGGAACAGAGGGCGGTTCAGGCCAAGAAGGGCGGTACAACGATCGACCTTAAGCTCGGCAGTAAAGATGCCTTGATCAACGGAAGCCCGAAAACGTTGGACGCGCCGGCCAAGCTTGTCGGTTCTTCAACGATGGTACCGATCCGGTTTATCAGCGAAGCGCTCGGGGCGAAGGTGGAGTGGGATCAACTGACCCAAACCGTGCTGATTGAGACAAAGTAAGCTGAGAGGAAAGCGAGTGAAAGCATCCCTTGTTGACTCCTGCCGTAGACACACGAAAGTGGCATAGAAAAAAGAGAAACGTCTTCCGTGTCGGTGTAGTGCTGTTATGTCTCGTTTGCGTCTTGTTCGTCTTCATGAACTACACGTCGTTGGAACGACGGATTTTGTTAATCGGTATTTTCAGCAGCACTGCGGGCGTGATCTTTTACACGTATTTCCTGTCCTATTTTTTCAGAACCCGGCTGAAAAATCGTGTGAGATATAAGTTTGGCTACCTGTTTGTTGCTATTTTATATTTGGGATTGTTGTACTTGATCTTCATGTTCGGGTGCTTCGTAACGGATATTGTGAAGGGCCCCGTAACAAAGGAGGTCGTCATCACGGAAAGATGGGATCCCAGGAGGGGCGGCGATCAAGTGCGAACCAGCGACGGACACACTTATGAGATGGCGGAAGGGTATGTCGATCTGCAAGAAGGACGCCGCTATAAAGTGAAGATTTTTAGGGCCAGCAGATTCATTATCGGAATTGAACAAATCCGTTAAGGCCGTTTTATCGCCTTACCCCCCACAGTCACCCGGGTGCAAGGCGACGGCTTAACCCGCTGCATTTCCTTGAACATCCGTTCCCTTCGGGATTGGTGAACGAACTAAAGTCGAATCAGATCGAATAATCCATATTTTTTAAAACTCTGTTTAAAAACTGTTTCGTTCTTTGTTCTTTCGGGTTGCCGAAAATATCCTTGGCGGTTCCTTCTTCAACCACAACGCCGCTGTCCATAAAGATGACCTTGGTCGCCACGTCTTCCGCAAAAGCCATTTCATGTGTGACAACCACCATAGTGGTTCCTTCCTGGGCCAGCTTTTTCATGACCTGCAATACTTCACCGACCAATTCCGGGTCCAGCGCAGAGGTGGGCTCATCAAATAAAATGACCTCGGGATTAACGGCAATGGCCCGTGCTATGCCGACACGCTGCTGTTGTCCGCCCGACAATTGTGCTGGATAAGCGTTATATTTCTCTGACAGGCCGACCTTATCCAGCGCTTTTTTGCCTATTTCCAACGCCTCTTGTTTCGGAATTTTTCTGCGAATCCCCAGCACTTCTTTCTTTGTCGCTTTATTCAGCGGATAGGTTATGCCATCGAATATCAGCTGTCCCTTGTCCGCCCGTTCCAAGAAATTGATGCATCTCAGCAGGGTGGTTTTGCCCGAACCGCTCGGTCCCACAATGACGACGACATCCCCCTTTGCCACACTCAAGCTGACTCCTTTTAATATTTCATTTGATCCAAAAGATTTATATACATCCTTTATTTCGATCATGGTGAGTCTCCTTATGCTGCGGATTTATATATTTTGAGGCGCGTTTCCAGCATTTTGAACATCCGTTCCACGATAATGCAAACCAAAAAATAAATAATCCATATATCCAGATAAGCTTCAATATAGTTGTAGCCGTAGGCCGCCTCGATCTTGGCTACTGCGGTAATTTCCTTTACCGTCATCAGAAATGCCAGGGAAGTGGCTTTGATCAGATTAATGGTTGCCGTACATATATTGGGGACTGCCGTAACCATCGCCTGCGGGATAATAATTCTCCGGTACGCCTGAAAGGTCGTAAGCCCGGCGGATTCGGCCGCTTCCAACTGTCCTTTGGACGGTTGACAGCGCCGATCGGAAGACCTCCGACAAAATGGCGGTAGTGTTCAATGAAAATATCACGTACGCATAATAAATTGGATCCACATCATACACATTGATCGGGCTGTTGATGCCTTTTAACAATGAAGCCAAAATGCTGGGCAGCATGCTGTAAAGCACCAATATTTGGACAACGATCGGCGTTCCGCGAACAAGCGAGATGTAGGCTGTAATGAGTCCGTTAATGGCGAAGCCGCTTTTTATTCGTAAGAAGGCAAAGCAGAAGCCAACAGGCAAAGAGATCATCAGGGTAACGGCTGTTATTTCCAAAGCGACTGGAACGGCTTTCAGGCAGACAAAGAAGGTTTTGATAAAAAAATCCACATCGAATGTCATGATGACATTTCCTCCACCCGGAGATTAGTAAGAATTGACCGCTCTCCGGCCTTTTCCAACCCATTTTTCCATTTTTTTGAGAATACTTTCCAGAGTAAATGAAATCAACCAATACATAATGGCAAGGCCAAGATAAATTTCACGTGAATGCGCACCCATATTCAACGATACGATCAGATTCGCTTTCCCGGTAATATCGATGAAGCCGATGGTAAAAGCCAGCGCTCCTTCTTTGGTGAGGGCAATGACTGAGTTGCCGAAATTGGGAAGCGCCACATAGAAACATTGGGGAAGAACAATCCTTCTGAAGGCTTGCACAGGCGTCAATCCTACACAAACCGCCGCCTCGTATTGGCCTTTATCAATCGACTCGTAGGCCGATCGCATGACCTCCGACATGGTTGCCGCAAACAGGAGAGAAAGAGTTACAATGACAAAGATGCCTTTATGAATATCGTTGATATCGACACCAAACCATTCCATCAGCAGTTCAGGTAACCCATAGTAGACAACAAATAACAATACAACAGAAGGTGTACACCTCAGAATTGTCGTATAGCCGTAGGCCAACGCTCTTGCTTTTAAAAAAGAAGACCTTCGAGTCGCTGCGGCTGCTGGAACGAATAGGAATTAAGTCCTGCTCGCCCTATGCGGCGAATGTCTTGCATGACGGTGTGCTGAATCACATCCGAAGCTTGTTTGAACTTGCCAATGATGCAGACCAGAGCGATAGTGACTTATCCCGGTTGATCACATGTTACCGAATTTTCGAAGTGATCTCCCGCCGTACGTCGGATACTTCTCGTCAACTTGTCTGTCCGGATTATTGGCTGCAGCAGGGCAAGGAATACATGGAAAGGCATTATTCGGACCACTTGAGCGTGGAGCAGGTTGCCGATTATGTTCACGTCACCCGGGCTCACTTCTCCCGGAGGTTTCATCAGGAATTCGGTGTTCCCCCGGCAAAATACTTGCAGCTGTTGAAGATTAAAGAAGCCAAGCGGCTGTTGGAGCAGACCGATCATAATTTATCTATTATCGCGCAAACGATCGGGTGTCCGGATGTGTTCACTTTTTCGAAAATGTTCAAGAAAACCGAGGGCATTTCTCCCCGAGAATACCGGCTTTTGAAAGGTGAGAAAGGAGCCGTTCCTGTACCGTCAAATTACTTGTAATGTTTGGTATTTCAGGAATGGTGTTCGCATTATATCAGGAATGGATGAAATCTTTTTTAAGCTTTCGGGGTTAAAGATATGCAAGAAGGCCGCTTTGGTGTCATCGCGACGCCGAAACGGCCTTTTTGCTTCGTTTTAATTAGAACGTAGGTACGACTGCGCCTTTGTACTTCTCTTCCACAAACTTCTTGACTTCCGGCGAATTGAGCGCTTTGGCCAGCTTCTGGATCGCATCGCTGTCCTTGTTGTCCGGACGTGCGGCCAGAATGTTGACCAGCCTATCCGCATAAGGCGAATCTTTATCTTCAATGATCAGCGCATCTTCGTTCGGTACCAGTCCGACCGTCAGTGCATAGTTCGTATTAATGGCCGCGGCATCAACCTCGTCAAGCGCGCGCGGCAGCGTGGCCGCCTCCAGCTCGACGAACTCCAGCTTTTTGTTGTTCTGCTCGATATCTCCGACTGTCGCGTCGACGTCCACGCCTTCCTTCAGCTTGATCAACCCGTGTTTGGCAAGCAGGCTGAGCGTGCGGCCTCCATTGGTCGGGTCGTTCGGAATTGCGATCTTGGCCCCTTCCTTCAGCTCATCCAAGCTTTTCACCTTCTTGGAGTAGACGCCGATCGGTTCGATGTGAACCCCCGTCACTTTCACCAGATCATAGGAACGTTCCTTGTTGAACTGCTCAAGATAGGCCGTGTGCTGGAAAAAGTTCGCATCCAGCTGCTTCTCGTATACCTGGACGTTCGGCTGAACATAGTCGTTAAACTCGAGGATTTCCAGCTTGACGCCCTCTTTGGCCAGCGCGTCCTTTACCGCATTCAATATTTCCGCGTGCGGCACGGGCGTAGCTCCGACCTTCAGCGTTACTTCCTGCTGCGTTTCGGAGGGAGGGCTGCTCTCTCCGCCGCTTGCCTGACCAGGCGTGTTCTGCTTAGTGCCGCAAGCGACCAATGCCGCCATCAGCACAAGCGCGACCAACGATAACCAAACTTTTTTCATTTTCGATAACTCCCCTTTCCTTCCTAAACCAGTTTTTATGCGAGACTCGTGCGGGTACAACATCCTCTTAACGGCGGATATACTTCCGTACGAGCAGGTCGCCGACCGATTGCAGCAGTTGGACGAGCACAACAAGCAGCACAACGGTCACAATCATGACATCGGGCTGAAAACGCTGGTACCCGTAGCGGATCGCCAGATCGCCCAGCCCGCCTCCGCCTACGACGCCGGACATCGCCGTATAGGAGACGAGCGTGACGGCCGTCACCGTAACCGCCGCGATAATGCCTGTACGTGCTTCCCGAAGCAGCACCCGCCATACGATCGTCCACTTCGAAGCACCCATTGCCTGCGCCGCTTCAATGACGCCGCGATCCACCTCGCGCAGCGCGGCCTCCACAAGCCGAGCGAAGAACGGCGCAGCGGCGATGACTAGCGGCGGTATCGACCCTTTGACGCCGATGGAAGTGCCGACAATCCATTTGGTCAACGGAAAAATGGATATCATCAAAATAACGAACGGCACCGAACGGGTAATGTTGACGATGACAGACAGCGTCCGGTGAACGACGCCGTTCTCCAGGATCTGGCCCCGTCCCGTCACGAACAGCAGTACGCCCAGAACCAGCCCGAGCAGCACGGTGAATACTAGCGAAAAGCCGAGCATGATCAGCGTATCTTGGGACGCTTTCCATACTTCGTTCCAACGAATATTGCTGAACATTACGACACCACCTCCACATCGACGCCGCGATCCCGCAGCCGATCAACGATACGGTCCATATCGGCCGTTTCTCCGCGAAGCTCGATGAGCAGCTGCCCGTAGGGAGTGTTTTTCATCCGCGACACCGTTCCCTGCAAAATGGCGAATGTTGCGGCCGTTTCGCGGACCACCTCATACAGCACCGGTTCGTAGGTCGATTCACCGACAAAATGAATGCGCAAGAGCCGTCCTCCCCGATGCGCGTAAGCGAATTGATCGTCCGGCCACTCCGACACCTGCCCGACGAATTCGCGGGTAATGGCATGCTTCGGCTTGAGAAATACGTCAAGCACGTCGCCCTCCTCGACAATGCGGCCGCCGTCCATCACCGCTACGCGGTTGCAGATCGAACGAATGACGTGCATCTCGTGTGTAATGAGTAGTATCGTGATGCCCAGCTTGGCGTTAATATCCAGCAGCAACTGCAGAATCGATTGGGTCGTCTGCGGATCGAGCGCGGACGTCGCCTCGTCGCACAGCAGCACGTCGGGGTTCGTCGCGAGCGCCCGGGCGATGCCGATCCGCTGCTTCTGCCCACCCGACAGTTGGGCCGGATATTTGCCCGCATGGTCTCTTAGTCCTACCAGCTCCAGCAGTTCGTCTACCCGCGCCCGTATACGGGAGGAAGACCACTTGGCTAGCTTCAGCGGGAATGCGATGTTCTCCGTGACCGTAGCAGTCGTCAACAAATTAAAATGTTGGAAAATCATGCCGATCCGCCGCCGCTCCTGCTGCAGCTCTTTCTCCCGCAGCGCTGTCAGTTCTTTTCCATTCACAATGACTCGACCCGACGTCGGACGTTCGAGCAGATTGACGCAGCGCAGCAGCGTGCTCTTCCCGGCGCCGGAGTGGCCGATTACGCCGAAAATATCGCCTTTGTCTACCTTCAGTCCGACATTAAACAGCGCCTCGGTCACAGCCCCGTGAGTCCGGTATGTCTTGCTCACTTGGTGCAGCTCGATCAGCGTCAATCCCTCCTTTCCAAAAAGCTACTATAATAACCTAGTTATACCATTGGATTAATATACATTAACATTAGGCAATTTTCAATAGTTTTTCCGTATGGAAAAGAAATAATTCGGTAGGCCAATGCGGATGATCCGCTGATAGCAGAACCGAGCGGCAAATGAGCCGCTCGTCTTTCTGCGTTGAAACGCAAATCAAACTTGAGATATGGCCATACATATTTTCCCACCGGTGCGGACAACCTACCTTTTGTCGATAATGAAAGGAGGATTCTGCCATGTATACAGGACAGCAACAGCAACAGCAGCAGAACATGAATACGGTCAGTTCCAAAGAGCTGGCTTACATTTCGGATTGTTTGAAAAATGAAGAACTGCTTGCCAAAATTGCCGCGCAGGGGGTGGCGGAAAGCCAAACCCCCCAGCTCAAACAAAAGCTGGCGCAAATTGCTCAGGATCGTCTTCAAAATACGGATCATTTGCTCCGGACGCTGCAGCAGCATACGCAGATGAGCCACTAAAAACTACATAGGAGGCGCGTACAATAATGTACCAACAAAACCCGATTAACCCCCGGCAAGCCGAAGCACAAGCCCATCATTTTCATTTGAATGAGCAGGATACGGCCAATCTCGTACTATCGGAGCTGAAGCGCGCCGCTCGTGAATACACCACAGCTGCGCTTGAAGCGACGCATCCAGTGATCCGTCAAACATTCGCGGGCCTAACGCAAAAAACGCTGCAGGACCAAGCGGAATTGTTTGATGTCCTGAGTCAAATCAACGGCTACGGCTCAATTTCCATGGCTACCCAGCAGGAAGTGCAGCAGGAGCTGCAGCAGCACATCCGCAAAGCGGAGCAGCTGCATTCGGTTGTCCAGCAGGCGATTCAAAGCGGAAGCGCCTATCAGCAGCCGATCCAGCAGGCCGCAATCCAGCAGCCGTTCCAATCAGGGCATACAGCAGGTGCGGCAGGTTACAGGAACCAAGGCGTCGCTTCTTCGGGAGCTTCCTCTTATACCACGGGCGGCAGCTTTGGAGCCTATCCGCACCAAAGTTTCGGTTCGACGCCAGCGTCCGGTTTCGGCCAAGGCGTTCACCCGGGCCACAGCTTCAGCTCCTCTGCCGCCGAGTCGCAGGAAAGTCATTATGGCTCAAAGTCCTCGGTGTCCGGTACGGACAGCCAGGATAATTTTACAGCCAAATCGGTACAGGACTATACGAGCAATAAATTCAGCAGCGGATTACAGGAAGCAAACGACTCCAGAGAACGGCAGGATCAAAGCCATTCTGTATCCGGAATAACTTCTCCGGCGGCGCGTTCCGGCGGAGGTTACAGTTTTGGGGTTCACTCTTCCGCTTCGGATGCCTCCACAGGCATTCAGACGTCGGTATTGACCACAAACCATACCAAGACGCCATCGTCTCCATCGGGGCGACAGTTCTCTTAACAACAAGTATGATGTAACCCGAACAAGACTCTGCAAACCTTTATTTATAAATGAAGGGGAGCAGAGTTTTTTTATTTAAAGAAGTCCGGTATGGTTTGTCGCAATGGACTTAGTCCGACGTCTCAAGAAGTTCCTTGGGCGTCCAATGCGGTATATTTTTTCGTTTTTGAACCATAATACGAGAAAAACGCCACAGCAGGAGGGGCTTCGTCCGATGAGACTATGGTTGACATTGGTTCTGATTACCGGGCTGCTTGCCGGATGCCAGACACAAGGGGATCGCAACTCTACCAATATAAAGACGCTGCAAAAAACCGTAGGCCGGGAACAGCTGCTCCAGACATTCAGCCGGATCACGCCGCCGCCGATGAACAAGGAAATCATGAACCAATCCGACGAACAGGTCATCGCGTGGATCCGTCAGGTGGACGATTGGACGCATAAAGTACTTTCTTCCCCGCTGACGGGTGAAATGGATAGGTATGCGATGCAGGAGATGCGGACGCATTTGGAGCAGGTGTATACTCCCGAGATGGCGCAGCGGATGATCGATTATTTTTACCGGCATGACTACACGATAGGCACCTATCAGGCGAACAGCACTAAAGCGATGCTGGGCTTGCGAAGCGAATGGAGCAAGTATGAACTGAACAAATCGCAGCCGGCCCCGGGCCAGTATAAGATTTCCTTGACGGGAAGAACGAGATTTGATTACGGCGAGTCGGTTATGCAGCATGAGTCGGCTTACCGCGTGCAGGGCGACCGTTTGATCGTGACAGATTTTCAGACGCGCTCATAGACCCGTAACGCTTCATACACTGAGACACAGAGCATCCTTGGAGGTGCTCTGTTTTTTTTGTTTTTATGAGAACATACATTCTCTTTTCGTTCGGCGAATATGATATAATAGAGGATATTTCCTTTATAAGTCCGGCATTTGACACTTCCTCCGGGGTAGCATAGACTTTATTCTAGACAAGCTGATAGTGGATATCGTACCCCTTTGACCGGGGTGCGTTTCGGCCCTTTTCACACGAACAGGAGGCATCCCCTTGCATTTGCGAATGGAACAATGGAAGCATATTTTTAAACTGGACCCGGACCGGGACATATCGGACGATGCCCTGGAGCGCGTATGCCTGTCCGGAACGGACGCCGTGATGGTTGGCGGTTCGACGGGCGTTACGTTCGACAACACGGTCGATCTGCTGGCGCGTATCCGGCGCTACGAGGTGCCCTGCGTGCTGGAGATATCCGATCAGGAGGCGATTGTCCCCGGATTTGACCTGTTTATGATTCCTGTTGTGCTCAACGCGGGTGATACCCAGTGGATCGTCGGCCGGCACCATCAGGCGCTGAAGGAATACGGTGCTATTATCGATTGGGATCAGATCGTGACCGAAGGCTATATCATATTGAACGGAGACGCCACCGCGGCCAAACTGACGGAAGCCGACACCCGTCTAAGCGTCAAAGACGTTGAAGCGTACGGGCGTATGGCTGATCGGCTGTTCCGCTGTCCGATCGTATATTTGGAGTACAGCGGCACGTTCGGCGACATGGCGCTGGTCAGAAGAGTACGCAGTCTGCTGAGCCAGGCACGGCTGTTTTACGGCGGCGGCATTGATGGGCCCGAGAAAGCGCGGCAAGCGGCTGAAGCGGCACACACGATTGTCGTTGGCAATGCCGTGTATGAGAATTTGGAGCTTGCTTTGGCCACGGTCGACGCCGTGCGTTATGGAAAAGCTGCAGAAAGGGAATAAAAACAAATGATAAATGAAACGACAGATATTTTTAAAGCGATTGAAAAACTGAATCCGCAGCAGCGCCAAGCCGTCGAGACGGTAGACGGGCCTCTGCTGATCATGGCCGGTGCGGGAAGCGGCAAAACGCGCGTGTTGACGCACCGGATCGCTTATTTGATCGCAACCCGCAAGGCGGCGCCTTGGAGCATCCTGGCCATCACGTTTACGAATAAGGCCGCAAGGGAAATGCAGGAACGCGTCAGCGCGCTGGTCGGGCCGCAGGGGCAGGATATTTGGGTATCGACCTTCCACTCGATGTGCGTCCGTATTTTGCGCAAGGATATTTCAAGAATCGGGTTCACTTCGAATTTCACCATTCTCGACTCGGGAGATCAGCTTTCCGTGATCAAGAACTGCATGAAGGAGCTGAACATCGATTCCAAAAAATTCGAGCCGAAGGCCGTGCAAGCGGTTATCGGCAACGCCAAGAACGAGCTGATTACGCCGGAGAAATTCGAGCAGAGGATCGGCGATTATTTTGACGGAATCGTTGCCAAGGTCTATACGCTCTACCAGAAAAAGCTCAAAAGCAACAATTCGCTTGATTTCGACGACTTGATCATAAAGACGATCGAGCTGTTCCAGCAAATGCCGGAGGTGCTTGATTTTTATCAGAACAAGTTCCAGTATATTCACGTCGACGAATACCAGGATACGAACCGTGCGCAGTATATGCTGTGCCGTTTGCTCGCGAGCAAGCATCAACGCATCTGCGTCGTGGGCGACAGCGACCAATCGATTTATCGCTGGCGCGGAGCGGACATCAGCAATATTCTCGATTTCGAGAAGGATTATCCGAATGCGACGACCATTCTGCTTGAGCAAAATTACCGTTCGACCTCTACGATTCTGAATGCGGCGAATAAAGTCATTGCCAATAACCTCGGACGGAAGCCGAAGAATCTGTGGACCGACAAAAGCGGAGGAAATAAAATCCGGCTGTACCAGGCCGATTCCGAGCATGAGGAAGGCTACTATATTACAAGCGAAATTCGCAAACAGGTTGAGCAGGGCCGTAAGTACAGCGATCATGCCATTCTGTACCGTACCAACGCGCAGTCCCGGGTCATCGAAGAAATTTTGATCAAGTCGGATATTCCTTATCAGATTGTAGGCGGAATCAAGTTCTATGACCGCAAAGAGATTAAAGATATTTTGGCCTATTTGCGGCTGATTTCCAATCCGGATGACGATATCAGCTTTGCCCGCGTGGTTAACGTGCCTAAGCGGGGGATCGGAGATGCGACGGTAGACAAGCTGGCTGCGGCGGCCGGTCAATTCGGCGTATCGATGTTTGCCATGCTGGAAAACGTTGACAGTATGGAAATTGGCGCCAAAGCGCGCCATGCGCTCTCGGATTTTCGCGAAATGATCGAAAACCTGTATCGGATGGTCGATTATTTGTCCGTGACGGAGCTGACCGAGAAGATGCTTGAGATGACGCATTACCGTGACGAGCTGAAGCGGGAAAACACGCTTGAATCGCAAGCCCGGTTGGAGAACATCGACGAGTTTCTGTCGGTCACGATGGAATTTGAGAAACGCAACGAAGATAAATCGCTCGTTTCGTTTCTCACGGACCTCGCGCTGATCGCCGATATCGATTCGATGAATAACGACCCCGAAGCGGGCAAGCAGGGCGTCGTGCTGATGACGATGCACAGCGCTAAGGGATTGGAGTTTCCGGTCGTGTTCATTATCGGCCTGGAGGAGGGTGTATTCCCGCACAGCCGTGCGCTGATGGATAATGAGGAGCTTGAGGAGGAGCGGCGGCTTGCTTATGTCGGCATCACGCGTGCCGAAGAGGAGCTGTACCTGACGTGTGCACGGATGCGCACGCTGTTCGGACGGACGTCGGCGAACGCTCCGTCGCGTTTCATAAACGAGATCCCGCAGGAGCTCGTGGAGGCTGTACGCGCCGGAGGCGGGTTCAGCCGCGGCGGCACCGGAACGGCGTGGGGCGGCGGCGAACGCCGCTTCGGCAGCACCGGAGCCTTCGGCGGCTCGCCGGCTGCGGGCCGGGCGCCCGTGAGCTTCCGCGGCGCCGGTGCGCCTGCCCCGGGGGGAGCCACGCCGAAGGCGGTGGACTTTGCCATGGGCGACAAAGTTTCGCATGGCAAATGGGGCACGGGCGTTGTCGTTGCGATCAAAGGCTCGGGCGAAGACACCGAGCTGCAGATCGCTTTCCCGGCTCCCATCGGGGTCAAGCGGCTGCTGGCCAAATTCGCCCCGATTACCAAAGCAAATGAATAGAGCCAGGAGAGGACGAACTGACCATGCCGGATGCTATGGAAACCATGCAAACCCTCATAGAAGAAATCAATAAGCATAACTATCTGTACTATACATTGGACCAGCCTTCCATCAGCGATGCCGAGTATGATGCGCTTTATGCGAAGCTGGTCGAGCTGGAGGCGGAAACCGGGACGGTACTGCCGCATTCGCCGACACAGCGGGTGGGGGGAGAGCTGCTCAAAGGCTTTGAGCCTCACCGCCACCTCTCCAGACTTTGGAGCCTCGACAAAGCACAGAATCGCGACGATTTGATGGCATGGTACCAACGGGCTCAAAAACTGGTGGATCAATACAATGCACAGAATCCGGAGAACCTGCTTCCGCCTTTATCTTTCGTCGTGGAGCTGAAATTTGACGGCCTGACCCTGAACCTGACATATGACCGCGGCGAGCTTGTTCAAGCGGCTACCCGCGGCAACGGAGTGGTGGGTGAAGGCATTTTGCCTCAGGTAAAGACGATCAAGTCCATTCCGCTGCAAATTCCGTATAAAGAGGGCGTGATAGAGGTACAGGGGGAGGGGATCATGAACCTGTCCGTACTTGACGCCTATAACCGGACGGCTGCAGAGCCGCTCAAGAACGCACGCAATGCCGCGGCTGGAGCGCTTCGCAACCTGAATCCGAAGGTGACGGCTGAGCGCAAGCTGAATGCTTATTTTTACAATGTAGGCTATTCCGATGCGTTGAAGTTCCGGGATCATCAAGAGATGGTTGCCTTTTTGCGCGATAATCGATTTAAGGTCAGTCCGATGGTGAAATTCCTGGACAGCATCGATGCGGTGGCAGACGAGCTCGAGAAGCTTGCAGAGATGCGCGATACGTTCGATTTTCTGATTGACGGGCTTGTGGTCAAAATTAACGATATGCGTACTCGCGATGTGCTGGGCTATACGGATAAATTCCCCCGGTGGGCGGTTGCCTATAAATTCGAGGCGGAAGAAGCGGTTACCACCCTGCTTGGCGTTACATGGAACGTAGGCCGAACCGGCAAAGTGACCCCTCTGGCCCGTGTCGAGCCGGTGGATATCGGAGGCGTGACGGTCCAGAACTGTACGCTCAATAATATAGAGGATATCGAACGCAAAAATTTAAAATATGGGCTGGGAAGCCTCGTTTATATTAGGCGTTCCAATGACGTGATTCCCGAAATACTCGGCAAAGTAACGGATGAGGCCGATGGGGAGGAGATTGTTGCTCCCGATACCTGTCCTTCCTGCGGACATGCGCTTGAGAAGAAGGGGCCGCATTTGTTCTGTACGAATCGTCTGGACTGCCGCCCGCAGCTCGTGGGCCGCATTACCCATTTTGCGTCCCGCGACGCGATGGATATTGAAACCTTCAGCGAGAAAACGGCGGAGCAGCTCTATGACACATTAGGGGTTCGGGACCCTTCCGATCTTTACTATTTGACGTTCGAGGATTTGATCGGGCTGGAACGGTTCGGTCAGAAGAAGGCGGAGAATTTGATTGCTGCCATCGAGAAAAGCAAACAGCCGGATCTGGCATCCTTTTTATACGGCCTTGGCATTCCAAACACGGGGAAAACAACGACCAAGGAATTGGCGGATCATTACCGCAGTCTTGAGAAGCTCATGCAGGCTACTCCTGAAGAGCTTGTCACCTTGCCCGATATCGGAGGGATTGTGGCCGATAGCATCGTAGGTTTTTTCCAGGATCCTGCCATGCGGCGCAGCATCGAACGGCTGCTTGCAGCCGGCGTAAAGCCGGTCAGTGAGGAAGCTCCCGCTGTCGTAGACGAGGATAACCCGTTCTTCGGCAAAACCGTCGTGCTCACGGGAACGCTGTCTTCCATGAGCCGTGACGAGGCGGCCGAAAAGCTGGAGAAGCTGGGCGCGAAGGTAACGGGGAGCGTCTCCAAGAAAACGGATATTGTCATTGCCGGTGAGAGCGCGGGAAGTAAGCTGACCAAGGCGCAGGAACTGGGTATCCGTATTATCGACGATGAAGAAGAGCTGAAGCGGCTGCTGGGAGAAGCATAGCCCGCGCCTATTATCTAATCGACCGCCGGGATGAGATTTGTCCGGCGGTATTATTTTTTGGGAGGAGGTTAGATTGGTTATGCTGCATCTTGTGAATGGGGATTGCTTTGCCGACCGGTTGAGAGAGGTTGTGCCGGGAGAGGATGTTCTCGTTTGGCGGGAGGCGCTGTATAAGGGGCCCATTTCCGCTGCTTTTACGGATCCCGCGACACGTGAAGCGCGGCCAGCGCTATTTTACTGAAAAAGGGGTTCCGGAGGGATTATTTAGAAGGTACACGGAGGAGCAGGAGACAGTGCTGGAACGGTATCGTGAGCATGACGAGGTTGTTCTTTGGTTCGAGCACGATCTGTTTGATCAGACCCTGCTTATTTACTTGCTCCAATGGTTGGCTGCACGAGAACGGGGGGCGGTATCCATAAATCTTGTCTGCATAGATTCGTTTCCGGGTGTGCACCCTTTTAAAGGCTTGGGTCAGTTGAGCACAAAGCAGACGGCTTCTTTGTATGGTTCCTGGAAAGAGGTACGGTTGAACAATTTCGGCTTGCACGGCAGGCGTGGGAGGCTTATGCGGGTAGTAACCCTGAAGCTTTGGTTTTCTTGCTGAAGCGGGATATATCCGCTCTTCCTTATTTGTATCGGGCTATCCTGTGCCATTTGCGCAGGTTCCCATCGGTGAGGAACGGACTGAGTGCCGTACAAGAGGCCATTCTTGAAGGGGGTTGCCAACGGTATAGTTCAGCCTGTTTCTTTATTTGCCCAAATCAGCAATCAGTTCAATGATTTAGGGATGGGCGACGTACAATTTTGGGCGGAGCTTGACGAGCTTGTTCACGCTGAGCATCCGGTTATTGAGCTGGAAGGAGGGCGTCTTCCCGATTATAGCGGCAATCTGGATTCCGACAGTTTACGCTATGTTCGTATCCGGCCCACTTCTTTAGGTTGCGAGCTTCTTCAAGGCAGGGCGGATTATGTGCATGTCAACGGGATAAAGCGGTGGCTTGGAGGATATCAGGCTCATGGCAAAGGCCCGGTATGGCGCTGGAATGGATCGGTGGAACAGTTAATGTATTTGTAGAAAAAAGGTATTGCATTTACCCCTGGATTTATGATACATTATCCCTTGTCGCCGAAAAGCTTGTCCGAAACAACGGTGAGTCCTAACGGCGATGGAAATAAAAATCTGTTGCAAATCCTGACGTAAAATGATAAGATTAATTCTTGTCCGACAAAATTTGCAACAGCGACGAAAGCTCTTTGAAAACTGAACAAATAAGAACGAATGCTTAGTGCAATAACACATTTGAGCTAAATCAGCTCTGTACGATAAACAAGCGCTTTGACCGGCTCCGGCTGGTGAAAGTCGCCCTTTATTGGAGAGTTTGATCCTGGCTCAGGACGAACGCTGGCGGCGTGCCTAATACATGCAAGTCGAGCGCTAGGGGATCTCCCTTAGGGGAGACCTCCTGGAGCGGCGGACGGGTGAGTAACACGTAGGCAACCTGCCTGTAAGACCGGGATAACTACCGGAAACGGTAGCTA
>NZ_FNDY01000019.1 GCF_900099895.1 Paenibacillus naphthalenovorans
GTGTGTTGTGCGCAAACATCACTTTACCAAGGGAGAAGCTCTTTTTCTATATCCGCTTTTTCCAATTCCTACACCCACGGAGATTTTACACTAACAAGACATCGGCGGAGAAGGAAAAGTGGCTGTTTTTAACGGTTTTTATGGGGTGCAGGCTTGCCGGATCCGCTACGATCTGTTGAAATATGTCGCTCAAGATTATCCGAAGGTCCAGTTTATTGAACCTGAATTACAGGACGTTATCCCTGGAACCATTGAAGATGCCCGCAAGAAGATTCAGGATCTGCTGCTCAAGTATCCGCAGAAGGGCGATCTGAGGGCGGTCTGGGCATGCTGGGACATTCCGGGAATTGGCGCTGCACAGGCCATCGATGCGGCAGGCCGTAAGGACATCAAGGTGTATGGCGCAGATGGGGAACCGGCTGCACTGGATCTGGTCGCTGACCCGAGCAGCTCTTTTACAGCCATTGCGGCGCAGGAGCCATACAAGGTCGGTCAAGCGGCTGTTGATACGGCGGCCCGTTTTTTGGCGGGACAGGCTGTACCGAAAACGGTATATCTGGATGCTTTCATAGTTACCAAAGAGAATGTGGCAGAGGCGAGAAAGAAGCTGGAGCCTAAGTAACCAGCCTTATTCCAAAGGGCAGGGGAATTTGCTGTCCTTTGAATGATTCCCATGCGTAAAGGAGCGAGAAACAGGTCTATGAGTGAAGCATACATCTTACAGATGCTGGGCATTCAAAAAGAGTTTCCTGGAGTTAAAGCGCTCCAGCATGTTGATTTTGAGCTTCGTCATGGTGAAATTCATGGCCTTGTTGGAGAGAACGGAGCGGGGAAGTCCACATTGATGAAAATATTGGCCGGGATTTACAGTCAAGACAGCGGAGAGATCCGGTTTCAAGGGCAACCGTTGGAGCGGCTGACGCCGAAGCTGGTAGAGAGGCTGGGCATCCACTTTATTCATCAAGAGCGGTATATTGTCCCTTATCTCACGGTGGCGGAATCTTTATTTCTGGGTATCGAGCCATCCGTCACGCCAATAAAATGGATGAAACGGCGATCGCTTGAGAAAGAGGCCGAAGCTCATCTGAAAGAGAAGGTGGGCTTATCGATTGCTGGCTATCGGCTGATCGGCGAACTGACGGTAGGCGAGCAGCAGTTGATTCAGGTTTGCCGTGCCCTGCTTCATCAACCGAAAATTATTGTGTTTGACGAGCCTACAGCGGTGCTGGCGAAACGCGAGGCCGATCGATTGTTTGAAATGATCCGCGATCTGAAGGAAAGAGGCATCGGGATTATTTATATCTCGCACTATTTGGGTGAAATTGTTCAAATTTGCGACCGGATCACGGTTTTTCGAAATGGAGCCAAAATCAATACGGTGGATACGAAGGGACTATCTATCGAGGATATTGTTTATATGATGGTGGGTCGGCGTTTAGAGGAGCAGTTTCCCGAGAAACACTTGGTCTCGGGCCATACCTTGTTGAATGTGAAAGGCTTAACTCACGAAACACAATTTCGCAATATCGATTTGCAAGTCCGCAGCGGTGAAGTTGTCGGCGTCACGGGATTAATGGGATCGGGGCATTCCAGCCTCGGACAGGCTCTATTCGATGGCGTCGGCCTGGTGGGCGGCCATATTGAAATTGAAGGCCGCCACATGGCCGGCATCAATCCGGAGCGGGCGGTATCTGCAGGCATCGGGTATTTGCCTGAAGATCGGCGCAGACAGGGGATTGTGCAAAATATGTCGGTTCGAGAAAATATCACACTCGCAAGTCTCAAAAAAATAAGTAAAGCGGGCGTCATTCGATTAAAACAGGAGTTTCGGAAAGCTGCCGAGCTCATCGAGCGGCTGGAAATTCGCACGCCGAATCAGGAAGCATCCGTGAATTATTTAAGCGGCGGCAATCAGCAGAAGGTCGTGCTGTCCAAATGGCTGAGCAGCGGGGCTAAATTGTACATTATGAACCAGCCTACAGCTGCGGTAGATGTAGGCGCCAAGGTGGAGATTTACTCGTTGATCAGCAGCTTGGTCAAGCAAGGGGCCGGCGTGCTTTTGGTCACTCAGGATTTGCAGGAACTGATAGGCCTGAGCAACAGAATTCTGGTCATGTACCGCGGAGAAATCATTCGTGAGCTGGATGGAAGTGACGTGACATCGGATGAGTTGATGCTCAGCTTGATGGGAGGAGGAACCTGAATGATTCCGGTAATCCGAAGGAGTAGCGGTACGAGTACGATTTCTTCAATTTCTTCATTTGTATTTAGGTATAGCGGTTATTTTACCTTTGTTCTTGTGGCCTTGTATTTTTCCGTTCGCTCCCCTGCTTTTTTGACGTTGAAGAATGTGCTGAATATTTTGCTTCAATCCAGCGCTTTGGGGATTATTGCCTGCGGCATGACAGCCGTTATTATCGGCGGCGGCAACCATGTCATTCGAGGGGGCATTGATTTATCACTGGGGAATAATCTCGCTCTCAATGCTGCCATTACAGCAGCGTTAATTAGTCACGGGTATTCGTTATGGGCGGCCGCCGGAGCAGCGCTTTTATCCAGTGTGGTTGTAGGGGTTATCAATGCGTTTGCTATAGTCAAACTGAAATTTATCCCGCTGCTGGGCACTCTTTCGGTTATGTATATATTACAAGGCGTGCAGCTGCTTATTACGAATAATAAAGTGATCAGCATATCCGAACCGACGTTGAATTTGATAGCGAACGGCGCCTTCCTGCACATACCGGTGCCGGTATGGATGTTTCTGATCGTAGGGGCGATGGCGTATGTGCTGTTCAATCATACCGTGTTCGGCAACTGGGTATACGCCGTCGGAGGAAATCCGGAAGCTGCCAGAGCGGCTGGTGTCCATGTCAATCTGACATTGGCTTTAACTTATATTATAGCCTCCATCACGGCGTTCATCGCCAGCTTAATTATTGTGGCCCGCTTATCGGGTACCGTAACCGGTATTGGAGATATCATGCTGCTGGATATCCTGCTGGCCGGGTTAATGAGCGCTGTCTTCAGCAAATTATCTGTGCCTAATATGGCAGGCGCGGTTCTTAGTGCGTTGTTTGTGGGGATGTTGTCCAACGGATTTACATTAATCAATGTTCCCACGTACTGGGTATTTGCGATTAAAGGCGCATTAATACTTGTGGCTGTTGCGATTACCACAACACAGCAAAGGAGGGTGAAGCCGCATGTCTAGGACGGCAGACAGAGATTTTATGCGGTATAGCACACTAGTGGCTTTATTTGCGGTCATCGTCACATTTTCAATCATTTCTCCGTCGTTTCTATCCTTCAGCAATCTTTCCAATATTTTAAGCCAGTCTGCCGTGCTTGCTTTAGTTGCCGTAGGCTTATGCTTTGTGATTGCTTCCGGGGGGATTGATTTATCGATTGCCGTTTCATTTGATATCGGAGCGATGGTTGCTGTCATGCTGCTGAAAGCGGGCTTTGGTTGGCTGCCTGCCATAACGATCGCGTTAGCTGCGGGAGTCCTGGTAGGCTTGTTTAACAGCTTGTTGATTGTCAGAGTAAGATTGTCGCCTTTTCTGGTCACCTTGGGAACGTTATTCATCGGTGAAAGCATAGAGAAAATTTTTACCCGAGGCGGGGAACCCGTCTATTTCCCGGGAATGAGCGAAGTGGTCAAGTTTTTGGGACGCGGCAGCGTATTTGTGTTTACCGGAGAGGATGGCGGGCGAATCGATATTAAGTTTTCAATCATCATCGCCATTGCTGCTGCGATTGGGGCTCATTTCCTGCTTAACAGAACGGTCTTCGGCCGTCATCTCTATGCGCTGGGAGACCAGAAGGAGGCTGCCGTACTCTCCGGCGTGCCTGTAAACAAGTATACCGTTTACGCTTTTGTATTGAGCGGTGTGATCTGCTCCTTTGCCGGTATCATCGGTTCTTCCGTGTTAACGTCATTCGTTCCCTTGAGCGGCCGATATTACTTATTGGATGCGATAGGTGCAGTATTTATAGGCAGTGCACTAAACCGTCAGGGCCATGCCAACATCCCGGGGACATTGATCGGCGTGCTGTTTTTTGGCGTGGTATCCAATGGGCTTAATTTATCGGGCATTAATTTTTACTGGCAAAGCGTAGCACGCGGCGTTCTAATCTTCCTTATCTTGTCTTGGGATTCTTTGGCTAAGAAGAGAAGGATAAGTTCTAGCAAGAGCAGATACGCATGATTTTAGGGGCGAGCCTAATGAAAGGCTGCGCCCCTTGTTTTAGTGGAGTTTGGAAGTTGTTGTAACTGAATTCGATTCTAAATATTTTGATTTACAAAAAAATATTATGGAAGTTTGAGTACACCTTTTTTCATTTAATGCCTAAATTAGAAGTTATCCTTCGATAAAATACGCGCAGTTTTCTCTATATTTATGATATCATTATTTGCCAAGACCATTGCCTACACCATGATCCATCACATTTCTGGATATGTTCTGGAACGATTGGAGTCGCATTTGCAGCATTGCTCTCAAACAATGGACGAGACTGTCACGAAGCCGTTTGCGGAATTGATCGAGATGGTCCGCTCCTGGCATTGGGAATTCTCTTCCTCTCTCCCCCACGACTGCTCACTGAACGGACTTTGGTTTGACGGGGGCTCGACGATGTATGTAGATGCTAGAGCTGAAGCTTTGTAAAGCAATGACTATGAATTGCTTTACTATACGACGTTGAATTTTGCCTTCTATAACTGGAGCGGCGCTTATTTTCGCCTCGGACTAATACCGAAGTCGAAGAAGACGCGGCAGTATCTTTATATTTATGACTTTTACCATTACTTCGGCCTGGCCTCGAACATGAAGTCACCACTGAATAAGAAGGATTTGATCCCGAAACGAGTATAACTAGGGCTATGATTTCTATAAGGGCCTCTACCCCAATTTCAATATGGATTATTATAAATTTTATCGAATTATGGATGCGAAAATAACCCGTAAAGACGGTGTATTCGAGCCCCCCTCCCGGCTAATGGCGACATTCTTGGAGGACTGGGTGAACGGGAGAATTACCCCTTCACCATGCAATACTCCCGCCGTGACGTTAAGGGAGGAGTCGTACTACGGGCTTACCGTGAAAATACGATGGCCCGGCTACAGATTCGTCCGTCAATTCGTTCCAGGCAAGCAGCCGAATTTCGGCGAAATGGGCTTCTGCCATTACGTAACAGACTACGAATATACATACTATTTCTACAAAACAGCCGACGTCTTCTACGCGGCCAATGGGCGATTCCCTTCGGTGTGAGTGAGCTCATCATTGCCTTCCTCAACTACCGGGGAGGCTTCTTATTCCAGTTCGATCCGGCTGGGGATACGATCGCTTTTCCTTCCCCCCGAAGCTGGGGCTTCGCAGATACGTTCCTGAAATTGCATGCGAATGCGGTGCAGGACGCCTATCCGCTCATCGCAAGCGCCATCGGGGAAGCGGCTGCCGCAGAGCTTCGCGCTTTTGCCAAGTTGCTCGAAGCGAAAGCGGCCAAATTGCTGGAGGAGGATTTCAGTACGCAATTTTCCGTGGGTTTAATGAACAAGGACTTGGCTTTATCCAGGCAATTGGCTGCTGAATTGAAGGTCCCGGCCTTGATGCTGGCGCAGGCAAAGGAGTTGTTTGTAATGGGGATGAACCGGGGATATCAAGATGAGGATGTTTCCGCGATGGTGAAACTGTACAGCCATTTTTAATTTGGCGGGTACCTTGGGCTCACGACCATAGGCCCCGTCCTTTACCGAAGCCACCAAATGATCCATGGCGCGACGCATAACGTGATGAATGCGGTCAGTATCATCGACACGACCGCGATGGAGCCGGAGACGGGACTATACTCTATCGCTTGCCGGATGCCGGCCGAGTGAGCGCTGGTTCCCAGGAGGATGCCGCGGGAGACGGGACTTTGAACATGGAACCACTTGATGATCAACGGACCGACGAGGATGCCGAGCAATCCGGTCATCAAGGTAGCAAGCGCGGTGACGGACGGAATGCCTCCGGTCATGCGGGTGACGGCAAGGGCGATGGGTGTCGTGGCGGAGTGCGGCGCAAGGCTGGAGACGAGCTCCGCATGTAAGCCGAACAGATGGGCGAGTCCGGCCGATGTTACGACGGCGGCGACGGAGCCGCAGCTGACGCTTGCGACGATGACATAAGCATGGTTTCGGAGCACGTCGAGATGCTTGTATAAGATGACGGCGAGCGCGATAGTAGCGGGCTCCATCATGCCGGTGAGCCATGCGCCTCCTTTGTTGTAGCTTTCAAAGGGCACGCCTGCGGCTTCAACGAGCGCGATGACGACGACCGGCGTAACCAGCAGTGGAGTCAAATACACCTTGGGAAACAGGATATACATGCGTTTGGACACCCAGTAAACCGCAACGGTGCAGCACAGCCAAAAGATCGCCTCCATCATTGGACCTGTCTCTCTTTCCGGGCGGACAGCCGCTGACCGACGAGGGCGCTGCAAAACATGACGGCGAGCACGCTAAGGATGATGATGCCGACGATGGCGATACCGTGATCCGCAAGCAAGCTTTTATAATTGATGATGCCTACGAAGGCGGGAATAAAAAACAGCAGCATTTCGGCAAGCAGCCATCTGGAGCCCAATTCGATCCACTCCAGGCGAATGACCCTGCTTTTCAGAAGCGCAAACAACAGCACGATCCCTACAATACTGCCCGGCACCGGGAAGCCGGACCATTGTACGATGGCGTCCGCTATTTTGGCAATCAGAACAAAAAACAATACCTGTACACCTGTAAGCAACCATGACTTCATGGACCGCACCCCTTCCGTCGTTGTTTAAAGTGAGTATACAAAGCGGGGTTCCATATGTAAAATGAATTTATAGAATTCAATTCATTCCATTTATTTATGGTTGTATGAGGGGGAATGCCGATGGAGCTGCGCCACTTGCAGTACATCGCAGAAATCGTGCGGTGCAGCAGCTTTACCAAAGCCGCGGAAAATCTAAATGTGACACAACCGACCATAAGCAAAATGATCCAAAATCTGGAGAATGAATTGAACGCAGACATTTTTGTCCGGAACGGAAGACAAATCCAATTGACGGATGTAGGCGAAGCGATCTTGAAATATTCCGGACCGATTCTGCAGATGTTCGAAAATTTAAAAACGGAAATCAATGACCTGACCTTCCTGAACAAAGGCAGCATTCGCATCGGTTTGCCGCCCATGGCGGGATCGAGCTTCTTCCCGGACGTGATTAAAAAATTTCAGGACCGTTATCCGGGGATCACGATGAAGATGGTGGAGGATGGCGCAAGAAAAATCGAGGAAAGCATCGAAGAAGGCTTGCTGGACGCAGGAATTTTGCTGCTGCCGGTCAATCAGGCGGTGTTCGATTGGTTTCCGATTTTTAATGATCGGCTCAAGGTCGTGATGCATCCCGCACATCCGTTAGCGGATCGGGAGCAAATTGAACTGGCCGAACTGGAGCAGGAACGGTTTATATTATTTAACAGCAATTTTACCCTGCATGATCGGATCAAGAATGCATGCCGTTCGGCGGGCTTCGTCCCCCGCATCGTATCCGAAAGCTCCCAATGGGATTTAATTCGGGAGATGGTAAGAGCCGATCTGGGCATTGCGTTTCTGCCGGACACCATCTGCCGCTTGTTGGATCCGGATAAAGTAAAAGCGATCCCGTTGGTACCTGAAATTCCGTGGCAGCCCGTGATGGCCTGGAGACGGAAGGGATATCAATCGTTGGCCGCAAGAGAATGGATCGCTTTCACAAAACAAATTTTTTCCGATTCTACTTGATTTTGCCAACTATTTTTGTAAATATAAGATTCATAAAGGAGTGATAGAATGAAGGCGATTGTACATGCAGGGAAGAGCGGATTGGACGGCTTATCCGTTCAGGAGATGGAAGAGCCGCAGCCTGGGGCGGGAGAGGTAAGGGTCAAATTAAGAACGGCGGGAATGAATCACCGGGATCTTTTTGTCCTCGAACGCCATAAGCCGACGGATCCGCCTGTCATTATCGGTTCAGACGGGGCCGGTGTCATCGATGCCGTCGGCGAAGGCGTAACGCACGTCCAAGTAGGAGACGAGGTGATCATTAATCCAAGTCTTGGATGGAAGGAGAACAGCGAAGCGCCTCCCGCGGGTTATGAAATTCTGGGGTTTCCCAAACACGGCACTTTTGCGGAAAAGGTCATTGTGCCTGGCGATAATGCCATCCTTAAACCCCGTTATTTAACTTGGGAGGAAGCCGGCGTGCTGTCTTTGGCGGCGCTCACAGCGTATCGCGCATTGTTTACGAGGGCTCGCATCCGGCCCGGCATGAAGGTGCTGATCCCGGGCATCGGCGGCGGTGCCGCTACGTTTCTTCTTCAGTTTGCCAAAGCGGCGGGTGCTACCGTATATGTAACCTCCCGATCGAAGGAGAAATGCAGGAAAGCCCTGGAATACGGTGCCGACCGCGCGATCGACAGTCATGACGATTGGGGCACGGCGCTTGACGGAGCAAAGGTGGATGTCGCCATTGAAAGCGTCGGCGCGGCTACATTTCATAAGTCGCTTGAACGGCTGCGTCCGGGAGGCACCATAGTCACGTTCGGCGCTTCCACGGGAGATGTCGTTCCATTCAATTTGCGCGACTTCTTCTATGGCCAGTATAATTTGTTGGGGACGACGATGGGAAGCGGGGAAGAGTATCGGGAGATGCTCCAATTTATTGAAACCCATCAAATCAAACCCGTGCTGGACCAAATGATGCCGTTGGAGCAATATGCGCAGGCGTTCGAACGGATGGAGCGCGCGGCACAGCTGGGCAAAATCGGGTTTTATGTCGGCTCCGGCGGCCATTAGATCGGGGCGGCCCCGATCTTTTTTTGTATGAACATACAAAAAATATAGCCCGTTATGCGGAATGTTGTTATATAAAAAACCATTTCTTTCTTCGCATCGAGACGGTATACTTCAAATCACAGTCATTTTTGTAAGCGTTTCCCTTTGTCGAATTCACTCTTTTTGAAAATCAAGGAGGAATGACCATGTACCGCTTACCGAACGGAGAGGAAATTTTCATCATTGACGGGCATATTGCCTTGTGGGACGGCAGCAAAGAGAACCGGTTGAACATTCAAGGAGAGCAGTTCAGTGAAGAAGAAAAACCTTGGGGAAAAATGCGGCAAGATTGTACAATATCGACATTGAAAGCCGCCACTGCGAACTGGCGATGGTGATCGCCGATGCCAATAAAATCGCGTACGCTTCTTTACGGCAGAACGTTGACAGGAGGTGCATGGGATGTTGCTGGCCAAGGAACAGCAGGTATACAAGCAGCTCGATCAGGTATATGACCCGGAGCTTGATCAACCCTTAACGGAATTGGGGTTTATCGACCATACGAAAATCGACGGTAATCAAGTGCAGGTCGTATTCCGTTTACCGACCTATTGGTGCTCGCCAAACTTCGCATTCATTATGGCGGAGGATATCCGGACCTCTATTTCCCAATTGGAATGGGTCCGGGAGGTCAAAGTGAATTTGATCGACCACTGTGCTTCCGATGAAATCAATCAAGGGGTTTCGAAGGGGAAGCGCTTCAGCGAATCGACCAGCCGGTTTGGAGCGTCCGACGGGGAGCTTGACGAGCTGCGGAGAACGTTTCAAATCAAAGCGTTCTATGCCCGGGAGGAAAAGCTGATCAAGCATTTATTGGCTCAGGGTTTGTCGAAAGAAGTGATCATTGCCATGACCTTGGAGCAGCTGCATCAGCTCCCGCTCACAGAAGAGGGGCAGAACATGCGATCCAGATATGTAGAGAAGAAGGCGCAGCTCAACCACGCCGGGTTTTGGGCCTTTACCACTCCCGAAGGAGAGGCTTTAACGCCGGAAGGGTTTGCGGATTACCTGCTGGGCGCCAAAAGAACAAGATTGAGCATGGAGTTTAACGGCCATTATTGCCGCGGTCTGTTAGAGGCCCGCTACGATTTGGAGGCCACGGCCACGGAGGGGACATAAGCAGCGCAGCTCCCATTGCTGTCGGGAATGTTCATAACATTCTTGATCATATATTAAACAAACTCAAAAAGGATCGGTGATGAAGATGAGTAAAAAGGTGCTTATCCTGACTGGTGATGCTGTAGATTGCCTGGAAGTTTTCTATCCTTACTATCGCTGTCTGGAGGAGCAAATCGATGTGACAATTGCTTCGCCTACGAAAAAGAAGCTTCAAACGGTTTGTCACGATTTCCTTCCGCAGATGGAAACCTTCACCGAGTTGACCGCATATAGAATCGATTCGCATGCTTCTGTCGACGACATTAACCCGGCGGATTTCGACGCGCTGATTATCCCCGGCGGACGCGCCCCGGAATATATCCGCATGAACCCAAAAGTGCAGGAAATTACGGCCCACTTCCTCCAGGAAAACAAGCCGATGGGCGTCATCTGCCACGGTCAGCTGGTGTTGACGACCGTGCGCGAGCATATCCAGGGCCGTTCGATGACCGCTTACACTTGCTGCCGTCCTGAAGTGGAAGCGGCGGGAGCCCATTATGTCGAGAAGATGCTTGTCGTTGACGGCAACCTGGTAACGGGGCATGCATGGCCGGATCTGCCGGGCTTTATGAGAGAATTCTTCCATCTGTTGAATGCGGATAAGAAAGTAGCGGTGTAATCGTGTTCGGGCAGCTGGTTACACGTAGTTGATGCCTTGGAACCAGTGCGCTCCGGCTTAATACCGGAGCGCGCTGGTTTTTCCTGTTTATCACTTTTAGAAAGCTTGGTGATTCGTCTGCAATTACTACCGGAATTAGCCAAAAAAATCATCCATGAAGTGGAATCGGCCATGACCGAGCATCTGATCGTTGTCAACGGTCAGGGGATCATTATCGCCTCGACGGACAAAAACCGGATCGGTTCATTTCATGAGGGTGCGACGCTTGTCATGAAGTCCGGACATAGGCTGCATATTACCGAAAGGGATGCCAAGCGGCTAAAAGGAGTGAAGCCGGGAATCAATCTGCCGATTTACTACAACAAGAAGGTGATTGGCGTCATTGGTATCACAGGTACTCCCTCGGTTGTTGAACCCTACGCGGAGCTGCTGCGAAGAATGACGGAGCTCATTATTAGAGAAGCCCTGCAGAAAGAGAAGGAAGAGCGGGAAACAAGGGGGCTCGAATCCTTTTTTTACGAGTGGATTCATATCCAGGACGTGGATCAGGAGTTTATCAATCGCGGCCAAATCCTGGGGGTTTCCGTTGAGATTCCGTACATTTGCGTCCTTTTCCAGGTGGATGTCAACCACCGCGACGAGGTGCTTCGGGAAGCGCAATCGCTGATGGCCGACTTTTTTCTAAGAAATTTTGAACGCGATCCGACCGATTTTTTCATTCGCTGGGGCAACGGAAAATTCATTCTGATTAAAGATGCCAAAAATCAAAATGCGCCCAAAATGCTTTCCCGGGAATTGACCAAATGGCATCAATATTTTAAAAAGCATTACGGGATTAATTTGGCCGTCGGCGTGGGCAAGACCATCGAACCCTTCAAAATGAACCATACGTACAACGAAGCGAAGAAGGCGTTGAAGGTGGCGCAAAAGCATCATGAGATCGTTTATTACGAGGATTTGCTGCTGGATATCGTGTTGGAGGAGATCAGCGTAAAAACAAAGCATGAGTTCATCAACCGGATTTTATCGGAAATCCAATCGGATCAAGAGCTTCTGGAGACAATCCGCGTTTATTATAAAAAGCAATTGTCCATTAAAGATAGCGCGGATGCGCTTCATATTCACATTAATACGCTGCACTACCGGCTCAACCAGATCAAGGAGCTTACAGGCATCAACCCCAAATGCCCGGAAGGCATTACGTTATTTTTAATTGCGCTCTCCTTATTGAAATTAGATAATCATCCAATAAATGAGGATTGATATTAAGGATCTTTGTGTTTTCGCACATGGTTATTTAAAAGGGCTCTTCCTATAATGGTGATAACGAAAGGAGGACTTCTTGTGATTCCACCAGCAATAAGAAGCCAGCTTATAGAAATTGTCGGAAGCGCCCGGTATCATGACTCGAATGAAGCGAGATTGTCCTATTCGTATGATGCGACGCCGAACTTTCAGGCGCTTCCCGACGCCGTCATCATGCCCAAGAGCAAAGAAGAAATCCAGGCGGTTTTAAAAATATGCAATGAGCATGGAATCCCGATTGTACCCAGAGGCTCCGGCACCAATTTAAGCGCCGGTACATGCCCGACCCAGGGCGGCATTGTTCTTGTGTTCAATCATATGAACCGGATTTTGGAAATTGACGAAGAGAATTTAACCGTTACGGTGCAGCCGGGCGTCATTACGAAGCAATTAATTGAAGCCGTGGAGGCCAGGGGGTTGTTTTATCCCCCGGACCCCAGCTCGATGAAAATCTCAACCATCGGCGGCAACATTAATGAATGCTCGGGAGGGCTTCGGGGTTTAAAATACGGTGTCACCAAGGACTATGTCCTTGGGCTGGAAATCGTTCTGCCGAATGGAGATTGCATTCGAACGGGCGGGAAATCGCCCAAGGATGTGGCGGGATACGATCTAACAAAGCTGTTTGTCGGCTCCGAGGGGACGCTGGGCGTCATAACGGAAGCCACGCTAAAGCTCATTCCCATCCCGGAAACGAAAAAAACGATGCTGGCGCTTTTCGAAGATCTCGACGCGGCGGCCAGAACGGTATCGGCGATTATTTCAAACCGGATTATCCCGGCCACGCTCGAATTTCTGGATCAGCCTACGTGTAAAGTCGTTGAGGATTTCGCAAAGGTCGGTTTACCGACCGATGTGAATGCGGTGCTGCTCATTGAGCAGGATGGGCCGTTGGAGGTCGTGGAACGGGACATGGAACAAATCGCCCGAATTTGCAAGGAAGGGCATGCGGTATCCGTGAAAATCGCCCAATCGAAGGCGGAAGCCGAAGCATTAAGCACGGCCAGGCGATCCGCGTTATCTGCGCTCGCGCGGTTGAGGCCTACGACGATTCTGGAGGATGCGACGGTCCCTCGGTCGAAAATTAGCGAAATGGTGCGTGCCATTAATCAGATTGCAGAAAAGTACAATGTAACGATTTGTACCTTCGGTCATGCCGGTGACGGAAACCTGCACCCCACCTGTTTGACGGATGGAAGAAACAAGGAAGAGATGCACCTCGTTGAAAAAGCGTTCGAAGAAATTTTCCGGAAGGCGATCGAGCTAGGAGGTACCATTACCGGAGAGCACGGCGTTGGCGAGATGAAGCGGCCTTATTTATCGTTAAAGGTTGGAGAGGAAGGCGTAGCGGCGATGAAAGCCGTCAAACAAGCCTTTGATCCGAACGGAATCATGAATCCCGGCAAAATGTTCGCAAAAGACGCCCGCAAAAGAGTGGTGATGACCAGATGAACCGGCAGGTGCAGAGTGAGATTCGACAGGGCTTCAAAGAACAGCTGGATTACAACGAGCTAATGAATTGCATGAGATGCGGCTTCTGCCTTCCGACCTGTCCGACTTATGGCCAAACCGATCAATATGAAGCGGCGTCTCCGCGCGGCCGGATCGCTCTCATGAAGGGGGTCGTCGACGGGGTCATTGAACCGGACGAAGATGTGGAGAAGCAGCTGAATCTTTGCCTCGGCTGCCGGGCTTGTGAGCCGGTTTGTCCGTCCGGTGTGAAATACGGCCATCTGCTTGAGGAAGCTCGGGATGTGATTCAGCAAAAGAAAAAGCATAAAATGCACGCGAAGGTGATGCTGTGGCTTGTGTTTAAACAATTGTTTCCGCACAAAGACCGGATCAAGCGACTGCATTATTTCCTTAGGTTCTATCAAAAGAGCGGTCTGCAGCGCATCGTTCAAAAAAGCAAATTGCTGCATATCCTGCCCGGGAACATTGCGGAGCTTGAGCGAACGATACCGCCCATCGCAAGCGCCGGCGCGTTGAACAACCGTCCTGCCTATCTTCCTGCCGAAGGGCAAGCAAAGAAGAAGGTCGCTTTTTTCTCAGGTTGTCTTATGGATACGATGTTCATGGAAACCAACGATGCCACGATGAAGCTGCTTCAGAAGGCAGGCTGCGACATTGTGATTCCTTCCGGCCAGGGATGCTGCGGCGCCTTGCACGCACACGGCGGAGAGAAAGAGATGGCCAAGCGGTTAGCCAAGGCCAACATCGAGGCCTTCGAATCGCTGGACGCGGACTATATCGTCCTGAATGCAGGCGGATGCGGTGCCTTATTGGTTGAATACGATCACTTGCTGAGGGATGAAGAGGAATGGAGAGAGCGAGCCAAAGCATTCGCCGGCAAAGTAAGGGATTTCTCCGAAATTCTTGTTGAGCTTCAATTTGCCGAAAGGGAACTTTCGCTGCCGGAACAAGTGATTACGTATCAGGATTCCTGCCATCTGCGGAATGTCATGGGTACAGCCAGTGCCCCGCGGACATTGCTGGCCTCGATTAAAGGCGTTCAATATCGTGAGATGGAAGAGGCCGATCATTGCTGCGGATCTGCGGGGGTCTACAATATTACGGAGAAAGAAATGTCGATGCAAATCTTGGACTATAAAATGGAAAAGGTGAACAAAGTACGTGCGCAAACGATCGTGACGGCCAATCCGGGCTGCCTGTTGCAGATGCGGCTGGGCATTATTCGGGAGGGTGCGGAGGAGAGAATGAGAGCCGTGCATCTGGCCGACCTGCTGCTGGAAGCGGTGAACGGCCAAGGCGTTTCCTGATGGTTCTTCCTACAGAAATGATCCGACGTTTGGTATCGTTTTTTATATAGATATACATTTTATTCGGTTCCGGCAATGACTATACTTGAAGTAAGCATTGGGAACGGAACATCATGCGCTCCATGAGTTTTAGTGGGAGGACGGTTGGGGGCATGATGTCTTCGATCTATGTTGTAAGCGTTTCCCTGTGCTTGTGATACCTTTCAAGGAGGAATGACCATGTACCGCTTACCGAACGGAGAGGAAATTTTCATCATTGACGGGCATATTGCATTGTGGGACGGCAGCAAAGAGAACCAGTTGAACGTTCAAGGAGAGCAGTTCATCCATTGCTTTTACGATTATCACAAAAAAATGACCCCGAAGGAGTATTTGTGGCCGAAGGACAAATTCCTGAAATACGATGCCGGCACGCTGATCGATGATGTGTTTGTCAAAGGCTACAGCGACATGGCCATCTTTCAGCCGGTCTATTTGAAGGAGTTTTACAAGAACGGCTTCGGCGATCCGGACATCAACGATGCGCTTGCGCGGCAGTATCCGGGCCGGTTCATCTGTAACGGAACGTTCGATCCGCGCCATGGAGAGCGCGGCCTGGAGCAGCTCGAGAAGGATCATGAGAAATACCGGTGGCCCGGTGTCAAGCTGTACACGGCCGACTGGTATAAGGGCTCGAAAGGATATAAATTAACGGACGACTGGTCTTATCGCTACCTGGAGAAATGCGTCGAGCTCGGGATCAAGAACATTCACGTACACAAAGGGCCGACGATCATTCCGCTGAACCGCGATGCGTTCGACGTTGCCGATATCGACGATGTGGCCAGCGCGTTCCAGGATTTGAATTTCATCGTCGAGCACGTCGGGCTTCCGCGGCTGGAGGATTTCTGCTGGATTGCGACGCAGGAGAAGAACGTATACGGCGGCTTGGCGATTGTCATGCCTTTCATCCATACGCGTCCCCGCTATTTTGCGGAAATCATCAGCGAGCTGCTGTACTGGATCGGCGAAGACCGGATCCTGTTCGGAAGCGACTATGCGATATGGGAGCCGGGCTGGATGATCGAGAAGTTCATCGCGATGGAGCTGCCGGAAGATATTCAGAAGGAAACCGGCGTAACGCTCGATTTGAATGTGAAGAAGAAAATCCTCGGAGAAAATGCGGCAAATTTGTACAACATCGACATCGAGAGCCAGAAGGAAAAACTGCGCCACTGCGAACTGGCGAAGGTGATAGCCGACGCCAATAAAATCGCGTAAGCCTTTTGGTTTCACGGATGATATGCCGGCTTGATCGGGAACGGCCGCAGTATGGGCAGGCATGTGGATTGGCTTGGGCATCATGTGGGGTTTGGGGACAATATATGGCTGGAAACTGCAATAAGGGATGCTGCCGCGGGCAGCATCCCTTATCTTTTTCAGTAATTCATACTATTAAAATGTAAAAAAAATGTAATATTATAAGACTTTTCGGCCGCTGGTCATGGCGGTTTAAGCTGTTGAAAGCGCAGGGAGATTTCTTTGGCTGCCTGTAATACGAGCTTTGTCAAGAGCGGGAGGGCGTCTTTGGATATGCGCTGGACGGGGCCCGGAATGCTCACGGTGGCGATGACTTGTCCCCGCGAATTGCGAATCGGGGCGGCTACTGAAGCGATGCCCTCATGCAATTCCTCTACACTCACCGAGAAACCCTGCTCCCGGACTTTGTCCAGTAATGCGTGCATTTGCTTTACGTCCGTGATCGTTTTACGGGTGTAAGCCTTCAACCCCTTGCTGAACAAAAGGTTCACGGTTTCCTTCGGTTGATAAGCCAAAAACACCTGACCTGAACTCGTACAATGGGCCGGCACCCGGCTTCCTATCATCGAGAGAGAAGCATGGGTGTTTATGCCATCAATGCGATTGAGAAAAATAACTTCGCCATCCCGAAAAATACCGATATGGATGGATTCTTTCGTTTTTTTACCCAGTTGGCGGATAACGGGCAGCGCCGTTTGATGAAGGGGCATGGTGGAAGTGACGATATTGCTGATGGCCAGAATCGAAATGCCCAGTCGGTACAAATTCGTATTCGGGTCCTTGGCGATGAAGCCTTCACCTGCCAATGTGGTTACCAAGCGGTGAACGGTGCTTTTGGCAATCCCCAGCTTCTCGGACAGTTCGCTGATGCCCAATTCGGCTTCTTCCGGGGAGAAGGCGTTCAAGAGGCGCACCGCGTTTTGAACAGAACTAAAGCGCTTGCCGCCTTGATGAGGCCGCATCACGATTTCCTCCTTATATCCGGGTACTACGCTATTCCACGGCCCTCCTTTAATACGTATTTTATTTCATTTGTTTAATATAGAAGAAAATTAAAGTTTCGCAAAATACACTCTGATACTATTATAGATTCCAATAACGTTATTTGTAATCGCTTTAAAAACCTGTGCAGGGTGAAAATGTAAATATTTTTGCGGTGAGCAGAGGGAACACGATTGAATTTCATATTGGAAAGGCGGTTTACCATGGAACCATCATCCCCGAATAACCAATCCGCAGTAACTTATGAGCTAAAGGATGGTTTGGACAACAAGGCAGCAAGTAAATTTACTACGGCTTCCGCTTTAATGGAATCGCTTCATGAGGCCGGCGTTTCCTGTATTTTCGCCAATTTGGGAAGCGATCACCCCGCTCTCATCGAAGAATGGGCACAGGCCCAATTACAAAACAAGAACTACCCCCGCATTATTATTTGTCCGCACGAATTCGTCGCTTTAAGCGCTGCCCATACCTACGCCCAAGTCAGCGGACGGCCGCAAGCGGTATTTATCCATGTGGAATGCGGCACCCAAAATCTCGGCGGATCCGTACATAATGCGGCAAAAGGCAGGGTGCCTGTGCTTATTTTTGCCGGCGCTTCTCCGTTTACTCAGGAAGGCGAGCTTGTCGGAAGCCGAAATGAACATATTCATTGGATTCAAGACGTGTTTGATCAACGCGGTATTGTGCGGCAGTATATGAAGTACGATAATGAAATCCGCACCGGAAAAAATGTGAAGCAGCTTGTCCATCGGGCACTGCAAATAGCGGAAAGCGACCCGAAAGGGCCGGTATACCTCATGGCCCCGCGCGAAGTGCTGGAGGAAGAGATCGAACGGTCTTCCTTCCGGACGCAAGGCTGGGAACCGCTGTCCCCGAGTGCCATTCCCCCGGAGAAGATTGCCGAGATCGCGAACGATTTGCTGCATGCCCAAAAACCGCTAATCGTCACCTCTTATTTAGGAAGAAACAAGCAGGCGGTTCCGGAGCTTGTCCGATTGAGCGAGCGTTTAGCCGTTCCGGTACTGGAATCAGCGCCTTATTATATGAACTTCCCCGGAGATCATCCTCTTCATGTAGGCTATCAGTGGAATCATCCGGAGCAAAATGAAATCCTTGCCGAAGCGGATCTGGTTCTTGTGATCGACAGCGATGTGCCCTGGATTCCGCTGCACAATCAACCGGCCAAAGACTGTACGGTTTACTTTATAGACGTTGACCCATTAAAAGAAAAGACACCTTTATGGTATATCCCGTCCAAAAGATTTTATAAGGCCGATTCATTCGCGGCTCTTCAGCAGTTGAACGCTTATTTCAATACAATCCATCATTTGATCGATGAAAAAGCTGTCCGGGAGCGCAACCAATATTTCACCCTGATTCATCACCGGCAAAGGGAAGAATGGAGGAGCCTGGAGCAGCTGGACGACAGCGACATCATTACGCCGGAGTATCTTACTGCCTGTATCCGTGAAGCCATAGATGAGGATACGATTGTGCTGACCGAAACGATTACCAATTATGCAACCGTCAGCAAGCATTTACCGCGCAATACACCCGGAACCTTGCTGGGAAGCGGTGCGAGCGCTTTAGGATGGCACGGGGGAGGGGCGATTGGCGCCAAGCTTGCTGCGCCGGATAAAACCATCGTCAGCCTTACGGGGGACGGTTCCTATATATTCAGTAATCCGACACCCGTTCATTGGGTGGCGAGGAAATACAATACCCCTTTTCTGACCGTTATTTACAACAATCATGGATGGGGCGCGCCCAGAATGTCTACGCTCGGTGTCCATCCCAACGGCGTAGCCCGCCAGACGGACCAATTCTGGGTCAATTTCGATCCATCGTCCGAATTGGCCAAGGTGGCCGAAGCCGCCGGCGGAGCGTATCCCAGATTGGTTGAAAAACCAAGTGAATTAAAGGAGGCCATAGTCAGCGCTCTGCACATGGTCAAAGGAGGGCGGTCTGCTGTGCTTGATGTGCGTTTGCCGCAAGTATCCAAGCAGCAGCACTGAATGTTGAACACGAGGGTTCGGATTCTCAAAGAGGATGGTTGGACAAAAGGCGCGGCGGGACATCTTACGAATATGATTACTCCTATGGAGGGAATCAGATGAAGAACATATCCAAATGGTTAGGTAACGCTTTGAACATTTTGATGGCGTTTTCCCTATTATTTATGTGCATTCTGGTACTGGGCAATGTGATTTTGCGGTATGTGTTTGATTCGGGGATCACCTGGTCTGAGGAAATGTCCCGTTTCTTATTTGTGTGGATGATCTTCTTGGGATCGATCGGGGCCTTGAAGGATAATGAACATCTCGGGGTAGAGATGCTGGTCAAAAGACTGCCGCCTTCCATGAAAAAGATCGCCTATATCATCAGCCATGTGTTGATTCTCTTTGCCTTGTTGTTGATTTTACAAGGAAGCTGGAAGCTGATTTTGCTCAATATGGACAGCAATGCGCCTGCTACAGGAATACGGATGTCCTATGTATACGCGATTGGCATCATCATGAGCTTAGGTATGGCCCTTGTGGTTATGATCAAAATGTACAAAGTGCTGCTCCGCAAATCTGCCATAGATAAAGCTGTTCGCATGAAAGAATCGGAAGAAGAGATGCTCGGGCCTGTATACGAAAAGAGGCAGACGCTTTCGGGAGGGAACCAACCATGACAATGACGATTTTCCTCGGTTCACTCTTGGGCTCTATGGCTCTTGGAACGCCTATTGCTTTCGCGCTGTTAATTAGCGGTGTGGCTTTAATGATCCAATTGAATATGTTCGACAGTCTGATCATTGCCCAGAATTTGATTAACGGAGCGGACAGCTTCCCGCTAATGGCTGTCCCGTTCTTTATTCTCGCAGGCGAATTGATGAATGCAGGGGGGATTTCCACTCGTATTATCAACTTTGCATTGTCGTTCGTCGGACATATACGCGGAGGATTGGGTTATGTCGCCATCATTGGAAGCGTCTTGTTTGCCGGTTTATCCGGGTCGGCTTTGGCCGATACGGCGGCGCTTGGCGCAATCCTGATCCCGATGATGGTAAAGGCCGGGTATGATCGCAATCGATCGACCGCTTTGATTGCATCGGGCGGTATTATTGCGCCAATTATCCCTCCGAGCATTCCGATGATTATTTTCGGCGTGACCAGCGGTGTATCGATTACCAAGCTGTTTATGGCCGGTATTGTCCCCGGGCTTCTGATTGCATTAGGGCTAACCATTGCTTGGACCCTGGTCGTTCGTAAAGATAAGGTAGCCGTTTTCCCCCGCAAGTCTGTAAAAGAAATGTGGCATGCAACCAAACAAGCCGTTTGGGCGCTCCTCCTGCCGGTGATTATTATCGGGGGATTGCGCGGGGGGATATTCACACCAACGGAAGCAGCGGTGGTTGCGGCTTTCTATGCCTTTCTCGTCGGCTTCATCATCTACCGTGAATTGAAAATCCAGCACTTGTTCCGTGTCTTTGTGGCTTCAGCAAAAGTGACGAGCGTGGTCATGTTTTTGGCGGCTGCCGCGATGGTTTCCGCTTGGCTGATTACGATAGCAGATATTCCCATTCTTTTGGTGGATATGCTGGGACCGTTGATTGAGAACAAATTGCTGCTGCTCATTGCGATTAATATCTTGGTATTACTTGTTGGGACGGCTATGGATCTTACACCCACTATTCTGATTTTGACCCCGATCCTCATGCCGATTATCGAACAGGCCGGGATTGATCCGGTTTATTTCGGAGTCCTTTTCGTTCTAAATAACTGTATCGGTTTGCTAACCCCGCCTGTGGGGGCCGTATTGAACGTCGCTTGCGGTGTCGGCAAGGTGGATATGGAAGGCATATTGAAGGGAATTTGGCCTTTTTTGCTGGTTGAAGTGCTGATTTTGTTTCTGCTGATCCTCTTTCCGTCTATCGTAACCGTTCCGCTAGGATGGTTCACTTGAGAGAAGGAAGGCTTCAATATCAAATCCACATGAAACGAGGGAAGGCTATGAAAAAATGGTTAAAACCGCTCGTAATTGGATTAACTGTACTTAGCTTACTTGTAGTCACAGGCTGTGGAAATGCCGGAAGCGGGGGAACTCAAGGCGGTAACGGAGATAGCGGTGCAAATGTCGCCAATGGAGCATCAACGCCGGCAGCAGCTAAAGCCCAAGATTCCGCCAATGTGAAAACGCGCGTGATGAAAGCCGGAATTGTCAGTCCTAAAGGCCACCCGCAGGGGCTCGGTTTGGAGAAATTCGCGGAACTCGTCGAGCAAAAAAGCGGTGGGAAAATGAAGGTTCAACGATTTTATGATGCATCGCTTGGTGATGATAAGAAAATGATGGAAGCCGTGCAGGGCGGCCTGCAGGAGGTAGCGGGAATCACGACCCCGCCCATATTCGGCACGATCAAAGCATTCGGTATTTTCGATTTTCCTTTCGTAATTAATAATGAAAAACAAGCGGATGCCGTCATGGATGGGCCTATCGGCCAAAAATTGATGGATTTACTGCCGCAGCACAAAATCATTGGATTAAGTTATTGGGAAAACGGATTCCGCAGTATCACCAACAGCAAGCACCCGATTACGAGGGTAGAAGATTTTAAGGGAATTAAGATTCGGACGCTGCCTAACCCCATCCATTTGGAGATGTTTAAAACGCTGGGAGCCAATCCGACGCCGATGGTCTTTTCCGAAGTATTCTCCGCTTTGGAGAGCAAAGCCATTGACGGACAAGAAAACTCCTTTGCGGTGGTCGAATCCCATAAGCTGTATGAGGTTCAAAAATATTTAACTATCACGAATCATCTGTATGCTCCGACCATCCTCATATTCAGCAAGAAATATTGGGATCAATTGTCGGATGAAGAAAGAAAGATTGTTCAGGAAGCCGCTGCAGAATCCGGTAAATTTCAGCGGGAAACCAACAGAGCGATGGCCCAGGAAACATTGGAGAAGTTGAAGGCCGCCGGTATGCAAGTGAATGAAATGTCACCTGAAGAAAAAGCCAAAATGCAACAGCTCACCCGACCGCTAATTGATAAGTTCTCCAAAGAAATTGGCGAAGATTTGGTGAAGGAGCTCTTCAAGGAATTGGATAGTGTCAAATAATCAGCTTGACCGCGAACCCGACAATGAAGCGGCATAGCTGTCAAAGAGGTGATGGGATGAGAATCGCAGTCGCAGGCGCAGGAGCGATGGGGTGCCGATTTGGCTCGATGCTGCATCGCAGCGGGCAATCCGTGATATTGATCGATCGTTGGAGAAATCATATAGAAGCAATTCAAACCAACGGATTGCGTGTCATTCATGAAGGCGGCACATCCACGTATAGATTAGAAGCCGTGACGGATTTTACTACGGTAGGCGTTGCAGATCTTGTCATGGTCTTCACCAAAGCCATGCATACCCAAGCTGTTGTCGAGCAAGCGCTGCCCATCATGGGTCCACACACGCAAGTGCTGACATTGCAGAACGGATTGGGTAATTTGGAAGCGGTTACTTCATATGTCCCTCGCGAGCGGGTGATTGTCGGCGTGACCAATTTCGGTACGGAGCTGGTTGCTCCGGGAGTGATTCGCGCACTCGGCTCCGGGGAAACCGTCATGATGAGCGCTCACGGACAAATCACCGAAGCGCTGCAGCAGATTTGCGGCATGATGAACGAGGCCGGCCTGCATGTGTCCATTGAACCGGACGTGATGTCCATCGTTTGGAAGAAGGTCGCATTTAATGCGGTGTATAATCCGCTTGCGGCGCTGACTCGATTGAAGGCATCGGATATCGGAGGCTATGAACGGTTTGACGAGCTCGTGAACGGCATCCTGGACGAAATCGTGACCGTAGCGAAAGCGGAACAAGTGGATATCGAAAAAGAAGATATCATCGCAGCGATCCAAGGCGTTCTCGATCCGGCCATGTCGGGCGAGCATCTGACTTCCATGCTGCAGGATGTGCTGGCTCAACGGGCAACGGAGATCGCCTTCCTCAACGGAGCCATCGTGGATAAAGCGGGGAAATACGGTATTGCCGTTCCGTATAATACGCTGCTGACCCATCTGATCCGTATGCTGGAAAGCACGTATGAGAAACGGATCGAAGTCCTTCACTAGAAGGGACTGTCAGCTTTCAGCCTTTAATAATAAATGATGAGAGGAGCTTACAAATGGCAATCACAAAAGAAGAACTTCCAATGATGCGTTACGAAAATTTAAACAAAAGCTTTATTAACGGCGAATGGGTGGAGGGGAGAAGCGACCAAACTTACGATATTGTAAATCCTTACGATCATTCGGTTGTGACTACGGTTCGGTTGGCGACGTCCCAGCAGCTGCATGAGGCCATTGACATGGCGAAGCAGGCGCAAAAGAAATGGGCCAAATCTTCCGCCGATGAAAGGAAGACGGTCATTTACAAGGCGGCAGAGTATTTGAAAGCTAACCGGGCCGCCATTGTGGATATCATCGTTCGTGAGACGGGAGGCACTTTGTTAAAAGCCAATGTGGAAGTGCATCTCGCCCTGGAGGTGCTGGAGGAAGCAATACATTATGCGGACGCAATCGATCAGGTGAGGGAGATTCCTTCTGCCATCGAGGGGAAGGTCAATCATATCCGCCGGCTTCCTTTGGGAGTGGTTGCGTCGATTTCACCGTTTAATTTCCCAATGAATTTGTCGATGAGAACCATTGCGCCGGCCATTGCGTTGGGGAACAGCGTGGTGCATAAGCCTGATATTCAAGTTGGCTTAACCGGCGGTTCCATTATCGCCAAGGCATTCGAGCACGCCGGTCTGCCTCATGGTGTATTCAATATGATTCTCACGGATATCACGGAAATCGGCGATGACCTGTTAACCCATCCGCATGTCGGATTGATCAGTTTCACCGGTTCTACTGCCGTCGGAAGACACATCGGCGAGATTGCCGGTAGAAACTTGAAGCGAGTTATTCTGGAACTGGGCGGTAACAGTCCGTTTGTGGTGCTGTCGGATGCGGACGTCGACCGGGCGGTGGATGCTGCGGTGTTTGGGAAGTTCATCCATCAAGGACAAATTTGTATGATTATTAACCGTATCATTGTCCATAAAGATAAGCACGACGAGTTTGTCCAAAAGTTTGTGGAAAGAGCGAAGGCCCTTCCGTGCGGCGATCCGAGGGACCCGAACACCATGATCGGCCCTCTTATTAACGAGCGTCAGCTTGAGAAAGCGGTCAGTGCGATTGAGGCGGCCAAACGAGATGGAGCGAAAATGGCGTTGGAAGGCAAACGGGAAGGCAATGTGCTTACACCTTACGTATTTATTGATGTAGATAACTCAAGCAAGCTGGCGCAAACCGAGCTGTTTGCCCCCATCGCCACCATTATCAAAGCGAATACGGACGAAGAAGCCATAATTATGGCGAATGAAACCGAATACGGGTTAAGCTCTTCGATCTTTACGACAGATTTGGCCAAAGGCGAAGAGTTGGCGCTGCAAATCGAGAGCGGGATGACGCATATTAACGACCAGACGGTGAATGACAGCCCCAACATTCCGTTTGGCGGAAATAAGGCGAGCGGAAGCGGAAGGTTTGGGAATCCGTGGATTATCGATGAATTTACAATAACCAAATGGGTTTCGGTTCAGGAAAAGTATCGCCGTTTCCCATTCTAAAAAGCAGCGACCGCTCCCCGGTATCGTTAGAAGGAGCGGTCGCTTTGTGTTATCTGCGGCCTTGGATCTCACCGAACGCCGGGATTCAACCGTAATAGCCCAATTTGGCGGAAATCCCAAGCCCCGCTTGCTTCAACGTTGTCACCGCATGCTCAATATTGCAGTTCCGGATGCGTTCTGTCGGCCCGGCGATACTGACGGCGGCCACCACCTCGCCGGTATAATCGCGTACAGGCACCCCAATACTTGAAACGCCTTCGTATATTTCATCAATACATAGGGCATATCCCTGGCTTCGGATATCCTTTAAATGCTTCTTGAAGCGTTCCGGGTCGGTGATGGAATTGGGACCGTAAGGCTGCAAGCGTTCCGCTATTCCTGAAATGATCTCCTCTTTTTGAAAGGCCAGAATCGCTTTTCCCGATCCGGTGCAGGATACGGGGTTCCGGTTGCCTATGGGCGACAGGGGATGGGGATGTTTAACATCCACTTTCTGAAGGTACGCCACATTAGTCCCTTCCAAAATGCCGATAAAAGCGGATTCCCCCAGTTCCTCCGCCAGTCTCTCCAAAAAAGGAAGCGATTCCCGGTGAATTTCCATCTGTGTCGTAATGATCCCGCTGTAACGCAAAAAGGCAAGGCCGAGGCGGTACCGGGACTTTGGGCTTTTCTCCAACAGACCCTCGGCCGTGAGGAAAGTCATGAGATGGTAGGCCGTACTTTTGTTTAATCCCAAGAGCCTGGAGATCTCCGTCACTCCCAATTCAGGCCGTTCCAAAGAGAACAGACGCAAGATACGCGCTGCATTTTTTACGGAATTAAGGGTATAATCCTTATTTTTAAGCGCTTTCATAAGCCTCTCCGGCGAATTCGCATTTTTCACTTATTATATCACTAAAATGATATGAATATGGTAAAGTTGTTATTATATTTATTGAAAGGTGGGATAATTCATTGTGAACAGCAAGACATTTGCTTCCTTTTGTAGCCTTAGCGAGTGCAGCAACTAAGCTATGAAATTATAAACCTGGATGAGTCAACTCCAAATCAAACCAAAGTATATTGTAAAAAAAGAAAATGGGACATATAAAGTAGCAGAACAAACCATGAGTTTCACTGCTGATGGAAAAGTAATTTATGGGGGGCCCATATAGTCAATTGACCGGACTCAAAAATTCTACTGTATATTGACATCAAAAAATCGTCTATGTAATATAAAAAGGAGAGTTAGCACTCAGGCGCTTAGAGTGCTAATCGCGGAACGGATTGAAAGGAGAGCGAATCATGGCCAAAAAACAGTTTAAAGCCGAATCCAAAAGATTATTGGAAATGATGATTAACTCCATTTATACGCAGAGAGAGATTTTCCTAAGAGAGCTGATCTCGAATGCGAGCGATGCCATTGACAAAATCTACTATAAAGCGCTGTCCGACGATCAATTGGTTTTTGATAAAGACAATTATTACATCAAAGTAAAGCCGGATAAGGCCAACCGGACATTGACCATCTCCGATACGGGGATCGGTATGACCAAAGAGGAGCTGGAGAATAACCTGGGGGTTATCGCCAAGAGCGGCTCATTGGCATTCAAGAAAGAAAACGAATTGAAGGATGGGCACAATATCATCGGTCAATTCGGGGTGGGATTTTATTCTGCTTTTATGGTAGCCGAAGTGGTTACGGTCATCAGCAAGGCTTTGGGCAGCGATGAGGCGTATAAGTGGGAATCCAGAGGAGCAGACGGGTATACGATTGAGCCATGCGAGAAAGCGACGGCAGGTACGGATATTATTTTGAAAATTAAAGAGAATACGGAAGAGGATCAATACGACGAGTATCTTGAAGAGTATCGTTTAAGATCGATTATCAAAAAATACTCCGATTTTATCCGGTACCCCATAAAGATGGATGTGAAAGGGCAGCGGCCTAAAGAAGGCAGCGACAATGAATTCGAAGAATATGTTGAAGAACAAACCATCAACAGCATGGTTCCGATTTGGCGGAAAAACAAGAACGAGCTTACGCCGGAAGACTATGAAAATTTCTACACCGAGAAACGCTACGGGTTCGATAAGCCTCTAAAGCATATTCATATTAGTGCCGACGGTGCCGTGGTGTATAATGCCATTCTGTTTATCCCGGAGAATACGCCGTTCGATTATTATACGAAGGAATATGAGAAAGGCCTGGAGCTGTATTCCAACGATGTGCTGATCATGAATAAGTGTCCCGATCTGCTTCCCGACTATTTCAGCTTTGTTAAGGGAATGGTGGATTCCGAGGATTTATCGCTCAACATTTCCAGAGAGATTCTGCAGCATGACCGGCAATTGAGCCTCATCGCCAAAAACATCAAGAACAAAATCAAGAGCCAGCTGCAAAGCTTATTGAAGGATGAAAGAGAGAAGTATGAAAAATTCTATAAGGCCTTTGGCAGACAGCTGAAATTCGGGGTATACAGCGATTTCGGCGCCAATAAAGAGATGCTGCAGGATCTGCTGATGTTCTACTCCTCCAAAGAGAAGAAGCTGGTCACCCTGGATGAGTACGTGTCGAGAATGCCTGAGGATCAAAAATACATCTACTATGCCTCCGGGGAATCGATTGAACGCATCGAGAAGCTTCCTCAAACCGAGCTGGTAGCCGACAAGGGATATGAGATCCTATACTTTACCGATGATATCGATGAGTTCGCCGTCAAAATGCTCATGACCTACAAAGAAAAAGAATTTAAATCGGTATCGAGCGGCGACCTGGGAATTGAACCGGATGCAAGCGAAAACACGTCGGATGCAGAAGAGGGCGAAACCAAAGACCTCTTTGAATATATGAAAAACATACTGAAGGATAAAGTGAAGCATGTCAAAGCATCCAAGAGACTGAAGACCCATCCTGTCTGCCTGTCTACGGAGGGCGAATTAACGATTGAAATGGAAAAGATCCTCAAAGCCATGCCTAGCGGCCAGGATGTCAAAGCGGACAAGATTCTGGAGATCAACATCCATCATGAGGTATTCCAATCCTTAAAGGATGCTTATGCAAACGATAAAGAGAAACTCAATCTGTATACAAATCTGTTGTACAACCAGGCACTGTTAATCGAAGGATTGCCGATCCAGGATCCCGTCGAATTCACCAACGATATTTGCAAAATCATGGTTTAATATAACAGAATAACCCGATTCGGGCGCAAGCCCGGGTCGGGTTATTTGTCGTTGTCTCCCTGACGCACCGTGCATGGGATATGTCCAAAGAAGGACTTTCCTGTAGACAGAAGAATAAGTAATATACAGAAAAATAGTGCTGGATGACCAAGGGGAAACACAGGAGGCAAACTCATGAATCAATTGGCTATGAAAACATTCAATACGACACAAGTCAACCTCGAGAAAATAGCGGCGCTGTTTCCCAATGTGATTACGGAGACAAGAGATCGTCAAGGGAAATTGATCCGCGCGATCGATTTTGATTTGTTAAAACAGGAGCTGTCCGATGTCCTTGTCGAAGGAGAGAAAGAACGATACCAGCTGACCTGGCCGGGCAAGAAAGAGGCGATCCTCAACGCCAATACGCCCATCGATAAAACGCTGCGGCCGGTCAAAGAAGACAGTGTCGATTGGGACAGCACGCAAAATCTGTACATCGAAGGCGACAACCTCGAAGTGCTGAAGCTGCTGCAGGAGTCCTATTTACATAAGATCAAAATGATTTACATTGATCCCCCGTACAATACAGGAAAGGATTTCATTTATAAGGACGATTTCAAATCGTCTGCCGATGTCTATTTGGCGGCGTCGGGACAAGTCGATTCCGAAGGGAATAGACTGGTTCAGAATACCGAATCCAATGGAAAATTCCATAGTGACTGGTTAACCATGATGTATTCCAGGCTTAAAGTATCCAAGAACTTGTTAAGAGACGACGGAATCGTGTTTATCAGTATCGACGAAAGCGAGCATCCAAGACTGCGCCTGTTGTGCGATGAGATATTTGGAATCAAAAACCATATCGCGGACCTGGTTTGGCAAAATAAAAAGGGCGGGGGAAACGATTCCAGGCATGTCGCCGTCGAGCATGAATATATTCTGGTTTACGCCAAAAATAAAGAGATGGTCGATGAGCTTTATGAAATGTACTCCGACGACTATTTGAAGCGCTACAAAGAGGAAGACTCGGAAGGTAAATTTTATTGGGACACATTTAAAAGAAAATCGGGGAAGCAATATTATCCGATTACCTGCCCGGACGGCACCGTCCTGGAATTGGACGAAAACGGCAATCCGATCAGCTGGCTCCGGTCGGAGAAAAGGTTTAAAGAAGACCTGGCCAAAGGAGAAATCCGGATCATTAAAGTCGGCGAGAACTGGTCGGTCCAGTTTAAACAACGATTGCCCAAAGGCAAGACGCCCAGAAGCATCTATAAATCCGGCGCCATGCTGGATGAGAATGGAACAACCAGCGACGGCAGCAGCGATTTGCTCCGGCTATTCGGCAAAGACGTGTTTTCTAACCCGAAGCCCGTCAGCTTAATCAAGCATCTGATCGGCTTTGGCATAGGCTCCGAGGATCTGGCCCTCGATTTCTTCTCCGGCTCCGGTACACTGGCCCATGCGATCATGGAATTAAACGCGGAGGATAACGGCCGCAGAAAATTTATTCTGGTGCAGCTGCAGGAAGATATTGACGCGATGTACAATCAGGCCGAACAAAACCGGAAAATGATCTTCAAAAATGCGATAGATACGTTAAACGAACTGAACCGCCCTCATTACTTAACGGAGCTGGGTAAAGAGCGCATCCGCCGCGCCGCCGGGAAAATCAAAGAGGAGACCGGAGCGGACATAGATTATGGCTTCCGGGTATACCGTACGGATTCCTCCAATATGAAGGATGTCTACTATACGCCGGCCGAGCTGGGTCAAGTGGATCTTGCGGATTTGGCATCCAACATCAAGGAAGACCGGATCGGGGAAGATCTGCTCGTTCAAGTGATGCTGGAATGCGGCCTGGAGCTTTCATTGCCCATGGAAACAAAGGAAGTTGAAGGGAAGACCGTTCATCATGTGGCAGGCGGCTCCTTGATCGCCTGCTTCGATGAAGACATCACGGAATCGGTCATGAAGAAGATTGCAATGGAACAGCCTCAGCGTGTCGTATTCCGCGACAGCTCTTTTAGGGACGACGCCGCACGCATCAACGTGGAAGAACTGTTCAAGCTGCTTTCTCCGGGCACGGAAATCCAGGTGCTGTAAGGAAGGTGAGCTGACATGAGAATAAAATTCAAGCACCAACCGTTTCAGCTGGATGCCGTCAAAAGCGTTGTCGGCGCGTTTTACGGGCAGCCTAACGAATCCTCCCGTTTCACGCTGGATAAGGGCAGACGGCAGAAGGCCGAATATGCGGGGGATTTGTTTCAAACGGCAAATAACGAACCGGAATATGGATTTAAAAATCATGCCATCAAGCTGCCCGATCATGACATACTCCGCAATATCCAAGCCGTACAACGCGAGAACGGATTGAAAATATCGGAGCGGCTCGAAGGCCAATATAACCTGACGGTCGAAATGGAAACCGGTACGGGCAAGACCTACACCTATATCCGGACGATGTTTGAGCTGTACAAGAAATACGGATGGAGCAAATTCATCATCGTTGTCCCGTCCATCGCCATCCGGGAAGGCGTACTCAAGACGTTTCAAATGACGGAAGATCATTTTATGGCCGAATACGGGTCGAAGGTTCGATATTTTGTCTACAACTCCAAGCAATTGCATCATATCGAGAGGTTTGCCGCCGATGCCGGCATCAATGTCATGATTATTAATTCGCAAGCGTTTGCAGCCAGAGGGCAGGATGCAAGACGGATTTACATGGAGCTGGATGAATTCCATACCCGCAGACCCATGGATGTGATTGCCGGCACGAATCCGATCCTGATCATTGACGAGCCGCAATCGGTGGAAGGCCAGAAGACCAAGGAATCGCTCAAATTATTCAATCCGCTGTTCACCCTGCGATATTCGGCCACCCACCGGGAGGAATATAACAAGGTTTACCGGCTCGACGCCTTGGATGCATACAATATGAAGCTCGTGAAAAAGATCAGCGTCAAGGGCATCTCGGTGAAAGGGACAAGCGGAACCGAAAGCTACCTGTATCTCGAAGGCATCGATGTCAGCGATAAACATGCTCCCATAGCCCGGCTTGAGCTGGAAATCCGCACAAAAACCGGCTTGAGCAAAAAAACGCTGAGAATCAGAAGCGGCGACGACATGTATCCATTATCCGGCCGGCTGGAACAGTACAGAGGCTATAAGGTGTCCGAAATCAACGGTCGGAACAATACGGTGAGCTTCATTAACGGGGTTACGCTGCGGGCCGGTGACGTCCAGGGCGACGTGAGCGAGCTGCATTTGCGGCGAATCCAGATTCGGGAAACGATTAAATCCCATTTGGAGAAGGAGCGGGTGCTGTTCTATAAAGGGATCAAAGTGCTGTCGCTCTTCTTCATCGATGAGGTTGCCAAATACCGGCAGTATGATCAGGACGGCAGCGAACATAATGGCGTGTACGCCGGCATGTTCGAAGAGGAATATATGGATCTCCTGAACGAGCAGCTGTCGCTGGGTTCGGACGATCCGTACGTTCAGTATTTAAACGGAATTCATGTAAAAGAGACGCACAAAGGGTACTTCTCCATCGACAAGAGGAGCAGCCGGTTCATTGATTCCAAAGTATCCGCCAGAGAGACGGATTCGGATGATGCCGACGCCTACGATTTGATCATGCGGGACAAGGAGAGGCTGCTGAGCTTCGAGGAACCGACACGGTTTATTTTCTCGCATTCCGCCTTGAAAGAAGGCTGGGATAATCCGAACGTGTTCCAGATATGCACGCTGAAGTACAGCGATTCCGCCGTCAAAAAAAGGCAGGAGGTAGGCCGGGGCCTCAGACTGTGCGTCAACCGGCATGGGGAGCGGATCGATTCCAGCGTCCCCGGTATCGACGTGCATGAGATCAACGTCTTGACAGTAATCGCCAGCGAATCCTATGAGCAATTCGCCAAGCAGCTCCAGCATGAAATTGCCGCTGCTTTATCGGACCGGCCCCGCAAGGCGGATATGGGCTTCTTTATGGACAAGGTGTTAACAAACGCCCGCGGCGAGCCATTGAAAATCGGCGAAAAGCTGGCCGCCAAATTGCAGTATACGTTCATAAAGAACGGCTATGTCGACGATCAGTTCCGGTTAACGGATGATTATTATGCCGCAGTTGAACGGCAAGACGTCAAGCTGCCTAATGAACTGTTGCCTTATAAAGAACCGCTCATCGAGATGATCAAAACGATATATGCAGCAGGCAAGGAGGAAATGACGGAGAATGACCGGGACCGCAATATCCCGTCCGTCACCGTGAACGGCAACTTCTACAAAAAAGAGTTTAAGGAGCTGTGGGATCGGATCAACCGCAAATCGGTCTATACCGTCCGGTTCGATTCCGGCGAGCTGGTTCGAAATTGTATCGCGGCATTGGATGCCGACTTGCGGGTTCCCTCCGTACGTTATGCCGTCCAGCATGGAGTAATGAACCGGATCGAGTCAAGGGAGCAGTTGAGGCAGGGTGAGGCGTTTGTGACCCGAAAGACGCAGACGGAGTTTGTTCACAGGGAGGCGTCCTCTAGGATCAAATACGATTTGATCGGCAAGCTGATGGATGAGACGCGGCTCACACGAAAGACGATTGCGTCTATCCTGGCCGGAGTGAAGCAGAACACCTTTCTGCAGTTCAGGGAAAACCCGGAGGAATTTATCATTCGGGCGGCCAAGCTGATCAATGAACAAAAGGCGACTACCATCATCGAATCGATCACCTATGACGTTGTGAATGAGACGTTCCATACGGACATATTTACCCAAAATACGCTGAAGGGACAGTTGGGCCACAATGCCGTTTCCGCCGAGAAGCACATTTACGATTATGTCGTGACCGATTCCAAAATCGAGAGGGCCTTCGCCCAGGCGCTGGATACGAGCCAGGAAGTGCAGATTTATGCCAAGCTGCCGCGCGGCTTCTTCATCCCGACTCCGGTAGGTAATTACAACCCCGATTGGGCCATTGTGTTCAAGGAAGGCACGGTAAGGCACATTTACTTTATTGCGGAGACCAAGGGCTCGATCGACTCGATGGAACTGAGAGAAGTGGAGAAGGCGAAGATCGAATGTGCCCGCAAGCATTTTGCCCGATTAAGCACGGGACAATTGAAGTACGATGTGGTCAATAATTACGAGAAGCTGCTGGAGATTGTAAAAGGATAATTCCCGTGCGAGCATGGTTCATAAGGTTCGCCGGAAAAAATTGCAAAATGCCTTTGTGTCCGAACCGTTCGGGCTCAAAGGCTTTTTTATGGAGCGTTTTTTTGTGAACAAAATGGGGTTCTTGCAAAAAAAAACATTGACGTTGATAATCATTATCAATTAGAATGTGACTTTGTAATGATATTGCAATAGCCGTCGATATATAGAAAGGAGTCATGGGATCATGATTTCGACATTCATCAACGATCAAGCGGCATATACACCAATGGAGAACATGTGGTTTAAGCTCCACGATGTTTGGCATATACAGAAGCGTAATACGTGCTGGAATTTTAAATCGAATAAGCTGGATTTCCATATGCTTTTTATCCCGATCGGCGGGCTGGGCCATGTAAGCATCAACGGTCACAATTATGGGCTGCGGTCCGGATTTATCGTGGTATGCAGGGCGGGTCAAGAGGTCCGGGCAGAAGCCGCCGTTCAGGATGAGGACGGGATATATATCGTTTGTTTCGAATCCGGATTTGCAGTGTTGGAGACAGCCAACGATCAACCGGACCGTTCGGAAAGCTTATTTCCGTTCAGCGGCGACATTGACTTCACTCCGAGCCACGCCGATCTTGCACTTTGCGATACGATGGCCCGCTGCTGGCATAGTAAAAACAAGATGGAGCGCCTGCGCAGTCAGGCCGCTTTTCATGAATTGCTTTACAGCATCATGCAAAGCCGCCTTTTAAAAAACGTCAAGGGCTGGAACAAGGAACTTGTAGCTGCAAAAGCTTTCATGGAGCGGCATTATGAACAGGCTATCGACATAGAACAGCTGGCGGGCTCGATGCAGGTCAGTTCCCGTCATTTTAGGCGGTTGTTTAAGGATACTTACGGAATTAGCGCGATGGATTACATTAATGAGCTGCGTATGAATAAGGCGAAACAATTGATGGAAAAGGGCTGCATGCCCATAGAAGAAATTGCGCGGCAGACCGGATATAACAACGAGAGTCACTTCAGGCGCATGTTTAGAAAGCAGGTGGGCATTCCGCCTGCCCTTTATCTGAAAAACCGGCAAATGAAAGTGGCGGCATACAATTGGTCTAACTTGGGGCAATTGCTGCCGCTTCATATCATTCCGCAGGCAGCCCCGATGGACCAGTATTGGACCGACCACTACCGCAGAAAATACGGGGCCGACGTTACGGTACCCTTGGGACACCGGTATGATTTTAACCGCGAGGCGCTGAGCCGTTTTGGCCCCGATTGCATCATTGGAATCGATGCCTACGTAACGCCGGAGGAGCAAGAAAGGCTTGGGCAGATCGCGCGGACGTTTTTCGTGCCTTGGCTGACCGGAAGCTGGCGTGACCATTTGCGTCTGATAGCGGAATTTCTGGATCGGGGAAGAGAAGCGGAGGCATGGCTCGATAAGTATGACGACAAGGCCGGCCTTGTCTCGGATAAGGTAAACCGCCTGATCCGTCAGGATGATCTGCTTACGATCATGATCGATAGAAAAGGATGCTACCGCTGGGTAAACCGGAGAGAGGATCCGGCTGCGCTGCCCTTTGCTCCGCGTCGCATCGATCAGCTCCCTTCAGACTTTATACGGATGACTGCGGATGAATTACAGGATTGGGAGGCCGGGCGCATACTGATCCTGCTGTCAGAGGATGTCATGTCAAGAGTAACCTGGCATGAACTTCAGCAGACGCAGCATTGGAAGAATTTAAAGGCTGTTCGCGGACAGCGGGTTCATATCGTTACCATTGGCCCTTGGTTCGAGTACACGGCTTACAATCATGGAATGATTCTTGATCAAATCATGGGTATTTGTGGGCATGTTCTTCCGTGAAGCATTCGGACGCCGATGATTTAAAACCTGTCCGAAAAGATCATATACAAAAAGACAAGGCGTAACTTATACTTCTTGTTGATAATGATTATCTTTATCAATGAGTGGTGAAAGGATGAATTGTTTTTTATGTATAAGTCTTTGTCCGTTTTTACTATGGCATCCACTATAGCGATGTCTCTCGTGTATCCGATGGCCTTGGCCAATGCGGCGAGTCCGTCCGATACCTCATCCGGTTATTCCCATCCTCAGGTTAAAACCTCGGAACATTTTAAAGATTTGGATTCTATTGAAGCCGATACGAGAAAAATCGTGGACTTCATGCTGGCCCAAGGTTATGTCGAAGGCATGTCCGATTACCACTTCGGGCTGGCCGACCGGCTGACACGGGTGCAGGCCGCCAAAATAGCGACCAAGCTCTTTGGCATACCTGTAGATTCATCGGTTCAAAAGTCTACTTTTACGGATGTCAGCGCTCAATCCCCCGAACACGCATGGGGAATTCCTTACATCGAAGCGGCCAAACAGGCTTCACTGATCGAAGGCGTCGATCAAGCGCGTTTTGATCCTGACGGGTCGATCACGCTGGGCCAGCTTGCTGCCATCCTGGTCAGAGGCTTGGGAATAAAAGCCGCTCCAACCGGACCGAATGAAGCCTGGTACACCGGCTATATGCAGGCAGCCCAAACGCAGGGCATCGATTTTGGAGGCAAAGCCGGAGATGAGGCTGCAACCCGGGAAGATTTTATCAAAGCCTCCTATCAGGCTCACCAAGCATACCAATTGCAATTGAATGCAGCCGAAGCCGGGAAGGTCTCTGTTGTTTCGGCGGAAGCGACCGATTACAACAAGGTGAAGGTACAGTTGAACCGGCAAGTGGATCCGGATACGGCTACACTGGTCTTAACAAAGGACGGTGTGGAAGTGGCGGCGACGGTTGCATATACAGAGGGGCACCCCTCCGCCGTTCTTACATTGAAGGAAGGCAAGCTTACCGCGGGCCGGTACAAGGTGACGCTGGGAGGATTGAGGGAAGAGGATGTGGAGCAAATCGAGGCGGAATTTACAGCGGACAACGAAACCGTAACAAGCATTGAATTTGTTACGGAAAGTGAAATGCTGGCCAAATCGCGCTATGCCTCGATTCGGTTAAAGGCGATCAATCAGTATGGGCAAAAAGCTTCCTTCTCGCCCGCTTCGTTCTCCTATACGGTAAATGACAGTTCGGCGCTGCATCCGAGATTGGACAAAACACCGGATGGGGATTTGAGGCTCACCCTGGATACGCTGACGTACCATTTGAATTCGCGATCCACTCTTATACAAGTTAATCTCCGGCATAACGATACGAATATCGCCGTGCAAAAAAGCTTTACTATAGGCGCCGAGCCGGTGGTGACGACGCTGAAGGCGGGTGAGGTTTCCTATTCGGACAGCCGGACGGCGATTAAGACAAAGGGACAGAAGGCCGTATTCGATTTGATTCCATATGACCAGTATGGGAATGTGCTGGGATTTAACGCCCTGCGCGAAGCGCTTCAAGCCGGCCAGGGGACGGCGAATCTGAAGGATGCCGTAAGTCTTCACTTTCATCCCGGAACGGCGAATTTCCGTTATGATATTGTGGATGAACGGGGAGACGATACGATTCAGGCGCACGTCACTCTTATTGAGGACATCCTTCTTGCAGCGGATTATACAGCCAGCGTATACGTTCAGGGAGGCTCGGCTTCGGTTACAATTGCCGTTCAAGCCTATGCCAAAGCGGTTTCCATTGAATTCGGCGATATGAACAAAGTGATCGCTAATGGAGACACGAACGTCTACATTCCGGTTACAGCCTATGACGAGTCCGGAGCCAAGCTGAGTCTCGAAGATTTGACCAGCGACGCTTTCGCCGATCGGGTCAGGATCACTGTAATCGGTGCTCAGGCCGATCGGCGGGACGGTTCATTAGGCACGGGTGCGGTGATTGAGAAGGCCGGCAAGAACAAAGGCAGCATTTGGCTCACTTCAATTACCGCTCCGGCCAACGGTAAAATCCGTCTTACCGCCGATATCATGGATCAAGGAAAGACCGCTTCATTTTTCCGTGAGTATGCCGTACAGAATGCCCGCATTCCTGCTGGTTTTAAAGAAGTAAAGGCGCCTGCAAGTGAGATTGTTCCCGGAAGCTATACCAAATTCACTTATACCGTGGTCGATCAATATGGAGAAGAACTGGACGCGGCCAACAATGTGGCTATGGGTAAAATCGTGGCCAGCGGAGGCGACGTGTACTCCATCCGGCTTGATCCGGGCTCGACGTTTACGGATACCGTTACAGAGACCACTTATGGATTGACATTGGATAAAGATCCGGCCAAGGGACATGCCAATCGTCCGGCTTTCGAATATACCGGAGCTGAATTTGAAACGTTCAACGACGGATTCCGTTTTTACGCACCTCCTGGGCAAGAGGGTGGTTCATACACCTTTTCGGCTCAATTGCTGAAGAATGGAACAGAAATATCCCGTGCAACCAGAACGGTGCAGATCAAAAGAGCGAATGATCTCACCTATTCCCTGGATGCCGTACCGGCTTTATACCGCCCCGGCAGCATCGTTCCCGCGGCTTATCAGGATGCGCATCTCGACCCTGCCCAGAGCCTGTTTGCCAGAAAGCTGTCTTTTACGATTAAAAACGCCCGGGGAGAACAGATCTATTTCGTTAACGGTTTTAGCCAGAGCGCTGCCGCTTCCGATACACAGATCGTAAAAACAGCCGTTAAAAACGGCAACGTTTATGTTCTTGGCAGTAAAGCGGGTAAAACGAATATCAGTGTAGTATACACAACGGTAAAAAATGAACAAAAAATAGCAAACGTAGAGGTTAACGTTAAGGATGACCCGCTTTCCGTCAGTTCTTTTACGGCGGATAACGAAACGGCTGTACTAACGCTGCCGTCCGGCGGCTCGGTGACGGAAAATGTCTACACCTTAATGGGCCTCTCTTTTAAAGACAATTATGGCATCGGCTATAAAGGAAGCAATACGGTGAATTATAACTACGCCTTCGGCAACTCATTCGGCGTAGACTATATAAAGCCAATGAATCCTGGCGCTCCATTAGGGACAGTGAGCATCGATGCAGAAGGACGGGTAACCGTCACAGGCAACGTCGGCCGATTTGATCTTATCGCTTATAAAGGAAGCTCGGCGGAAGTGAGAACCAGAGTGACGGTTGTGACCGCTCCTTAACCGTTATTCATCATTATTATAAGACGAAAGACCCTCACCAAAGAGGGTCTTTTTCGGCTTTCAGGAACTTTCCCGGGAAATACTGTTTCTTTTGAACTAAAATAGAAATAAAAAATGGGAAAATAAGACTAAAAAAATGTAAAATTTTGTTGTAGCTTTGATCTTACGATGGTAATATATACATGCTACTATAACTTAAGGAGGAACTAGGGTTGAAACGAATGAAGTATGTATCCAAAGCGATCGTACTCCTGTTATGCGTGCTCATCGCATTACCGGGCTTCGTGATCGCAGCACCGGCTTCAGCGCCTTCCGACATTAACAAGCATTGGGCCGAGAAAGAAATGAGGCAATGGATCGACAAGGGTTTATTGTCAGGTTATTCGGATGGAACTTATAAGCCGGATCAGAGTATCAGCAGAGCGGAATTTTTTACTTTAGTTAATCGCTCTTTCCACTTTAGCCAGGAAGCTTCCGTATCCTTCACGGACCTTAGTGCTTCGCATTGGGCCGTATCTGAAATAGCCCGTGCTCAAGCGGCGGGATATGTTAGCGGTTACCCGGATGGAACAATTCATCCTGATCAACAAATCAGTCGTGAAGAAGCAGCAGTCGTGCTGAAGAATGTGCTTAAACTGCAAGAAAATGCTGCGGGTGCCGAAACATTCAAAGATGCGGCGCAATTTGCCGGCTGGAGCAAGGGTTCCCTTGGTGCACTTGCTGCCAAAGGGTACTTATCCGGATATGAAGATGGAACATTCAAGCCCAACAACGCTATGACGCGAGCAGAAATTGTCGTACTGTTGGATCGGATTCAGTCTAACGCGATTCCTGTCGTGACCTACGATCACAAGGGTACATTTGGTCCTGCAACAGGTGTAGAGACGATCCGCGGAAATGTAGTCATCAGCGCTCAAGGGGTTACTTTGAGAAATACGGTCATTGAAGGCAATCTTCTATTAGCTGAATCGATCGGTGAAGGGGATGTCTTCTTAAAGAATGTAACGGTGAAAGGTATTACCACCGTCAATGGCGGTGGTGCCAACTCGGTACATATTGAAGATTCCGTGCTGCTTACCGTCATTGTAAATAAAGCAGACGGCAGCGTTCGTATCGTGGCAGAAGGAGCTACCAGCGTACAGCAATTCACGGTACAGTCGAGTGCTTTGCTGGAAGCAAGAGGGACGAGCACGATTACCGATGTCATTCTTTCCAGTGTGCTGCCCCCTCATGCTCAGGTAACTTTAGCCGGGCAATTCAATACAGTGGATGTGCAGGCCACCAGCGTACGGGTAAGCCTGACTGAGGGTTCGATCCAGCAGCTTACCGTTGCCCGGGAAGCAGGCAATACGACAATAAATGTTGGAACGGGCGCATCCATCGCCGAATTGATTTTGAATGCGGCAGCTTCCGTAACAGGGAACGGGACAATAGAACGTGCCGCCGTGAATGCGAACGGCTCGACTTTTGAACGTACTCCTTCCAATATCACCACAGGGAACGGAATAAGTGTAGGCAGTACTTCCGGCGGTGGTGCATCAGGCGGCGGCAGTTCTTCCAGTGACGATGACAGTTCTTCCGGCGATGATGACAGTTCCAATGACGATGATAGTTCTTCTGACGATGATACTGTGACAGAAACGGTATACGGTTTTGAAGGAAGAATTGTCGATGTTCAGAATCAACCCGTTGCCGGGATGACGATTCATTTCCGGAGAGGACTGGATAATAAGGACGGTACCATCGTCGCTACGGTTGTCACCGATAGCAACGGCCGTTATTCTGTTGATTTACCGCCGGGGATTTATACGGGTGAGCTTTCCAAACCAGGGTTTATTACCACCTATCTCGTTGGAGTTTCAGCAAGTAACGTGCGTAACACCAATGAGAATGCAACGGCTATTCGTGTAGCGGCAGCCCATGAAATTCGTATTGTATTAACCTGGGGTGAACGGCCTCGGGATCTTGATTCGCATCTTGTAGGTCCAATACCGAATGGAGGGGTTTTCCATACTTGGTATGCGGATAGAATTCATTCCGTATCCGGCGCTGTATACGCAGATCTGGACCATGACGATGTTACTTCTTATGGTCCTGAAACGACGACCATTCGTCAATTGGTAGACGGTACTTATCGTTTTTATGTGCATAATTTTTCCGGTGAAACGAATATGAGGGAATCGGGAGCTCATATTGAGGTATACGTGGGGGCTACGACAACGCCTGCAAAAACTTACGATATTCCAACCGGAGCAGGCTCAGAGCTTTATTGGACTGTGTTTGAAATGAATGTGTCTAACGGCTTGATCAGCTCGTTCACAGATATTAATCAGTTTTATGCAAATGAAAGTGCTGCACAAGGCCATCTTGCTAACGGAATCGGCAATACTGCGATAACATCCGCAGTATATAGCATTGATCAGAATGTGCGCGAAATTCTGGTGCCGGCAAATACGCCGGTAGAGAGCTTCAAGGCAGGACTTTCCGTTTCGCCGGGAACATCGTTAGAGGTGTACCAATCCGATGGAACTACGGTTCGTACAGGCTTTGTTATGAATGGAGATAAAGTGATCGCAAGATCTTTTGACGGTCTTTCATCCCGGACGTATACGGTTTCTATTATAAACACACCTACGGTTACATCTCTTACTTACTCGCCTGCAGGTCCGATTGTTTTTTATGATTTGACACCGTTAGGTGTGACGGTAAGTGCAGCCGGATGGGACGGAACGGTAACCGACGTGACTTATGATGCTAATATGGTTTATATATCCCAAAATCTGAACATTGCTGCTGTAGCTCCCAATGGGGTCATCACACCCGGTGCCTCCGGATCGACAGTGATTAGCGCGGTATATGGGGGAATGACGTTAGAAATCCCGGTTACGGTGATTCTCGCCCCTGCCTTAACTCAAAACGGATCGACATTGGAATCGTCAGGTTTAATCTCAGGCGCTGAAGTGCGTGTATACGATGCAAGCAATAATACGGTCATCGGCAGTACCTATACTGTAGGACACAATGGTGCGGTAAGTATACCTTCTTTACCAGCAGGCTCTTATTACATTGTTCAGTCCTATCAAGGCTTTACAAGCCGCCTATCGAATACAATAACGATAACTAATTGAATTGATTTGAAAACCGCCTCTGTGAAGTTGAAATCAGGTAACCGCAGAGACGGCTATGTTGACGGGGGGGCCAAAAAGTCACTGAGGTGACGGGGATACCCCCTTTTTTAATTTTGTAAAACAAAAAGAAGCCAAACCTTGGTAAAATGGAAGTGACGAGCAACCATTCAAAGGAGGGCTTCTTTTGTACATTCAATATAACATGGATCAACTCTGTCTGCCAATGGAGCAACAAACGGAAAGCGGCTATGAGGTTCGTCTGCGCCACTACCGGAGTCGAGAGTGTACAGGCTGTCCTTTGAAGGATGCCTGCACGAAAGCCAAAGGGAACCGGGAAATCCGGGTGAGTCTCAAGTACCTTCGCTACAAGCGGCAGACGCGGGAAAAGCTGCGAAGTGAGGAAGGCTACGCGTTGTCAGTTCGACGTATGATCGGAGAGTGTGTTCGGACAAATGAAAAATAACCGGAACTTCCGGCGTCCTGACTTCGCGGCTTGCCCAAAGTGAGCCTGGAGGTCGGGTGGCTTTCCCTTGCCCATAATTTATTAAAGTGGGCGGCGATGAACCAAAAAGGTCGAGTAAGAGAGCAACTTATGGGACGGCCCCGTATTTGCGAATACAATAGATTAGCACTAAAATATGTAGATATACTGCTGCATGCATAACGAGAGGAGACTCATCCTGTGAAAACGATAAGCTTTGTCCAGCCTGACCCTCAGAGCTGGTTGGAGAAATTTCATTTTTCCATTCCGATTAAAGTCCGCTATTGTGAGACGGATCTGCTCGGACATGTGAATAATGTCAGCTACTTTATGTATTTCGAGCAGGGACGCATCGAGTATTTTGAACATCTCGCATTGACGGAGGATCTGTTCAACGATAAAACGGTATCGGTCGTTGCCAACCTGGAATGCCAGTATCTGGCGTCAATTTACTTGAGGGACCCCTTGAAGCTCCATATAAGAACAGCCAATATAGGACGATCTTCTCTGGATCTGGAATACGCCTTGGCCGTGAATGGCCAGTTGAGAGCAGCCGGAAGAGGGACGATTGTGCTCGTGGATACAAACAGCGGGAAAAGCACGCCGATACCCGATGCAGCCCGCGAAGCCATTCGATCATTCGAAGAACGATCCATAGAACAGAATAGAATGGGGAGCAGGTCTTGAAAAGATTTAAAAAAGTATATATCGAAATTACAAGCGTATGCAACCTGGCCTGCTCCTTTTGCCCGCAAACGAGCCGAAAGGCTAATTTTATCAGGCCGGACACCTTTAATGACATATTGGATCAGGTCAAGCCGCATACGAATCATATTTATCTTCACGTCAAAGGCGAGCCGCTTCTTCATCCCAAAATTGATGAGCTGCTCGACGCATGCCACGCCAAAGGCTTTAAGGTCAATATAACGACGAACGGAACGCTGATTCATAAAGCCGGGCATAAAATCCTCGGAAAACCGGTGCTGCGCCAAATGAACTTCTCGCTTCACAGCTTTGACGGGCATGAGGGGTCGACGAACCGGGAAGAATACCTGGCCAACATTTTTTCGTTTGTCCGGGAAGCGGTCGAGCATAAGGTGATTATTTCGTTCAGGCTGTGGAATTTGGATAAAGATAATGCCACCAACCTGGAGAAGAGCAGAAACCGGGAAACGCTGGCCATGCTGGAGAAAGAGTTTAACCTGGACTTCAAAATTGAGGAAAAAGTCGTACCGGGCAGCGGGGTCAAAATTGCAGATCGCATTTATTTGAATCAGGATCATGAATTTCAATGGCCGAGCTTGCAAGCGCCTGAGGATGACGGTAAGGGCTTCTGTCACGCGCTTCGGAGCCATGCCGCGATTCTGGTTGACGGAACCGTCGTGCCCTGCTGTCTGGATGGAGAAGGCGTGATTAATCTAGGGAATATCCATAGCCGTTCTTTCTCTGAAATTGTAGAAGGTGAAAGAGCGAACAATCTTTTCTATGGATTTTCCAGGAGAGAGGCTGTTGAAGAATTATGCAGGAAGTGCGGCTATAGGCAAAGATTCGGTGCATAGGTTTCATGGCTGTTCGGCTGTGGGGCACCCTCCTGCCGAAATGAATAAATCCCTCCGCAAGAACGGAGGGACGGGCCCGTGAATTTAATCCAAAACGGCAAACTTGATGCACACGGGCTTGGACACTTCCAGTACACTTCCGGCAGGAAGAAGCTTGCCGGTGCTTGCATCTCTGCTGAATGTGACAATATTGTTGGAATCCCGGTTGGCGGCGAGCAGAAAGCGTCCGTCCGGCGACAGTGCAAAGTTGCGGGGATGCCTGCCCAGCGTGGAGGCGTGCTCCACTAAAGTGAGCTTGCCTGTTAACGGATCGATGGCGTATACCGCAATGCTGTCATGTCCGCGGTTGGAGCCGTACAGAAAACGGCCGTCGGGGGAAATATGAATATCCGCACATGCGTTTTCTCCCTTATAGGAGTCAGGCAGAGTAGACACCGTTTGAATTTCACTCAATTCCCCTTGTTCCTCATTATAGAAGAACGCGGTAATGGTGGCATTCAGCTCATTAATCACGTAGCCGTAAGGCAATGACGGATGAAAGGCAAAGTGCCGCGGACCGGATCCGGGCGCAACCCCGACTTCCCCATGAGGAATCAACCGTTGGCTGGGAAGATCCAGCCTGTAGATCAAGATTCGATCCAGGCCCAGATCGGAAGCGACGGCAAAGCGATTGGAACGGTCGAGAAAAACGGAATGCGCACGCGGCTGGTTCTGCACGGGAAGAATGCTGGAGCCCCGATGCTGGTGGATATCCGTTGTCGCACCGATGCTTCCGTCCTCCAGAAGCGGGGACAGCCCGATCATGCCGCCATGGTAGCTGGATACGATGACACATTGGCGGGAATGATCCAGGGTGATATGGCAGGTAGGCGCCGGTACGGTGTTTTCCTTATTTACCAAGGTTAATTTGACGCTTGCCGGATCGAAATGAAAAGCGGCGGCGGCTCCGCGGCGCTGACCGCTGGAATCCGTTCCTTCCGTTATGGCGTACAGCTTCTTTCCGGCAGGATCGACATCGAGAAAAGTCGGGTTTTGAAGGCCGTCGGCTTGATCGACGATTTCGAGACTTCCGGTTTCCGTGTCGAACCGGCAGGCATATAATCCGGGACCGGACGAATCCGCGTAGGATCCCAGGAAAGCAAGCACCTTCTTTTTTTTCTCCATTAACCATCATTCCTTTTTTTCCATTAAAGTCATAAACACATTATCGCAAATCCGCTGCCCGCAGGCAAATGAGATCTCAAATGCAAAAAATAGGAACGATGTGGCTTCAATGACTTGGAGAACGCGCCTCCATATAGAATACATACAGAAATTTTCGAATATTCAACTTGGAGGACGACGTCTTGCTGTCTTCCTCCAGTTCTCGCATCCTGTTGCGCACCTCCTGAAAATCGAATAAACGGGAGGCAAAATATTCGAAAGTCGGGTTTCCGTAATCGTTTAATCCCAAAGATGAAAGATGGGTAAGAGATTGCAGCGCCAGCCGGCGTACCCGCTGCTCCAGCGCGCGCACGTCCTTGAGCATGCTTGCATCCGGATGCTGGCTGTTCTTCTTGGCAACCTGCTCATAAATGGTTTTGAGCGGCGGCAAATCGGGCAGCATATTCCCGTCTTGTTCCTGCTCTTTCAACCAACCGACAATATGGATAAGGTCAGAGGCACCCGCTTCTCCGGCGATGCCCAATAGCGGCAATAAGGATCTGGCCTGTTCTTCGATGGATTTTTCCTTCCGCTCGGCCGTTTTTCCTTTGGAATCCGCAATGCCAGATGTCTCCAATAAACTCAGCGATTGACGGATGGTTTGCATGGATTTTTCCAATAATAAATGATCCGATACACGTCTTAAGACGGCAAGAACCTCCAGGCGGTTAATCGGCTTTTGGATGAAGGTATCGACTCCTTGCTGGTAAGCCTCCCCGATCATTTCCTTATTCTCTACCTGTGAAATCATGATAAACCTGCCCTCGTAGCCTTCTTCCCTAAGCGCTTTGACGGTTTCAATCCCGTCGCGGCCAGGCATCAATAAATCGATGATCACGATTTGAGCATCCCGAATGTCTTCTCTGGATGTTTGCGCTCCGTCATCTGATTCGCCGGTGACCTCTCCGAGGCCGCTTTCTCTAATGATCCGGGAAATCATTTTTCGGACGGCAGGGTCGTCATCCACCAGATAAAATTTCAGCATGATCGGCCTCCTCCCTTTGTATTAAACGTTCCGACGGAATCCGGACTTCAAACCTTGTTTGACCCGGTACGCTGTATACGCTTATGTTCCCCCCGAGCAAACGGACAATATCCGCCGCGTGCGAAAGACCAATACCGGTTGACGAGTTCCCTTCGTCGTCGAATTTGGTCGTATAGCCGGGGTGAAAGATTAAGTCCAACTCATCGTGAGAGATGCCGGGACCGTTGTCTGTCACGTAGAATACGACGGAATCGAATTCGAGATCGACCCGGAGTTCAATCCGTCCCTGGGACTCAATGGCCTCGACCGCATTGGATACGATATTGTTCAGTACGGAAAGAAGCGGATAAATCTCATCGGTAGAAAGATTTACGTCGCATCGGTTATCCAGTTCGATGGTTTTGCCCAGCAGCAGGCTGTAGTTTTTATTGGCCCTCGCTACCATCGAGCAAAGAAACGAAATGGGGATGCGCTTGGACAGCATCCGTTCCTGCTGAATGATTTTGGATAAGCCGGATAGAATGCGCTGGGAATCCTTCTTGAGTTCATGCACGTTCTCCGCGATATGGAGCGCTTGCGCCGCATGAGGAGGAGAAAGAATTTTTAGCTCCTTGGATAAGCGGTAGCTCTCCCGGGTGATGTCCTCAATATGGGACATCGATTTGCGAAGATAAAAGGCTTCTTCAAATAAATCCGAATTAATGAGCATTAACCGCTCCAATTCCTGCCGGCGCTGCTCTCCCTGGGCCCTCACCTGCCGAATGGCCAGCATATTGCAGAGTCCGACGACAAAGAAGCTGCGAAGCAAGCCGATCAGCACAATCATCAAAACCCCATGGATCGTTATCATGGTTGGCGAGCCCGACACCATACGAATCAGCAGCTCCGCTCCATTGGACGCGATATCCGCAAACGCACCGTAAAAACCGACCTTCAACGGATATTCCACGTTAGTTTTTATTTTTAGCAGGGAGATGACCACCGCAAACGTAACATAATAAAAAAATACAGGCATATGCTGCACGATGCCTTCGGTCCAAGGAATACCGTACAGCGAAGCATCCATCACAATCCGAAAAAAGACGATAAACAAACCTGCCGATAAGCCTGTTGCAAGGACGGGAACGGAAAACCACAATAATCCGAAGAAATACGCCGCGATACCAAGTGAAAATCGGAAATCCCCGCCGAATGGGATCATTTTCACCTCTCCCAGCAGCGCCGTCGACAGAAGTATGACGACCCAGATGAACAATCTGTGATCCCGCATCTTGATTCGCCGCTCCTTTCTGCTCCGGATACCAAAAATACTCCCTCTTCCTATGGTACAGGAAGAAAGAGCATTTTGTCGCGTGGGAAAAGATTCATAATTTTAGGCCTGTTTATTTTCGAGCCTGTGCGATGCGATAGAAAGCAGGTAATTGACTGCAAAATAGAGCAAAGCTGCAAACAGGAACGTCGGTATGACGTAATTGATATTGTGACCGTTAATGATCTGCACGTGGTTCATCAGCTCCGGCAGCGCAATCACCACCGCTAAAGACGTATCCTTCAGCAGCGAGATAAATTGGCTGACCATAGGTGGCACCATCCGGCGAAGAGCGATCGGAAGAACAATATATCTTAACGTTTGCGTCGCTGTCAATCCGGAGGAACGGCCGGCTTCGATGAGCCCTTTTTCGACCGAATTCAACCCGCTTCGCACGATCTCGGAGATCATGGCCGATTCAAAAATCACCAGAGCGACGACGGCCGCTGTAAACTTATCCAGCTTGATGCCGACCTCCGGCAGAGCGAAGTAGGTAAAAAAGATGATCAAAAGCAGCGGCAGGTTGCGGATGGTCTCGACCAGGACCGCGAATACTTTGCCTAATACAGGTACCTTGGCGTACCGAACGGTGCCCACAAGAATACTGATGACAAAACTGATCGCAATGGAGAGGATTGCCACCTCAATCGTGAGCAGAAAGCCTTGCAGCATAAATTGTATATTGACAGGGGACAATGCACCTATAAAATCCATTACGCTTCCCCTCCTTTAATTCCCCGCGTACCTGCGTTCCAGATATCGCACGCCGTAGCTGAGTGGAATGGTCAAAATCAAGTAAAATAACGCAGCAAAGATATAGGAGCTGAACGTATCGAAGGTATCCGAATTAATCAAATCAGCTTGATACATGAGATCCGACGCGGACAAAACCGTAAAGATCGAAGAGTTTTTCACTAGGTTCAAAAACTGGTTGCCGAGCGGCGGAATCACTATTTTAATGGCCTGCGGCAAGATGATGTGCCACATGGCTTGAAGGTAGGTTAAGCCGGATGAGCGTGCGGCTTCCATCTGACCTTTAGGCACCGTCTGAATACCGGCGCGAATCGCTTCCGTGATAAAGGCGGAGGTATATACGGTTAAGGCAACCAATCCGGTCACGAACGGAACCAGGACAACGCCCGTCAGGATTGGAAGTCCGACCAGAACGAAAAAAGCAATCAGCAGCAAAGGAATATTCCGAATAAATTCAACATAGGCCGTGCCGAACCATTGAAGCGGCTTAAAAGGGGTAATTCGAAACACCGCAATCACCGTGCCGAGAATAAAACTGGCAATGAGGGATATCACGCTTGCTGCGACGGTTCCGCCGAAGCCGATCATGTAGCGGTCTATATTGTCGGTCAGGACCGTAAAATCAATAAACATATCCCTAAGTTCCCTCCTTACATCCCGTTTGAAAGCATAGAGGAGACCAGCGGCTTGCGCTCATCCCCTCGGCTTTTATTACTTCGTCGGTTTTTTGCCGATCCATTTCTCGTAAATGGCATCGTATTGACCGTTTTCCTTCAATTCCTTCAAGGTTTCGTTCACCAGGTTCACAAACTCGGTATCGCCTTTACGGATACCAATGCCGTACGGCTCTTCCGTGAACGTTTCGTCCAATACCTTGAAGTTCGGATCCTGCTTTGCCATACCGAACAGAAGAGCGTTATCGGTCGTCAATGCGTCGCCTTGGCCGGCTTTCAATGCAGTAAACGCTTCGGCGTAGTTTTCGAATTCAAGCACTTGCGCGTCCGGCGCCGCCTCGCGAACGTTTTTGGTGGACGTGGAGCCTTTTGCCGTAAGCACCTTGGAAGCTTTCGTCAGATCCTTGACCGATGTTATTGGACTGTTAGCCGGAACAAGAAGCGATTGCCCCGCTGTGAAATAGACGTCGGAGAAATCGATCTCCTGCTTGCGCTCCTCCGTAATCGTCATCGTCGCCACGATCATATCGATTTCGCCGTTTTTCAGCATGGGAATCCGCGTTTTGGAGGTCACTTCCTTAAGCTCGATCGCGTTCTCGTCACCAAGCACTTTCTTGGCTATGGCTTTCGCGATATCGATGTCCAAGCCTTGAACCTGGCCGGTAGACGGATCTTTTAATCCGAACAAATTCAGGTCATACTTCACACCGGCGATAACTTTGCCCTGCTCTTTGATTTTCGCGATCGTTCCTTGCGCTTCCTGGTCAGACGGCTTGCTACAGGCTGCCAAAGTGCCCATGGCCAATACGGCGGTTAAAGCAATACTCATCATTTTACCCCAACGTTTCATTGCGAACCTCTCCTTTACCTGAATTAGTGGTTTAAGATACGGCTGAGGAATAAGCGTGCCCGTTCTTCGCGCGGGTTGGCAAAAAACTCAGCCGGCGGTGCTTCTTCAATAATTTGACCCTGGTCCATAAACACGACCCGGTCGGCGACTTCTTTGGCGAATCCCATTTCGTGGGTGACCACGACCATGGTCATGCCTTCGCGCGCCAGCTTTTTCATCACGTCGAGGACTTCCCCGATGGTTTCCGGATCGAGTGCCGACGTCGGTTCGTCGAACAGCATGATTTTCGGTTTCATCGAAAGACCGCGCGCAATGGCGACACGCTGCTGCTGGCCGCCGGACAGCTGAGACGGATACGAATTCGCTTTATCGGGTATACCGACTTTCTCAAGGTAAAACATGGCGGTCTTTTCCGCTTCCTCTTTGGATATCCCGTTTACTTTCATGGGAGCGAGAGTAATATTTTCAAGTACGGTTTTATGCGGGTATAAGTTAAAATGCTGGAACACCATTCCGATGTTCCGGCGCAATTTATTGATGTCCGTCGACTTGTCATTGATTCTAACACCGTCGACAATCAATTCGCCGTCTGTGATCGTTTCCAATCGGTTGATGCAGCGAACCATCGTGCTTTTCCCGGAACCGGAAGGACCAATGACAACAACGACTTCGCCTTGTTTTATCGATAGGTTAATATCCTTCAGCACATGAAATTGGCCGTAATGTTTATTGACCTGATGGAAATGTATCATCGGGCTCCCCCTTCTTTTGTCAGGATTGTTTACGTGAATGAAATCATGGTATTCCTCAAACAACCGAAAACGACCGGATCCGACAGAAACGATTCAAAAAAAATGAACATTATTTTCTTTACCATGTCCTAAAGGGAAAAGAATGGGTAAACAGGAAAAAGGGAATAGTATTCATTGAATCTCAAGAATAAGGGGAAATTCGTGATGAAGCTAACGCCGGAGCAGCGAATCCAATTGCATGGCTTTAATAATCTTACCAAATCGTTAAGCTTTAATATGTATGACATTTGCTATACGGAAACAAAAGAAGAACGCGAAGCTTACCTGAAATATATAGATGAACAATATAATGCCGACCGATTGACCAGCATTCTCAAGGACGTATCCGATATTATAGGCGCGCACGTCTTGAATATCGCAAAGCAGGATTATATCCCCCAGGGCTCCAGTGTGACTTTGCTGATTTCGGAGGGACCGGTGGAAGAAGCCCCGACGGAATCGTTCGAGGAATCGCCCGGACCTCTCCCGGCAACGGTCGTCATGCAGCTGGACAAAAGCCATATTACGGTTCATACGTATCCCGAATACCATCCGGATGAAGGGATCAGTACGTTTAGGGCGGACATCGACGTGTCTACCTGCGGGGAAATTTCGCCGCTCAAAGCGCTGAATTATTTGATTCATTCGTTTGATACGGACATTATGACGATCGATTACCGGGTTCGCGGCTTCACGAGAGATATCAACGGCCACAAATTATTCGTCGATCACGAGATCAGCTCCATCCAAAATTACATTCCGGAGGAAATCAAAAGCTTATATGACATGATTGACGTCAATGTATATCAGGAAAATATTTTCCATACGAAATGCAAGCTCAAAGCATTTGATTTGAACAATTATTTGTTTGGATATACGAAAGACAAGCTGAGTCCGGAGAAGCAAAAGGATATAACGGAAAGCTTGAATATGGAGATGGACGAAATATTTTACGGGAAAAATATGTACTGAGGCAGAACGGGAAAAGCGATCGTTTTCCATCCGGATCACGGATATTGGATGAAAACGATCTTTTGGTGTCTTTCCTGTTTCTAACCATTCGTAGTACCCGTACAGGATTGTTTTTTTACGTTTCATACCCTTTTTTTAACGATTCGCGCGCGTTTTTCACTATAATCAGCAAATCCGTGTATAATCGGTATAAAGCGCTTTCAATATTGGTTAAGGGGCTGGTTTCATGACAGAACGCCAACTTGTCGAAACGATTCCAAGTGTGAAAGGGAGGTATAATCTGCAATCCTACGAATCCGCTTACAGTACGTTTCGCTGGGACGAAATCAAGACTCAATTTACTTGGCATCAAACAGGCAATTGCAATTTGGCCTACGAGGCGATCGACCGCCATGCGCAAGGGTCTCTAAAGAATAAAACGGCCTTAATTTATGAGGATGACGCGCGTAAGGAAAAATATACATTCGAGCAGCTCAGCCAAATCTCCAACCGGTTCGGTAATTTGCTGCTGAAGCTGGGCATTGGTCAAGGAGACCGTGTCTTTTTCTTCATGCCGAGGAACCCGGAGATTTATACGGGTATCATAGGAACGATCAAGATCGGCGCAATCGTCGGCCCTTTGTTCGAAGCCTTTATGGAAGGGGCTGTACTGGACCGGCTCGCCGATGCCGAAGCAGTGGCCATTGTCACAACCTCCGCGTTGAAGCAGCGTATTCCGCGCGATAAGCTCCCGCACTTGAAATATGTCATTGTTGTCGATGAACAGGAGCAATGGCTTCCGGGAGAAATCGATTACCGTCAGGAGATGGCGGAAGCGTCCGACGAATTGGACATTGCATGGGTTGATCTTGAACATCCCTTCATATTGCACTATACATCCGGATCGACGGGCAAGCCCAAAGGCGTGCTCCACGTTCACGGAGCCATGATCCAGCATTACATTACCGGCAAATGGGTGCTGGACCTGCAGGATGACGATATTTACTGGTGTACTGGCGATCCAGGGTGGGTGACCGGAACCACATACGGTATATTTGCCCCATGGTTGAACGGGGCGACCAATCTGATCCGCGGCGGACGATTTTCTCCCGAGCGCTGGTATCAGACGATTGAGGATTACAAGGTTACGGTTTGGTACAGCGCGCCGACGGCGTTTCGGATGCTGATGTCTGCGGGCGATGAAGTGGCAAGAAAGTCCGATTTATCCACGCTTCGTCATGTGCTTTCCGTGGGCGAACCGCTAAACCCCGAAGTGATCCGCTGGGGAATGAAAGTATTCGGCAAACGAATTCACGATACATGGTGGATGACGGAAACCGGTGCGCATATGATTGTTAATTTCCCATGTATGGATATGCGTCCGGGATCGATGGGCAAGCCGTTCCCGGGCATTCAAGCGGCGATTGTCGATGACCAGGGCAATGAACTGCCGCCGTATCGCCTGGGCAATCTGGCCATCCGTACCCCGTGGCCGTCCATGATGCGCAAGATTTGGAACAACCCGGCCAAATATGAAGAGTATTTCCGTTTGAAGGGCTGGTACATTTCAGGCGACTCCGCTTACCGTGACGAAGACGGTTACTTCTGGTTCCAAGGCCGCGTGGACGATGTGATCAACACATCGGGCGAAAGGGTCGGTCCGTTCGATGTGGAAAGCAAACTCGTGGAGCATCCCGCTGTGGCGGAAGCGGGCGTGATCGGTAAGCCCGATCCGATTCGCGGCGAGATCATCAAAGCATTCATCTCTTTGCGCGAGGGTTATCGCGAAACGCCGGAGCTGCTGGAGGAAATTCGTTTATTTGTGCGCAACGGGCTTTCCGCACATTCGGCCCCACGGGAAATCGAGGTGGTAGGCAAGCTGCCCAAGACAAGATCCGGCAAAATCATGCGCAGGGTATTGAAGGCCCAGGAGTTAGGCCTTCCGACAGGAGATCTTTCCACTATTGAGGATTAATGCGATGTTTGGGCTGTTCCCGAAGCGGATGTATGCTTTGGGATTCGCCCTTTTTTCTTATGGACCGCAAAATAAATGCTAAATTTATCCATATCCACATCCGATAACAGGTATAGGGATTATGGCTTCATCTATTATAGCGCTGGCAAAGCGAAGGGGGCATTCCATGTGAAAATACCTAAACAGCTGGAACATCGCGCATTAGCCAAAGTACAATCCATGGCGGCAGAGATCGGCAAGCTTTTGGAGGGACATGATTTGTCCGAAAGGTCGGAAGAAATTCGGGCGCTGCTCGACAATGGTCTTCAGCATGACGAATACTTTTTGCTCGTAGAGCATCAGGGTCTTTCCGTCCTGCATACCAATCGGCTCCGGGAGGGCACGATCTTCAACGACACCGTCGGCCTGGCGGCCGCTCAAACGAGCGAACCGTTAACCCAGATTTACCACCGGAATACAGGAGAGGTCTTATTGGATGCAGCGGTTCCGGTGAACATTCCCGGAAGGAAGGATTCGCCGTATAATTTGCGGTTAGGCGTAGTTGTGCAGTCTTTATCGTTTCGGACCCTGTTTTATAGCTTATTCGGCATTCCTCTGCTCATCGGATTGGGCGGACTTTGGTTGGCCGATTCGGCGGGCGAACGCGTATGGCTGAGTTTGCTGTTGTTGGCGTCATTCTTGCTTGTAAGCGTTTACTTACAGCAAACCGTTTTTCAGGGAATAAAAAACTGGACGGAAAGGATGAAGGCGATCTCTTCAGGCAAGCTCATGCCCGTTCCGGCAGGCTCCAGGCGCAATGAGCTCGGGCAGGTTTCATTTGAAATTAACAAAATTGTCATCGGCATGAGAACGATTTTGTCGGAGATGAAGGAGGTTTCAGCGACCGTCAATACCATCGGCTCCGAACAGGCGGATGAACTTCGCCGGCTTCTTTCCTCGGCCGAGCAGCTGTCGGCAAGTATGCAGGAAGTGAGCGCGGGAGCAACCGACCAGCTGGAGCTCATAGAACAAAACAGCAGCTTGATGAACCAGATTCAAGAGCTGGTCAGCCGGGCCGGTCAAGAATTGGAGCTTTCCGGCAGGATATCCGAGGAGGCACGGGCGTCCTCTCATATGGGACTGGAGAAAACATTGGAGATGCGCAAGGAAATGAATGATTTGCATGAAACGAGCAAGCAGAGTGTTTCATCTATGGAAGAGCTGGAGCGGCAATCGCAAGAAATGAGAGAGTTCATAACTTACATACGGGAAATCGCCGAACAGACGAATTTGTTGGCGTTGAACGCGGCGATTGAAGCGGCAAGAGCCGGGGAAGAGGGCAGGGGATTTGGGGTGGTAGCCGATGAAGTGCGCAAGCTTGCCGCTACATCCAATGAGGTGGCGGATCGCGCGATAGAGCTGACGCATAATATGGCGCTGAAATCGAAAGAAACCGCAGCCAGTGTGAAAGCGGGGCAGTTTGCTGTAGAACGGGGAATCCGCACGCTGGGCGAATTGAACGATATGATTCGCAATGTCGCCGACAAATGCAGCCGGACGGCCGAACAAGCGGTCGTTCACTCCGCGGAAATGCGTGAAATTCAGCTGGGACTCCATTCTATGGAAGACAGGATAAAGACGATTTGGGATATATCCCAGCAGTTTACCGCATCTGCGCAATCCATGGCGGTCAACGGAGAACAGCATCATATGGCTACGGAACTCATTGCTGAACAAGCGGAATTGCTCAAAAGCATTTCCGGCAATCTGCAAAAGATCACTGGTCGATTTGTAATGGAATAGCTTGCGAAACAACAGGCCGCGATATTGTCACAACCTGTTGTTTCTTATAAAGAACATTTACATGTATCTGCGGCCGTAGAGCCAGTCGGAAACACTGAAGTCGTCAGCGCTTCGCCCGGCTAGAATTCTGTTCCGCAGAAGGATGGCCATGGCGTCTCCGGTGTGGAGGAATTCGCCCCACAGGCGGGCGCTGCGCTGCACTTCCGCCGTGCGTGGAATGCGTTCCTCCTGATAGGCCAGGAAAGCCTTTTCCGTATCGTTGCCGTACTTGCGGAGAGATTCGGTCAGACATGCAACATCCTCCAAGGCCTGGCAACCGCCTTGAGCGAGATACTGCAGCATAGGGTGGGCGGCGTCTCCGAGCAGGGTAATGCGTCCCGCCGTCCAGTTACCGATCGGCTCCCGGTCATACATCGGCCAGCGGCGCTGACGTTGAATGAAGGTCACGGCATGGCGTACAGGCTCGCAGCATGTGCCGAAATGCTCATCCAACTCCTCCGGTGTGCCCCAGTCATCGGAATCTTCCTTGTATCGGAAGCTTTTGAATACAACCACTTGGTTGTAAAGCTCCTTCCGGCGTACAGGGTACTGGACAAGGTGGAGGTTAGGGCCGATCCACATGATGACATCATCCAGGTCGGCGCTCGGAGTAATCTCAGACATAGGGATCGCGCCGCGGTAAGCTACATATTGCGAGCAGACGGGCTTGTCGGGACTGAACAGTTTGCGTGTATTAGACCACAGTCCGTCAGCTCCGATCACTGCGCCGGAGAGGTAGGTTGTACCGTCGGAGCAGGTAACCCGGACCTTCTCGCCGACATTCTCGGCAGATTGCACCACTTGGTTGTTCACCAGCGTAATCTGGTCGTTAGCCCGGCAAGCATCAAGCAAAGCCTTGTGCAAATCGGAACGGTGCAGCACGATGTACGGATAACCGTAACGCTCGAGGAAGGCCTCGCCAAGACTAAGCGCGCTAAGTTCTTTTCCGGTAAAGGCATCCATCAGCACCAAACGTTTCGGAAAGACCGCATATTCCGATATGGCATCAAGTACCCCCAGTTTGTCTAATACCGCCGTAGCATTTGGCGCCAGCTGGATACCTGCGCCGATCTCGCCGAATTCAGGCGCTTGCTCTAGCACATGTACGGATCGACCCGTCTGGGTAACACCGAGCGCAGTCGCGAGACCGCCGATGCCGCCGCCAACGATCAGGAACGGAACGTTTATTTCTTTCGTCATAACGGTATGCTCCTCTAATAATGTTGATTTAAATTAAAGCGGATAAGGGAATGAATCCGGAACTTGCGAGTTAAGGTAACAGAGGTTTAAATTCATCCACAATTTCCTGGTTCCCTTGATTCTCTTCATAATGTTCTTCACGTTGAAGATCAAACTTCTCCATAATCGGCAGGTCGCTAACGGAGAACAAATAAGATTCTTCCGCAGCGACATGCTCGTGCCAGGCCCAGTTCGGTACGACAAGGAAATCGCCTTGGGACCAATCATAACGAATCCCGTTGATGACGGTATAACCTGTGCCTTTGAATACCTGATAAATGGTGGAGCTGGTATGCCTGTGCGCTTTGGAGTGAAATCCTTTAGGAAGCTTCTGCATCCAGGAAGCAATGTTCGGGTTCGCTGTTTTTCCGTTGGACGGATTGATATATTCTACCGCATAGCCATCGTACGGGTCCGGTTCAAACCGGCTTAAGCCTTCGAGTGCAGCCAAGGTCTGCTTCCATTTGAAAGAGCCCAGAGGCGCAGCCTGGGATTTGCGATCCGAGATGGGGCGAACCATGCCGCCTTCATAGCGTTGAGCGGTATAATTATCCGGCACCTTCGGCTGTTCGATCCTTTCAGGGTAATTTTCAAAGAACGTCCCGCCGATCGCGTAGATGGTCGGTATATCCAGGCAATCCATCCAGATCATCGGCTGATTTCCGGGATGGGCATGGCCATGCCAAAGCCCTCCCGGCGTGGTCAGAAAATCTCCTTCTTCCATGAAGATGCGTTCGCCTTGAACGATAGTGTAAGCTCCTTCTCCTTTCATGATGAAACGGAGAGCGCTTTGCGTATGCCGGTGTGACGGCGCGGTTTCGCCAGGGAGGATTAACTGAACCGCCGCATACAGGGTTTGGGTAGTGGAAGCCCATCCCCAGGGCTGCCGGTAGGTTAATCCCGGGTTTTGCAAATAGATGGCTCTTCTTTCACCGCCGCGATCGGGCGTGAAAATTTCTCTGGCTTCCATGAGCTTGGCGTACAGCGTCTCCCATTTCCACAGATAAGGTACGGCTTGCGGAGTAGGCTGTTTATGCATCAAGTCAGGGATGGCATTCCAAAGAGGTCCCAGATGGTACTTCTCAATTTCCTTATTAAAATCTTGTACGGTTTGACTTTGGAAAAATTCCATTTTTTCTGCCATGCGACCACACCTCCAAAGGGTTTAGGGTTTAATGCGCTTCCCGATACTGTCCGATATTGCGGTTGATTTGGTTCAGGTGGGTGATGAGATGCTCGACCAACAGATGATCGACAATAAATTGCAGCGGCTTGGTTCCAAAGCGGGGGTTGCGGCTCGGCGCCTCCGCCTTTAAATCTTCCTCGGTAAGCGTGCCGAGAACCGCCTGTACTTGCGCCTTGGAGCTCTCAATGCCCTGAAGAACCTCGCCGGTGGAGCGCCCGCCGGCCGCAGCTACGGCGGCTAACCGGCCTTCATGCTGAAGTCCGCGTCCCCACTCGATACCCGGGGATTTCACCAACGCTTGAATTTCATTCAACCAAAAAGGAGTGGCTTCTTCCACATGGCACAATACTTCGATCACGGACCATTTATCCTCGGCGGGCTTCCAGCGAATGATGTCTTCGGATAATCCTTTGGACACGCGCACCATGTCATCTATCGTGTCATGGATGGAGCGGATCGCCTCTTGGATGCTCATGCTTATTGTCCTCCTTCGACTTTGGATACCCGATTCTCCAACGCCCCGATGCGGTCGATTTCAATTCGAACCACGTCTCCGTCCTTCAAGAACACTTGAGGATCACGGGCTACGCCTACGCCGCCCGGTGTGCCTGTTAAAATCACATCGCCCGGCTCGAGGGTCATCAGGTTGGATAAAAACTCGACCAAATAGGCAACGGTAAACACCAGATTTTTTGTATTGGAACGCTGACGCTCTTCGCCGTTGACGGTAAGCACGACTTCCAGGCCGGTCGGATCATCAAGCTCGTCGCTCGTCACCAACCATGGACCCATAGGGGCCGTACCTTCTACGGTTTTTCCCTGGAGCCATTGAAGGGTTCTTCGCTGCAAATCGCGGTATGTCACATCATTGACGATCGTGTAACCGGCTACATAATCCAGTGCCTGATCCTGCGATACATTTCTGGCCCGCTTGCCAATGACAAAAGCAAATTCCGCTTCATAGTCAAGCTGCTCGGAGATCGGGAAGAAAGGAATATCATCCTGAGGGCCGATGATGGTATTGCTGAACTTGGCGAATACGACAGGAACGGGGGGGAGTCCGCGTCCCATCTCCAAAATATGCTCGCGATAATTATGGCCGACACAAATCATTTTCCCGGGGTTGAGCACCGGAGCTTCCAATTTTACATCTGAAGTCGGGTGAACCGCCTTATATTTCAAGGCAGCCTCATTCTGCCGAACATATTCGATCGCCTGTTTGGCCAATTGGAGACTTTGCTGTCCGCCTTGAAGAAATTCAACCATATTGGCAGGAATGTAGGCTTCTGCGATTTGCTCGGCCCGGATGACGCCTTGCGATTCAAGCATGCTGCGGTACGCCAAATTTAAATCGATGATCTGCTCGTCTGCGATGCAGCCGATCCGGGTAATCCCGTTATAACTAAAGCTCACTAATTTCATGGTTATAACTCCTTATATCCAAAATTAAAGCCCTTACATTTTACTGAACGTTCCATTCCTTTATCGTATAGATACATTCGTTCTCCATGTACATGGGATCTTGCTTCATGGTTTGGGTTGCGCTTTCAAGGGAATGTGCTTGAAGGACATAGGCACCGCCGGTTTGATCGTTAAAACCGCCGGCCGATACCAGGATGTCATTATCTCGCAAGCTTTGGATAAATTGACGATGCTCCGGTATGGAATTCCCGGAAAAGCCCGGTTTGCGTTCAATGAATACGAGAAATTTTTTCAATGGGATTCACCTCACTTTGATTTGGATAGTCAGCAATCAAGGATGACACAGTAACGCTGGTTGTGAATCACCTCGGTTGGATTGAAATCCACAAATAGAGAATTAAGTTCTCATTTATATTTCTATTATAACGATGACCGCCTGATGATTGTCAATATCAAAACATGAATATTTTTTCAAACGATTTTTTAAAACTATCGTCTCTATTGCGTAAAGCAGTAGTTTACAGGCGAGAAAAGCAGGCTTTGGAAGCGTCTGTCATTCGTGGTGCGATGAGGCTTGCTTCAAAAAAAATAATGTTGACAGAAACTTCATAACATAGTTATATAATATAAACATAGAGAACTTAATTCACATATTATCGTTATCTAGTCCCAATCAATTTAATCCCGATCCATGATTACTTGATAAGATGTATGCGTTTTCGAATTATCGGGTGTTGGAGAGTATTGGAGGATACATGCTGAGAAATCTTTGCGCTGGGTAGAAGAGATGGGATTGCGGGCATAGGAAAGGAGTGAAAAGAGTACCCGGCAGGATGCTTGTTGTATGCCGCAGCCTTCGTAATTTCAATCGTTGCAAGTAATATGAAAGCGATTTCTTCATGACGGAAGAGTTCATTCAACCTGCAATGAAATCACCATGAAACATTGGATGCCCGATGCAATGAATTTATAAAAAACAATTTATAGGGGGAATTTAAACTATGAAAAAGACGTTTTCACTCGTATTGGCTGCGACGCTGAGCATATCTCTCATTCTTGCCGGTTGCGGAGGCGGAACGCAAACCAAAAGCTCCAATGAAGGGCAAGCAGCAGGAGAGGAAGGTAAAACGTACACGTTCAAACTGGCGCATATTACGCAGCCTACACACATTTGGCATAAGACCGCCGACAAGTTCAATGAAGAATTGAAAGCGCGTTCTAACGGCCGAATGAAAGTGGAGACTTTCCCGGCGGGACAACTTGGGGCAGAAAAGGACATGGTGCAGCAGCTGGAGACCGGCACGCTCGATTTCGGGATTATAACGAACGCCTACATGAGTACCCGTTCGGAAGAATTCAATGCTTGGTTCATGCCATTCCTGTTCAGCGATATTGAGAAAGCTGTGGCTGCGCGGAATTCCACAGCGGCGAAGAAAATTTTGGATGGCTTGAGCAATCAGGGGCTTGTCGGGATGGACTATATTTTTGCGGGGAACCGCCATATTTTGATGAAGAGTACGACAGTCACCAAACCGGAAGACTTGAAGGGCAAAAAAATTCGTATTCTCGGCAGCCCGTCCATTCAAGATTTCTGGAAGGCCGTAGGCGCCGGTCCGACTCCGATGCCTCTGCCGGAAGTGTATACGGCTTTGCAAACAGGCGTGATCGACGGGATCGATATTGACCTTGATGCTTTGATGACCGAAAAATATTATGAAACCGCTAAAAACTTTACGCTGACCAATCATATGGCGTGGCCGGGGGTTGTGATCGCGAACAAAACGAAATTGGAAGCTTTGTCGCCGGAAGATCAAAAAATAGTAGCCGAAGCCATGAAAACGGCTGTGGACTGGGGGAACAAGGAATCGATCAATTTGGAAAAGCAGAACCTGGATAATTTGAAAACAAAAGGCGCAACGGTTTCTGAATTGAGCAATAATGACAGCTTTAAGGCCGTCCGCGACGAACTTTATACCAAGTATTCCAGCAACGCATTGATTAAAGAGCTCATTCAGGAAAATCAGAACAAGTAGTCTATAGCTGTTGCGATGCCTTGGTTTCTTATTTCATGATCCGGCGAGGGGGAAAGCTTTGCTTTTCTCCCTTGTCCGGAATCACCTCTCTTTTCTACCCGGACTTATGGGAGCTTATGATATTCATCCAAGGGAGTTGTACGTATGACCTTCGTTCGCAAACTTAGTGATGCCGTCTTTTCCATAGAACGAATATTAGCCATTCTGTTATTGTCGTTTATGGTCACTTCCCTGATGTTAGGGGTTATATTTCGTTATTTTTTAAATTCACCTCTGAGTTGGTCGGACGAATTTGGCTTATTCGCTTTAGTATGGGTGACCTTCATTGGCGGAAGCATGAGTATCAAAACCAACAAGGCGGCGGCCGTAAGCTTTATTATGGAAAGGCTGTCGGAAAACACAAGACGCATCTTTTTGGGAATTGCTTTTTTTATTTCATTAGCCTTTTGCATTTTTGCTCTGGGCTTATCTTTGAAATGGATAACGAACCCCTCTATCCTGCTGCAAAAATCGCCGGCCGTCGGCTTACCGATGATCATTCCTTATATAGGCATTCCCCTGGGGCTGTTATTTATGGCTATACATTCGTTGGATTTATTTGCAAGCGTATTTCAAAAACAACGTAGAGAGGGAATATAATGGTTATTTTACTCATTTTTTTCGCCCTGCTGGCCATTCAGATTCCCATCGCATTGGTGCTTGGGATTACTAGCGTAGCCTATATCGGGCTGGACGGTAATATGGTTCTGTTCAATAATGTTCCGCAGCGTCTGTACTCAGGAGTCGAAAGCTTTAGCCTGTTGGCTATTCCGCTCTTTATGCTGGCCGGCGAGCTGATGAACTCAGCCGGCATTACCGGAAGATTAATCGATTTTTCGAAAAAGCTCGTAGGTCACTTTCGCGGAGGATTGGCTTACGTCAACATCATTGCGAATATGTTCCTGGCCTCTATTCTTGGTTCCGCGACGGCCCAGACGGCAATGATGTCGCGGATCATGGTTCCCGAGATGGAGAAGGAAGGCTACAGCCGTTCATTTGCGGCGGCAACTACGGCATCGGCTGCGCTGTTGGGACCTATCATTCCGCCCAGTATGCTGTTTATCATCTATTCTGTAGGATCTGGAGTTTCGATAGGCAAGATGTTTATAGCGGGGATTATTCCGGGGCTTTTACTTGCCGCAGCTTTTATTCTCTTAATCGCATATTTAGGCTACAAGCACAGTTTTCCGAGATCCGAAAAAGCATTATGGAAAGAAATAGTTTCCAGTTTTTTTAAGGTATTGCCGGCTTTATCGGTTCCCGCTGTCATTGTGGGCGGGATTCTAAGCGGTATTTTCACAACAACCGAGTCTGCGGCGTTCGCTTGCTTCTTGGCGATTTTGATCGGATTCTTTGTTTACAGGGACTTGAAAATCAAGCATTTTCCCAAAATATTAGTGGGTGCAACCATATCCACCTCTGCGGTGACCTTGCTGATTTCGACGGCGAACTTGTTTGGATGGGTCATGGCGTTTGAACAAATTCCGCAAAAAATCGTCGAATTTATGGGAACGCTGACCTCGAGCCCTTTTGTGTTCTTACTGCTGGTGAATCTGTTCCTGCTGCTTATCGGTATTATTATGGACGAGATGGCCGTTTTGATTGTGTTATTGCCGATATTCATGCCGCTTGTTCATGCGTTCGAAATTGATCCGATCCATTTTGGCGTTATCGTTTGTTTGAACGCTACCATCGGGCTGCTCACACCGCCGGTCGGAGCAGGCTTATTCATTGCCTCGGCAGTAGGCGAAGTGAAGTTTGAGACGCTCATTCGATCGGTTGTTCCTTTTCTCATCGTTGCGCTTGTGATCCTTTTCCTGGTTACTTATTGGTCGCCGCTAACCACCTGGTTGCCGAATAAGCTGATGGAATGACATGGCTGTTCTGTTGACAACATCCGGCATCATCAAGGACGCCTTTCTCAGGGATGATGATCGTCTCGTTTAACTGTCAAGTGATGGGGAGATATTGATCATTGGATATGATTATCTTATATTGTATACAGAGGTCAATTACAGAAGGGTTGTCTAAAATGGCTGCTTCCAAAACAAGTACGACAATTCAGTCTTTGCAGGTTGGCAACGAGATCCTTGAATTAGTCGCTTCTTATGACAAACCGTTGAAGTTCAACGAGATATACGAAAAAACAAAAATCACCAAGAGCAATTTGTACAAGTATCTGAATACGCTGACTCAAATCGGGATGCTTTACAGGGATAAGGAAACCGGCCTGTATACTCTTGGGAGCAAGCTGGTAGAGTACGGTATGAAAGCGATCAACCGGGAGAACATGATCGAGCGGGTGACGCCTTTTCTTCAGGAAATCAACCGGACCTGCAAAAACACCGTACTGCTGACGACGTGGTCTCACAATGGACCGATGGTAGTGAAAATTATCAATAGTCTGCAGGGACTGAACATCGGGGCTCAAATCGGCACGTTTCTTCCCATTATGTCGGCCACCGCAAAGGTTTTTGCGGCTTTCATGGAAGAACATCTCATCCGGGAATGGAAACAGCAGCAGTTGGACAAGCTTGACGAGGAACAGAGGCATCGTCTGGAATCCGAAATTTTAATTGTCCGTAAGAATGCTATATCTTTTGCGAAGGAACCGCTGGTTCCGAGCATATCCTCCATAGCCTTTCCGGTTTTTAATTTTGAAAAGCGATTGCTCGCCGTCATCGTTGTCGTTGGTTTTTCGCATACGATCCCGACGCAAATCGATGATGTGACAAGCCAATATTTATTAAAGATGATGAAAGAGGTCTCGCAATCCTTTGGATATAAAGCATAAAGAAGTATTATAATCATTCACTGAAAGGGGGAGCAGGAGCTCGCCTCTTTTGTTTATTAAACGAGAATGGACAAACAAGCTCAAACCGTCACAAACATCAATATCAGAATAGTGCGAAAAATCAATTGACAAAGAGAAGTTTCTACAGTATATTTTACTTAACGTTCATTAAAATTTTATCATCACAGGAGGTGAGGCTTGATGCCAATTTGACGAGCTGACATTGGAAATATCGTATTTTGACAGCCGACTCGCATTCATCCATCAGGACGTTGATTGCAGTTCCCTTATTTTTTTACCCCAAAAAAGAAAGCGCTTTATTTAAAAAATATTTCCATAGAGGGGGAAATGCAGTGGTGAAAAAGTTCAAGCTTCCTTTTATTTTCATCATGATCTGTATGCTTGCGGCAGCCGGATGCGCTAATCCGTCCGCCAATCATCAGGTAGAGACGAATCCAGCCTCCGACCAACCATCCGCTGGACCAAAGGGCAATGAAGCTTATAAAATCGGCACAATACTCTCTCTGACGGGTCCGGCCGGATGGCTGGGACAAAGCACACAGCGTGCCGTTGAAACCTTGAAAAAGCAAATCAACGAAGCGGGAGGAGTGAATGGCCATCCTCTTGAGATTATCGTTTACGATGACCAATCCAAACCGGAAGAGGCAAGCCGTTGGGCCAAGCGTCTGATCAATGAGGATAAGGTCGTGATGATCATCGGCCCGAACGGCACGCCGACCTCCAACGCTGCGGAGCAGGCGGCGGGATCCGCCAAAATTCCCATGATCTCGATGTCGGGAGGTTACATCCCGGATCCGAAGATTGGCTGGGGCTGGGCGGTCGTCCATTCCACGGATCAGGTCATTGAGCGTCAGTTTCAGTACTTTGCCAATAAAGGCTTGAACAATATCGGTGTCCTCAATCCCAACGATGCCTTGGGACAGATCGCAGACAAAGCGATTGCCCGGTACGCGGAAAAGTATAAAGTCAATATCGTCAAACGAGAATCATTTAATATGAACGATATCCAAATGAAGCCGCAGCTGACTTCCATTATGTCAGCCAAGCCGGATGCTGTGATTTCGTTCGTGACAGGGGAGCCTGCCGTCAAGGTAAGGAAAGAAATGGATGAAATCGGGCTGAATGTGCCGATGCTGCCTCCCCATTCTTCAGCTACACAAGCTTTCCTGGACTTGATCGGAAAAATCGATAATGATAAAGTGCTGGCCGCCGGAGGAATTATTACGGCATTCGAGCAAATTCCTGACGATCATCCGCAAAAGCAAGTCTTGGAAACATTCATCTCCCGTTTTCAAAAGGATCATAACTATGTACCCGGTTATATCGAAGGCTTCGGTTACGATGCATTAAATGTCGCTTATCATGCTTTGAAACAGGCTGGAACCGACCCGCAGAAGATCAAGGATTATTTGGAAAACGGGGGGGAGAGCATAATCGGCGTGAACGGAACCTTCAAATTTACCAAAGACAACCGGATCGGACTGTCTCCGGAAACGTTGAGAATCGTAGAGATCCGTGATAATAAATGGTCCTTGCTCGAGTAAATATGTTTTAAAGGGGATTTCCTATGGACAATGTCTTGCAAAGCCTGATCACGGGAATCAGTTTAGGCAGCATCTACGGCTTGATCGGCATGGGATTTACGTTAGTCTTTTCGATCTCCAAAGTGATTAATTTGTCCCAAGGCGAATACTTTACAATGGGAGCGCTTTCATTCATTGTACTCAGCGGTTATATGCCTTCCGTATTGGCTTTTATTGCAGCGGTATTCATTGCGGTAATCATCGGACTGATCATCGAGCGTTCCTTGATGAGGCCGGTTTCTTCCTCGCCGTTGATTAATCAAATTATCATGACCTTGGCCATCATGATTACTTTACAAGGGATTTCCATGCTGGTGTTCGGCAAACAGTCCAAAACGGCCGAGCCGGTTTGGGCCGGCGCCGTCAAATGGGGCGACATTACGATTCAGTACCAGGTCCTGGTGATTGTTGCCGTCATGGTTCTGATCAACGGCGGGCTTTACTATTTTCTGCATAAAACGTATTACGGCAAAGCGTTCCGGGCCTGCTCCTCGAATCCTGAAAGCGTAAGACTTGCCGGCATCCGCGTGAACCAGATGAGAATGATCGCCTTTGGTTTAAGCGGTGCAATCGGCGCCATAAGCGGCGTCGTAATCGCGCCTCTGCTGCTGATGAATTATACCTTGGGACTTGTCTTTGTCGTAAAGGGTTTGGTGGCCTCGATTCTCGGAGGGCTGGGAAGCCCGGTCGGGGCTTTGCTGGGAGGACTGCTGCTCGGGATATTCGAGAGCAATATGGCGGGATTCGTTTCATCGGAGTACAAGGATGTGATGACGCTTGTATTTTTGCTCCTGCTCCTCATTATTATGCCCAAAGGGTTAGTAGGAGGGTTTAAGCGATGAGAAAAAAACAAATCGCCGTTTGGACCGTTGTTATCGTGCCGGTCGCCATCATGCTCGCTGTGCTTCCACCCAATCACTATCTGTACAGCATGCTTACCTTTGTAGGAATCTACGCTTTAGCGGCCACCGGCCTGGAAATGCTGATGGGATACGGCGGACAAATTTCGCTCGGCAACGGAGGCTTTATCGCACTTGGAGCCTATATTACAGCCATACTAAGCCAGCATGGCGTACATCCGGTTCTCATTTTTATGATTGCTCTGATCGGTTCAGCGCTTGTGGCGTTCATCATCGGTTATCCGATTTTGAAGCTGGAAGGATATTACCTGGCTATTGCCACGCTGGGTTTCGCCCTTCTGGTTCAGGCGCTGGCGATATCGATGTTCCCGCTCACCGGCGGCTCTTCGGGAATGTCCGTAAATTCCTTGACCGTATTTTCGAACAGCTTGGGTGAAAGAGGCTATTTTATATTAGCCTGGGTCATTTTCGGAGTCGGATTTATTCTGGCCCGCAATCTGACCCGAACACGCACGGGGCGGTCCTTGGTTGCGATCCAAAGCAATGAAGAAGCGGCGTCGGCCTTGGGCATTTATACGGGGAAGGTGAAGCTTCAGATTTTCGTGGTCAGCGCGATGTATGCGGCTGCGGCCGGTTTTGTGATGGCCAACTATTTGAGCTTTATCGCGCCAGACATTTTCGGCTTGGCCCTTTCCGTCGATTTGGTTGTCATGTCCTTGCTTGGCGGTCACGGAGTCATCTACGGTCCTCTGCTGGGATCCTTCGTATGGGTGCTGCTGGTCGAAACGACGCATTCATTTAAGGATTATAAAATATTGCTGACCGGGGCGGCGCTCATCGTCATTTTGCTGTTCATGCCTAAAGGCATCTACGGTATTTTACAAAAAAGGTTCTTTCAACGGCGCAAAGTGTGACGAGACCGAATCAGCCCAACGGTATGGAGGTGTTTCGATGCTGCAGGTACAGAAGATTTCCAAAATGTTTGGCGGTTTGAAAGCAGTGGATCAAGTGAGCTTCGACATCAAGAAAGGAAGCATTAAAGCCCTCATCGGCCCGAACGGAGCGGGGAAAACCACCATGTTCAACATCATATCGGGGAATTTTGCCCCGACGGAGGGTCAAGTGATTTTTGAAGACCGGGCCATTACGGGAAGAAAGCCGCACCAGATCGCCCATTACGGGATTATTCGGACCTTTCAAGGCGTCAAAATGTTTGACAGCAACGGATTTACCGTTTTGGACAATTTGTTGGTCGGCTATGACAAGCGCTTCCAGGCGGGCATGCTCCGAAGCAGTATACGCAGTATGATCTCCCGTAAAGAAGAACAAGAAGCGTTGGAAGAAGCGCATCGGGTGAGCGGCCAGATCGGGCTGTCCGATTGGCTGCACGCGCCGGCAAGCGAGCTTCCCTGCGGGTATCAGCGGTTGCTTGAGTTAGCCAGAGCCTTGATGGCAAAACCCAGGATGCTGCTGCTGGATGAACCGGCCGCCGGTTTAAATGACAGCGAGACCAAACGCCTGGTTGGCGTTCTCCGCGAAATACGCCAAATGGGCATAACCATTTTGCTGGTGGAGCACCATATGGGACTCGTCATGGAGGTCTCCGATGACATTGTGGTGATGAATAACGGAAAGAAAATCGCCGAGGGGTCCCCGGAAGACATTAACCGCAACCGTGATGTGATTCAGGCTTATATGGGAGAGGAGGATATCAGTGCTTAGGGTGGAAAACCTGGAATCGGGCTACGGCAAAATCCATGTTTTGCAGCAGGTACAGCTGGAAGTGATGGAAGGGGAAATCGTCAGCATCTTAGGCGCGAACGGGGGCGGCAAAACAACGCTGCTTCGAACCTTATCCGGATTGAATCCCGCCTACAAGGGCAGCATCACCTTTATGGACCGGGATATCACCCATATGCCGGATTACAAAAGAGTCGAGGCCGGACTGATTCATGTGCCGGAAGGCAGGGGAGTCATCAAGGAGCTTACCGTGATTGAAAATTTGGAGCTGGGTGCCTTCCGTTGGAGAAGGGAAAAGGAGAAGGTAGCCCGGAAAATCAAGGAAGCGTTCGAGCTCTTTCCGAGACTTTACGAACGCCTCCATCACAAAGGCGGTACGCTAAGCGGAGGGGAACAGCAGATGCTCGCGATTGCACGCGGCTTTATTGCACAGCCTAAATTACTGATGCTCGATGAGCCTTCCTTAGGGATCTCTCCGATTATTACGAAAGAAATTTTCAAAACCATCCGCAGGCTGCGGGATCAGCATATCTCGATTCTGCTGGTGGAACAAAATGTGAAGGCCGCCTTACATGTATCGGACCGATCCTATGTCTTATCGCACGGAAAAGTGTTGAAGGAAGGGAGCTCTTCCGAATTATCCGCAGATTCCGATATCCAAAAGATGTATATGGGCGCGTAATTAAATCCAACATAGTGGAGGAATGAAGATGAACCGACGCTTATTCAATCCGAAATTGGAACAGCTGACCCGGGAAGAAATCAAACAACTGCAATGGAAAAAGCTCAAATTTTTGCTGGAGCATCAATATGCGCGCAATCCGTTTTACCGGAATTTATTTGACCGGCACAAGATCAAACCCGACGATATCCATCATTTTGATGATTTCCGGAACAAGGTGCCGAGAATCAGCAAACAAGATCTGGTCGCCGATCAGCAGGCCAATCCGCCTTTCGGCAGCCGGACATGGATGAAAAAGGAGCAATTGATCGGTCTGTATATGACAAGCGGAACCTCCGGATTGGGACAGGAAGTGTACGGTCGAAGCCGAGCAGATCAGGAATACGCAGGCCAAACGTGGGCGATGGGTCTGCATTGGTCCGGGGTAAACCGGGGAGATACCTGTTACAATACGTGGCCCGGCTCGGCGGGACAATTGGCGGGTCCGGATTCGTTGACGCAATCCTACGTGCATCTAGGCGTGTTGAGTATGCATGTAGGCACCCAAAGATCCGAGGACAAACTGAAAATGATGCTTCGTTTCAAGCCGAATCAAATCACCATCGTGCCTGCCTACCTGACACGGTTATCCGTGCTTTGTACCGAAATGGGCATTGACCCGCGCAAGGAATTTCCGGAGCTCAAGAGCATTATGCTGGCTACGGAATGCTACTCCCCCGCCTGGGTCGAGAAAATGGAAGCCTTCTGGGGCGCCAAGCTTTTTGAAATGTACGGTTCAACGCAGCAGGGCGGCGGACTTGGGTTTACATGCGAGCACGGGGTTCTGCATAACGGGACTCGAGGCCATATTCACATCTTCGAACACATGTCCTATGTCGAGGTGCTCAACCGGGAAACCGGCGAGCCGGTGAAGCCGGGGGAAGAAGGCGAAATCGTATTGACGAATCTGGATCGCGAAGCGGCTCCGCTGATCCGGTTCTCGACCGATGACAAAGTCGTATTCCTGCCGCATCATACCTGCTCCTGCGGTCGCGCCTTCGATGCTTTTGAGGCCGGAAGCATCGCACGATACGACGACATGATCAAAATCAAGGCCGTCAATGTATGGCCTGCCGCTATCGAATCCATTCTGTTCCATTATGATGAAGTGGAAGAATACCGGGGCAAGGTGTATATGGAGGAGAACGGAACGGAAGAGGTGTTGATCACGTTGGAATTCAAAAGCTTCGTATCGGAGGACAGAAAGCGGGAAATGCTCTGCTTATTGGAGGATCAGATCCGGCATAAAGTCGGGGTCCGGATGAAAGTCACGGAAGCGAAGGAAAGCTTGCCGCGTTTTGAATTTAAAGTCCGCCGTTGGACCGACGAACGCAGCAAAGACCGCGACCGCATTTTCTATACGGCGAAATAAGGCAAAATAAGAATCGGGAGGCGAATCAAGCATGAGCAAGCAGCTGGAAATGAATACGGAGGAATTGGTATTTCAAACGCACGAGAACCTTAAACGGCTTTGTCAGCATGATGTGCCCGGCATCAAAAATTTAGCCATTCTCATGTTGGCTCTTTCAAGACAATTGGTGATGACGGTGGATCCTTTCCATGTGGAGTATATCCACGATTATGAATAATGAAGCGAGGGGTTGGATTGGAGTATCGGCTGGTTGTCGATTTTGACGATGTAGATTATGCCAGAGTGGTCTATTTTGCCAGATATTTGGCATTTGCAGAAAAAGCGCAAGCACAAGTCTTGCGCAAATATAACCTGTCGCACAAAAGGATGGCGGAACAATACAATGTGGCAACACCGGTGATTCGCTCGGAGTTTTCCTATCTTTCGCCGGCCAGATTGGACGACGAACTGATCATTCATGCCCGAATCGAACATTTATCGGCCAAAGGCTTCGAATGCGAATATAAAATCATCCGCGCGGAACAAGAAAAACTGATCTGCACGGGCAAAACCCATCACCGCTTTATTGACCTGGAATCTTTTAAAGCAACTGAAATTTCTGGAGATTTGTATCGAATCTTTGATACAATAAGAAAGGAAGTTAGGGTATAATGGCAATTATTGGTGTTGTCGAGGGCAAGTATTTCGATGATTTGCAGGTTGGCGATGCATTTGGTTCCTCCGTTACATTGACCGAAACGCACTTGGTATTGGGAAGTGCCTTGTTTGGCGACTTCAATCCTGTGCATGTCAATGAAACCTTTGTTCAAAAAGGCCCGTTTCAAAAGCGGATTTTTCCCGGGCCCTTCACGCTTGGTGTGATGGCGTCGTCGTTGGGAAACTTTTTTGCGGGTACAGCCGTGGCCAACACGAACATCAGCGGCAAATTCCTCAAGCCGGTATTCGCCAACGATACCGTAACCACCCGATGGACCATCGAAGCCCTGACCTATAAAGAGAAGCTGAAAGCGGGATTCGTTGAGCTTGCAGGGCGATGCGTGAACCAGCACGGTCATGAGGTCGTGGAATCCAGGGCGGTCGTATTGGTTCATTCGAAGCCGAATGTCATCTAGTAAATATCGTTTAGAGGTGTTCAAAGTCATGGGATCTAAAAGCCAGAAATACCATCTCCGTCGCGAGGAAATCATAGACCAGGCGGCCAGGATATTTCAGGAAAAGGGATATAAAAGCGCAACCTTGAAGGATGTTGCCGATCGTCTGGAAATTACTGCACCGGCTGTCTATTATCACTTCAATAGTAAACAGGAGATTCTATATGAAATTTTCCAACGGACGATGAAATTAGGGCTGGATTCCATGAATCGGATCGCAGAAAATTCCATGAATCCTAAAGACAAATTGAGAATGGTGATAGAAGAATATTCCGCGTTGGTTGCCAATAATCTCGATTTCTTCACGGTATTTTTTCAAGATAAATATGAATTGTCCGAAGATCACACGGAGTTGATTACCGCCCGCGAAAGAGAATTCATCCGTGTTCTCAGAAATATTTACGCTCAAGGGGTGAAAACCAACGATTTCGTGGATTTGGATCCTGTGTTGGTCGTTAACGGGATTCTGGGGATGTGCAGCTGGCTTTATAAATGGTTCAAGCCGGAAAAGAAATACAGCGTTCAGGAAGTCAGCCGGCAATTTACTCAAATGATTTTGAGCGGTTTGGAAAAAAAGTAGTTGAGAGAAGGGGGCTTCAGCATGAACCCTGTGAAAATTCTCGGAGTCGGGATGACCCGGTTTGCCAGGCATGAGCACGAAACCTTGAGGAGCTTGGCACAAAGCGCAATCACAGAAGCTCTGGCAGACGCCCGAATAGACAAAAAAGAAATCCAGGCGGTATTCTTTGCGAATTCCATGGCCGGCTTCGTCACGGGTCAGGAATGCGTTCGGGGCCAGGTCAGCCTTTGGGATTCCGGGTTGTCGGGACTTCCCGTCTATAATGTGGAGAATGCCTGCGCAAGCGCGTCTACTGCGTTCAATCTGGCCCATATGGCGGTCAAGTCGGGACAATACGATGTGGTTCTCGTCGTTGGAGCAGAGAAGCTGTTCCATCCAGACCGTTCCCGGACATTAAAGGCGCTTGCCGCCGCAACAGACGTGGAGCTGATCAAGGACGGCGAAATGCAGGGAAGTATTTTCATCGAATCCTATGCCCAAAGAACAAGAGCCTATATGGATAAATACGGAGTGAGTCCGCTGGAATTTGCTCTCATATCGGAAAAGAACCGGTATCATGCTTCCCTTAATCCGTATGCCCAATACAGAAACCCGATTACCGTAGAGGATATATTAAACTCGCCTATGGTAAGCGATCCTTTGACCCGGCTGATGTGCTCTCCTATAGGCGATGGCGCCGCTGCGGCCGTGATCTCCAGCCAAGCGTATGCCAAACGCACTTCGTTAAGCGAACCGGTCGATGTCCTGGCTTCCGTAGTCAATTCTTCAGCGCCTTATGCCGAGGACGGCGAACGTGCGGCGGAGCGGGCGGCCAAACGCGCATACGAGCTGGCGGGAGTGGAACCTACGGATATTGATGTAGCGGAGGTTCACGATTCCGTTTCACCGGTAGAGCTGTTCATTTATGAATCATTGGGCTTTTGTAAAGAAGGGGAAGGCGTCAAGCTTCTTCGGGAGAAGGCAACAACGCTTGGCGGTACCATTCCCGTCAATACGAGCGGTGGACTCGTTTCGAAAGGGAATCCCAGCGGAGCGACCGGATTGGCTCAAATCTGTGAGATCGTGTGGCAGCTAAGAGGCCAGGCTGGTGCAAGACAAGTGGAGGGAGCCCGAGTAGGGTTAACGGAAAATGCCGGCGGAAGAGTAGGGAATGATTCGGCTGCTCTAGCCGTGCATATTTTTTGCAAAGCATTTTAATTAACAGTAATTAAAAAAAGGAGGCCATACGATATGATGACGGCTCAAGCTTTTTTTCAGCATGTGGAAAGCGGCGGGAAAGTCGATTCGACCGATTGGATGCCGGAGGAATACAAAAAGGAAGTGACGAGAGTCATGGGCTTTCAGGCGTTAGCCGAAATTGTAGGCGCGATGATGCTGTCCCAGTGGATTCCTTATACCCCTTCGATTGTCAGGAAAATGATGTACGCGGCAAAATCTCAGGACGAAATGGGCCACGCTCATATTCTCATTCGGGCCTGTGAAGATCTGGGCTACTCGCGGGAAGAAATCATTGAAGGATATATTGAACGCAAAAACAAGCTGTTGAATATTTTTCATTACTCCTTCGGCTCTTATGAGGAAATGGTTGCGGCTATGCTGCTGCAAAACACCGGGGCGATCGTCCAATTTCAATCGCTGGTGCAGGGCAGCTACCTCCCCTATCAACGGGCGCTGAGAAAAATCATGAAGGAAGAGTCCTTCCATTACAACCTGGCCGTGAACATGATTCAACAGCTGACGACACATGGCACCGATCGGCAGCGGGAAACCGTGCAGTATGCATTCGATCTCTGGTATCCGCGGATGCTGGCTTACTTTGGTCCGTCGGAGAAAGGCAAAGCGCCAAGCAATGCCTTGAAATGGAGAATCAAGGTCGACACCAATGACACGATTCGCACGCGCTGGTTGGATAAGATTGTTCCTCTGGTGGAATCTTTGGGCTACAAGTTTCAAGATCCGCAATTAGCCAAAGATGCAAAAACAGGAACCTGGTCCTATACCGAGCCGGATTGGGAAGAGGTCAAAGCGGTGATTAACGGCGGCGGTCCTTCCTCGGAATATTGGCGAGAAAGCGTAAGTAAAAGCTACGAAAACTATCAATGGATCAGGGATTTGATGAACAAGGGCAGTAAAATCCAAACGGCATGATGCGAGGTGAACCGGTATGGCTCAGGCTCAACACGATACGAGCAAACAGCAATTATATGAGGTATTCATTCAAGAAAAAGCGGACCGCTCCGCTATTCATGTAGGCAGTGTGCGGGCGCCGAGCGAGATCCTTGCCCTTCACAGCGCCAGAGAAATTTTTGCCCGCCGCGAGAATTGCGTGAAGCTGAGCATTGTGAATCGAAAGCACATGATCCATTTTCAGGACACCGAATTTTTGGGCATGTCGAAAGATAAAAAATATCGCTTGGCTTCTATGGAGTACAACGTCTGATTGGAGGGGCTGTCATGCAGGAAAATACGGTACTTATCGACTTTGTGAATCAATGGGCGGAAGACGAGTTTTGGGTAGGCCATTTGCTGACCAAAAAAATATATGAATATGGACCCGATCTGGAAGAAAACATCGCCATCGGTTCGATCTCCCAGGATGAGATCGGACACTGCAGGATGCTGCTGAACCTCCATACGACCGGCGAAAAGCAGATAGATCATTTGATCTACGGGAAGCCGCCGGAACAAATCAAGGTCTCCAGGTTAGCCGAATATTGGTATGAGTACGATTGGGCCCGGCTGGTGATGAAGCAGCTCATCTATGACATTTGCGACGGCGTGCGCTTGTCCTTCGGGGGAGAAATCCCGGATTTGGGGCTGCAAGATGTTCTGAGATTGATGAAGCGGGAGGAGGCCGTTCATCTGGAGCATTGGATGGAATGGGCTCAGCTCATTTCGGAAGACAGCCAAGGCCAATCGCTTCTGCAAAAAGCGGCCGGGCAAATTTACCCGCTGATCTCCGATTTTTTCGCCGATCCGTTAATTGAGCGCGTCTCCGCGGAATACGGCCTAAATTCGGTCAGCGCGAAGTCGCTGCTAAAGCAATGCCTGGACGAATTGAATCCCCGATTGATCCAATTGGGTCTATCGATTCCATGCCCTGAACAAGAGATGATCGGCAATCTGTCGGTACAAGGCGGACGTTATGGACTGCACTCTTCCGGTTTTATGCCGTTGTACAACGAATTTACTTTGGTTTACCGTCAAAACCCGGACATGGTCTGGGGATAAAGCGAAGGTGGTGATTTCGTATGGATGCGGAGAAACAAGCGGTACGCGAAGCGTTAAAATCGGTAGAGGATCCCGAGTTGCCTGTCAGCATCGTGGATCTGGGTATTGTCGAGAACATTGACTGCGGCCCGGAGCACATTCAAGTCGTTCTAACGCCCACCTTCTCCGGCTGCCCCGCATTGGAACATATACGCAAGCTGGTGATCGGCGTCCTGGAGGAGCAATTTCCGGGCAAACGAGCCGAAGTGGGCTGGAGCTTTACCTCATCCTGGACATCTCAGAAAATCAGCTCCGACGGGGAAACGGCATTAAAAACGTACGGGATTGCCTTGGCTGCGGACGGGGTCGTTCATTGCCCCTACTGCGGCTCCAAGCATATCGTGCGGGACAGCCCTTTCGGATCATCGCTGTGCAAGGAGATTTACTATTGTAAGCATTGCAAAAATCCTTTTGAAAAGATGAAGCATTTGGCTTAAGGCGGCATGACTGATCCGCTTAACGGGAGGGAACAGGCTTTGATTGAACAGCTGGTTGTTGTCGGCGGCGGCGTAATGGGCCGGGGCATCGCCTACACGGGGGCGGTTTCCGGTTTTCATGTGAAGCTGGTCGATAAATATGAACAGGTTTTGCAAAGCGCCCGGCAGGAAATAGAAGAGCTTTTTGCAGGCGCGGTCCAACGAAACAAGTTAACGCTTGAAGAAGCGGCATCGGCCAAGGAGCGCCTTTCCTATCACTCGGATTTGGAAGACAGCGTCCAAGCGGCGGATCTGGTGATTGAAGCCGTAACGGAAAAGCTCGATTTGAAAAAGCAGATCTTCGAGATGCTCGATCGGCATGCTCCGGCGCATGGTTTGCTGGTCAGCAACACGTCCACTTTGAGCCCTACCGAAATCGGTTCCTTTACGAGGCGTCCCGATAAAGTCATGGCCATGCACTTTTTTAACCCGGCCTACAAAATGAAGCTGATCGAATTGGTGCGGGGTCTGGAAACGAGCGATGAGACGGTGCGGCTGATTCAGCTGGTCGCAGGGCGTATGAATAAAGAAACGGTGACGATTAACGAATTCCCCGGGTTCGTCACCAGCAGGATGAGCGCCCTGGTAGGCAATGAAGCCTTTTATATGCTGATGGAGGGAGTCGGAACTCCCGAGGAAATCGATAAAGCGATCAAGCTGGGCTTGAATTATCCGATGGGGCCCTTGGAGCTTGCGGATCTTGTGGGATTGGATGCGCGGCTGAACAATTTACGCTATTTGCATCAAACCTTGGGGGAAAAATACCGGCCCTGTCCACTGCTTGTCAAATATGTGCAGGCCGGCCGTTTAGGGCGCAAAACCGGAAGAGGCGTATACGAGTATGGGAAAAAAGAATAAGTGACGGTGATCGTTCATGAAAGAAGCTGTGATCGTCGATGCGGTCAGAACTCCGATAGGAAAGTATAAGGGCGCTCTTAAATCGGTACGTCCGGACGATTTGGCCGCCGCCGCCATACGGGCTATTCTTGAGCGCAACCCGGGGGTGCCTGTTCAGGACATTGAAGATGTCATTCTGGGATGCGCGAATCAAGCGGGGGAGGACAATCGCAATGTGGCCCGGATGGCGGTTCTATTATCCGGATTGCCGCTGGAAGTAGGCGGAACGACAGTGAATCGTTTGTGCGGATCGGGGCTGGATGCGGTGATGTACGCCGCGAGAAGCATCGGCGCCGGTGCCGGGGAGATTTATCTTGCCGGAGGAACGGAGAGCATGACGAGGGCGCCGCTTGTCATGGGTAAAGCGGAAACCGAATATCCCCGCGGCGATGTGAAAATGTACGATACCACCATCGGCTGGCGGTTCGTCAATCCCCGGTTGGAGCGCTTGTACGGATCGACAAGCATGCCCGGAACGGCCCAAATCGTAGCGGACCGGTATCGCATTTCCCGGGCGGATCAGGATGAATTCGCATGGCAAAGTCAGCACAAGGCGCAGCGCGCCTGGGAATCGGGCCGGTTTGACGATGAGGTCATCCCCGTTACGGTGGAGGATGCCAAGGGGAACCGGACGTCCTTCGCACAGGATGAGCATCCCCGCTTTAACCTTAAGCTGGAGCAGCTGGAGAAATTACCGCCGCTGTTCAGTGGCGGTACCGTTACTGCTGGCAACGCTTCCGGAGTCAACGACGGCGCCTCCGTCCTGCTGTTGATGAGTGCCGACAAGGCGAAGGAGCTGGGCGTAAAGCCGTTAGCCCGATTTGTGGCCGGAGCCGTTGCCGGAGTCGAACCGGATGTGATGGGACTGGGCCCGATTCCGGCCGTTCAAAAGGTGCTCCAAAGGGCGCGGCTCAGCGTTTCCGATCTGGACCTGGTGGAACTTAACGAGGCGTTCGCTTCCCAGTCGCTTCAATGTATTCGGGGGTTGGAACTGGATCCGTCGATCGTGAATGTCAATGGAGGAGCGATTGCTTTGGGGCATCCTCTGGGCGCCAGCGGGGCAAGAATTTTGACCACTCTGGTGCATGAAATGAAACGCAGAAAAGCCAAAAGGGGCTTGGCCACGATGTGTATCGGCGTAGGGCAGGGAATCGCAGCGATTGTCGAAGCTGTGCAATGAAATGGGGGAGAGGTTGGATATGAGTGTGCAAATAAACGCGCAAAGCTTTCCTTGGTTGGAATTCATCGAGCACGGTGAACAACTGAAGATGTACATTAACGGACAATGGGTCGAGGGCCGGTCCGGAGAATGGGAGCCAGTCGAAGACCCTTCTTCGAAAAATGTGATTGCCTACGTTTCGAAAGGGGGCGCTCAAGAAGCGGAGCGAGCGGTTGAAGCCGCTCAGGCCGCATTCGGCAGCTGGTCGATGGTCAGCGCGAGGGAACGCTCGAAATATTTATACCGGTTAGCCAATTTATTGAGGGAGCACGCTTTACCGTTGGCCTCTCTGTTGACCGCCGAATCGGGCAAGGTATTGAAGGAAGCGATGGAGGAAATCCGTTCGGCCTCCGCTTACGTAAGCTGGTATTCGGAGGAAGCCAAGCGCATTAACGGAACCGTGGTTTCGCCTGCGAATCGGAATAACCGGATTTTCGTGCTGCAACGACCCGTGGGTGTCGTCGTGTCCATCTGTCCCTTCAATTTCCCTTTTGGCATTCTGGCGAGAAAATTGGCCGCCTCTGTCGCCGCAGGGTGCACGTTTACAGCCAAGCCCGCTCCGGAAACGCCGTTAACGGCATTGATGCTCGCCCGTCTTGTGGAAAAAGCCGGTTTTCCCCAAGGGGTCGTGAACATCATTACCGGAGATGCGGCGGCCATTGGAAAGGTGTTCTGCGAGCATCCCGCCGTCCGGAAAATCACCTTCACCGGATCCACTCAGGTCGGACGTCTGCTCACTGCACAAGCGGGACAGCATTTAAAGCAGACGCATATGGAGCTTGGAGGCAATTCCCCGTGCATTATTTTTCCGGATGCGGACCAGGAGAGAGCCGTAAAGACCCTGCAGTATGCCAAATTCAGAAATACCGGCCAGGTTTGCGGGTCTCCTAACCGTATTTACGTACATGAATCCATAGCGGAAGAGTTTATTGACCGGTTTTATCGGCAAATCGATACCTTGAAAGTGGGACCGGGGCATCATAAGGAAGCCCATATCGGTCCGCTCATTCATCAAAGAGCGATTGAAAAGGTGGACCGGCTGGTCAAAAGTGCCGTGGCTCAAGGAGCGGAGGCTCAAGTGTGCGGCAAGATGGTAGACGGTGTGGATTCGGACTCAGGCTATTACTACCTGCCTGTGATGATCAGAGGAGCTCAGGATCATATGGATATTTGCCGGGAAGAGACCTTTGGTCCGGTAGCGACTTTTCTTACGTTCAAGGAAGAGGATGAGGTCGTATCGCGTGCCGTCGCGACGCCTTACGGACTTGCAGGTTTTGTCTACACGAAGGATGTCTCCAGAGTGCTCACCATTTCCGAAAAGCTGGAGGTCGGCAACGTAGGCGTGAACGGAGCCGTTTCGGCCAATATTGAATCTCCTTTCGGAGGAGTTAAAGAAAGCGGATGGGGGCGTGAGGGGGGGAAAGAGGGGCTATACGATTTTCTGGAAACCGTCACCGTTTCGATCCAAGTGTAGCGGTACGATGACCTGAGAGAGATCAGTAAAAGGTTGGAGGTGAACGATGGAAAATGGAGGAGTCGCTCGTTTTGCTGGATAAACGGGAGCATTTGGCGGTCATTACCTTGAATCGGGCGGAAAGGCTGAACTGCTTTGACTATCGGATGCTGGTGCAATTGGAGCAAGCGGTCAGCGGCATTCGAATGGATAACGACGTCTATGCGGTTATTATTACGGGTGCTGGTGATAAAGCCTTCAGTGCGGGAGCGGATTTGAAAGAAAGGCAAACGCTTACCGAGCAGGAGGTTCGCCGGAATGTGATGAAAATCCGCGATGTGTTCACGATGATTGAAGAGCTGCCCCAACCGACGATTGCCGCGATGAACGGACATGCGCTCGGCGGCGGTTTGGAATTGGCGCTGTCCTGCGATTTTCGTTATGCGGTCCAGGGGGCGCTTATCGGTTTAACGGAGGTCAGCTGGGCGATCGTTCCCGGAGGCGGCGGAACCCAGCGGCTGCCTCGGCTGATCGGGATGGCCCGAGCGAAAGAGCTAATTTTTACGGCAAGGCGGATTACCGCCGGGGAAGCATTGGCCTTGGGCATGTTGAATGGCGTAGCCGGGGAAGGGGAGGACGTGATGCGCCCCGCGCTGAATTTAGCGGACGAAATCATGAAGAACGGTCCGCTGGCGGTAAGGCAGGCCAAGTATGCGATTCAATATGGAAGCGAGGCTGACTTGAAGACCGGCCTGCGTATCGAATCTCAAGCTTATGAGGCCATCATTCCAACAGCCGACCGCATAGAAGCGCTGGCTGCTTTCAAGGAGAAGCGGGCGCCCCGGTTTGTAGGCAGGTGATCAGCAGGAGAATAGTGAAAGCCGGTAAAGTCAAGATATTGGCCGTTTCGTCTTCCCAAAGAAGCTCTTACTTCCCCGATGTTCCAACTGCTGAAGAGCAAGGCATAACCGGTCTCACTACGAAGTGGTGGACAGGTGTTTCTGTACCGGTCGGGACACCGGCAGAGATGTGAAGAAATGGGAGGAAGCCTTCATACATGAATACCGCTGATTTCAATCAAGCGATACAAAAGGAAGGCCATTATTATACCGATCTGGCGACAAAGCTTGGAATCAGAAAGTAGACATTGGACTCGAATGCCGGGTAAACCCCGGACGAACCAAACCAAATACAGGATACGGCGGTCGTTCCCGGTTCTTCAACGGAGAATGACCGCTGAGTCCATTCCGGATTGAACAATATTCCGCTTGCGTTTTGTTAATAGATATGATAAATTACTAATCCTGAGCTGCTGCGAGGCAGACAGGGTACAAGTCAGACGGTTTCTCTGAGCTTGCGGATGATCCCAAGCACGGAAACCAAAAGACTTGCAAAACGAAATCGAATATGATAGATTATTAAACCGTGACTCCGAAAATACTGCAACTGAATCAGCGTCTGGACGAAAGGATTCGTTCCTCAGTCTGGATAAAAAAACAGTTGCCAAACGGTACGGAGTTATGGTAGATTGATTTTCCGGCCGCATGAGACAAGCGGATCGGTGAAACCATAAAGTAATTGCCCTTTGAAAACTGAACAACGAGTGAGTGCGAAGTCTCGTCAAGAGATTTCAAAACAAGTCAGTAACGAATTGAGCAATCAATTTTCTCTAAACTTTATTGGAGAGTTTGATCCTGGCTCAGGACGAACGCTGGCGGCGTGCCTAATACATGCAAGTCGAGCGCTGGGGGTGCTCCCTTACGGGAGCCCCCTGGAGCGGCGGACGGGTGAGTAACACGTAGGCAACCTGCCTGTAAGACCGGGATAACTACCGGAAACGGTAGCTAAGACCGGATAGGTGGTTT
>NZ_FNDY01000092.1 GCF_900099895.1 Paenibacillus naphthalenovorans
AGGTTATGTTATTAGGCAGCTTGTAAGGCATGCGTACGGTATTGAACTGGACTCATGCCTTTTAATTTTGCCTTCATTCGTTTGTGGTTATAGTAATCGATATATTTCGCTAATTCTTGTTTAAAGTGTTCCACACTTTCAAATTCCTTTAGATAGAGGAATTCGGATTTCAATATACCAAAGAAATTCTCAATTACCGCATTGTCGTAACAATTGCCTTTACGGGACATACTTTGCGTGATCTCCCTTTCTTGTAAGGCTTGACGGTATTGCTTCATCTGATAATGCCAGCCTTGATCGGAATGCAGGAGGAGTACATCGTTCTCTGACAGTCGTTCAAATGCCTTCTCCAGCATCTTCGAGACGAGGGAATAGGTTGGTCTTGAAGCGATTGTATACGCAATAATTTCTCCGTTAAATAAGTCTAAAACAGGTGACAGGTAAAGTTTTTCGCCAAATAATTTGAACTCTGTGATGTCCGTTACCCACTTCTTATTTGGTTTTTCCGCTGTAAATTGACGGTCTAAGAGATTGGGGGCAATCTTACCTATTGTCCCTTTGTAAGAACGATATTTTTTCATGCGGACAACGCACTTCAAGCTCAATTCTTTCATGATTCGCTGTACTTTTTTATGATTCACTATATAACCACGGTTCACCAATTCATCCCGAATACGACGATAACCATAACGCCCTTCATGTTCGTCAAAGATGGATTGGATCTGTTTTTTTAACTCGACATCTTGATCCGATTTCCCAAAGTTTTTCACCCAGTAATAATATGTACTACGTGGAATCCCTGCTAGCTTGAGTACTGATTTCACCGGAAATTCATGCCTTAATTCAAAGACTACTTGCGTTTTGTCTTGTTTGGTGATTTTTCCTTGCTTTGAACTAAGGCATTCAACTTTTTTAAATAAGCATTCTCCATACGTAAACGCTCTAATTCTGCTTGCAAAGCCTCTGCTGAACCTTCTGCTGGTGCAGTTTTGTTTGTTGGTTTCTGACCATCTTTTTTCATCGTTGGACGCCCCTTTTTCTTTGATTCCAGGGCCGCCCAGCCTAGTGTGTCTAAGGTATTTTGCCAATTCCAAAGAATCGATTCGGAAGACAAGTTAAATCTCGCTGCCGTTTCAATAATGGACGTCCCGTGTTCGTTCATATAGTTAATTACGTCTAGTTTATATTGGGCAGTGTATTTTGTATAGGTTTTTATAAAGGCCCCTTCTCTATGATATTGATATTTTTTTACCCAATATTGTAGTTTACTAACATGTACACCGATTTCCTGTGCGATTGTTTGATAACCTGTATGTCCTTCTAAATATCGTTTGACCGCTTTTATTTTTTCTGCTGCTGTAAATTTAGCCAAAAGAAAAGCACCTCCAATTGTTAGATGTGTGTCTAACAATTGGGGTGCAGTTCA
>NZ_FNDY01000022.1 GCF_900099895.1 Paenibacillus naphthalenovorans
CTAAACGAAGACGTTTCAGAAGCAATCCAGAAAAATACCTTCAAAACGCTGAAAATAAATATTGTGCGTTAATTGGTCAGTCGTAGTTTTTTTTTTATGCGGGGCGCGGGTCAGATCAGCAAGCTGAACAAATTCGGATCTTTGTTGATTTCGCTGAAACCGAGGCCTCTTTGCTTCATCCTCTCGATCAGAGGACCGTAATCCTCCTTATGCTTCAGCTCGATACCGACCAGAGCCGGCCCGTTTTCTTTGCTCGTTTTCTTTGTATACTCAAATCGGGTAATATCGTCGTTTGGCCCCAGCACATACTCCAGAAACTCCCGCAGGGCACCGGCGCGCTGCGGAAAGTTGACGATGAAGTAATGCTTCAAACCCTCATAGATAAGCGACCGCTCCTTAATTTCCTGCATCCGGTCGATGTCGTTGTTGCCACCGCTGATGACGCACACCACGTTCTTGCCCGCAATCTGTTCGCGGTAGAACTCCAGCGCCGCAACCGGGAGCGCACCCGCAGGCTCCGCTATGATCGCGTTCTCGTTATACAGCTCGAGAATCGTCGTGCAGACTTTGCCTTCCGGCACTACGACAATATCGTCGACGACCTCGCGGGCGATGTCGAAGTTGATCTCGCCGACCCGCTTGACGGCTGTGCCGTCTACGAACTTGTCGATCTCGCCCAACGTCACGATCTCCCCCGTATCGATCGACTGCCGCATCGAGGGCGCACCGGTGGCTTCGACACCGATGACCTGCGTTGCAGGGCTGATGCTTTTGATATACAAGCCCAATCCTGCAATCAGACCGCCGCCGCCAATGCCGGCAAACACGTAATCGGCCTGCTCCCGCATGTCGTTCATCAGCTCCAAACCTATAGTTCCCTGTCCCGCCACTACCTTAGGGTCGTCGAACGGGTGAATAAAGGACATATCTTCCCGGTCGCAGTAGGCCAAAGCCTCCCTCAGCGAATCGTCAAACGTATCGCCGATCAGCAGAACTTCTACGAACGGGCCTCCGAACAGCTTCACTTGTGAAATCTTCTGCCGCGGTGTCGTTGTCGGCATGAAAATTTTCCCCGGTATTTGCAGCGCCTTGCAGGAATAGGCGACACCCTGCGCATGATTGCCGGCGCTGGCGCACACCACGCCTTTTTGCAGCTTCTCTTCGGGAAGACTGCGGATCATATTATAGGCACCGCGTATTTTGAACGAACGGACGACCTGAAGATCCTCCCGTTTCAAATAAACGTTACAGCCGTATTTCTCGGACAGGATGAAATTTTTTTGCAGTGGGGTGTGTTGGACAACATCCTTCAGCACGTGGCTGGCAACGATAATGTCCTCGAGCTTGATGTGTTGTGCAGTCATTTGGGCGCTTCCTCCAACGTTTATCACCATATTTTCCTACTAATTATACACCTAAAGAAGATCGTGTCCACCCTCGCGTCTTTACCGGCAAAAAAAGAAGAGCCCTTCACCAAGCGCCGGGCGCTGAATGAAGGACTGCAGTTTCATGTAATTCTAACCTTTTTTCTGATCTGATCTGTCATCTATCGAATAATGATGGTGTGTACGATTTGGTTTTTGCCTCTCAGCTCGAGCGAGCGGCCTGCAGTCAGCAAGCTGAGGTCACCGGAAATGTACAGCTCGGGAGATACGCCATATACCGCAGACTGAACTCCGCCGTTTACCGACTGATTAATGGAAATGGTGGCAAGCTGACCTTTTGAATTCAGCGTGTAGTTGTTCAGCGTGCCGGTTACCGTGAAGTCCACGCGCTGCTCGGAGTCATTCGTTTGGTTCAAAACCTCAACATAAATGGCTTTCCCGTTATAGGTGCGGATCAGCACTTGATCTCCCGCGCGCAGTTCCGTCGCCGCTACTTTGGCACCATTGCGGAAAATAAAGGCGTTTGCGTCGAGTTCAACATTCACCGTTGTGTTGTTTTGCAATTTGACCGGGAGCAGGTTGTTGCTTACTGCCGCATTGACCGTTCCTTTTACGGAAGTACGATCCGGCAGTTGGGTTCCCGTACGGTCAAGCAGCGCTGCGAGCTCGGCGCGGGTTACGGGCTTGTAAGGACGGAACGTATTGTCTTCATAGCCGTCAATGAGATTTCTCTCCAATGCAACCGCTACGTAACCGACCGCTCCGGCAGGGATTTGCTTAGCGTCCTTGAAAGGCAGCTGCGCGTTCATTTTCGCCTTGGCTTCATCCTGGAGCTTCAGCGCTTTGACAAGCAGCATCGTTGCCCAGAGACGATCCGCTTCTTTCTCCGGCTGCACCTTGTCGTCCGTCTCCAGGAACAGGTCGTTTTGCAGCGCTACCGAAACATAGCCAGTCGCCCAAGGGTAGTCTTTTTTAATTTTGTCGGCATCTTTGAAGTTCAGGTTGGCTTGCTTCGCCGCATCGGATTCGGCTTGATCTCTGAGACCCATCAAACGGACTGCCGCTGTAATCGCTTCAATGCGGGAAATCGTTTTGCGCGGCTGGAAGGTGCCGTCCTCATATCCTTCAAATACGCGCTTGGATGCCAAACTTGCTATGTATCGTGCCGCCCACTCGACGTCTTTTCCTTTCAAGTCGTCAAAGCTCAGTTTAATATTGACATTGTTATCTTTACCGGCATATTTTTTATCATCATCTTTCTTATTATCATAACGGAACTCATAACGATCTTTCCAATCGTCGTTCTTGGCCTTATCGCGTTCTTTACCTTTACCGTCGGCAAACGCGGCGGTAGAACCACCCAGCACCATAGCCAGAGTCAATGCGGAAATAACCGTCTTTTTAAATGTTGTGTTCATCGTCATTCTCCTTTGAAGGTTTTGTTTTGTCGACAGGCGCAAGCCACACCGTCCAGACAAAAGACCGGCGAACGGCGGCATCCCGTAACGCTGGATAACGCTTGTCCGGACGCCACTTCGTAAAGCGGGTGCACGCATGTCATGTAGTCTTGTGTAGAGGATGATCTCAGAACCTTCGCGAAGAGTTCCTTGCTTCACCAAATCATTTCGCCGCCTCAAAAATGTTTGTGGGGGTGCTTTTGCCCAACCTTGCCAAAAATGATAAACTTAACAGAGCAGAAACGATAGAAATATGGAGCTTGAACCCCATCGATTAAAGGAGCGAATGTGTTTGAGGAGGAATGCCAAAAAAAGAAACATGACCGCCCTGCTGGCGGTTCTGGCACTGGCCATCCTTGCGGCGGTTTATGCTTTGGCCATGGGCGGCGGCACGGGCCCGCCGAATATGGCGGCAACATTACCTGAGAGCGTGACCCCTGTTAACGGGCCGATACCACCCCCTTCGGAACCGGACCCGAATTCCTCCCTCACAAGTGAACAGGCGGACGTCGTCATTATCGGCAGTGAGTTGGAGGGCCTCTATTTGGCCCGTGCCGCCGCGGACGAAGGGCTTAAAGTAAAAGTTCTCGATACCCGCGACGCCTTCGGCGGACAAGTGCTGCAGGGAGAAATGCTCTTTTTGGACGAGACCCGCGACGACGCGCGCCGTCTGCTGGTTCAGGGACGAGCCAAGGAGCTGTTCGACGGCTTTCGTAACGGAAAAATCCGCAAGCTCAATGAATTCCAGCAATATTTTGATAAGCTTATTCAAGGCATTCCTGTAGAGCAGGGCATCCGTATCGACAGCATCGAACAGCTTCAGGGACAGTTCGGCACCCATAGGGTGGGAGCGCTTCAATACACCGACAGGGAAGGCCAAAAGAAACGGATTGAGTCTTCTTATTGGGTGGAGAATACCGATTACGCCGCGATGGCGAGCAGGCTTGAGGTGACCCGTCTGCCGGGACTGGAACAGTTCTACGGACAAAGCCGAATCGAATATATGAGCTCCGGCATGATGATGAAGTTTAAAAACGTCGACTGGACGAAATTCCAGCAGCATTTTAACCGTTTGACCCCGCAGGAACGCAGCCAAAAGTACGGTTACGGTCAAGTCGATCACAGCTATGCGATCGGACTCACGGGGATGACCAACAGATACAAGCCGACCAACGATCGCGTCTTTCTTCGCGGACTGAATGCGGTTCATCAGCGGGATGGCGAAGTGATCATTAATGCGTTCCTGATTTATACCGTCGACCCCTCCGACGACAAGTCGGTCGCCGAAGCGATGGAGCTCGGCAAAAGGGAAATTCCGCTGATTCTGGACCATTTCCGCAAAAACATCGTGGGCTGGGAACATGCGGAGCTGAACGGCTTCCCGAACTACTTGTATATTCGTGAGTATAATCACTACGAAACCGATTATGTGCTCAAGCCTTCGGACATGCTGGGGGCCAACATGTTCTGGGATAATGTCAGCATCGGAGGCTATCCGCTTGATCTGCAGGGCACCAGTGCGAATAAATGGGGCATCGAGATGGGCCGTCCCGACAAATACGGAATGCCGCTGCGCAGCTTTCTGCTCAAGGATTACGATAACGTGATCATGGCCGGCAAAAATGTCGGAGCCTCCGCCATCGCTTTCGGCAGCGCGCGTATTCAGCCGAACACCAGTCTCGCGGCGGAATCGATCGGCGTCATCCTAGGCCAAATTCAAGGCAAAAAGAAGCTGCGCGAAGTGAATGAAGCCGACATGTCAGCGCTTCATGACTATCTTGCAAGCAAATATGCGATCAAGCTGGCCGGTGTGACCGGCAACAACAAGATCGCCGGTTGGACGGCGGATGAAATCGCCAAGCTGGATACGGGCGAAATCGTCTACGCCCAGTATGTAAAAAAGCGAAAGCAGCCATAAATGGCTGCAGCATAAAAAACGGACCTTGACGGGTCCGTTTTTTATTCATCTGGCGTGGGTTGTTATATTTTGCGCTAACGTATATTAAAACTTAACCTGACCGTAGAACCCTCAAAAGCTACCTCATGAATCCTCAACTGCTTCGGCAAATCGGCGTTCAAGTCCAGCTGCAGCGGATCGAGCCGAAACCATTCAAGCGGAACGGATATTCCGCGAATCTCGGTGCCGGTATGGACCGCCGTCAAATAGGGCTCCGTCCAGCTCAGCTTGAACCACAACCTGGCTCCCGCCTCAAGCCGCTGCCTCACAAGCAGATTCACGTCAGCGGATAACCGCTCGTCTTGCAGCGCAAACGCAGCTCCCGTCACCAGTACACCCGGATGCAGCTCAGGTCTTGCCGAGAGCGCCTGCTTCAGCAGATCGTTTACCTCACGCCCGGTCAGGACCATCTCCGGCCTTCGGGTCGACAGCATCGCCGTCAGCTTACCCCGTAAATCCGGCTGTACGTAAGACAGGTCGAGCGGCTTGGCCGGACGAACGTACCATGCCGCACCCGCTGCTAGAAGCGCAAGTATGACGGCCAAGGCCGCGAGCCGTTTGATGAACACGATCACTTGAACATCCCACCCCGGTCTTTCGTTACGGCTTCCGGTTCTCCTGCTGCTTCTCCTTCAGCCACCTCGGAGCGCCCTTGTTTTTGCGGTCGCGCTCCCTCTCCGGCTTCCGTTTATCAGGCGCCTTCCGCCCGGCCGGCGCGCCCTTGGCGCTCACCCTGGCAGACTTGCCCTGACCCGGACCCGCCGGCGCAGCTTCGCCGCCCGGCCCTTTGCGCTCTGCGGGCTTATTTCCCGCCCGGCGCGGTCCTCTCTCCGGCCTTGGATCGATTACTTTGCCTTGATACATCGCTTTCTGTTTAATTTCAATACCGAGCGCCCGGGCAAATTTGTCCATGATAAACTGCTCCCGCGGCGTAACGATCGACAAAGCCAGTCCCTTCCGCCCCATCCGGCCCGTGCGGCCCACGCGATGCACATAATGGTCCGCATCCACCGGCGGGTCCAGGTTGATGACATGCGTTACCTGCGGCAGATCCAGACCGCGTGCGGCGACGTCGGTAGCCAGCAGCAGCTGGAATTTGCCCGCCCGAAACGCCTGCATGACATTGGCCCGGTCCTGTTTGGACGCTTCGCCGTACAGACCTTCCACGGACAAGCCGACATACTGCAGCTTGGCCACCGCCTCACCGATATTGTCCGTTTCGTTGATAAACACGATCGCGGCCTTCGGGTTATACAACCGGACAAGCCTGCGCAGCGTGTCAATCTTATCCCGCTCCTCACAGACGAAATACAGATGCTCCAGCATCTCCGACGTACGCTGCGCCGGATTGACGCGCACATAGGCCGGATCATTCATCCAGCGGTCGATCACGTTCTGAAGCGGGGCCGGGAGCGTCGCCGAGAAGAACATAAGCTGCCGGTCGCGGAGCATGCCTTTGAACAGCGCCTCGACCTCCTGCATCGAACCAAGCTCAAACACCTGGTCCACTTCGTCGACAACCACCGTGCGAATCCCGTGAAGCTTCAATTTTTTCAGCTTGACGAGCTCATATACGCGGCCGGGGGTACCGACCACGATCTGGGGCTTCAGCTTGAGCTTGTCGATTTGCCGTTCGATGGAAGCTCCGCCGATCAGCTGCTGTACCCGAATCCCGCTGTCCTTCGTTAAATCCCCCAGCGTTGCGACGATCTGCATGCCAAGCTCCCGGGTCGGTACCAGCACCAGCGCCTGTACCTCCCGCACCGACTCCTCCACTTTGTGCAGCAGCGGCAGGGAATAGGCAAGCGTCTTTCCCGTTCCCGTCTGCGACTGGGCAACAATATCCCTTCCTTGCAGCGCGATCGGTATCGCCTCCGCCTGAATCGGCGAAGGCTCGGTGATGTCCAGCTCCTGCAGCCGTTTGACATACGCCGGAGCAATAGGTAAAGAAGCAAAGCCCGTATTCATTCCATCATCCCTTCTGCATCTCTCGTTTTCCTAGTATACCAAATTGCAGCTTTAATTTCTCTTGTGTATCTTCCGGCCGGGAAAAATGAATTGATCCATACCGGACAAGCGCGATATAATACCCCTAATCAAAGAAAGGAAGGTAGCTATGAGCATCGATATCGTGTCCATTAACACAGGACTGCCAAAGACCGTTTCCTATCATCAGAAAGATCTTCTTACGGGGATCTATAAATATCCTGTCTCAGGCCCGGTTTTTTTGACCCGATTGCATTTTGAGGGAGACGGACAAGCGGACCTTGTCCATCATGGAGGAGCGGACAAGGCCGTTTGCGTATATCCGCATGAACATTATGCTTACTGGGAGTCCGTCATGGGCCAGCCTTTGCCGCCGGCAGCCTTCGGAGAAAATTTGACGATCCGCGGGTTGACGGAGGAGCAGGTTTGTATCGGGGATACGTTCCGTTTAGGCGAGGCGGTCGTTCAAGTCAGCCAGCCGCGTCAGCCGTGCTTTAAACTTTCGGTCAAACTGGGCAGACCCGATATGCCTCTGCAAGTTCAGAACACCGGGTATACGGGGTATTACTTCCGCGTTCTGAAAGAGGGCCGGGTGAGTAAAGAAAACGGGCTTATTCCCGTCGGCCGGCTTTCCAAGCCAATCACCATCGCATACGCCAACCGTATCATGCATCAGGAGAAAACGAATTGGAAGGCCATGGAGGAGCTGCTTCAGGCGGAAGAGCTGTCGGCCAGCTGGAAGGAGACGTTTCGTGCAAGACTCGAGGGCAAAAGCGGCGGCTCCTGAGAAAATCAGCGGTCGCAAGCCCTGGAGCCCATAAAAAAACACCTGCACCGATCACCGAAGCAGTGCAGGTGATGTATGTCATCTTGACTCCCTATGCCCTGAAACGGTTCATCTCCTCCTGTTTTCGTTTAATCCAGGCGAATACGGCATCCAGCGCACGCTTATCGTCCTCTTTCGGAAACCGGTGCTCCAAGCCTTCGTACAGCTCCATTGCGTAGTCCTTGCCCGCCCGCTCCAGCGCCGCGGCGAGCTTGCGCGCATGGGATACGCTGACCTGCGTGTCGTTTGTCCCGTGGACGATCATCACAGGCACCTTCACCTGCTCGGTCCAATATACCGGCGAACGCCGCTCATACGCTTCCGCCTGTTTCCTCGGGTGCCCCACGACTCTTTTGAGCATCCGCCTGAGATCCACACGCTCTTCGTAGGTGTCGAACAAGTCGCTCACGCCGCCCCAGACGACAACCGGACCGACGTCCGGACATTCCTTGGCCGCCTGCATCGCCATGATCGCTCCTCTGGAGAAGCCGATCAGCGGAACCGGACCGGGCACCGTTTCCGGCAGAGACTGCATGAGCTTCACCGCATGGTATACGTCGAACCGGTCCTCTCCGCCGAAGTCCTCCCGGCCTTCCCCGCCTTCATTGCCGCGATAAAAGGGGGCGAACACCACATACCCCCGTCTGGCCAAATCGAAAATACGCCGTTTGCGCACCATTCCGACCTTGCGGATTCCGCCGCGGCAGTAAAGCAGTCCCGGTCCCGGGACCCCTTCTTCCGGAACGGCCAAATAGCCCTTGACCTTCAAGCCCTGACTGATATAGGTCAGCAGATACAGCTTGATCCCTTTGACCAGGCTTCTCAGGGGTTCACGCTCCACCAGCATGCCATCCTCCGGGACGCCGGCACATGCGCCTTCCGCAGGCAGCGCCGTTTTCCGCCCGGCAGGCTTGTCCTCTCCGCATTCCGTACTCCCTTGCGTTTTCATTTGCATGCTTCTTCACTCCGTTTTTGACACTATGGTAACTTCAGGATAAACTATGATGTAGTATGACCGGAAAGGTGGGTTTTCAATGAATTCACGATTTACGGAAGAGTTCGACGGGCTCGTGGAGAAGTTCTCCGAGCTTGTCACAGGCGATGCCTCTCCCGAAATGGTAGAGAAAATAAAAGTATGGTCGATTTACAACCACATACATAAAACCATGCCTGCTCTGACCAGCCACTGGAATCAGCTGCATCCCGAAGGCAAAGCCGAGATACGCAAGCTGTTCGAGGAAGTGCGCAGCCTCCATCTCAAGCTGAAAGACGAGAATCAGAAACAGGAATAGACGGGCTTAGGCTCGCTGGAATAGACGGCCTCTTCCTCCTATTTTTTATTCAACAGCCGATAGGCGATCTTATCGAACAAACGCGGGAACAGCTGGTACAGCTTCACTCCGAAGGCCGCCATAAACGGTATGTTCACTTCCGGCGTCCGGCGTTTGATCGCCGTGAGCACTCTCTGAACCACCTGCTCCGGCTTTAGCATAAACCATCTGACGTTATTCACGTATTGTCCGGTAGGGTCGGCCCGGTCGAAGAACGGTGTGTCAACCGGTCCCGGATTGATCGCGGTCAGATGAACGCCGGTACCGACAAGCTCCTGCCGCAGACAGTTAGTGAAGCCCAGCACCGCATGCTTTGAGGCCGAATATCCGCTGGATTTGGCCGATCCGATCTTACCGGCCATAGAAGCAATATTCACGATATGTCCGCTGCCCTGCTTCAGCATGTGCGGCAGCACGGCCTTCGTACAGCGGACGACCCCCATGTAGTTGACGTCCATCATGCTCTCGATCTCGGACAAATCCGCATGAATAAAGGCTTCGAACACGCCGTATCCGGCATTATTGATCAGAATGTCGATACGTCCGTGCTTGGCGATCACCCGTTCCATCGTCCCGGCCACCTGTTCCCAGGAAGTCACGTCAAGCACATAAACGCTGTGCGAACCGTTGATGTGAGAGGCGATTTCCACCAGCTTTTTCTCCGAACGCGCCATCAGAACCGGAATTGCGCCCAGAGCGGCCAGCCTCTGCGCCATCATAGCCCCTATACCGCTCGAAGCGCCGGTAATCACCACGATTTTGCCTTGAAAGTCCATTGTATGTATGCCCCCTTAGCACACCTGCTTGACATTGAAAGAAAGAAAAAAGCGAAAGCTCTTCACGGCCCGTACGGTCCGGAATGAAGCCTTCGCTATCAGCTTACACGTAATTTAGCTATCATTTCAACTGCATGATCATTAAGCAATCAGCACTTGAATGTCCAATTCCCCGATCCCATCCATAATAAGCGGAATGGTGAGCGCTCTCTTTGCATCAAAGCCTGCCGCGTTCGCGGATTGCATCAGCTTTGGCGGCGTAATGTCTACGCGTACCCCTTGATTGTATAACATCGTACTGGCATTGCCGCTGATCATATTGCCGAGCTCCGATATGGCACTTTTGCTCATATCATCCATCTCGGTAATGAGAAAGCCTCCCATCATTGCGGAAACGACTTTCAACGCCACTTCTTCGTGAAGCCCGAATACGATGTCTCCTTCCATCTGCCCGGTCATCCCGATTTGAATCCAGATGTAGTTTTCAACAAGTTTCACTTCCTTGATGCCGAGCTGACCGGTGGACGGCCGGATATTGGCGACTTGCTCAATAACGATTCTAGCCGATTCCAAGAACGGATTGATAAGCTCTGCCTTCATAACATTAATGGTCTCCTTTTTTCGGCAATTTTCTTCGAAATCATAGGACTTTTTTCGTTACTTCATTATACCCAAAGCAGTACGATAAGTATAGAATAATGTCCTGTTTCGTGTGAAAATTCACAATTTATAGCCGATTAGACTCAGGAATTTAGTTTCATTCCACGATTTCATCCCATCCGTAGCTGTCATAGAAGACACCATCAAGCACATTGCGGATCGCCTTACGCACATGAGGGATCGTGTCATCCGGCAGCCGATCCAATGGAAACCATCCCATTTCGGAGCATTTATCCGGCTCCTTGTTCACCGGTTCCCCTTCCCACCGGTTCACCTTAAGAAAGAAATCGATCCACTCTCCCTTATCCGACAGCCGATGCATGACGCAGGCTACCTCCAAATCCTCCGGGCTTAGTTTTATGCCGCTTTCTTCCTCCGCTTCCCGCACCGCCGCACGCTTGACTTCCTCGTTTCCGTCCAGCTTCCCGGCAACCAGACTGAGTTTTCCGTCCTCATACCCTGTATTGGACCGTCTCAGCATCAGAATTTTCCCATTCCGTATGAATAACATATATACTGCACTGTTGACTTGAAACCATGGTTTGCTCATAAGCTGCCTCCACACCGATGTTCATTGCCATTACCGAACAGGACCTGCCGAACATCCATTTTTATCTCGAATCGCTTGATCCAATCCTTCCGCGTTCTACAGTGTATGATGACCTCGCTTGGTCGTCCAGCCCAAATCGTTTGAACCCTACCGCCCCTATTTCATTCCATCGTCCGAATGCTATAAGGTTCCCCAAAATTCACTTCATGTCATGCTTGAACGGGAGGATTGGTATGCTGCAAAAAACACATAGCGCGGCCGGACTTGTAGCCGCTGAGCTTGTGATCGTTTATCATGAGGGTTCCTTTTGGTCCTGGGAAGCCGCAGGAGCTCTACTGCTGGGCTGTTTGGCCGGCCCTTTGGCTGATGTCGACAAGCAGGGATCGACGATGGCCAAGCTGCTTTTCCCCGTGTCCGCTCTGCTGCGGCTTCTCAACGTGCGCCATCGGACAATGACGCATTCCATTGTCTTTATTTTGACATTAATGGTGCTTTCTCTTCCTTTATCACCATTATATCATGCCGTTTTCATCGCCGCCTATTTATCGCACCCGCTCATCGACTTGTTCAATGAACAGGGAGTTCATTTATTTTGGCCGCTCAAAGCGAGGGTCCGCCTGCTTCCAAAATTTTTGGCAATTGATACGGGCTCGACCAGCGAAACGGTATTTCGGTGGATGCTTCTTGCCGTCGGGATATGGCTTCCGGTTTCTGCGATCGGCTTTCCCCGCCTATTTTAGCGTGAAATGAAAAATAGCTGCCCGTGGGCTAACACCCGCATGGCAGCTATTTTCAGTTTTTAATACGCTCTTTCGTACTGCTTTGGCAGCTCCGGCTGGCCGGATACGGCCTGAATCGCATGAATTGCCCAATAAGGATCGCGCAGCATGCCGCGGGCTACCGCGATCAAATCGGCATCGCCGTTAGCGACGGTCGCTTCCGCCAGCTTCGGATCTTCCAACAGACCGACCGCGATGACCGGAAGGCCAAGCGCTTGCTTGAAGGCGCGCGCCATCGGAACTTGATAGCCCGGATAATTTCCCGGCTTTCTTTGGCCTGCAGGCCCTTCCCCGCCGCTCGTAATATGGAACACATCCACTCCGGCTTCTTTGTACCTTTGGCCGATCTCAAGGCTGTGATCCAGATCGTAGCCTCCATCGATGTATTCGATTGCCGAGATTCTCATAATAAGCGGCATATGCTCCGGAATGACGCTTCTGATCGCTTGAACGACTTCCACACCGAACTTCGCCAAATCACGGCCGTACTCATCACTGCGGTTGTTGATGGCCGGAGAATGAAACTGATGGATCAAATACCCGTGGGCACCATGGATTTCGATCGTGTCCACCCCGGCTTCAACGGCCCGTCTGGCGGCTTCCCGGAATTTCACGACCATTTCCTTGACTTCCCCGGTTGACAGAGCCCTCGGCTTCTTAAATCGGGGACTCACCGGAATGTCGGAAGGTCCTACAGGTACCTCCGCATCCTCCGCTTTGCGCCCGGCATGGGCGATTTGAATTCCTATTTTGGCGTTATATTTATGTACTTCGTCAATAATTCTTCTGAACGCAGGAATCTGGTCGTCGGACCATAATCCGAGGTCATAGTCTGTAATGCGGCCATCCGGCTCCACATCGGTCATCTCCATGATGAGAAGCCCCGCTCCTCCAACGGCTCTGGAAACGTAGTGGACAAAGTGCCAGTCGTTCGGGGCACCGTCTTTTGCGGTAACGGAGTATTGACACATCGGCGGCATGACGATTCTGTTTTTTAATTCCAGGCTCTTTACGGTAAAAGGAGTTGATAACACAGCCATAAATGATTGCTCCTTTGCACAATGTGGTTTTATGACAATAGTACCCCAAATGGATATTATTTACAACTCTTGGGACCGTTTGGGATTCGGTTGAACAAGGTTGAACGATATAAGTAGGCCGTATTGGACATTCCTCACACTTTTATGGTGTGAATACCACATCGGCAAGCAGCTCGTAGGAACGCAGCCGCTTGCGATAATCGGGTACCATGGTGACGATGAGAAACTCATCCGCGTCGTACATACTGCTGAATTGTTCCAGCTTCGCTTTCACTTGCCCGGGAGTTCCCGCGAGCAGCTTTCGTTCGAAGTGTGCACTCTCCTCTTCTGCAGGGCCTTCCGGTCTAAACCATGCATTCGCCTTGACCGCTAGGCTTTGGGCCTCCTCTTCCGTGTCGGCGCAAATGACGCCCACGGCCACGATGATCCGGGGTTCCTGGGAAAGATGCGAAGGCTTGAACTCCCGTCTGTAAGCCGACAGCACCTCCACTCCATCCTGGTCGCTCATGAACTGTCCGAAAACATAACCTGTACCGAATTCGGCCGCATACGAGGCGCTTTTGCGGTTCGTGCCGAGCATCCAGACTTCCGGCGGGAGGGGCGGAGTCGGCCGTGCCTTAACAGAATGGCCTTCAAGCTGATAATGGCCGGCCAGCAATTCCGACAAAGCCTGAATTGTTTCCGGAAGAACGCTGACATTTTCCAAAAAATTGCCGCTCAATGCGATACTGACGTGCGCTGAGCCGCCGGGAGCCCGCCCGATGCCCAAATCCATTCGTCCGGGATACAGGACAGCCAGCATATGAAAAAGTTCCGCCACTTTGATCGGCTTGTAATGAGGAAGCAGCAGCGCTCCCGAGCCTAACCGGATCCGCTGTGTGCGGGCGCCGATATGGGCTAACAGCACCTCCGGCGCAGTGCACGCGAGCCCCTCCATATCATGATGCTCGGCTGCCCAATAACGGCAGTAGCCCAGCCTTTCCGCCGTACGAGCAAGCAGCGCCGCCTGTTCCAAAGCTTGTACAGAGTCGGCACCCGGAAAGACGGGAACAAGATCCAACACGCTAAGCTTCATGAAACCCACTTCTCTCTATGTGTATTGCTTACACTTCATCATATCAAAAACAGCCCTAAACCGGAAAACCATGTTTTGCGGGTTTCCAATAGGATTAATCTGTATGAATAACGCCGGGTTTATACGAAGCGGTACAGACCATAAAGACCCCGTACCGCTCCGCCTGACGGCGTTGCAAGCGCGAGGTCTTTACTCTTCAAGCCGATTACGGCATTTTTCGTCCTCTGGAGCTCACATACAGAGAATACCATTCTTCCCGGGACAGGCTTACCTGTAAGGCTTCGGCGCTGGCCTGAATGCGCTCGGGCCGGATCGTGCCCAGTACAGGCTGGATGCCTGCCGGATGGCGCATCAGCCATGCCAATACGATGGCTTCCGGAGCAGTCCCTTTCCGTTCTGCCATTTCCCGGACAAGGGCGGCGGTCAGACGAACCGATTCCGGTTGATTCTCCGGCTCCCGGCCGGTGAATACCCCCTTGGCCAACGGACTCCAGGCTTGAATTTGAATTTGCTCCATCCAGCAAAACTCGATCGTCCCTTCAGGAAACGATACTTCGGCGCCCTCCTGCTGGTTCACCAGCACACCGGCTTCAAGCCAATCCAGCTTGGCCAGGTTCAATTCCAATTGGTTCACAAGCAGCGGCGCATCCAGATGCGACTGGAGAAACCGGATTTGCGCCGGGCTCATGTTCGATACGCCAAAGCCTTTCACCTTCCCGGCCTGCTTCAGCTTGCTGAAAGCGTCGGCCACTTCTTCCGGTTCCATTAAAGGGTCCGGCCGGTGCAGCAGCAGAATGTCGAGCGACTCGACGCCAAGCCTGCTTAAGATCCCGTCCACGCTGGAGAGGATGTACTCCGCAGAGAAATCGTATCTTGCCGGGCGGCCGGTGCCTTCGTCGAACCGGATGCCGCATTTGGATTGCAGCACCATCTGCTCCCGAAGCCCGGGACGTTCCCGAAGCACCTGGCCGAATACCTGCTCCGCTTTACCATAGGCGTAAATATCGGCATGATCGAACATGGTGATGCCGGCGGCAAGAGCCGTTTCCACCGCAGCGTGTGCCTGCTTCAAATCGTCCGCGGTAACCGGATTGCGGTTCCAGCCTCCGCCAAATCCCATACATCCCAGCACCAGACGGCTGGCGGGAATGCCCCGTTTTTGCAATGGAATGGTTTTCTTCATATCTAATGTCGTCCTCCCTGAGTTCCGTCCACTTTCACTTTCAATTTCATCATCAGCGCAGTCATCAACTCTAAAAGGATGGTACCAAGATGAAATCAGGTCTGTCAACCGTTGGAACAAGCGGTACATCCTGCTTTAACTCCGCTTTGGATTAAGAATGATTTAAGATTTTAACCAAAGGACCGTTAAGATTTATCGGGTAGAATGAAACATGTTATGATGATCTCGGAATCACGCCTGACAAAACTTTGGATATAAAGGAGGCCTCTTAACCATGGCTCAACATACGATTCTTCTGGTCGATGATGAAAAAGAAATTATAGATCTGCTGGAAATTTACTTGAAAAATGAAGGCTTCCGTCTTCTCCGGGCTGCGAACGGATTAGAGGCTTTGAGCATCCTGCAGAAGGAAGAGGTCGACCTTGTCGTGCTTGACATTATGATGCCGAAGATGGACGGAATCGAGGCCTGCCTCAAAATACGTGAGCAAAAAAACATGCCTATCATCATGCTCTCCGCCAAGAGTCAGGATATGGACAAAATTCTCGGCCTCAGCACAGGGGCCGACGATTATGTATCGAAGCCCTTTAACCCGCTGGAGCTGATCGCCCGAATCAAATCCCAGCTTCGCCGGTATACGCGGCTGAACGTGGCGCTGCCCAACAAAGACCATGAAATCGAGGTGGACGAGCTGACGATCAATACGTTGACCCATGAAGTGAAGGTGGACGGAAGAGAGGTTCGGCTGACGCCGCGTGAATTCGCCATACTTGAGCTGCTTGCCCGTCATCGGGGTACCGTATGGAGCATCGAAAAAATCTATGAATCCGTTTGGAAGGAAGCCTATCTCGATTCAGACAACACCGTCATGGTCCATATCCGCAAAATCCGCGAAAAGATCGAGGTCAACCCGAGAAAGCCCAAATTCATTAAAACCGTGTGGGGAGTGGGATATAAAGTTGAGTAACGCAGATAAAATGAAGCAGTCCCGCAAGCCGATCCTGGAGCGCTTTCCATTCACCTGGTTTCCGTTTACGCTGCTGCGCGGTCTGATTTTGTTCATCCTGGATTTGTTCCGGATGAGCCGAGAGCATGTCGAACGCAGCATACGGCTTCAGCTCGTACTGACCTTTGCGATTTGTCTTGGCGTAAGCACCCTTTTCTATGGCATCAGCTCCGCCTTGTTCGGACAAATCAACAAAGGCACTGTCATCGACTACTCCCAAGGCATCAGACAAATCGATAGCGCAGCCCGCTCGCTGGTTCGCCTGCTGGAGCCGTCCTTTTCGGATGATGAACAGATCGAAATGAGCAGCTTGCCGAGTCGCTCGAACGCTGCTGTGGAAATGACCGATCAGGAATCTGCGCAACCTGTTTCTGACGCCGATAACGAGAAGCAGCAGCAGAAAAAGCAGCAGGAGGAACGGCGCAAACGCAAGTTTATGGAAGATGTCCAGCATCTTTCTACCTATGAAAATTACAAAATCGTCATTACCGATCTGGAAGGAAAGGTTATATTCCGCAGCGAGAACGCTCCTGAAACGTATATCGACGTTCACAAAGTGATTCGCAATGCCATGGAAACCCGCAACGAAGTCTCTCACAGACGTTCGGAAGTATCCAGCTTTTATCCGGTTACCTATGATAATCAAAAATCCTACTTGATCGTCTCCGGCATTCCGCAGCCGTCGATCAGCTACATCAAAGGACAGAGCCCGCTTTCGCTGTTGAGCGCCATCGCCGTATTCATCTTTCTTTTTTACTATTTGACACGAAAAAAAATGAGATACATCGAGGAGCTGGCCACCGGGCTGCGAATTATCGCGACGGGCAACCTGGATCACCGGGTGATCGAGCGTACGCGCGATGAACTCGGCTCGCTCGCCAAAGACATGAACTTGATGGTAGCCGATCTGCAGCATACAATAGAAGAGGAACGGCGGGCCGAGCGGTTGAAAAACGAGCTGGTGACGAATGTATCCCACGATTTGCGCACACCGCTGACCTTGATCATCGGTTACCTGCGGCTTCTGCATGACAAGAATTACGAAACGCCCGAGCAAGCTGCAGGTTATGTCGCCATTGCTTACAGCAAAGCGGAGAAGCTGCAAGGACTGATCGAGGACTTATTCGAGTATACCAAGCTTACCCACCAGGACGTTCCCATGCATAAGCGGGAAGTCGCCATCAATGAGGTGCTGGAGCAGCTGCTGGAGGAGTATGTAACCCTCAGTGAGGAACAGCAGTTGACCCTCATCCGCAGCATTCCGCAGGAAAGACTCTCCGTGCGGATCGACGTGGACAAGATGATCCGCGTGTTCGAGAATCTGCTCGGCAACGCCATCAAGTACAGTCCCAAGCCGGGGACCATTACGGTCGGAATGGCGAGGGAGCGGGATCATGTGCTGATTCGAATCAGCAACAAAGCGGACGCCCTTACCCGTGAGGAGCTGGAGCAGCTGTTCGACCGCTTCTACCGCGTCGACAAGGCCCGGACCTCCGATACTGGAGGCTCCGGTTTAGGCCTTGCGATCGCCAGGAGCATCGTCGAATCGCATGACGGAACGATCTGGGCCGAATCGTCCGGCGGCAGCATTCATTTTTATGTCAAACTAAAGCTGGAAACTTAAGAAAAACCGGCTACACGATGCTCAGGAGGTTCAGAATGCCTGGATTTTTACTCGATTTGGATGGAACGCTGTACAACGGCGACCGCCCTATTCCCTATGCCGCGGAGTTTATCGGCTGGCTTCGGGAACGGGGCTACCCGTTTCTTTACTTAACCAACAATTCGTCCCGGACGCCGGAGCAAGTGGCTTTACACCTCACAGCCACGGGCATAGAGGCGTCCGCGCACGAAGTGCTGACTTCAGCCCAAGCGGCGGCAATGTATTTGAAGGATGCGGGACTTGATAGCGGTCCGGTCATGTGCATTGGCGAGACCGGGCTGCAGCAGGCGCTGCAAGAGATGGGATTGGAGCTGGTTGGAGAGGAAGCGGAGCAACGCGGGGTGACGGTCGTAGTCCAGGGAATTGACCGGACCTTCAGCTACGAAAAGATGTTTAAGGCCGTACGCTATATCAGAGCCGGTGCGAAATATGTCCTGACGAACCCCGATCACCTGCTTCCGTGGAACGGCGAGCTTTCGCCGGGGGCAGGCTCCATTTCCGCCTCCATCGAACGCGCAAGCGAGACGGCGCCTGTCATCATCGGCAAACCCTCTCCGATCATTATGCGCTATGCCACCGCCAGGCTCGGGCTTGCCCCAGAGGAAATTTGGGCGGTCGGCGACAATATAAACACCGATATCCGCGGCGGAGCAGAGGCAAAGTGCCGCACGGCCCTGGTGCTTACAGGGCTGGCGAACGAATCCAATGTAGAGGAGCAAATCGCAAGAGCCGGCGTCCGGCCGGAGCTCGTTTGCCTCCATCTCATGGAGCTCGCCGGGCAGATCGGGTAAAGAAGCTTACGATAATTCTATGAACCCCTCCAAAGGAGAGGGTTCTTTTTATTTCCATTTGACATTTATGTTGGCTGGTGCTATGATTTTTGATTATTAAATTATTTACTTTTAAACTATTTTATTATTAAATATTATTTTCAGATTAGGATGGTTGCTTATGAAAATCCCCTTGGATCCTGCTGTCCGTCGCTTTGAGGCCGCCTTCTTCACGCTGTTTCGCAAGCTGGGACCTGAGCTCGGCATACCGGCCGACCTGTCGTTAACAGGACCTCAAATGATGATACTGTTTACCATTTCCAGCAGCGGGCGCTGCCCTGTCGGACAGCTGGCGCAAAAAATGGAGGTTACTCCCGGCGCCATTTCCGTGATGATTGACCGGCTGGTGAACAACGGTTTTGTCGTTCGGAAGTACGACCCAAAGGACCGGCGGGTTGTGCTTCTTGAAATTACCGGGCAAGGACGCGAAGCGCTAGAGAAAATAAGAGAGGTGCGCACAGCCCAGATCAAGCAGTATTTAGCTTACCTTGAGCCGGACGAGCTGGATTTATTCCTGCATTCGTTCGAGAAAATCGCCGCTCACATTAAACAATAATAAAGATAAACGGGAGGAATAATGGTGTCGCAAACCTTAGAACTCAATTCATCGGAAAATAACCAAATTGCCGGCCGCGGTCTGCTGATCACCGGTTTGATCATAGCCATGCTGTTCTCCGCTTTAGACAACACCATCGTCGGAACGGCCATGCCGCGTATTGTCGGAGACCTCGGAGGTTTCAGTTTAATGACGTGGTTGACGACGGCTTATATGCTTACATCTACCACCGTCGTCCCGATTGCCGGCAAACTCGCTGACCTGTTGGGCCGCAGAACGGTATACTTGGCAGGTTTATTGATTTTTATTCTGAGTTCCATGCTCTGCGGGCTTGCCCAGACGATGGAACAGCTGATTTGGTTTCGTGCGCTGCAGGGTATCGGGGGTGGGATCATGATGCCGATGGCCATGATTATTATCGGGGATATGTTTACCGGAAAGCAGCGGGCCAAATGGCAGGGAGTATTCGGAGGAATTTTCGGCCTTTCCTCCGTTATCGGTCCGCAGGTCGGCGGTTGGATCGTCGATTCGATGAACTGGCACTGGATCTTTTTTATCAATTTGCCAGTCGGCATTCTGGCAACGATTTTTATCGCGATGGGTTTAAGGGGCCAGCGGGCACAAGGACCGGTCAAATTCGATATGGCTGGCATGATTACGATGATTATCGGTATCGTCACGCTGCTGCTGGCCCTGACGTTCGGCGGCAAAGAATACGCTTGGGGATCTTGGCAGATCATCGGGATGTTCGCGGTTTCTGCCGTTTCGCTGCTGGCCTTCGTACTGATCGAAGCCAGAACCAGCGAGCCCATATTGCCTGTGCGTCTGTTTAAAAACAGGACTTTCACCGTGGTTAATTCCATCGGGTTTCTGATGAGCGTGGGCATGTTCGGAGCCATTATGTTCGTACCTCTGTTTATGCAGGGGATTGTGGGGATCAGCGCTTCAGCCTCCGGCACCGTCATGACTCCGCTTATGATCACGATGATTGCGGCAAGCATGATCGGCGGGCAGCTGGTGCACAAAATCGGTGTAAAAATACAAATGGTTATGGGTATGATCGTCATGGCCGCAGGCTTCCTTCTGCTTACGACAATGAATATCGATACGACCAAACTGACCGCCAGCGGGATCATGGTGGTACTCGGCCTCGGTATGGGTCTGGTGATGCCTCTGCTGACGCTTACGCTGCAGGAAACGTTTCCCAAATCGGAGCTTGGGGTGGTCACGTCCTCCAGCCAGTTTTTCCGCCAAATCGGCGGTACCTTCGGCATGACCATTCTCGGCGTGGTCATGAACAGCAAGTCGGATGAGCTGCTCTCATCGCAATTGGTGCCCAAGCTGAAGCAGCTGCCGGATCAAGCTGCCGGCATAGCCGATCAACTTGCCGAAACGATCCATACGAATCCGCAGGGCTTGTATTCAACGCTTTTGAATCCGGAGACGCTGGCCCAATTTCCCAAAACGCTGGCGGATCAAATCGTTCCGATCGTTAAGAACGCATTGATCGAATCGCTGCATTCCGTCTTCTGGTTCGGACTGGTTTTCGTGCTCCTCGGTGCCCTCTTAACGCTGACTCTCGGTAAAATCAAATTGGAAAGCCGCAGCGGCAAAGAAGAAGCCACGGCCCCGGAAGGGGCCATGGAGTAATCCTTATAAGCCCCTTTAGAAAAGGAAACATCTTTTAAGCGCGGTTACCATTGTTCTTTCAACGGGGGGCTCCCTTTCGCATCCGAACCGGTCATCAACATTTAAATATTGGTTGGCTGCTTAGTTTGCCCTAATGCCGCAAGTATCATATAATGGTATTAGTCGAGAAACCGGATTTATGTATTTTACTCATTTGATAAAAATTAATTATTCTGCGCACAGTAGAGTTGCGCAGGTTCACGCTTGGGAGAGGAGGGATACCGTGAACCTCAACCAACTGGAAACGCTTATCACGATATCCAAAACGATGAGCTTCCGTAAAGCCGGCGAGCTTCTCAATTTAACCCAGCCTGCCGTGTCGGCGCAAATCAAGAGCCTGGAGGACGAGTTCAAAACGGTACTTATTGACCGGAATCAGCCCGTGACGTTGACTGACAGCGGCAAGGTATTTTTGGATCATGCCGAAAAAATTCTGCAGACGGTAGAGGATTTGAAACAGCGGCTTGCTGATTTGAACCAAACGCCCCAGGGACACATTCACCTCGGAACGACGACGTCCATCGCCATTCAAATTTTGCCAAGAGTTTTGTCGTATTTCCAAAACCAATTTCCGCTAATCAAAACAACGATTCATTCCATGACGACTTCGCAGATTATGCAAAACGTCGAGAACGGAACGATCGACATCGGCATTACGTATTTGTTCGACAAGCACCCGGCGCTGGAAAGCTCCGTACTGTATTACGACACGTTCGAGCTTGTCGTGTCCCCTGACCACCCGCTGGCTCAATACAGCCATATCCCCATCGAACGGCTGCATGAGCTGCCTCTCATTATGCTGTCTCCCGAAACGGCCGGACGCCGGTTCGTCGATCAAATTTTCAAGCAGCTTCATATCGTTCCGCAAGTGGTCATGGAGCTGTCCAGCAGCGAGGAAGTGAAGCGGATGGTGGAGCTGAATTTGGGAGCGGCAATCATCTCCAAGCTGTCGATTCAAAGCGAGCTTCGTCTTGGCACGTTGAAAATGATTAACGTCAACGAGTTGGAAATCAGCCATCCGGTCGGCGTGGTATACAAATCCGGACGTTATTTGAGCTCGGCGCTGCATCAATTCTTAATGGATCTCAAAGGCATGGAAGAAATTCAATTTATCGGTTCGGAGTGATGAAAAATATGAAATTCGATTTGCATACCCATCACGAGCGCTGCGGGCATGCCGTAGGTACGATCCGCGATTACATTGAAGCAGGTATTGCCCGCGGCCTTCAGGTCATCGGGATTTCCGACCATTCGCCTTACTTTGCAAGCGAGTCCGACCGGGAACAGCCGGGTATTGCCATGGCGAAGAGCGAATTTAAACGCTATGTAGATGAAGTTCTCAAGCTGAAAGAAGAATACCGGGGACGCATTGAGGTGCTGCTCGGTGTGGAATCCGACTTTTTCCCGGAGCATGCGGACGTATACCGTAAGGTATATGAACAATATCCGTTCGATTATATCATCGGCTCTGTCCATTTGTCCGGCGGGGTCAGCATTTTCAACAAAAAACGCTGGAACGGACTGACCGACCGTCAGAAGGTCGAGCAAAAAGAGCTGTATTACGATCTGATCGAGCAATCCGCGCGCAGCGGCATGTTTCAAATTCTCGGTCACATTGACGCGATGCGGGGCTTCTACCCTGCCTTTTCAGACATCCAAACGGATGCGGTGGACCGGACGTTAAAAACGATCGGCGAAATCGGCATCGCCATCGAGATCAATACTTCCGGCAAAACGAAGGATTGCGGCGGCTGGTACCCGATCGATCCGATTCTGGAGCGGGCGCTGCATTACGGGGTGAACGTTACTTTCGGCTCGGATGCCCATGTGCCCGGGCGGGTCGGTGACGATTGGGAGGAAGTAGCCGTGCGGCTCAAGGAGATCGGGTTTCGCGAATGGGTGTATTTCAAAGAAAAGCAAATGCATAAGGTACCTTTATAACCTGTTTGCAGCGGATGTCGGGGTCTCCCCGGCATCCGCTTTTTATACCAGCCAATCCGGTCAACCCGCTGTTCGGAGCCGGAGGCAGACCGGATTTAACCAAGCGGCCTGTAGCCAAGCTGACTCATTTGCTGCGCCATGACACGATATCCCGCCGCATTCGGATGAATCTTGTCGGAAGACAGCAGTTCTTTTTCCCTTCCGGCAAACAGGCTGTAAATCCGTGCCACCTGAAAATTGGCGCACTCCAGGCTCTCAATGTGCTGGCCCAGGCGCTGTACCCATCCGGCCGCCGCGGGAACTTGCGGAAGAGGATTGTACAAATCGACGGCACGGATGATATAAGGCCTTGAACGATTCGCTTTCAGCTTCCGGATGGAATCCACGATCTTTCCATAGTTCTCCCGGCACTGCACCAGCGCTTGCTGAAGCACCTCGGGATTGGTTTGCATCGCGTAACGCTGAGCAGCGCGAATTAAATCGTTGCCTCCCGCCGTAATCGTAATGATATCCGCACGGGCCAGAATATGACGAATTTCGGGGCTTCCGTGCACCACCCGAAGCAAGTCACCTGTCGTCGCCCCGGATATTCCCAAATTGATGCTGTACACACATTGTCCCAGCCGCTTCTCTGTCATAGACCGATACTGCGGCACCAACCCGCCGCCGGGACATGCGCCTGTTCCGACGGTTATCGAATCTCCAAGTGCAGCATAGGTGAGCACGATCTTCACCCCTTTCTTCCATTATCTCTGTTTTTGGCGTACAACGGCTTTCTTGGGTTTTGCAGCATGTTTGCCTTGCAGAGGGACCGCCTTGACGTTGGCCGTTCCCAAACCGCCGATCCCGGTTCCAAATCCGCCAAAGCTGCCCATCAGCTTAAATATCGGCCCCATCTGTTTCATGATCGTAAACAGCTTCTGGAATTTTCCCATAGTGGACACAATACCGTCCAATCCGCCGATTCGATCATACATAGAGAGAAAACCTCCGCCCGATCCGACCGCTCTGGCTGCGTCACCCGCGCCTGTTCCCCCCGCGCCATCCGGAATGCCGGTCGCTCCTCCACCGCCGAAAGGACTGAACAATCCTTTTACATTGGCTGTATGCATGTGAGGACGACTTGTACCGTCAGAGCGGCGACGTTCGGGTTTAGAGCCTTTCGACGCACGCGGGACGGATTTACGGACTTGCGATTGCTTTGTCTTCTTCATGCTCGTTCCCTTCCCTCTTCACGTGTTGGCATACTCTGACTTGTCTACTTAATCCAGATTATGTGAATGCGCTCCGTATGGCTTGGGTAAGTGGAATGCTTGCGGTAAAATGGGCGGATACCTGTGCCTGACTGTCTCAACGAAAACTATCCGATAAAGCAAAAAAAGAAGCCGGCCTCATTTATCCGACACTTGCGTCACGGAATGATGAGTAGTCCAGCTTCTTTCCTACACCAGTTTTATTCGGTTTTTTTCAAATCTTCTATCGAATTGATTTCCATATACTTCGGCACGACCAGGCCGATCTTGGTACCGTTCAAGTTCGGACCAAGGTCTTCAATTTTGTCCTTGAACTTATCAAAGTAGTCTTTGTGCGTAGTCGGCAGCCATGCGGCTACGATGCCGTCCGCATCGCCTTCGGCCACTCCGGCCCACATCGGTCCGGCTTCGACCTGCAGCAGGTCGACTTTATATCCAAGTCTCGTTTCCAGCACCTGCTTTACGACATAGGTGCTGGCGATTTCGGAATCCCAGGCCACGTAAGCAAGCTTCAGGGTCTTGCCTTCTTGTTTGGGCAGATCCTTCACCCATTCGTCCGCCTTGTCGGCATTGTCGCCGAGCCATGCAGCCGCGGCTTCTTCAGGCTTCTTGCCTTCCTGCACCTCCACCATCACCTTCGCCATATCGTCCGGTGTCCATTCAAACCGGTCCAGCATAGCGTAAGCGGCCGGATGTTCCTCTTTCAGTCCTTTTCTGACGATCGTATGAATTTGCTCATCCCCGCCATACACGTTTTTCGGATCTTCCAGATATTTAAGGTCATATTTGGCGAACTTCCAATGCGGGGTCCATCCCGTCACAATAATGGGTTTTTGGTCTTTATAGGCTTTATCCAGCGCAGCCGTCATGGCGGCCCCGGAGCCCTCCACCAGCTTCCAGTCCGTGAGTCCGTACTCCTCTAACGCTTTGCTCGTGGCCTGCATCAAACCTGCACCGGGATCAATCCCGATAATTTGATAATTGACCTGTTCCCCGACAGAAGCGGAACCGGAGTCAGAGCCGGAATCCTTCTGTCCGCAGCCGGCGGCCAGTACCGTTATTCCCAATACACATGCCGCCATCATCATCAGGTTACGAGTTCTTTTTTTCAATGCCTACCCTCTCCTTTTTTTCTTTTTGACTATATTTTGAGTTAAGCGGTCCAGAAGGATCGCCAAAATCACAACGGCAATGCCTGCTTCAAAGCCTTCGCCTATCTTGAGCTGGGTCACCGCGCGATAAACGTCCGCACCGATTCCCTGGGCTCCGATCATGGATGCAATAACGACCATGGATAAGGACAGCATAATTGTCTGGTTGATTCCTGCCATCAGTGTAGGCAGGGCCAGCGGGAGCTGAACCTTCCACAGCTTCTGGCCTGGAGTCGAACCGAACGAATCCGCAGCCTCAATCAAATCGAACGGAATCTGGCGGATACCCAGGTTCGTCAACCGTATCGTAGGCGGCACGGCAAAAATGACCGAAGCGATAACGCCGGGCACCACGCCTAAACCAAAAAAGAAAACGGCGGGAATCAAGTAAACGAATGCGGGCATGGTCTGCATAAAGTCCAGAAGCGGCGTCACCGCATTCTGGACCGAGTTATTCCTCGCGCACCATATGCCAAGCGGCAGCCCTATAATGACCGAAACCAGCGCGCTCGTCATCACCAAAGCCAGCGTGTCCATCGTGTGGTCCCAAAATCCGAGATTATCAATCAACAGCAAGCCGACCAGAGAAAACAGCCCCAGCACCCAGCCCGCTGAGCGGTAGGACCAGAAAGTTACCAACAGAATAAAAACGAAAGCCGGCGGCCAATGAAACAGCCACGAGAAAACATCCACCGTGCCACCGATGATGGTGGAGATGAAATCAAATATGAAATCAAAGGTCGAGCCGACCCAATCAACAAAACGCTCTATTCCAGGAGCAATCGGCAGCTTAGGCATCTTCGCTCACCGCCTTTCGCACCCGGTCTTGATTTCCTGCCAAAGCCCCAAGCACGGCGCCGCGGATAATTACACCAAGCAGTCTCCCGCTTTCCGAGGTTACGGCTACGGGCACACGACTGACACTGACAAGCTCGAACAAGTCGTTCAGCAGCGTATTCTCCGACACCGTCGGCACATCTTTGACGATAATTTCGTCAAGCCCTTTATTCTCTTTAATGGCCTGCGCCGTATCCTCCGCCGTCAATACGCCGATCAGACGTTTTGAATTGTCGACGACAAACAGATTGGAGATGCCGTTCTCCCGCATCAGCTCAAGCGCTACTCTCGGGCCTCCGCGGTCGTAGACCATCGTCTCCGGTCTGCGCATGACGTGCGATGCCGTCAGTACCCGGGACAAATCCACGTCCTCGATAAACCGTTCCACATATTCGTTGGCAGGCGAAATCATGATTTCCTCCGGCGTGCCGATCTGTACGATCGAGCCGTCCTTCATCAGAGCAATGCGGTCTCCGATCCGAAGCGCCTCATTCAAGTCGTGCGTAATGAATATGATGGTTTTCTTCAGCTTCTCCTGAAGCTCCCTCAGCTCCTCCTGCATGTCTTTGCGGATGAGCGGATCCAACGCGCTGAACGCTTCGTCCATCAGCAGCACCTGCGGCGAGTTGGCCAGCGCCCTGGCCAGTCCGACGCGCTGCTGCATTCCCCCGCTAAGCTGGTCTGGGTAACTGTTCTCCCATTCCTCAAGGCCGACCAAAGCCAATGCTTCCCGCGCTTTCTCTCGGCGGATTTTGGCAGGAATCTTCTGTATCTCAAGACCGAACTCTACATTCTGCGCCACCGTGCGATGCGGGAATAAAGCGAATTTTTGGAACACCATACTCATCGCCGTTCTTCTGAACTCTCTGAGTCTTCCCTCCGACATCTCGACGATATTTTCACCTTGAAACGTAATGCTTCCGAACGTCGGTTCGATCAGGCGGTTTATAAGACGGATCAACGTCGATTTACCGCTGCCCGACAACCCCATGATAACGAAAATTTCCCCTTCTTTTACTGTAAAGTTGGCGCGGTTCACGCCCACGGTCAGCTTTGTCTCGGCAAAAATGCGTTTCTTGCTCCAGCCTTGCTCCAGGAGGCTCAAGGCTTTTTCCGGCGACTGCCCAAATATTTTAGTCAGGTTTTTCACCTCAATCAACCTGTATCACCCCATTCTTTGATGTGCTTAAGTTTACAGGTTTTGGTGTAAAATGGTCAAAACCCAAATAAGTTTGTTTCGTACGTACAGAAAAAACTTTATATACGTATTATACAGAATACTCCTTATTCCTCCAAATTCCTGTCCATGTAACTTCTTTACTTTCAAAACCAACTTCAATACAATGTAACTATTCTAGTAAGAGCGTGCCGGCGGCTGCCGGTCCGCAGTTATGAACAACATACGAATAACATCTGAACAGGCAACCGGCTTCGTCCGGAGGAGGCAGAACGATGAACAACTGGGTTGGCATGTCGGAGGAACAAGTCGGCATCATTCAAAAAGCCCGCAAACGCGTGATTGAATCAATCGGTAAAAACATGGACTTATACGGAGTTACATTATCGTCCGGACATTTATACGGTATGATGTTTTTTCAGGACAAACCCATGACGCTCGACGAAATGGGCGAAGGCATGGGGATGAGCAAGACCAGCATGAGCACAGGCGTGCGCACGCTCACGGATCTGAAGATGGTTCATAAGGTATGGGAACCGGGGTCACGCAAGGATCTGTATGAAGTGGAGCCGGACTGGTACCAGACGTTTGCGGATTACTTCGCTATCAAGTGGAGGAAGCAAACGGAGATGAATCTTCAGGCGGTGCGCAAGTCACTCAGCGAGCTGAAGCGGTTGAAGGAAGCGTACCAAGACAATGAACAGCTGCAGAAGATCGTTAACACGGATATCAATAAGCTGGAGGAAGCCGTCCGCTATTACATGTGGCTGGGCCGTTTGATCGATACCTTCGAGAGCGGGGAAATCTTCTCGCTGGTACCGAAGGAGGAGCCCGTAAAACCATAATGCAGGAGAGCCGATTAAGGCTCTTTTTCCTGTTCAATCGTCTTTATGATAGAATAGAGTAATACTAACCGTTGTGATGAGGTGAAGCTTTTGAAAACCGATTTTGACCGTATCATCAATCGACGCCATACGCATTCCTACAAATGGGATCAATCCCTAAAGCTGTTCGGGGATCAGGACATCCTCCCCCTTTGGGTGGCCGATATGGATTTTGAAAGTCCTCCTGCCGTAAGGAAAGCTCTGGAAGCCCGTGCTGCGCTGGGAGTTTACGGCTATTCGATCAAAAACGAAGCTTATGTGGATGCCATTATCCACTGGTATCAACGGCGGCACGGCTGGACCATCGAGCGGGAATGGCTGAGCGACGTGCCCAGCGTCGTCACATCGCTCAGCATCGCGGTAGATGTATTCAGCGAGCCCGGCGGCTCCGTCATTCTTCAATCCCCGGTTTACTATCCTTTTTACGATGTGATTCGGATGAATGTCCGCGAGGTGGCTAAGAACCCTCTGGTCATCCGTAACGGCAGATACGAAATGGATTATGACCATTTGGAGGAACTGATGGCGGGCGGAGCCAAGCTGATGCTGCTGTGCAGTCCGCATAATCCGGGCGGGCGCGTCTGGGAACGCGAGGAGCTGCTCCGTCTGGGCGAGCTGTGTCTGAAGCACGGGGTTACGGTCATCTCGGACGAAATTCACTGTGATTTGGCACTGCCGGGACATCGCCACATTCCGTTCGCCTCTTTGTCGGAGGAGCTCTCGCAAATTACCTTGACCGCACTCGCGCCGACAAAGACGTTTAATCTCCCCGGCCTCCAATCCTCGTTCATTGTCACCGCTAATGCGGCGATGAAACGGAAATTCGATTACCGGGTCAAAGCGCTCAGCCTGCACATGACGAACTTCTTTACTCATGAAGCCGTGATGGCCGCATATAACGAAGGGGAAGCTTGGCTCGACGAACTGATCGAATACGTAGCAGGCAATGTCGAATATGCCATAGCTTATTTGGCTGAGCATCTTCCCGAGGTAAAGCCGATGCGTCCGGACGGCACTTATTTGCTGTGGGTGGACTGCCGGGGCCTGGGCCTCGATATTAAGGGGCTTAAGTCGCTGATGTTCGAAAAAGCGCGTGTGGCCTTCAGCGAAGGCTCTGCCTTCGGCACGGAGGGACAAGGCTGGCTGCGCATTAACCTGGCCTGCCCGAGATCGCTGTTGACGGATGCGCTGGAGCGGTTTTGTGAGGCGGCTTCCAATAGAAGTTAATCCGTTGTTTCTCACTAACACTACAGCCTTGTATTCCGTAACGCCTTTTCGCGAATACAGGGCTTCCTTATGTCGCCTTTGGGACTTGGGCATCGGGACGTAATTCCATCATTTCCGGTGAGCCGGCGGCAGGAGAAAAGCTTACGAACGAACGGCTGCTTGCCCGAACAATGCAGCGCAGCCAGAAGACGTATACGCGAAGCCCTGCGGCTTGTCCCTGATCGGCTTAATTCATATTAAGGCCGGAGAAGGCAGCTTTGCGAAATAGCGGAACGATTCCATTTCTTCCAAAACGATTACCTAGCTCTTCATATTCCGGATGAGGTCATGCCGCAATGACTATTTTTCAACAGGTCTGAACCGTTTTATAATCCATCATCAATCATAAGGATAATAGACCGCATCCCGAATAAGGACCGCGCCTCCTGAAGTCAGCCGGGAGACCCGGTCTTTGGGGTGCCGCTTTCTCCAGATACGCGGACAAGACGCTGCCCATCATCCGCCTTCATGCTGTTCGTCGAGATAAGCCTTGTACTGCTCGGCATTGAAAAGCTCGTTCAGCTCTTCTCCGGCATCGGGAGACCATTCGATCTCTACGATCCATCCGCCCTCATACGGCTGCTCATTGACAAGCTCAGGCTGATCGAGCAGAAGGGCATTTATATTCGTGATGATGCCCGAAACGGGAGCAAACAAATCCGAAACGGTCTTCACCGATTCAATCGTACCTATAGGGTCTCCGGCGCGAACACTAGATCCTATCTCGGGGAGCTCGACAAATACAATATCCCCCAGCTCGCATTGCGCAAAATCGCTTATGCCGACCCTGACCGTCCCGGATTCCCCGATGTCCGCCCATTCATGCTCTTTGCTGTAGAAAACGTTCGCTTTAACCTCGCTCATATCCATACAGCTCCCCGTCTGTGCGGTGTTCTGCACCTGCCGGCTGCGATTCGTTCTCCCCGGAGGCACAGGCCTTCCACCCTTGTGATCCTTCATCTTCGCACGTATACTGGTAGAATAAAACAATGGACAAGTTTACGTCAATATAACTTACAGATCAATTTATTTTATCAGAAAAACACATTGACAATCCGTTTCAACCGGGAAATAATGAGAATAAGACAACTAAATATCCGTGGATGATGACAAAAGGAGAGATTACTTGACATTAAAGTAACGCCGAAGGGGTAAGCCGCAAGGTGAATCTCTCAGGCAAAAGGACTTTTGCCGGACACATCTCTGGAGAGAACCTGCAAAACAGGTCACCCAAGGGGAAACTTGTGCTGCGGCATAAGGTAACTCTCAGGTAGAAGGACAGAGCAAGGAACGAGGTAACGCCGGCAAGCCCGGCAAGCCCGCTTCTTTGGCTCTGTTTGTTTTTTCTATGCACTTGAGAGGCCAAATCATCGAAAGAGGTGAAAGGGATGTCCCCCTTAAAAAGAACACCGCTATTCCCGCTCTATGCGGATGAACCGGGAGCCCGCTGCATCGATTTCGGCGGTTGGGAGCTGCCCGTCCAATTCATCGGCATTCAAAAAGAGCACGATGCCGTTCGCCGGCACGCCGGATTATTCGATGTTTCCCATATGGGCGAGGTTCTGGTTACGGGCACCTTTGCCGAGGCTTACCTGCAGCACTTGACGACGAACGATGTCTCCAAATTAAGGGACGGTCAGGCACAGTACAGTTTGATGTGCTATCCTGACGGCGGCGTCGTTGACGATTTGCTGGTTTATCGGCTCACCGCAGACCAGTTCATGCTGGTTATCAACGCCTCGAATATCGACAAGGATCTCGAATGGATGGACCGCCACCTGATCGGCGACGTTGTGATCCGAAACGTCTCTGAGCAAACCGCTCTGCTTGCGCTTCAAGGCCCGTTGGCGGAAACCATACTCTCTCGGGTTACAGACGCCTCTCTTTCCGATTTAACCTCATTTTCGTTTATTTCGAATGTTCAGGTCTGCGGCGTTCAGGCTCTTGTCTCCCGCACAGGATATACCGGCGAGGACGGGTTTGAACTCTATCTTCCCGGCGCCGACGCTCTTCATGTATGGCGGACGCTGCTTGAGCACGGCCGGGATCACGGCTTAATCCCCGCCGGACTTGGAGCCAGAGATACGCTCCGCTTTGAAGCTAGGCTGCCTTTGTACGGGCAAGAGCTCAGCGCCGGGGTGTCCCCTTTGGAAGCCGGAGTTGGATTTGCCGTGAAGCTAAGTAAAGAAGGATTTATCGGCAGGGAAGCGCTGTTAAAGCAAAAGCGGGAAGGAGTACGCCGCAGGCTTGTAGGCATCGGGATGATTGACCGTGGTATTCCCCGCCCCCACTACAGGGTATATGCAGACGGTGCATGCATAGGAGAAGTTACATCGGGCACGCAATCCCCCACCCTGAAAAGGAGCTTGGGCTTGGCCTTGCTGGATACCCGTTATGCAGACATCGGCACGAAAATCGAAGTGGACATTCGCGGCAAACGATTACGGGCGGAGGTTGTTCCCAGTCCGTTTTATAAACGGACCAGCAAATAAGGTAATCGGCTTTCCCCCATCATAAAGGAGCTGAATAAGGTGAAGCATCGATACTTACCAATGACGGAGCAGGATCGGCAGGACATGATGGCCGAAATCGGCATCAAGTCGGTGGAGGAGCTGTTTGCCGACATCCCTGCCCCAGTCCGGTTTCAAGGAATCTTGAATGTCTCTTCCGCACTGAGTGAGCCTGAATTGCTCAAGCACACACGCCGATTAGTGGAGAAAAATGCGGATACCGATCGGTACACCAGCTTCTTGGGTGCCGGCATCTATGATCACCACATCCCCGCCGTCATTCAACACGTGATTTCCCGTTCCGAGTTTTACACCGCCTATACCCCCTATCAACCGGAAATCAGCCAAGGCGAGCTTCAGGCGATCTTTGAATTTCAGTCGTATATTTGCGAATTGACGGCGATGGCCGCGGCCAATGCAAGCATGTACGACGGCGCTACCGCTCTGGCGGAGGCCGGAAAGCTGGCCTGCGAAGCCACCAAACGAAAGCAGTTGGTCGTCTCGCGGGCGGTACACCCCGAATCCCGGCAAACCTTACGCACGGCGGCACGGGGGCTAGATCTGGATATCGTTGAAATCGACTATGCGGATGGTGTAACGGATCAGAAGCTGCTCGCCTCCCAAATCTCCGGTCAAACCGCAGCCGTAATCGTACAATCGCCCAATTTTTTCGGCTGTATCGAGGATTTACGAGCTATGGAGCCGCTCATTCATGCCGTAAACGGCTTGCTCGTAGTGTATACCAATCCGCTCTCACTCGGTTTGCTGGAGCCGCCAGGCGCTCTCGGCGCGGACATCGTGATAGGCGATGCGCAGCCGCTGGGCATTCCTGCGGCTCTTGGCGGACCTACCTGCGGCTTCTTCGCCGTCGGCTCACCGTGGCTCCGCAGGATGCCCGGCCGAATCGTCGGCCAAACGGTAGACCGGGACGGCAAACGCGGTTTTGTGCTCACGCTGCAGGCAAGGGAACAGCACATCCGCCGTGAAAAAGCAACCTCCAACATTTGCTCCAACCAGGCTCTCCTTGCTCTATGCGCTTCCGTTTACTTGTCGGTTATGGGTAAAGCCGGCTTACAGGAGGTGGCAGGCACGAACGTGCGGAAAGCACACTATGCGGTCGAAAGCTTCCGGCGGATCAAGGACGTCACCCTTGCTTTCAACAGCCCTTTTTTCAACGAGTTCGTACTTAAGTTACCCGAACAGGCCGACATCGGAAGGCTTAATGAAGCGCTGCTGTCCTTTGGATTTATCGGAGGCTATGATCTGGGATCGGCATACCCGGAATTAAAAAATCACCTCCTCATCGCCGTTACGGAACGAAGAACCCGGGAAGAGATCGAGGAATTTATCGACCGAATGGAGGCATCCCTGTGAGCAGCGAAAAATCCACTGAACGTATCGTAGAGGAAACAAGCAGCGTAAAGCACGATCAAGCCTTGATTTTCGAGATAAGCAGGCCCGGACGGATCGGGTACTCCCTACCCGAATGCGATGTGCCTCAGACCAGCATCGATGAACTAATTCCTTCCCGTCTGCTGCGAACAAAGCCCGCTCAGCTTCCCGAGGTCAGCGAGGTCGACGTCATTCGCCATTACACCGCTTTATCGCGCCGCAATTTCGGCATCGACAACGGATTTTATCCCTTAGGCTCCTGCACCATGAAATATAATCCGAAAATCAACGAGGATGTCGCCCGTTTTCCCGGTTTTTCCAAAATTCATCCGTACCAGCCCGAATCCTCCATCCAAGGCGCATTGGAGTTGTTGTATACGCTGCAGAATGATTTGACCGCCATCACCGGCATGGACCGGGTGACGCTGCAGCCCGCAGCCGGGGCACACGGCGAATGGACCGGACTCATGATGATTCGCGCCTATCACGAGAGCCGTGGCGAGCATCGGACGAAGGTCATTGTTCCGGACTCCTCCCACGGCACCAACCCTGCAAGCGCAACCGTCGCGGGGCTTGAGACCATCATCGTCAAATCCGACGCCAAGGGGCTGGTCGATCTGGAAGCGCTGCGCGCAGCGGTAGGTTCGGATACCGCCGCACTCATGCTGACCAACCCTAATACGCTCGGCTTGTTCGAGGAGCGGATCGTGGAAATTGCGGAAATCGTACACGAAGCCGGAGGCCTGTTGTATTACGATGGAGCCAATTCCAACGCGATTATGGGCATTACGCGCCCCGGAGATATGGGCTTTGATGTTGTTCATTTAAATCTTCATAAAACCATGAGCACCCCGCACGGCGGCGGAGGCCCGGGCGCAGGCCCGGTGGGCGTGAAGCAAAAGCTGGCCCCATTCCTGCCAGCACCGACCGTAGAACACAAGGAAGACGGGACGTACTACTTCGACTATGACAAGCCAGAATCGATCGGCCGGGTCAAAGCCTTCTACGGCAATTTCGGGATTCTTGTACGGGCCTACACCTATATCCGCAGCTATGGTCCAGAGGGGCTTCGCGCCGTATCCGAATGCGCCGTGCTGAACGCCAACTACATGATGCGCAGGCTGGCGCCTTATTACGAGGTTCCGTATGAGCGCCTGTGCAAGCACGAATTTGTCATGTCCGGCAGAAAGCTGAAAAAATTCGGCGTGCATACGTTAGATGTAGCCAAAAGACTGCTTGATTTCGGTTATCATCCCCCGACCATTTATTTTCCGCTGAATGTCGAAGAATGCATCATGATCGAGCCTACCGAAACCGAGAGCAAAGAAACACTCGATGCTTTTATCGATGCGATGATCCAGATCGCTCACGAGGCCGAGCATCATCCGGAGCTGCTGCTGAACGCCCCGCACACTACAGCCGTAAGAAGGCTGAACGAAACCCAGGCAGCCCGAAAGCCCGTACTGAATTGCACCTGCCGCTAATAGTCCGTTTCGAAACATAACGGGGTTACCCTGCAATAAAGCAAACTCGCCTAACCTGGCGGGTTTGTTTTTCTTCGATCCTATCGGCAAGCTTCTAATTGATTCTCATATGGCCGCGAAAAGTTGGCGAGTTATCATCCTTCTGCATAATATATCCTATTTCATTTTAACTTTATCGGATTTGGACATATCTTTATTGTTCTAAGCCTTCAAGACAAAAAAAGAGACCCGCCAACGGGGCCGGGTCTTAAAGTGTATATATTAAAAAAGGGGGTCTTGTCACTAATTATACATCGTCAATATGTTAAACAAGTAACAGAAATATTTCATTTATGTAACAAGTTTGAAAGCGCTATATCGAAATTGAGAATAACTATCAAAATCATTGATAAAACTTCTCAATCGGGAGATAATCCACCAAAATAGGCTAATAATCGGTCTCAATTAAAGTATTTGCCAAAATTCAACACTTGACGTATAATTCGGATCACAGGGGTACATGAAAGGCGAGGTGAGAAGAATGTACGACTATCATCATTTACATCATGTCAAGGAGCAGTCCCGATCCAAGAGAACCCTGTGGATCACGCTGTTTTTGACTGGATTTTTTACCCTGGTGGAAATTATCGGAGGTCTCCTCTCCAATTCTCTTGCTCTGCTTTCCGATTCGGCTCACATGATATCCGACGTATTCGCACTCGGGCTCAGCATGTTTGCGATTCATTTGGCTACTCGGCCCCCGAATGCAAAGTTTACGTTCGGGTACCTGCGCTTTGAGATTATCGCCTCTTCGATCAACGGACTTACGCTTTGCGCCATCGCGGTCTGGATCTTTATCGAAGGCATCCGGCGCTTTATCCATCCGGAAGAGATCAACCTGAAGCTGATGCTGACCATTGCCTCCATCGGACTTGTTGTAAATATAATACTGACCTACGTATTAAGCCGCAGCGTGAAGGAAGAAGACAATTTAAACATCCAAAGCGCATTATGGCACTTTATCGGCGATTTGCTCAGCTCGGTCGGGGTTATCGTTTCCGCGATCCTCATTTATTTTACGGGCTTCCTATGGTTCGATCCGCTGATCAGTATGGTGATCGGGGGCATCATCTTTACAGGCGGTGCCAAAATCCTGAAAGAAGCCTACTATATTCTAATGGAGTCGGTGCCTGACCGCTTTCAACTGGATGAGATACGGGAATCGATTGCTCAGGTAGAAGGTGTGGAGGATGTGCACGAAATGCATTTGTGGGCTATTTCCACCGACCATTATTCGCTGACCGCGCATGTGTTTATTGACAATAAGACCCAACCGTTTTGCATCATTCTCGCCATTAACGAGACGCTGAAGGAGAAATACGGCATTGAGCATTCCACTATTCAAATGGAGCATGCGGTCATTCATCCCCATGGAGAGTACGGCAAGGAATTTTTACGGCACAAGGACGAGGTCGGCGGGACGGCGCTGCCAACCTGATCCGGGAAATAAAGCAAAACCCTCTTTCATCCAAGCGATGGCAAGAGGGTTTTATGCTTTATCCGCTTTCGCTCCCGTAATCAGTATATGACTAGCGACCCTGGAACGCCTCCCCTTCTCTTGAAGATCAGTCCCCGTCAATGTCATTCAAAACTACAAAACGATATAAAAACCGCCCCTGCCGGCCAAAGCCGACAAAGGCGGTGATATGCATTAGCCCGGATATATTCCGGACTTCATTTACAAAATTACATGCTGAGCCATTTTTTGAACAAATGCTTCGTCGTATCGAGGTTGATCGCTGCGATCGAAGTCGTGAGCGGGATGCCTTTCGGACAAGAGCGCACGCAGTTCTGCGAGTTTCCGCAGCCTTCGATGCCGCCGTCGGACATGAGTGCTTCCAGACGCTCGTGAGCATTCATCTCGCCAGTCGGATGCGCGTTAAACAAACGCACCTGCGAGATGGCCGCCGGGCCGATAAAGTCCGTTTTGTCGTTCACGTTCGGACAGGATTCCAGACATACACCGCAAGTCATGCATTTGGACAGCTCATAAGCCCATTGACGCTTGGCTTCGGCCATACGCGGACCGGGACCCAAATCGTATGTGCCGTCGATCGGAATCCAGGCTTTCACTCTCTTCAAAGCGGAGAACATACGCTCGCGATTGATCACCAGGTCACGAACAACCGGGAATGTCGTCATCGGTGCAATGCGGATCGGCTGTTCCAGCTTGTCTACCAGCGCTGTACAAGCCTGACGCGGTTTGCCGTTGATAACCATGGAGCAGGCTCCGCACACTTCCTCCAAACAGTTCGATTCCCAGCAGACCGGTGTCGTTTTTTCGCCTTTGGCATTCACCGGATTACGCTGTACCTCCATCAAAGCGCTGATCACGTTCATGTTCGGGCGATAAGGAATTTCAAACTCCTCCGTGTATGGCGCACTTTCCGGTGAATCTTGACGGGTTATGATAAACTTGATCGTTTTGCTTGCAGTCGCGGTTGCTTCGGCCATGATTAATGACCTCCCTTCTTCTTGTCGGTCGTATAGTCACGTTTACGGGGCGGAATGAGTGATACGTCGACGTCCTCATACTCGATTTGCGGACCATCCGGCGTCCATTTCGCCTTCGTTGTTTTCAAAAATTTCTCGTCATTACGCTCCGGGAATTCCGGCTTGTAGTGTGCACCGCGGCTCTCGTCACGCAGCAAAGCGCCGAGTGTCATGGCATGCGCCAGTTCCAGCATGTTCCAAAGCTGACGGGTATAAGCCACACCCGGGTTGTTGAAGCGGGCGGAGTCGTTGATGTTGATGTTGCGGTAGCGCTGCTTCAGCTCGTTGATCTTGTCGATCGTTTCCTGCAGCTGCTTGTTGTAGCGAACCACCGTCATGTTATTGGTCATCCATTCGCCGAGCTCTTTCCCAATCACGTAAGCATTTTCGGTGCCGTCCATCTTCAGGATGCTTTCGTATTTATCGGTATGAAGCTTCGTATAACGGTCGAATACCGAGGAAGAAATATCTTCCGCATGCTTATCCAGGCCTTTGATATATTCGATCGCTTTCGGACCGGCAACCATACCGCCGTAGATAGCGGACAGCAGTGAGTTCGCGCCCAAACGGTTCGCGCCGTGGTACTGGTACTCGCATTCGCCTGCGGCGAACAAGCCCGGAATGTTTGTCATTTGGTTATAATCTACCCACATACCGCCCATCGAATAGTGAACGGCCGGGAAAATTTTCATCGGAATTTTGCGCGGGTCATCGCCCATAAACTTCTCATAGATCTCGATGATCCCGCCAAGCTTGACATCCAGCTCTTTCGGATCCTTGTGGGATAGGTCAAGATAAACCATGTTCTCGCCGTTGATGCCCAGCTTCATGTCCACGCACACGCTGAAAATTTCCCGCGTAGCGATATCACGGGGCACCAGGTTGCCGTAGGCAGGATATTTCTCCTCAAGGAAGTACCAAGGCTTGCCATCTTTATATGTCCATACCCGTCCGCCTTCACCGCGTGCCGATTCGGACATCAGACGAAGCTTGTCATCGCCCGGAATGGCTGTCGGGTGGATCTGGATGAATTCGCCGTTAGCGTAATAAACGCCCTGCTGGTACACCGCGCTCGCCGCCGTACCCGTATTGATAACGGAGTTGGTCGATTTACCGAAGATGATCCCGGGGCCGCCTGTCGCCAAAATAACCGCATCTGAACGGAATGTTTTCACTTCCATGCTGCGCAGGTCCTGGCCGACAATACCGCGGCATACGCCGTCATCGTCAAGCACCGCACCAAGGAACTCCCAATGCTCGTATTTCTGAACCAGACCGGCAGTTTCCCAACGGCGCACTTGCTCATCCAGCGCATACAGCAGCTGTTGACCCGTTGTCGCTCCAGCAAATGCCGTACGATGGTGCTTTGTCCCCCCGAAACGCCGGAAATCGAGCAGACCCTCAGGTGTACGGTTGAACATCACCCCCATCCGGTCCATCAAATGGATGATGCCGGGCGCCGCTTCACACATCGCTTTAACAGGCGGCTGGTTCGCGAGGAAGTCTCCGCCGTATACCGTATCGTCAAAATGTTCCCACGGAGAGTCGCCTTCTCCTTTTGTATTAACCGCTCCGTTGATACCACCCTGGGCGCATACGGAGTGGGAGCGCTTGACAGGAACAAGGGAGAACAAGTCTACGTGAACTCCAGCCTCGGCCGCTTTGATGGTGGCCATCAAGCCCGCCAGACCTCCACCGACTACAATGATTTTTGAATTCGCCATGATCGTCCGCCCTCCTTAACCTTTTGCCATTTGAGGCACTTGCTGGAATGATGGGTCCATAAATGCCGTCAACGACAAGATAAACATGATGGACATGATAACAAAAACGCCCATCCATACATAAGTAGATACTCGCTGTGCGCGCGGACCTATGGTAATACCCCAGCTGACAAGGAAAGACCACATTCCGTTGCTGAAGTGGAATACGGCTGCAATCACACCGATCACGTAGAGCACGAAGTAGACGGGATTGACTACAATACCGTGCATGTGGACGCCGATCTCACCTTGGTCAACCGTTCCGATAGCAATCTGAAAGCGAGTTTGGAAAAAGTGCCATGCCACGAAAATAAACGTGATTACGCCGGTCACACGCTGCAGAAAAAACATCTGGTTGCGGAAATACCCGTAGTTAGACACGTTGTTGCGTGCTGTATAAGCTACATACAGACCGTAGATGGCATGGTATGCCAGCGGAATCCAGATCCCGAAAATCTCCAGGAACAGGACCAGCGGCAGCGAATGCAGCCAATGCACTTGCTCCATAAAGCCCGTGTGTCCACCGCTGAACGCTTTGTAGTTCGTCAGCAGGTGCTCGATCAGGAAGAAACCGACCGGGATGACACCCAGCAATGAATGAAGCTTTCGAGAATAATACGAGTTCTTAAACATTAGTAATTCGTTCCCCCCTTAAGGTCAAGGCTTGTCACTATTTCGTCAAAACCATCTTTCATTGTACTCCCGCATACTTAGAGCGTCAACAGAAAACGCTACAACTATTTTCCATGAATCGACATGCTTTTATGCAGAATACGCCGAAAAATGTGAACGGGAAGTGACATATACCATACTACTCTTGAATCGCTTATAATGGAAGTGCGGATTTTTTATATATCGTTATAACAATACTGCATATGTAAAAAGGAGACGGTTCTTATTATGGAACTCATTGATGTTTTCGCTGCCGTCGTCGAGCAGCAAAGCTTGAATAAAGCCTCTCAACTGCTGAATATTTCACAGCCTGCCTTATCGCGCAAAATCATGCGGCTGGAGGAGGAGCTCGGTGTCCAGCTGTTCAAGCGCATAGGCAAGCGTCTTGAGCTGACCCGGGCCGGTGAGATTACCTATGAATATGCTCTCGATCAGCAGCGGCTGGAACGCAAGCTGCATGAAACGCTGCAAACCTTCAAAACGGGTGTGCAGCCTGCCAGCATGATCATTGGAGCAAGCTTGACTACGCTGCAGTCTACGCTTCCGGACCTGATTACGATGTATATGAGGGAATACCCGAACACCGATATTAAAGCGATCACCGGCAAAACCCATGAAATCGTGCCGCTGGTTAAAGACAGAAAAGTGGACATCGGACTCGTCGCTTCCAAAATCGATGATCCGTCCCTCACCTGTGTTCCCTTGTTCGACGACCACCTGTGCCTTGTTTTGCCGGACGGTCATTCTTATACCGGCAAGACGGAGCTCAAGATTCACGATCTTCACGGGCTGCCGATGATCCTGTTCTCGCGAGGCACCTGGTACCGTGTCCTGATGGACGAGATCTTCCAACGCTATGCCGTCCATCCCGACGTCAAGATGGAAATCGATTCGTTCGAAGCCATCACGCGTCTGGTTTCCACCTGTAATGCGGGCACCTTGCTTCCCGAATCCTATCTCCGCCGTAATTTAATGGAAGACAACCAATTGACCGTACGTTATATACCGGAGCTGAAGCAAACCAAAAGAACGACCTCTCTGCTGTATACAGATGATGCCGTTCTCCAGACTTCCATCGGTCTTTTCATTGATCAGGCGGTGCGTCATTATCAACAGGCCAGGACGGTGGGCGTTTAGCCTTTTGGGGTTCACTTGCCCCTTGAGCCAAGCGCCTCAGCCGATGGTGATTTTACCTTCAGGGTAACGGTACAGCTCCTTATCCGTTTTCTTTCCGAGCGCGTAGGCCAAAGTCATCGGTCCAAGCCGCCCGGTGAACATCGTCAGAGCGATAACGACTTTACCGAATTCGGTGAGCTGGGGGGTTAGGCCCATGCTTAATCCCACGGTGCCGAAAGCGGAGGTCACTTCGAACAGGATAACCAAAAAGGCGTGATCCTCCGTCGTAGAGAGCAGCATCGTTATGAAAACGACCATAAAGATCGCGAACATGGTCAGTGTGATCGCTTTGAGAATCCGGTCCTTTCCGAGCCGGTAGCGAAACATGACAATGTCTTCCTTTCCCCGAACCATCGCAACCAGCGCCCCGACCAGGATGGCGAAGGTCGTCGTTTTGATTCCGCCGCCCGCCGAACCTGGAGAAGCGCCGATAAACATAAGAATAATGAGAAAAAATTGCGAAGCTTGTCTCATCTGGGAGACGTCCACCGTGGTAACCCCTGCGGAACGGGGGGTCACGGAATGCAGCAGCGAAGCCAGCAGTTTACCGGAACCGTTTAATGCTCCGAACGTTTTGTGATTCGTAAATTCAAAGATCAGCAGAATCACAAAGCCGATAACGGTGAGTGCCCCTGTAGTGCTCAGTACGACTTTTGAGTGAAGCGAGAGCTTTCGGGTTTTATGATATTCCAGCAGATCCGCAATGACAATAAAGCCGATTCCGCCAAGCACGATCAGAATGATCGCCACCAAATTGACAATCCAATCGTAAGCCAGATGAGACATGCTGCCGAATGGCTTATGGATCGCGCCGAATAAATCGAAACCTGCATTATTAAAGAATGAAATGGCATGGAAAATGCCGTAATAAATCGCCTGGCCGGGTTCCATCTCGAACGACCAACGGACCGAAAAAATCACCGCCGCTGCAAACTCAATCGTTAAAGAATATAAAAGAACCTTGCGTATTAACCGGACGATCCCTTCCATGCTGCCCTGATTCATTGCCGTCTGCAGCACCAGACGTTCTTTGAGCGAAATCTTCCGCTTGAACACAAGAGCGATCAAAGCGGCCATCGTCATGAAGCCGAGTCCGCCAATCTGAATCAGCAGGATAAGGACAAGCTGCCCGAACGCGGAAAAATACGTGCCTGTATCCACCAGCACGAGTCCCGTTACGCATGTCGCTGAAGTAGCTGTAAATAAAGCGTCCAGGAAGGGCATGGACTCCCCGCTGACCGTTGCAATCGGCAGTGAAAGCAAGACTGCGCCAATCATAATAATCAAAGTGAAGCCATATACCAAAATTTGCGGCGGTGACAGCCTCATAATCAATCCAGGTTTCAAGCCTTGGCACGTCCTTTCCGTCTCCCGGGAGCATCAAATCTGCTCCGTCCGCCTGCTAGCGGATGACTTCATTCTCGAATGTTTCGATCTGTTCGTTTGTTCCAATCACGACCATAACGTCGCGCTCTTCGAAAGTATCTTCCGCTGTAGGCGCAATGATGACACCGTTCTTTCTATTGATCGCCACGACACTGCATCCGTAACGCGCCCTGGGATCAAGCTCCTTCAGCGTCCGTCCGGCAAGCCTTTTGGGTACGGCCAGCTCCGCAATGGTGTAGTCATTGGACAGTTCAATATAATCAAGCAAATTGGGAGAAACGAGTTGATGCGCTACGCGTATCCCCATATCCCGTTCGGGATAAATGACCCGGTCAACCCCGATTTTGTTCAGCACTTTGCCGTGAAGCTCGGACAGCGCTTTGGCTACGACCGTTTTGACCCCAATGTCCTTTAATAGAATCGCAGTAAGAATGCTCGCTTGAATATCGTTGCCGATCGCCACCACCACGCAATCGAAATTCCGGATGCCCAGCGATCGGATCACCTCTTCTTCCGTCGAGTCCGCTACCACCACGTGCGTCAGCTTGTCGCTCATCTCCTCCACCGCTTCTTCGTCCACATCGATGCCAAGCACCTCATAGCCCAGTTTCAGAAGCTCCTCGGCAAGACTTGAACCGAATCGTCCTAATCCAATGACTGCGTATTGAGTGTTTTTCATCCATTCGTTTCCCCTAACCAATCGTAATTTTGCCTTCCGGATATCTGTACAATTCCTTCTCCGCCTTCGGACCCAGTGCATAAGCCAATGTCAGCGGACCCAGACGTCCGGTAAACATAGTAAACGCGATAAGGATCTTGCCGAGATCCGACAAATCCGGTGTTAACCCCATCGACAAGCCAACCGTGCCAAAGGCCGATGTCACTTCAAACAAAATCATCAGGAACGCATGATCCTCCGTTGTAGAAAGAATCATCGTGATCGTGACGACCAGCGCCAAAGCGACCATCGTAATCGTAACGGCCTTCAGAATCCTTTCTTTGCCTAACCGGTGACGGAAGAGTACAATGTCTTCCTTCCCGCGGACCATCGCGATCATCGCGCCAACCAGCGTGGTAAAGGTCGTCGTTTTGATCCCTCCGCCTGTAGAGCCGGGAGAAGCACCGATGAACATCAGAATGATGATAAAAAACTGCGTCGCCTGCCTAAGCCCGGCAATATCAAGCGTATTGGCTCCAGCTGTCCGCGGTGTAACGGATTGAAACAGTGAGGCGAGTATTTTGCCGGACCAGTCGAGCGATCCAAGCGTTCTGGAATTCGTAAATTCGAAGATAAATATAATCAACGCCCCGATTCCGATCAAAAAACCGGTAGCGCTTAGCACCACTTTGGTATGAAGCGTCAGCTTTTGGTTCCTTCTATAATCCATGAGGTCCGACAGAACGACGAAACCGATTCCACCCAAAATGATGAGTCCCATCGAAACCGCGTTGATCACCGGATCAGCTGCATAAGCCGTCAAGCTGCTGAATTTTCCCGTTACCGGCCCGAAAATATCGAAACCGGCATTGTTGAAGAAGGAGACGGCATGAAAAATACCATAATAAGCCGCTTTGCCGGGACCCAAATCAACCGACCATCGAACAGCGAAAATAACGGCAGCCGTAAACTCAATCGTGAGCGAATAAATCATCACCTTACGGATTAACCGCACAATGCCTTCAAGACTGTTCTGGTTCAGTGCTTCTTGCAAAATAAGCTTTTCTTTAAGTGAGATGCGCTTTTTCAGGGCAAATGCGAATAAGGTAGCCATGGTCATAAACCCGAGCCCGCCGACCTGGATCAATAGCATGATAACCATCTGGCCGAACAGGGTAAAATAAGTGCCCGTATCCACAACGACAAGTCCGGTTACACAGGCTGCCGATGTCGCCGTGAATAAAGCATCCAGGAAACGCATCGGTACACCGCTGGCCGAGGCCGCGGGAAGCGACAACAGCATGGAGCCGATCAAGATCATAACAGCAAAACCGATGACCAAAATTTGCGGAGGCGTGAGCTCGACTTTCCTGGCAATGGTTTTCATGAATGCACCCCTATTTGACGTTTCAGGCAACAAAAAAGACACTGGAAACCCAATGTCAATTTAAGGTTCCTGTAATTCAAGCCTACGAGGTTAGCTGTCGGATTCGGATGTACAGGCACCCTATCAGCGGATTGTATCCGCTGAATTCACCCCTAAACTCATGGTTCCCCCGTTTTCCTTTAGAAATTCGGCTCGCTATTCAATTGATATGAATTATAATCCTCTTTTCATTGAAGTACAAAGCCTTGTTTCACCTGAATGCACCGGATTTCGCAAAATTACGACATATGTAAGCGTTTTTATAGGTGTGGCGCTTCGCTTTGCTGAATATTGCCTCGCGTAGCTCTTGTTATCATTGGATTTGCTTATGGAATGTATGCTACCTTAAAAGAATAGACTGTTATTATCCCATATCTGCTAAGGAGCATTTCATGCCGAAACGACGATTCGAACCTCCACTGCTGCTTCTGGCCGTCCTTGGCCTGATGCTGTACCTGGGCGTTACGTTTGCCTCCGCCTATTTGGACAAGACTCGCCTCCCTAAAGACGATGCCGAAGACCTTCCCGTCGTTACGAAGCAGCAAGCGGCGAATGCTGCGATGAGCTTTGTCCGCAACCGCTTTGCGATAGGACCAGGCGCACAAGCCCATACCTTGTACCAATCTTACCCGGTAAGAAACGGGTATTTGCTAAAGGAGCAGCTGTACGATCAATACAAGAAAAAATATGAAGGACGATTTCCCCTCGAATATTTTGAGGTGGAGATTAACGACATCGAAAAGGGCGTAACGTACTATGTGGCGGTGAATTATAAAACCTTGGCCATATTCGGATTCTCGATGAGCCGGACCGCAACCGCCAGAAGCGAATCCGTAAGCTCTCCGGATGCCGGCCTCCTGAAGACGGCGAATACCGCCATTCGGGAGATGGGCTATGACCCCGCGGAATTTGCATTGACGGGCGAATCCGGGCGGGCCGGGAACGGAAGTCTCATCTTCCGCAGCAAGACGGAGCGAATAGGCAAAGCCCCGCTGGAGCTTCACCTGAAAGTGTCCGGCAGCCGGGTCACTGCGTTTGAGCCGGTATTTCCGGTTCCGGATGCATTCATGGCCTGGCAGGAAGCGCAGGATCGCCGTTCCGCTTTAATGACGCGGATCAGTATCGGAATCTCGCTTGTGATGACACTCGCGGCGCTGATCCTAGTTGTGCGGCGGCGGCGTGACATCCGCTATGCGCGCGGTGCGCTGCTCACGTTTTTCTTCGTGGCGATTTATATCGTCAACAATTTTAATATGATCCCTGCGTTCCGAACGATGCACGGAAGCGGACCTTCCTGGCCAGTAGCCCTGTTTTACTTATGGTTCACCAATATTGTTGTCGGACTGATGGCCCTTTCGACGTATTTGGCCTTGAGTGCGGGGCGGCGGCTCTGGCTCGACCGCGGATGGAATCCCTGGCCGGTCTGGCGGGACTCTGTATTCGGAGGCGAGGTATGGAAAGCGGCGGTACGAGGTTATTTCATTTGCTTGTTCATTTTGGGCCTGCAGCAAACCATGTTTTTTATCGGTACCGAAGTGTTCGGCGTATGGACGGTCAGCGACCCGGCCGACTCCGTATACAACATGACCTATCCCGGTATATTTCCGTTGATGGCCTGGGTGGCCTCCATCTCCGAAGAGGCGGTGTACCGGCTGTTGGGCATCGCCCTCATGCTGAAGCTGACACGCAGCCGTTTCCTGGCCGTACTGCTGCCGAGCGTCATCTGGGCGATGAGCCATACCCAATACCCTATTTACCCGGTGTACACCCGATTGGTCGAGGTGACGGTCATCGGATTGATATTCGGTTATGTATTCTTGAAATATGGCTTGCTTACCGCTCTGTTCACCCATGCGTCCATGAACAGCATCCTGATGGGGCTCTCGATCATGTTCGTCGGAGAGCCCGAACAGGTCGCTATCGGCGCGGCTTATTTGGCGGCGCCATTGGCTATCGGCCGGGTGCTGTCTCTGCTGCACGCCGGATTCAATCGACGGCCCCCGTCGTTTCCCCCGCCGAATCCTTCGCCGGATCCGAATCCGCACCCTGGCTCCGGCCGTTTAACGCCGTTATGATTTGCTCCGCCAGCTTTGGACCGATACCAAGAGGCTTAAAGTCTTCAGGCTTGGCCTCTTTTATTTTTTTCAGGGAACCGAAATGCCTCAGCAGCGCTTTCCGCCGTTTCTCCCCAACGCCGGGCACGGCATCCAGCTGGGAAACGACCATCGACTTGGCCCTCGTTTCCCTGTGGAAGGTGATCGCGAATCGGTGCACTTCGTCCTGGATGCGCTGAAGCAAATAAAATTCCTGGCTGTCGCGCGGCAGGGGCACAACCTCGGCCGGATCGCCCATAAGCAGCTGCGCGGTTTTGTGCTTGGCGTCTTTTACCAAACCGCAAACGGGTATAAAGAGTCCGAGCTCGTTCTCAAGCACGTCCACCGCAGCAGCGATATGCCCCTTTCCGCCGTCAATGACAACGAGATCCGGCAGCGGCAGACCTTCCTTCAGCACCCGTTCATAGCGGCGCCTTACTACCTCGCGCATCGTTTCATAGTCGTCCGGTCCCTTTACCGTGCGTATTTTGTACTTGCGGTATTCCTTACGGTCCGGCTTGCCGTCCGTAAATACAACCATCGCCGATACGGGGTCCGAGCCTTGAATGTTGGAGTTATCGAACGCCTCGATGCGCCGTACGACGCCCGTGCCCAAATAGCGGCCTAGGTTCTCCACCGCCTTGACCGTACGCTCCTCATCCCGTTCAATCAAACGGAATTTTTCTTCAAGCGCAACCCGGGCATTCTCGCAAGCCATATCCACCATATTCTTCTTCAGGCCCCGGCGCGGAATATGCACCTTTACCTTCAGCCAGCTTTCAAGCGCCTCCTTGATTTCGACTTTGGCCGCCACTTCATGTTCTTCCGATTCAGCATCGGAGAAGCCGGCCTTATGCTCCGCTTTCCCGGCAGGATCGCCTGCTTCTTCCTGCTTCTGCCCCGCTCCCCACGCCGGCAGGAAGACTTCCTTCGGCAGCGCCGGATTCTCGCTGTAGTACTGCGTCACGAAAGTGAGGAAGTCTTCATCCGCCTCGCCATAATATGGAAAGAGAGAGGCGTGGCGTTCGATCAGCTTGCCTTGGCGCATGTACAGGATTTGCACACACATCCAGCCTTTGTCTACGGCAAACCCGAATATGTCCCGGTCCACGGTATCCGTTGTCGTAATTTTCTGCTTTTCCATCACGGCATCGATTTGCAGAATATGATCACGGAGTTCCTTTGCCCGCTCGAAGTTCAGCTCCTCTGCCGCTTCGTTCATTTTACGAGTCAGCTCCGCCTTGATGGCATGATGTCCGCCGTTTAAGAAACGGCTGATCTCTTGGACCATCTTGTCATACGTATCCTGCTCCACCTCATATTCGCAGGGGGCGATACATTGGCCAAGATGGTAATACAAGCATACCCGGTCCGGAAGCGTCTTGCATTTGCGCAGCGGGTACAACCGGTCCAGCAGCTTCTTCGTCTCCTGTGCCGCAAAGGCGTTCGGGTAGGGTCCGAAATATTTGGCTTTATCCTTCAGTACCCGGCGGGTCACCTCAAGCCGCGGATGCTTTTCATTCGTAATTTTAATATATGGAAACGATTTGTCGTCCTTAAGCAGAACGTTATATCGCGGAAAATACGTTTTAATCAGGTTGGCCTCAAGAATGAGCGCCTCCACATTGCTGGCCGTAACAATGTATTCGAAGTCGACGACCTCATTGACCATCAACTGCGTCTTCACGGTATGACTGCCGGTAAAATAGGATCGCAGCCGGTTGCGCAGCACTTTTGCTTTGCCGACATAAATGACGGTGCCCTCCCGGTTTTTCATCAAATAACAGCCGGGCTGCTCCGGTACGAGCGACAGCTTGTTTTTGATGGCTTCCAGCGTCTTCTTCCGTTCCTGTAGGTGATGGGCTCCCCCTTCGTGCTCGGTCATCTGCGCTCCTCCTTTCCATAACAAAAAGCTCTTTTTCCAGCATAGCAGAAAAAGAGCTTTTTCGTCACCTTACTCGCCTGCTGCCAATTTATTGATAGCGGCTCAGTACGTTTTTCAGGGCATCCTTGGACTGGAAGCCGACAACCTTGTCCACCGGCTGTCCGTCCTTGAACACAATCAGCGTAGGAATACTCATAACGCCAAAACGGGAAGCGGACTCCGGATTGTCATCCACGTTCACCTTGGCGATTTTTACACTGTCGCCGATTTCTTTATCCAGCTCCTCAAGTACAGGAGCGATCATTTTGCAAGGACCGCACCAAGGAGCCCAGAAGTCTACTAGAACCGTACCGGATCCTTCTACTTCATTAGTAAAGGATTGGTCAGTAACATTTACGATTGCCATATTTTATATATTCTCCTTTCGGTTTGGTATGCCAACATGTAAAGTATACCACATCACGGCCCTTTTTCAACCGCGCTAAAGTTTGCATAATTGTCACTTTCACGTTCTTTACAATTCCTTCGAAAGTTGGGTATACTGTCTTTATATATGCACCCCGGCTAATTGCCGAAGGAGGAAAGGGACATGAACGATCCGAAACATCCGGAGCTGCACGTATACGAAGAAGGACGCGACGATTTGATGGATACGGCCATGGGCTTTGGCGTATTCTTTATCGTTCTTATCGGAATCGCGGTAGTGGCTACCGTTGTCTCCGTTTTGGTGAAGTAATTTCTCATTAGACAAGTTAGTTTTCCCAAAGCCAAAAGCCCTTCTCGACGTCTGCATGACGCGAGAAGGGCTTTTTTACCTTTTTTATAAGCGGCCGCTTATTGCAAGCCCCGTTTATTCGTTCCATTCACCATGACCACGTCGACAAAATGCCGGATGCGATCCATGATTCTCTGCCCTTTGTACTCCTCGTCTCCATCCTTACTGGTGAAGCTGAAATGCTTCTCCAACGAGGTTAAATCCAGATTAGAGGTAAAGAACGTCGGCTTGCGGTTCATCCGGTAATTGAGAATCGCTCCCATCACATGGTCGCGCAGCCACGGATTCAGGTTCTCCGCGCCGATGTCGTCAAATACCAGCAGATCCGTTTCCTTGAGCACATCAATCGTTTCCTTCAGCTTCAGCGGTTCCTGGAACATCGACTTCAAATCCTCGGCAAAATCCGGCATGTACACAATGGCTCCCGTATATCCGTCTTTGGCCAGCTCATAAAGCAGGTAACACATTAAGAAGGTTTTTCCTGTTCCGAACGCCCCTGCCAGGTAAAGCCCCTTCGGTTGCAGCCCGTTTTCCCGCACCTGGAAAATATAATCCATCACCTGCCCGACAGCTTCTTCACGATCGGGGTCCTTGCCCAGAATCTCCAATGACGAATAACCTTCCGACAGCGCCCGCTCATCTACATAGAAGCTGCGAATGCGGCTGCGTACCGCCTCTTGCGTTGACCTTGCGATAAACTTTTTGCAGGCCACCTTCTGATCGTGGATGCGGATCCGATCTTCCGCCGCCTCCACCGTCAGTATTGAGTAATGACCTTCAAAATCGTTCGGACAGCGGTCCAGGCCCGGACAATTGGAACAGTTGTTATATTCCGTCACATATTGGTGCAGCTTATTTAAATTCAGCTTCATCGTCTGAAGATCAAGCTCCGGATATTTTTGTCTCAGCTTCACGATGAGCGGGTCCTTTGCCACCTGCTGTAACTTTTCATCCGCCTGTTTTAACAACTGTCGTCCCTGCATGCCGCGCAGCAACTCTCCTAACGATTCCACCGGCTTCACCTCCCCATGGTTTCCGATTCATTGACCGGACTAAAGCCTACCGCTGTCCGTCCAGCTGCTGAGCTTTTCTGCGGAGCGTCTCACGTTCAGCTTCCGTTAACCGTTTGACGTTAGGCGCATCCTTGACGATCGGGATAACCGGCTTCTGGCGCCCTCCTGCCCGGCTTCCCCTTGCCGCTGCAGCGCCCCTGCCTCTTGGGCTTTGCGCATCGCGAGACGCTTTCTTGTCCGTATATTTCATCTGCTCGCGTATGTATTGCACCGCTTGTTCGAACGAGTTCACCTGTTTCCCCAGCATATCCGTCACGCTGAATTCAATGGATGCCCTTGACCAGGATCGTTTATTTACATAGATATAATGAATGAGCACATTGATGACTTCTTCACGCAAGCCGTAATTCAAATCGACCTTTGCCAGCGTATCGAGCAAACCGTCCGGTACCGAACCCTTCGAAAAAATTTTTTCCAGCAGGAACGTATAGGGCTCATTACGCAAAATGTAATTATACTGATGCTGGTTGCATTCGCCTTGAAAAATATCGGGCACGTCCAGATAATATTCCATTTCGACGATGTTGTCCCCCGATTCCGGGCCTTCGCCGCCGCGGTTCAATTCACCCTGCCTGTCGGTCAATTTGGCCAGCAAACGGGTACGGTCGTCGCTTCGTTTCTTATCCGCCCGGAAGATCTGATTCGCTTTATGCTGAAGCAGTTCCAGCACCACCCGGCCCTCTTCATCAAACACGCCATCCTCATCCAGTAAGCGGCAGACGTCCGTCAGGTGTAAATTATACTTTTTGGCCACAAAATTAATGGTTGCCATTTGCTCTGTTTCGTATTTGAGCCTCTCCACGTACTCCCGGTTTATGGATTCGCGCGGGAAATGCATGATGATGTCGGCATATTGATAGCCCTTGTACGTGACTTCCGGCTTCCCTTCCGCAGGTTCAGACGCGGCGGATTCGAAGAAAGCCTGCTCCAGCTCATAATCGACCACCTGTGTGTTGAGCCGGAACAGCTCGTAGAAGGGCACGGATAAATTCTCCGTATTGGCATTCTTCAGTTCGTCAGGCTCCGGCCGCACCAGCTCGTCCCGAAGCGCAAAGACCGCATACTTGCCGACCTTATCCCGCAGCAGCAGCGTCAAATGCTGGTTGCGGAAAAATTCCGCCGGCGTATGGGGCGCATACAGCGTATATTCATATACATAGTCCTCCGAAGCCGCCGCAAACCGGCGGGAGGTCTTCAGAAGCCCTACCGCCTCGAGACGCGAGGTCTGTTCAATAAAGAGCTTTCTGCCCCGCTCTCCCGCCTCCAGCTCCAGCGCCAAGAACAGCTTGCGCTGCTGCTCCACCTCGGAGCAGCCTGTTTTGTCGGCCGGCAGCTGCTGAAACAGCGTATGGTATATGCTCAGGGCATACGCCCCGACCATAGGCTGGTAGACGGCGGTCAGCATCTTGTAATCCAGGCTGCTCAGCGCGAAATCCCGTACGACATAGAAACGGTGGTATTCGGAAAAATGCAGCAAATTCGTTATTCGCATTCGTTCAAAGCTCCATCCGTGTTGCGAGTCTTACTCTCCATTTTACCACAGGAATCGACAACATGTGTAGATGAAAAAGAAGGCTCTGCTCTGGATGGCGTGGCTGAAGTGCCAGGGTGGCTGCCGGCGTTCCGCTGCGAGCTCGTGTTACCTGCCTCCGGCCGCTCTTGAAATCAGGTTCTTCTTATTATTAACTTACGTAGCAGTTAGAACCCGATTTCAAAGGCGGCACGTAAACTCTCCGGCAGTTACACGGCTCTCCGCTTCACACCAAACCACCTTAAAAAACGTAAGCCCCGCCAAAATGGCAGGGCCTTGAGGGGGGATAAGCAGGAAAATCAAAGCGACAAAATATCAGAAGCATCAAGGAGTTTAAAACATTTTGTAGCCTTTTTGCCGAAGAGATTTGATCGTGGAGCCGCTGACGATGGCGCCGGCTAATCCGCCGATCGCAGGTATATAATCGACAATCGAGTACTCTGCAAGGTTCGCGCCAAGCGAACCGGTACCCCATTCCCAATAAATGACCAACCCGATGACCAGTACGATATATCCGTAAATGGGAAACCATGTCGTTTTCATCAGCATGTTTAGTATAAAACCGAGTCCGAAGAAAAGCACGAACAACAGCATCGTAACGATAATTAATTGAAGCAATCCGGACAACCCCTTTCTTTTCGCACACAACGCAGGCTTTTCCATTCTATTTTATAATAAACAGGAGTGCCCGGTAAAGTGAACGGTGACTGAACAGAGAATTTGGACACAAATCGTTCGCTGTTTTGTCACGGTCTGTCATTTGCCCTTTATTACCGATTTCGTTACAATGAAACAAGCAACCTCAAAATTATATCATAAATGTTCCAATATAAAGGAGTTGTATATCATGAGTGAAGCCGTTTCTACATTGGAAGGCTGGTACTGCCTGCACGATTTCCGCGCCATCGACTGGAATGCCTGGAAGAGCCTGACGGACCAGGAGAGAGCCCGCGCAGAGGATGAGCTGTACACCTTGCTGCGCCAGTACCAGAATACGGAAGACCAAAAGCAGGGAAGCACCGCTTTTTACTCCATCGTCGGACAAAAAGCCGATTTTGTGTTCATGCACCTGCGCGAAACGCTCGAAGAGCTGAACGAGCTTGAAACCGCGTTTAACAAAACGTTATTCGCTCAAGTTACAATACCGACCTATTCCTATGTTTCAATTGTAGAACTTGGCGGCTACATGGCCAAACCCGGATCGGACCCGATGCAGGATCCCGAAATTCTCGCCCGTTTGAAACCGATCCTTCCAAAAGCAAAACATATCTGCTTCTACCCGATGAACAAGCGCCGTGAAGGCAATGACAACTGGTACATGCTGTCTACCGAAGAGCGCCGCAACTTTATGCGGAACCATGGCATGATCGGCCGTAATTATGCAGGCAAAATCAAGCAAATTATCTGCGGCTCCATCGGTTTGGACGATTGGGAATGGGGAGTTACCCTGTTTGCGGATGACGCGCTTCAATTCAAGAAGATCGTCTATGAAATGCGTTTTGACGAAACGAGCGCACGCTTCGGCGAGTTCGGCGAATTTTATGTCGGAAATCTGCTGGATAAAGACAAAATGGAAGCGATGCTGAAGCTATAGGCCCGGCATTCCTGAATACAGCCGACAAAAAACCTTATCGCGCACGGTTCCTAACTCATACCGGGCTGCGATAAGGTTATATTGGTCAATCTTCATCATCGTCCGCTGTCAAACGCGCCAGTTCTTTTTCAAGCTCTTTACGGCGAAGGTATTCTTCCGTATCCCGGTCGCGCTGCCGCGACTTCTCTTTCAGCCGCTCGATGGCGGGAAGAATCAAAATATCGATTTCCTTCTGTACCGTATGAACCAGATCGTAGCGCTCTTGCGATTCCAAATAATGGCCGACGTCCATCAGCGCATTGTACCGGTCAAGCTCATCCCGCGTCAGAAGTCCCCGAACTTGAACGCTGCAGTGTCTCACGATTTAAAACTTTCCTTTCCTAATGACCAGCGAAATTCCGCCGATGATGTACAGGTAACGCAAATCGATGATTTTCTTCATGATGGCGGCGATTCCGCCTTTAATTTTCTTTGAACCGACAATCCCGATCGCTTCGCCGCGGCCGAGGGACGCCACTGTACCTTTAGGTTTGTATTCAAATTTCTTCAGCTCGGAGCCGCGGATTTGAGCAACCAGATTGCTTGCGCACACTTCGGCCTGTTGCATCGAAATTTGCGCCGTTGGCGGATACGGACGGCCTTCTGGATTCATTACAATGGAGCAATCGCCCAGGACGTACACATGGTCATAGCCTGGCGCACGCAGCGTCTCATCCACTTTAATGCGGCCGCGCATCGTTTCGAAACCAGCTTCATCCAGCAGGTGATTACCGCGGATACCGCCGGTCCAAATGACCGTGGAGGACTTGATTTCCTCGCCCGTTGCCAGCACGACGCCTTCCGGCGTGCACTCTTTGATCGCTGTAGCGATTTTGAACGTCACACCTTTTTTCTGCAGAACTTCCATCGCGTACTCGACCAGCTCCGGATCAAAGCCCGGCAGTGCGGTCGGCGCCGCTTCAACGTTATAAATTTTAACAAGGGAAGGATCCACGTCGAATTCCTTGCACAGCTGAGGTATGCGGTCAGCCAGCTCGCCGACAAATTCGATCCCCGTAAACCCTGCTCCGCCGACGACAAAAGTCAAGTAATCGGTACGGGAAGGTTCACGCTTGAACTTGGCGAACTGGTATTCGATATGCTCGCGAATGAGGCGCACGCTGTTGATCGAGCGAATGTTCATTGCATATTCCTTCAAACCCGGAATCCCGAACGTTTCCGGTTCGCCGCCTAGACCGATGACCAAATAGTCGTACGAGAGCGTTCCTTCTTCAAGAATGACCTTCTTCTCCTGCGGACGAATCTGAACGACCGTGGATTTCACAAAGTCAATTTTAAACTCGTCGATGAGCTTCAAAATATTCACTCTTGCATTCTCGGGATTGTCCGTCCCTGCGGCCGGCATGTGCAGATGAGTTGTGATGTAATGGTAATCATGCTTGTTTACCAATGTGACATCCGCCTCATTATAATTCAACTCTTTTTGTAAGCGAATAGCCGTTACAATGCCTCCATACCCTGCGCCTAAAATGACTATTCTCGGAATTCGACTCATGGCTTTATCCCTTCCATCCCGCATTTGCGTTGTATATGTCTATCATAGCGCTTGTGAAAAAATACACAAGTTATACCAAAAATAGCTTCCATCTTTACTTTTTCCGTCGGAAAATGAAAGTATGAACGTTTAAAGCATACGTGGTACAACAGTTTTAACCAATTCACAAAAATAATATAATTTTATGACTTAAATAGCAAGCCCTATTTTGGATAAAATAGTAGGAAAATCAGCAGAATAATGGGGCATACGCCAGTAAGACACGCAAAAAATGTCGAAAGCTATACAAAAACTTTATCGGGCTAATCAATTAAATCACTCATTGAAAAGGGGATTTTTTATTTTCATACTACTGGACGTACGTTTATAATAAAAAGGATTGAACTTCGGAGGTGTTATTTTTTCATGAGTAACCAAATCAGCGACGTGATTATTGTCGGCGGTGGCCCTGCAGGTATGTTCGCCGCTTTTTATGGAGGAATGCGGCAGGCTTCCGTAAAATTGATTGAAAGTATGCCGCAGCTTGGAGGACAATTGGCCGCGCTCTATCCGGAGAAATATATTTATGATGTGGCCGGATTTCCCAAAGTGACGGCACAAGAGCTGGTTAACAATCTGTATACCCAAATGAAGCATTTTCCGATCGAAGTATGCCTGGAAGAAAAAGTGCTGAAGGTGGAGAAAAAAGACGAGCGGCTGTTCGAAGTGACTACGGACAAAGGAACCCATCATTCCAAAGCGGTCATCATTACCGGGGGCGTCGGCGCGTTTGAACCGAGAAGACTGGAACTTCCGGAAGCGGCACAATACGAAAAGAAAAACCTGCATTATTTCGTAAGCGATCTTAACCGGTTTAAAGGACAAAAGGTGCTCATTAGCGGCGGCGGAGATTCCGCTGTAGACTGGGCGCTCATGCTGGAGCCTATCGCCGAGAAGGTGACCTTGGTTCACCGCCGCGATAAATTCCGCGCCCATGAGCACAGTGTAGAAAACCTGATGAAGTCCAAGGTCGAAGTGGTTACTCCAACGGAAATCACCGCCCTGCACGGAAACAGCCAGATCGAAAAAGTCACGCTCAAGCACATCAAAACAGGTGAAGAAACCGTTGTAGATGTGGATGCTGTTATTATTAATTATGGTTTCGTCTCCACTCTCGGTCCGATCGCGGAATGGGGACTTGAGATCGACAACGGCTCGATCGTCGTCGATTCCCGGATGGAAACGAACATTCCCGGCATTTTCGCTGCCGGCGACATCACCACTTACCCTGGCAAGCTGAAATTGATCGCCGTCGGTTTCGGCGAAGCGCCAACGGCGATCAACAACGCCAAAGTATATATCGATCCTTCAGCCAAGCTTTCCCCGGGTCACAGCTCGAACATGAAGCTCTAAGCACGGGTTTACATTTAGGCTCTACAAAAAACGGACTCCACGGTCCGTTTTTATTTTGGGTATTTTCTGTTTTTTATACTCCATTGCAGCCCGTCTCTTAAATCACCTGAAAAAGAAAAAAAAGCCCGGTCAGCTGACCTGGGCTTCACCCGCTCTGTAGTAATCTAGGTTGATTTGCCTGTGTCTAATTTCATCCAACAACAACGCAACAAATTCATCCTCTAACTGCAACTCAATAGCTTTGAAATAGGACTCGACCAACATCTCATCACTGATAAGTTTCATAATAACTATCACCTTATTCTGTAATCTACCATCATATTAGCATGCGGTTAATATTAGAACAAGCGTTCTGTTATCCACAAAATCATGTGAACAACCTGTGTGTATCATGTTAATAACCTTCTAATAACTGTTATTTATGCGGTGGGTAATGTGGACAAAGTTATACACAGCCGCTTATTCGATCTTGTCGATAAAAAAGAATAATTGGAAAACATATAAACAATCTGATTTAATAAATTTTTCCTTTCATATCAAGACTACCCTTTTTTCGCAAAAAACCGCCAGGCTTATCCGCCTGACGGTCCCGCTATTTACAAGTGCAGATTTTCCAGTTCAATAAGCGTTAGAAGAAGGAGATTTGTTTACACTTGCTTTGAACGGATGTCTTCTTCGATCATCGCAATGACGCTCTCCAGGCTTTGAGCGCCCAAATCGCCTTGTCCCCGCTTGCGTACCGACACGCTGCCCGATTGGACCTCGTTCTCGCCGACTACAAGCATGTAGGGGATTTTTTCCAATTGCGCTTCACGAATTTTGTAGCCGAGCTTCTCGTTCCGCAAATCGGCCTCCACACGAATACCTGCGAGCTTCAGCTTCTCTTCCACTTCCTTGGCATAAGCCTCGAAATTGCCGGATACCGGAAGGACTTTCGCCTGCACCGGACACAGCCAGGTCGGCAATGCGCCTGCAAAATTCTCAAGCAGGAAGGCCGTCATGCGCTCCATCGTCGAAATAATGCCGCGGTGAATAACAACCGGACGGTGCTTCTGGCCATCGGCGCCGACGTACTCCAGCTGGAAACGCTCCGGCAGCAGGAAGTCGAGCTGGGCAGTAGACAGCGTCTCTTCCTTCTTAAGAGCGGTTTTGATCTGCACGTCAAGCTTCGGACCGTAGAAGGCCGCCTCGCCCTCTGCTTCAAAGAACGGAAGGCCCAGCTCCTCCACAACCTCACGCAGCATGCGCTGCGACATCTCCCACATCTCGTCGTTTTGGAAATACTTCTCCGTATCCTTAGGATCGCGGTAAGACAAGCGGAACCGGTATTCCTTAATCCCGAAATCCTCATATACCTGACGAATCAGGTTCACAACACGGGCAAACTCCTCTTTAATCTGATCCGGACGGCAGAAAATATGTGCATCGTTCAGTGTCATCGCCCGGACACGGTGAAGACCGGTCAGCGCTCCGGACATTTCATAACGGTGCATCGTACCCAGCTCGGCGATCCGTACAGGCAGATCGCGATAGCTGCGCATGTCGCTTTTGTACACCATCATATGGTGCGGACAGTTCATGGGACGCAGCACCAGTTCTTCGTTATCCATCGTCATCTTGGGGAACATGTCCTCACTGTAGTGCTCCCAATGGCCGCTCGTTTTGTAAAGCTCGACGTTAGCGAGCACTGGTGTGTAGACGTGCTGATACCCCAACCGTTCCTCCAAATCGACGATGTAGCGTTCCATCGTGCGGCGCAATTTTGCCCCGTGCGGAAGCCACAGAGGCAGTCCTTGTCCGACCTCGCTGGAGAAAGTGAACATTTTCAGCTCTTTGCCCAGCTTGCGGTGATCGCGTTTTTTGGCTTCCTCCAGCAGATGCAGATGCTCGTCCAGCTCCGCTTTTTTCGGGAAAGCCGTACCGTAAATGCGCTGCAGCATTTTGTTTTTGGAGTCGCCTCTCCAGTAAGCGCCCGCTACGCTCAGCAGCTTGAACGCTTTGATCCGTCCGGTGGAAGGAAGATGAGGGCCGCGGCATAGATCGAAGAACTCGCCCTGATCGTAAATCGTAATCACGGAGTCCTCCGGCAGATCACGGATCAGTTCGAGCTTCAAAGGATCCTCCAGCTCGGTGAAGATGCGAACCGCTTCTTCCCGGCTCACTTCGCGGCGGCGAATCGGCAAATTCTCCTGAGTGATCCGCTCCATTTCCTTTTCGATCTTCCCAAGATCCTCCGGCGTCAGCGAGGTCTCCATATCGATATCATAGTAGAAGCCGTCCTCGATGACCGGGCCGACCCCGAGCTTAACGTTCTTCTCGCCGTACAGGCGTTTGATCGCCTGCGCCATCAAGTGCGCCGTACTGTGACGGTATACTTCCAGTCCTTCCTCGCTGTCCAGGGTCACGATTTGAAGCGCGGCATCCGCTTCAATCGGCGTATTCAAATCCACCAGCTTGCCATTGATTTTGCCCACCACAGCGTTCTTTTTCAAGCCCGGGCTGATCGAGCCCGCAACGTCCTCTACCGTGGTCCCCCGTTCAAACTCCCTTACTGCGCCATCCGGAAAACTTACTTTTACTGCCATACTCCTGTACCTCCGATTCTAAGTCCCTTTTCAAAATAAAAAAGCGCTTCATCCCGTAAGGGACGAGTGCGCTTGGCTCGTGGTTCCACCCTAATTCGATTCGAAAGCCGATTCCTGACAGGACGCCAGCTTGCGAATCCTCAAAACATTCGATAACGTGAATGATCCGGTGACATATACTGAACGCCTGCTGACGGTCGCTCCGCCGATACGGTCGTCGTTCCACATCACGGCTACAAAGGGGTAAACCATTGTCGTTCACTGAAGGGGATTTCAGCCAAGTCCCCTCTCTCTGGGCAGCACTTCAATCGTTCATGTCTTTGATCATAGCCTTAACCTTTATTATATTCAGCTGCCGCTCCCCGGTCAAGATTATGACACAACCTGCAGTACCCGCACAATTCCACCCGGTTTTCAAAAATTTGCTTGATCGTTTTGATCACCTGCAGCTCCGGTTCCCGGGTGTGAATATAGATTTGCTGGGGAGAAACGGTAATTAAAGTACTGATGATCATATCTTCAAAATTGATTTCCCTCTCAAGCATCTCTACAGTAACGACCGCATCCATTTCCGGGGTTTCCATGCTTTCCATCTGTTCGTTAAGCAGCAAAAAATCACTGCCCCCCTTATGAATCAGATGCACGAACGGTATTTTCGCCTCCTGGATATAGACAAAATACTGCAGCAGGGAGATGAATTCCTGATACTGCCGGTCCATCACAAATTCGTCGATCGCGTATTCCACCACATCCCGCAGCTCATCCTTGTAGGCATGAAGCCGAAACCGCAAAAATCCGTTCAGGTCGAACTCCGTATACACCTCGAGATATTCGTAAAACTCCGATATAATTTTTTGTTTTCTTCTTAAATAAGCCTCCGTTTGACCGGCTCCTTCGCCCCATTCGCCTTCACCGTACAGCACCTGCCTGCAAAAGGCCAAGATGCCTTCCACTTCGTCATCCTGCTTATAGTTAAAGTCCTGTTTAATGATCTTGAGCAGCAGTTCCCGCTCCTCTTCCTCCAGTACATAATCCGCAAGGACATCCGCCGCTGCTTTATAAACTCGAATGCCGTCTTCCTTCAACCGAAATCCGGGCGGCACTCCGCTGACTTCTATTCGATACAAGCCTTTCCGCCGGTCCAGGGCGATATGGATGTGCTCCTTATGATGTAGGATCCCGCAGGAGGATTGAAGCAGTCGATACAGCCGATCTGCTTGCTCATCCGTACGTTTGGTCAAGGTCACTGTAAACAGCTTCATCCCCACTCACTCCTTTGAGGCCTTACTTTCTTTTTTAAGTATATGGTAGGACATTCGCATATATACAAATATCCGCCGGCCTAAGTATAGGAATAAATGAGATTTACACACAATTATGGTGTATTTCTCAAGCCGATACATAAAAAACATGGCGCCATCGCCCGGAATATCATTTTTTATTGATACGTTGCGTATATTAAATATGTTCTTATATTAAATCCAGAATAAATATGATACTATATGTATCATAACGTTGTGATGAACAGGAGGACAGATATGCGGCATAATCGCGATCGGTATAAACCCCCGGCAGCGGACAATCTGGTTCACCTTCACAAAAATGTTTACGTGAACCGCAGCGACCCGAACTATCACGAAAAAGTCCTCCGCTACCTCGATCCTCATTCGCCTGAAGCGCATTATCGGTTAGGACAGCAATTCGAGCATGCAGGAGATACCGGCAAAGCCCTTTTTCATTACAAGGAAGCGATGAAGACGCACCCTTCCCCATACTATTATCCTGCATACACAGCCATTCGCAGGTTGGATACTCAACCATTGAATCCGTCAACTCCCCACCATGCCGGAGACATCGCTTCTTCTTCCGGCACGAGGACGCGACCTTTCATTCCCTTGTTTTTGAAAACGCTTATCATCGTGCTGTTGTTATTGAATTTCCTTCTGCTTGCGGCACTTTACGGGCCCGGGTCCGTATCCAAAGCGGTATCCGTAGTCATCCCATGGTCCATCGGCAAAGAAGTCACCTATGAAAGCGTGGAGACGCCGTTTATCATGCATTTCCCATACGGTTTCCCTCGCGAGCAAGTCGAAAAAGCACTGCACACCAAAGCATTGCAGCTGTCGGAAACTTATCCGACGCACGCCATTCGCATTTACGGTATGGCTTCACCCGTGACGGTCGCCGACAATAAAGCGATGCCGCTAACCGACGAGACGACTAAAAGCAAAGCCTTTGTCGTAGCGGAATATAACCCGGCCATCGATACGGCCGTAAAAATCCGTTTTCTGAATACCGAACTGCAGCAGCTTCATACTGCCGCGGGCGCCAACCTGGTCCGGACGGCTCTCCTTGCTTATCAGGAGGATCACGGGAGCCCTCCCGCCTCCATCGGTTTGCTGCTTAAAGATTACCCTAATAATTATTTAAGCTTCCTCCCTATAGAAACGGAATCCGGTTCGGCGAATGTCCGAACCGTTTTTGATCGCAGCGGCGGCTGGGTGTACGATCCAACGGCAGAGGAACCGTCCGCTATGTTTTATCCCAACACCATAAAGGGTACAGCCTTCCCTTATGTTCCCGTGAAGCTGACCGTCGATCCGTCCGCCCATGCTTTACGGCTTGCGGCCGGCCCGCTTATCCTTGTGGAGGCCCCCGTCGGAGTGGGCAGGGACAACCTTACTCCGGAAGGCCGTTTCTTCATCTCCGAGAGGGTTCTGGACCCGCAAGGCATCCATCCCGGGGTATACGGGGCCGCAGCGCTCGGTATGGGACAGCTTGCCATCCATGGAACCTTCGATAAAGAGTCGATTGGTCAAAATCAATCGCTGGGATGCATCCGGCTAACCAACAGCGATATTACGGCCATCTATCCCCTGGTTCCCAAAGGCACCGAGGTGGAGATCGCCAACGGCGCAGCAGCGGATGCCGCCTTTACCGCCACCCTGACGCCGGAGCTGCTGCTGCCCGATCCCTCCCTTTTTCCTCCTCCCGACGAAACGGCGCCAAGCCGCCAGTTCCATTGGCTTGGCTGATCCCATCTATGAAAAAAGACGCCTGGCTCCACAGAGGCAAGCGTCTTTTTTGCATATTAATTTTGCATAACAAAGTCCTTGTCCACAGACACCGAAGCGTCGTCAAACACGCGCAAAATTTCGTACTTCGTATTGCGCTGAGCCGGAATCTTGCCCGCTTCACGAATAATCTGCAGCGTCGAGCTGATGTTCACCTTATGCGTGGTTCCTGCGGCGGATACGACATTCTCCTCGATCATCGTCGAACCGAAATCGTTGCAGCCGTAATGCAGGGACAGCTTGCCTACTTCCGGTCCCATCGTTACCCATGAAGATTGGAAGTTCGGAATGTTATCCAGCATGATGCGGCTGATCGCCACATTTTTGAGATAATCCTCCGCCCCCAGCTTCTCGGCCTTCATATTCGTATTCTCCGGCTGGAAGGTCCATGAAATAAAGGCCAGAAAGCCCGGTGAATTCCAGCCGTTGGCTATACATTCATCTTGAGCGTCGCGAATGCGGAGCAGATGCAGCGCTCTCTCTTCTATGGACTCGCCGAAGCCGATCACCATCGTACCCGTCGTATGCATCCCGACCCGGTGGGCTGTCTGCATGACATCCATCCAGTCGCGCCAGGAGCCCTTCAGACGGCTGATCTTGCGCCGCGTCCGATCATCCAATATTTCCGCGCCGCCGCCCGGAAGCGAATCAAGTCCCGCCTCGTGAAGCGCGCGGACGACCTCTTCCAGCGTAAGGCCGTTCGATACTTCCTTCATCTTCATGATCTCCGCAGGAGAGAAGGAATGCATCGTAATTTGCGGGAACCTCTTCTTAATCTCACGCAGCAAATTCGTATAGTACGTGAAAGGAAGGTCCGGATTCGTTCCTCCCTGCATCAGGATTTCCGTCCCGTTGACATCTATCGTTTCCTGGATTTTTTGGAAAATGACATCATCCGGAAGCACGTACCCTTCTTTAGAGCCCGGGGCCCGGTAGAAGGCGCAAAACCGGCAGTACACATCACAAATATTGGTATAGTTCACATTCCGCCCGATCACAAAGGTCGTAATCGGTTCCGGGTGGTGCTTCAGCATAATCTGGTTAGCGGCATGGCCCATTTTTTCAATTTCATCCGATTCATAGAGCGTGATGCAATCTTCCAGGCTAATCCGATTCCCGGCCAGCGCATGCTCCAATATCCGGTCGATGGAACTCATCGCATTCATCTCCTTTACCCTATTCATCGTATCATAAATCACACGCTACCCGCTATACAAAAAGACCGTCATTTCGGACCAAAGGCCTTCAAACGGTCAAAAATTCAACAAATTGTTCAGGTTATCCGGAGTTATTCTCAGTGAATAGGATGGTCCTTCAGACATGATCCAAAGAAAAACCGGTGACGCCTGCCAAGGCCACCGGCTGCATTTATCGTTTATCCTAACGTCAGCGGCTGATTTTCCTCGATCTCCTGACGGGCCAAGTCAATAGCCCGGGACAAATCCGCAATCAAATCGTCAACGTGTTCTATCCCGACGGAATAGCGCAGCAGCTTGTCATCCACGCCAATCCTGCGGCGGATTTCCTCGGGAATGTCCGCATGCGTTTGGACGGCCGGATACGTCATTAACGATTCGACCCCGCCCAAGCTTTCCGCGAACGCAATCAGCTTGATATGCCGCAGAATCGGCTCGACGTAGCGGGCATCTTTCAATTTGAAAGAAAAAATACCGCTGTTGCCCGAGGACTGCTTGTTCTGAATATCATGACCCGGATGGTCCGGAAGCGCCGGATAATACACCGCTTCCACCTGCGGATGGGATTTCAGGAACGAGGCCACGGCCAGCGCGTTGGCTTGATGGCGCTCCATACGGATGGCCAGCGTCTTCATTCCCCGCATTAACAGCCAGCTGTCCTGCGGATTCAGCACCGCGCCGATGGAATTGTGCAGGAAGGCCATCTGCTCCGACAGCTCCTTGCCCTTAGTCACGATCAGTCCGGCAAGGACATCGTTATGGCCCCCGAGATATTTGGTCGCGCTGTGAATGACGATGTCTGCGCCAAGCTCGATCGGCCGCTGGAAGAAAGGCGTCAGCAGCGTGTTGTCAACGATCGAAAGAATGCCTTTCTTTTTGGCCCAGGAACACACAAGCTCCAGATCCGTAATCATCATGAGCGGATTCGTCGGCGTCTCGATCAGAATCGCTTTTGTGTTCGGCTTGATATTGGCTTCCAGCTCATCTAAATTGTTCGTATCCACATAAGTGGCCGTCACTCCGAAGCGTGACATGATACGTTCAAGGAGACGGTATGTACCGCCGTACAAATCAAGCGAAACGATCAAATGATCCCCTTGACTGAACAAAGCGAAAATCGTCTGCAGCGCCGCCATTCCGGAGCTGCAGGCAAACCCTGCATCTCCGGATTCCAGCTCGGCGATTGCATCTTCAAGCACCTTGCGCGTCGGACTCTTCGTACGTGCATAATCGAATCCGGTGCTTTGCCCAAGCTTCGGATGACGAAACGCCGTGGATTGATAAATCGGAAAGCTGACCGCTCCGGTCACCGGCTCCTCCTGAGAACCGATTTGAGCCAGCCGGCTTTCGATTCTCCATCGCTGATTTTCCTCTTTGCTGTTACTCATCTTACGAATTCCCCCTTGTGCAGATCAAACGGTGTCTCTTGGTACACATAATAATTGAGCCAATTGGAGAACAACAGATTGGCATGCGCCCTCCAAGTGTTAAGCGGCGGCTTGCTGGGATCGTCGTTCGGGTAATAATTTTTCGGGATGGCAATGTTTAACCCTCTATTGATATCGCGGTCATACTCCATTTTGAGTGAACACGCATCATATTCCGAATGTCCGGTAACAAAAATTTGCTTACCGTCATGGGTAGCGACGATATATACGCCCGCCTCCTCCGACTCGGAAAGAATTTCAAGCTCCGGCACCTTCAAAATGTCCTCCCGGCGCACCTCCGTATGGCGGGATTGGGGCACCAGATACAACTCGTCGAAGCCGCGAAGCAGTTTGACATTGGACCTTGTGATGGTATGCGGGAACACGCCAAACATCTTTTCCTCCAACGGATATTTCGGGACGCCGAAGTGATGATACAGCCCGGCTTGCGCCGCCCAGCAAATATGCATGGTGGAGGTGACATGCGTTTTGCTCCATTCCATGATTTGCTTGATCTCATCCCAGTAGTTGACGTCTTCAAAATCCATTTGTTCCACTGGAGCCCCGGTGATGATCATGCCGTCGAACCGTTCATGCTTTACATCTTCGAACGTTTTGTAAAACTGTTCCAAATGCTCGGGTGATGTATTTTTGGACCTGTGTGTTTTGGGGTGCAGCAGTGTGAATTCGACCTGCAGCGGAGTGTTTCCGATCAGCCGCAGCAGCTGCGTTTCCGTCGTCTCTTTGGTCGGCATCAAATTCACAATGGCAATGCGAAGCGGCCGGATATCTTGACGATATGCCACACTTTCGTCCATCACAAAAATATTCTCGTTGATCAATATTTCTTTGGCAGGCAGATTATCTGGAACCTTGATAGGCATCGGAATCACTCCTTTTCATTGTAGGATTCGTATGTTCCTTGCACTCTCACGCTCGCAGCAGGCAAAATAAAAAAGCCTTCTTCGCACGCACGAGAAAGGCCTTTGTCTGTAACATCGTCCTCTCTCATCTCTCAGAAGCCGCTACAGCTTCCGCAAGATTTAGCACCGTGCAGTCTTTGTTATGCAAAGAACTGTCGGTTGCCGGGTATCATAGGGCTAGTCCCTCCACCTGCTCTTGATAAGAGTGTGAAACCGAATCTATTCAGTTGAATTTGGATAATAATAATGTATACGAAAACTCGGCGATCGTCAAGCGCATGCCTCACGCCATCGAACGAATTGTACGCTTTCCGGATGGACTCCGCGGCACCAAAAGATACACGCATTCATAGTATGTGGTAAGGTGCATTTTTTCTATACATTATGGATTGTCTTCTCGAATATGAGGAGTTATACTAGACAAGTATTCGACAATTCATGCAAAAAAGGGGTGCAGTATTCGAATGGACGGAGACCCGAGGGGTAAACATCTTACGTTCAAACAACAGAATAACTCGTTGGAACCCGGTCGCAGCCGTTCGTCGGATTCTTGCACCAGTCGGTAGAAGGCAGGCTTGACGTTCTATTCCGGAAATGACCGCCTCGCTGCCCGGAACGGCTGACGCCGACCGTGCGTTCCACTCGGGTACAAGCAAAAGGGGTGGAACCTATGAAGGCACGTTTAGTGCAGGATGGCATTTTTACACTTGTTGAAGACATTACTCAGACCGCTTATCCGCCTCAGCACGGCTTTTACTGGATTGATGCCGAGCCGGAGGATTTGGATATTTTACAGCCTTTATTTCATCTTCATGAATTGGCCGTGGAAGACATGCTTACGGAAGAAGAGCAGCGGCCGAAAATCGAGCTTTATGATACGCATTATTTCATTGTGGTTAACAGCATCCGTTTTGACGATGAAGAAATTTTCCTTCGCGCCTTGAACATCTTTTTGGGCAAGCATTACATCATCACGATCACAAGACAGAAAATCAATGAAATCCGTGCTGTAAAGCCGGTTCTCTGGGAAGAAAAGGTCACTTCCCCCGACCAATTTTTGTATCATCTCATGGATTTGATCGTGGACAATTACACGATTGTCGGCGACCGGATCGATGCGAAGATCGAAAAGCTCGAAGAAGATATTTTGATGCATACGAAGAAGTCTCACCTGAATGAAATTATCGGGCTGCGAGGCGAGATTCTATGGCTCAGGAAAGTGCTCGTCCCGCAAAAGGAAGTGCTTTTCACGCTTCATAAAAAAGAACTGAGGCTGATCAGCGAGCCGCTCAAAAAATATTTTGGCGACATCTACGAAAATGCCGTCAAAATTTCTGAAACATTCGATACGCTTCGGGATTTGATGGGCAACTTGCGGGAAGCTTACCAATCCAGCCTGGCGAGCCGCGCGAACGATATTATGCGCATATTCACCGCGCTCACGACCATCTTCATGCCGCTGACATTCATCACGGGGATCTACGGAATGAACTTCGAGTATATCCCGGGTCTTCACTCCCATTATGGGGGAATCGCAACCGTCGTGTTTATGGTCATTGTCGGTGTATCCATGTTCATTTTATTCCGCAAAAAAGACTGGCTCTAATCGCCAGTCTTTTGTGGTTTCCAGAGCTCTTTGCGGCATCAGCTTGCCTCAACGGATTTCATCGCGTTCGCACGACGAAATTTCATTCGCAGCAGGCGCAGCCATTCGTAGATGCGGTCCGCATCCTTGGCCGAGAGCTCTTCCTCCTTGTAGACGGCTTGCAGAATCGGCTTCAGATAACGGTCGCCCTGCTGTTGGAACGCCCGCCAAGCCCGTTCCCGTTCCGCTGCGGGAATCGGCTCGAGCAGCTGCTCGATATAGCTTTCTAAATCGTAACCGTCGCGATCCAGTTCCTCGATCCATAGGAGCAGATTCCTGCGCTGCACCTTGGTCTGCTCCATCAGCTTGTCGAGCTGCTCGCCCCGGGAAATCGCCTCAAGCAGCTTCCGTTTGATCTCCTGCTTGTCCGCCTCCACCTTCCGCTTACGTTCCTTCTCTTCCATCAGCCAGGCATTGAATTCCATGGGGTCGACTTTTTCCTCCACCCACGTTAACGGAAACAAGCCGTTTTGCGGGAGTTTTGCAGTCAATGCAAGAATCTCTGCGCCGTACATGGACAATTTGGTTCGTCCAAATCCGGGAAGCTGCAGCAGTTCTTCTTCCGTTTGGGGAACGAAGGTGCTGATCAGTTTGAGCAAACGGTTCGTAGCAACGATGAACTGCGCTTTGCTCTCGCGCGACGCCTGCTTCCATCGCCATTGGCGCAGCGCCTCATAAAGCTCCTCATTCGAATGCTTCTCGCTGTAAAAATGCAGCATCTGAACAAACGCGGCGCGTCCATCCAGTCCGTCAACCTCACTTACGCTCATCTCAAGCAGGGGTTTAAAGCCTCCACACTGTTTCATAAATACCCCCTCCCGAAAGGAGGACATCATCTCATCCCAATGCAAGCCCTCGTACCAGGTCTCCTGCTCCGACCGCCCGTCCTCCTTGATTTCATTCCACATCACGAACCATACGCCTTGATTTTCAACGATGGATACCTGAGCCGTCCGGACTCTTCCCTCCTCCGTCGCCTTTTCCAGACTGTTCATAAACATCAGATTCAATGGGCTCCCCTCCTGAACTTCATGATTTTCAAACGCAAAAAAGCACCCTCCTACGGTAAGTAAGAGAGGTGCTTCCTCATTGACGTTTGAAATTAATTCGATCATATCATGGAGAACCTACAAAATCAAGCAGGTTTTGGATAATAATCCATGATAAGGGGAAAATTAAATCAACAGTTTATCACCCAGTCCCAAGGAGGTGACAACAAATGGCTTCGATCGACCGTAATCGAGACGGCTTTATAGAGGAAGCCCCTCAAAAGAAATATACCGATCTGAAAACCGTCGAATCCCAGCGCAACGACCTGACCGCGGAGGAATTTCCGGAGGGGCCCTACGGAAGCAGCCTGGAAACCGAATCTCTCGGCAAGAGTAGCCCATGGCGAGAAGACCAGCGGCCGCATAATCAATTTACCTACGAAAACCGGGAGCTTCACGCAGGCATTTCACGCGAGTATCCCGATGCCCATCCGACCCACGATTCGTCTGGTGACGATCATGTAGATGAATAAAAAGGATAAAGACAGCCTCATCCTGAACTGCCCCCCGATGGTTAGACATCCCTAACCATTGAAGGTGCAGCTCACCGCGGTAATACCGATGGGCTGTCTTTATTCATGGACAGATCAATCTATTTTCATAACGCCGCCCGTGCTGGCGGACGTAACAAGCTTGGAATAACGGGCCAAGTAACCGGTCTTCACCTTCGGTTCGAAGCCTTTCCAGTTCGCCTTACGACGCTCGAATTCTTCTTCGCTGATCAGAAGCTCAATCTTGCGGTTGTTCAAATCGAGCTCGATGATGTCTCCGTCTTCTACGAATGCGATCGGACCGCCTTCTGCCGCTTCCGGAGAAATGTGACCGATGCTGATACCGCGGGATGCGCCGGAGAAACGTCCGTCCGTAATCAGGCCCACCTTCGCGCCAAGCCCCATGCCGACGATCTGGGAAGTCGGTGCGAGCATTTCCGGCATGCCCGGTCCGCCTTTGGGTCCTTCGTACCGGATGACCACCACATGGCCTTCCTTCACTTTACCGTTGGCAATGCCTGCAAGAGCTTCTTCCTGGGAATCGAAGCAAATGGCCGGCCCTTTATGGTAGCCGCCTACGGATTTGTCGACCGCACCGACCTTAATGATCGAGCCGTTCGGAGCCAGATTGCCGAACAGAACAGCCAATCCGCCTTGTTCGGAGTGCGGATTATCCAGCGTACGAATGACATCCGTATTCCGAATCTCATGACCTTCCACATTCTCTCTCAGCGTCTTGCCGGTTACAGTGATCCGGTCGCCGTGGATCGCTCCCGGCTTTTTGAGCAGTTCGTTAAGGATCGCGCTCACGCCGCCGGCGTTATGCACGTCTTCAATATGATAATCGGAGGCCGGTGCGATTTTGGCCAAATGCGGCACACGCTTCGCTACTTCGTTGATGCGTTCGATCGGATAGTCGATCCCTGCTTCATGCGCTATGGCCAGCGTATGAAGAACGGTATTGGTGGAACCTCCCATGGCCATATCCAAAGCGAACGCATTGTCGATCGCTTCAACGGTGACGATGTCACGCGGCTTGATGTCCTTTTGGATCAGCTCCATCAGCTGCTTTGCCGAACGTTTCACAAATTCTTTGCGTTCCGGATCGACAGCAAGAATCGTACCGTTGCCCGGCAGCGCAAGGCCAAGACCTTCAGCCAGACAGTTCATGGAGTTGGCCGTAAACATGCCGGAACAGGATCCACAGGTCGGACAGCCGTACTGTTCAAGCTCCTGCAGGCCTTTTTCATCGATTTTGCCCGCTTGGTAGGCGCCTACGCCCTCAAATACGGAGGACAATGAAATCGAACGGCCATCGCTGGTCTTACCCGCTTTCATCGGCCCGCCGCTGACGAAAACCGTCGGAATATTGACGCGCAAAGCGCCCATCATCATGCCCGGCGTAATTTTGTCACAGTTCGGGATGCAGACCATTCCGTCAAACCAGTGAGCGGAAACCACCGTTTCCAGGGAATCGGCAATAATTTCACGGCTCGGGAGGGAGTATCGCATACCGATATGTCCCATCGCAATACCGTCGTCTACGCCAATCGTATTAAATTCAAACGGAACGCCGCCCGCTTCACGAATCGCTTCTTTTACGATTTTCCCGAATTCCTGCAGGTGGACGTGACCGGGAACGATATCAATATAGGAGTTGCAAACCGCGATAAACGGCTTGTCGAAATCTTCTTCTTTGACGCCGGCAGCACGCAGCAAGCTGCGGTGAGGCGCGCGGTCAAAGCCCTTCTTGATCATGTCACTTCTCATTTTTCTCTTGGACATTTTTCTTACAAGCCTCCGTTTCTACTCTATGAATCGCTTCATTCTATGAATGCTACCGCTTCTTCCGATTGTACCATGTTTCACCCGAAATGAAAACGAAACGCATGGTCGAAATCGGGCTAAAGTCATCTCGCGATCGGATTTTTTGGCGAAGCCCCGAAAAATCTGTTATAATTCGAATAACTTACGGAAGCTTGAAACGGAGGAGAAAGCGGAAATTATGGAATTTGATTATTTATACGACGGTACGGAGGAAACGAAAACAAGGTTCGTTTGTTTTGTCGGAGATTCGCTGCGGAGATTCGATTTGGCCATCACGACGACTAACCGTTTTTACGGAAAAAAGATGGTCACGGATTTGCAGACCGGACGCACGGCTGTCATCGGGCCGGACGATCTGGAGGCTGAGGGCTACCTGGAGCACGTATACAAGCTCAATGAGGAAGAAGCGGCGGAGCTCACAGCCTTCTTAACGGAGGTTGTGGGGCCGGTCAACTTTACCGATATTTAAAGTGAAGAAAGCCGATCGATAGCTCCCGTAAGGGGCAAGATCGGCTTTTCCATGATGATTGCACTTCCATCGATTCACTACGGCTCCACTCTAGGAATGATCAGAGCCTGAATCCGATTCCCACGGGAAACTCACCGTGAGGTAGTCCGCAAATTTCTTGCTTTCTTCCCTGCGCAATCGGCGCATCTCGGCGCGATGCACAGCCGTTTCGTGAAGCCTGATCTCCTCTTCCGTTTCCGGTATGACTGCCGGGATGGCAACGGGCTTCTTATGGTCATCGAGCGCCACGAAAGTAAGGAATGACGTCGCGGCAATGGTGCGCTCCCCCGTTTTCAAATCCTCGGTAATCACTTTGACAAAGACCTCCATAGAGCTTCTTCCCGTCCAGGTTACGAAGGATTCCAAGCATACCGAATCTGTTGTTCGAACCGGTGACAAAAAGTCGACAGAATCCGTCGAAGCCGTCACGACGTTTCTGCGGCAGTGCTTGGAAGCCGCGATAGAAGCGATATCATCGATATAGGCCATCAGCTTTCCGCCAAACAGCGTATTGTGATTATTGACATCCGTCGGAAATACTCGGGATGTTTTGTAGCATCTAGATTCCTTGACATATCTTTGTTCCATATACAGTCTGCCGGCTCCTTCATGTTCATGTACATCATCCGTACGCGCATGTACGTTTTGAACACATTATGCAGGCTAACCCAGATGTTGTCAATGCTGTGTCGCTTCCCGTTTGCCCAAATCCGGCGCCGTTGGAGAAAACCGAATGTAAAAAAGCCCCCCGGATTAATCACAGGAGGCATTTGGTATACTCAACCGTAATATTCTTCTCTCCATTTGCCGAAGCTGGAGAATGTCTTTAATTCATGCAACGGGATGCTCAGGAAAACCTGAACAAGGTTTTTGTCAAATTGCTTCCTGCTCTGATACCACAGCTCTTGCTTGGCTTCTTGAACGGATAAACCTTTTCTGTGAGGACCGTCCTGCAGCATGTCATCAAAAGCATCAAGGATAGAGCAAATTCGCGCAAAAGTCGGAATGAACTCACCGCGCAAGCCATAAGGATAACCGGACCCATCCCAGCGTTCGCGGTGGTATTTAATGATTTCAATAATATTCAAATCATGAATTCCTTCTTTTTGCGCCAGATTTGCTCCGAGCACAGGATAACGTTTCATGGTTTCCCACTCTTCTACCGTCGTACCTGTATTCTTTGTAATAATATCCGTTGGAATAAAAATCTTGCCAATGTCATGAAGCAGACATCCTACGACCAGACTACGTGTTTGTTCCTGATTGAAATGAAGATAGGATGCCATGATTCTCGCCATTTTGCCAACCCGCATGCAATGTTCGTATGTACTTAACTCTTTCTTCATCAATCTAAAAAGTATGTACAGCAATCGTTCATTTTTCATGACTTACTCCTCCATACCATGAAACTGATCCATGCAGACTTCATGTGAAACCGTCCCGTATGTCAATCGTCAACTGGTCTTTTTTTCCTTTTTTCTTGATAATTCTTTAAAAATAAAATCGATTTCTTCCTTAAGATCGGCTGCCCTTTCAAATTCAAAATTAACGCGAGCCACCTTTAATTCAGCTTTCAGGTTTGTGTAGTGGTGTTTTAATTCCTCATAGGTTTGGTTTCGAATCTCATCCAATCCCATTGCAGGAACTCGGCCAAGATACATTTTCACTCTCTCCTCTCATCAATGATTTCACAAAATACGGACCAACTCATCTACTTAGAGTGACGATGGAAGAATGCTACATAATACGTCCCAAAACCAAAAAATCCCCCGAAATTGGAGGATTGATGATCCGGATTTCGGTAACTGGCTGGCATAGTGTTTATCACACTGAAGCCCCTGTAGCTTTGCGACCCCACTTTTCAATGGGTGTGCCTTTATCACTTTTCAAAGGAGATTAGTTAGAAAAAACTAGATATTAGCTAACAATGTTCGACATATTCAATCAAATTCCTTTTTTATAGTAAAAATTTTCATTTTTATACTATATATTGTGAATGGAAAAGCCTCTCCTCATGTAAACCATCGATTGGAGAACGGCTTTTGCCGGGGGATGGAATAATATGAAAATCAGTAAAAAAATGGTTGACAACTCAGTGACAAGATCAATATATTGGGAACCAATGCAAGCTGCCATTTCGTATTAAGGAGTTGGAAAAATGCCAACGATATATGTGCTGAATTTTCAGAGTATTGATAAATCCCATCTGCCGGCTGTGGGCGGAAAAGGAGCCAACCTCGGGGAGCTGAAAAGAGCCGGCTTTCCGGTACCGCAGGGTTTTTGCGTGACAACTGCCGCCTACCGCCAATTCATTCAATCCAGCCGGGAGATGAAGGAACTGTTCGATCAGTTGGACCGCGTCAGCCATGAACAATTGGAGCAAATACGTATATTGGGACAGCGTATTCGCGAACATCTCACCTCCCTTTCGATGCCCAACTCTGTTAAATCGGCCATTTCAAAAGCGTGGGAAACCACTGGGAAAGCTCAAGCTTATGCTGTTCGTTCCAGCGCTACGGCTGAGGATCTGCCGACGGCCTCGTTCGCAGGACAGCAGGATACTTATCTGAATGTTTGCGGACTGGAGCAGCTGCTCAAAGCCGTACAAAACTGCTGGGCCTCACTGTTTACAGACCGGGCGATCTCGTATCGCGCCAAAAACGGCTTTAACCACCGTTCAGTGTTTATTTCCGTCGTTGTTCAACACATGATTTTCCCGGAGGTGTCCGGAATTATGTTTACGGCGGATCCGGTCACGGGACATCGCGGAACGGTATCGATCGATGCAAGCTTCGGCTTGGGAGAAGCCCTTGTATCCGGTTTGGTTACTGCGGATTTGTATCAGGTGCGTGCAGGTGAAATCGTAAAAAAACAGGTTTCCAAGAAGGAAACAGCCATATATGCCGTGCCGGAAGGAGGAACGGTTGCTCAGCATCTCCCTCCGGAGAAACAGCAGCTGCAGGCTTTAACGGATCATCAAATCATTCAACTGGCAATATTGGGTAAAAAAATTGAAGCTCACTATGCCTCGGAGCAAGATGTGGAGTGGGGTTTTGCCGACGGTCAATTTTATATTCTCCAAAGTCGGCCGATTACATCGTTATATCCGGTACCGCCTGTCTCAGATAATCAATTGCATGTATTTATAAATTTCGGCTACATTCAAATGATGACTGATCCAATGAAACCGCTGGCTATATCCGTTTTGAGCCGCCTTCTTCATTTTATAAAGAAAAATCCTGCTTCATCCGAACCGTACATCCTGCTTCATGCAGGGGGAAGAATGTTTGCTGATTTTACCGCTCCTCTTTCTATAAGGCCTGTTCGAAACAGAATGCTAAAAATATTCAAGGGCATGGATGATTCCATAGCGTCAGCTTTGGAGGAAGTCATGAGCCGAGAAGCCTTTCGCCATCGATCCATACCGATAGGCACAATATTACGCACGGTCAGTAAACTGGCGCCGATCATCATTCCCTTGGCATTGAAAGTAATCAATCACCGGTTTGTGCAAGATCCCGCAAAGGCGAACAGAAAGGCCTCCGCCCTTATTGATCGTATCACTCGTGAAACCGGGATCCATGTATTTTCCGCCTCAGGGGCGGACAGGATTCGCGCGATCAGGAAGAGTATCGAGAAAATGCCCAAGGTGATTCCCAGAGTGGCCGTCTATTTTATTGCAGGTGTCCTGGCTTCCGGAACGCTCAAAAAGAAGCTGTACAAAAGGGTGGGGAAAGAACGGGCAGATAGGTTGTTGAATCCATTGTACAAATCTCTTCCCGGCAATGTGACAACCGAATTCGGCTTGGCGTTGGGAGACCTTGCCGATAAGATACGAAAGTATCCCGGCTTAATTGATTATTTGCAGAAAGCAAGCAGCGACCATTTCGATGAAAAATTGGGCGAGATTCCGGGCGGGGATGAATTTAAATTAGAATTGGAGAGCTTTCTTCAGAAATACGGTATGCGGTGTGTGGGTGAAATTGACATCACCAGACCAAGATGGCGCGAGGAGCCTACCCAACTGATCCCTTCCATTATCAGCAATATCAGAACGGCAGCGGCCGGGGAGCACAGGAAGAAATTCAGACAAGGCAGGCTTGAAGCCGAGGCGGCGGGAAAAGAAATGGCCGCGCATTTTGGTTTTTGGCAAAAAAGAAGCATATCCCGGTTGATTAAGCTATACCGCCACCTGTTGGGCATGCGCGAGCATCACAAGTTCTGTGTGGTGAAGCTGTTTGACATCTACAAACGCGCGATAATGGAAGAAGCGAACGGACTTGTCGCAAAAGGAGTCCTTCGGCATAAAGACGATGTGTATTATTTAACGCTGGAAGAGCTCATCGAACTGTTGGAAAACCGCTTTTCGGGAGATGTTCCAACCATCGTAGAAGCAAGAGAAAAGCAGCATGAACGGAATCAAAAACTAAAATCTCCCCGGGTGATGACAAGCGAAGGAGAAATCATTTCCGGAAAATTGCGTGATGTGAAAGCGCCGGAGGGCGCGATTGTAGGCACGCCGGTATCCGCAGGTATCGTCGAAGGTGTTGCAAGAGTCGTTCTTAAGCCGGAGGAAGCCAAGCTGAATGCCGGGGAAATTTTAGTCGCTCCCTATACCGATCCCGGATGGACACCGCTGTTTACCTCGGTCGTCGGCCTGATCACGGAAGTAGGCGGTCTGATGACGCACGGATCGGTGATTGCCCGGGAGTATGGCATTCCGGCCGTCGTTGGAATTGAAAAAGCGACCGAACGGATTAAAGACGGCGCTTATATCCGGTTGAACGGAACGAGCGGCTACGTGCAAATATTGGAAGGCACTGACTTTGAGTAAGACATAAAAAAGCCTGCCATAGGCAGGCTTTTTGCTTGGCGACGTTCTACTCTCCCAGGACCCTGCGATCCAAGTACCATCGACGCTGGAAGGCTTAACGGTCGTGTTCGGTATGGGTACGCGTGGTTCCCTTCCGCCATCATCACCAAACGTATTCATTTCT
>NZ_FNDY01000047.1 GCF_900099895.1 Paenibacillus naphthalenovorans
AACACTCCTCGATCAATATTCTTTGAGGTAACGCGATTGTGGGAAAGCCGGGGTTAGAATGTAACCCCGGATGAGCGTTCTATGTTTTTTAGTGTCCCTTTGGGAATCACCTCGCCGCCGCTGTGGTAGCTGATATCAGCGAATCGTTTCGGATCGTCTTTATGTATGTATCGTCTGTGACTTGTTCCGTTACCGTGATTCGGGGACTCTATGAATCCTGCTTTCTTTAAGGCACGAATAGCATCTCTTACTTTAACCTGTTTCCCCAATCGCGTTACCTCCTCTCTTGATTTAATTATAACACGCATTATAATGCGTGTAAATAAATAAATGCGCATAAAAATACGCGCTAATGAGTTGTGTTTCATGAATTTTTTTACTCCATACTCAATGGCTTTTTATGCCCTCGTTGCCCACAATGGGGGAATTTTTATCCACTATTTTTCTTTATATTAGTTTCGTATAATATGCGTAATAAATTAAGCCTTAAGGATGTGTGTTTAATGAAACGCAAAAGTCATGTTAAGATGGATGATTTGCCGGATATCCTCACCGTGAAGATGATCGCTGATCTGATGGGATGGCACCCGAACACAGTATATTCGCGTTGCACATCAGGAGAGTTGAAAAGCTTCAAATCCGGAAACAGTCGCCGTATTCGGAGAGAAGCATATTTGCAATGGATTGCTGAACTGGAGACTCGTTAGAATGGTCTAACCCTGATTATAGCTTAATCATCGGTTATTCTTAGATCACCCCGGTAAAAGATAAAACTCCAAGGAATAGTCCCTGGAGATTTATGATACCGTTCGTGATACCGATATTTACGAAAGGCAGCGAAATGACGAAAATTGCGATTCTTCCTTTGTTAACGTACTTTCATACAATTATTTCGCTTTGTAATCGTCAACTAAGAAGGAATGATTTTTTTAGTTTATGTCGATAATTAAAAGTGATGCTTGTCTTTATCTTTGATATATCTAATGTACAGGGTTTCCAAGAGTGTAAGTTCGTCTCCACCAATACCATCAGAAAAGAGACCGTGTTAGGTCTCTTTTTTGCATTTTAGTATTCGATGCGGATGGAAAAACCGCGTGGTTATTGGGTTCCTGGCTTATCTGACTCTGAATACGAAATATTTCTGATACTGTACGGAGCGGTACCGCACTGTATACCAGTTTTTAATGTCATCCAATAGACGGGCTCGATCCTTCAACCGTTCCGGTAGAACGCGGCTTGGTCAACTGGTTATTATTCTTAAAAGTTCGGCATTCATTGTTTTGACGGGCGGAAGATTGTTCGACTATACTAACCTATATGCCTCTCAGTTTAGGCGATTTTTGTAAAAACGGTTGTTGAACTAATTGATGATAAGGATCCCCGTATCTATCGATGGGTAAACTAAAAACAAAGGAGAGGCAATATAAACCTCTCCTTCTCTACACTAACATAATTTTGCCGCCTGAATTCTTAACAACCCCTGATTCAACGAGATAATCGCAAGCTTGTTGCATTGCATTGCTAATATTGCCGCCGGTTCTGCTGAATCCGAATACCCGAGCTGTAACTGAATAAAGGTCGTTTGTAGTGATTCCAAAACTTTTACTAACTATTTGTAGCATCGCCTCAGCGATCTCTTCTTTGGAAATATGATTGATTGATCTTACTCCAACGTCATTTGAAAGTGGAACCCTGGCTTTTATGTTTTCAGCTCCCTTAATCCAAAGGAAATCACCCTTTCTCATCAACTTATCGGTAAGGTATTTAATGATTACATAGTTAACTGAATCTCTCACTTTTACTGTTACCTTTTGATTGCCCAACAGCCTGGCAACTCTTTTGCACAGCAATTCAAAATGGATTGGGTATTCCTTTTCGACAACATACTTAATCACGTTCTTAAGATAAGTCGTATCATCGGAATAACGTTTAACCTCATAGACATTAGCTTCTTCATAGTAGTCAAAGGAATAAGGGTTATCGTAAGTATGTTCGCCAAGATCCGTGGGGTTCTCTATAATTTCGATACCAATCGTTTGCTGTAAGAGCTCGCTTTGAAACTTATGCATTGATCCAGAATTAACATTGCTTTCCTTGTACTCGCTTATGGCCTTGTTGACAGCATCCAGTAATTTACGACCTTCTGTAATAGGATCTTTAATCCAGTCAGTTGACCATATACGATAGATTTTCCAACCAATGTCCTCCAAGATGGTCTGACGCAACCTGTCACGTTCTCTAGCCGTTCTAGCAGAGTGGTATGTAGCTCCATCACATTCTATTCCAAGGACGAACCTGCCACTTAACGTAGGATGTTTAACGGCAAGATCGATTCGATATCCGGAGCAACCAACTTGAGTAGCAACCATAAATCCATTCTTTACTAAGAAGTCATACACAGACTCTTCAAATGGAGAGTCAACGTTAACCGAATCGGAATATGTCAGCTCATTAAGAATTGCATCGGGCCCATTCATTGCAAATTCTATATAAGATCGTAACATCTTTACACCTTCAGCATTTGTGCTCTCCAATTTAATATCTGTTGGCCGGATCGATCCAACAAGTTTAACATTATATTTAGCTCGAGTTATTGCAACATTCAACCGACGATAGCCGCCGGATCTGCTTAAAGGCCCGAAGTTCATATACATAATGCCATTTGAATCTTTTGCATAACCAATGCTGAAGATAATGGTATCGCGTTCATCCCCCTGCACGTTCTCAAGGTTTTTTATGAAAAACGCTTCTTCTTTATCTTCATTGAAGAATTTTTCAAATTCCTGATTTTGAAGACGCAATTGACGGATTGCTGTTTCAACGGCCTGTTGTTGGGCTTCACTAAAAGTGACAACTCCTAGGGATCTTTCAGGGTAGTTGCGGAAATGCTCATAAACCAATTCAGCCACACGTGTTGCCTCTTTTACGTTACATTTCTTACTGCCACGATCATAAACTCCATTCTCAACATAAATATACTCGACTCCGTGGTCAGGAACTTTATCAATGTGAGAAGGAAATGTGATTAAATTATGATTGTAAATTTTGGCGTTTGAGAAAGCAATCAGGTGTTCATGGCGACTCCTATAATGCCATCTTAGTGTTCGCTCCGGCAGAACAGTAAGGGATTCATCAAGAATAGACTCAAATGCGTCGGTATCGTCAAATTCTTCATCGTCTGCTCCATCGCCATCAAAGTCTCCATCTGAAGTATTCGCGGCAAAGAAGTTGGTTGGTGGCAGCTGTTTATTGTCTCCGGCAATAATGACTTGCTTCCCCCTCATAATTGCTCCTATTGCATCTTCAGTACAAACCTGTGATGCCTCGTCGAAGATTACCACATCAAAGTTATAGTTCTCTGCATCGAGAAATAAGCTTACGGAAAGGGGAGACATCATCAAACATGGTTTTAGAGTAAGTAATAAATTGGGTATCGCCTTGAATAGTTTCCGTAGTGGAAGTATTTTGCGTTGTTTGCCTAGTTCACGCTTTAATATTCCAATCTCATCCATAGCCATTGTTGCCATGTTCAAATCTGGCAACCTTGAGACAAGACGTTCTTTTATCCTTGTTCTTGCCAAGGAAAGTTGAGTTATATCGAGGCGATTAAATTCCCGTATGATCTCATCGTGGCTGCGGCTACGGAAAGAATTAACTGCAGGAAACTTTAAGATTACAGAGTCTACCCACAGTCGATAGAAACGCTTAAGGAATGTACCGACTATCAGATCTTTGTCGATCTTGAGTTCTTCTACTTTCTGGACATACTCCGACAATCCTTCTTTCTTACACTCATCCCTGATGCTACGGAAATCAATCCATTCTTCCAGAGATGATATGTTGTTCAGACATTTGCTGATCTTTAATAAGATGGAGGTTAAGTCTGTTCGTTGTAACTCCTCTACATTGTCAAAGAGGTTTGCAAACCATCGCCATTCTTTCTGTATATGATTCAAGCTATCCTTAAGAATCTTCTTGTAAGAAGAGACCTCTGCAACATATGAGGAATCAGAACAAATGCGAGCAATAAAGTTCTGTGGCAATAAATACTTCTCATGTAACTTCTTAAATTCTCCGGCCCAAGATAATGATCCTAAGATGGAGCCCCAATCAGTTTGGATACTACCGTTGAAGAAACTCTGGAAGTTTTCTTTTAGGTTATAGCTCTCCTTATTGATTGTGCGATCAATAATCTGAATAATTTCCAACTTGGAGAGATCATCTATAACTTCGTCATATGAAAGTTCTTTATGACTATGCTTAGTCACTTCTGTAAACAATCCATCCAGTACTTGAAGTGAATTCATTACACCGGTAACCATTTCAAGAAGTACTGATACATCCAAATTCTTATAATCGGATGTAGATGGCAGTATCCTTTGAAGAGTAAGAACCAGATCAGGGTCTTTTATGATACCAAGCTTCTCATGTCGTGTTTTAATGTCCTGATAATTCGCTTCTCCATCAACGAGAAAGTTTTTAATGTTAACAGGAATAGGCTCACCTGAGAAACAGTTGAGAATGCTTGAGAATTGTTTGAACGATTGATCCAAGAGCCCCCAATCAGTCATTTTCCCAAGATAATGGCTTCCCAATAATTGAGTAAGTATCTTTTCATTTTCATTTAGCCAAGAATGAATATCAGCGATTTCTTTTAATTCATTTAAGACAGAGATAATGGTTTGATCATCGAACTTCTGAGAATTATCTTTCATCAAAACACGAATTTGTTTTTTATCTGTTCTGTAGCTCCTTTTAAAAACCTTGAACCAAGTAGTGTATTCAATCTTGAATCGTTTCAGCATAGATGAATAATCAATGTCAAAGATCTCTTTATCGAAGCGGCTGCTTATGGATGTTGTGAGATTGTTGATCTGATCGTACTTATTCTTTGCTTCTTCTGACAACTTCTTAATAGCATTATATTTACCAGGGTCAAACCATGCCTCAGTAGGTCTTGGATTTAGAAGAATGAAGCTCAATAATGTATGAAGTGCTTCTAAACCCATGATCGATCTTTTATAAGGAATTTTTAATGTTTCAAAAATACTTTCTGCCGCGGCTGAAGCAGCTTCTATTTTTCCGCATATGGAAGTCAGTTCATTAATGATCGATTTTGCGAACCTCAAAATATCATTGTCACTTGGAAAACTATCCTCATTTAATATAGGCTTAACTGTTGTAACCCTTGATAAGAGTAGTGATTTTGTATTTTCAGCTTGCAGATTGAAGTAATCGTTATCATAAATTTTGCCTAACTCGGACTGGTAATCTTCATATTCCTTTTTCATTGCAAGATATTTCTCCGCTTGCTGAATAAGCGGAGTAATATCTTCAGTAGTTATCCAATGAATCGGAATTCCTGGTGATTTCTCCGAGATATCGAAAATCTCAAGGATATCCTCTGTTGCAGCCAGGGTCAAATCCCTGTTCAGTTCGAAGTTATTATTAACTTTATTAAAATTCTCTACAAGTACGTGGAAAGGGGGGGCCAACTTCCTTAAGTTTGTTTCAATGTCATGCCGAAGTTCGTGCGAAACATTGGGGACTATGCAGTTTCTCCATGGGTTGAGTGCGTAGTCCTCCGTCATTTTTCCGATGGTTTTGGAGAGTTCATTCAAAAGGTAAATATATCTATTCAACTTCTCCGGTGTCGTTTCGCCCACATTGTCAATGGAGAAAATGACATCTGGAGTTTCGTATAACTTAGCTAATTTCCCATTAACACTGTATAGTGTTAGATTGAGAGGCTGGATGGGAGTGTGAAGTTCAGTAATATAACGGTTCAATTTTTCCCTTTGCTTTTCAAGTAATTCTAGTTGGGAGACTGCCTCATCATGAACTTTAAATCTACTAAGAGCCAATGTATTTCCAAGATCGTTTAGGACTTCCTTCTTATTAGCTCTATGGCTATGTAGGGTGAGACAAAAATCAGATAAGCCTGCTTGCGTCAATCGTTTGTGTACAACCTCAAGTGCTGCCATCTTCTCCGAAACGAATAGCACTCGTTTTCCCTCAGCAAGACTCTCAGCGATTATGTTTGTAATGGTCTGGCTTTTTCCAGTACCAGGGGGCCCTTGCAGCACAAAACTGACACCTTTCTTGGAGTAAAGAATGGCGTCTTGCTGGCTAGAATCTGCATCAACGACTTGAAATGTATCAATAGCCCGAGTCTTCCTGTCGTGATCATACTGATTGAATTCTGCAGGCAGTGTTTTGATTTGGCTTCTGTCTCCAGCCAATCCGAGAAGTACCGGATGTGCCTTTATCTTATCCTGGTTCTTATCCAGGTCTTCGTACATATTTATTTTCAAAAAAGAGAGCAGGCTTAATCCAGTCTCAAAAGCAACTTCCCATTTGTTTTTATTAACAGATTTATTGAGGTTGTTGAGATACTCGGTAATGCTATCTTCGTGTGCATCGAATTCAGGTAATGTAATTCCGAATTCATGTTCCATTTTATATTTTAATGTTGGGTTAACCACGACCTCGTCTTCATGTAGACGTAGGACGAAGGGCGAGGTAATGGACTCTAGTGTAAGTGATACCGGAACAAGTACGATGGGGGAGGTGATGATCTGATCAGAGTCTTGGTTCTCCTTCCATCTCAAGAAACCAAATGAAAGATATAGGATGTTGACACCTTGCTCTTCAAGTGCTGTCTTTGCTTTGTTTCTAAGATTTCTTAATGTTTTCTGTTGCTCTTTGATGGTTTGATTGGTTTGTAAATCGCCAGTTGAAGTATATGGTTCACTAACTTCGTCTTCATCGTCATCAAAATCTTCAAATGGGAATGGGAATTCTAAAGCTGTTTCATTAACGACGAGCAGTCTAAACAATTCAGCAAGATCAGGGGCTACTATCTTGATGTTGGAACGTTTGGTTTCTCGATAGTTGATGAGTCTGTTTTTCTTGCCCAAATCAAGAAGACGCTTCTTCCATTTATCTATGCGGACATCAATTGCAGCCATAATAACACCTCAGCCATTAGGACTAAATCATATGTATGTAAAAAGCTAACTAATTATTATTAAGTTCAACAATTGACAAAGATCTCCTTCTTTCGACCAGTCGCAAATTGCCAAATCTCAACAAACTCTATGAAAGAGCTAAACAACAATAAGATAGAGAATAGTCACAGCCGCACCGGAAATGCGATGCGGCTGAAACATAGATTTTGAAAAGCCCCAATTATAAGTAGGAAAAACCCTTCCCAGCATAAACATCAATGACAATTGTTCTCTCGTGGCCGATTTCTTTGGAAAGTATCCGTTTTAGTTCTTCACCGGTTAAACCCGAGGTTTGCAGTTGTCTCACCCTATCCTGGATGTAAGAATAGCGCAATCCGTGCCAGGTTAAATTGTTCACGACAATGGCCTGTCCTTTTTTGTATGATCTTTTCGCTATCCCCTCCTTTGTTTTAATCTGGTCTCTAACCCTGGACAAAAACCTTTCAAAATCCTGAACAATATTATGGGTGTTCTGATTCTCTACAACAAATAGCTTATCTCCTCGTTTGATTAAGGGGAGACGTGTTAAAAACATGTCCTTCGCTTCGGTGGATAAAGGGATGACCCGCTCCTTTCCATTTTTCGCTTCAGATCCGACCTTATAAAACCCGGATCGAGCGCATGTTCGGCCTGCGCCCTTTTGACCGCCGCGGCTTCGGAGATTCGTAATCCCATATACCTGCAAAGCACGGCTGCATCAGCAACGTCTTGTCTCCCGGATTGGACGGCGATATTAATAAAGTTGATATATTCTTCATTTGTCCATGCCCGGTTTCCCTGGGATGAGGTCTGATCAATCACTACTTCAAACTGTTCGAAAATCTCCTCATTTGATGAAAGTTGGAATCGAGGTGAATCGATTTTTGAATGAAGGAATCGGACAGCACTTAAGTAGTTCTTGATCGTTTTAGCGGAAATCCCCTCAATTTGACGGAAAGATACATATGAAGCGAGATGCTTATCGGAAATGTTGCGGATGTTTTGCAGTCTATATCGTTCACTCAAAAAATTAGCGAAAACCAAGCATGAGATCTTGTAGCGGGTACGAGATTTAAAACTGAGCTGGCGATTATGCTTGAAGATCTTCTCGACTTGGACTTCGGGCGTGGTTTTACCCATTGCTGATCCCCTCCAATTCACGCTTGATTTCCTCCAACCCCGATAAAATCAAATGCACAGCTGTAGGATTTTCTCTGAATATTTGTGTATGAAGAACGACCTTTTCATGAAGCTTTCTAAGATCTTTTTCTGCGTCCTTTATCACTTTCATTTTCTTACTGGTTACTTTCGTTGAAAGTGGGTATGGTGCTTCGGACCTCGAGGTTGCTTCATCATGTATTTCATCAATGAGGGGAAGTAAGCCCTCTTCTTTCAATCTTTGATTGATTATCTTCAAATAAAGTGTCTTTTGTTGTTGTTCATCGAGTTCGTTTGCAATTTTTTCAACCGATCGAATTCCAACCTCTTCTTTCCTAAACTTATTTTGTAGTTCTGGAATGATATCCAGAAGCTTTAAAGCCCGAAACATTGCTCTACGGGACATATCGAACATATTCGCGATATCATCGGCAGTTACTTTTGTGCCATCGTGGCACTTTTTCGGTCCTGGTTTAATGCCGTGATACTCCAAAGCCGCTTTAATTCGTTTTGCTAGAAATATTTTCTCTTCCCTAGTGTTGTTTCTTGCACAGTTGTATGTTGTTAAAAGGTAGTTCGCTTCCTCCTCTGAAATCTTTTTAACTGTTACCGGTAAGGTTTCGATTCCCATTCGTTTGGCTGCCCAACAGCGATGGTGGCCGTCGAGAATGACATTTTCCGACGTTATGATGAGCGGACTGATGTAATTGGATTGTTGAATTGCGGCAATGAACCTTTGTATGGTGGATTCAGAAACTGCTGGATAATATGCATGGTACTGTGGATGTTCCGATAAATCATCAATTTTTCTAAATTCATGTGATTGATCCATAATCGACTTTTACCTCCTTATTGAAATTGGACATACCTGTGACATTAGTGGAATCCATGATCCTCGTGGATTCTCAGTCGTCAGCATCTATATAAAGCTCTACAAACAGAAGCGGGGTAAGGGTTTGAAAACAATAAATGTGTTCCATCTCATTTCTGTTTGTAAGAAGCGTGTTTTCTAAGAGCGAAGCTTTGAATGAGTAGTAGGTGAGTATTGGCGTCAGCCTTAGCGTCAATACCAAGGTCTAAACTGCCGAGAATGTGCTTCTCAACTCCTGAGGTTTGACCAAGCCCGGATGGGTGACTTGTAGTCCGGTCTCCTCGTTTTCTCCGCTTTTTCCAGCCATCCGCGACCGCAAGCGATCTTTGGGGGGAGAGTATGGCTATCATCGACTTGCAAAATCCGTCAGACGGCCAATCAGATCTATGTAAAAAAGCCACAGGCTTTGATTTTCATCAAAACTCCGTGGCTTTGAATAATAAAAAAAGCCCGATTTAGGAAAGTGAATGCATCACTACCCAAATCGGGCCTTTCGTTTTATGCTGATAGTCATCAGATTGAAAATAAGCAGGCCATCGGCCTGAATAATTGGTTAAGTCGCCCAAAGGTCACCTAAAGTTCACCTCAAGGTCACCTGAAAGTTGCCTGAATTGCTTATTGTTCCGGCTGATTCGATCTCATTTTCGTATTTATAATATTAACGAGACGCCAAATTGATGTTTGTAGATATTTTGTGTATAATTTAGTTAGAGAAAGATGCCTTCGGTTCTATAATACAGACTGAATCGATCATTTCTATGGAAAAGGGTGATTACATATGGGTAAGATCTCGCTGGATAAGCTCTCGCTGATCGTCAAGCAGAGAAGGAAAGCGCAAGGCAAATCGCAGCAAGAATTAGGTGAGCTTACCGGCGTGAATTATCAAATGATCGGCCGATTGGAAAATGGAGCTTATGTGCCTTCAATCAAACAGATCGAATCGTTGATGGATGTACTTGATTTTGGTTACGACGATATCATGGAAGCAGGAGACAACAAAAAGGTATTTATGGCGATGATGGGCGAAGCCAAAACCCCAGAGGAAAAGGATGGGTTCGAGCGTATGATTTCGATGATGCTTTGCCTTCGGAAACATGACCGTTTGAGGAGAATGAGCGTTGAAACGACTCCATGATCATGAACGGTTTGAAATCGCGGAGCTCGCCAAAAAACTGCGACGAACTTACGAGTTGGGTATGGGCCCACTCGGGGACAATATTTTCAAACTTTTGCGTACGTTAAATATTCAACTCGTCAGGTATCCAATTGCCGAGTCACCTGCGAACACGAATCCTTTTTCCGCGTTGTATGTGGCGTCGAGCGAAGGCGGACACACCATGCGGTATATCGGAATTAACTCGGATGATTACGTGGATAAGCAAATTTTTTTTATTGCTCATGAATTGTTTCACCATATTGAAGAAATATCCGAGATGGTTGTGTGTCGAATTGAAGATGAACCGAACGAGCTTCGGGAAGCGAGAGCAAATCTGTTTGCAGCCGAATTACTGCTTCCTGCCGAAGGGTTAATATACGAAATCAAACGAAAAAACAACGGCACGATCCGGTTACATGGGTGGCGGCATTCCGATTTGCTGAGATTGATCGCGGAGATTCATTGCGATTATCGGTTGCCGTATAAAGCGATTGTTCGGCGCCTGGATGAAATTGAATCGATCAAAACGTCTCAGGTTGAGGCATTAATGACCGAAGATTCAAGAAACCCTGTAGGAATGTACTGGAAGTACGGTATGGTCATCAATCCGTCCGTATTCGAAAAGTTGAATACGAGAACAAGGGAAATCGGCGCCGATGGTGAAAACCTGAACAAGTTAATCGAAAATTTCGAAGCTTCCTTAATTTCCCGTGCAGAATTGGCGGAAGATCTGGAATTGTTCCACAAAACGTTGGAGGATTTTGGTCTGGAGGACAGCATCGCGGAGGAAGAAGACGAGGATTTGGCGTTGCTGTACACGGAGGAATCTGATGAAGATTAATGTACGGCAGGCCAATTCGGCATTGATTTCCCTAATCGAAGATTTTGCGCAGATCATTCCGGTTGACGCGAACTTTCTCATTCCGCCTGATCGCACTAAGGAAGTCCGAGGCGCTCAAGCTATAACGTTTCAAGCCTTTCGAAAATTTTGGCTAGAACCTCTGTTTGTCACTTTTCCTTATCTGGCAATCCATGAAGCGGTGTATGATGAACTTGTCACCTCATCAACTAGAACTTATGTGAAAGATAGGATCGACAACGGGCAGATGATTTTGTTGTCCGATGAGGATTTGGATGAGCGCGAATCTGCTTATCGAGCCATGATCGAATTGCAGATCGCACAGCATACGGCGTACGATCCGGAAATCGATAACAAGGACGACCGCGGCGAAGTGAAATCGTTGGCCCACATTGCGACCAAGCAGTTGCTTTACTTCTGTTCCAGGGATTCGCGAGCATTGCGTCTACTATCGGAACCTTTCAAAAATACAATCGGGCTTGATTCGGTTAGCGCTATACAGGCGTATGAACTTATCTATTATATGTATGCTATGAAGATGACGGATTCGAAGGAACTCAAAGCGATGTATAAATACCTGTACTATCTTTCGGAGAATGATAGAAGGGTTAATCCGGAATGGGGGCAGTTCATACAAGCGATGCAATCCCTGTATCAGGAATATGTAAATCGAAGTACCGGCAAGCCGACACCGAGATATTAAACACTCGAGTATACCACTAATTCGAACGGATCGTACAAGAATAAGACCTCGAACGAAGCGGAAGTCTCGTAGAGGTCTTATTCTCTTAAGAAGATGATCGGTGGATAGAAAGTGAAAGGGATTGAACTAATCTTTGTCGAATTTGTTCTTATTATATCGATTTTATCCTAATCTATGACATATAACTGAGAGAGGAAAACATCATGAGTGTTAATTTTCGTGAAATGGCCAATTTTATCTGGTCTGTAGCCGACCTATTGCGCGGCGATTACAAGCAATCCGATTACGGCAAGGTCATCCTGCCATTTACTGTTCTTCGGCGTCTGGATTGTGTACTTGCTCCTACCAAAGAAACCGTCCTGAAGCGCCTGGAAGAGTTGCGGTCCAAGAATATCCAGCAAATGGGTCCCGTTCTACAGCGGGCAGCCGGACAGAAGTTTTACAATATCAGCCGGTACGATTTTGCATCACTTCTGGCCGATCCGAATAACATCGCAGCCAACCTGACGAACTACATTCAAGGCTTTTCGGATGATGCGCGGGACATTATGGACTATTTCAGTTTTTCTGACCAAATCCGTCGCCTAGATGAGGCCAATCTATTGTATCAGGTGGTGGAAAAGTTTGCGGCGATTGATCTGCATCCGGAACGCATCGATAACATGACAATGGGTTATATCTTCGAAGAACTCATCCGGCGATTCTCTGAACAATCGAATGAGACGGCCGGGGAGCATTTTACCCCCCGCGAAGTCATCAAGCTAATGGTATACCTGCTTTATAACGACGACGAAAGCGCCGATCTGCGCAAAAAGGGCATTATTCGCACGCTTTATGACCCGGCATGCGGAACAGGCGGTATGTTGTCTGTGGCTGAAGAAGTGTTGCATGCACTGAATCCGGATGCGCAGCTTAAAGTGTTCGGTCAGGAACTGAACCCGGAATCGTATGCGATTTGCAAGGCGGACATGCTGCTCAAAGGTCAGGATGCGTCCCGCATCAAGTTTGGAAACAGTTTCTCAAATGACCAACTGAAGCACGAGAAGTTCGACTATATGCTGAGTAATCCTCCGTTCGGCGTAGAATGGAAAAAGGTTGAGAAGGAGATTCGGGAGGAATACGAAAATCTTGGATACAGCGGGCGATTTGGCGCGGGTCTACCGCGTATCAACGATGGTTCGCTTTTGTTTCTTCAGCACATGATCTCGAAAATGAAGCCGGTCTCGGAAGGGGGAAGCCGTTTGGCCATTGTTTTTAACGGTTCCCCGCTCTTTACCGGAGGTGCAGAATCCGGGGAAAGCAATATCCGGCGTTGGATCATCGAGAATGACTTGCTGGAAGCGATCGTAGCACTGTCGGACCAACTGTTCTACAATACCGGCATTTCAACTTATATATGGGTCGTCACCAACCGGAAAAGTACCCGTCGCAAAGGAAAAATCCAACTCATCAATACGGTGTCGTTCTTTCAGAAGATGCGCAAAAGCCTTGGCGACAAGCGCAATGAGCTGTCCGATGCCCATATCGACGAGATCACCAGAATTCACGGGGATTTTAAGGAGGGTAAATACAGCAAAATTTTTGATAACGCCGACTTCGGCTATCGTCGGATTACGGTCGAGCGGCCGCTGCGTCTGAACTTCCAAGTTTCCGATGTGCACATCGAACTGCTCAAGGAGCAGTTTGCGTTTAAAAATCTGGCAGTATCCCGCAAGAAGGGTGAGTTGGCCAAAGCGGAAATCGAGGCAGGCAAAAAGCGCCAGCAAGAGATCTTGGACGTGCTGTTATCGATGCGATCGGACAAGGTTTACAAGAATCGGGATGAGTTTGTAAAGATGTTAAAACAGTCCTTCAAGTCAGCTGGCCAGACGCTTGAGGCGCCGATCCAAAAGGCGATTCTCTCTGCCTTGTCCGAACGTGATGAGACAGCTGATGTTTGTCTTGATACAAAAGGAAACCCCGAACCCGATCCGGAACTACGGGATTACGAAAATGTTCCGCTGAAAGAGGACATTCACGATTATTTCGAGCGGGAAGTGCAGCCGTTCGTGCCGGATGCGTGGATCGACGATGACAAAACGAAGATCGGTTACGAGATTCCGTTTACCCGGCATTTTTATGAATATACACCGATACGGCCATTGGAGGAGATAGAGAGGGAGATTAAGTTTTTAGAAGATGAAATTGCAATATTATTGAAACACACAATTGTATGAAGTGGGGGAATCTCAAAATTGAAATCAAATAATATTAAAATGATTCCTCTTAAACGAATTTGTAAGCTTGAATATGGGGAGTCTTTAGATTCTGCTAGGAGAAATGAGGAAGGAACTATTCCTGTCTATGGTTCAAATGGAATAGTTGGTTTTCATGAGCGAGCAATAACTTGTGGACCAACGATTATCGTAGGGAGAAAAGGTTCTTTTGGTAAAATTGTGTATTCTGAAACCCCTTGTTTTCCAATCGACACAACTTATTTTATTGATCAACGACACACTAAACACGATCTAAAATGGCTTTATTATTTGTTACAAACATTAGAGCTAGATGTTTATAGCCAGGATACTGGAGTACCAGGACTTAGTAGAGAATATGCGTATAATAAAATTTGCTCACTGGTTCCAATTGAGGAACAAAGGCTCATTACCCTCTATCTCGACCAACAAACCGCAAAACTCGACCAACTTATCGAGAAAAAGCAGCGCCTGATCGATCTCTTGCAAGAGAAGCGTCAGGCCCTCATCACAGAGGCAGTGACAAAAGGTCTTAATCCCAACGTTGCGTTGAAAGATTCGGGGATTGAATGGTTAGGGCAAATACCCGAGCATTGGAATATCGTTCGACTAAAGTTTATTGCAAAGGTTCGATCGGGTGTAACCAAAGGTAGGAATCTTTCAGATAGAGAAACAGTTGAACTCCCATACTTACGTGTGGCTAACGTTCAAGATGGATATCTTGACCTTTCGGAGGTTACTACAATTTCTGTAATGCCGCATGAAGTAGAACGTTACTCTCTAAGGAACGGCGATGTTCTAATGAACGAAGGTGGTGACTTTGATAAGCTAGGGCGTGGCACTCGTTGGAATGGTGAAATTGATCCATGTCTCCATCAAAACCATGTCTTTGCAGTTCGTCCGAAGGATATCAATTACTCTGATTGGATTAACCTTTATACTTCGTCAGAACCTGCAAAACGGTATTTTATTATGAAATCAAAACAAACGACAAATTTGGCATCTATATCTTCTTCAAATATCAAGGAACTCCAACTTCCGTTTCCAGATAAGAAAGAACGTGATGAGATCATAAAATTTGTTTCAGTTCATACCGAGAGGTTGGATCGGTTAGTTTCCTTGATAGAAAAGCAAGTGGATGTCATCAGAGAATACCGCCAAGCCCTTATCACTGTTGCCGTAACCGGCCAAATCGACGTGCGGGAGAAGATGGTGGTATCAACTGATCCGATGCTCGCAGGAAAGGAGTGAATGCCCATGTCGTCGCCCCTACATACCGAACGGGCGCTGGAGGACGCCATTGAGTCCCATCTTTTAGAACATGGCGGCTACGAGAAAGAAGATCCGTCTGAATATGACCGGGAACTAGCACTTTTCCCGAGAACTGTGATTCGCTTCATTCAATCCAGCCAACCGGACGAGTGGAACCGGCTGGTCGGTTTTTTTGGCGAAGATACGGAGAAGGAAGTCATAAAGCGGCTCGTCCAGGTTCTGCAGCGGGACGGCATGCTGAGAGTGCTGCGCAAAGGGTTCGACCTCTACAACGTACCGATCAAGATGGCCTTTTTCAAACCAGCCAGCGGGTTGAACCCAGAGACGAAGGCAAGGTACGAGCAAAATATTCTGACCGTTACCCGACAGGTCCATTACAGCACTCGCAACGAGAATTCCCTGGATATGGTAGTCTCTGTCAACGGCCTACCCGTGGCCACGGTCGAACTGAAAAACCATTTCACCGGCCAAACCGTCGAGAATGCGAAGCGGCAGTACAAACATGATCGGGACCCGAACGAACTCATTTTTCAATTCAAAAAGAGGACGCTTGTCCATTTTGCCGTTGACCCGGACGAAGTGTACATGACCACACGCTTGAACGGCAGCCAGACGCGCTTTCTTCCGTTTAACCAGGGGTTTAACGATGGTGCAGGCAATCCGCCGGATGATGAGACCGGTTTTCGCACGTCGTATCTGTGGCGGGACATTTGGCAGCGGGATAGCTGGCTCGACATCCTTCACCGGTTCCTTCACCTGCAGGTGGAGGAAAAGGTAGTGGGCGGCGAAACGACCCGCAAGGAAACGATGATTTTCCCCCGATTCCACCAACTTGATGCGGTTCGGAAAATTGAAACCGATGTGCTGCAGAACGGACCTGGCCATAATTACCTGATTCAGCATTCGGCCGGCAGCGGCAAAAGCAATTCGATTGCCTGGCTTGCTCACCGTCTGTCGAGTTTGCACGATCAACACAACAAAGCCATCTTTCACTCCGTCATTGTCATTACTGATCGGATCGTGCTGGACAGGCAATTGCAGGACACTATTTATCAGTTCGAACATGTTCAGGGCGTCGTCCGACCGATTAAGGATAACTCCAGACAGTTGGCTCAGGCCTTGAATAACGGCGCCAGAATTATTATTACTACGCTCCAAAAATTTGGGTATATTTTGGACCAGGTGGGTAACTTGAGCGGCAAGAATTTTGCTCTTATTGTAGACGAAGCGCACAGTTCCCAAACCGGCAAAGCAGCGGACGATATCAAGCAGGTACTGGCAGCTCCAACGCTAGAAGAAGCCGAGAAGCTGCAGGCACAGATCGACGCCGCGGTAGATGAATCAGAAGAAGAGATCTTGAAGGAGCTTTCCAAACGGGGACATCAGCGAAACTTGAGCTATTTTGCCTTCACTGCCACGCCGAAACATAAAACGATTGAAATGTTTGGACGTAAAGACGAGAATGGCGAATACCAGCCATTCCACCTTTATTCGATGCGTCAGGCGATTGAAGAGGGTTTCATTCTGGATGTATTGAAGCACTATGTTACATATAAAACCTACTACAAGCTAGCCAAAGCGATTGAGGACGATCCACTTGTAGATGAGCGTTCCGCCAAACGGTCCATTGCCCGATTCGTGAGTCTGCATCCGCATAATCTGGCGCAAAAGACAGAAGTGATGATCGAACATTTTCGGCGCGTTACCCGCCACAAAATCGGCGGAAAAGCCAAAGCCATGGTGGTGACCAGTTCCCGGCTTCATGCTTTGCGGTATAAGCAGGCGTTTGATATGTATATCCGTGAAAAGGGTTACAAGGATATTCAGACGCTGGTTGCCTTCTCCGGAACCGTCATCGATGAAGGTCAGGAATACACGGAATCTCAGCTCAATGGCTTCGGTGAGAAAGAGCTTCCTGACAAATTTGATACGGATGAGTATCAAGTGTTGATCGTAGCGGACAAATATCAGACCGGCTTTGATCAACCGCTTTTGCACACCATGTTTGTGGACAAGAAGTTGTCGGGCATTCAGGCGGTGCAGACGTTGTCCCGGCTTAACCGGACCTATCCCGGAAAAGAAGACACTTTCGTCCTCGATTTTATCAATGCACCTGAAGATATCAAACAAGCATTTCTGCCCTATTATGGGCAGACGGAATTGGAGCAGGAAACAGATTTGAACCTGCTCAGCGATCTCAAAAACAAAATGGACGACTTTCAAATCTACTGGCAGTCCGAGATCGACGCCTTTTGCCAGGTATTTTTCCGTCCGAAGGCAAAGCAGCAAAAATCCGATATCGGTCGGCTTCATCAATACGTCGATCCCGCCGTTGATCGCTTCAAAGCGAAGACGAAGGAGGAGCGGGAAGAATTCCGCAGTACTCTGGCCGCTTATATTCGGGCATACTCGTTCATAACCCAGATCGCGCCATTCCAGTCGGTGCCGCTGCATAAGCTTTATGCATACGGACAATTACTTCTGCGGAAACTGCCGACTCGGGGCCTAAAACAGATCAACCTAGACGATGACGTGGCGCTTGAGTATTACCGATTGCAGGAGACGAGTAATGGGAACATTTCTCTGATGGGCGAGGAACCAGTTAAACTCAAAGGGATCACGGATGCCGGAACCGGGATCGTAAGAGAAGAAAAGCAGGTGTACCTGTCTTCGATTCTCGATATGCTTAACAAACGATTCGGAACCGACTTCAAGGGAGCTGACAAGCTCTTCTTCGACCAAATCGAGCAGGATATTCTGGAAGAAGAACAAATTGTCCAGTCGGCTCGAAACAATACGATGGACAACTTTAAGTACGTGTTTGACGAAGTTTTCCTCGAGAAAGTCATCGAACGCATGGGACAAAATGACCAAATGTTTGCTATGGTCATGGACAACCTGGACTTTCAAAACGCCGTTAAAACGTGGATTATGAAATCGGTGTTTGAGAAAGTCAATGAGAATAATAAGATGCATGGGGAGTGACATTTCCTATTAACAGATTCCTTTTGAGCTGGATTGCCTATTAATCAAATGTTAATCTTTTGTACTAGACGGAAGGCCCCCGGTATGTTGCCGGGGGTTTTGTTGTTAAGTTGTTAATACAGCTAAGCGTTGAAGGGAAAGTTGTGCGATGACGAATTAACCAATATTTATTCGATTAATACATACTGAGCCCGCGATTCGTCGGGTAAAAAACTAGTTGTAAATGATTTAGTATTATATTTCTTCCAATGGTTATTTAGTAACTTGAAAATCATAAATTTGGCCACAATCTAGTTCCTTCTTACTAAGTAAAAATATGAAAATTAACAAGGTAATGGTATAATTTATGAATAAGTTTTAATTGGTCTAGGATATTATTTGAATTAATGAAATAAGAGAAGAGGCGATTGATTATGCTAAATAAATGGCTGGTAGAGAAACAAAGATCGTCTAACTCATATTCTTTTAATGTTATTGATACAACAGAACTGAGTCAACTTGATGATAAAGTTAGGAAGTATATAGCTCACTACCTTTTGACTAACTTTCGTGATCCGGAATTTTTAATAAACAAATATAAAAATCGGTCTAAGGAAGAGTTAAAGAAATATCTAAAAACAAAGGTTTTCGCTACTAACGTGGATAAACCAAGTAAAGTCACTCAACAAGGTGACTGGGGAGAGGTTTTGTCTGCGCTGGTTCTGAATGATTTTCGAAATGTTAAACCACTCACTAAGCTTCGTTGGAAAGTAAACAATGAACGTTCCATGTTTGGTACGGACGTCTTTGCTCTCGAGGAAGATCAGAATGGGAATGTTACTAAGTTAATTTATTGTGAGGTTAAAACGAAACGAACCTATACAAAAAACATTGCAAGCCAAGCTTACGAAAGTCTGTATCGGGATAAAGGCAGATCATTGCCAGATATTATTGATTTTATGTCTAGAATTTATTTCGATAAGAAGGACTTTGAAACAGCTAACAAATTGGATGAACTCTATCATAACTATAAGAAATATAATAAGGAGTTTCAAATTTTCTTAATATATGAAAAATCGAAATGGAAGGAAGATATATTAGCTGTTCTAGATAGTCTGCCACCTAAGTTAAAAAATTTGCACATTACAGTAGTACTAATAAATAACCTTAATTCGATAATATCAGAAACTTATAAAGAAACTATTGATGTGGGAGTAGAGATCGTACATGGAATTAAAACAGTATCTACGCCTTAAAGAAATAAAAATAAAAGAAATACTAAAGGATACTAGATTAAACAATTATTTTAATCAGATGTATGCTAAGAAAATGGGTGCGGTTTTTGATAGCAAGTTTAGCGAAGGGTATTTGTGGGAAAATGCACTTTTTTTATCGTCAAATGCTAGCAAGATACTGATTACTGATAGTAATAACAAAACTGCTAAGAAGGCTATGCATATGGCTGCGCAAATCTATGAAGTTTTTGCGTTTTCAACAGAAAAATATGATAAGGATTATTGTTTAATTTTGGCAAGTATCTGTTATGATTTGGCGGGTTATCAGGCAAATGCTATTTGTTTGTCAAAAGAAATTTATTCTCTGCTTATTGATGAGGATAAAGTAATAGTTGAAAGTGAAGATATAAATCATGAATCAGAATTGGATGATTTAATCGAGAGAAGTTCATGGCTCTTGCAGTATGAAAATAAATACCTTGAATGTTTACAACTTCTTCTCCAAAAGAAAATTACATTACTGTTGAAAAAAACAATCTATTTTTTGCAAGAGGCCAGTGCTATGGAAAATCAATCTTTTGAGGAGTACAGTTTTATCCCGTTCTTTAAAGGAATGAAAAACCTAGCTAATTATATTATTAATGGAAAAGAAGAAGAAATTGAAGAATTTTTAAATGAGAGTACAGCCTCTTTTATGCGGAATGGGAATATAATGTTAACACACTTAAATAGCTTACTCTTTACTAAATACCTTATTATCAGACAGCAATGTATTTGGGATATTCTCAAGAAGTACGGAAAATTACCGAATGCAATTTGGGAAAGATATGCAATGCTTCTTACATCAAACTCCTATAACGGTAACGAGTATCTTAATGAATTAAGTAGAACATCAGTATTTGAATTTTGGAACTCTCAACTGGAGGCCATTAATTCGGGCTTACTTTCTACTGACAATAGCTTTATTATTCAAATGCCAACAAGCGCCGGAAAGACAATGATAGCTGAATTAAGTATTATTAATTCCCTTGTATCATATCCCAACAGTAAATGTATATATATCGCACCGTTTAGAGCATTAGCATCGGAAGTTGAAGAGACTTTGGCGAATAGGCTGAGTAGAATGGGATTCATAGTTTCAAACCTTACTGGGAATTATGAACTTGATGCTTTCGATGAGTTTCAAATTAAAGAAGCAGCCGTCCTAGTTGCAACACCGGAAAAGATAGATTTATTACTTAGATTACGACCGGATTTTTTTGATAACGTTTCAATAGTCGTTATCGATGAAGGCCATATCTTAGGTAACTTTGATGAGAGATCTTCTTTGGTAGAGTTTTTAATAGCAAGATTAAAAAGGAAACTAAGGGATAGAGCCAAATTTATGTTTATTTCAGCTGTAATGCCAGAAATAAACGCTGAGGAGTTTGCTCTTTGGCTTACAGGTAAAAAAGAAAACTTTATTCAGTCCCCCAGGGACCTCAATGGTGTTAAATGGCAACCAACAAGAAGGTTGGTTGGGAGATTCAAATGGATAGGAACGAGCAACAAAATTGACTATCCAAATTTAAAAATAAAAAATGTAAAAGAAACATTCGTGCCTAATATTATAAAAATAAATGAATATGTTGATTATACTGAGAAATTAAAAAAGGAGAAGAAGGTTAGGTTTCCGAGAATATCAAAAAATGTGGTTAGGAAAAGCGACACCGCAGTTGAATTGGCTCATAAATTTTCAATTGATGGACCTGTATTAATCTTTTGCTCACATCCGGGTCATGTTGAAGATGTTGCAAACGCCTACTTAGAGTTAATTAGATTGTTGGACATAGAAAAGAATAAAAAGGAGAGAGAATGGTATCAGGAGTTTGAGGAATTGGAAAGTATTGAATACTCCGATAGGTGGCTAGGGAAAGAATCAACACTTTCAAAATGTTTAAGACGTGGTATTGGCTTGCATTATGGTGAACTTGCAGAAGCAGTACGAAAGGCAGTCGAAAGTGACTTCAGGGATAAGAAACTAAAAGTATTAATTTCAACTAATACACTTGGTCAAGGTGTTAACTTACCTATAAAAACTATAATAATTCACTCTGTGGTTAGAAATCATCAGACAGGAGAAAAGATTAACATTCGTGATTTTTGGAATGTTGTAGGGAGAGCTGGTAGAGCAGGGAGGGAGACCGAGGGGCAAATCATCTTCATTAGCAATTCAGAAAGTGATGACAAGTTCTTTGATGATTATTCGAATGAAAACAATGTAGAGAAAGTTAAAAGTATCATTTTTCAACTTTTATCAGAATTAATGGAGAATCGAATTACAGCTGATCAGTTTGATGATTATATATCGAGATTTATGGAATCAGAATTGTTCGCTATATTGGTTGAGGAAAGTGTTAATACTGTAGATGCTAGTATTATTGAGGATATCATCAACGATAGTTTAGTTAAAGTCCAAGCAGCGGATATCGACACAAGTAAACTAATTAATAAACTTGTTGGAATCTCAAAGGAATTCATAGATTTAACAGAGGATCTAAACAAAAGGAAAGTATTTGCTCTATCCGGGTTTTCTTTAGAGAGTTGTAAACATCTATTAAATTACATAGATGAAAATATCGACGAGTTAAGATCGATTTTATCTGAAGAGAAGATTGATCTTCACAACTATGCGAAGATAGTCATTCGTTCGTTCATTGGAATTAAGGAAATGGGACCAAGTGGTAAACTATCAAACACTACCGATTTGGGAGAAAATTGATTATATTGAAAACCTAATTTTAGATTGGATAAGCGGAAGAGAACTGGAGTCTTTAAGGATTAAGTGGACTACAATTTGTGAAAAGTGTGATGCGACTAATTTCAATGTATTTATTGAACGAACAGTTATTATGTTATAAATTCCCGTGGGGAGTTACGGCGTTTAATCTGTTTGTGTCTTATAGACTGAATATCGATTTAAAAGAGATGTTCCCAATTATATTGTATATCCCATCGTTCTTTAAATTTGGAACAGATAAAATTGAGGAATGTTGGGCAAGGCATCTTGGGGTCCCGACACGGGACACAGCCAAAACTATTTCCGAGTCATTTTTAACTGTGTCCAAAGATAAAGACCTCATTTCGTTTGTGAGGTGGTTTAGTAACCTAACATTGGAGGATCTTCAAGTACTTTTAAAAACAAAGAAAACATTTGAAATGGTTAGAATATTAAACCAAGCTCAGAAAATAAATATTGAACAGTTTAGTCAAAGTCTTTCAACTAATGAACCTATACGTTGTAGTATAAAAGGGATACCATACGATGAGAATAGAAAAAAAGTATCAGAGGCTATCCCAATAAATGCTATATTACATTTAGTTAGAGAGTACGATAACTCATTTGATGTGTACGCAGTAAAGATATTATTTAATGAAGAACAAGTTGGTTATGTTCCTAGGGAGATCGCCAAAAAGATTGCTTTAAACATGGATCTCCATGGCGAGGAATACCAAGCAATAGTGTCTTCCAAGAGGAAGAGACGCGGATACCATGATATTGCTATTATCATTAGGAAGATCTAATTAAGTAGAAAATAGAGATAGTAATAAGAAGCTACTGCCAATGTATTATTATTGTTGTTGCACGTCGATCCTGATATCTATAGAGTGCCTGAAGCTACAGTTGTGGATTTAGGCTCCCTTCTCATGGAAGAGGGAGTTTTTGGTGCAATAGAGCATCATCTCTGATGCTTAGAACTTTTGCTTCCAATAATGACGGTTTCAGTAAAATAAATAGACAAGATGCAACAAGAGGTGAAGTGAAAGCGATGTTGATCAAACGAAGGAGAATGTTTAAGCAAATTATTGACCAGGATCCTTCGACAAACATCAGCGTAGTTCGGCGTGGTATTTGGATCCTGAAGGACAGCTACTTGGTAGATTCCTTATTGGAAGCCATACAGGCCCAGTCGAAAAAATATTTTTTACGAACTTTACCCTAGAATCCCCTCGGTTTTTTGTAGTCATGGTGTAGCCAAAAGGGATAAAATGCTCTAATTTTGACTAAAATAATTTAACACCAATTAACACGATCGATTCCCGAAAACCCGCATAAAATAAGGGCTCTTAGCACTTTTTAACATACCATAAAACCAATTAAAAAATTCAAGACGAGGGTTCGATATAATGCTCCCATAGGTTGAGACACGGGAGAGTGATAAATAAGTTATAATGAAGCTATGGAAAAACGGAACCGATATACCTCAGAGTTTAAGACAAAAGTTGTGCTGGAGGTCCTCCGGGAGGAGCAGACCGTCAACGAGATTGCTGCCAAGTACGAAGTAAGCCCGGTTATGGTTAGCCGATGGAAAGCTGAATTTCTTGAGCGTGCTTCTGTCGTCTTTGAGAAGAAGACAAGTGAAGTCGACAAACTGAAGAAAGAGTACGAGAGCAAGCAAGAGCATCTAGAGAAGCTGGTTGGCCAACTCACGGTAGAGGTCGACTGGCTGAAAAAAAAATCTGGCCTCAAATGAACCGCTCGAAGCTCGAAAAGCCATGGTGGAGCGTGATAACAATGAAATTACCATTAAGCGCCAGGCCGATCTGCTGAACGTGAACAGGACAAGCGTTTATCGCCTTAGTCAAGAGAAAAGTGAAAGCGAAGAGAATGTACAGATCATGCACCAGATCGATGAAATCTATATGAAACACCCTTACTTTGGTTATCGGCGGATGACCCGATTCCTTCGAGATCGAGGCTTTGAGGTGAATCGTAAGCGCGTACGGCGTCTCATGCAGCACATGGGGCTTGAAGCGATCTATCCGAAGCCGAACTTGAGCAAGCGATTCCACGCAAAATATGTTCGCCCCTACTTGCTTCGGGGCTTAACCATTAACCGGCCGAATCAGGTCTGGGGAATCGACATCACCTATCTCCGGATGGGGAAAGGCTTCATGTATCTGTTCAATATCATCGATTGGTATAGCCGCAAAGTGATCGACTACGAGCTATCCAGTACGCTTGAGAAAGGCTTTGTTTTGAGGTGTCTCAAGCGCGCATTTAGCCGCTGTAAGCCCGAGATCATGAACAGCGATCAGGGCTCCCACTTTACCAACGCTGAATACCTTGAGCTACTGGAGAAAGAAGGCGTCAAGGTATCGATGGATGGCAAGGGGCGTGCGACGGATAACAGCCGCACAGAGCGATATTTCCGCTCGCTCAAATACGAATGCATCTTCTTGAATGAATACGAAGACCCTCGCGCGCTGCGCAAAGGGATAGTTCGCTATGTCCAATTCTATAACCAAGAACGCCCTCATCAATCTCTCAATGAAGCAAAGCCCGATCAATTTTACGCGCATTCTATTGAAAAAACCGCATCCTAATTTACTAGATTACGAGAATGGAGGACATAACTTAATCCTCAAAAAATCGTGTCTTGACAATGGGGAGCATTACATCTTGCCGGTGCCGACGGGGCCGTACAACACCAGATTTCGCCGTCCTTCAATAAACGTGCCTTCTGTCAGATCGCTCCATTGCAGTGAGCTCGGCAGCTTGACGCCATGGCGCTCGTAACCCTCCAGTGTCTTGTAGACCGGAAATCCGGCGCGGCTGAGTAGCCTAGTGCGGCGGCTACGCTCCCGGCTTTCCATCTCCTCAGATAGTACGCGGTGCAAGAACTCTTCCTGTTTGGGCGTCGCCTCCGTTTCGCACAGCTGGACAGCACGCTGGCTGAGCACAAGCTTCTTGCAGAAGGCCGAGATCTCCGCGCGCAGCGCCTCCCGTTCCCGAATCGCGCTCATGGCTTCACCCCGCCGACAGGCTCCAGCATCCGGTCGTAGACGCTCAGATCGACACTTGGACTTTCTTCCGGCTCAAACGAGGCCAGCCTGGCGGCAAGCACGATGCTGTTCGCACTGGTGAGCCGTCCGAGCTTGGTCGCTTCCTCCATGGCCTGCAGGGCGGTGTCGAATCCATAGCGCCCGGAGAGCTGCTCCATTGTCGCCAGCGTCTCTTTCAGTTCTGTGCGTTCCAGCTTGTCCAGTTCTTCGCGCAGCAGATCCGGAATCGCTTTGCGCAGCTGGCTGTTGCGCCAGGCGCCGGGATTCTGCAATAGGCGGCTGAGCGTGGTCCGCACGTCCACACTGTCTGTCCGCTGTTTGCCGAACAGACGGAGATGGATCGTAATCGGCTCACCGCTTGGCAGGAGCGGTTCCACGGTGTGGGCCCCGATTCGCACGGTGACTTCGCGCCCGGCCCACTCTGGTGACGAGGAATAGAAGTGCTTGCCGTCAATCGAGAATTTACCGTAGCCGTCCGTCTTCACGCGGGCATAGCGACAGGCGGCGAACGGATGGCGCGGAAGATAGAGCAGCGCATTCTTATCATCTTCAAAGAGCAGGTGAATCGGGACGCCTTTCTTGTAATGTTCACGCTGCCAATCGGCTTCGCAGCGGCCGAGCAATTCCTCGTTAAAGGCCTGCATGTCCGTCACGGTGGGCAGCGGCACGAAAAAGTTGCGCCGAAAGTAGCCGACCTTGTTCTCGACATTGCCTTTCTCGTGGCCAGCGTACGGATTGCAGAACGTGACCTCGAAACCATAGTGGGCCTTGAAGCGAAGGAACAGATCCGCCATCTGGACATTTTCGTTCACTCGCCGGCCTACGCCGCTGGCATTGTCAAAGATCAGTCTTCCCGGCACACCGCCGATCCGGTGAAAAATATCGCGCAGGCCGTGCACCACTCACTCGGCCGTCTCGCCGCCGAACAGCTGCGTGTAGCCCGCGTTGCTGTAGGGGAAGGTGACGCAGAGGAACTTACAGGCTTTCTTCTCGCCGTCCGCATCAAAGATATCCGCTTCACCGAAATCGACTTGCGCTTCACCCGGCGGCCATTCCAGTTCCAGCGTCCCTTCCTGATGTCGCGCTTCCCGCAGACTTCGCACGTATCGCTGGACCAGCGGATACGAGGCGTCATACCCGGGGCATTCCGCCACAAGCCGGTTATGAATGCGTTGCGCCGTGTGCCGCTGCTTGTAGCGATTCTTACGATCTTCTTCGAGCCAGCTTTGGATGAGTGGCTTGTACGGATCCAGCTTGGAAGGCTGCGCCACTGCCGCCTTCGGTTTTCGATTCTCAAACGTCTCCGACTTCATGACCTTCCTCACCGTCTTTCGGTCCATCTGCAGCCGCTCGGCGATCGCGCTCGGCCCAAGCCCCTTGCTTTGCATGTTCTTGATCGTTTCAATCTGACTCATCTTCAGCATCTCCCCGTCTCCGCCCCCTCATCGTCTACGAACAGGGTAACGGAGTTGCTAGATTCGGTCCATTTCCGCACGATTAAAGTGGGGAATTTCGCACGATTTTTTTGGGGAAATCCGTTTGATCATTTTGGGTATTTTTATCTTACCGTACACAGTCGGCACGCTTCCACGCCCAAAGCAATTGCCATATGCGTCTTTCCGTTATGGCAATTTTTCCATAACGGTAATTATCGAAAGAATTTGGTTATGGAAAGAATTGAGCGTACATCCCGTTATTTCAATGAATGTACATTGATTTCTTTCCATAACACCTCAG
>NZ_FNDY01000007.1 GCF_900099895.1 Paenibacillus naphthalenovorans
TATTAGGCACGCCGCCAGCGTTCGTCCTGAGCCAGGATCAAACTCTCCAATAAAGAAAAGCTGATTAGCTCATCATCTACTACTGGCGAGAATCTCTCGATTCTCTATCTTTACACTCACTCGTTGTTCAGTTTTCAAAGGGCAATTTTATGCGCCGTTTTTCGACTCTGTTTTTTCAACCTCGTCGAAAGCGACTCTAATAATATACCACATTCACACACTTCAATGCAAGAACTTTTTTTATTTTTTTACCATAACGCTTTAGCTTGTCCTCTGCATTGCCCGTCCTTATCGGCCGGAAAAATAATATAGCATGGATCGAAACCAAAATCAAGCCCTGAAAATAAAAAGCACAAACCCAAAGGTTTGCGCTAAAAACAACAACCTATAAGCCCGCGAGCCCGCGTTTTTAAAAACCGGTTGCGTTTGCCGCTCCAAGCTCCCGTACCATTTCATCATGGATATGTCCGTTGCTCGCGAGCACATGGCGAACGTTCAAGCTGTAGGGATTGCCCAGCGTATCCGTTACCCTGCCGCCGGATTCCGTAATGAGAATAGCCCCCGCAGCCATATCCCACGAGTTCAGTCCAATTTCCCAAAAACCGCTTAAGCGCCCCGCGGCAACATAAGCCATATGCAAGGCGGCCGAACCGGCTACGCGAAGATTTCGCACCTTGGGACCCATTGCTTGAATCCCCCGCATATTTACAGGCATCGCATGTGAACGATCGGCCGATAAACCGGTCGCAATAAGGCTGTGATCCAGCGTCAGCTCGGACGATACCCGCATCCGTTTTCCTTTCAGATAGGCCCCTTTGCCCTTTTCCGCAACATATAGTTCATTATGAACAGGATTGTATACCACGCCTACGATGACCTCGCCTTTATGCGCAAGAGCGATGGATACCGAAAAAAAGGGAAAGCCGTGAACGAAATTGGTTGTACCGTCCAACGGGTCCACAATCCATAAATATTCGGCATGGCTGACTTGCTCCAGCGCTTTCCGGGATGCGTCCGGTCCGGGCTCTACGCCCTCTTCACCGAGAATTTCATGATGCGGAAAATGGGTTTGAATCAAATTGCGGATCATCTTTTCCGCGCCTTTATCGACTTCCGTTACCAGATCATGCATGGAGGATTTGAGCTGCAGATTATTGAAATCTCCAAGCTTACTCACAATCCATTCCCCGGCTTTCGATGCGGTATTAATGGCAACCGCGGTAAAACTCTTGCTTCCGACAGCAGAGGATATGGGATTTTGATTTGGCATCCATAATCATTCCTTTTCTATACCGATAAATAAAAAATCTGATGATATTGTTTGTAATCGGATTGATTATTTCCAGTATAGATAATATAAGAAAAATTTGCTACGAAATTCACAAAAACGTTGCTGAATGTAACAAAAGAGGGATTGGAGGCAGATTAAACCTCTATCTTCAAAAACCACTTCCGCCCTTTGGTCATCAGAAGGCGATACAGCAAGAGATCCGCGCCAATAAATAAAACCAGAAGAGCAAGTGCGGTAGAGAGCAAGCTGAGCTCCAGCTTAAAAACAACGAAAAAGATAAGGCCGGCTGCCAGAATGCCGATCAGCATATTATATATGCCGTTTAAATTTTGCTTCACCGCTTTTTGTTCATTGTCCCAATGCAGCTTCGGCATCAGAAGATCGATCAGAACGCCGGTCAAACAGCAAAACAGCGTGGCCGGAATACTCACCAGAAGCAGCAAAAGCACAAGCAGCAGCGGCAGTTGAAGCAGAAGATAGGCTAAAGCCGTAAGCAGAAATGCGCTTGAAAGCGTCAGGAGCCATCCGGCGAGCATTTTCGCCGAAATCATTTTCCCATACGCGACCGGCAAATATTTATTTACAAAGAACCCGGTGCCTTCTCTGGAGATCGAAGTGGAGGCCGTAGGGTTCGTTCCGGAGACAAAGAGAAATATACTGGCACCGCCCGCAAGAATAAGAGCCGCCATACCGTCATGATTAACTATGCTTTCCGCTGTCCTTAAGCTTTCCATCAAATTCGGCTGTGTCAGAACCGGAATAAGAAAAAACACCGGCCACAAAAAAGACATCAGTACACAGTTCAGAAAGTAGGGCGGGGTTCGAAACAGAATACGAAGTTCTTTGATCAAGTAAGCTTTTAGTACAGACTGCTGCACAGTCAACTTGTCATACCGGGATGCGCTAAGCCGTTTCCGCCGCGCCGACGATTCCGAAATGCCTAACACGCCTTTAAAATACAGGCGCTGTCCAAGAAAGACAAATCCGATAAAGAACAGACAAGAAAGGCTTAAGAAAAGCGTCAGATTCGCCAACCCTGCCAATGACGTCTCCTTCAACAGCGCATCAGCCGCCAGCTTGGCGCTTGGAAATGCCCGGGCCGCCAAATCGATGAAGGCGTTATGGCCGTTCTGCAGCATGTCTTGCAGCTGTTCGGGATTCATCGATTTGTTCATCGTACGTTGAAATAAAATATTGCCCCCGACAGAAAGAATAACCGCCGCAATTCCCGCCAACATCCTAAAACGGTCTTTGTTGCGGGCGATACTGGAAAAGCTCATGGTGATCATGGCTACAAGGGAAGACAACACCAGCGGAATGATAGGGAGCGCCAGGAAGATAAGCCCCGAATAGATATAGTAGACGATTCCGCTGCCATTCTTGATCCCAAAGGTCAGCAGCACGGGCAAAAGCAGAAGCAGCTGCGTCAAATACTCATAAAGCAGCGTTACGATAAATTTGGCCGTCAAGATCTGGGCAGGCTTCAATGGAAGCGGCAGCAAGTGCTCGACGTCCTGAGAGAAGTAAAAGACGTTGATGACATAAAAAACGCCGAAAATGAAGATGACTACACATGTGACTGCCAGGCCAAGACCCGGGATCATCCCTTCGAGTCCAAAAGACGCAAGTCCGTCGTACATAAAAGAGACCAACGAAACCAAAGAGAACATCAAAGGCAAGAAGGCGGCCAATAGAAGCACCGGCAAAAGAAACCGTACGGAAAGCCTGCGTTTTTTCCTGCCTGCCCCCGTTAGCTGTCCTCCGCCGTTCTTGAGCAGGATGCGTGTTAGCAGAAGCGTTTTATTCATGATTCGTCAACTCCAAAAACAGGCTTTCCAAGGACTGATCCGATTGGAAGCGCTCCTGCATGTCCTTAAATGTTCCGCAGAACAAGATCACGCCCTTATTGATGATCGCCACACGGTCACACAGCTTTTCAGCCACCTCAAGCACATGGGTGGAGAAAAGTACCGTTTTGCCGCTGTCCGTATGCTCCCGCATCATTTCCTTCAGCGTGTACGATGATTTGGGGTCAAGACCGGTCAGGGGCTCGTCGAGAATCCATACGGCCGGGTCATGCACAAGGACACCCATAATAACGATTTTTTGCCGCATGCCGTGAGAATAGCTTTGGATCTGTAGCGTCGCATGAAATTTTAGAAAAAGTCTCACGGATTTTTAGAAAAAGGCGCGCCGCGATATGCAAAAAATCATGCATAAAAATTCCGCTTAGTGGGGCGGCGCATGGTATAGATTTTTTTTGATTCTGATCTCTCTGATTGCGTCTCGAACATCCTCCAAGTCTTCCTCGGTTAGTTCCTGCTTCCCGTATACATGAAAATTGCATTGCGATAGGTCTATGTCAGTACCTTTCAGCCGTTCCGTTGTAACGCCTAAGAAACCCGCTATCAATTGTAAATGTTCGTCGGGCGGATCGACGTTTTCGTTCTCATAATCGAGCAGCAGCGACCGCTCGATTCCGATTGAATCCGCCATATTTTGAGTAGTGATCCGGCGCTCAGTCCGTAGTTTGCTAATGCGATAGCCAATCATAAGCCTCGCTCCTCTAGTCCAAGTATGCGATTTTTCGTCGTTTCGTAATGAACAGGATCGATTTCGAAGCCGAGCAACTCGCGATTATTGAGAATAACTGCTTCGGCTACCGGCCCGGAACCAAGAAAGAAGTCGACAACCAATTCACCCTCACTGCTGCTGTTCTTAATAATATTCTCCATAAGATCAGCTGGTTTCTCGGTCGGATGCACCGTTTTGTTTCCCGGCACTTTAGGTATCCGCCATATATCCGGTGCCGATCTCGTTCTGATCTTTCTGGCGTTGCTTTCGCCCTTTACGGCAAAGATGATAAATTCGTGCTGAAATCGATATTGCCAACCGACGCCCATCCTCATTTTATCCCACACAATGCAGTTTTTCACCACGAAGCCGACTCGTCGCATCCAGAGCACCATAAAAGGATACATCCGCCAATCAATGCAAACGTAGATGTGCCGCCCCGGCTTCAAAATGCGGTATGCTTGATATAGCCATTGGAACGTAAACCGCTGATAATCGGAACGGGAGAGTTTATCATTCGCAATTATATTGAAACGAGGCTTCTTGGTACGAGTCTGCGTCGTCCCACCAAAGCCTAAATTATACGGCGGGTCTGTAACGACCAAATCCACCGACTCATCAGCGATGAACCTCTTAGAGCCTTCAATGCAATCCATGTTATAGATCATGTTGACACCTCCTATTTACGAACGTTTGTTCTATATAATAGTAAAAAAAATTTAGCCCCCACGCAATACCGGCGAGGGCTAAAGGGTGATCATTCAGCTACTATGCACTCTTGTATGCATCCTTGGCCTTGGTCTGACTGTTATAATCCAACCACGCCTTATGAATCGCTGCTTGAATTTCTTCCGTCGTTACAACAATCCCGATGTCGCTCAGCTTTCGGGTAGCGTAATCGGTGGCTGCTTGCAACTTGGCCGCACCGCCTAAATCATGAAATAACGTCTCCGCATGGGCAAACGCCTCCGATCCGATATGCTTTAGCGTTTCGCGCTGCGTTGCATTTGTTCGAGCCTCAAACCAAGCAAAGGCTCGTCCTTTAACCTGCTGCAAGGCCGCAATAAGAAACACGGCTAAAATGCTGAGAAGGAGCTGCGCAATTTCGGAAATATACGGTTTAATCACTTCAAACATGGGCTAATTCCACCTTTCATTTTATTACGATTCGTGAGACTTTTCGTCTAATCTTGAATTGGTTGACCGGATGCCTTGCGCAATTCGTTAGCGAGCGTATGCTGCCAATCACGAAGCTTTAGCCATGCTTCTGCAGCATCTGTACGCCCATCATTTATTGCCGCTTGACGTGCTGCCTCACATTGATTCCAGTTCTCACTAAGATAGGAGTCGATAATGTTGTTCGCAATACTTTCGGGCAGTTGTGGTACCGGTGTTTGCTGCGGTTTAAGCATGTTCCATCCTCCTGCATCTCCGTTCGATTCGTTAAGATCGATTCCGATCCCGTTCACCCGGATGTCGTTTTGGAATTGATAAAGGCCAGCGTGTTCTGTCCTCAAGCCTTTACTCCAAGCATAAGTCTGCCAGAGCTTCGTTGTAACGCCTCGTAGTCTCATTGCCTCAACGACCCGATATGAGCCATAGATTCCCAACTCGTAACCATCGATCTCTTTATCTGCAGCACGCATATAAGCTTCGATAGCGTCAAAATCTTGTGGCCCTGCGTCGTAATCCACAGCAAAATAGATCGTCGACCCCTCCGGTTGTTCGACTTCTCGCGCCAGTTCAAGCGCCATTTTCCCGTCCTCGGAGCCTGCCGCTGCGCCTTTACTAGCACGATCAGCGTCACGTTCAAAAATTGAAACGATCCATAGTCCGACATCGTTAATAACACGCGCCTCAGTAGGCGAGAGCCTCTTCCATGAGCCGGGCCGGGATAGGTACCTCCCGACGAAGGAGTAACCTTGGCTAAAGAATAGCGCGGCTAGAGAGGCCGTCAGCGGAGTCGCGCAATCAAATCCTTTATTCGTCGGCATATGCTAATCACCTCATATAAAAAGACGCTCCTGAAGGAACGTCTTTAAGACTCTTTTTTTTCTTCTTGTTTAGTCGAATCGTTCGTATTATACTGCTGCGTGTGCTTCTGTTCGCTCGATGCGGCCTGCTGCTGTTGGTGCTCCAAGTTCTCAAGAACGGCCAGAGCCGTGTTCAATTGTTTCGACCGTTCGGTAAGCCTGTAAATATTAGCCTCCACCTGATGAATTTCACTAAGAATTTGCTGCTTTTGCTCCTGTATGGTCATGTGGATACTCCCCTTTATTGGATTATTAGCCCCGTTCAAAACGGGGCCGTTTCTCAATTCTTCACGCTGCTTTCGTTTCCAACGGTTTGCCGTCCGTCCCGAGTCCTAAAGCTTCGAGCTCCACTTTAACTGCTGGCTGCAAGCTCACCGGCACTTGGGAGAAGGTACGACGCCCATTGATGATAAGCGCCACATATACGTCCACCATGATCGTGTCACCTCCTTTCATAAGATTCAGAAGCCAGAGCAGCAAGCTAACCATTCAAAAGTGCCTCCGGCTGCGCTTGCATCTGTTTGTTGAGCAGCGCCTCCACCTTACTTCGGAGCTCATCACATTCCGGCACCTGATCCAGCTTTCGTATTCCGGCTTTTACGAGCTCGAAGTATACATCCACCATTGAAAGTGTCATGCACCTGTTCCTCCTGTTCCAGCTGCGATTTGGTCCTGAAGGGCGAGCACCATCTCGAATACCTCCGCTAGAGCGGACATCGTTGTGAGGTTCGTCTCGTTCGCGCTGTTTAGAGCTGCCTTAGTTTGCGCGAGCTCCGTCTCCAATCGAGCCGCCTTTTGTTCTAATGTCTCGGGCAGTCGGTCCCGCACGTCGACCAAATCTTCAGGCAATATTTCGCCTTCGGACAATTCAACAATCTTAACTTGGCCGTCGTCTTTATGCTCGACCAACGGTAACTGGTCCAAGAAGATGAAATCAACCAATTCCCTATTCGCGCCACGTATCGCACCGAAAAACCCCACGATGTCGGTTTCCGTGTACCCAGTGACGTCATACACAATACCCGAAACAATGCGGGTTTTCTTGTCGTATGATATTCCGTAAATCATCGAATAACACCGCCTTGTGCCTGATAATACTGCGTGCTGCCTGTGATCGTATTTGAACCAGCCAACATTATCGTCGAATTATAAGCGGATGCGCCTACGTTGTTATTGCTGCCTGTGCATCCGGCTAACCCTGCACGCGACTGGTTAGTAACGATAATTGCATGGTGACGGTTGGATACGTTGCACGCATTTACAAATACGGATGGCGAATATGAAATATTTATTCCGTGCTGCGCCGCTGCTGCCGCCGATATATTAATGCTGCTCAACGTCACCGCGCCCGGGTTTTCATCAACCAAGCAAGCCGGTCCATCCGTTTTTAGTAATGTGCATGTTGCTCCGCCCATGTTCACCTTTATGGTATTTCGGGCAATGTTCAAGGCCCATGTGTCATAATTGCCTAATGCGTTTAGATAAATGTACCCATTGCCAACAAACCCCTTAATGTTGAAGTCGCTTGCGTATGACCCGGCCGCAATATTAATGGTGATTGTATGGTTAATAACCGGCGGCAAGTTGTTTATAACGGACTGGAATGTACGTTTTGCTGTGGCGGCACTTCGGCCATCGTTTGCGTCACTACCTGTCGGTGAAATATACCAATTTTCGTCTTGCTCCGTTGCAAGTGCAAACCGCAATTTACGGTCCCAAAACGTGGCATAATTGCTTTGTGCCTTTCCGGGTAATGCATAATAGAAATGGACCGGTTGCAAGTCCTTGGTGGCATAGCCATTGTCTATAATAACGGCCCTCGTTTGGGCATATGGAGCGGCTTGCTTCCATGAATCCGCGTTCCATATAGGTTGATATCCGTTTTGGACCCAAATACTTTCAGCCCCGCTGAAACGTGTTCCAATGACGTTGACATAATCGGCTGTGGAGTCACCAAACGCTAATTGGTTTGTACTTGTGTTTGTCCCTCCGTTACCCGGTTTGACCCATACTTGGAAATTGTTATTACTTGAATCGTTGCGACCCTTGAAAATTCCTTGATTAGCAGTCAGTCTCCCCGCGTCATCAAATATGAATTGGTTGACCCAATCCCAATCCTCTCCATCTACTGTGGCGGACGGTGCCAAAATTAAACTGTTGGCCGTTGGGTGATGGAGAACCATGCTTTTATACCCGCTAAGCTTGGATACAATCGGGTATGCAACGGTGTAATAAGTTGTCCCGCCAATCGTCCCGCCGCCGGAATGTAATATGTCGTATACCGTGGTTTCTCCCCCGCCAACTGTCGGGCGATACTTCAATCCATTGGCGACCAAATGCAACGGTTTGAACACCGTGCCGGAGTGTACCGAAAGGACTTCGCCAACGTCCTTGGTGCCGTTGTATTGTAAATAAATAAACTTGTTTAAGTCCGTTGACAAGGTTGCTCTAATTTGCCCTGTCGAACTTAGTAGCGACGTGGCAAGAAAATTCAATGCCGAAACACTACCGTTGGAATCCCTTGCGGCAATTGTGTTGGCAGTTGTGGCCGTGGTGGCGTGCATACCGTCAAGCATGTCCGCGTTCAGGTTTGAGACAAGAGTCGTACTGACAACCGAAAGAGGGGCCGTACCAGTCGCAAGGCTGCTCTTGATCTGGCCGGTCATCGTTTGGCTACCGTCAAGGAGAAGCGGAACCTTTGTCAACGCGACGGTGGGGTCAAGCTTTGGCCCTTTACCAGCTGCGCCGCTATGATCGTGCCCGCCTCCAGCGGTCGTCGCCGCGAATAATGCGTCGATAATGTTGTTGTCCGCGTTGAAATCGGCCATTTGAACACGGTCAGAGGCGATCCAGCTATTCAGCGACAAATTAAGCGTCTTGTTTGTCGAAGCCACTTGATGTCCTCCTTTCTATGGTTTCCATACCTCAAATTCGGCCCAAGTCAGGCCGTCGCCGGTTTCGGCTTCAATGCGGCTCCAAGTTGTTGAGCCAGCCTCCAATTCGCTCCATACCAAGTAGGAAAACTCATACTGCATGATCAGGTGAGCAGGCTTGATTTCCTCAAGCGTCTTGGTCAAGTCAGAAAGGTTCGGCGGGATGCCTCGTGCCCCGATGAAGTGAACAATGAAACGGTGCTCGCTAGGAAACTCCAAGACTTCGACATCTCCGTTCGAGTACACTTCGGCGACCGTTTCGATCAGCTTTGTCGTGATCGTACCGGTTCCCCGCAACTTCCCAAGAACGCGGGATTGTCGCTGATCGTCCGGCGTTCCTTCAGCACTCGGCAAAGCGAGCATCAGCTCCCAGCGCGTGAGAAAAGCTGAAGCCGTGCTTCCAAAAATCTCATTGAACGACTGCTCGGTTGCGCTCTCCAAATCGGAGAATCGCTTCGCCAATACTTGCAAGTGCTTGTAAAGGGTTGTCGTTTCCGCCGATGTATCGCCGAATGGAACCATCGAACGAATATACTCGAACATAGCGTCACCCCTTCAGCATAGTTACGGTTCCCAATACCGCAATCTCGTCGGATGTCAGCACTACATTTTGAGTCGGCACGGCCACCGTAACGTCCTTGATTTCCGCAACGTCCAGTACCGTATTGATGATTTGAGCGACACGAACGACTCCACCGACACCCACACCGTTGATATATTGCTGCAGCGCCGTCTGGATTGCAGGCTCCAGCGATGACGTGGAATCCGTGTAGTACGTCAGGGTTACATTGACCGTCACGGCGACCGGCCCGCGAACAAGCACATCGGCGTTGACCGGCTTTTTGTCGTCAATATGATCTTGCACCTGCTGCAGCAGCGCCGAGGAAGGCATGCCGTCCGAAGATACGACAACCACATCCACGGTACCCGCGCCACGCGCCATCGGGATACAGTTCGCCGATACGATACCGGTGACTTCCTTGGCCCAGCGTTCGTAATCCCGTTTCGATCCGCCAGTTTCAGGATTCTGTATAGTTTCCATGAATCGCTGCTTCAGCTCCTTGTCCGATTCTGTGTCGGTACCGCCCGAAAGCCCGGCTGCATCGACGCGGATTGTTTCAATGCCGACCACCGCGACGCCTGTTTCAATGAGCACCGTGTTCGGCGCTAAATTTCCGGCCTTTCCGAGATTGATCGCCTCAACATCGACCGTCACGCTCGTCCCGCCAGCCGGGATCGCAGCTGCTGCCTTCGTCTGGACAGAGACTTTTTTGTCGTTTGTCGATAACACCGTGCCCACTGGAATGTTGATTGTGAACGGGGCAGGAGAGGAGCGACCGACGATTATCTTGCCTGCGGACTTCGTTCCGACTTTCCGCGAAATGCTTCGTTCCATGACGCGACGATCCAGATATTCGCCAGTTAGTGAATCATCATCAACAAAGAACAGATGAAGCAGCCGCTGCAGCATGTAGTAATACTCGCCAAACAAACGAGCTGTAATCTCCCAATAGGTTCGATTGGCCGAACCTGATGACCAGTCAGTAAGACCGGCATCAGCCAGCTCCGGGCGAACCTCGTTCAAGATATCTTCCCGCGTCTTAAATTGTAATTCCGTCATCGTTTATCACCCCTTGCAGAACGACATTGCTGCCGTCGCCGTTCCGGTACCGGTACACAACTCGGAACCGGGTCGTGCGGTCTTCATTTGCGAGATAGACCTCCACCCGGACTAACTGGACGCGCTGTTCACCTTGAACACAACGGCTTATACCGTCTTGCGCCTTCTGGACGAAGTCATCATTCATCGGATCGCCGAGCATGTCATATACAGGGTTGCCATAGGTTGGGTCATAGAACAGGCTCCCGAGTGGAGTTTTCAGGCGCCGGATAAGCGCCAAATCGATGTTCTTGCCGCCGGATGCCAACGCATAGTCGCCTTGATTCGTGATGCGGTGATCATCGTCAAGATGGAAGTCGGTACCGGCCCAATCTTTCATGTGACACCTCCGATCTCAGCGATTACAACGCCGTCGTTCAATTGGCCGTTCACGAACACGACCACAACCTCCGCACCGTCAAGCGGCACCCCGACATGAACCGCTGTTCGAATCCAATCAGTTTCTATTTTGAAGAGGGGAAGGAAGACCTTAACGAGCTGTTCCGTTTCGTTCCTGCCGGTGATGACTCCCGCTTGTGGTGTCGTCATAACTTCGCCCCCTGATAATCGTATAAGTCTTGTCTGTACTGTTGGGCCGTTTCCGGCCTTACGTTCGTAATGTCAACCTCGGACGTGGCTCCCATCTTGCTGATGGAATGCGTCACCCTGTCGATATAATAATCGCCGTCGAACCGTCCGCAGCCTTCGGTTGCAACCTTGCGCTCGGCGATTAGCTCCGGGACTAGCGGCCCCCAAGCCCTTCCGGTAATCACTTGGCGGCTCCATTCCTTCAACCGCTTTTGCGCAAGGGTTTGGGCCAGCTCCGGCGTTGTTGCCTTGGATTCGTAGACAATGCGTTCTTTCACTTGGCCCATTTGCTGAATGAGGAAGTCATCTTTTGCGCTGGCTTCGATAAGTCGCTTTTTGTGCCAGTGACGAACGGTAACGGTATTGACAACTCCTACAGCGGAGTCGTCAAATTCGAGGGTACAGTTCTCATAACCGCGCTTCCGTGAGAATTTATGAACGACCGCCTCGTCTGTTTCGTCTTGCCGGGGACCGAAATAGAGCTGTTTGTCTTTATCGACATAGCAGATGAACCCTTCCCGATCTGCCAGCATCTGCAGGATGTCCCATTCCTTTTTGTCGCTGAACATTTCTTTGTCGAGAGTGGCTACGCCTGGCGTAACGACCGGCGTAAGACCGTATTTATTCGCCAGCAGAATCGCGATTTCATCGGAACTTTGATTCGCGAAAGCGATGCTGCTGTCGGTGTCAAGGTACCGGGCTGAATAGTCGCGCCCGATGATCTGAACCGTTTTTTCAGCAGCGAAACTCGGCTTTACACCGTCGATTTTGCCGGTAAAGACGTGCTGCAACTCCTGTTTGGACCAGCGACCCGGATCGTTGACGAAGCCTAGATAGATGCGAACTTCCTGCTCCTTGCGAAGCCAATCCGACAGCATGTTCTCGTTGTTCAGCTGAATTTCAAATGAATCTGCAGCAAAGTACAACGTATTCTCTAGCCGCATATCGATCAGGTCGTCCCAGCGGACGGTTGCGCCTTCCACCTCAACAATGGCCCTCGGTGCATCCATACTCATGAGCTCACCACCTTCACACCGGAATCGTCAGTTTTTGCCCGATAGCCAATTTGCGCGGATTCGTGATGCCGTTGGCCGAGGCGATGGTCTCCCAATCAACCCCGTTTTCTTGCCCGATCTGCCAAAGCGTATCGCCTTGCTTAACGACGTACTCCTTGGCTTCGGTATCGGCTGCGGCGATTTGCGGCTCCTCAACCGTTTCGCTGCCGCTGCCATCATCCACAACCGGCGAGCTGACCTTCACGATCAGCTCGATAGTGTAGCGGATATAATCGAATCGGATGATCTTCTTGTTAAACGACTTGATGCGCACATCCGCCGCGATCTCTCCGTAACGCCAGCGCAACCATGTGCCTTTGTCCTTTTCCTCTTCGATCAGCAGCGTTTGCTTGTATGCCTCATCGCCGCGCAGCAAGCCGGACCAGCTTGCTATTTTTTCGCTTGGCCCGACATCCTGATACCGTGGAGCGCCGCCGGGTACATCGATCTTAGCGATGTCCCGACCGCTGCTAATGTCAATTTCGCGCTCTGGCGCAAGTTCAAATGTGAAATCGCCAATCGTACACGTATTCGCCATTTGCTCACGCTCCTTGCCATACTTGCTTTTTGACGCCGCGAGACGCGATGTACTTGTCGTCGACCGCGCGGCGAACGCCGATCTCCGCTTCCTTGGCGTCGTTCGCATAAATCGTGATGTCAATCTTGCGATTATCGTTGACGTTCATGCCGCCTTGTGGCCGCTGCAGCAACGTCTTGTTTTCTTGACCCATGCGCTGCGGGAACGGAACGATGTCGGAGGCCGGAACGTTTGGCCGCTCGATGCGGGGTAGGCTGGCCGGGAACGGAATGACATTGTCCATATTCGGGATATTGGCCGTCGGTACGGTAGGCGCGGCCACCTGAATGTCCGATAGCCCGGAGCAGATTTGCGCTGCCGTTCCTTTGACCGACTTAGCGACGCTCGGCAATCCAGCGTCAATGCCACCGGCGAACATTTTCATGAAATTCGGTGCCCATTGATCCGAATTGGAGGCAGGCCCGGCCTCGGTAGGCGAGGAGAAGCCAAGAAACTTCTTGATAATGCCGCCTGCATTCGTCACGGCTTCCTTGACCCAGTCGATGCCTTTCTTGATGCCGTCCGCGATCATTTTCATCATGTTCTTGCCCCATTCGAGAGCATCATACGGCAGAAGGTTAAGCACGCCCATGATGATGCCGCCTATTGGGTTAATCGCGGCTAGAATGAGCGTCGGCCAGTTTGATTTGATCCATTCCCATATCGCGGTGATCTTGTCTCGGAATCCGAGGAAGTTGTTCTTCCATGCGAGAATTGCACCGGTGATGATCGCCGTCACGCCGAGAATGATCCAGCCGATCGGTCCCATGCCAATGAACCAAGCGAGCGCGATCCGCGCTCCCATAAGCAGCGCCTGTACACCTACCGTCAAGAAGCTTGCGCCGATCCGCGCCAGCCATACAGCTCCTTGAACGCCAAAGCGTCCCAGCGCCATTAGGCCGCTACCGGCACCTCGAACCAAGAACATGAAACCGTTCCATCCGACCCGGCCCAGCGAAGATAAAGCTCGCGCGCCTCCCTGAATGAGTTGCTGGAGAATAGGGAAATCCTTGAACAATGCCTTCAACCCGGCAGTAAAAACGCCGTTTCCGACCGTCCGAAAGAAAGTGAACGCCTTCGTCGCATCGCCGACATATTTACCGAATCGGATAAAGCCGCCGCCCATTGAAAACAATGGGCCGAGCACGACACCCTGAACGATTTTAAGAGCACCTATTCCGATGCGTAGTAATGCTAACCCTGCAATAGTTTGGATGATTACTCGGGTTAATTGCGGATGAGCGGCCGTCCACTTCGCGAGTACATCAATCAGCTCCAGTCCTTTTTTCGCAAGCTGCTTCACTTCGTCAAGAACAACCCCGCCAGAAGATGCGTTGAAGGTTTCCCAAGCTCCTTGCATCTGTTCAAACAAACCGACGGTCGTTGCCTGAAGCTCGTTAACCTGCTTTTGAATTTCCATCGACTGCTTTGCTGCTTCTGTCGTCGCTTCATATGAACCTTTACCTTCAGCAGCGAGAGCAATAGCGGCACGCATACCTTCCTCGCCAAACGCTTGCTTGAACAATAGGAGCGTCTGCGCAACGTTCTGCTTGCTGCTTGCCAGCTGATCAAGCTGCTCTTTCGGAAGCAAATTCCCCTTCGAGTCCACAATGTCTTTCAACTCAACGCCGTTTGACTTAAATGCAGCACGAACGGTATCGACCAATGCTTGGGCGCTTTTGATTTGCCCTTTATCGTTAAATACCGCGCCTTCGCCGCCTTTGATCTTCCAAGTGCCGTCTTGTTTCTTTTCAAAAGTTGCGTTCTTCAGCATCCCAAGCTTCGCCATCGCTTCACCGGCTTGATCGTCAATCTTGGTCAATGCGAGCAATAGGTTATTCAGGGAGCTGCCACTCAAGTTGTTCAAGCCTTGGTTAAAAAGCGTGCCGATCAAGAGTGATGTTTCCTTGGCCGTCAATCCGAGGGTATTGGCACTCATACCAGCAAGCTGCATGCTGTACATGATCTCCTGAACGCCAGCGGAGGATGCGTTCGATGCACGGTTAATGTCATCCGCCACCTGCATAAGCTGGTCGCCATTGACTTTGAACATGTTCGACATCTTGGCGATGCTTTCGGCAGCTGTTACTGGAGCGACTTCAGCCGTTTGTGCCAGATAGATCGCTGCTGCAGCCCCACCTGCTAACACGTCTTTCACGTCCATCCCCGCGCGGATAAGCGTCGTCATACCGTCTGCAGCTTCCTTGGAACTAAATGCCGTATCCGCGCCCAATTTAACCGCGAGCGCCTCCAACTCTTTCAATTGCTTCTTCAGTTCCTCGGCTGGCTTGCTAGCATCATATTGGGCGATCTCCAGCCGTTTAATCGCATATTCCAAGTTTGCTGCTGCTTTCACTGATGATTCGATAGGAGCGAGCATAGCGGCACCAGCCGCCGCATCTTTGATACCACTGGCGCGAAGGTCATTCATCTTCTGCACTTTTTGCCGAAGTGCGTCATAGCTTGCACCAAGATCGCTAACCTGCTGTTTAACAGCACGGATCGTCGTACCCATGTTATTAACAGCAGTAAGCACAAGGGCGACCTGCATACTGGTGGACATATAGCCTCACCTCCTCGCATGTGGTATAATCAGGAAAAACGGATCGAACGGAGGATGATTCATGTTCGGGTTTTTCAAGAGCTTTGCCTTAATCGCTCAGTTTATTCTCTCGTTTGCTACAGCTATCGTCGCAGCCATTTTTATAGTCCCTATTGCGTGGCTCTGCGCTGAAGGAGTCAGCATTTTCCTGTTTGGACCAGCATGGATGTGGTTTATAATCATGCTGATCGTGGCACTCGGCACGGCGGTCGCTAAATATGAGCCACAAATACGAAAAATGCAGATGAACTTCGCTGCAGCTCGCCAATCTTTTAAGAGCGCCAACAGCAACAAATAAGAGAGACGGTTTCCCGTTTTATCGGGTCCGTCTCTTTTTCATTCCTCGCTGTCCGAGCCTTCCAACTGCTGCTCACACATCCATTCGAACGACTCCCAAACCGCCTCGCGCATATCGTCCGAAAGGGCGAGCCATTCGTTCAACGCTACTCGGCCTTCGAGCTGGACCCATCGGTAGAGGTCGAGTTGCCCAGCAAAAAACGGGCGGCTTCCTTGGCTTTATCCCGTTTTTCTTCCGTCATTCCGAACATTTCGGTATGGACGGTGGCGTAGAATTGGACGTCGTCATCGTCCCAATCGTTGAACAAATTCAGGAAGCTGGTTGCATCGACCGGCTGGCCGTCTACCGAAACGACGCATTTCGCTTTCAAGGCTTGTTCAACGTGTAGCGTGCCGCCGACCACGTTCTCGTCGCTGATCGGGACGATATCAAGCACGTTGGCGCGATCTAAGCCTTTCGGTTTGCGGAATGTGATCACCTTGCCGCTTGGCAAGGTTAAAGGGCCGTATACTTTGTTTGCAGTCATGGGGGAAATCCTCCTCGATTTCTAATGATTTGTGAGACTAATTGCGAATCGTTTGCAGGTCGTTACGCCTCTTCGATTCCTTCGGCCTTAAAGGACAAATCCTTGTTGACGACCGTTTTCCCGGCTTTGACCGAAATGCTCAGCTCCGGGATGATGACATCGAGCAGCTTTTGCTTGCCGGTCAATCCCTTCTCCGGCGCATCGAATGTGGCCGTAATCGTGAAGCGCGGCTGCGAAGGGATTTTCGTGCCACGCTTCATCGAGCTCACTCCATAAACCCGGCGAATGACATCCGTATACACCATGCCGCGCTTCAGCTTGCCGTCGATCTTGATCTCGCCGTCGAGAATTTGCGCGATGCGCTCATTCGTTTCGAGGTATTCTTCCGTTTCGTTCTTGATGCTGATCTCCAGCTCATTGAATTCACCGGCCAGCTCCGGGCCGTTCGGCCCGACGATGGAAATCGAAACGTCAAACCCTTGAATTGGTGCCTTCCTCGCCATTCTCGATCACCTCCGTCTTTTTATCTTTCTTGTTAGGTTTGCTTGTTTGAATTACTTCTTCAATGGCCGCAATAGGGCAGGCTGGAATACACAGGTTACAGCTGACGCACGATTTCTCAACGGCGACCTTTTGCCGATCATCCGTGTAGACGAGAGCCTGTACCGGACAAACCGGGACACAGGCTCCGCACGCGGTGCAGGAATCTTTTACCGTAATCATGCAGCCACCTACTTTTCATTACCGACCAAGCGCTGAATTGCGTGGTCGATGTAGTCGGCGGCGTAGATCGGGCGGACGCGGATGCGCGTGTTCAGGATACGCGCCTGTACCATTTCTGCCGGGTTGTTCGAAGCGTCGCAGACGGTCGGCTTGAAATCGTAGATTTCCTCCTGCTGCTTCATGTTCTGCAGCACCGCGTCGATCTGCGCGGCCAGCGCGGCCCACGTCTTCGGCGTATGCGGCTCCGAAATGACCCATTGCGTGTCGTTGTAAACCGTCATTTCGATTTTGTCGAAGATGCGCCGGATGTTTGTCTGGTTCCAAGCGGTATCGCTTGCCAGCGTCAAGCCGTTGCGGATGCGGAAGCCGCGACCTTCAACGAGCGTGATCGGGCTGATCTTCGCTTGCGTGAGCGCTTTGACTTCCGCATACGTGAGCAGCCGCTCTGTCGACAGGATGCCGTTGATTTGCTTATTGCTCGGGCTGTGATGACCGGGCAGCTGCGCCAATCGTCCGGCGTAATAACCGTCAGGTGCGACATAAACGCCTTCCATCTCCTGCGGTTCGACCCACGGATAGGCCATGATGCCGCGCATACTGTCCAGCGACCCGGTGAGCGCCGTGGCAGCGTCGACCGCCGTTGCTTGCGGCGTATTGAGCACTGCCATGCGCAGCCCTTCGTCCAGCCCTGCATTCGCCGCGTGCGTGAGCAGGGCGGAACGGATCACCGTACTGGACTGCTGCGCCGCGATCACGACCGAGCAGCGTACCGGGTCGAGCACTCGCAGACCGGAACGGGAACCGTCCGCCGCCAGTGTGCCGACGTAATCGGTGTCAGCTGTCGTTGCGCCGTCGTCGCCTCCGGCCAGCGGCTGCGCGTCAATCACGTTCGGCAGCTTCGTCGCGCCGGTCACCTTCTTGAAAGTTACATCGCTTGTGCTGAACGTTCCCACATTGTCGAGCGTCACGCCGTCAAAGACGGTACTCTTGTTGCCGGATATGACGACCAGTTTGACCGTCCCAGCGGAGGTACCAGCAGCGACAGCAACTTTAATGCCAGTCGATTCCGTGCCGTTTGCCCATTTACCGGGCGAGGTTGCTTCCGCGATGATGCTGTCGGCGTTTGCATCGTCCTTCAGCGTCAGCTTGGCGGTGGCAATCGATGCGCCACCGATCCGCACCACCACAAAGTCGCTTGCGCCTTGGTTGAACGCGCCGAGCATCGAAAGCGGCCCGGAGAGGTCGGTTCGAAACTCCCCGAATTGTTGAACGAACTGATCCGGCGAGCCAATTGTCACCGGCTTGTTTAGCGGCCCTTTCGCGAACGTGCCGACGACGCCGATCCGCCCGAGGCTAACCCCGGAGGCCGGGCGAGGTCCGACGTCGCTTTCATCCACGTCAATGCGTGGCACAATATATTCTTTTGCCATTGGTTCACGCTCCTCCCTGATCTTGCGCGATATCTCTCTGCAGATGCTCAATCGGCTGGAACGGCGCTTGCTTGCGACGTTCCTCGTAATAAATCGCGGTTACGTCCACTTGACAGGCATGCAGATTGGAGTTGGACACTTCTGCATAAACCGCTTGAATGCCCTTGACTTCCAAGTCCTCCAGAATGCCGCCCAGGTATCGATTTGAGAGAAGGGAGAGGCGGATGCGGGAGGCGAGCTCCCACGCCGTGCTTTCTCCGCGTTCCAGCTCGCGGTCGTCCAAGTAGACATAGACCTTGATTTCAGCCTCTGCGCGGTCGAGGTCGCGCGTGTCTGTTTCGTATTTCACGTTCTCGGCACCAACCGATATCGTCGGCCTGCGCGGTACCGCAAAGCCATTCATCCGGTGAAAATCCCGGACATCTTGCAAGCCATCGTCGGCCTGCAGGTGCTCGATAATAGCGTCGATGACTTCATACACCTTGCTGTTCATAGCGAGCCTCCTTCACCTTCGATGTGGCCGAGCATCGCTTTTTCGATCTTCGATTCGTCTTCCCGCTGGATCATAAGGAACGGTCTTGCCGGGATGACGACTTTCTTCAGCATTAGAAACTTGCCGCCGCCGACCGGTACGAAGAGCGCCTTCTTGCTTTTCGGACGGATCACGCCGCCGAAATGGTGAATGGCAGCATAGCGCAGCGGCGAGCCGACGATGACGGAGGTTCGCTCCACCCGGAACACGATGCTTTTACGCAAATCGCCGGTTTGCTGAAGAATCGGACCGTTTCGGGTTGTCTCGCCGACTTGGCGAAGATGCTTCGTTTTCGTCGACTCGCGCTTCAAGTTCTGATAGCGTTTCGTTCCTTTGGCCCGATCCTCCGCATCGGCGATGAGCTGCTGCAGCCGCAAGTCGCTGCGGCTCTTCCACTTTTGCGGTCGACCTTGGGCTTCGAAGTTTTTGTCAACCGACCGAACGATGACTTGGCCGACCCGGCGCAAACCGGGGCGCAGCTCCTCCGCGCGGAATTCGTACTTGCGCAGCTGCTGCTCGACGTTCTCCAAGCCCTTTGCCTGAATCCGAAACTCTACACCGGCCATTGATCTAACGCCGCCTTCATCGGACTTCGGTTCGGCGTGGTCGTTCCTGCAGAGGGACTCGTCACCTCTCGGGGCAGCGCCACACGTTTCACGCCGGACAAACCGTCCAGTGTGAGATTTTTTGCGATATGATCAAGGTCGCGTTCGGCCCGGCGAAAGTACACTTGAGCAAGCGGCACCTGCTCGTTGTTCGGGCGGTCGATGTAATCCTGATCGACCATGAAGCTGCAGGCGAAGTCTTCCGCGATGGAGACGATCATGGCCGGTACCGGGGCCGAAAATGGCACCATATAGTAGGGACGGAGGCGGTCGTTGATCCGCGCCTCCGCCTTTTCGATGAACATCGCGTATTGTTCCGGCGTATAGTTGTCCACCCGGACGAAATCCTTCAGCAGCGCCTCGATCCGTTCAGCCGTCGTGTAGGTCATCGTGGCTCACTCCTTACGGAGTCGGATCAACAATCGTCACGACGACGATCCAGTTCGGGTACCGGACATAAGGCATACCGGCGCGGCCAACCTGAAGCAATACGCCCGGAGCTGCAGGCGGCTGCGTTTCCGCCGCGCGGCTCCAAATACCGGCCAAGCCGTCCGGGTGCTCGCCGATTACGAAGTCCGTCCGGCCCAGCGGCTCCATTTCGTACTCCTTGCAGCAGATGACGACCTTATCGTCAGGCATCATTTGTTTCACCGTCCGGTTGTAACCGCCAGAGCCGTTGGAAGTCAGCTCCTCATATACCCGGTTTTCCTCGACAATCTCAAGGCCGCAAATGTGCGTGATCTCGCCATTAGCGAACCGTACCTTGCCCGGATCGCGTGCCGTCTCCGCATAAGCGCGGAGCTTCTTGTTCTTCGAAAACTTCGATCTCCGTGTGCTGTTCATGACGATGTGCGTCGGCGGCACCATGCCGTTTTTCTTGATGAGCAGGATATAATCCTCGATCTCCTCCAAGAAATCGACGTTCACGTCGTCCCAATCCAGCGTGTTATTGACCTTGTGATCTACCGGGATACCGGCGTCGACTTGAACACGTTTGCCTGTTACCGGGTCAGTGTAATCGATCCCGCCGAGGAACATTTGCGAACGAAGGAAGTCGTACAGCGTGTCGTTACGGTTCGTCAGGTGCTTCACCTGATCGGCCACATACTTCTTGCCGTACTTCTCGTTAACCGTTCCCGGCATGCGCAGGCTGTTCACCACGTCGTTCGGAATGTTGTCGCTCTCCCGGCTGTAGATCGGGTCGTGCTGCGTCGTCTCCACTTTGCGGCCATCGGCGAAGCCGTCCGGCGTTTTGCTGTCGACGATCCGCGCCATGCCGACGCCGCCGTAAATCTTCTCAACCTTGACGGTTTTCTCTTGAATGTCCCTTACCGGGAAGAATGCGAGCAATTGGGTCGGACGGTTCTCGAATGTTTTCGCCAGTTCGGTCAACACCGTGCCGCCCAGCGTTTGAATGTCGTTTACGGACATAGGATATTTGCCTCCTTATGGGTTCATATGGAAAATAGGACTATCTGCCGATGCGTCGGTAGCATGTTACTGATTCTTTGACAGCTCGGGCACCACGTCTCCGTAGAGCGAAGCTGCATTTGTGCCGGGCGGGTTAAAGTGCTTTTGCCCGAACTGAGAGAGGCGCACGCGGTTTTCCTGCGGCAGCGCTTCGAGCAATCCGAAAATGGCATCGTCCAGCGGCTTTTGCTCCGTGTCCGAAAGCTTCACCAGCGTTCCTGCAGGAGCGGCCAGCAGGATAGCTTTTGCTTTGTCGCACAATACCGGCGGCACGCCTTGTGCAACGAGCGCCGCCATCTTGCTTTCGATAGTGGACTGCCGCTGCGCAAGTACTACTTGGCCCGTCGTCTGTTCGGCAGTATCGATCCGCTTTTTCAGCTCGTCATAATCGGCCAGCTTGCGACGTTCCTCCTCAGACAATCCACTCGCTGCGCCGCCTCGGGCCGCGCCGAACTGAAACAGGGAGAAGATCCCGGATAGCCCATCGGACAGCTTTTTCAGCAGGGTGTTTTGCTCCTGCAGCAAATCTTCTTGCTTCTTGGTTTCCATCTTTGAATCGACCTCCTCGTAATCCATGAGAAATGTGGTTTTCCCTGCCTTCTGATCGGCAAGGAATACAGCCTCCGCATCGGGAAGCTTGGTCAGGAACGGCTCGTTCGTCAGCGCAATGGCCGACAAGACCGGGCCGACCTTTTTGCCGGATTCCTTGTCGGAATAATCCGGGTCGTACTCCGCGCTGGCGAACCGGTACCGCTTCGTTTGAATGGCATCGACGACGGTGTAGCTCGTCGGGATTGCAAGGCCGTACAGAATGTCGCCTTCTTGCTGGATATCGAATACCCATGCTTCTGCAGGCGCATCACCGAACTTGTCGATGCTGCTCGCTTGAATGTCGTGGCCGATGCGGATATAAGGCGGTCGGCCAAGCACGCCGCTGCGGAAATTGGCGATCATCGCGTCAAACATTTGCTGCGTCGCCTCGATTTCGCCATAGACCGGATGCTTCCACCGACCAATGCGGAAAAACGGAATCTTTAATGTCGGGTCCAACTCATTCACCTCCATGTAGGTTATCTGCGCCATCCGCTCGGCAGCGGTTGGGCGTTGCTCCAATCGATTCGCTTTGGATCGCTCACCACATCCGGCTCAAAGGCCGAATAAATCGGGGAGAGTAGCGACCGGCAGCGGCCATGCAGCGGCGGCGTATTGTCGGCCAGCTGCGGATCGTTCAGTCGCATCACCTTGCCGTGACGCGAATTGCATTGCACGCTGGTGCGTTGGTCGCGAATCGCTATAAATTCCACGTAATCGACGCCATCCTCGGCGAACGACAGCAGCCGCCCCCGGTTCACACCGTAAGTCGTCTCCGTCGTGATGATGAGGGAGGCGCGATCCAGCGCCGCGCCGAGAATGTCCTGAAGCTTGCTCTCGGCTTCTGGCCGGGAGTATTGATCGTCCAAGTTTCCTTTGACGACGCCCTTCAGCTCGGCGAACAAATCGTCTGTCACTCGACCGGCGATATAGTTTTCGCGCTCGTCCATCGCCCGGATCGCCTCGACCGGCGTTACCTTGAAGCTGCTGAACGTCGGGGGAGCCATCGCCAGCTTTTTGCGCTTCTTCCGGTAATGCCGCTTCAGCGCGTTCGTTTCTCGCTTCGCTTGGCGTTTCCCGGATTGAAGGGCTGTACGTCCGGCTTCCTGCAGCACCTTGTCCAAACCGCCGGGGAGCTGCAGCGTCTCGACCGGCAGCGACCAGCGAATATGCTTCAGCGTGACCGAGCGGACGTTGTCAAGCCATTCCTTAAATCCGCGCAGCCCTTTGGCTTCGATGCGGTCGATCTCATTCAGGCTCCGTTTGCCGACCGGCTGGAACTGGCGTGCCGCGCTCATCCCGTTTCACCTCGCCAATAGTGGGGGATGTCGGCGAGCTGCGCCTTCTGCGAATCGTCCTCGGCGGGAACCAGTTCGCGATCCGGCAATCCGGCTGTAGATCGCATGTAGGAGAAGTCCTCCTCGGTGGCCGGGTCCAGCACCCCGATTTCCACATACTGCTTGAAGATTTCGGCGATCAGCTTCTGATAGACAAGCGACACTTGCGCTTCGGCGAATTGGCCGTAATTTTGTTGCGGCCCGAAGTTGTAATCGATCAGCCGGGCTACGAGCTGCTCGATAAGCGTTTCCGTCAGGCGGCGATAAATGCTGCCGCTCATCTGGTCGAAGGCGGCGAAGTGACTCTCACCGAGAGCCAAGCTGCCGCTGCGGTCGCCTTCGTCGAAGATGAGCGAAGGAATCAGCAAGGAGCGGTACAGCATTTTGTTCAAGTACAGGATCGCTTGATGGAAGTTTTCGCCGATGTTGCCCGTCGGGTTATATAAGGTTTTCACATCGACTCCCTTTGTGAAGGCAAGTGCCGTCTCGTTCTGGATGTTAGAAAGGATGCCGAGCAGATAGTCGATAGCCGAAATCTGCTTCTCTTCGCCGTCGATCTCGACCGTCACCATAGCGTCCTCGGAGAAAGCGCCAAGCAGCGGCGTGCCGAACCGATCCAGCGCCGTCGCCCACATCTTCAAGATCGTGTCCTTGAGCAACCAGTTTTTGTACGTGCGCTTCAGCTGGCTGCGCCCGTACAGATTGCCGAAACGCGGGTTGTGCGTGTAAATGATGCACTTGTCCTTCGGTATCTCAATCCGTTCGACCGCAACCCCGGCCTGTTGGATAACGCCGTTGTCCTTCAGCTTACCGGTAGAGCGGTCAATGTCGAACTTGATGGAGCGCGGATGGTATGTGACCAAGTTGTCGATCATGATTTTGCCGGACTTGGCCGTGAAATTGATCTCCGTCGTGGAGTACCCAGCCCACACGGCAGAGAGGATGTCATAGCAGGCAAGCACCAAGCTGCCATTCATTTCCTCGAAGCACCGGTTAATAAAATCGCTGATGTCCGGGTTCTCATGATGGTAACGGCCTAGGCGCGAAACGACGGTCGATATGAGAAAATCTACCCCGCTGCCTATCGTTTCGTCCGTTTCGATCATGCGCTCGTAAACGTCAATGCCAATCGAGTCCGGGTTGCTGGTTCCTAGAGAGAACGAGTACAGCATCCCGGTGAGCTGCGAGCCGAATTGGCGCATTTCTATACTCGCCATCTAGTACAGCCTCCTTCCCAAACGCCCGATTTGATCTTTAATCGATTTCAAATGCTGCGTGACCCCGCGTGCGGCGTGGCCTGCGGTACCGCCACGAACCTTGCTTGTAATTCCTTGTTTAGAAAGCCGGACGGCCATTTCCAAAGCATCCGGGCCGTCCTTCTTGGCTCGCGGATAATTCTCCAGCTGCGCGATCAGCACGGTGTGCGATTCATGGATGAGCACATAGCCGTTGTTGATCGATGGTTCCAGCGACTCAATCCGCAATTCCTTCGATACCGTGTTCCGAATCGGCTTGATGGGTAAGTGGATGCCGCGCTCCTTGGCCCGACGCTCCACTTCGTCCTTGAAGAACGCTTGGAATTGTACGTCCTCGATGCCGACGACCTGTATCCGCAGGTTCACACCCAAATACTGCAAGGCGATGTCGAACAAATCTTCGATGATCTTGTTCGGGTGGCGGATCATGATGCTCGCGTCCAGCGTGTACATTTGACCGGTCTTTCTATGAGTCCCGAGGGCGATAATCGCCGAAGGGTCGGACTTGTCCGATTGCCCCATACTCGGGTCGACCGTGATCACAATGTCGAGCTGACCCAGCGGTGGCCGCTGATCGGCATTGTATTTCTTGGGCTGGAAGAACTTTTCTTCCGAGCTTTTCGGGTCGTTCTGCATTTCGCTGGCGAATGCGGCCTCGCCGCCTTTGATGCGAACGACCATCAGGTCGTAATAGCCGTTCGGAAACTTCGGACTATTCTTTTCCCACAGCACTTTCGCGCCGCGCAGCATCTCCTCGCGGTTTTGCTGAAAGAACGTCCAAGCGTCTTGCTCGCGGCTTGGATTCGCCAGCTCCGTGTAAATCCGTTTCCACTCGGCCCATAAGTCCTCGCGTTCCGCAAAGGAAACCACCGCGCGATACACTTTTGAGTCGTAAGCAGGATTTCTCAAAAGCTCGGCCAAAAGCGCCTCGTCGGTGATGACCGTCCCGATAATCACGAAGTCCGTATACGCTGCGCCTGCATGGAGAACGGCCTTCTCGTACCAGTTTTTCAGCTTGGCTCGCTGCTCCGGCGTCGCCGTGTTTTCCTCGTTCTCGATATCGTCGAGAATGATAAGGTCGGGGCGGCGGTTCCGGTTTTTCCGGCCTCGGATTTTTTGGCCTGCACCGAGCGCCTCGATCTTGACACCGTTGGAGCATTCGATGCTGCCTTCCTGCCAGCGGTCGCCTTTCAGCGAACCGAAGTCTTCCAAGATGCGCTCGTTTGATTCGAGCTCATCCTTGACGTTGGAGATAAAGCCCTGCGCTTGGTCGTAGGTGTCGGAAATGATCAGGATGTACAGCTTTTTCTTGTACAGCGTTGTCCACGTGGGGAAAACGAAGTCCCAAATGGTCGTCTTGGCGTGGCCGCGCGGTGCGGATCGCACCATATTGCTGCCGCCGTTCCGCTCGACGACCCGCTGCAAATCATCGAACCATTCGCCGTGAAAGGGCGGGGGAGCGGTAGGGAGGTAGTCCGGCAAGTACGCCCGGCCAAAGTATTCCATATCCACTTCCCCGAGCTTGCGTCTGAGTCCGGTCGGGCCGGTGAACGGTAGCTTGCCCTTCAGCGCCTGAATGTCCGGGTACTTCGCAGCGTAATCTTCCCATAGGGGAAACTCCCAATCTTCCACGCGGCTATTGTTCGATGGGCCGACGATATCGCCGACAATCGAACCCGTTTTTTTGCGAGTAGAATCATTTTTCATAAATGCTCACTACCTATGAGGGGATTATGCGTTCCGTAACGGCGTTATAACGCGTTATAACGGCCCTATCCGGTAGATCGGATAGTTCTGTACCCCTAAACTAAAAAACTCGCAAATCAGAGCCGTTTTTGAAAGAGTTATAGATTCGGGTAAACGATGCTTAACAAGGTCCGAATCGCCCCTTCCTGCGCTCCTGTCGATTGCGAGGTTCCGGTACACTATAGGGTGCTAATTTTCGAATGAATCGGTACCACAGCTTTCTGATCATGTGGCACGTCCTTTCAAGTAGTTTGATAATGAGGAGCAAGGCTTCCCCATCGGATACACGTTCGCGGTTCGCTCCGCTGATCGCTCCCCGCCAGCTGACGGATCGTCGCAACGCCGTACCGGTTGCCACCCGGATTTTCATCGGCCCATGTACCCCAAGTTCGGGCGTATGGCACACTGTCGTGTGTCGGCCAGCGGTCGAATCGGCTCCGACATTCGCCTTTATCAAAGATCGGGGTTGCTTCCGTCCCACCCGCCACCGGAAGCGTCGCCTCTGCAGGCGACCCGTGCAGCTACGTCACAGCGGTCAGGTCCACATGAATCTGATCCACTTTCGCAACCAAACGATGATACAAGTCAGGGTCGTTCTTCAGCTCCTCGTGCAGCTGCAGCTTTACTTTTTCAACTGCTTGCGAGACGCCTTTGTCAAATTCGTACTTCAGCTTCTCGCGCTGTACGGCAGAGCGTTCAAGGCTGGCGATGAGGCGTCCGGCCTTCTCCAGAGAAATGCTTTCAAATTCGTCCTCGGCTTGTGCGACCCGTTGGAGCAACCCTTGCATCATGAGCTGGTTCGCGACTTCCGCAAGGTCCGTGCCCGGCTGATCCCGGACAGCGTCGACCAGCACCTTCAGCTTTTCCCTCGTCTCGGTGATCCGTTCAGTAATGCGCTCGAACGAGTTGTGATACCGGGCGATGCTTGACTTGCCGATGGGATGCCCTTCCTCGAACAAGAAAAACTGAATCTCTTCGTAGGTGTAGCGAGGGTTTTGGCTGGCAAGCATTTCGTCGACTTTGGCTCGGATGTCTTTGGGCAGGTCTTCAATCTTGAAATGTTTCCGGCGTTTCCCCTTGCTCATTGCAGGTATACTCCCGGATCAGGGTCGATATTGCCTTCCAGAAGATCAATGCCCTTGGGCGTGAGCTTCGGAAGCGAAATCGGCAAGTCAATCCCTTTGAGTCCCGGTTTGGTGATTTCGATGTAGCCTTTTTCCTTGAGATAGTCCAGATGGCCGGAGAGGGCGGTCGGCGTCACCGGCAAACCGGCATCCACCAAGCAAATTTCAATTACGTTCGATCCGGTTGGCTGCGGGTGTCCGATCTGCAGCACCTTCATGATGTACCCGCGAATTTGTCTGGACATAATCGTCTTCATATCCATGTTGGTATTCACCCCTTATCCTTCAGCACGATGTGATCGTGTATTTTATCCAGCTTGTTCCCAAACGCTGCCATGCTTCGGATATAATCCTCTCGCAGTACGTAGGTGAATGGCATTTTATCCTTCATTTCGTCGAAGTCGTTTCTCAGCTCTTCGATCTCCCGTTTACGCTCGTCGTTGTTGTCAGAAATTTGCTTGTGCAGCTGCTTCAAGAAATAGGCGATGATGCCGATCATGATGGTTAACACTAGCGGGAATACTTCTTTCCATTCCAAAATCCACTCACCTCATTTCGGCCCTAAAGTAATCAGGTATTATTTGCCTTTTGAGAATAACAAAGAGGCGTGTTCGATTATGAACACGCCTCATAACTTTTTTATTTGATTAACCCACTTGAAACATTTAGCCGAATTGCATTTCGAGCTGGTTATCGTCCTTGTTGTCGACGATTTCCCGAATCCACGATTCGGAAAGCTTGTACTTCCGAGCCAGCTGCTTGTAGTTCGTTCCGTCAAATTCCTTCTGAATCAGTTTGTCCCTCGCCTTGCGGATCGCGCCCTCCACCTTGGGGAAGTACACGTATGTGCCGCCGAATTGCTCGGCGATCTGCAGGGCTCCCTTAATGCCGACAACCTCGACAATCTGATGGTAAGGGTGGGGCAATTGTTCCGGGTCTATCTCCTGAAGCAATTCGTCGGTGATCTCCATCGGGCTTGCCTCCTTTGCGTATTATACTGCGCCTTTCTGTTCACGCGCCAGTACCTTTTTCAGCGACTCGATCAGCTTCCATGCTTTTTGGTGCGTGAGCCACTCGATTCGCTCGACTCCTGAGAACTTTTTCATGAAGCCCTGCAGCCGTTTCGGATCATCGTCCCAGCCGAGCTGCTTCTCCAGTTCGCGGATTTTCCAAAGCATCGCCTTCGACGCCATCTTCCGGCCAGCTTCGGGGGCTTGGCCGGTGTATCGGTTGAGCTGGTCGATCACCCGGACGGCTTGTTCCTTGGTCAGCTGCGATATGCTTCGACCGCCGGAAACCTGCTCGACCACGGAGTAAAGATCATCTTCGTTCATGCCGTGCTGGCGCTGGATCGCGAATATTTTCTTCCGTTGTTCTGGGGTGATCGACATGCTTGCCGCCTCCTTAGTGGATGTATCCCTTGTTGTAGTAAAGTTCGAGCAGCTCCGGCGTGAAACGTTCCAGGAGCAAGGAACGGTCGGCTGCATCGCCGTCAAACATCAGCTCAAACAGCTCCTGCATGGTGTTGATCATGATCATGTTCAGCTCCCCCTTGAATGATTTTCTCCACGCGAATCGTCACTTCGTACTGATCCGCCGGGTCGAAGCACTTCGTGAAGGCCGTCGCACCCTGCATCATCTTTTCGAGCTCATCGCCGCTCACGCGGGTCACAATATCAAGGCCGACTTTGTGCTGCGGTGCTATCGATTTCAGTTCGCGCTGCGCGTTGTTGCGGTTCCTACCCGCAGGTGTTTCTCTCATTTCGTCTCAATCCTTTCCACAGCGGGTTCATAGAAGAATTTTTCCTCGGTCTTGCGCTTGGCCCCGACCTTCTCCAGAGAAGCGTCGTCGTACTTGGCAAGCTCTTCCTTGTTGATCGTGACCGAGATATTCAAGCAATCCTGCATTCGGTTTTGCTTGATTGCCTCGATGATCGCCTTGACGTTCCGGGTGATGAGGCTGGTCGTTTTGCGGAAGCCCACTTTGCCAAACGTGAGAAATTTCGTCTTACTGTCGGTGAATTCGTCTTTGTGGTGCTCAGTAAACACCTTGATGTTTTCCTCCAGCTCCGCTTTGCGTAGCGCCAGCGGGGCGACCTTGGCTTCGGCATCAAGCTTCAGGTTGTTAATGCCCTCATTCAGTGTCGCCTCGATCCCGGCGATCTGGCGGTTAAGGTCGCCGACCTCCCGCAGCGCTGCGTTGACTTCCTCCCAGCTTTGGTACTTCGGCAGCTGGGCCGGTTTCTTTTCTTTTGCCATGTATTGATCATCCTTTCGGTTTAATATCTAAAAGCTGAGTATTACATATCCTTCTTTCACGAAATCCGGGTTGTCGAGAATGTATGCAATGAAGCGCCCGGTTTCTCTGCCTGTATAGCCTGATTCGTGACTGTATTCCCTTAACCAAAGAAGGTCGCCTACCTTAAAATCACGATCATTCCGGCGGACTTCAAAGTTCTTCTTCCGCTGTACAACCAGTTCAAAATACTCCGGCCAAGTCTTTAATTCATGGGTATCGTATTTCATTAGGCGCTTACCCCCTTGGCATGACGTAAAAGCGCACGATACTTTTGTTCCGCCGCCGTCAACTGGTAGATCGCTGCGTCGACAAAGGCCGGTTCGGCCTGATGAAAGTTTTGCCAAGCTTGGGCCAGCTCGGAGCGTGCCGCTTGCACTTCGGGATGGGGAGGGTAGGGTGAAACCATTTGCTCGTGAGCAGATAGGAGCTGATGCAAGATCATTGCCGTTTCCCTCCCTTCGGGGCATCCAAGAACGTGATGCCGATTTTTCTACCATCGCGTCCCTGCAGGTGCGAATGCTTGCTCATCTTGATTAACCGGCTACGGATCGCTTCGATTTTTTCAGCAGCTGCAGCCTGCACTTTGGCCGAGGCGTTTTTATACACGTCGGTCGGTGCATAATTGCTGGTGAAGAATGTCGGCAAGCCCTCGATGAACCGGGTATTGACGATGCGGAATACCTTGCCGATAGTAAATTCGGTCGGCGGCGTCTCTTGGGCCAGCTCGTCAATGATCAGCACCGGCACTCGGCAGTATTGCTCCAAAATCGGCTCAATGTCCTGCTTTTGCTCCAGCATACCGCGCATCTTGTCAAAGATCGATTCGGCCCGGACGAACAAGACCGGGACGCGCCGTTCCTCAAGCCGGTTGCAAATGGCGAGCACAAGATGCGTCTTCGCAACGCCCGGCAGTCCAAACAGGTACAGCCCCTTCCGAAATTCGGGCGAAATCGGTTGGCCTTCTTCTGGCGGTTCGAACCGGTTGGCAAAGTCCATCGCTTCTTGGAAGGTTTGTGGATAGCTCTCCCGCTGTTCGGCAGGGTAATTGCCGAAAGTAAATTCCGCGTCGGTGCTGGCCTTGCCGGAAAACTCCTGAAGCTTTCGCCATTCCAGCTCTTTCAGGTGCGCTTTGAATGGGTCGCATTGAACGAGGTAGGTGTCCAGATAGGAACGTTCATCGCGCCGATCCACCATCAGTTTGTGCCAGAAACCTTTCATGCCTTCGGGCCGCGTGCATTGCTGGAAGCCTTGACACCCGCTGCAGCTTCGTTTCTGCCCGATAATATCGATGAGCGGGGGACAGCGGGTGATCATGTCGTCGGTCACATCCAGCTCGTTTAGCTCGGGGATGTGTTCGCGGAAGTAATCCGCCGTGTAAACCCGTAGCCGATCCGCCATTTTTCGCCTAATCTCCGATAGGGTGTCGGAAACCGAGACTAGCTCCGCGTTCTGCATGACCGCCCTCCTTATCGTCGCGACACTCGTAATCTGAACAAGAGCCGCCTTCCCATATATCTACCTGCGATAGCTTGCAGCCGTGCTTGCCGTCGTTGTAGGCGCATTCGGCTGCTTTGCAAGTGAATTTCAAAAAGGTCACCTCCTTGGCCTGCCATCGTCAGGAGTACGAGGCCACCCGTACCCGACGCCCCGGATCAGGGCGTTTCGGCTTTTGTTTTATAGGCTCTGATCGCCTCTGCTTCCTTGTCCGCTTGGAGGATGCCCCATTTGGAGAGCTTCGTCTTCAGCGTCTCCTTGACGATACCGTGCTCCTTGCAGATTTCTTGTTTCGACTTGCCGCTCGCTCGCTTCTGCAAGTATTGATCCAGCATGAGACGATTTGTCGGGGGCTTATTCGGAAGGGAAATCGGCTTAGAATGCCGCCTGCCGCTGGAATTGGTTGGCGGCGCAGCCGTTCTCGCTCGTAGAGCCTCCAGCTCCTTGTCGCTCAACCGATATTCCCGGAGCTCTCCAGCGCCTGTGCCTTGAAGTTCCCTTTCCAAACTTCTGCGGGGAACAGGGTAGCTCATGAACCGTCACTCTCCTCAAAATCGATGATGAGCTTGTTTTCTTGCGGGATGTATTCCATCCGCTTGACCGGCTTGTCGCGATGTACATGCTGCACTTGCCGTAGCAGGCTTTCCAAGCCGACGCCCACCGTCAATGCGTTAAAGTAAGTCCCGACCGGGAAGAGAACGAAGCAATGATTCGGATCGCGGGGCGTTGCAAACTTCACTGGGTCCGATTTAATCTTGGTCTTCGCCATCGGCATCCAACCCTTTCTCCGTATTTTCGCAAACCAATTCGATGACGTTGTTGTTTTTGACCAAATGGCTTTTCAGCGCCCGGAAAGAGGACCAATGGGCTTGATAGTAGGTATACTTGTTTTTAGCCGCCAGCTCTTTCCACATCTTCTTTGAGATTTTTTTGAATTTCGCCATTTCTTTCGGGGAGTAGATCGACTTCGTTTTCGGGCTGAAAAACCTGCGTCGCTCCTCACAGTCCTCAATATGCCATTTGCCTTCGATTACACCGTTCACGTAGAACGAGATAACGTTTCGGTATTGGTTGTACCTCTCCAAGATGAGGGTCAGTTCGTAACCGTCGCAGACGAGTACGACCTTGCGGTAAAAGCTCTTCAGCTTTTGCTCGATGTCCTTCCAATCTTGCGGGGTTATGGGTCTTGTTTGTTTCGCTAAGGTGGTCAACGAATCAGCTCCTTTCGTCGTAATAGGCCTTGAGCTGCTGCATTTGATCGTGCAATTCTTTGGCCTTGGCAAAATCCTTCTGCAGCAGGGCATCATCCAGCTGCTCGTTCAATCGTTTCAGTAGCGCCGCTTTCGCGATCCGTTCAGCTTCATGCTCCAATTCGGCTGAAGCTTTCTTGATGATCTTGGAAATGATGTACTCGACCGGCATAATAACCCCGAACTTGTCGCCGTTCTGCCTCCACATTGGAAAGCCAACGCCGAGGATGTATACGAGGGCTTCGTCGCCGTTGGGAAGGATAAACTCCCGATTGGAGTAGCGTTTCGGGAAATCCTCGCCGAATGCTACGAACAAGTTGTCCTTATGTATCTTCCCGTCAATACTGAGCAAGCGTTCCTCACCAGCCTTCCTTTCTTGACCTGCCATCGTCAGGCAGGGGAGGTCATTCCCCTGCGACGCCCCGATCCGGGCGTTTCGGCTATTGCACGTATCGATATACCTGCTCGACGATCCTGCCGTTCTGCCAGATAAAGTTGACCTCTCCGTCCTGCAGCTTCAGCACGACGAGGCCCGGAAGCAGCGTAACGTCGTTGCCGAAGGATCGTTCCTCCTCGTAGATGCGGCGAAATGCGGAAGGGGATTGCATGATGTCCCGAACGACCTCGCGGGTCCGCTCAAAGAGTAACTGGCGTGTCATGCAAACAGCTCCTTTCGTCGTTGCCCCTCAACGATCAATATGTCAAGTTCTTGGCTTGCGGCCAGCACGTCAGGATGGTTGAAATCAAAGGCGTTTCGTTCCGCGATTTCGATAAGCTGCTGCCTGAACTGCTCGATCCGTTCGTTCAATGTAAACATGGCGCTTTCTCCTTTCGGCCTGCCATCTTCAGGGGTACAAGGCCATCCGTACCCGACACCCCGGACACCGGGGCGTTTCGGCTTCAGTGATTTCCTATTGGCACTCCGAACTTTTCCGTGTAATGCAGACCCAGCATGATAGTTTTGCCGATGCTGTATTTCATGAGCCAGCGCTGCACTTCATTGTTGCCTTTGTCCGTCAGGCGAAGTTCGTCTCCGACTTGTTCAACAAAGCCGTCATCGATCAGGGACTGGACAATAATCGCTTGCGTATCGACTGTCATCACCATCACCCCCGATTAGTGTCTCGCGCGTTCGAGAAGCAGCATCCGCTTCGCTTCCTGCACGATCTCCAGAGTGATCACGCCGCCTTCCGCAAGGTCTAAGCTCCTGCGCAGCGCCTTGACAAGTGCCCGGCATCCGCCGCGTTCTTTGTCGAGGGCGATGCGCGTCAACTCCTTTTTCGCATCCTCGTCGATCTGATACCCGTCCAGCATTTGCTCGACTTCCTCGCGCCGTAAACCGCCGAGGTTAACAATAAAGCCGACGCGGGAGTATAGCTGTGAGAGGTTTTCCCGCATGCTCGGGCCGCGCTGCAGGTAGGTGCCGAGCTTCGGCAGGCCAACAAATACGATGCCGACCTTGGCTTGATCATGGATGGTGCGGAGCATTTCCAATTTCTTGACCGAGTAGTTGACCAGCCTGTCCGCTTCGTCAACGACGATCATCACCGGGTCCTGCTTGAGCCTGCGGACAATTTTTCTCACGCGGTCGCGGACCGTGCCGTATTTCACATCGTCGCCCATGCCGATTTCGTGTCCGATCTCTTCGATCAGGTCGCGCGTGCTCATCATGTCATCGCCCTCGATGCGTACTACGCGGGTCGGGTGCTGCTTCATGAACTCCTCGACGCTGCGTGTCTTACCCGAACCGGCTGGCCCGATAATTACCCCGAGGTCGCCATATTCCAAGCAACCAGCCAGTACCGCCGATGCCTGGATCACGTTGTTTGTCGGAACGAAATTCATGTCCGCGATAGTGGTTTTGAAGGCTGCTTTCGGCCTATCTGCCGGTGCGGCAGGGGCATCGTCCGGGCTCATTTCGCTGTTTATGAACGAGGCAACCTTTTCCTCGATATCCTTGCTCGTATAGTCCGGCTCGTTAATGAACCGGCTCAAGGCGCTTCGGCTTACGCCCATCGCCGTCGACATTTGCTGGACCGTGTATTTGCCCTTCAGCTCAGCGAGCTGCTGCTTCATTTTTGTAACGATATCTTTATGGTTCAATTCGAAAATCTCAGGCATGGATTTTTTTCTCCTTTTCGCTCAATTAGCCCAATCCTAGGGCTTTCTTTCCTTGTCTCTCTAGCCATTGCTCGCGGATCGACGTGCGCTCTGGCGCTATCGGCGGCTCGCTTCGTTCCTGCTGGTCGGCTTCGATCTCTTTGGCGGCTCGTTCAAAGCCGGTGATCATATCCGCTTTGCCATCTTCGACCGTGCTGCCGGTGTAATGGCCTTTTTTCAGGCCAGCCCGTTCCTTGTAGCCGTTAACCGCGTCTTTGACTAGGCGCTGCGAGCGCTTTTGCCGCTGCATGTGCAGCTGCAGCTCGTCCTGATTACCGAATTCGGTATAATTTTGCCGCGCAGTGCAAAGATAGCTCGTCCCTTGGAAAATCATGATCTCGTCCAAGTGGCCAGGGTCGTACCGCACGATCACGTCCTCGCCGACATAATTGTCGAGAGCCGGATGTGTGTAGTAGCGGCCCTCGAAGCGGACGCCGACAGTGTAAACCTTGCGTTTTTTCGCACGCATGAGCAGGATGTCGAATGCTCTTGCGTCCGGCACACCCTCGCGAGCTTTCTCATTTTGCATGTAGACGTTGAGCGGCGTATCTTTCAGCTCGCTGTGAACCGTATTATGGTATTTGTCAAAGTACTCCTCGATCAGCTTCGCCAGCTCATCCAGTTTGACCAACTTGCCTTGAGCGAGCAGTTTCTTCTCATCGAAGCCCTCGGGCCGCGCTTTGTTGTTACTGCCGCAATATCCGGGCAGCTGCATGGAAAACTGTACTTCAAATGTTTGGTAGAATCGTTCCATCATCCCTTTGGCCCAAGGTGTCCGGGCCGTACAGTAATCGGGTTCGATCCCAAGGCTGGCGAAAACGCCTTTGACCTCTTTGCTATAATCAAATTTGTATGAGTGCTTGAGTCCACCGGCCATATGTTTGCCCTGATAGTCTTTCCCGTTGTCTATGTACACTCTGACCGGCAGGCCGCAGATAGGGCTGTTCGGCTTCCGCAGGGCCGCATGACGCAAGGCCAAGCCAATCGTCTGCGAATTGTTCTGCGGACTGAGACACCAGCCAACCATGACGCGGCTCTTTGCATCCTCCCATGTGGAGAGCCAAGGCCGGATCGCCTTGCCTTCATACTCCACGAAAACGTCCAACTGATGATGATCGCCGATGAAATATTGATTGACACGCACCTTGCTGTAATCCATGAGCGTCTTCGGCATGAACTTGTTGCGATAAATCTCATAACCCTCGCGGCCATAGGCCAGAACGTTATTCGGTAGCTCGCTGATGTACCGGCATGCCGTCTGATAGCTTCCGACCTGCCATAATTCCTGCAAATACTGCGTTTCCATTTCGTTTTGGGCGGCAGCGATGCGCTTCTCCGCTTCCCGAACCGTCTGCTCGTATACATACCGAACTTTCGGCTTTGTCGGGCTTAAATAGAGGGCCGTCATATAGTCCAGTGCCGCCGATCCGAAGCCCCGCGTTCCAAACTTCGGGCCGTTCGCTTCCGCTTCTTCCATCTTCTTGCGGACCGGCTTCCTCAAAAGTCCCACCTCTCCTTCCTTGTCATAGGCGTCCAGCCAGTTATAAAGGGTCGGCAGCTTGATTCCATTCGCCCGGCACAGCTCGTCCAATTGCTCGACCACGTTTCCGCGCTGAGCTTGAATCTCTTTGGCCTGTTTGACTAGGTTGGCGCGGGTAATAAGCTCGTCCAATGCCTTGTCGCCGCCGATTTCTTCAAGTACTGCGAGGTTAATAACCGGCTGGTTGGTCTTCGCCGCGTCCGGCTTCGTCTCAGCCGGGCGCTCCTGCTTTGTTTGTGCTGTTTCTTGGTAGTATTCATGCTGAGCGTCTGCTGGCAGCGAAGAGAGGGCGATCAAGTAGCGTTTCCCTTGCGTGCCGCCAGCCTTGCAATCATCCTCCCGGTACTGATAATCCCCGGAGGCGATCTTCTTTCGTACCGCCCGTTCTGTAATTCGGAGTAACGCTGAAACCTTTTTAGTCGTGAGCCACTTCTCCATCGCACCCCTCCTTCCCAGCAGTAGCTAAGTTATTCCGCTTTTCGGTGGAGAAGCTGCTCATTGAGTCCCAGTGCCTTTTCGATTTTGTTGCGGTCTTTGGTGGCACGTCTTTTGTCCCGGAGAATTTCAGAGAATCGGCTGGCAGAAATGCCTTCCTCCAAGCAGAAGTCCTTGCGTGATTTGTTTAACTCAGCCAATCTTCTCAAGACAGCCCATCCAAACGGTGTGATTGGCTTTTTGTCGGCCAAATGGATCACCTCCGAATTTCGACATTCTTTCTGATAGTCAAGCGAGTGGTAGATTGATATAATCTGATTGGGAAATTCATTACCACACTTTCATTATACTCGCGTTCGCGAGTAAGTCAATAAAAAAAATACGCTTTAGCGAGTAACTTTACACGCGTTTCAGAGTACCGTTATACGCTTTTAAGAGTAATGGAGGGTGTTATATGGCTGCTAATAACGATAAAGCCAAGGAAGTTATGCGGGAAATAAACGAGAGAGTACGAGAGATCAGGAAGAAAAACGGCCTTACAATGGCCGAATTTGCTAAAAGGATAGGTGTTTCTTCTGGTAATGTAGGGGATTGGGAGAGTCCTAATAAGAGCTCCTCGCCTTCTCCCGTAGCTTTAATCGCTATCGCGAGTGAATTTAACGTATCGTTGGATTGGCTTATGACAGGAAAGGACAAAAGAACAGAGGACCCTATTTTTTTTAGAGACAAGTGGGAAAATAGTTACCAATTTATCGAGGAGATAGAGGGGAGAGAAACTCTAAAGTCTTTAGTAAAAACTGCAGCGGCTCTGGCCGATCCCGATGTAGAAATGCTTCAAACATTTGCAACAAGACTGACCCGCACCTACATACGAGAGGAAGCAGCTTCATATTTTTATGAAGACATAAAAAAGAACCCCTTGTCAGATAACAAGGAGCCAAGCAAAATAAGAGAAAAAAATCTGCCTGATCAATATTATGTCAGATTGCCGTTGATTGGTAAAGTGTCTGCAGGTAATCCGATAACAGCTATTGAAAATTTTGAACAGTCCTACGACATACCTAGAGATTTCATTTCGAGAAACTCCAGCAGGCCGATCAATAAAAGAGACTACTTTGTCCTCCGTGTTCAAGGCGAGAGTATGATCAACGCAAAAATTTATGACGGCAATTTGGTCATCGTTAAGCGTCAGCCGACCGCCGAGAACGGCGAGATCGTCGTTGTCATGCTCGACAATGAAGATGTGACGGTTAAGACATTCTACCGTGAAGACTCTCATATTCGTTTGCAGCCGGAAAATGATTCGATGGACCCAATCATTTGCGGCAAAGACCGCGACGTGAGAATTCTCGGCATCGTTATCGGCGTGTACCGACTAGAAGATTGATCGAATTGTGAGATTTTTAGCTTTGATTTAACTGTTCATAGAAGGAGCTGTAACGGGCCGGTTCTGGCTGATCGCTATGGCTCCTTTGTTTAATTGGAGGATCGTTTGGTTTCCAACCGTTGCGTAACGCGCTTCTGACGAAGTTGGCCGGAGCCTTTATTGGATTCGGACTTTGACGAAGGACGAGCAGCACTTCAAGCACTCGGATGTATTCGGTTCGCGCCAGCTCGTCGAGTAGATCGGCGGGTATTTCGTTTAATGTTGCGATTTGATAGGCGAGTTTAATTGCTTCGCGTTTGTCTGTCGTGCTCAAATTATTCCACCTCCCGGTACTTTCTCATTCTAATCGAATCTGATAGAATTTTATAGAGAAACTTCACTGGGTGCGGAAGAAATAACGCTTAGAGCGAATCGGTATTTTTATGCAACTATCTTGTATATTTATGCATTTCCAGTAGCGGAACCATTTTTCGGCTCAATCACTTGCATGAATCGGCTAAAAGTAGTCGCGGCGCGGGTTTTCGCTTGGTTCCGCACTCACGGCTCCGGTTCCGCATTTTGGTTCCGCACTCACAGAAGGTTTGAGGGTTGGTTTGGGCATCAGGAGATGCCTGAAAAGAGGTCTCTAGAGTAGGGGTGTTATAGTTGTAACGCCTTGAAAACACTAGGGTTTCCGTCATACCGTTACAGTTATAACGCTATATAACGGCTCCGTTACAAGGTATTCGTTACAAGGCAATAAAACAGGGGCAGACCACAGATTTTCTCATAAATCCGTGAGAACTACCCCATAATTTCCAAATCCCCGAATCCCTTGTCCTGTCTACGTTGTCCCGCGATTTACCCCAATGAACCGCGATTTCCCGTTTTCTATTATTCCGTGAGATTCTACAGGATCGGGTCAGATAACGCATGCAGCATATCGAAACGCCGGGCGAGCGCCTCTATACGTTCCTTTCTCAGCTCTCGCGGCACATCGTACATGTCGGCCATAAAATTCAAATATTCCAACCCCTTGAGCCGTAAAAACAAATCCGGACTATCCGGAACGTAGCCAAACTGCTTCTTCGCTTCAAGCGGCGATTGGGATATGTCCTTCCCGTTGATCCGGATCGTGCCTTTGTCCGGCTGAATAATGCCGGTGATCATTTTGATCGTTGTCGTTTTCCCGGCGCCGTTCGGTCCGAGAAAACCGAAGATTTCGCCGCCCCGGACAGTCAGCGTCAGGTTATCCACCGCTTTTACCGTACCGTTATAGCTTTTGGTCACGTCCATGAGCTCGATCATAACCATTCTCCTTCCCGATATGCCTTTATGTTCGTTAACTTAGTATCGTATTATATATGCCGGGTTTAACCGTCGCGAACAGAATCATGGTTCGCTTTTGGCGGGCCGCTTGTCCCGATCCGCACTCCCAATATCATCAGCCGGGATACGGCATAAGCCAGGCCTGTCCCGGCCGAAAGCATCAGCGGTACACCCAGCCACAACCTTTCAGGCCATGCAGTGCAAGCGAGAGCAACGCTCATGGCTAAGGTTGCCGGGAGCAGCAGCGTAAATACCGCACGGCTCATGCCGTCGGACAAATCCGCGGCCTCCCACCGGAACAGCCGGAGAACGGGAATCCAGCAGCTCCTGCCCGCTAATCCTAAGCCATGAAGCCAGCAGAAAAGCTACAACGCCCCAAAGCAGCCACTTCAACCATGAGGGCACGATCGCCACTGCATACATCACAAGCACCACAAACTGCACATAAAGCTTCATTCGCGGCCCGCTTCTGACAAACGCCTTCAAGGCCGCTTCCGCCACCCCTGTCCCCGGTGTCCGCCGGTGAAACAATCTGCCGGACCTGCGGAATAACAAGGGCCGGGAACGAGGGGTGCTCGGCGGTTTCTCTATCCCTTGGCTCAGCACAAGCGCAGCAATCTTCATCTTCTCTTTATGTTCGCGTTCGATATCGCCGAAGAAAGCCCCTTTACACGGATTCGGCGGCGAATGAATAACGATAATGTCCCCGCTGACAAGAAGCTGAGAAGCACCGGCACTACGCCGGCATCAGGCAATAAGCAAGTTTTGCCGGATACAAATGAATGGTATATTATAGTATAAATTTTATACACTTTCCCCAAGAATACCATATACCATAAAGCACAAAAAAACCACCTGTCAATAAAACAACAGGTGGTCCACTATTTGGAAATCTCGTATTACACACCAACGATGTGATACCCGCTATCTACATAAATTACTTCGCCAGTGATGCCCCGGGACAAGTTACTCATCAGGAACATAGCCGTATCGCCAACTTCGGCGGTTTCCGTCGTCCGGCGAAGAGGTGCTTTTTCCTCTACGGTTTTCAGGATGGAGTTAAAATCCTTAATCCCTTTCGCGGCAAGCGTCCGGATCGGACCGGCGGAGATGGCGTTCACGCGAATGTTGAATTGGCCCAGATCGTTCGCCAAATAACGCACGCTGGCTTCCAGAGCAGCCTTGGCAACCCCCATGACATTGTAGTTTTTCATGGCGCGTTCAGCCCCGAGGTAGGTCATCGTCATAATGCTTCCGCCCTCGGTCATGAGCGGATACAGCTTTTGTGCAACAGCAACCAGCGAATACGCGCTGATGTCGTGCGCCAGAGCGAATCCGTCCCGGCTCGTATTCACGAACAAGCCTTCAAGCTCTTCGGTCCGGGCAAAAGCAATGCTGTGCACGATACCGTGAAGCGCGCCGAAATGCTCCTTTAAGGAACCCGCCAGCTTCTCGATATCTTCATCAACGGTCACATTGCAAGGCAGCATGACCGCATCCGGAATCGTATTCACCAGTTTGCGCACGCGTTCCTCCACCCGTTCGTTCTCATACGTAAACACCAATTTGGCGCCTTGGCTCGCCAAAGACTGCGCAATCGCCCATGCGATACTCCGGTCATTAGCCACACCCATAACCACAATATTTTTACCCTCTAGCAAACTCATCCGTACGTTCCCCTCTCCATTGTCAAATAGGGCTTGGACACTTTCTTCCCTACTCAAAGTATATCATTTTACCGAATATTTCAAGCGAGCTTTTCGCCCCTGAACAGGACCGTTCACAGTTCAAAAGAAGCTTGGAACAGCACGGTTAAACCGGATTCTCCCCTCACAGATTAAATCAGCTTAAACAGCGCATCATCTTTCCTCCCGGCCTCCGATATCATATCGTGTATTCCGCCCGTCCTAAATTCGAACTTAAAAACAAAGCACCCATACCATTAAGGAATGAGTGCTCCAAACTCCGGTTTGTAGGATCTACTTTCCAGCTCCAAAAAACAATTCGTCGGCTAATGCGGTTTGAATGCGCGATTCTTCATCCGTGAGCTTGCGGACCAGCTCCATTTCGACCTCCGTCACTTCTTCCCCCTGGAAATTGATTTCGGCGATGGAGGCGAGAATCTTCACGATGGCAATCGCCTGATTGTCCGGGGTGTAAGCAATCACCTTCTGTCCTGCGGGATAAACGCGAAAGCCTTTCTTTACCATTTTGCCGCGGCCGTATTCCAGCAGCTCGAACAGCTCCTGCTCGGACTTAAATTTGCAAACGGAATTAAATTCGGTTTGAAAACCCATAGAATTTCTCCTCCCGGCTTGTTCATTAGCCTTAGCATAATGGAAGCGGCAAGGCAAAAGCAAGCCTGGACACGCGGCACATTCCCCGCATCCGATACCGAAACCCCGGAAAATTCCGACACCGCCCGCGAATCATAAATATAGAAAAACAACGCCTCGAAGGTGCATGGACACGGTAAAATTAGCAAAACCTAATCTACGGCACGTCTCATATGCATTTAAAAAGAATCCGAAATATGTAAAAGCCGGTAACGCGTACGTTCAGTCCACGCCGGCGAATCCGTGTAGCTCCAATAACGGTGCTTGCTGCTGACCGTATTGGCGTTAACCAGCGGCATCCCGTTGGAATCTTTGGCGGCAACCACTGTCGTGTGCTGAAATCGGCCGTCGCCGTCCCAGTCATAGCTGATGACATCGCCAGGCTCAAGCTCGGCCGCGCTGGAAACCTCCTGAGCGCGAAGACCTGATCGGCTGGTCAGCAAATAAAACTGCAGGCTTTCGGCAACAGCCCAACTGAAGCTCCACAGCTCCCGCCCGCCTACACGGCCTTTGTACCACCATCCCGTATCTCTCTGGCCCGTATGCTTCATCGGAGCGCCTCCGGCAAACAGACATTGGGACACATAGTTACTGCAGTTCACTTCGAATGTCAGGTAAGCCGGGTTCCCTTTATCCCACCAGAGATCCGCGTAACGGGCGGCCTCCATTCGATTGTATATCGCCCGCGCCGCGGAATGCTGCAGCTCCGGCACAAGCTGCCGGTTCAGGAAAGGCACGGACGGCGCCCGCATCAAACCGACCGCTGCGAATTCGTCCTCCGCCTCCATAATGCCGCCGGCAACAGCCGGCTTCAAACGAAGCGCCGCTTCCGTTTGGAGCGCTTCAATCTTAGCAATGATCCAGCCGTCGGCTCCGGGTACCAGCGTCACGCGCTCCTGCTCCAGGCGTTGTTCTTCATAAGAAGAGTGGCCAATCTGGCCTACGGAGGTTCTTCGCAGCAATACATCGGCCATAACCCGGTCTTCCCGTTCTGCAGCGCGTAATATCGTAAGGCGGGTTTCGCTTTTGACCGGCATGAAATGTCTATCCTTGTCCGTCGCCGCTCTGCGGGAAAGTCGGGCGGTCTGGTCGTGGAGGTATGCTTCGTCCTCTACAATCGGCAGCATGGGATCTACGGAATAATCGATGTCCATTTGATTGCGATGATGTACATAGTCGTACAGGATCGTTTTCCAAGTCATGGCATCTGGCCCCTTTCCTTAAAAAACCTGTCGGGAGTTATTCGGCGTTTCAAACATTCATTCCATTCGTATGCATAAAACCGTACAAAAATGATTCAAATCAACCTTTACGAAAAGGGGCCGCAGCATGTATACTGTAATTAGAGCTAATTTTGAAATCTAGTTTTACTAGGTGAAACAAAATAAAAGGCTGAATAATTGTTTTATAAGGAGGAATTAGCGACGATGTCTATCAAAGACCAATTTTCAGTCCGCAAGCAGCTGAACGTAGGCAATAAATCCTATAGCTACTACAGCCTGCCGGCGTTCGAAGAGCAAGGAAACGGAACGATTTCCAATCTCCCTTTTTCCATTAAAGTTCTTCTTGAAGCAGCCGTTCGTCAATTCGACGGAAAGGCCATTACACAAGAGCATGTCAAACAAATCGCTAACTGGGCCTCCGAACGCGACGCCAACAAAGAAATTCCTTTCATTCCTGCACGTATCGTGCTGCAGGACTTCACTGGCGTACCGGTTGTCGTTGACCTCGCAGCCATGAGAGATACCATGAAGCGTGCCGGAGGAGACCCGAAACGCATCAATCCGCTCGTGCCCGTTGATCTTGTTATCGACCACTCCGTCATGGTTGACGCATTCGGCTCCAAGGAAGCGCGTGAATATAACGAGAGAGTGGAGTTTGAACGCAACGAGGAACGCTACCGCTTCCTGCGCTGGGCGCAAACCGCTTTTGACAACTTCCGCGCCGTTCCGCCGGATACGGGGATCGTCCACCAGGTCAACCTGGAGTATCTGGCATCGGTAGCCGCTACGAAAACCGTTGACGGCGAAACGTTCGTATACCCGGATTCCCTTGTAGGCACCGACTCCCACACGACGATGATCAACGGTCTCGGTATCGTGGGCTGGGGCGTCGGCGGTATCGAGGCGGAAGCCGGAATGCTTGGCCAACCGCTCTATTTTGTTACACCTGAGGTTATCGGCTTCAAGCTGACAGGTACACTGGCAGAAGGCGCTACGGCAACAGACCTTGCTTTGACCGTTACGCAAATGCTGCGCAAGAAAGGCGTTGTCGGCAAATTCGTTGAATTCTACGGTCCCGGTCTGAGCAACATCAGCTTGGCAGACCGTGCAACGGTAGCCAACATGGCACCGGAATACGGCGCAACGATCGGCTTCTTCCCGGTGGACGCAGAGTCCTTGAACTACCTGAGAGGTACAGGGCGTTCCGAAGAACAAATCGCGCTCGTTGAAGCTTACTATAAAGCGCAAGGCATGTTCCGTACCGATGATACGCCGGATCCGGTATTCAGCGACACCATTGAGCTTGATCTTGGTTCCGTCGTTCCAAGCTTGGCCGGTCCGAAGCGTCCGCAGGACCGCGTAGAGCTGACGAACATGAAAGAATCGTTCAACAGCATCATTCGCACCCCGATTGAAAAAGGCGGCTACGGTCTCTCCGAAGAAAAAATCGCCGAAGTGGTGGAAGTGAAGCATCCTAACGGGGAGACAAGCAAAATGGGCACCGGTGCAGTGGTCATTGCTGCGATTACTTCCTGTACGAATACGTCCAACCCAAGCGTTATGCTGGGAGCCGGCCTTGTTGCGAAGAAAGCTGTAGCACGCGGTCTGCGCAAACCGGGTTATGTCAAGAGCTCTTTGACACCAGGTTCCCTGGTTGTAACCGACTACCTGAAAAAAGCGGGGCTTCTCGAACCGCTCGAATCGCTTGGCTTCCACGTGGCAGGCTACGGCTGCGCTACTTGTATCGGTAACTCCGGACCGCTTCCGGACGAAGTAAGCGCGGCGATTGCCGACAACGATATGACGGTTGCTGCCGTGCTTTCCGGTAACCGGAACTTTGAAGGCCGCGTTCATGCGCAAGTCAAAGCAAACTACCTGGCTTCTCCACCGCTAGTCGTAGCTTACGCTTTGGCGGGCACGGTGAATATTGACCTGGCCAACGATCCGATCGGTTACGATCAGAAGAACGAACCGGTATACCTGAAAGACATCTGGCCAACGGCTCAAGAGATTCAAGAAGCGATCCAGTCCGCAATGAGCCCTGAATTGTACCGTGCAAAATATGCCGACGTATTCCGTTCCAACCCTCGCTTCAATGCGATCCAGGTTCCGGAAGGCGATCTGTATGAGTGGGATGAAAAATCCACCTACATTGCCAATCCGCCGTTCTTTACCAATGTTGGCGATCAGCTCTCCGACATTACGGATATCCGCGGCGCCAAAACGCTGGCCTTGCTGGGCGACTCCGTAACAACGGACCACATCTCGCCTGCAGGCAACATCAAAGTCGACAGCCCGGCGGGTAAATACCTGATCGAGCATGGCGTGAAGAAGGAAGACTTTAACTCGTACGGCTCCCGCCGCGGTAACCACGAAGTGATGATGCGCGGCACATTCGCCAACATCCGGATCCGCAACCAAGTGGCTCCGGGTACTGAGGGCGGCGTAACCACTTACCTGCCGACAGGCGAGGTCATGTCCATCTATGACGCTTCCATGAAGTATCAAGAGCAAGGCACGAACCTTGTTGTCATTGCGGGTAAAGAATACGGTACGGGAAGCTCCCGCGACTGGGCGGCCAAAGGTACGTTCCTGCTCGGCGTGAAAGCCGTTATCGCCGAAAGCTTCGAGCGGATCCACCGTTCCAACCTGGTTGGCATGGGCGTATTGCCGCTGCAATTCATCGATGGCCAAAGCTGGAAATCCCTTGGCCTCACCGGTACCGAAACGTTCGATATTGTCGGCCTGAACAACGATGTACAGCCGGGTCAAAAATTAACCGTAAATGTAACCCGCGAAGACGGCTCCACCTTCAGCTTTGAAGTGATCGCCCGTCTGGACAGCTACGTTGACGTAGAATACTACCGCAACGGCGGTATTTTGCAGACAGTTCTGCGTCAAATCATGGCTTAATTGAAAATCCTTCAATATACAAAAACCTCCGAAGCCTCTATTTTTCCAGAGGCCCGGAGGTTTTTTTCATGGTTCTTCATGCGAACAGGCGTCGAAAAGAAGCGCTGCTTCATTTACTTCAGCATTTTGCCCATGCGCCGGGCGGCTTCCATAAGAATCGGCGCATGCTCTTTCATCATCTCCAGCGTCAGCCGGTTGGAGGGACCCGAAACCGCGAGCGCGGCAACCAGCCGCTGTGCCCGGCCGAAGATCGGAGCCGCCACAGCCGCAGCGCCGGGCTCGCGCTCCTCCACGCTGGTGGCATAGCCCAGCGTCCTTACTTCCTCCAGCTGCTCCATATAAGCAGCCGTACTCACCGTTTTTGGCCAGGCAGGATCGTGCAGCAAAGCCTGCTGCTCCGCAGGGTCCGCGAAGGCGACAAGGATTTTGCTCGACGCGCCGACGTACAGCGGCAGTCTTGCTCCGATCGGCGCCACACGGCGAATGGCTTGATTGCTCTGCACCGCCTGAACGCGGACACGCTCCATCCCGTCGCGCACATACAGACTGACCGTCTCTCCCACTTGGTCGCGCAGACGCTCCAGCTCCGGCAGCAGAATCAACGCGGGGTCGTCGCTGTGCGTCAGGTTCGCCGATAGCTCCCATATGCGAAAACCGAGCCGGTAGCGCTCCGATCCGGGATTGCGGATGATGAAGCCCTTGCCTTCCAGAGAAGCGAGCAGCCGATGAACCGTACTTTTGTGCAGCCCTACCCGTCCTGCAATTTCGGTTAAGCTCAAATCCTCGGCTTCCGTAAAACAAAGAAGGATATCCAAAGCACGCTCAACGGCGCGCACGGTTAATTTTCCGTCTTCCATCAGCTTCCCACCTTCCGAAAATCCGTTTCACCAGTTGAAATATATTATAGCTTATTTCGATGTATTTTCATATCTTTAAACTGAAAATCATCGTCATTCCCATTTTTCACTTCCATTAAGCATCTTCATTATTACAGGAAGATTACAGGTAGTTTACATTTTTCGACTTTCATTGACTCTATGCGGCAGTTGCCTATAATATTAAATTAATAAAATGATCCAAGCTTCATAATAATGTATGGTTCTTTATTCCCTCTTTGGAAATCAAATTTTCCTTTTGGAATAGTATAATTACAGAAACCTCAGTTTACGTTGGGAGGGATCCATCATGGAAACGAACTCTTACTCATCCGTCCCTTTAAATCCGGCAACCGTTGAAACCGCTCTCAAACGAACCTCGTTTGCCCGACGCCACAAAGGATGGCTTATCGCACTGATGTCCGTGCTGCTCTTGCTGTTCAGTTTGACTATGGCCTTTCACGCTTACGTTGCCTGGACTCTTGCACGGCCGCACATCGACCCGCTGCGTTCCAATCCCGCTCTTGCCTTCGGAGCTCCTTACGAGGACGTGCGCTTTCCGAGCCTAAACGAATTATCGGAGCTGTCAGGCTGGTACATTCCAGCTTCCGGGGCCGCGCCATCCAAGCAAACGGTCGTTTTCTCCCACGGCTACGGGGGCAACCGTGAAGAAATTTGGGTGCCGATCTATGATCTGGCCAAAGCCGTATACCATCAGGGATATAATGTATTGATGTTTGATTATGGGTATGTTCAACCCAATTGGAACGTGACCGGAGGGCTGCGCGAATCGCAGGAGCTGCTCGGTGCAGTCAAGTACGCCAAAGACCGCGGGGCCGAACGCGTCTATGTATGGGGCTTCTCTATGGGCGCGGGTACCGCTCTGCAGGCAGCGCTTCAAACCAGGGACATCGACGGCATGATTCTCGACAGCACATTTGTACTGGAGCCCGATACGCTGTATCACAACATGAAGCAAGAAGCCAATTTGCCTAAGGTCTCCCAGTCTTTGGTTCATATGTTTTTTCCATTGATCAATGGTGTCAGCATGAACCAAATGCCGTATTCGAAAGTCAAGGAAACACAGTATGATATCCCGATCTTCTTTATTCACGGCAAGAAGGATCTGAAAGCCCCTTACGAAACAGCCCAAGAGATTTACCAACGGCAAAAAGCGGATTCCGGCTCCCAGCTGTGGCTGCTCGAAAATGATGGGCATGAACTCATTTACCGGGCGCATAAAGAAGATTATCTTCAAATAACGACAGGCTTCCTGCGAACGCTGTCCAGCGCTCCTCCGGCTCCAGTTAAATTTAGCCATTCAAGGTAGCATAGGCAATGGCCTCCCCGAATACAATGATCTCGTACAACCAGCACAGAGTTGGAAGGACAGAACGACGGGGAGGTTTTTGTCATGCTGTATGTGTACGGAGCTTTGATGCCTTTAAGGGTGTTGGAGGAAATCCGTTTTTGGAAAATGCAGGAGAAGGAGCATACGGTCGTTATCCGCGAGCTTGTTCCGACGTTGGAACCGCAATTCGTTTTGCTGATGCAGCAATGGGAGGGCGTATTTGCCCAAACGGAGGCCGTTAGCGGACAGCTCATCGAAGCCGTGGTCCGTTCCCATCCGCCGATCAGCCCCTATTTGTCCGCACAAATCCAACAGCTGCTCTACATCTCCATCCGCCAATCGCGCGAATTCGTCAACCAGTTGTTTAACCTCATGAAACAAAGCCAGCCTGTCCGGTCAAACCCAGTCATCCAGACGGTGGTTATGCATATTATTCGCGAATCGGAGTACTTTATTGGCGTGCTTCATGCCGCCAGCCCGGGACCATTCATGGACGAATATGTCTGGCCTCGGGAATTCGCAGTTAAAGAGGGAACGCCAGCACCATCGCCGGATACGGAGGAAAAAGCCCACATCCACAGATTAAGCAGCGATGAAGAGTTAACCGCTACACAGGAAGGAACCTGGTCGTCGGGTATTAGACCTACGACACCGGCCCTGAAACCGGTGCCGATCGGTGGTCATGTGCTGCCGGCGCTCCCCTACGCTTATGATGCGTTGGAGCCGTATATCGATACGGAAACGATGAAGCTTCATCATGATAAACATCATAAGAGCTATGTGGATGGTTTAAATTATGCGGAAACGATGCTGGCCAAAGCGAGGGAAAGCAATGATTTTGCGCTGGTGAAGCATTGGGAACGCGAACTCGCGTTTAACGGTGCGGGGCATTACCTTCATACGATATTCTGGAATATCATGAAGCCCGGCGGCGGCGGACCGGCTACCGGACCGATTGCTGCCGAGATCAGGAAATCGTTCGGCAGCTTTGAAGCGTTTAAAAAGCAGTTTAGCTCAGCAGCGGATAAAGTGGAGGGTGGAGGCTGGGCTATTCTCGTATGGAGTCCGCGCAGCCATCGGCTGGAGATTTTACAGGCGGAAAAGCACCAAAATTTATCCCAATGGGATGTGATCCCTCTGCTTGTGCTGGATGTCTGGGAACACGCCTACTACCTCAAGTACAAGAATGAGCGGTCGAAGTATATCGAATCCTGGTGGCATACCATCAACTGGGATCATGTCAATGAGCGGTTCTCCGCCGCCCGGATGCTGAGGTGGCTTCCTTATTGACCGGTATATGTGAAATTATCCTTGCGGCATGAACAAAAGCACCAGAGCGCTCATCCCATGCGCCCAGTGCTTTTGTTCAACTGCGTTATCCGGTTTGGACAAACCATCGCAAACGGCCTATGTCATTACTCCTTTACCAGAGCAAGAAACTCAGCCCGCGCAGCCGCGTCCTTGCGGAACAAGCCCCGAACGGCAGAGGTCACGGTCTTGCTGCCCGGCTTCTTCACACCGCGGGCGCACATGCACAGATGCTCCCCTTCCACGACGACCATACAACCGTGCGGCTCCAGCACCTCTTCTATAATATCAGCAATCTCCGAGGTGATTCTCTCTTGTACCTGCAATCGGCGGGTCACCGCTTCCACGAGCCGGGCAAATTTGCTGAGTCCGGCAATCTTGCCGCTCGGAATATACCCGATATGAATCTTGCCGAAAAAAGGCGCCATATGATGCTCGCACTGGCTGTAGTACACGATATCCTTGACGATGACAAGCTCCTCGTGCTTTTCATCGAAAGCCACGCCCAAAATCTCCCTGAAGTCGGCCTCATAGCCCGCAAAAATTTCTTCATACATGCGCGTTACCCTCGCAGGGGTATCCAGCAGCCCTTCCCTGTCCACATCCTCGCCAATTAAACGCAAAATTTGGCGAATATGCTCTTCGATTTGTTCGCGGTTTTCGGCAACCAGACGGTTCTTATATTCCTTCGCCGGCATCGTCATTCCCCCTTCTTTTCAAATTTTCGATGGTGCAAAGAAGAAAGCCTGCGCCTTGAAGGCTTCAGGCTCACGGACGAAACTTTTGATTTTTCATCATCTGCTGCATTTTCTGCATTTGCTGTTTGTTCAAGTTATAGCCCATCTGCTTGGCCATACGCTGCAGCATTTCCGGGTTGCTCTGCATTTTTTCGAGCTGCTTGCGCAAATAGTAGACGCCGATAAAGAAACCGCCTACCCCTCCAACCAATAGCGCAATAACTCCTGTAATGATATATCCCCACATGTTGAACCTTCACCTCAAACGATGGATGTCATTTAATCATCATAGCATGTCAAGACTGCCGTTACAAATGGTTTTGCAAAGCTTTTTCATTAGGTCAGCACACCATCAATAAATATGGTCGTATGCTTAGCCAGATCGATTTCCTTGATCTCAAGGTCATCCGCGCTGCCCTTGACGACACGTACGATAGGACGGCCCGGCAGTCCGCGGTGCTGTCCTACGACTACCCCCGTTTCCCGGGTCGATAACCTGACGGAAGAGCCGGTAGGGTAAACCGACACGATGCGCAGAAATTGAATGACAATCTCCCGGTCCAGCTTGTCCCCCGCCAGCACCATCATGCGTTCACAAGCTTCATGCGGCAGCATTCTCCGTCCTTCCGACAAATCGGACAGCAGGTTGTCATATGTATTGGCTACGGCGGTGATTTTCGCATACAAATGGATTTCATCGCCTGTCAAACGCCGCGGCAGACCTTGTCCGTCCATCGTTTCATGATGCTGAAATGCCACATGGGCGATCAACAGGTTCAGCTCTCTCTTCGATTTCAGCACCTCGAAGCCCCGCCACGTATGATGCCTTTTCCTATCGGGGCTTTCGTCATCTGTGATCTTGTCCAGCTTGCCTATATCGTGCATCAGCGCTCCAATGGCCAGCTCTCTCAATTGCGGCATGGAGAGTCCCAGATTGATCCCGATCAAGGTGGACATCATACAAACGTTAATGGCATGCACGTACATCTCGTTATCTTCCGTACGGATATCGGATAATTGCACCAGCACTTCCTTGTTTTGCATGATCTCTTCCAGGAGATTATCGATACTTCCAATGACGTGCTTGGTGTTAAAATCTTTACCGGACCGGATCGAATGGAACGTTTCTCCCATTTGCTTCATCACAATCTGTTTCGTTTCCTCCGATACAAGCTCGGGAATCTCGATGTCTTCAAACTGCAAATCCTTAATATAGATCATGGTGACACCGATCCGCTTGAGCGTCGTAATCATGTAAACGGTCAACTGTACGCCTTCCGATAACAGGACCGATCCGTTCGCCGAGAAAATCGTACGTCCTAAATATTGCCCTGGCTCTACATTATCAATATGCACATACCTCATGGCTGATCTCCTTCCATCGAAAAGCCTTCGTGCTGAAGCAAAAAGGTTTTTTTGTCAAGCCCGCCGCCATAGCCGACCAAGGTTCCGTTTGCGCCGATCACTCGATGGCAGGGAACGATAATCGGGACCGGGTTGCCATTATTGGCACCTCCTACCGCCCGAACCGCTTTAGGCGAGCCGATCCGTTCGGCGATATCCTTGTACGAACGAGTGCTCCCGAACGGAATCTCCGTAAGCGCCTCCCAGACTTTCACTTGAAAGGGGGTTCCCTTCAGATCCAAAGGCAAATGAAAGGAGTGCAGCGCTCCGGCAAAATAATCCCGAAGCTGTCCCGCTGCTTCGGCCAGCGACTTCGGAGCCCGCTCCCATTCTTCCGTTCCATAGCGGAGCCGGGACCACGCTCTGAGCTTAGTCTCCGTCTCCTTAAACGTTCCGAATTCAATGGAACACAAGCCTTTATCGCTCCATCCCAACGTCAACGGCCCGATGGGCGATTCCATTTCATCATATCTAATTCGACTTGTCATATCATTCCACCTGCTGCCCCTCCGCATATTGGCTTATCGCTTTGGCGAGCTCGCGCCGCACCGCTTCGTCCTGTTCCTTCCCGGCTGCCGCTTCCAGCGCCTCACGGGCTTCCGCTCCGCCGATTCGGCCCAACGCCCACACAGCCGCACCGCGAATTTCAGGACGCTCGTCGGTCCGCAGCAGATGGATCAATTCCGGGACCGCCGTCTTATCGCGGAAATTTCCGAGCGCCAGAATCGCGTTGCGCTGGATCGGCTTACGTCCTCGCCATGCAGCCGCGCTTGAGCCGAAACGCTCTTTGAATTCGCGGTTCGACAGGAACAGCAGCGGCTTAAGCAGCGGCTTCACCAGTTCCGGGTCAGGCTCAAGCTCCGGATGATGATCCGCATGCATTCCTTTGTTCTTCGGACAGACGATTTGGCAAGTATCACAGCCGTACAGCCGGTTTCCGATCTTGCGCTTCAACTCATCATCTTCGATGTGCCCCTTGGTCTGCGTAAGATACGAAACGCAGCGCTGCGCGTTGAGCTGACCCGGCCCGACAAGAGCTCCCGTCGGACAGGCATCGATGCATAGCGTGCAGTCCCCGCAGCTCTCCGTTACAGGCGTATCCGGCGGGAACGGCACATTCGTGATCAGCTCGCCCAGATACACCCAAGAGCCCCATTCCGGCGTGATGACCGAACAGTTTTTACCCAACCAGCCAATGCCGGCCCGTTTGGCCACCGCACGGTCCACCAGCGCCCCGGTATCGACCATGCTGACCGTCCGGGCTCCCGGCACCCGTTCCCGGATCCACTGCTCAAGCCGTTCAAGCCGGTTTCGCAGCACATGATGATAATCCGTTCCCCAGGCGGAACGTGACAATATGCCACGGTAGGCGCCCGGTTCCGACCTGGGCGGATTCTTCATCTTCGACGGATAGGCCACCGCGATGGAGATTATCGATCTCGGCGCTTTCAACGTTAAAGCCGGATCCACCCGTTTATCGATATCGGGCTCCTCGAACCCCGATTCATATCCTTTTTCACGATGCTTTAAGAGAATATCCTTCAACTCAACGAACGGATCTGCTGAGGCAAAACCGATTTTATCAATTCCAAGCCGGGGAGCATCCGCCCGCAGTTCTTCCTTCAGCCGGGCCCAATCCACAGCTTCATTTTTAACCATTACAGGCTCCTCCATTGTTTTGGCGGCCATACGATCATCTCTGCCCGCCCCTCCACTTTCGATAGCGGGACCGCTCCGAAGCTTCGGCTGTCGTTGCTGGCATACCGATGCCGGTTGTCCCCCATGACGAACAGATGGCCTTCCATGATGATATACGGTTCGAACCGCCCGTCTTCTATTAAACTATCCGTATAAGACTCGTGCAACCCTTGGGGAGTTGAGGCTTTCCTCCGGTTGAGGTTCTGTTTCATCGGGAGAACACAGCCGTATCCTATCCCTCCGCTCCGTGTTCTCTCCATCGCTCATAGTAAAACTTGATGTGCTCATCACGAAAAGGCGGTTCGGCTCCCTGCACCCGCGCCAGCAGCGCCTTCAATCCCTGCTTCACTTTGCCGTCGACAACAGAGGAATAATGATACAGCTGCTTGTGCTGCTCGTATTCCTCCTGATCGACAACGTATACCTCCCCGCCCGGCATCCGTATGACATCCAAATCATAATCAATATAGGTGATCACCCTGCCGTTGACATAAGGCGGAGAGGCGACATTGCAGTAATAACGAATACCGTTGTCTTCCAGCAAAGCCACAACATTAAACCACTGCTTCGGAATAAAAAACGACACGCCTGGAATTCGGCTTACCCATTCCTTTCCGTCCGCCTCGACAATTTTGGTTTGACTGTTGATGAGCACCAGCATCGCTTCTTTGCGATGATCTTCATGGAGCAGGCCTTCAGGCACAAGCCAATTTTTCAGCCACATCCGGTGCAGGTGCCCGTCGTGCTTGAAGCTTTTGATTACATACGATGAGAAAGTGTTCATCCGGTCCTGACCCTTCTGCATTTTCGGCACCCGGCCGGCATGCGCTTTGCTTGTTTGTCCCCTTAATCTTTGATCTTAGCATAAACTTATGCAGAACAGCTTTCAAGAGTCTGGTCCCGATCGGGAATACAAAAAAAGCATAACTGCGAAAGCCGCAACAGCTCCCCGTTATGCCCCATGTATTAATAAAAGCCTGATTCTGCTTGTTATTTACCCGTTAACAATGCTTAACCGGTGGGCCGTCCGGGAAAAATCGGTCGATTGGTATCCGGCCTTTTCATAAACCGGAAGCACTACTTCGTTATGCACATCAACCGTTACCATAATACGGCGCACCTTGCGTCCCAGGAATCTTTGCCGGAGCGACTCGATCAGCGCTTGACCGATTCCACGCCGCTGATGCTGCTGCTCTACCGCGATCCGGTAGTAATAGCCATTGTCATTGTCGATCGTTCCTACGATCACTCCGACAATCTTGCCCTCTTCCTCGGCCACCAGGACGAGTTCGCTATCCCACGACAACTGCCGGGCGAAAGCTTCCATCGTCTCCTGATAACAGGGTTCGGACAATACATTCTTGAAAAGCTCGGTGACCGAAACGTAATCAGACAAATAAAAAGTACGAACCTGATAGGAATTTACAAGCATATTAAACTCCCCCACCTTGTGTGCTATTTATACAGAATACCACAAATATCGCAAAATTCCTTCTAAAATTGTATAAAAAGACACATTTATTTTCATTTTCTCGGTAAAGCGCTTTATATTAAGCGGTTTCAAGGAAATAAACAAGAAGATTAACATATTTTTACTTTCATTTCTTACTACGATAGATATGCCGTTCATAGGATTCGTATTCAAAAGAATAACAAGCCTTTCCGGCTCATTATTCCTTTTTTTTCTATTCCTTCCATAAGATTAAGGAGATTTATAGACATAACGAAATGAAAAAACAAAACCGTCCTCTGCCTATGCAAAGAACGGTCATTGACATTTCTTATCTTACCCCAAACAAAATTTCGCAAGTGAGCTGGTCCAGCCTCTCATACGGTATGCCTTCCGCGCCAATGGCTGTACGGTCCACCTGATAGCTCTGGAGAGCTTTGAGGCTTTCCGGCGAGAATTTGAAGTCGAAGTCCGGAAGCTCCAGCTTCTTGCCGTTCATTTCTGCGATGAGCGCTTGAATCTCCTGGTCCGCATTAAATTGCGCCACTTTTTCCTTGAGGATCAAGTAGGTTCTCATGCAGCCCTTGGCGAACTCAATGACGCCTTGACGGTCTTCTGTACGCAGTGCATGGGCGTCAAAATGCTTCATTCCGGTGTATTGATAATCCTCCAGCAGTTTCACGAGAAAGAATGCTTCCTTAATACCGTCGGATCCGAAGCGCAGGTCTTGGTCGAAGCGGCTCATCTTCTGATCGTTCAAGTCAATGTGGAACAGCTTGCCGGCCTCCAACGCCTGGGCTACCGCATGATAGAAGTTAAGTCCGGCCATGCGCTCGTGCGCCACCTCCGGATTAACGCCAACCATGTCCGGATAATCAAGTGTGGCAATCATGCCGAGCATAGCCCCCGTCGTCGGCAGATAAATGTCGGCGCGCGGCTCGTTCGGCTTGGCTTCAAGCGCAAACTTATATCCGTACTTTTGCGACAGGTTGTATTCACACAGGTAGTTCAACGCTTCACGGTAACGCTTCATAGCCTCGACGGCATTCTTGCCTGCATCGACCTCGGAGCCCTCACGCCCGCCCCACAGTACGAACACTTCCGCTCCAAGCTCGGCGCCCAAATCCATGGACTCTATCGTCTTTTGGAGCGCATAAGCGCGGACGCGCGGATCGTTAGAGGTGAAAGCACCGTCTTTAAAGATCGGATCGGTAAACAGGCTGACCGTAACCATCGGGACCTTCAAACCGGTTTGTTCCAAAGCACATCTGAATCCGCTTACAATCCGCTGCTTTTCAACAGGCGTCGCATCGATCGGAACAAGATCGTTATCGTGGAAGTTTACGCCGTAAGCTCCAAGCTCCGCAAGCATATGTACGGCTTCCACAGGAGAAAACCCATCGCGTACGGGCAGGCCGAACGGGTCGCGCCCCGGATTGCCGACAGTCCATAAACCAAATGTAAAGCGGTCTTCTTTGACGGGGATGAATTTACTCATAAAGCGCACCTCCGGATATACTTTGTTTATTTAATAAACAATCTTTCGGATTTAGTGTACCATCGAACATAAGAAAAGAAAAGAGAAAAAATTTGCGGAATTCGAGCTGATGATTCATGTATAAAAGCTGACGCAAGGTGAAACGATAATCCGGAAAACGCTGAGTATCCGAAAGGAGGAGACCGATGACGGAGCGGCTGACCGGCGGACCAGTACGCCGGATTCATGAATTGAATGACAGGAAGACGTCCGAGTGGACCTCTGAAGAACTGCATTACCATCAGAGGGCCATGAGCGACTTATCCCCATGGCTGAACGCGCAAGGTACGGCCATGCTCGGACAAATCATTACGGAAATCGAACATCGGGGCGGCGTGCAGTCTCAAGGGCCGTAACGAGACTGTAATCAATACTTAATATACATAAATGTTGATTTTATATAAAAAATAGGCGTATAATAAAACTTGGAAATTTATATATCCTAGGAGGTAGATTTGAAGATGGCACACCAATTACCGGCACTTCCTTATCCAAACAACGCGCTCGAGCCTTACATTGACGAACTGACCATGACGATTCACCACGATCGTCACCACAACACATACGTAACGAACTTGAACGCGGCATTGGAAGGGCATGCTGACCTTCAGTCCAAAAGCGTTGAAGAGCTCATTGCCGACCTGAACAGCGTACCTGAAGCTATTCGTACCGCAGTTCGCAACAATGGCGGCGGCCACGCTAACCACTCCCTGTTCTGGGAAACGATCGGCCCTAACGGCGGCGGCACTCCAAGCGGCAAGCTGGCTGACGCAATCAACAACGAGCTCGGCGGTTTCGATAAATTCAAAGAAGACTTTACCAAAGCGGCCACTACCCGTTTTGGCTCCGGTTGGGCTTTCCTTGCCGTATCCAAAGACGGCAAGCTGAAAGTATACAGCCTGCCAAACCAAGACAGCCCGATCATGGAAGGCGACACGCCGATCCTCGGACTGGACGTATGGGAGCACGCTTACTACCTGAAGTACCAAAACAAACGCCCTGACTACATTGCAGCATTCTGGAACGTTGTCAACTGGGCTGAAGTAGGCAAACGTTACGAAGCTGCTGTAAAGTAACGTTCTTTCATAATAAAGACCGCTCGGTATTTTCTCCGAGCGGTCTTTTTGCGCTGTCTTCATTTTTGGGCAAACATCAATCGCAAACCAATCACCGCATACAAAAGGGCCTTGGCCCTGTTGATCCATCGGATGGTTCCGGTTCGGGCACGCAGCTTGCTGCCGACAAAACCTGCGCCCAAGGACACCAGACTGAAAACAACGATGGCCTGGACCATAAAAATAACTCCCAATACCATCATCTGCAGAGCCGGATGGCTCCCGTCGGGCGTCACAAATTGAGGCAGCAGCGCCAGAAAAAAGAGCGACACCTTTGGATTGAGCATATTCATCAGAATGCCTCTGCGATACAGCGCTCCCGCACTTTGACGCGGCACCCGTTCAAGCGACAATTCACCTGCTCCTTCCTTAAGAGCCTGCCAGGCCAAATATAAAAGATAGGCAGCTCCCGCATATTTGACAAGCTGGAAAAGCAGCGCAGAGTTATAAAGCAAGGCAGAAATGCCCGCTGCTGCGGCAAAGGTATGGGCAAGCACACCGGTACATAAACCCAATGCTGTGGCAATCCCCGCCTTACGGCCGTTGGATACGCTCTGTGCGGCAACAAACAGAATGTCCGGCCCCGGCGCCAGCGTCAGAAGTATGGATGCCGCCGTAAAATACAGTACGATGTGAATATCCATAAGGTATGAGTCCTCCCTTAATCAGAAATCGTTTTATTCCGATATATACATCATGATGCTTCAGGGCAGCATGGACGAGTTGGCGCACAAGGCTAATCGTGCTATCATTTAGGCCGGCAATTCCGCCTATGGTGGAGAAATCAGGAAAACCGTATGAGAAAAGAGTGAGATAATGAATAGATTGATCTCTCTTCTGCAGAATGTGCCGTTGTTTCAGGATTTATCTGCAGCTGAGCTGGAGGAGATCTCTCCGTTATTTGCCGAACGCACATTTAAAAAAAATACTGTTCTGTTTGTTGAAGGCGATCCCGGCGAAGAATTTTTTCTCGTACAAACCGGGGCTGTCAAGGTTTACCGAATCGATAATGCCAAGGAAATTATCCTCTCCCTGTTCCGGGAAGGTGATTTCTTTGGAGAGATGGCGCTGATCCAGCAAGGGATGAGACGCTCCGCCAGCGTCGAAACGCTGGAGGATTGTTCCATGTATACGCTGACGCGATCCGATTTTCAACAATTCATGGAACGAAGTCCCAAACTGTGCCTGCGTCTGCTTGAAGTTACGATGGAACGACTTCGTAAAGCCAATGAGCAAATTTACGATCTGACCTTTCTCGATGTCCGTTCGCGCACCGTCAAAATGATTTGCCGGCTGTCAGAACAATACGGTACGCCGAAGCCGGGCGGCACGCTCATCAATATGAAGCTGACGCATCAGCAGCTCGCCAATATGGTAGGTACCGTGCGCGAGTCGGTCACCAAGGTCCTTCAGGATTTGCAGGAGGACGGAATCATCGCCATCGACAAGAAGTATATTCTGGTCAAAGAGCCCGAATCACTGAAGAAGCAGATTTATTAAAGAACAGATTGTCTTGAATGGAGGCTGCGCCGCTCTTTTTCTTTCAACTGGAACGTACCTTTAAAATAGGTGTTCAAAATACGAAGGAATACATTCGGAAACGCATACTGCTCCATCTCCTCGCGGCTGATCCAACGATAATGTGACGGCAGCAGCTCAGGCAGCTCCGAAAGCAGCGGCGAAGGCTCGGGCCGGCATACGTATACCTGCATATCCCAGCGGATATGGCTGAATACGTGCTCCGCCTGCATAAGCAGGTGAAGCGAGTCGATGCCCAGTCCGTCGGCGGCCAGATGCGAGGCCAACGCCTCATGCGCGGCGGCCGGATCTCCGGCAGCGCCAGTGGCAAGCGTATGCGGCAGCTCCCACATCCGGGCGAGCAGCCCTTCCGCCGGACGCTGGCGGATCAATACCTTGCCGGTATGCTCACCGGTACCCTCGACCAGCGCTGTGTATCTGCTCTCCGGACGCGGGGGCTTCGCCTTCTTTTTGATCGGGAGGGAGTCCTCCATTCCGGCGGCTCTTCCCGCGCAGTGCGCCATCACCGGACAGGTCAGGCAGTGCGGTGATTTGGGCGTGCAAACCAGCGCGCCGAGTTCCATGAGCGCTTGGTTGAAATCCCCGGCCTCCCCTTCCGGAATCAGTTCCTTTGCCAGCTTTTCCATAAGCACGCGGGTACTGCCTTTCATGATGTCCTCTTCAATGAGAAAATAGCGCGACAGCACACGCATAACATTGCCGTCTACCGCGGGCTCCGGTTTATTGTAGGCGATGCTGAGAATCGCTCCGGCCGTATAAGGTCCAACGCCCTTCAGCGAGAATACGTCCTCCTTCGTATCCGGCACGGTACCCCCGTAGCGCTCCTGTACTTCCCGTACAGCGGTTTGGAGATTGCGGGCACGCGAATAATATCCGAGTCCTTCCCACGCCTTGAGCACCTCTTCTTCCGGCGCTTCCGCCAACGCCTCTATCGTCGGGAACTTGTCCATGAAGCGTTCAAAATAAGGAATGACCGTGTCAACGCGAGTCTGCTGCAGCATAATTTCCGATACCCAGATATGATATGGATTACGGCTGCGCCGCCAAGGAAGATCGCGTTTATGCCGCTTATACCAGGACATCAGCTCTGCGCTGAAATATTGTTTTTGTTCTAAACTGTACATGATGTCTCCTTCTCTTTGCACACGTTTTCGAGATATAATAAATTTAAAAACATGAAAGGACCGATGCCGATGCTCACCCCCGGAGAGTTGGCCTCTCGCTTGAATAAGCTGGTGATATCCATTCTTATTGTCGGCCATAGAAAGTGCGAGACGGACTGGTACCAAAAAGCGCAGCCGATCAAACATCATTCCGTCTGGCTCATCATCAAGGGGAAGGGCACCTTCACCATCAATGGAACCCATTATCCGGCGGAGCCCGGCAAGCTCTTTTGGTTTGCCCCCGGTATGGTCGTGGAGCGCACCACCGATCCGGAGCATCCCCTGGAATACTATTTCATACGTTTTCATTATACGGAATGTTATGAGGATAAGGAACAGTGGGTTTACAACAACGCCTCGGAAACGCGTTTTCCCTTGGAGGGTATGTATACGGTAACCAACACCCCCCAGCTGATCTATCTGTTTGAGCAGCTGGATGTGCTGTGGAAGCGGCGGGGGCACATGACGGCGATGCGCCGCAAAATCTTGCTTCAGGAACTGCTGCTGACGCTCGTGACCGATTTTCGCGCACAAAAAATTGCGGGCGATACCACCGCCGCCATTGAGTTAACCCAGGATTATATGATAGGCCACTATCAGGAGCCGCTCACGCTGGAAGGATTGGCCCAAATGGCGGGGCTGAGCGTCAGCCACTATTCCCGGTTGTTCAAAAAATATATCGGCTACAGCCCCATCGATTACTTGACGCACCTGCGTGTTGACCGGGCCAAGGAGCTTCTCGTGCTTTCGGATTATCGTCTGAAATCGATCGCAAGCAGCGTGGGCTATACGGACGAGTTTTATTTCAGCCGCATCTTCAAAAAAGTGACCGGCGTCTCCCCTCGGGAATACGCAAAAAATCATCGGATTACTTCGGGGAACTGAGCCCTCGGAGCAACTGGCTCGTCAGGGTATACCGGCACGTTTGACTTCACTACCGAAAAAAGTGTACTCTCTCTTTAGAAAGCGCGAACTTACCATGATTGTTTAGCTGCCCTTATGACTTGTTGATCATGAGATGGCACTTCGTACGTGCGGCCGCCGGTTTTTTCAGGCGGCTAAAAAGGTTAAACCGGCTGCGGCCAAAGAGGTGTAACGATGAGTATTAATCAAGTGGAAGCCGCCTATCAAAAGGCTGCGCCATATACCGCTTTTCTGTATATCTGGGGCCTGCAATGGGCGCTGTCGGCCGGGTTGCGGTTTTTTGCGCAATGGCGGGATCTCGATCCGCTGCAGCCGGTCGTGATGTGGACGGCACTTGCGGCATCCGCGGTCCTGCTGTTTAGGACATTTCGCCACTATGGCGGGACAAGCCCTGCCTTAAGCGGAGCCGGTATAACCCTGTGCGCCGCAGTAGTGCTGGTTGTGTCGGGGCTCTATGCGCTGGCGCGCTGGAAAAGCATCGACCCGTTGGTTTGGCCGCTGTTTAAGGGCATACTGCTGACATTGGCTTACGCTTGGTTTAGCCGCTGGTTAGGACGCCCGCTGCTGTATCTAAGCTTATGGATGCTGGCTTTAACCGTAACCGTGGCTTGGTCATATTTAGGCTTTGCGCAGGTAGCTCTCGGAGTCTTCGGCGGACTCAGTATGATGGCTCTCGCATGGATGATCGGTATGTGGAACAGGGGGACGAGGTAAGAATGAAACGTATGAATACTTGGGCCGCTTTTTCAATGGCGTTAATGATGGCAGCCGTTCTCGGAGCATGCACGCCCCAAAATAGCCCTGCGCCGTTTGGCGGCGGTAAATCCTCCGGCGGCATGACGGAGGAGCAGGCGATGGCCGGAGCGAGCGATACGGTGCAATCGCTCTATAAGCAGAACTGTATGTCATGCCATGCCTCCAACCTGGAAGGAAAAGTAGGGCCAAATACAAACCTGCAGCAAGCAGGCGCACGACTGACCAAGGAGCAAATCGTCGAGCAGATCAATCGGGGCGGCAACGGCATGCCCGGCTATCAAGGCAAGCTCAAAACCGAGGAGATTGATGCGCTCGCCGATTGGCTGGCAAACAAAAAATAATCCGATGCCGGCCGACGTTAGACGGTTTTTCAGCGTAACAGCGACCTGAACGCTTAATCAAACAAGCAGCCCCTCTTAAGAAGGGACTGCTTGTTTGCTTTTACACTGCCGTTTTCATCCGGCCGCGCCCTCTCTGCGCTCCACAATCGCGTAAGCCATCGCGGTCGTCTCCGTATGAGTGACGCTCAGGTGAATCCAAATAGAGCCGCTTGTCCCCGCGCCCGGGAGTAATCCGGCCGCAATCATCCGCTCCATCGCTGTCTCCGATAACCGGCAAACCGGTTTGCCCTTCGGATCAGGCAGGATCTCTACATCCTGAAATGAGAGCTCTTTGCCGATGCCGCAGCCGATCGCCTTCGATACCGCTTCTTTGGCTGCAAAGCGGCCTGCCGTAAATTCAGCCAAGCGCCCCTGTTTGCCCTCAGCCAGCTCGCGCTCGCGGGGTGTGAGAACCCGCTCCAAAAATCTTCCGCCCGCGGGCTGCTCCAAAATTTTGCGCACGCGCGCGATATCCAGTAAATCGGTGCCGATGCCGATAATCATAGCGCTTGTTCCTTTCCGGTTTCGCGTTTTGCTTCTCTTGGTGGTACAATGTGGTGTGGATTAATAGATTAATCGTATCCGATCCGACCATGAAGTTCAAGGAGGATGCAGTGGATGAAAGCAAATGAAAAGCAGTTGCTTTTGCAAATGGACCGTCAGCATGTATGGCACCCTTTTACCCAGATGAAGGATTACGCTGATACGGATCCCGTTCTGATCGAGAAAGCGGAAGGCGTCTACTTATATGATGCCGACGGGAATCGTTACTACGATACCAACTCTTCCTGGTGGGTTAACGTGCACGGTCATGCGCATCCGCGTATCCGGGAGGCCATAAACCGGCAGCTTGCCCAAATGGATCACGTGATGTTCGCCGGCCTTACGCATCGGCCCGGTATTGAATTGGCTCATCAATTGGTTGAGCTTACTCCGCCCGGGCTGGACCGAGTGTTTTACTCCGACAACGGCTCCACTTCCGTGGAAGTGGCGTTGAAGATGTCGTTTCAATATTGGCAGCAAACCGGACGGACCGGCAAAACCAAATTCGCCTTCGTGGAGAACAGCTATCACGGCGATACGATCGGAGCGGTCAGCGTCGGCGGCGTAGATCATTACTTCTCCGTATTCCGGCCCCTGCTGTTCGCGGCCAGCGCGGTACCGTCGCCGGACGTGCGCAAGGGACCCAGCGCCGAGGCTTGTGTGGCGGAGGCGCTGGAGGGCGCACGCAAGCTCTTTGAATCATCGGCGGACGAGCTGGCTGCGCTGATCGTCGAGCCGATGATTCAGGCCGCGGGAGGAATGATCATATACCCCGCCGCGTATTTGCAAGGATTGCGTGAGCTGTGCACGCAATATGAAGTACACCTTATCGCCGACGAAGTGGCGGTCGGGTTCGGCCGGACAGGCCGGATGTTCGCTTGCGATCACGCAGGGATCTCGCCGGACTTCATGTGCCTGTCCAAAGGGCTTACGGCGGGCGTGCTGCCTCTGTCCGCTACAATCACGACGAATGCGATCTACGACGCATTCTATGACGACTACGTGAAGCTGAAGACCTTCACGCACGGTCACAGCTTCACCGGCAATCCGCTCGCTGCGGCTGTAGCGCTGGAATCGCTTCGCATCTTTGAGGAAGAACGCGTCTTGGACCACGTCCAGGATGCGGCGGCTCACCTTAAAGAACAGCTGAAGCGATTTGAGGCATTTTCCGGCGTAGCGAACGTGCGCAGCCTCGGCATGGTCGGCGCCTTCGAGCTGTATAAGGACCGCGCCGCCGGAGTTCGCTTCGATTTTGCCGAGCGCATCGGCTTCCGCGTATATCTGGAAGGGCTGAAGGAAGGCCTGTTCCTGCGCCCGCTTGGGGATACGATCTATTATTGGCTGCCGCTGTGCACCACCAAAGAGCAGATCGACGATATCGTCGCCCGGACGGAAACCGTGCTGAAGCGGATGGGCTTCCGAGATTTCTAAGTCTCGTCCCTGCATAAATCTCTCCTTTGTTTCATACAGCTTAATGGAGCCTTGCGCTTTAAATGCGGTTTGGGATAAGGAGGGGTTTCTTCTGTTTACACGCATCAATCAACTGTTGATCGAGCTGCCGCAGTCCCCGTATGCGGATCCGAATGCGGCGCACGGACGCACAAAATGCGCGTCTACGAGATGACCAATCATCCGGTTGCCCGTGAAATGATCGGTTACCTGCTCGTTCGAGGCGGCGTACATATCCTGGCGTATGCCAAAGCCCTGGAGGTGGCCACCGGGACGACGAAGGTGTCCCGCAAGGGGCTCCGATCCCCGAACATGCGGAGTTCCCGAAGAATTCGCCCCCGGCGTCTCCCAAGAGGATGTTCTGGAAATCGCAAAAAGGCTGCAAAATGCCGCCGGAATAAAGTAAGGCAGGCACACAGACAAACCACCTTGCAGCCTAAAGGGGCATGCTCGTACTCATACATGCCTTTTCGGTTACAAGGTGGCTATAAAGTCAACGGCCCGCCCTTAAATACCGGGGATCGGGGCCCGCTTATGCTCGGTCTTTAAATACTGCTGTTCCAGCTTGGCCTGCGCTTGCGGCGAAATGGTCTTGCCTTCCAAATAATCGCTGTTGTCGTCATAGGTGATCCCCAGCTCGTTCTCGTCGGTCTGACCTTCCCACAGCCCCGCCGTCGGCGCCTTATCCAGAACGCTTTGCGGCACGCCCAGCTTACGCGCCAGCTCGCGTACCTGACGTTTGTTCAATGTGCTGAGAGGGGTAATATCGACTGCGCCGTCGCCGTACTTCGTAAAGAATCCCGTAATGGCTTCCGAAGCATGGTCCGTTCCGACAACAAGCAGGTTCAACTCAAATGCAAGGGCATATTGGATGACCATACGCGTTCTGGCCTTCACATTTCCTTTGCCCGCGCGGCTCAAATGCCGGTGAACCCCGATCGATTTCAAACCGTATTCGGCCTCGAGCGCGATTTCGTTCACCGCCTCTTCGATATTCGTCTCCACCCGGTACTTCAGGTTAAATGCTTCCGCTACGGCATAGCTGTCGTCGATATCCTCCTGCTTGCCATAGGGTTGGAATACGCCCACCGTTTTGTACTCCCGGCCTTTCTCCGCCGTAAGCTCATCGGTCGCCTGCTTGCATAAGCCAGTCGCCACTGCGCTGTCGATACCGCCGCTGATCGCGATAAGCAGTCCGTCCACCCCGGACTTGAGCACATACTCCTTCAAAAAATCCACTCTCTTGCGAATTTCCGCATCGGCATCAATCTTCGGCTTCACTCCGAGCTTAGCGATAATATCCTCCTGCAGGCTCACGCATCAACACTCTCCCACTTGTTTTTTTTATCAGTATACCATCAGCCCCGGTTCACGTAAAAACTCCCACCAAATGTCATCTAGACACTGGCAGGAGTTCAGAGCTAAAACCGTTATTTCTTATTTACAGTATTCTTCAAAGGCATTGATCAAATCGTTGGCGATCATCTCAGCCGAACGGTCTTCAATCTGGTGACGTTGGATAAAATGTACCAGTTGGCCATCCTTCATCAAAGCAATGGATGGAGAAGACGGCGGATACGGTGCAAAATACTCACGCGCCTTAGCTGTCGCTTCCTTATCCTGGCCTGCAAATACCGTGAACAGGCGATCCGGTTTCACTTCATGCTGAAGTGCTTTGGCTACGCCTGGACGGCATTGGCCTGCTGCACAGCCGCATACAGAATTGACGACGATCAATGTCGTCCCTTTCATATCATCAAGCGCCGCCGATACTTCCTCAGGTGTGCGGAGCTCCTGCACACCGATCCGGGTCAGTTCGTCTCTCATCGGCTGAACCATATCCTTCATATAATTCTCAAACGACAGGGACATGTCACGCTTCCACTCCTTTTACCCCACATAAATGGTTATTGTACTTCATACAACCATTATACATCGGCATCGGAGGAAAGCAAAGCACACGATCGCTATCGTGATCGAATTCCGCTATTCCGCTTGGTCGTCCTTTTCCTCCGCCCCGCTTTGGAACGCCGGGTATGCTGCGTCCTTATCAGGATGCATGAAAGGAGCGCCTTGCGGTATATTGCCTTTTTCAAAAAGCTCTTTATTTTCCGTCGTATGAAAGCCTATATCCTTGTAAGGATGGACCCAGCCATCTCCCGACATGATGGCAGGATCGGTGTTCTCAGTCCACTGCTCCAGCGGCGAGTGTTCCGACTGATACTCATGATCTCCGATAAGCACCCCGTGCTCATTCACGAACGGTTCTCTTGGTCCCCGGTTTCGATCCAATCCCTTACGAAAATTGATTTCAAACGGATCAAGCTCCGAATCATTTTTCCGGTTATACGAAATATCGGTTTTCACGTGATCATACGTGGCGTCTTTCGTATCTTCAGGCTTGTCGCTCATGTATGCCATCCTCCCTCAGGTCCGCATTAGACGGACGGACGGTTCGGTCCGCTCAGCTTTTTGTCCGTGATGCCGCCGGCAGGATCGGTATGATCCGTCCCCTTATTCCGAACGGCCTGTATGCTCTGTTCTTTCGATGCGTTGGCGATGTTTTTTTGCTTAGCCACATGAATCATCTCCCTTCCTTAGGCTTTAGTATGCTTTAGCTGAATAAAAATCAGTCAGCCCCCGGGACGACGAATCAGGGAATTGAAGGAAACCAGGTGCCTCACGCGAATCAAATCATGAAAAAAGACTCCATCGGTGATTAGCCTGAACGGAGTCCCTTTTCTAAACTTTACTGCCGCCTTACCCCAAACGATATGGTAAATCCTTGCATGAAATCTGGTGATGCTGTGCAACCAAGACAATGAAAGCCCTACCTCTCTTTCATCCTTGCGGCTCCGATGACCGCGCCAGTGTGAATCAGTATTACAACAATGTCCAATCATGGGCTCCTGACGATCACGATTTGCGGGAAAAAACGTTCTTTTCGAGGAAAATCCGATGTTAGGGGTTATGCGGGGTGAATTACTCAAATTGAGTATCATAACATTATACTATGATATATAAAAAAAGGCAAGAACCATCGCCCTGCTTCGCTTGCTGCCGCGGCTATAACGGCCAGTCCTGTGTTACCCGGCGCGGCCGCCCCGAAAGATGTATTGCCTTTTTTTAACGGCTGCCCAAAAAACGGTTATGGATAACCTTCCAACTTCCTGTTCAAAATTCATGAATATTCCAACTAATCCCACCCTGATTTACACAAAAAACGGCGAAATTGAAGCATACAGATTGAAATCAGCCATTAATGCTTACAAATATAGCCCCTGCACAGCGTGCATACCCCTGAATACCCCGGCCGATGTTTGAGCGGTTACTTTCGTATCGTTTATAATACATATTATAAATTATTAATAGTTTTGACAATTTTGAACGTCTGGAGGAGGTGTACCTATCTGCCCTCACGCAGGGGATAGGGATTGATTGAGTAGTGACCCGTTACCTTTATTATTTAACGCGGTTTTGATTATTGTGTTGGTGCTGCTGAACGGTTTCTTTGTTGCTGCCGAATTTGCTATGGTCAAGGTTAGAAACAGCCGTCTCGAAACGCTCGCCCAAGGAGGCAATATCCGAGCCCGTTTTGCACAGAAGATTACGGGAAACCTGAACGCGTATTTATCGGCCTGCCAGCTTGGGATTACACTTACATCCTTAGGTCTGGGCTGGCTCGGAGAACCGGCCATCGCTGCTTTTATCGGACCGGTATTGAAGGATTGGTTTCAACTCAATGACGTTGTCATTCATACGATTTCCTTTCTGATCGCTTTTTCTCTTATTACGATATTGCACATTACGCTCGGCGAGCAGTTCCCCAAAACGTACGCGATTCGCCAATCGGAGAACGTTACCCTGTGGTCCGCGGCGCCGATTATCTTATTTTATAAGCTGATGTTTCCTTTCATATGGCTGCTGAACGGAATATCCAACTGGATGCTCAAACGTGCGGGAATCGAACCGACGACCGAGCACGAATCCGCTCATACCGATGAGGAAATACGCATACTGATGAAAGAAAGTCACAAAAGCGGATTCATTGACAACACGGAATTGACGCTTTTTGATAATATATTTGAATTTACGGAAACGAATGCGCGCGAAATCATGATTCCAAGGACAGAGATGGGATGCTTGTACGCTAACCTCACGTTCGAGGAAAATATGGATATTGCGCTGAATGAAATGCGTACCCGCTACCCGGTGTGCGATCCGGACAAGGACAATATCATCGGCTTCGTGCATATTAAGGATTTGATGAAAGCCAGCAAGGACTTGACCGATATTCGGCTGCTTGCCCGTCCTATTACCAAAGTGCCGGAGTCGATGCCAATCAGCCAACTGCTGAAGCTTATGCAGAAGAAAAAAGTACAGATCGCGCTGCTCATCGATGAATATGGAGGGACTTCGGGCATGGTAACGCTCGAGGATATTCTCGAGGAAATTGTAGGTGAAATCCAGGATGAATTCGATCCGGATGAACGTCCAAGCATAGAGAAAAAGGACGAGACCACCTATTCCATCGACGGGCGTCTTCTAATTAATGAGTTGAACGATTATTTCGGTTTGGACATCGGAACCGAAAACTACGATACGGTTGGCGGCTGGATTTATTCCCAGGTGGAAATCCCCCCGACAAAAGGGCAGACGGTGCTTTACGATGATCAATATGAGTTTATGATCGAAGAGACAGACGATCTGCGCATTGCCCGAATTACCGTTCGTAAACTGCAATCCCAGATCCAATCGGCATAATTGATTTCTTCACGAGGCCTAAGGCCTCTTTTTTTTCGGCGGTTAGAACAACTCAGTGAACATCCTGGCCCCGTACAGATATTTTTATTTTACCAGCTGGAGGGTATAATGAAACCACAAGTTTTCATTGGAGGGGCCGCAAATTGTATGATGTCATTGTGATTGGTGGAGGTTCGTCAGGACTCATGGCAAGCATTGCCGCAAGTGAACATGGCGCGAAAGTCCTGCTGATTGATAAAGGAGATAAACTTGGCCGCAAGCTTGGGATCTCTGGTGGCGGACGATGCAATGTCACTAATGCCAAGGAGATTGACGAGTTGATTAAGCACATACCGGGGAACGGCCGTTTTCTTCATAGCGCTTTGGCTAATTTCAGCAATCGTGATATTATCTCTTTCTTTGAGGGGCTGGGGATTCGCTTAAAAGAGGAAGATAACGGACGCATGTTCCCCGTTTCAGATAAAGCCAAGACGGTTGTTGATGCTCTTGTCAATAAGGTAAGAGAGCAAGGGGTTCATATTAAGGTGAATAGTCCTGTAAAGGAAGTTCTTTACCATCATGGGCAAACTATAGGTGTTCGTCTGCGGTCCGGTGAAGAAATCAGGAGCAGCGCTGTCATCGTAGCGGCAGGAGGTAAATCCGTACCGCATACAGGCTCGGAGGGTGATGGATACGAGTGGGCGGAGAAGGCGGGTCACTCGATTACCGAACTTTACCCTACCGAGGTTCCGCTGACGTCTAATGAATCATTTATCCGTACCAAGGCATTACAAGGACTTTCATTAAGAAACATCAGTCTTACGGTCTGGAACCCGAAGGGTAAAAAGATCATTACCCATGAAGGCGACATGATATTCACTCATTTTGGGATTTCGGGTCCAACAGCATTGCGCTGCAGCCAGTTCGTTGTTAAAGCTTTGAAGCAATTCGAAATCAAGACGGTAAATGTAACGTTAGACCTGTTCCCTTCTAAGACAATTGATGAAATCTATAACGAAACATTGGAGCTTGCCAAGCAGGAATCGAAAAAAGCTGTAAAAAACGCTTTGAAGGGCTACTTGCCTGAGCGCATGATTCCAATTCTACTTGAGAAAGCCGGTTTACGTGAGGATGTTACCTATGACCATATCCCAAAACAACAATGGATGGATTTGTCCAAGCTAATCAAAGCTTTTCCTATCGCTATAAATGGAACCCTCTCGATCGAGGAAGCTTTTGTTACTGGCGGGGGTGTAAACCTTAAGGAAATTGACCCTAAGACGATGGAATCCAAGCTGATGAAGGGATTGTATTTCTGCGGCGAAATTTTAGATATTCATGGCTATACGGGAGGCTACAATATCACTGCTGCATTTTCAACTGGTTACACCGCAGGCAAAAGTGCTGCAAATGCTCAGCTGCTGTAAATGAAAAGAGCCTAAAGATTTTGAAGTCCACAGGCTCTTTTCCTTGTTCAACTCGTAGAGCAAAATCTACAGCACCTTCAGTCCGGCTATCCTTTCTTCGGCAACCTTTTTATTCATTGGCGGCAGTACGACAACGGTTAAGAAGCCTTCCGGATTTTCCATAAGCCCTGCATCCCGGATAGACGGGAATCCTTCATTAGCTAATTGCCGAAGACGCTCTTCAGGGCCTTGCAGCACGACTTTCTTTTGCCCGTTGTTCAGCCAGGCTTGAAACACCTCATAATACCTGCTGTCATTTAACAAATAGTGCAGCGTCATTGTAGCAGCCGCGTGGGCTACCTGCACAGCCAATTTCCCGGGATTCGCAACGAGCTGTTCATTGACGGCATAGTATTGCACAATATCCTGATCAGTTTGTTTCATGGCACTAAAGCTCCTTCCTCAGATTAGTGAAGCCTCAAGCTTTTTATCTCCCTATATCTATGAATCTTCCAATTCAAAATATGCTTAGAAAATAATCCATGGTTGAGAAACTTATCTTGAGCCGCATACGTTAATATATATGCAGGTTGCACATACAACTGGATACATCAGATGAAACGGGGGAATTTCCCATGCCGGGATCGCGTTTACACTTCTTCCCCTCCTCCCGGGATGCTTGGTCTACGGCCCGGACATCCTGCAGAATCCGCCGCGCTGCGGTTGGAAGCTACGGTTCGGTCTCTTACTGCGCAGGCGACAGCAGCGGCAACGGCGGGGGCGGTGGAAGCGACGGAGAAGGGTCCTCCTGCGGCTCGGGATGCTCTTCGGATCCCGCCTCTCACACTGGCCGCTGCGCTGAAAATCAACCTTACAGGGGGCATTTTACCTCGCTCGCTGTTACGCTGATTTTCAGCTTTACAGCAGCCTCTATAGTGACTCCATAAAAATTTCAAATAACCTCAATCGATCGAGGCCATTCATGGATGAACGGCCGCAATTCAGAAGCGGGTAATCTTGCATAACAAAAGCCATAAGGCTGCCTTCCGGGCAGTCTTATGGCTTTTGTTCGGAAAAAGGTTCAATATGCACGTGGACGTTCCCGATCTGGTGCTCGTCCAACATTCTTTTCTCGATCTCGTCGCTGATTTCATGGCTTTGTCCAACCGAGAGCTCGGAGCTGACCTCCACGACGACATCCAGCAGAACGCTGCTGCCGTGAACCCTGGCGCGGATATCCTTGATCCTCTTCACGCCCGGAGTCTCTTTGACCGTTTTGCGGAATACCCGCAGTCTCTCATCGTCAAAGCCGTCGGTTAAAGCGTGCGTAGCATCGGAGAATACGCTCCACGCCGTTTTACAAATCATAAGGCCTACAACGAACGCCGCAGCCGCATCGAGAATCGGAAAGCCGAGTCGGGAGCCGATGATGCCAACAGCGGCCCCAATGCTCACGAGCGCATCCGAACGGTTATCGTAGGCCGCGGCCATCAGCGCTTGATTGCGGATGCGTTTTGCAAGCCTGCTGTTATATACGTAGACCCCCCACATAATGATCGCGCAGCTCAAGGCAATCCATGCCGCAAGCATATCAGGCGCCGTCCGTTCGTCCGCCAGGAAGCTTTTGCCTGCTTGAATCACGACCTGCAGTCCCGCAACCGCCATAATGAAGGAAGCGACCATTGAAGCGATGGTTTCTGCCCGCATATGTCCGTACGGGTGATCCCGGTCCGGGGGTTTTCTCGAAATTCGCAAGCCGATCAGCACGGCCAGCGAAACGATAATATCCGTTGTATTGTTTATTCCGTCTGCCGTAAGCGCTTCGGAACCGGTCACAAACCCCATGCTGATTTTAAAAGCGGCTAACAGGATATATGCGACGATGCTGACCCATGCGCCCTTCTCGCCCTCTTTTAAATGTTCATAGGTTTCCACAAGCCGCTTCCCTCCATCATCCTCAATCCATCCGCATCTCATACCTATCTTCTATTTAAACCTCACTTATCATAACAAACAAAAACCGTGTGGGTCTAGAGAAACAGTGTTTTCCCCGCTTATAAAATTAGGGGTGAGGCAAATTTGTTAGTCCGGTCAAAAGTTATAGCCCTTGTCCAACAACAAAAACAGCGGCTCCCCTGCCTCGCAGGGATCCGCTGACTGGTGGACACAGGGGCTGTCGGCTCCTGCGGATGATGAGGAAGGAACGGCCTTTTGCTACATATGGATACCGGCGTCAAACCCGTTCACATCATCTCCGGACGGATCGAACTGCTCTCTTTCATCATCGTATGCTCCGCTGGAACGGTTGTCGTATGCCGAAGCGGATACGTCGGGCTGGCTATCGATTAAATCCTCGTTCACTAAATGAGCAGGAATCGGCACTTCCATGTCGTAGGCCATGGCAAAGCCTTCCGTTTCATCCGGAGAATTCCCCGCCTGAACCATTCTGCCGCCATGCGCCTGTGCGATTTCAAGCGCCGACGCTAAATCATGGCGATCCACGATAACATGAAGTACAGGCTTGTCCGAGTGCGAATGACCGCTGATCCGGTAACCGATCTCCTCCAAGGTATCCCGGGCAAGAACGGCCTCTTTTTGAGAATTAAATTGAAAACATAACGGAGTGCTGCTCATAAACACATTCCTTTCCAGTCTCAGTAAATGGGATGATATACCGCATAGCATGCCCAGACGCAGGACGCTTATTCCGCCTTTCACACCTTTTGCCCCAAGTTGCCGGCCATAAGATCACACCTCGCGGCTTGGCTTACAACACAACCTCTTCCAACGGGCGGACCTCACAGTTCAGCAGCTTGCCCTCTTGAAAGGTACACCGATATTCCGCACAATCCCTGCTTTCCAACATGGGAGGCAAAAAATGTTTGACATGTCCCGCTACACCGTGATTGTCCGGATGGATGACCCATTCCAGCGCCTTCCAGGCCAAAATACCGTCTTCCGTTTCGACGGGAGCCTCAGCTAATGCTTCAGGAGGCGCTTCACCGATAAACACATACATGCCCCCCGCCTCCCGTCCGTCCACTTCCCATGTGACAATGCCCGAGAAGCGAAGCGCCTCCTCGGCCAGCCGCAGCCCCGTTTCCTCCCTGATTTCGCGAACAACGCTGGCATAAGGTGTTTCCCCCGGTTCAAGCTTGCCCCCCACTCCGTTCCACAGCCCAAGCAGAGGCGCTTTGCTCCGGTTTAACATCAATATCCGATCTCCCTTGCAAATAAACGCAATATTATATTTCAGCATCCGCTTCACTTCCCCCATGGCTTCATTCATATCCGCCTAATTAACGCTTAAGCTACTTTTCCACACCGCCACCGAAAATCCTGCTTCCCCCTATTCTTTCCATCCCGCATGAAATTGTCACACTTTTCGTAATTTGTTATCATTGACAAAAAGACAATCGGTATGTATTATTATTAATTATTGAAGATACTTTACCACTGAAAAGCTTAAAAGCCACAAAGTACAAAAGGCCCCATTTGGGAGAGGAGCAAATGAACATGACCAGGGAAAAACACAGCATTGTAGACTGTACGATCCGCGACGGCGGATTGGTAAACAATTGGGACTTCAGCGTCCAATTCGTAAAGGACATGTACTATGGACTGAGCGAAGCCGGCGTCGAATATATGGAGATCGGCTATAAAAACTCCGCCAAGCTCTTAAAAGGCGCCGATGCGGGACCATGGCGTTTTTTGAACGAGGATTTCCTGAAGGAAGTCATTTCGCAGAAAACCGATACGAAGCTTTCCGCTCTTGTCGATATCGGACGTGTGGACGAGAACGATATCCTTCCCCGGGAGCAAAGTCAGCTCGACTTGATCCGTGTAGCTACTTATATCAAAGACGTAGACAAAGCGCTCGATCTGGTGCAAAAGTTCAATGGTTACGGCTACGAAACAAGCATCAACATTATGGCGCTGACCCATGTGATGGAGAACGACTTGAACGAAGCGTTCGAAGAAATCGCCAAAAGCCCGGTAGATGTCGTGTATATCGTTGACTCTTACGGCAGCATGGATTACAAGGATATCGATTACCTCGTTACCAAATTCCAGCGTCTTCTGCCTGACAAAAAGCTGGGCCTGCACATGCACAATAACATGCAGCTCGCTTTCTCCAACACGATCATGGGCGCAAGCAAGGGCGTTGAATTTCTGGATGCTTCCGTATACGGCATGGGCCGCGCTGCGGGCAACTGTCCTACCGAGCTGCTCGTCAGCCATCTGAAGCATCCGAAATACGATGTTCGCCCGGTGCTCGGCATCATTGAGAAGCATATGATCGCCATGCGTGAGAAGTGGGAATGGGGATATGTCATTCCTTACATGATCGCAGGGATATTGAACGAGCACCCTCGTGCAGCCATGGCGCTTCGTTCAAGCGAGGACAAAGACAAATTCACCGAGTTTTACGACAAGCTGACATCGCCGGAAGTTATGCCTGCGGGTGCGGCCGAATAATACCGCCTGTACGGTCGAGAGCCCGGTTTCCTTGGATGCGACAAGGAACCGGGCTTCTTCGTACCCTTTTCAAGCAAGCCGAAAGAAAGGAGGAGATCCGTCCATGCATCCCCGGATGTCCCTAACTGCTCCGAGGAAGCTGCTGAATCCGGCCAGTGGTTATTTGGCCGGTTACAGCCATACGCTGAATCCGTATGTGGGCTGTACCTTCGCCTGCTCTTATTGCTATGTGCGAGAGATGCCCGTAGCCAAATTCCGCAAGGAACCTTGGGGCCGCTTTGTGGACGTGAAATCGACTGCGGCCAAGCTACTCTCCGGCGAGCTTACAAGAGCCAAACGAAAGGGGCCTGTCACGATCTTCATGTCGTCCAGTACGGACCCTTATCAACCGGTCGAATTCCAAACCGGATTAACCCGGTCTCTGCTGGAAATTATGGCTGGCGCCGATTCTAATGCAGCGATTGACTTCCTTCTTGTCCAAACCCGCAGTCCGCTTGTCACACGTGATATCGACCTTCTTCTGAAGCTTGGGCAGCGCGTTCGCGTGAGCCTGACGATTGAGACGGATCTTGAAGAGATCCGCAAGACCTTCTCTCCCTCCGCTCCTCCTATTGCTGCCCGGCTTCAGGCGCTGCGCCGGCTTGTTCAAGCCGGCATCCCCGCCCAAGTCGCGATATCACCCATGCTGCCTTGCAGCGACCGTTTGGCCGGCCTGCTTGCAGAAACCGGCGTCAAGCGGCTTGTCCTGGACGACTTCTTCATGGGCGACGGCAGTCAGGGCAAACGAACGGAACGGCTCGGTATCCGCCGCATCTATGAAGCATGCGGGCTCGAAGCATGGTACGACCGTTCCGCCTATCTCAAGGTGCTGGAGCAGCTTAAAAAGACATTTGCCGCGCACCAAATTTACATCAGCCAGGCCGGTTTTTTACCTTAATGCTCCTTTGCATCGCCTATGCAAATAGCCGCTCCTTTCGTAAATCAATTTCACGAAAGGAGCGGCTTATTATGCCGGAACTTTTTGGCTTATCTTATCTGAAATCCCGTGGAATCCGGCGGGCCTCGCCCGTCAGGATGGCGGCTTCGATGATGGCATGACGGACCTTCGAAACGACATGCTCATTAAAGATACTTGGAATAATATAATGCTCATTCAGTTCGGCTTCACTGACAACCGAGGCGATAGCGCGTGAAGCGGCAAGCTTCATCGGTTCATTGATCCGCCGAGCCCGGCAATCCAAGGCCCCGCGGAAAATGCCGGGGAATACCAGGACGTTGTTAATTTGGTTCGGATAATCGCTCCGGCCTGTAGCGAAGACGCGCACGTGCGGCAGCGCTTCTTCCGGGTCAATCTCCGGATTCGGGTTAGCCATGGCGAAGACGATCCGGTCCGGCGCCATCGTTTGTACATCCTCGGCCGTCATAATGCCGCCTCTGGACACGCCGATAAACACATCCGCATCGCGAAGCACATCCTTCAGGCCGCCCGGCTCCGCCTCGACCTGCGGCTGCTCTGCAAGCCACTGCCACATCGGGTGTGAATAGGTCCCGCCACGAACGATCGCACCTTCCCGATCCACAGTCACAAGCCGCGTGACTCCTGCAGCCAGCAGCATTTTGCAGATGGAGACGCCCGCGGCGCCAATACCATTAACGACTACACGTACTTGATCGATCCGCTTGCCTACTACTTTCAATGCATTCAAAAGCCCTGCAATGACGACGACAGCCGTACCGTGCTGGTCATCATGGAATATCGGAATATCCAATTCCTCCGCCAGCCTTGCTTCGATCTCAAAGCAGCGCGGAGAGCTGATGTCCTCCAGATTGATTCCGCCGAAAATCGGGCTGATCGCTTTAATCGTACGAATGATTTCTTCGGTATCCTTCGTATCCAAGCAAATCGGAAAAGCATCCACGCCTGCCAGTTGTTTGAACAGCATTGCTTTCCCTTCCATGACCGGAGCCGCTGCATGCGGTCCGATGTCGCCAAGGCCGAGTACCGCGGTTCCGTCGGTCACAACAGCTACCGTGTTCCGTTTGATCGTCAATGAGTAAGCTTTCTTGGGATTTTCATGGATGGCTGTACATACGCGCGCCACACCGGGAGTGTATACTCGGGACAAATCGTCGCGATTTTTGATCGGCAGCGTGGGCTGCGTCGTTATTTTTCCGCCCAAGTGCACCAGGAACGTCCGGTCAGACACGTTAATCAGCTTGATGCCGTTATGCTGCTTCAGTGCCTCCACCACTTGACTTTCCGCAGATTCCGCCACATCCACCGTAATGTCGCGCACCGAAGACTCCTTGCCCGGACGTATCACGTCAATCGATGTGATATCTCCCCCGGCTTTACTGATAGCCGCAGCTACGTCACCAAACGTGACTTGATCATGATTCAATTCCACACGCAAGATAATACTCGTCTGTGCCATGCTGTTACCATCCTTTTAAATAAAATAATATAATAAATAAAGTAATATGACCTTTTAATAATTTCATGTTACACGATGAATCTCGCATGCGCAAATGAAAAACACTAAGTGCCCTTATATATTTCTTTTATCACATTCCATGATCTGCTTTCTTCTTCGCTTCCTTCAGCATTTGCATATTCATCGGTCCGGGATGCTTGTGCCGGATCACTCCGTCTCTATCAATCACAAAAGTAGCCGGATAAGAGTTTACACGATACCTGTTGATGACCTCGCCCTGTTCATCCAGCACTACGGGGAATGTGATTCCCCACTCCTTCAGCCAAGAGTCTACCACAGGCACGCTAATCTCCGTAGAGGTCGCATTGACTCCAAGGATCACCACTCCATCCTTTTCGTATTCCGAATAAAACTGCTGCATATGCGGCATTTCCTCCCGGCAAGGAGGACACCATGTCGCCCAAAAATTAAGCATGACGGTTTTTCCCCGATAGTCCGATAGTTTGACCGTTTGGCCATTCAGCATCTTCAACTCAAACTCCGGCGCTTGCTGTCCAATCTTCAGGCCGACGGACGCATCACCCGCCTGGGCTCTCCCCGCCCCATATTTGTCCCAAATATTTACAGATAAAGTCCAGATCAACGCATAGCCGATTATAAATATTGTGAACTTCTGCAGCATCGGCCGCAAATGGTTCGCTGGCTTCTTCAACATCCATGCCGCCATAAAGCCTCCCGCAAAAAGCGCGGTCATCCCCCATGTTAGCCGATTGACTTCCCCCGCCGTATACATGACGGCTCCGTATACTGCGTACCCCCCCATAATCGAGACAAGCATCGAATCTGTATATAGGGCTCTATCCATACGTTCTTTTAGAACGGTGTACCATACATACAAACCGGAAAGCAGCACGGCTAGCCAGATTCCTTGAATGCCGCCGTTATAATAGAGCAGCGACAAGGGATTCTTCAGTACACTGCGCGGTTCGAAGAGCAGCAAGCTTAGCTTCCAGCTAATGATCCAAATGACAACGGCATTCAAACCGATCGTGCTGAATGCTGTCCCCATAGCCGTTCCCTTTAAACGCAGTCTACCTATTCCGAACCCCGCCGCTACTGCAGCTATGACAAACAACATGCTTTTTTGTATGATGAATGGTCCCCATACCCAAGTGTCCATCTGATGCTCACCGTTCTCCCATTTGAAATTCTTCATTCTATTGTGAATTGAAGGGAACATGTTGTCAAATGGTGTCCCGAACACAGGTGCGGCTTCAATGATGAAGCTGTCCGCCCTTGTGTCTTGACATAAATACAACCAGAATCTGCAGGAGGGATTATCATTTTGAAAAAGCCATTTACAGCCATTCTTCTCGCCACTACAGTCACTCTGGGTTTAGGAGCATTACCGGCCAAACCAGCCCAGGCAGCAACCGATGCCGTCATTGTCAGCAGTGTCAACTTTCGGAGCCAGCCGGATGTGAACTCTAAAAGTTATGGATTCCTGAAAAAAGGTGAAAACGTCGATATCCTCAGCAAAGTGAACAACTGGTGGTACAAGGTTCGGGACGACAGCGGAAGGATTGGATATGTTTCCACCAACAGCAAATATATCCGCACCACGGACTCAAGCTCCGGAGGAAGCTCCTCCAAACCTAGCAGTACCAGCACATCCAATGGTTCAAGCAGCACCAGCTCTACCGTGAACAAGGTGATTGCAGCCGGCAAAAAATACTTGGGTACCCCTTATGAATTTGGTTCGAGCCGTTCGAACACACGAACGTTCGATTGCTCCGATTTTGTCAGACAAGCCTTTAAAGAAGGAGCAGGCATTACTTTACCAAGCGATTCACGCGGACAAGCTTCATATGTAAAATCCAAGGGCGGAACAACGACCAACTGGCGCAACCTGAAGCCGGGTGATCTGATGTTCTTCATGGAATACCGCGGTACCAGCGCTTCTTCCTATCCCAGCAACAAGGCAAATCAACGGGTGACCCATGTCGGAATCTATTTGGGAGACGGCAAAATCCTTCATACTTACTCTAAAGAATCCGGCGGCGTGCGCATCGATTCCTTTGCCGGCAAGCATTGGGAACACCGCTTTATCTTCGGCGGAAGCGCACTGTAACCATATCGCTATCAACTATGGGTGCTTTCGGCTCCGCTCACATATATAGACTTTCTCATTAAAAAAGCTTCGGCTGCTCACGTAAGAGCGGCTGAAGCTTTTTACTTCCCGTAGTCCGAAATTTATAAGCCAAAAATGGCATCGATCATCGGCTTCGTCTCTCCACCGGGATACAATAGATACAACAGAACGTAAACCGCGACGCCGGTAGGCGCCGTAAGCAGCCATATGACGGCTGTCCAGCGTCCAATTTTTCTATGCTTGGCGAATTTTTGTTTAAACGCTAACGTTAAGGTCACTATACCGAATACCGCGGCCGTTGTTGCCAAAGTAATATGAAAAAATAAAAACAAGTGATAGGCCAGCTTCAATTCCTCTGGTCCGCCAAAAGACGTATTTCCGACGAAAACGGTGCGGCTCGCATAGACCAGAAAGAAGGCCAGAGCAAAGCCGGCGCCCCACAGCATCACCTTTTGGTGCTTTTCCCGGTTTCCTTTGATAATGTGATACCACCCGATCGCAACTAGTATGGCGCTGATGATAATGAAACTGGTACTGATAGTCGGCAATATCGCCACTTTCACATCCCACCCGTTCGTTTCAGTAAAATATGATTTTGTATGAAACACTTAAGCCCGATTCGCATGTTCCGGAGAGAAATAAGCGCTATTTGTCAAATCATCTTCTTCCTTGTTGCGTTCTTTTCGGTACCATCGGAAGAAGACATACGCAAGAGCTATACCGTAGACGATTTCTTGAACGATTTTCATAATAACCCCGCCGAGCTGTTGATCATCGATCATCGGCAGTGCCCAAAAGTGTATAGATACGGAGGCATACATATCATATAACGGTTCTTTGGCGAAGATGATCAAGGCACAAGCCGGGGTCAGCAGAATGCCGTTCAGGAAAATGTACGCCATCTTCTTCAATTCGGACATCGTATTGTACTCCGGCACCGGGCAGAAGATCGGGAACCACGCCTGAAATGCAGCGAACAGGAAAATGGCCTTATATACGGTAAGAATATAAGGGTTAGCCATCAGCCAGTCCATCACCATCGGAATATGATACATAGAGAAGATAAAATTGAAGAAGAACAGGGAAAACAACGGGGCGCTCATCCAATGTAACATACGTTGGGCGCCCTTGCCTTTGAGCCCCGCCTTGAGCAGCCAGCCCGGTGTACCCAGAAGGAACATCGGCGGCATAATCAAATACAAGATCGACTGTTGAAACATATGCACACTGAACAAGTAATGGTGTCCATAATAAGAGATCGGACTTCCGTCTGCAGCATACCAAAGGGCCAGTCCGCTCCAAAACCACAGCTTCTGCTTTAGCGTTACAGGCTCACTGTCGGCAAAATCCTTGCGCCAGCGTCCTACGCATAGTGTATATAAAACACCGAGCACAATGATAAAGAGCAAAAATCCGGGACTCCACAACTGTATGAACGTAGGGACATTCCCATGGCCTGCATGGGAGACGGTAGGATCCATATCGGATAACGACTCCTTTCTGTTTCACTCTATACCGGAAGTTGTGTCGAATTCGTGAAAATTTTCCCATAGTTATACAAAAGAGAGCGGCTTTCTAAGAATAAGCCGCCTCTCTAAACCTTTTACCACCACATCCAAAATACTGCTGCCGCCACTACGGTCAGTGCAATAAAAGTACCGAACGCGAGTCCGATGATTGGGAACATATGCCCGCGATCTTTCATATGCATCCAATAAGCTAACTGGAATAAAATCTGAACGATCCCTAAACCGACAATGAAGATGATAATAAATGTACGATCCAATCCGCCGTAAAGGACAACCGCAAAAGCAAGCATCGTAAGCAGGATGGAAACGATGTAGGACAGGTAATGATTTTTAGGACCTTCTAAACGGTGACGTTCACCTGCAGATGTCTGGTGTTGGTTGCTCATGTTAAGGACCCACCTTCCCCATCAGATACACTACCGTAAAGATGAATACCCATACGACGTCGATAAAGTGCCAGTATAAGCCAGCCACATAATATTTTGGCGCAGTAACTGTAGTAAGACCTTTTTTGAAGCCCATAATGATCAACAGCGAGATCCACAGTACCCCGAACGCTACGTGCGCTCCGTGAAAACCGACCAAGGTATAGAACGATGTAGCGAAGGCGCTCTTGGAGAACGTGTGTCCTTCATGTACGTAATGTATAAACTCGTAAACTTCAATACCCAAAAACGCAAGGCCAAGCAAAACGGTTACCGCCATCCAGGCTTGCAGCTTCTGGAATTGTCCGCGATGCAGCGCCATGGTGCCGAATACGCTTGTCAAGGAGCTCGTAAGCAAGATAAACGTCGAGAGCGCGATAAGATCCAACTGGAATAGCTGCTGAGCTGTCGGTCCATCCGGCACCTGATTGCGGAGCGCGATGAAGGAGGCGAAGAGCGTACCGAAAAGCACGCATTCGCCGCCAAGGAACAGCCAAAAGCCAAGAACTTTATTTTTACCTTCCAATGTTGCTGTTTCTGCGTGAGGTGGCAGGGCACCGCCTACTTCATGATGTGCTGCACTCATGCCTTAACCCCCTTATCATTTAACTCTTCTGGTTCGATATGGAATCCGTGATCGTCAATGACGGATCGGAAGAACATAGCGATCAGAGTGATACCCAGACCGATAATGGCCACCGCATAATGATGGTACATAAATCCGTAACCGGCAACAAACAATCCTACGGACATAATAAACGGCAGAATGGAAGGATTCGGCATGTGAATCGGGCCGATCGGTTCGGCCGGCGTCATCTCTTTGTTGCCTGCCATTTTTTCTTTCCAGAATGCATCATAACCGCGAACGAGCGGAGTTTGCTTAAAGTTATATTCCGGTGGAGGAGAAGGAATCGTCCACTCCAGTGTCCGGCCGTCCCAAGGATCGGCAAGCGCGTCAACCGGTTTTCTGGCTGTGACAATAATGTTGATTACGAATACGATCGTTCCGATACCCATTAAGAACGCCCCGATCGTACTGATCAAGTTCCCTTGTTCAAGACCTACGCCAGGCTGATACGTAAATACCCGTCTCGGCATTCCCATAAGACCAAGGAAGTGCTGAGGGAAGAAAGTCATATGGAAACCGATGAAGAAGGTCCAGAAATGAATCTTGCCCAAAGTTTCATTCAGCATGCGTCCGAACATCTTCGGCCACCAGTAATAGGAAGCGGCGAACAGAGCAAGAACCAGACCGCCGACGATAACATAGTGAAAGTGCGCCACGACAAAGTACGTATCGTGGTATTGAAGGTCAGCCGCCGGTACCGCAAGCATAACCCCGGTTACGCCACCCATAACGAACGTCGGAATAAAGGACGTTGCAAAAATGTTAGCTGTCGTAAAGCGAATTTGTCCGCCCCACAGCGTGAACAACCAGTTGAAAATCTTAATCCCCGTCGGAACGGCGATAGCCATCGTTGCGACCCCAAAGATCGCGTTACCGACAGGACCAATCCCTACAGCAAACATATGATGGGCCCAAACCATGAAGCCCAGGAATCCGATCAACGCTGTCGCGAATACCATGGAGCTGTAACCGAACAAACGTTTTTTCGAGAAAGTGGCTACAACATCGGAAATGATGCCGAATGCCGGCAAAATCAAGATATATACTTCAGGGTGACCAAAAATCCAGAAAATATGCTCCCAAAGGATCGGATTACCGCCCTTGGTTATATCGAAGAACGCGCCTCCGAAAAGCCGGTCAAACATCAATTCCACAAGACCTACCGTAATGGCAGGGAAAGCAAAAAGTATAAGTAAGGATGTAATAAAAGACGCCCAAGTAAACATTGGCATTCTCATGTAAGTCATTCCCGGCGCACGCATGTTGATGATCGTTACAAGGAAGTTAATCCCCGCGATCAGCGTGCCCAAACCGGAAATCTGAATTCCGAGCACGTAGAAGTCTACACCTTTAAACGTTCCGGTGGGATCTATAATTCCGGAAAGCGGTGGATATGCCGTCCATCCGGCAGCCGGCGCGCCCCCCAGAAACCAGGATGTGTTCAGAAGTACGCCTCCAAAGAAAAACAACCAGAAGCCTAATGCATTAAGGAATGGGAACGCTACGTCGCGAGCCCCGATTTGAAGCGGGACGATAGCATTCATAAAAGCAAAGATAACCGGCATGACCGCAAAGAAAATCATGGTCGTACCATGCATTGTAGTCAATTCGTTAAACGTGTCGCCAATAAATATTTTCTGGTCGGGGTAAGCCAGTTGAATCCGAATGAGAATCGCTTCAAGACCACCGACTAAGAAAAAGAGACCGCCTGCGATCAAATATAAAATTCCGATCTTTTTATGGTCCACCGTGGTAAGCCAATCCATCAGACCAGTGTACCGTTTTGCCGAGTGTGCGTGAGCCACCGTTTTAACCTCCTTTTTCCCTGATGCTCGTTACTTCAACGAATTCAAGTATTTGATGATATCGTCGATCTCCTGATCCTTGAGAGGAGTCATTGGATTCGGTGCGTTTTCACTAAAGGCCGGCATCTTGTTGCCCGGTTTCACGGACTGCGGATCCGAAATCCATTTTTTCAAGCTCTCGTCAGAATGAGGGAGAATCCCGGCAACGAGCTCACGGGAAGCAAAACCGTTCAAGTTCGGACCGGCGCCGAGCCCTTGTGCGTTAACAGCATGACAGGCCAAGCAGTTGTTTTTGAAGAGTTCTTCTCCGCGTTTTGCTTCTGCAGGAACAGCAGCCGGCGCCTTCATCTTAGCCACCCATTGGTCGAAATCGGCTTGCTCCATAGAAACCACTTTAAAGTCCATTAAAGCATGGGATGCGCCGCAAAGCTCCGCACACTTTCCTTTAAATACATCGACATCGGATGCTTCCAAGTAGTAAACGTTCGTCGAACCCGGGTTTGTGTCCATTTTACCGCCGAGCGACGGTACCCAGAAGGAGTGTTTGACATCGGAAGCGGTTAATTCAAAAGCAATTTTTTTATTCGTAGGAATAACAAGATCCTGAGCTGTAGCGATGCCCAAGGTCGGGTATTCAAACTGCCACCAGAACGCATGCGCCGTAACCTTGACGTGAAGCGCGTCCTCGTTTTCTCTGTGATCCTCCAGCACTTTGAAGGTATACTGCACTGTCGGAACCGCCAAAATCAGAAGCAGGATGATCGGGATAACCGTCCATATGATCTCCAGCGTATGACTGCCTTCAACTTGTTTTGGAATGATATCTTTGTCGCCTTTTTTCTTTCTAAAGCGGACCAAGACATACAAATAAATAACAAATACGACCACAACAACCAGCAGCATTATACCGAAGCTGAGTTTCATCAAGAACAGCTGGTCTTCGGCTACCGGACCTCTTGGCTTCAAGGCGGAAATTGTTTCGTCTCCACACCCTGTTAACAGTGCCATCAACCCGAAGAGAGGGATGAAACGCCACAGATTTTGCCATCGAATCATCTTATTAATCCCACCTTATAAAGCAAATATTTTTCGATCAAAAAAAGGTCATTTCTTGTCAATGAACCTAATCACCATATTAACTATAAATTCGGACCTGTTTTTTGTCAATGAATCTCAGGAAGTTCACAAATTGTTCGGAAGTCAAGGTTTTTCAGAGGTTTTCCCATACAATCCCTATTAGGTTATTTCCATTTTGCGGTGTATTTATGCATGTTTTTGGCTTGCCGCAAGGACGCATAAATGCTTCTATATAATCAATCCTAAGATGAAGAAGGGATACCATGATTCGAGCGCTAACCGGGTCCCGAATTCGTCGTTGAATATGAGGAGGAATCTTGATGCGTACATTTCGTTTATTCACAGGTGTACTTGCACTCGGCATCGTCACGGCGCTGACGGGCTGTTTTTCATGGTACGATTACAACAGTGCCAACAACTACGGCAGCAAAAGGGATATGCCCAGGCAGGATACGTCGCGCGCTTACCAGACTCAACAGCAGTATGCCCCCGTTTCCCATAAAATAACCAAGCTGGAAATGAACCAGTTTCTTTCGGATCAGGTGGCCGCCATGTACGGCGTCAGCAGTGCGATCGTAATGATGGGCGATAATGTCGCCTATACGGCCATTACCATCGATAGTACGGCGAGCGGAACGCGCGGCGGGGAGGTGCGAGGCACGGAAACGAACAATTACGGACTGGTTAGAGGATTATACAATACGTACACGCCGCAAAGCGATTACGCCGACCCAAGTCAGCTCATCAGCGGAGCAAACGGAGCGGAAACCGAAATGCACCACCAGCATTTAACCCATCTGTTCAAACAAAAGATCGGAGAAAAAATCCGATCTCTGCAGCCAACGGTTACGGATGTGTACATTACGGCGAACCGCAATATCGTGAATGAATTTACCCGTTTGGCTCAACAAAGCTGGCAGGGACGTTCACTTGAACCGTACAAGGGTCATTTTACGGAATTAATGGAAGCGACCTTTGGAACAGCGCCAACCATTCCAAACCAATCGGAATCCAACGGAAGGGAATACTGAGGTTCTTTGCATAAAGCCATGATCATATATGTTCAAGCTTTTACCCGGCTGCCTGTGCCGGGTTTTCTTTGGTTTATGCAAAAAATCTCAAGCACTCATTCAAGCCTTGGTTTCTTTTTGGTGTTACTTCCTGTAGAATGCAGTATTAATAAGTAGAATAATTCAAGCATTGAGGAGATATTATAATGAAGAAAAATGAGTTTGCTCTGCTCGGCGTCAGTACAGAATTGGCTAAGTCGCTTCAGAAGCACGGGCTTACGGAACCTACCCCTATTCAGCGGGAAGCGATTCCCACAGCACTAACCGGCAAGGACATTATTGCCCAGGCGCAGACGGGTACGGGGAAGACCCTTGCTTTTGTACTTCCGATTCTGGAAACCATTGACCCCGGTCGGCCGCATGTTCAGGCTTTGATCGTCACACCTAGCCGGGAGCTGGCCATACAAATTACGGAAGAAGTTAAACGGTGGTCCCCGCTCAAAGGGGTTCGCGTGCTATCGGCTTACGGCGGGCAGGACGTCGAAAGGCAGATTCGGAAGCTTGAAGGAAGCATACATATAATTGTAGCAACACCCGGACGCCTGTTGGATCATCTGCGGCGGGGTACGGTTCAACTGCACAAGCTTTCGATACTGGTTCTCGATGAAGCTGATCAAATGCTGCATATGGGATTTTTCCCGGAAGTCGAGGAGATCATCTCAGCCACTCCCTCCCGTCGGCAGACGCTGCTTTTTTCGGCCACCATGCCTCAGCGCATCCGGGAGCTGGCCAAAGCGTATATGCGCCAGCCAGTGGAAATCGAAGTGAAAGCCAAGCGCATCACGTTAGATGAAATCGAACAAGTGGTGATCCAAACGACGGACCGCGGCAAATTTGAAGCGTTATGTAAACTCATAGAGGAAGAAAACCCTTATTTGGCGATGATTTTCTGCCGGACGAAGCTGCGGGCAAGCAAGCTGAACCATGAACTCCTTGAACGCGGCTATGCATCCGACGAACTGCATGGGGATCTTACTCAGGCCAAACGGGAGCAAGTCATGAAACGGTTTCGCGAAGCCAAGATCCAGTTATTGGTAGCTACCGATGTGGCTGCAAGAGGGCTGGATGTCGAGGGCATCACCCATGTGTTCAATTACGACATTCCGCATGAAGCGGAAAGCTACATCCACCGAATCGGTCGAACGGGCCGGGCAGGTCAAAGAGGAAAAGCGATTACGTTCGCCGCCCCTAGAGATACCACTTATCTTGAACTGATCGAAAAAGGCATTAAGAGCAGGCTGCCGAAACAATCGGGCAAAGCGCGGGACAATGAGCCCGGCGAGTTCGGCACTCCCACTCACGGGCGCAGCACGTCTGCTGCCGAAGGCCGCGGACGCAGCACAGCGGCGGGCGAACGCTCTGCCCGGAAACGTGGTCGCGGTTCAGCTTCCGAGCGCTCGACGCAAGGACGCGAACGAAGCCCTGCGCCGGGTGACCGTCGCCAGTCCCGCGGCCGTACAGCTGCAACGGGCGAACGGTCGGCCCAAGGGCGCGGGCGCGGACGCGGCGAGCGCGGTCAGGCACAGCAGCCGAAACCGCGAAACGGCGGCAGACGGCGGGGACGCTAAAAAAACGGCTGACGGCTTGGAACTTTACCTTGCATCCTGGAACATGTAGAATATGAAGTAGGCATGTTAGTATTAATTACTTTCACCTGAAGGAGGGTTTCCATGTACGAGTTGAAGGATAAGGAACTTATTTTTGTTTTTACCGGCCCTAACGGTGCCGGAAGAAGAACCGTAGCCCAAATGTCCGGCAGCACGCTGGGGATGAAGCAAGTTCTCTCGTACACGACCCGCCCTCCGCGTTCTTCTGAGGTTGACGGACAAGATTATCATTTTGTGTCGCGTGAGCAGTTCGCGGCGGCCGAGGCCAACAATGAGTTCATTGAGGTTGTGGAAATTGACGGCAACCGATATGGGATCAAAGAAAAGGATGTCGCCCAAATGCTGCAAAAACACGGGGCCATTTACCTTATTCTGAACCGGTACGGTGCGGAAATGTTAAAGAAAATTTATGGAGACCGCGTTATCCGTATTTTTATCTACGCCGACAGGGATACCGTCATGCGCAGAGAGCAGGAACGCGGGGATTCGCCGGAGCTGATCAACCGGTACATGTCGCATTATGATGAAGAAATGGCATATAAAGACTCCTGTGAGCATGCGTTCGAGAACCTGGACCTGGCGCACACCGTTTTCGATTTGACGAAGACGCTTGACGACAATTACCTTCACCGTAATTTGCTTGATCTTGACTAAGAACACCGGAAAGAAACGGAATAACAACAAAAGGACCGATTTGTCCCCGAGGGCTGACGGTCCTTTTTGCTAGTCCAAACGAGAATAGACAGGAGGAAGCGTTCATGAACATTATATCCATCGAACCTACACCCAGTCCGAACACGATGAAAATTAACGTAACAGAAAAGCTCCCCGACGGGGTGCGCCAGACGTTTACCCGGGATAAAGCGGCAGAAGCCCAGGCTCCGAAGCTGCGGCAGCTGCTTGCCATAGAAGGAGTGAAGTCATTATACCGGGCAGCGGATTTTATCGCTTTGGACCGGACTCCCAAAGGGGATTGGCCGAGCATATTGGCTGAGGCACGGGCGATCTTGGGCGAGGCCGATTCCGGTATATCCCCCGTAAGCGCACCGTCGGGCGCAAACCAGCCTGGCGAACGTATCCCTGCTAATGATGCGGAGGAGGCCGCTTTCGGCGAAGTGAAGGTGCGGCTGCAGCACTTTCGCGGCATCCCGCTTCAAGTGAGGGTGACCAACGGCCTGGAAGAACGACGCGATGCTCTTCCGCAGCGTTTCAGTGACGCTGCCATTCGTGCCGCGGCGGCCTCGCCCAACCTGATTAAGGAACGGTCGCTCGACGACTGGGATACCCGCTACGGCGAGCTACAGGAGGTATTGAATGATGTCGTTCAGGAACTGGATGCCGCTTACAGCGACGAGCAGCTGGAACAGTTAATCGCTCAAGCGCAGGAAGGACCGGCCCAAGGTGAAGCACGAGAGCTGGCCAAAACCGGCCGGAAAACACTGAGCTATGAAGAAACGGAGCGGCAGTTGAATGCACCCGATTGGAAACAGCGTTACGCTGCCTTGCAGCAGATCAAACCTTCCGACTCCACGCTTCCGCTGCTGCTGAAGGCGCTGGAGGATGAGCAAGCCAATGTCCGACGCTTGGCCGCGGTCTATCTGGGCGATCTGAAAGATCCAAAGGTACTTCCTTATCTGTATCGCGCTTTACGCGACGTCTCCTCATCCGTACGCCGAACAGCAGGCGATACCCTGTCCGACTTGGGAGACCCCGCTGCTCAAGAAGCGATGATTGAGGCACTGCAGGATCCCAACAAGCTGGTCCGTTGGCGCGCCGCCCGCTTCCTGTACGAGGTTGGCGACGAACAAGCCCTTCCAGCGCTGCGCGAGGCCCAGGATGATCCGGAGTTTGAAGTCCGGATGCAGGTACGCATGGCGCTGGAGCGCATCGAAGGCGGCCAGGCGGCGGAAGGGTCCGTATGGCAGCAAATGGCTCGCCGAAATCATTCATAACTGCGGGGGATCATGCCGGAACGTCTCTTTCTTTCCTGATGCAAGCATGATAAGGCGTTCCGGCGAAAGCTAGCCCCCGTCTCCCAACTCTGCCTGCAGCCGTTCAACGACTCGCGAGGCGGGTCATCCGATTTTGCGGAAGGCGCCGATCCTCTACGCTGTGGTGGGCGGCGCCAGTCCGCCGGATTGTAGCTGATACATACGATAATAACGACCCTCCAGCTGCATTAACTGCTCATGCGTGCCGCGCTCGACGATTTCACCGCGTTGCAGTACCAGAATTTGATCCGCATCGCGAATCGTAGAGAGCCGGTGCGCGATAATAAAGGTGGTCCGGCCCGCGCTGACGATTCTCAGCGCCTCCTGGATCAAGCCTTCCGTTTCGCTGTCGATGTTTGCCGTCGCTTCATCCAGGATAAGAATCGCCGGATCGAATGCCAATGCCCGTGCAAAAGAAATCAACTGCCGCTGCCCGGAAGACAACGTGCTCCCCCGCTCCACTACCGGCTCGTCGTACCCTCCTGGCAGCTGCTCTACAAAACCCGACGCGCCGACGTCGGCCAGCGCCTTGCGTACCTGTTCAGGGCCAATGGCCTCATTATACAAACTTACATTAAATTTGATATCACCCTCGAACAGGAAAGGGTCCTGCAGCACAATCCCCATATGCTTGCGCAGTGCCTGCTTGGACATGGATCGGATGTTGATGCCGTCGATACGAATTTCCCCCGAGGTTGGCTCGTAAAAGCCGAGCAGCAAATTCATGATCGAACTTTTGCCGGAGCCGGTATGTCCGACCAATGCTACGGTCTCCCCTTTTTTCGCTTCAAAGGAGATTCCCCGCAGGACGGGCTCTGCCTCCTGATAAGCAAAAGAAACACGGTCAAACGCCACATGCCCTTGCGGTCTGGGAACCTTCTCTGTCTCCTCCACCTCCGTCCCTTCCATATCCATCAATGCGAATACCTTTTCTGCCGACACGACGGCTCTCTGCGCATTCAGCAGCTGATCGAAAATTCCGATAATCGGCTGGAAGAAACGGCCCGTATAGTCAATAAAGGCATAAAACACACCGAAGGAAATCGAAGAGTGAAGCGACTGCCCGCCGAAATACCAAAGCACCCCTGCGGTAAATAACGCGCCGACAAGCCCGGTGAAGTTCCGTGAGGACAGGGAAAATACGCGGTTTTGCCTGATGTTGCTGCGATACCGGTCTTCATTGAGCGCATCGAATTCATCAAGGCGCCTTGCTTCCTGCCGAAAGGCCTGCAGAATCGGCATAACGGCGATCGATTCACTGATCATCGCATTCATGTCACTGAGTCTGGCCCTCATAATGGAGATGTACTTTTTGGAATATTTTAGATGAACCAGCATCACGATTGTAAATAACGGAATAAACAAAAGCGTAACCAGGGCCAACCTTATATCAAGTAAAAATAAAGCAATATAAATCCCGATAATGTTGATCATGCTGACCACAAACGTAGCCATAAAGCTCATAAACAAATCGCGGATCGCTTCCGTATCGTTAGCTATCCGGGATACGACCTGACCGATGGGCGTGTTGTCGAAATAGCGGATCGGAATCCGTTGAATATGCCGCATCAGATCCATTCGCATCCGTTGAATAATCCGTAGTGCAGTGGCTTGCAAAGTGTACCCCTGGATGTAATGCAGCACGCTTCCCAGGGCAAGAAGGCAGACAAACAACAGCAGCCAGCGAATCACCGGCACGATGTCATGCTGATAAAAGCTGCCGGCCTCCGCAGCAGTGAGCTTGCGCGCGGGAAACCGCTCGGATTCGCCGCCGGCCCCGGTCCATCTGACCTGCGCTCCCGCCGGACCGTCGCCATCCGTCTCCAGCGTCCAGGTTCCTTCGCCGCCCGGCACGTTACGAACCAGATATAGCCCGCGCTCAAGCTGTAGAATTATTGCTTCCCTCCACATCCCGTGTTCCAGATGTTCACTTTTCACCCAGTCTTCGCGAACATAGATGCGGCCGTCCAACTCGACCTGCGCCATCGTGCTCCCGAGCGGAGCTTCCGAAACCTTCTCATACCAAGGAAGCTGGATGCTGCCAATATGACGGTCGATGATGGTTTTCGCTATAAAAGGTCCGGCAAGCTCCGCGCCTACTGCGCAGCAAAGTACGAGCAGAGCCGCGGCAATGCGGTATTTGAACAGCATCGCATAACCGAACAGCCTGCGAAACACGGGTGTTTGTTCCCTCTCATCCATATAAGCCCGCGCACTTCCTTCCTGTTCGCCTGTCAGACGCTAATTTGATGAATCGAGCAGCTTGGCCTCCAGCTGCTGCCGTTCAAATTGATTCCTGTACCATCCGCCCTGTTTCATCAACTGTTCATGCGTTCCTTCTTCGGCAATGCGTCCGTCCTCCAGCACAATGATCCGATCCGCATGCATGACCGTAGAAAGGCGATGCGCAGCAATCCATGTCGTTTTTCCGGTACGCTCCCTCCGAATCGCTTGAAGAATGGCGCTTTCCGTCCGAGCATCCACAGCCGACAACGCATCGTCCAAGATCAGGATATCCGGATCGGCAAGAAGGGCCCTTGCGATGCTAACACGCTGCTTCTGGCCTCCGGATAGCATAACCCCGTTTTCTCCCACGATGGTCTGAAGCCCGTGCGGCAGCAGCTCCGCATCCTTCGTGAATGAAGCCAGTTCAATCACCCGACGAATATCCCCCTCAGAAGCATAGGGGCGTCCCAGAGCAATATTATCCCTGACGGATTTGGAAAGCAGAAGATGCTCCTGCGGCACATAGCCGATCCATTCGCGCACGCGCTCCATGGCCAGTTCCTCCAAGGGGATCCCGGAAATCCGAATACTGCCCGGAGGCGCCGGGTAAAAGCGGAGCAGCTGCTTTAAAAGCGTGCTTTTGCCGCTGCCGGTCCGACCGACAATACCCAGCGTCTGCCCGCGGTCCACCCTTAAAGATACAGCGGTGAGGCTGTCATACGCAGCGCCGGGATAACGAAACGTAAGCCGGCAAAACTCAATCGACTCCGGACTCTCCAGCGGCTTGGGATGAACCGGATTCCGAACATCCGGCTGCTGTTCAAAGGTCCGGCTCAACCGGTCAACCGATGCGGTACCGCGCTGCAGAACATTAATGAATTCGCCAAACGCAATCATCGGCCAGATGAGCATCCCCAGGTATATATTGAAGGACACCAGCTGTCCCAAGGTAATTTCATTATGGAACACCAAATAAGCCCCATACCCGATGCCAATGACATAGCTCATGCCGACAATCAGCGTGACGGTCGGATGGAACATCGCGTGAATTACCGCAACACGCATATTTTTCTCCATCACGTCGCTGGTGATCCGGTCAAACGCACGCAAATCATACTGCTCCTGCACATAGGAACGTATGACGCGCATGCCTGAGATCGATTCGAGCGCCTGGTCGTTCATGCGTCCGAAAGCGGTCTGCGCGCTGGCAAAGCGCCTGCGCGTCTGCCTGCCAAGGATACTGATGACAAGCGTCAGCAGCGGCAGCGGAATGAGCGCCGCCAGCATGAGCTTCCAACTGATGAACGAAACCATGGTTACAATCACTACGGTCGTGCCGGCAATCGTGTTGACCAGTGTCATGACACCGTACCCCGCCGTCTGACCGATTGCCGGGATATCATTGGTGGCCAGCGCCATCAGTTCGCCCGTGCTGTTTCTATGGAAAAAGGAGGGCGACATCCGCGTTAAATGCTGAATCAACCGGGTGCGCAGCCGTTTCTCAAGAAGTATCGAATTGCCGAACAGGGTTGTAATCCACAAGTAAATCATGAGATAAATTAGCAAAGCCAGGCCGACCAGCAGGAGCACGCCTTGCCGCAGCTCCGCACCCGTCAGGGTCCCCGTCCGAATTTGGTCGATAATACCGCCAATCATGCGGGGCGGAATCATGTTCAGCACATTTACCGCAGTCATGATCATGATAGCCAGAGCATACCTGCTCCAGCGTTCGCGGAAAAACCAAGAAAGTCTGCTGGCAAAGGACAATGCGCCCACCTCCCGCAAAATGAAATCCGGTCGCTGTTCATCATGAAGCATACTTCTTTACCATACCATATTTTGGTTGAACGGCAATGGAAAATTTTCATGATAACGGGATTCTGCGGGCATACTAAGGTGCGAAACGAACACAAGGGAGGATTTTGGCAAACATGGCAGAAGACAAGAGGATGAATCCGGTATCCAGCGAGGAAGTCGAAACCGACGGGATTTACGAAAATGAATGGGGACGCGAAGAGACGCTTAAACGCGGGGACGAATTTCCGTATGATCCGGCCATGGGGCAAACGGAATGGGAACTGGTGAGCCTGCCGCTCGAAAGCCAGGAGGAAGAAGTGTACAAGGATACGACGTATAAAAGAAAACCGCGCTTGCACATTGATCGGCAAGATAAATAGCACGAAAACAAGAGCGCCCATTCCTTTTGCAGGAGCAGGCGCTCTTGGCAGTTTCAGGTACTCATTTTCTCCCGTAATCGGCTTTGATCTCGCCCCACGCCTTCGTGTTCCACTTTACGATTTTATTCGGGTAGCTGTTGTGCTTCAGCCACGCTTCCGCACGATCGACCAGCGTCCAGATTTCCTTGGTGGATGCGTCCCGCACCAATGTAGAGGCGACGGCTTTCTTCCGCACCCAGCTGATGGCGGTCATCGAATCGCTGTAGATGGTCATGGCGCTTCCTTGTTTCTTGAGGTAAGCCAGTCCGTGCACGATCGCAAGGAATTCCCCCATGTTATTCGTCCCCTTAGAGATCGGCGGATGCTGGAACAGCACTTCGCCTGTCCGCGTATAAACGCCTTTGTATTCGACAATACCGGGATTGCCGCTGCAGCCAACGTCCACGGAAAGGCTGTCCAGTTCGATCTCGGTCGGCAGCTCTCCCGCCGCCGCTTGTCCATCGGCGCTCTTGGCCGCCCCGCTCTTGGCCGCCCCGTTCGCTTGAGCCCGGGCTGCAGCGCCAAACGCTTTTTTCCATCCGGCCTCAAACGCCTTTTTTGCATCCGACTCGCTTTCATAAGCTTTAAACTTTGCCTGCGGATATCCGTTCGTTTGTGCCTGGCATTCGGCCCACGTCTTGTATATGCCGGGCCGGCGCCCTTCCCAAACCACATAAAACTTCGATTTCGCCACGCTGCTGCGCCTCCTTTCTCCCGTCCAAACTCATCCCATCATACCTTCTCACTGCGGCTGCTCCTGCCGCCGCTTGAAAAATTCGATAAAATAAGCTCCGTATTTGAAAAATTTCGCTTCCCCGACACCCTTGATCTTCAGCATCGCCGCCGGGTTGGTAGGCTTCACCCCGCACATTTCGCGCAGCGTGCTGTCCGGGAACACAATATAAGGCGGAATCCCTTCCCGCTTTGCAATCTCCATACGCAGCTGCCGCAATTCGTCGAACAGCTCCGTCTCCACGTCCTTGACCGCCGGCGCCGCAGATTTTTTCCTCACCCGCTGCACAACCCGGTCCGCCCCCGCAAGTACGCCAGACGCTTTCGCCGTCAGCTTCAGCACCGGATACTTGCCCTCGGTCAGCTGCAGGTAGCCTTCTGCGATCAGCAGCTGGATCAGATCAATGATATCCTTCTCCGTCCGGCTTTTCATCAAGCCATACGTGCTCAGGCTATCGAATCCAAGCTCCAGCACCTTCTTGTTCCTCGATCCCTTCAGCACCGACGCGACCAGCGTCATGCCGAACCGTTCACGCATGCGCCGCACACAGGAAAAAATTTGCTGCGCCTCCAGCGTAATATCGGTCAGCTCCAGATCCGGGCTGACGCAGTTGCTGCATTGCCCGCAATCCTCCGCCGTGTCGCCGCCGAAATAGCGAACGATGTACCGCTGCAAACATTGCGGGGTATGGCAGTAGTCCGCCATCTGCTGAAGTTTGCGATATTCCTGGGACTGCCGCTCGGGATCGCCGACAGATTGCTCGATCAAAAACTTCTGGATATGAATATCCTGAGGGCTGAACAGCAGCAGACAATCGCTCGGCTCGCCGTCACGGCCCGCCCGACCGGCTTCCTGATAATAAGCCTCCATGTTTTTCGGCATGTTGAAGTGGATGACGTAGCGCACATTCGATTTGTCTATACCCATACCGAATGCGTTGCTGGCCACCATCACACGCACCTCGTCGTAAAGGAACTGCTCCTGGGCTTCCGCCCGCTCCTTGTCCGTCATACCGGCATGATATCTGCCTGCCGCCACGCCCTGACGGCGCAAAAATTCACACAGCTGGTCAACCTCCTTGCGCGTAGCTGCGTAGACAATGCCCGCTTCCTCGGCGTGTTCGCGGATATATCTCATCAGCACATCCCGCTTGTTCTCGCCCTTTACGACAGAGAACGACAAGTTTTCCCGCGCAAACCCGGTGACGAACACTTGCGGCTCCCGCAGCTTCAAGTGCCGGACGATATCCTCGCGAACCTGGTCGGTCGCCGTCGCCGTGAAAGCCCCAAGCAGCGGCCTCTCGGGCAAGTGCGCCACAAGCTGGTTAATCCGCATGTAGCTCGGCCGGAAATCGTGTCCCCACTGCGATACGCAGTGCGCTTCATCGACAGCCACCATCGGCACCACCAAGTTCGACAGCAGCTCAAGAAACCGTTCCGACTCCAGGCGCTCCGGCGCTACGTAGAGCAGCTTGTATTCCCCCCGCTCGGCTTTACGTATGCGAAGCTCCACCTGCGCATAAGAAAGCGAGCTGTTGATGTACGCCGCCGGTACGCCAATGCTGTCCAGACCGTCCACCTGATCCTTCATCAAAGAGATCAGCGGCGATATAACGATCGTCGTTCCGCTCATGAGCATCGCCGGTATCTGATAGCAGATCGATTTTCCGCCACCTGTCGGCATGATGCCCAGCGTATCGTTTCCATTCAGGATGCTGGCAATCACTTTTTTCTGACCCTCGCGAAAATCGGGATACCCATAGTACTTGCGCAGCAGTTCCCGCGCTTCCTCCATTGTGGCGGAAAACACAGGCTCCTGTCTGTCATTCATCCCCAGCATAAGTAGTTATGCCTCCTTTTGCCTGCCGGCCCGCCTGGACACGATCGGCTTCCCGTCCCACAGTATTTCCGTAGCTGCCTTTCGCGCCTTCATCTCCGGCTCCTCCAACAGCAGAAAAAAGTTTTTGGTCGGCAGTTCTCCCAGTCCGTGCTTGGCCGACAGCTTGTCCAAAAACGGGCGCATATCCTCCAAATCCCCTGACATATTGCTGCCGCCGCTTTGTGCAAAAGCATACAACGCGCTGGCCACCGGCACCCTTTTGACCCGATAATGCTCCGCCGTCCGCAAATAAAAATCCCAATCCCAATAATGATACATCTCCGGATCGAATAAGCCCAAACGGTCCTGCAGCGTTTTCCGATAGAGACAGCCGGACGAAAAGAAGGTCGAAAACCGGCGCATCCCGGCGGCATCATACTCATAGGCGAATACAAACCGGTTCGTCGGCCAGCGCACACCCGCTTCGTCCACCACGTAATCGAAAATTTCAACATCGGAATAAACCAAGTCGCTGTCTTCAAGCTCCTGGAGCATCCGTTCCACATGGCCCGGCAGCAGCAGGTCGTCGTCGTCGCACAGCATAATATACTCGCCGCGTACGAATTCGAGCCCTTTGTTGCGCGCATGCACATGCTTTTGATTGCTTTCCAAATGGACAACCGTAATATCCAGCTCCGGATACAGGTCTTTTACAAAATCAACGGATTCTCCGCAGTCATTGACAATAATAATCTGCAGCTGCCGGTATGTCTGCCGCCACAGCGACTCCATCAGCTCGCACAAAAAGTCCGGCCGGTTATAGGTCGGTATAATCACGGATATCAGCGGCTGCCGATCCATTTCCTGCTCGCCTCGCTCTCCCATTTCTTCCTACAGACACTATACCGAAAATTGAAGTCAAGGGAAACTCCAATATCAAAACATTGTTAAATATACTTGTCAAAATGTTAAGTATACATTACAATATGTAATGTGAAATTAACAATGATATGAGGGATGACTCGAAAGGAAGAATGCTATGCTGCGAACCAGAGTCAAAGAGCTGCGGGCACGTTTCGATTGGTCCCAGGAGGATCTGGGGCGCAAGGTCGGGGCAACCCGTCAAACGATCGGTATGATCGAAAAGGGGGATTACGCCCCGTCTGTCGTGCTGGCGCTGAAAATTGCCGCCGCCTTTGGAATGCCCGTGGAAGAAGTGTTTTATTTGGAGGATAACATGGTTAACGAACAGAAAGGGAGGGATCATCAATGACACCGATGCTTTATTGGCGGGAGCTGCGCAAATGGCACAGAAACAATGAGTAAACCGCATTAGAAAGGATGATTAACTAAGGATGGATATGATGCAAAACGATTGGGGAGCGGCGTGGCAATATGTCGTCGTGTTTCTGATGGCCGCCGCACCATGGCTTGATGTATTTGTAGTCGTGCCGCTTGGGGTGGCCTGGGGCTTGAATCCGTTCGGAGTATCGATTGTCGCGTTTGTCGGCAACTGGATTCCGCTTTTGCTGCTGGCCTTGTTTTTCCGTGAGTTTACGGCATGGAGAGCGCGCGTCAAAGCCCGTAAAGCATTAAAGCGGCAAATGGCCGCAGAAGCTTCGGGCGGCGGAAGCACTGCAATTGAAGAAGGCTCGGGCGAAGCCGCCTCGTCGGATCTGGCCGGCAGTCCGAAAAAGTACCGCCGCGCCAGACAAATATGGGAAAAATACGGGGTTCCCGGCCTCGCCTTGCTGGCCCCGGCTCTTGTCGGCACCGACATCGCCACCTTACTGGCGCTTTCTTTTGGCTCCTCGCGCCGCTGGGTGATGTCATGGATGACGGTCAGTCTGCTGGTGTGGACGGTACTCATGGCTGTCGGTTCCGTTTATGGTCTCGGCTTTATCGGTTGGTTTGATCAGTCTCGCGTATCTTAGGCTATATAATAGATTACTCCTGCCCTATGTTTATACGTCATACCTGTGTTACAATATAGAAATGCACCGCCTATTCTGAGTTGATCAAGGAGGTATTTGAAATGCCGCCACAAGAAAAGCAGCTCGAAGGCATGGTTACGACGGAAACGGCAGTGATGATGCAGGAAATACCCGCTTCAGACCGGAAGGGACTCTCCCCGACAAAGCGATCCCGCCGCAAAACGGCTGCTCCAGAAACGGAAGCGCCCAAGGCGGGCGAGACCAAGCCCGCCTTGGAGGTGAAAGAATCCGTCGCTAAGCTGCGCAAGCGCGCCAAATCGGCTGTTGCTAACGACGGCGAAGCGGAGCAAGAGCCAGGAATCGCCTCACCAGTCGTTATTACGGAGGACATTCCCGCTGCAAAACCGGCGGAATCGCCAATGGGGACCCGCAGCGCATTGCTTCAGGTGCTGGAAGGCACACTGAAGAAAAAGGAACGTAATGAAACCCACGAACAGTACCGCGTCTATATCCGCAAGGATCTGAAAAAACGATTGGACGCGCTCGCGGAGCATCAGAACAAGGGCTTCAAAACACTGCTTCTTAACTACGGTCTGGAAAAAACATTGGATGAACTGGAACTGGCCTTAAAGAACGATGAAGAATAATCTGCCTCATATGAAATAGCGGACTCGCCTCTGAGTCCGCTATTTCACGTTTAATCTTATTTAAATCGGCAGCAGCCGAACCGTCTCACGCTGCTTCAGCCGCTGCACCATCTCGTACCAGGCATCCGGCTTTTGAGGCAGGACGGCATAATATTTCTCCAGAAAACTGGATACCAGAGATGCCGGTACAGCCTCTATCTTTTCATCCGCGATCGGCATAAAACAAAGGTCGAGTCCGTGAACGGCTTCACCGTCATTGTGCCAGGAAGGGTGTATGTAGTCAAAATCCAGCTTCCGGTAACCGAGATGGGCAAGCACTTCGCGGCGCACGAACGGATTCATGGCTTTGACTCCTCCGAATTCCAGCCGGTCGGACAAATAAGGATTGTAAATTTCGGCGAACATCCCCAGAAGGGTTCCTCCGGATTCCGAAACCACTGCACGCAAATCCTCCATACGGCGGTTGGCCAAGAAAGGCCCGACGCCAAGCCCTTCCTTGCCGATAATGGTGAAATCCGTCATGGCCACTTGAAGATCCTTGTAATAGCGGTACTCCGTAGCGCCCACAACCTCTCCGTCCTGAATGGCGACAAATACCCGGATACCGGGGTCGCGGAGCGGTTCTGCCCAAAGCTCATATTCGAGAACCTCTTCCGGCGGAAACACATTTTGCATCAGTTGATGCATTTGGCGGAAATAAGGATCTTCAATATCGGTTATTCGATAATATTGCATAGTGTCTACCTCCTGTTAGGAACGATCGCTTGCATAAGCGAGTTTTTTTAATTATAGCAAACCGGGCCGCTTCTCACCAATGGACATGAACGCTTTACGGCTTTTCCTTCATGAGCTTATTATCCATGCGCTTCGGAAAACGGCCAATGCCTCTTATCCCCAATCTCTCTTGACCCTGATCTTTGTTTCCGCTACGCTGATACCTGATGGATTCTGCAGAAGGGGTGTTGGCAGTTGTACAAAAAACAGCCTGAAAACCATAACGTTTCTAACAGGAACAGGGAGGATCATGAACGGCCGATCATTCCCTTGCCTAAAGAAACTTTGGAGGACCGGGATGTGATTGCCGTCGCGCAAGCGGAAATACAGCGGAGAGTGGATGATGCTTACGAGGAATTCGTCCGCAGCGGAGGTCTTGAGCGTTTGCCGGGAATAGGCAAGCCGCTTGAGGTCCCTACGGGAGATATTCTGTCGTCGATCTTGCGGCAAGCTAACGTTCAGCCTCCTTGGCTTGTGCTGCTCAAGGAAATTCGCGCTAATATGGAAGCCGCAATGGAGCTGATAAAGAAAAGCCCCGGCGATCCTGAGATTGATGCTCTGCTTGCTGACACGAACAAACAGATTGCAGAACTGAACCATCAAGCTCCCAGCTTGACCCTGCACCGTAAGAAGGTCACTCGCGCCAACCTTAGGGAACAGTATGAATGCTGGTACAGTCCATAAAAAGAATAAGCCCCGCCTCCGCGGCAGCTTGCCTGGAAAGCGGGAGCCTTAAGTAGATGGAACGGATTGCTTAGAAGCTTTCCCGGATAACCAAACTATCGAGCGGCAGTCGCTCTGTAGGACGCGCCGGGCTGGCGGCTTTACCGATCGGAATCATCATCACGGGCACATAACGCTCCGGAATGTTAAACTCCTGAATCAGAGCCGCCTGGTTGTACCCACCCATGGGTACACTGTCATAACCTTTGGCTTTGGCGGCCAGCATCAGCTGCATGGCAGCCAGTGAAGCGTTGCGGATCGCTTCATCCCGTGCGACAACCGGATTATTGGCATAAGCCCCTTCAATTTGCTTCACCATCATCTCACGAATGTCCTGAGAAGCCTTCTCATATACGACAGGAGCAGCCAGATTAGCCTGGAGATCCCCAAGCACTATGACGACAACAGAAGCGTCCGAAACTTGCTGCTGCCCGAAGGCGATCGGAAGCAATCGGTCTTTATTCGCTTGCTCGCTAATCACAAGAAAACGCCAATGCTGCAAGTTCCAAGAGGACGGAGCGCTCGCTGCCGCCTGAAAAATTTCATTCAGCTCAGCCTCCGGAATGACGAAGCCTCTTTCATATTTACGAACGGAATGACGGGAAAACATCACTTGCAGCGCATCCTGTTTTTGTTCCAGTTGACTCATGATTCTCCACTCCTGCTATTTTTTATATTGTATATATTACAGCGGCTTACTTACTTTTGTAAAGCATATGCATTGAAGCCCTGCCCGTCCGAGTTTATTTTTTCCGCTCAAGATGCGGAGCATTCGGTTCTGAAATAAATGTTGAAAAAATGCCTCGAAACGGCCGCCTCGGAATTTCAAATTCGATGCCCTTTTGCCCGGTTATTCAATGAAGTTGATAATGAAGAATTTGTGAACGCTAAAAAAGCGCTTACAATTCAAGTTCTTTTGCAGTATAGTAGAGGTATCATGAACGAAGGGAATGATTCGCATGCTGATGCGTTCAACCGAGTTTTATGAAAGTTTGCCTTTGAAATGCTGCGATACTTGCGGAGAGACGCTGGAAGAAATGGCCGACTGTTACAGCTGTATATGCCCTTCATGCAAGGGTGTTACATTCTACCCGCTTAGCCCCGTCACAGGAACGACAAATGAATAATCCACACGCATTAAACATAATTTAACGCCCCTGAAACAGGGGCGTTGTTTGTGTTATGTGCCGGCTTGCGCCTCCCTGACAGCAAGCGTCTGCCGAGTTTCTCTGTTCAGCTGATCTGCGGGCTGGAGCTTCATGATCGCATCCCATGCCTGTTCCGCCGGCCGGTTGCTTCGAAACTGCCTGGCCTTGGCTCTCATGGCCGATAAAGCTGCGCGGTTTTCCACCAGCTCCAGAAGCTGATCCCGGAGCTTCCGTTCCTTTGAAGCGATAACGGCGATCCCCGCCTTCTCCAGAACGGACGCATTGTCCTCCTCTTGTCCGGGAATGGGCTTGTACAACAGCATCGGCAATCCCGCGGTAGCCGCTTCCGATGTCGTTAAGCCCCCGGGCTTGGTTACCAGCAAGTCGGCCGCTGCCATCCACTCATGAATATTATCGACAAAACCGGTAATCCGGATGTTCGGCGTCGGATTCTTGTCCAGCTCCTTTTCCAGCCGAAAACGGGCCGCATCATTACTGCCGCAGATAAGGGTAAGCTGTACGTGCCGCCGCAAAACGGACGAACGAATCAATGCTCTGGTCTCCTCACTAAGCAAGCCGCAGCCGCCGCCCATAACCATGACCAGCGGAAGCTCCGGGTTTAACCCTAATCTCCGCTTCAAAGCCTCCCGGTCTGATTCTGAAGCCTCGGAAAAACACGAACGCACCGGAATGCCGGTCACACACAAGCTGGTTGCCGGGATGCCCCGCTGCCGCAAGGCTGCGGATACCGACTCTGAACCGACCAAATACAGGTCCGTGTGCGGATTCAGCCACAGGCTGTGATCGGTATGGTCCGTGATCACCGTAACCAGCGGCGTCCGTAGTCCGGTTCTCGACTTCAACAGCGATACGGCCGCTGCAGCCAAGGGAAAAGTACATATAATGACATCCGGCTGCTTTTCGTTCACCAATGCGGCCAGCCGCTGCAGCCCCATCCCCAGAAGGCATCGAAAAGGCAGCGACAGGCTTTGGCTCGCTCTCGTTTTCTTATATAAATATCCGTATACGCCCGGCGCCTTCTCCACTCCTTTGAGAAAGCCGTATCTTACAAACGGATGAAGGTTGGGATGAATCCGCCGCAAAAAATCGACCGTTTCCGCCTCCACCCAAGGTACAGTTCCCGCACTGCATGCTTCCGCCAAAGCGCGTGCGGCTTGACGATGGCCGTCCCCCAGATCTCCCGAAAGCACCAAAGCCCGGGCTCCCGTATTCCATTTGTTATTTACCGCCATGGTAAAGCCCCCCATATGAGGATTGGTTTTTTCTCTGTCTATTTAGATCTAATAATAAACAAAAGTGATTGGAAATCCCTTATGTTGAGCTTAAAACTTTCTTAAAAATGGCAAGCGGCGGCCGCCCTCTATGGGGCTATAGCTTTAACCGCGTTTTGCATATCGTCATTTATTCGAGTCAGGTCAGGAAACGGGGCCTGTTCATCGCTCAGCCGGTACTTTTCCTTCAAGCGGAGAATACGGGCGACGCTTTGGTCAATCTGTTCCATTGTCAGTATACCATCACGAACCGCCTGCTGTACGGCATCATATACATGCTTGGCCTCGTCAAAACCGTGGCCTACGAGCAGCACGTCGCTTCCTGCGTCAACAGACCGTACGGCCGCCTGGCCGATATTGTATTGTTTAATAATCGCGCCCATCGTAAGATCATCGGTGATCACTACTCCTGTGAATCCGAGCTCCTTGCGCAGCAAATCCGTAACCACTGGCCTGGACAAGGAAGCCGGTGCCTCTTTGTCCAGCTTTGGCAGTAACATATGCCCTACCATGACTGCCTCGGCACCGCTGTGAACCGCCTCGGCAAAAGGCTTCAGCTCGAGCGCTCTCAGCCGGTCCATGTCATGATTCACCACCGGCAAGCCGATATGTGAATCTACCGTTGTATCCCCGTGGCCCGGAAAATGCTTTACAACCGGGATCACCTGACTTTTCTGCAAGCCCTTCATCACCTGAATCCCTATCGCAGCGACACGTTCGGGCCTGGAGTCATAAGACCTGTCCCCGATCACCGGGTTGTTCGGGTTGCTGTTTACGTCGAGCACCGGTGCGAAATTCATATTCATTCCGAGCGCGGTCAACCCCTTACCGAGCGTTTGTCCAATGTTTTGTGCCAGCTCCGGGTTGTCTGCTTTCCCGATCTTTTCCGCCGCGGGCACTTTCACAAGCTCCGGCGGCATCCTGGTTACACGACCGCCCTCCTCATCTACACTGAGCCAGAGCGGCGGTGCACCCGTTGCCGCATTGGCTGCTTTTAACGAATTGGTCAGCTCTATCAGTTGCCTGCTGTCCTTTATATTGTCCTTATAAAAAATAAATCCGCCCACATGGTACGTACCGATCATCGCTTTGGCTGTCTCGCTTATCTCGGAGCCGTCCAGTCCGACAATCATCATCTGTCCGATCTTCTCATCCTGCGTCATCCGTTCAATTCGTTCTTGAACCGGATCCTTGGTCGGCCGCTCTGTCTCACGCTCCTTCTCGGCAGACGGCTCGCTCTGCTGGTTGGAGGATATACAGCCTGTTATCGTCAAGAGCAGCATGACGCACCATACCGCAAGGACGAACACCCTGAAGCGGTTAGTTCCTGAATAGCGCACAGTCCTTCATCGCCTCTCTTTGCCCAGATGAACCCCATAACGTTATCATTACCCGAAAATAGAGGGAGGTAAACCATGTTCGGGATGTTCCATGGGTTTGCTATTTATTGACAGTCTGCGAAACCGCGGCGCGAGAACCGACGTCCCAGGCAACAAAAAAGGCCGCATCCTTCTGGGTGCGCTCCTTTTTTCATTGCCCGCACAACCTCTTCGCAACCGGAAAGAATCAGACGGCATAAATCCCTGTTCGGCAACCGATACGTGCGATAATGCATTCCGTATCGTCTATTGACGACACCATCGATATCTCCTCCGTGAAATCCCGGAAGGACGCCGCTTGCTGCAAATAGAAAAAATTCGGGTATGTCGCCTCATCCAGCAAGTAGGCCGACACTGTGCTTCCCGGCTTCCGATACCGATTCAATCTGGAGATGATTCCCTCCGCATTCATAATACCGATTCCGTGGCCAAAATAGAGGTCGCCGTTTAGCTTAACGGCGTTCTCCCCCTGCCAATGGATCATTTCCGGATCCACATCAGGGTTTTTGAAATACACGATATCCCCCGGAAATGCCAGCCGTTTTCCATACACCGTAATCAGCCGGAGATCACTGTCATGATGCCAAGAGTACAAATATAAATTGGCAAACAGCCGATCGAAAGCAGCGGTACCGATCGTTTCAAGCACTGCTTTATATAAAACGATGATTACCGCCGTTGCGCACTCAAAACCGTACAAATGACCGTTTACATAAATATCCCTTATCGCATCAGCAGGCCTCACAAACGGTCTTTGCTGAAATGCTCCGTTCTCGGTACGAATCCAATACGCTTCATTGCAAAATGATTTTTTGAACGATCTGAAAACGGCACCGCTCCTCTGCATAGCGACGGAAGAATCAACGATGGCCTCTCTCAGCTTAAGCTCGAAGCGCAGCGATTTCATGGATTCGTAATGGAACGGCGTCCCGCTCCTAATCTTTTGCTCCGCGATCTCCCGCTCCAGTGGAGTCATTCCATACAAGTCGACGGGGACGCTCCCCCCTGCTATGATAATCACGCCCGTTCCCCCTTTGGCCCTGTCTCGCGATTAGATCGCTCGATCCATTATATGCCTTGGAGGCCCTATGGCAGACCGACGAATCAGTCCATCTCGTATATCGAACCGGATTTGCTGGCGAACAGCTCGGCATACACCTTCTCGGCGTAAGCATCCGTCATCCCGGAGATGTAGTCGGCCACAAAACGCGGCCAAGACCACTGAGCCTTATGCTGCTCGTAACTGGCCACCCAATCGGCCGGGATGATGAGCCGACCGTGATCGGGTACCTTAAAGCTGTCCCACAGGCGCCGGATCATGATCTCGCTGCGCTTCTGCAGCCGCTGTACGCGAAAATCCTTAATCAATGTAACCCAGGCCAGCTTCTTCAAGATCTCCATCGTCCGCAGCAGCTCCAGATCCTGCTGTCCGTCCCGTACGAACGTGACCCGCTTCCAGCCCTTCTTAGGATCATCAATAATGCCGACGCGGCCCGCAAACGTGCTGACCCAGCGGGCTTTTATCTCTCTGCGGGTTCTGGAAGCTTCCTTACCGCATTCCGCATAAATCGTTTCCCACTGCTCCAGATAAGTATCCAGCACACGTCTGACCATCGCACCGATATCCACCTGCTCCCAACCGACCTCCAGATTGCCTTGGTCGTTGACGATCTCCTGAATGAGATGCTCCACAAGTCTGTCATCCTCAAAGAAGGTCCGATTCATCTGGATCTTCCCCGCACGAATGCCATCCTCAATGTCATGGGTGGAATACGCAATATCGTCGGACAAGTCCATAAGCTGGGCCTCTAAAGTCGAGCAGCCCTCGGGCATTTTCCACCGGTCCCGAAGTTCGGCGATTCTCCCGTCCCATTCCATCGAATATACGCCCTTATGCCGACCGGGGTCTTCCAAACGAAAAGGATATTTATTAATGGCCAGCAGTACGGCGGCGGTTAAATCGAGTCCGCTGTCGCTGCCCGCCCGCTTTTCAAGAAACATGAGGATACGGAAATTTTGCGCATTTCCTTCATATTCCAGACCGTATTCTTCATTGAGCAGCTGATTCAGCACTTCTTCGCCCTTGTGGCCGAACGGCGGATGCCCCAGATCATGCGCAAGCGAGGCGCATTCCACTACCGCCGGGTCCAGCATCAGCCCCGGATGTTCTTTACGGGCCAGAAAAGGGTACTGCTTGCCCATTCGGCGAGCTGTCTCACGGGCAATTTGCGATACTTCCAGAGAATGCGTGAGCCGCGTCCGATAGTAATCGCCCGAGCCCGCTCCGAACACCTGCGATTTGCCCTGCAATCGGCGAAAGGCCGGAGATTGTATTAACCTGGCATAATCCCGTTCATACTCGTCCCGTTCCTCGCTGAAAGTGCCGTGCGCCGGTTCGTCCAATCGAAGCTTTCGCAGATCCATATCCCTTCCTCCTCCTGATGTAATTTACTATGATCCGTTTCAACATCAGAAATGTGTCATCTTCAGGAAATTGTAGCATATTTGTTTTTCCAAAGAAAAGGTACAGGTGATCGCATAAAACACGCATCTCCGAGGTTCCCGGCCTCATAAGCGGCCGCAAAGAAACGCCGCTCATTGAGCGGCGTCGACTTCCTCTTCACTTGCAATATTCACATGGTCAAAGCCGTCAGGCTGTTCATCGCTGCGGGTAAACCCATTGGAATCCAAGTACTTGGCAAGATACTGCCCGCCGAACATTTCGTCATACTGCAGCTCGCGGTACTTCTCTACATCGCTTGCTACGGAAGACGGAGGCGAATTGTACAAAACTTGACCGGAATCGACCACCAAGCCGCGCAGCAGCCCCGGCACCTTCCGGGAAAGCTCGAAATTGTAAGCCCAGGCCGCCGGCTTCTCCATCTGCAGCCGGTCAAGGACATAAGCGTTCAAGAACGAATTGCTCAGAATCGGCACATGCTCCTTAGGCAGGTCCATATTGGACCACATCACAAACGGCACACTGTGAATCCGTTTCTGTTCTTCAAGCGACCACTGGTCGGACCTTCCCGTAGACACAAATCCGCTTTGAACATACACATCATAATCATAACCCAGCATCGGCAGATGGTCCCCGTAGAAGACGATGACCGTCGGCTCATCCGACTTCTCGAAATGATCGATCAGCATCTTCAGGCTGTGGTCCGCATTGTACACTCCCTGCGCGTACGTTTGAAGCGTGTTTCGCGCTTCTTCGGTCAGATTCCCTTCAACTTTAATGTCGGTCTCTCCGTAACGGTTATCATTGTAGGGCCCGTGATTCTCCATCGTTACGGCGTATATAAACGTCGGATTGTCGTTTGCTTCCACCTCGTCGATTATACTGCGCGACACTTCATCGTCGGAGATGAAGGCACCCCGATATTCCGGATTGTCAAAATCTTCTTTGCTTTTGAAATCATCGAAGCCCATATACTGATATACTTCTTCCCTATTCCAAAACCAGCCATCATAGGAATGAATCGCCACGCTCCGGTAGCCCTGGTTTTTAAAATAGCTGGCCAGGCTCGGAATCGGTTTTCTGATATACTGCTGGTATGGTATGGACCCCGCAGGCAGGTTGCTCATCGATTGCCCGGTCAGCACCTCAAACTCCACGTTGCTGGTGCCTCCTCCGAATTGGGGAGACAAGAGGTACCCCGACGTCGTTTTCTTCTGCAGACGGTGAACCGTCGGGAGGGGGTCTTTATTGAATTTAACTCCCGGAAGCAGCGTCGGATCCCAAAACGCTTCATTCATAATGAAGATCACGTTCGGCTTTTTGTCATTCGATACGGAGGCCTTCGACGCGCCGACCAACTCATTTAAGCCTTCCGCCATATTGGCAATGGAGAGCTCGCTGTAGCCGGACGGTTTGGGAACGATCGAATTTTTCACATTCATGGTAAAAGCCAACGAAATCCCGTTTTCCCCGTAATTCTGCTGCTGGTTCCAAACGATTTCATTAACGCCCGCCTGAGCCATGACCTTCTCCGCCCAAGGCGCCCTCACACCGAAGGAATACAGCGCGAGAACAGCCATCAGGCCCAGTGTCATGCGAACCCACAGCTTCATCGGCCATCGCGGCAGCCAGATCCTGAGCAGGAAAATACCGGCCGAAATCCCGAAGACGAGGACCAAGCGAACCAATGCCTCTTTACTGGTGACCAGGGGAATAATATTCATGCTCTCTTTTTTCAGGAAAATGTCCCACGGAAAAAATGGTTCCCCGATCAGCTTCTGCTTAAAAAAACTGATGAGTGACATCAGCATCAGCAGCAGGGTGCTGAATCCCATGGCAAAAAAGAGCGATCCGATCAAACAATAGATTAGTAAAAATACGAAAAAGGCAAGCAAAGCATTCACAGCAAAAAGCTTCGGATTGGCGGTGAGCCAATCCCAGGTTTCCTGCACATTACCCCTCTGTATCAGTTCCATCCCAAACACAAGCAGAAATGGAACAATAAGCAATGACACTAGGATCACTTTGTTTTGGATCGCGCGGGCTTGCGCTAATCGTGATGACTTTGGCTGTCCTCTGGATGCCAAGGGACGCATCGTTTCTCACTCTCCTATCAGCCCGCTTCTTTATACAGCGGAAATCAATATTAAGATATTGTAAAGAACAAACATTAAATTAACATGAAAAAAACATGAAAGTCTTAAAATAGCGCTTTAGTCGCAGAAAAAACCTTAAAAACGACAAAAAAAGACTTAGGAGATCGCCAACATTTCTCCTTACTCCGAGTTACGGGCGAAACCTTCCGGATTCTTCTTCGTAGTACCCACCAAACCAAGGGAGGGATCCGGTATGTTCAAAAATTTGCTGAGAAAAATGGTTTATTCGTTTCGCAAGCCTAAACACGGCGGCTACCGCTATGGGAACAGCTCGGACAAATACCGTCATTCGCGCAAGTATTCCTCTTCGCCGTCCCGATCCGGCTACGGTCATTCCCCATACGGGCATAAATACTACAAAAATAAAAACCGCTCCAGTTCATAACGTCCGGAGCGCTTGCTTCAAGTCCCGTATAAGCGATGACGCATCTTCATACGGCGGTTCGATTTGCAGCAGCCGCCGTACTATTTTTCTGGTATGTGACGTAAGGGAGAGCTCCTCCTGCCAGTCTTTCTCTAACTGGCCGGGCCGCTCTTCATAAGACGAATACAGCATAAAAAGCAGGAAATGGCCGACGGCGTACAAGTCGCTCTTTACCTCCGGCGTTCTCCGTATTCCCGATTGTTCATTCATGTCCGTGTCCGATCCGTCCACATCCCCAATGCGTCTCGCCAAACCAAAATCGATCAAAACGGGCTCGCCGTTTCTGATCATCACATTCGGTATCCGGATATCCAGATGAACATAGCCTTGAGCATGGACAAACCGGACAATACTCATCAAACGAACGATCCACTCCAGACTTTCCCTTTCGGAAAATCCGCGATTCTGTTCAAAGAGAAGGTCCTCCACCGTATGACCCTCCACCCAATCGACAGCCATACATAAGTGCTTGTTGTGCCAAAACGACCCGCGGCACCCCGGAATGTTCGGATGACGGAGCCGTTCCAGTATGGCCATCTCCCGTTCGAGCAGATGCCTGCTCCGCTTTCCTTTACTAGGCTTGGCCTGCTTTACGACAACCTTGTCGCCCCTGACCGTATCCTGGCACAAATAAGTCAAGCCATAGCTTCCTTCTCCGAGAAATTCAATGATTTCGTACCTGTCCGCCAACAGCAGGCCTTCCTTCCACGGATAATCGATCCAAGCCTGGTATACCTGCTTGATGTAGCCCAGTCCCAGCATGGTGCGCTCCTTTCACGATTCCGGATGGGAATGTTTTTCGGAATTCACGTCTTCTTCAGCCGCGGCTTTGCAGACGTAACAGTTGGAGCTAATTATAGCAGAATCTTCGAAGATTGGCTTGGAGGGGGTCTTTCACCGCTCTATACATCCGGCTGGCCGTCCATGTACAATGGATGGGAGATATCATGGAAACAAGGAGGAGCCATGGCCTTTAGAGAGATGCTGTACATAGGTTTGTTTCTTATAGGTTGGGCGTTTCTCGCGGCGGTCTTCGCTTTTGCCGATCTTGAGATTTCCCGGTCGCTTGCCGATCCGCGATCAGGCTGGGCTTATTTTTTCGAGGCGTTCGGCGAACACCCGGCACTGCTCATTCTATTTGCAGGGACGAATTTTTTATGCCCTACAGCGCGAACGTATTCTCCCACGGTCCGGTTCGCAGTAACCGCCATCAGCGGGGCGGCCGCCATCCTGACAGGCTGTGTAATCGCTTATTTAACGGCTCATCGGTGGATGAACATAGAGCTTACCTTTCTCTCATCCTTGATGATCCTGCTCATTGCCGGCCTGGCGATGGCCGCCGTTCAACTGCTGCTCCATCGCATCCCGCAGCAAAAGCTGCTGGAGCATCGGAAAGCCGTCTGGATCACCCTTGCGCTCATCATCGGCGAGCTGCTGCTTGTCCATACGCTTAAGCTGTCTTGGGGAAGAATCCGGTTCCGGGATTTACTGCCCGATTATTCGAACTTCATGGCATGGTATGCTCCGCAAGGCGCCGAGGGACACCGGTCGTTTCCATCGGGGCATGCGGCTAATGGATGGGTGCCGTTATCCCTCATGTTCTTCGTCCCGCTGCACCGGAAGTTTTGGCGAACCGCGGCTCTGACCGTCGCTCTTGGATGGGGTTTCCTAACCGCCTACAGCCGGATCGTGATCGGGGCTCATTACGCTTCCGACGTTCTCTTTGGAAGCTGCTTAACCCTCAGCTTGTTTTATATTTTGTACCGGCGATCGTTCTCCCCGCTAAAGCACGACAAGCCGGCATGAGGCTCCCTGTGCCCGGACATGCTATGCATCGCATACGGCGATGACAAGTGAACGGCTCCGCTAACCGTTTGCAGCTTTACGCCGCGGCTTGCCGATGACGCCCACCAGGGACGGCAATCTTGTCTTGATATGTCGATGGGATTATAATCGTAACGAGCATGGCCTCCTCGTCAGTAGGATTCGGTGGCCCGTGCTTCAGTGATGGACAACATCTGGAAGAAGATTGCTTGGAGGGGTTTCTGTGTCCTTTGGCGCTCGAGTATTAAAAACGGGTATCGCCGTTACCCTGTCTTTATTTCTTAGCGGTTTATTTGACATTACGCCACCGGTGATTGCTGCGGTAGCGGCTATTTTTGCCATGCAGCCCTCCATCTACCGGTCATGGCGTCATTTATTGGAGCAGCTTCAAACCAATACGCTCGGGGCGGCGCTCGCCCTGCTGGCAGGCATGTTCTTCTCCAGCGAACCGATTGCCATCGGACTTGTCTGCATCGCGGTCATCATGATTTGCTTAAAAATGAAAATGGAAGAAAGCATCGGGCTGACCCTGGTTACCGTCGTTGCGGTCATGGAGGCTTCGGGACATTGGGACTTCGCGCTCAACCGGTTCCTGCTCATTTTAATTGGGATCGGCTCGGCGTCTCTGATCAATATCATCTTTTTCCCTCCCAAGCCCAGAGAGCAGTTCCTGAATCAAATGCAATCCGTATTTTCGAAAATGTCGCTTCTTTTAAGAACCGCGATCTCCGATGAAATCAAGGAGAATGTGTTCCGCGATGAGAAACAAGAGCTGGAAAAAGCCATGAAATCGCTGTCGGACAAGTACCAGCTTTTTGAGGAAGAACTGAAGAAGCTGCGGCGCGCAAAATACAGCCAAACACGCAATCTGGTCATTTACAAGCAGATGCTGTATACTCTGCATAAAGGGATGGAAGTTTTGGATGCGGTGGAAGAGCACTATTTCCCCGCTGCCCGGACGCCGGAGACCGATCAAGCCTTCGACCAGCACCTGGAACGTTTGATTAAATATCATGAGCACGTACTGCTGAAATTCGACGATAAATTGAAGCCCGAGAGTCTTGACGGCTCCCGGTTCGAAGAGGAAAACGACCGGTTCATGAACACGCTGTTGGAACGCGGCTCGGAGTATCGGGAAGGCAAGCTCCGATTGTCCGTTGTAGCGGGAGCCATGTACGATTACGGTTATCAGACGGGCAGGCTGGATAAGCTGCTGGAACAGTATAACCGGAGCAGCGACGATAAAGAACCGCTGGAGACGCTGACCTCCTGGATCAAGAAGTAGCTCTTTAGGCTTTTTGCTTCAGCGTTTACAATAAGACACGCCGGTCCGGCTTTCTTTCCATTTTTCGCATATAAAATGACTTTATATCTCATATTATAAATAAAGGCAACGGGGGACCGGGGACTATCCAGTAACTTCACATATGAAATCTCTGCACCGAACTCCCTCATTAAGAACTGTCCTGCAGGGCAGTTCTTTTCTGTTCAACTCTATGACGCTAAGGAGGAACCATCATGTATTTTTCCAAACGGGACATTGAGCCTCTGCAACAGGAGGAAACTGCGGTTTGGGCGTGCAGCAAAGAAGAGTGCAGTTGTTGGATGAGAGACGATTTCTCCTTTGAGGAGGAGCCTTCCTGCCCGATTTGCTCTTCCTTTATGATTCGCGGCACCAGGATGCTTCCGGTCCTCGTCAACATCTATAAAAGGTAAGAAAAAAGAACAGCTTTCCGGGACAATCGGAAGCTGTTCTTTTTGGTCCCGCGCCATTTTCCTACCCTTTTTCCAGCCGTTTCATGAAATCTTCTGCGGCGCTGTAGCCCTGCTGGCGAAGATACCAGTTATTGGCCGCCGCCTCCACCAGTCCCGCGACATCTCTTCCCGGCTGAAGCTGAATTTCGATATGCGGAATTCGAATGTCCATATACTCGGTGTACTTCGGCTCCAGCTCCAGTTCATTATTCAACGCATGCTCTTGCCACTTCGTCAATTCGATATCAAGTACAATGCGTGTCTCATCCTGGAACGCTTTTCTTCCGTAAAGACGGGAAACATTGATCAACCCGATACTGCGAAGGGCCAGAAGCTCCCGCGTTTTGCCGTCATGGGTGCCAAGGATCGTCTCCGGGCCGATTTTTTTCAAAACGACGATATCATCGGCTACCAGCCGGTGCCCGCGCCGAATCAGCGTATGAGCGGTTTCGCTTTTACCGACGCCGGATTTGCCGCGAAGCAATATACCGATTCCGGACACATTGACACAAACGCCATGGACGGCAATTTGCGGCGCCAGCGCTTTCGCCAGGTACGCATCCACCAGTTCAAGAAACCGGAATGTAGGCTCGTGCGTGCGAAGCAGCGGAATCCCCTCTTCTTCGCAATATTTCAGCAAATACTTCAGCCCTTCCTGATTTCGGGTCACTACAAAACAAGGCGGGTGATACTTCACGATGTTCCCGATGCGATGATTTCGTTCCTCTTCACTCAGCGTATGTAAATAATTGATTTCTTTTCTGCCCAACACTTGTACATGAGCATGAGAAAAGAAATCAAAATATCCGACAAATTCAAGCCCCGGGCGATATGCCCTCGGTTTGGGTATCGTTCGATGCATATGCGATTCCCCGACCAGCACTTCTAATGAGAAGCGGTCCACTAAATCTTTTACTGTGACAGACTTCATTTTTTAAATCTTCCTCTCGCACCTTCTTCAATCTTCTACAGGTCAACAGATGAACTCTTTTTTGTGTATGACCATGCCATATTAATTCTACACAACGCCCTGTTTCCCTTTTGCAGATACCGATATAGAAGTGACGAATCGGGTAAAAATGACTTGGATTAAATGACAGGAAATGGGTTACGGAACGCACTTTACAAGGTTTTGAAATGAATCTCTTATTGTATTCATTATTATCCATTTAAACATTTATGATCCTAAAAGATCTAACCGCAAAAAAAGCAGTCATCACAAAGGCGTCCTCCGTCTTCTGCGATTACCGCTTTCCATGGTTGAATGTATAATTAAGTACCCTTACAAGAGGATATCTTAACCAGTGTTCTGCCTTGGGCCTGGCCTTTGAGAATACTTTGAACGACGCCGGGAATTTGCTCCAAAGCGATTTCCGTGTACATGCTGTTCAACATAGCGGGCTTTAATTCCGAAGTCAACCGGTTCCAGATGCGGACCCGTTTTTCCATAGAAGCCATGACGGAATCGATTCCTATCAGCCGTATTCCGCGGAGAATAAAGGGAAATACGGTCGTTGCCAGCTCTGCGCCTCCCGTTAAACCGCTAATGGCTACCGTCCCGCCATATCGCGTGCTGCTTAAAATATACGACAGCGATTTCCCGCCGACACAATCGACGGCGCCGGCCCAGAGCTGTTTGTCCAACGCCCGGACTTTTTCAGGAACCAGTTCGTCCCGCGAGATGACCCGCGCGGCTCCCAATTTCATCAAATGCTCCTTCTGTTCGGCTTTCCCTGTGCTCGCCACGACTTCGTACCCCAGTTTGGCAAGCATAGCTACAGCCATACTCCCTACACCGCCTGTGGCTCCTGTCACCAGAATCGGACCTTGGTCAGCGTTCACGCCGCCATCTTGTAATTCCTGCACCGATAAAGCGGCCGTGAAGCCCGCGGTGCCGAATATCATCGCTTCTTTCATGGAAAGTCCCTCCGGCAATTTTACCGCCCATTGGGACGATACCCTGGCATATTCGCTAAAACCGCCATAATGGCTCACACCCAGCTCATATCCCGTAATCAGCACTTCGTCTCCCTCATGAAACCGACCATCTGTGCTTGACTTCACGATCCCTGCAAGATCGATACCGGGAATAAATGGATATGTTTTGACAACGTTTCCATTTGCGATGCAGGCCAATGCGTCCTTATAGTTGACACTGGAGTAGACGACTTGGATCAGCAGCTCGCCTGACGGCAAATCTTCTATCGTCATCTCCCGGATGCCGCTTGTTACATCGTTTCCCGATTGCTCCACAACCAATGCTTTGAACGCTTTGATAAGAATCACTCCTTAGACGACGGATGTTCCTTTATTATAAATCCTACGGCCCGCAAAGAAAAACTAAACTTTCAACCCGGCGAGGACGGCTAATGGCGTTTAAGACAGAACCCATCCGGAAAAGAGCTCATGTCCCTTTCTTCGCCGTGGCTTTCATTAGACGGATATGCAAAAAGCCGGCCTGACGGGGCCGGCTAATCCATTTATTTGGCTTGAGCCAAATCCTGTATTCCCGTGTTCGCTTTGACTAATATCTCGTCATACTTCACATCATCCTGCTTCGAGGACAGGAAGGTTCCGAGGAAAGCCCCCAGGAAGCCGAGCGGAATGGAAATGATCCCCGGGTTCGTAAGGGAGATGAGCGGGGTACCGACGAAGATCGCTTTCCCTGCTACCGGATCCCAAACGTTAGGACTGACCGCTACAAGAATGAGCGCGCTGAGAACGCCGACAATCATACCTGTAATTGCTCCTGCCGTATTAAACCTTTTCCAGAATACGGTGAACAAAAGAACAGGCAGGTTCGCGCTGGCGGCTACGGCAAAAGCCAGGGCTACAAGAAACGCAACATTCAGCTTCTGCGCAAACAGAGCAAGGATGATCGAGATGATCGCTACACCGACGGAAGCCAGTTTCGCCGCTTTAATCTGCTCTTTTTCATGAGCCTTCCCTCGCCGAATAATATGGGTATAGAAATCGTGGGCGAAGGCGGAAGCGGCGGAAAGCACAAGACCCGCAACAACAGCCAGAATGGTGGCAAAGGCTACAGCCGATACAAAGGCGAACAGGAATTCTCCGCCAAGGACTCTGGCAAGGAGAGGCGCAGCCATATTGCCAGCGGCGTTAGCGCTTACAATGGCATCATGGCCTACGAATGCCGCTGCACCGAAGCCGAGGAACACCGTCATGACGTAGAACAAGCCGATGATCCAAGTGGCTACAACGACCGATTTACGTGCCGTGGGGGCGTCTTTTACCGTGAAGAATCGGATCAGAATGTGCGGTAATCCGGCTGTGCCAAGAACAAGAGCAAGGTTAAGGGAAATCGTATCGAGTCCGTTCGAAAATTTGTTGCCAGGATTCAAGAACGCTTCCTTCAGCGGAGTTACAGACCGCATCTGCTCAAACATATGCCCGACGCTGAAATCGAATTTGGCAAAAACAATGAGCGAAATAATAAACGTACCGGCGATCAGCAGCACACATTTAATAATTTGCACCCAACTTGTCGCCGTCATGCCGCCGAAAACAACATACACTGTCATGAGAACGCCGACGATGAGCACGGAGGTCGTGTAATCAAGACTTGGGATAAGAAGGGCAATGAGTCCCCCGGCGCCAACCAGTTGGGCGATCATGTAGAAGATCGAAATCACGATCGAATTGATTGCCGCCACGCCGCGAATCTTCTTATGATCAAAACGGGCGGCGATCATATCCGCCATAGTATATTTGCCTAAATTTCGAAGCGGTTCCGCTACGAGATACAATACGACAAGATAGGCGACAAGGAACCCGATGCTGTAGAAAAATCCGTCAAAGCCGAACAATGCGACCATTCCTGCGATACCCAAAAACGATGCCGCCGACATATAGTCGCCCGCAATGGCCAGCCCGTTCTGCCAACCGGTCAATCCTCCGCCGGCGGTATAAAATTCGCTGGTCGTTTTTGTTTTTTTGGAAGCGTAATAGGTAATGACAAGGGTACCGAGCACGATCACAAGAAAAAGAAGGAAGGCCGTATTCATGGATTATCCCGCCTTTCTTTGTTCAGCATGCATTTGATCTTTGATTTCTTCGCAAATCGCGTCGAATGTTACGGATTTCTTGGAATACAGGGAACACAGAACCCATGTCATAATAAATTGAGCGAAAGCAAAGACCCACGCCCAAGTAATCGAGCCGACGGCAGGTGTATTCAACACATTGGAGAAAGCAGTAAGAAACGGAAGGGTAAAATAAAATGCACAAAAGAAGAGCGTCATCGGAATAATAAATCGTTTTTTCTTATCCATCAGCTTGCGGAAAAGCTCAGAATGGGCAATATCGCTGTAAGTCAACTGGTTCTTTTTCATACGCGAATCCCTCCATAATATGGGCTTCACCTGATGCATACAGGCACAGCCGGCAAATGTAAGCGCTTTTATAATTATTATAGCGTCTCTTTTTTAATGCAGTTCGGTTTCGGTATGAAACGTCGAAATTCGTTCCTTAATTGCAGAAAAACAGTCCTCAACGGACTGTTCATTAGGATGATGCTTATTGCCCCTGCAAAAGCCGAATCAAATCTTTTGCCGCAATCCGGGAAACCGGCAGCTTCGTCCGTTTGGCATCCTTGAGAATGGCATTGTACGCACCGTTAAACCAAGGCTCGATCTCTTGAATATAATCCAGATTCACCAGATAGCTCCGGTGAGGCCGGAAGAACGTGGCGCCAAGCCTTTCCTCAAGCTCCTGCAGCGTCTGCTTCGTTGCATAGGAACGACCGTCGGCCATATGGATATGAGTTACCTTCTCCTCCTTGACCGCGTAGAGAAAAAGCTCCGCCTCGAGCACAACCATCCGGTCACCGTCATCGATCAAAAGCTTGTTTCTTTTGAAAGCGGGGGCTGTCGGCGCTTCCGTCTGCTTATGGGCTTCCGAACCGCCTCCGGCTTCCGTCTTTCTCGCGCGGATGCGATCCAACGTCCGCCTAAACCGCTCTTCATCATAGGGCTTGAGCAGATAATCCACCGCCTCGAGTTGAAACGCTTCCAACGCATACTGATCATAAGCCGTCGTGAAGACAATAAACGGCCGGGGATCCAGCTCATGCAGACGATAAGCCGCCTGAATGCCATTCATCTCAGGCATCTCGATGTCCAGAAAAACGGCGTCCGGTTTATGCTTTTGCGCAATCTCCAGGGCCTCAGCACCGCTTGCGGCCGATGGGAGCACTACGATGTCCGGCTCCTTCGACAGCAAATAGACGAGCTCTTCTCTTGCCAGCCGTTCATCTTCGGCGACCATGACACGAAGTTTCATTTGGGTGTCCCCCTTCATTCCCCATTCGTATAAGGTATGGCTAACGTTACTCGCGCCCCGCCCTCCGCCCGGTTCTCGAACGAAAGCGCAGAGTCGGGACCGAGCAAGCTGATTAAACGCTGATTTACATTGTGCACGCCAAGACCGGTGCTCCCGCTCCCGCTCATCGGAGTCGTGCCCAGCTTATCCAGAAAATCCTCCCGAATCCCCGATCCGTTGTCCTCGACAACAATCCGTACGATCTTGTCTTTGCGTTCCATGGCGATTCGCACCCAGCCGCCGTTCGTTCTCTTCTTCAGCCCGTGCTGGATGCTGTTTTCCACGAGCGGCTGCAGCGTCGACGGCGGAATCGGCACCATTTCCAGCCCCCGTTCCACTTTCCACTCCACTTTGAGCTGATCGGCGAACCGAACCCGAATGATCTCCAAATAAGCATTCACATGCTCCACTTCCTGATAAAGGGGAATGAGCAGCGATTGGGTGATCTTCAGGCTCATGCGCATGAATTGGCCCAACTGCACCGTCACATGGCGCGCCTGATCCGGATCGATCCGGATCAACGTCACGATGGAATTCAACGTGTTGAACAGAAAATGCGGATTGATCTGCGCCTGCAAAGCTTTGAGCTCGGCATCCTTCATCAGCGCTTCCAGCTTCTCCGCCAACGCGATCGTCAGTTGACTGGAGATCAGCTTGCTGAAGCCGTACGCAAACTCCACCTCCACTTTCCGAATCTGTTTCGGGCTGCGGAAATAAATCTTGGTCAATCCCGCCGTCCGGCCCGATTGGTTGAACGGTACGATCAGAGCCGCGCCCAAAGCTTCATGATGAGGCTGAATTTGATCGCGGTGCATGGCGATTTGAATTTTGCCGGTTCGGATCGCCTGTTTGGACAATTCCGTTAACAAGGGTTCCCCGGGAACGTGCCGGGAGGTGCCGACACCCACATGAGCAAGGATCCGCTGCGTATCCGTCACGGCAACCGCATCGGCTTGCAATTCACGCATCAGTATAGATGCGGTAGCCTCTGCTGTCGTGTAGGTCAATCCTTCCTTCAGATGGGGAAGCACCATTTCCGCAATCGTTAATGCCCGCTGCGTCTCATGCGCGGCCGCACGTTCTTCCTCTTTGAACGCAACCTGAATCATCGCGACGAAAATGGCGATCCCGATACTATTGGCGATCACCATCGGAACGCCGACACGATTGACCAGCTCAATGGCCGTTTCCGAGGAGGTCGTATACACCAACAGAATGCCCATTTGCAAAATAGGGGCGAATACTCCGATAAACATGGCCTTGATGGGAGCGATGATCCTCTCTTCATAAAAAAAACGGGCAATAAGCCCCGCCAGAAGCCCGATCAAAGGAGTGGAAACCGCATGCGAAGGACCTGCAAGACCCCCGAGCAGCAAGGAGTGCAGACCGGTCAAAAATCCCGCTCCCGCGCCCACGTAAGCGCCGCCAAGCAAACCTGCCAGCACTACCCCGATGAGCGCGGAATGGGCCATGATCTCATCCGGGCCGAGAGCGGACACCCAGAACGTCGAATCGATTCCCTCCGGGCTCACTATGGCACCCGAATACGTCCCTGCAATCCCGATCAAACCAAACAGCAGGGCAAATACCGTTCCCGTCCGGGCATCAACCTCCCGATCCAATATATTTCGAAACAGGGGGATACGTGTCAATGTAAACATCAGGATCAGAAGCATTCCCATTCGTTCGAACAATACCAGTAAGAGCTCTTTCAAAAGCATTCCTCCCGCCGTTCAGGCAGAAAGCCCCATAATTATAAATTGTTAACTATCGGTCTCTCACCTATTCAGAATAATCAATTGTTTTCATTCACGCAATCGGTTTTCCAATTTCAAGACATGCAGAACGGCCCGCAGAATATATCGGCTAAGCGTGAAATATGCCCTCTCATGGTCTTGAGCATATTTCCTATTCTCCAAATATAGTATATTATACAATGAATATCATCTACATATAGTGTGGGGTGGACCATATGAAATCAATCTGTGTTTTTGCCGGATCCAATGCGGGAGAGCATCGCGACTATCCAATGAAAGCGGCCGAGCTTGGACAGGTTATGGCTCAAAAAAAGATTCGATTAATTTACGGCGGATCCAGGATCGGCTTAATGGGTGAAATCGCCAACGCCGTTCTGAAGGGCGGAGGCGAAGTGATCGGGATCATGCCCAGAGGATTGTTTAACGGGGAAATGGTACACCGGGAGCTTACCCGGTTCATAGAAGTTGAAAATATGCATGAGCGCAAAGCTCAAATGGCGGAGCTTGCGGATGGATTTATTGCTCTGCCCGGCGGGTTCGGAACATATGAAGAGCTTTTCGAGGCCTTGTGCTGGTCACAAATCGGCATTCATCGAAAACCCGTCGGCATTCTCAATATCAGAAACTATTTTGATCCCTTCATGAATCTGATTCATCACAGCATCAGCGAAGGTTTCTCCAATACATCGCATCTCCGGCTGATTCTGAACTCCAGTGAACCTGCGGAGCTGATCCATCTCATGGAAAGCTATGTTCCTCCTATGCTTGAGCGAAAGTGGAAGCAGTTGGATTAGTTCCGAAAGGCTCTTTGATATAAATAAAAAGCATACGGCTGATCCCGGTTTCAGACCGGCCGCATGCTTTTTCCCAAACCCAATCTATTTCGTCAAACGCTTGATTTCCTGATGGTAACGCACGAATCCCCAAACATACATTCCTATAGACCAAGCCTGCAGGAAGCAGCCGTTGAGAGGCTCCGGCTTATTGGCGCGGTACAGCTCCGCCGCCATTCCCATCTCATCCAAAATCCGGGAAGCGATCATGCGCAAGAAGGCGACGCCTTGTTCCGCACGCCCGGCTTTGAATTCGGCCATGGCTGTCCAGCCCGTGGTCAAATTCCAGACCGCCCCTTCCTGATAGCTGGACGGATCGTACCCCTTCCCTTCATCCTTGCTGCTGCGGGTGCGAAGGCCAAAAGGCGTGGTCATCTCCTCGGATTCCAATCGTTCCAGGGAAGACTTCACCCTCTCAGCATCGGCCAGCGTAGAGAACATGAGATTGACGGCATAATTGGGACGCAGCGTCGGGTCCGGCGTTCCGTCTTCCAGCAGCCGGTCGTAATAATAACCACCGTCCTCAAACCAAAACTCCTCCTCATATTTACGCTCTACGATGTCCGCCTTCCTGCTCCATTCGCGGGCAAACTCCGGCTCCCCGACCAGCCCGGCTACATCGGCCGCCGCACGCAGCGCGTGCCAATACAATCCCTGCACATCGTTGCTGCTCTTTCTGCGGTCGATATGATCCATCCACTGCGTATCCGGAATGGTGAAGGCCTGCGACGTGGAGACATCACCGACAATACCGTGCTCCAGGAAGCCGTCTCCGTCACGGTCACACCGCTGCGCCCAAGCCATCGATTTTTGAATACTGGAAAAATGGGCTTTGGCGAATTCCGTATCCTGAGCGGCATAAACATACTCGCGGAATAATATCGTCTGGAGCAGCACCCCTTCTGCGGACCCTCCCCAGGAAGTCTGATGCATAAAGCCCGGTCCGCTGATGACCGTCGGCATATCCCCGGCGAATGCTCCCGGACGATCCTCTTCCAACTGTAGAGAAATGAAGTTCAGAAGCACTTCCTTGACGAATTCCATATCCCCGATCGCAAGATAGGCGAATGCCGTCCAAGCCGAATCCCTGCTCCAATAATTGGGAAACCGGGGGAAGCCGGCGCAAATGCCTGCACCGATCTCGGGGTGATTGAATTTAAGATTTTTCAGCGCCAGCTTGGCAAAGTCAAACGCCTGGTCCAGCTCCGCATCCCCTGTTCTAACGGCGATAGTGTTCTCCAGGTATTCACGATGAGAGGAAACCGCTTGAGCGAATTGTTCTTCGGCGTTTTGCAGCGACCGGGAAGCGATATGCACAGCCCGTTCTTTGCTTTCCGGATCCCCGGACAGCACAACCGTAACGGTCACGGAAGCATGAGGCTCGACTTTTACCGGAATCCGGAAATGAAAGCCGGGATCCGCACCTTCATAGGAGGTGCCGAAAGAAGCTGTCATATCCGCGTCACAGGCGATGACACCGACATAAGGCAGCTGCGGGTTCTCCATCACAATGCTTCTTGGCGTTGCCCTGAACTTGAATTGCTTAGCTTTCACTCCAAGCAGGCCATACGGTACCAGCATCGCTTCCGTATTTCCGATCAGTTCAACCTCTCCCGCTTCGTCCCCGTCGTTAGATAAGATAAACCGGGTGAACACCGCAGCGTCATCCACCGACATAAATACTTTCCGCTGAACCGTCAATGAGCCGAAACGGCTGTATGCTTCCAGCCTTCCCGGCAGATGGTCCGCTCTATCCGTATAACGGACGAGAGGATACGACCCGGCTGCTCCCCTCTCCGCAAGTTCCCATTTCAGATGCCGGATGTATCTTGCCGGCGGACTGTACAAGCCTCCGTTATCGGTGACCAGGCCCCACCAGTTCCAATCGGCGGACAAATCTCCGGCCCAGTTGATCACAGCGAACGATGCATCATTGGATAAGGCGAGCGGACGATGGAAAGGGCCGGTCGACATCAAGCACGGCTCCTGGATATCCGATACCTCGTCTTGAATCGTGAATCGGGAATAAATTTTGCCGAAGGCATACTGCTCCGTCACAATGACGATCGAATGCTCGCCCGAGGCCAAGCCTCCCGGCAGCAGAACGGTCCACTCCGTCGGAGCGCCGACTTCAAACGTATACGGTCTTGTCTCGGAGATGGTTCCCGCGTTCCGTCCCTGATATCCCTGCCGGATCCAAACCAGAGAAGGATCGACCTCGCTGCCGTCCAGCAGCAGTTTGAAGTCGATCGCCACACCGCCGAGCGCCAACGGCGGGTTGTCCAGATTAAAGCGGAAGCCGATCCGCTCGCCGCCTGAATAGGCATTGCGCAGGCTGCCCTTCACATAAGTCATTAAGTAGAAAATATCGCCCAATTGTTTGGCTTGAATTGTATTCAATGGTTTCTCCCCGCTTTTCATTGAACTTACCCCTTCACGGCCCCCGCCATAAGCCCTTTCACAAACTGCTTCTGCACGCTCAGGAACAAGATCAGCACCGGAATCAGCGAAAGCACATTCGCCGCCAGAATCCTTGACCACGGAATGGCGATATTCTCCTGAGCCAAGAGCGCGAGCCGGAGCGGAATCGTGAACTTGTCTTCGCTTTGCAGCAGGACAAGCGGCATCGTAAAGGAATTCCAGTTATGCACAAACTCGATAATGGTTAACGTCGTGATCGCCGGTTTAATGAGCGGAAGGACGATCTGGAAAAACAGGCGGAATTCCCCGCTGCCGTCGATCCTTGCCGCTTCGAGCATTTCCGTCGGAACATCGTCGATATACTGCTTGGTGAAGAAAATACCGAACACGGTGACCCCAAACGGCAGGATCAAGCTGGCCAGACTATCGTATAACCCTATTTTGGTGATGATAAAGTAAATCGGCAGCAGCAGCACGGTCGGCGGCACGGTCATCGTGGCGATCAGAAGAATAAACAGAGCGTTTTTGCCCATGAATTGCTTCTTGGAGAAGGCATAGCCCGCCATGCTGGAAAAAACCACTACCAAGGCGGTGCAGCTCACCGATACAATAATCGAATTTGTAAATGTAGTACTAAACTTTAGTGCTTCCCAAATTTTCGGGTAGTTGCTCCATTCCAGCGTATGCGGCCAAAAGGTTGGAGGAAACTGGGTGATTTCCAAATCGCTTTTCAAGCTGGAAGCAAAAAGCCAGTACAGCGGCAGGAAAAAGACCAAGCCTATGGCCCAAAGGATAATCGTTGGAATCCATTTTTTGTTCATCGTTTCCTCCCCCTATCCTAACCGTTTATCCACTAGTTTTTTCTGAATGATGGTAATAATGACGACTAAGAAGAATAAAATGTACGACATCGCAGCCGATGTTCCGATACGGTAATATTTGAACGCCTCATTAAAGATAAGGAACGGTACCGTCGTAGTGGAATCGGCAGGACCTCCGCCGGTCATAATATAAATTTCCTGGAATACGTTCAATGAATCAATGAGCAAGAGTATAAATACGACAAGCGAAATCCGGCCGAGCAGCGGCCATGTGATCAGCCTCAGCTTCTGAAAGGGAGTAACCCCATCCACATCGGCGGCTTCATACAAATCCTTGGGAATGTTCTGCAAACCCGCAAGATAAATGAGCATGAAATAGCCGACTTTCTTCCAAACAGTCATGATGGCAATGACCGGCATGGCCCACACGGAGCTCGCAAGCCAGTTGGGACCGGTAACACCAAACAAATTCAGGAGCGCATTGATCAAACCGCGATCGCCGTTGAACAAAAACATAAAGATCAAGCTTGCGCTTACAACGGATAAAATATAAGGAACAAAAAAGATCGTACGAACCAGGTTCACCCCTTTAAGCTTTTGATTCAGCAGAAGCGCAAGGCCTGCGGAAGCAAACATCGTAATGGGGATGAAAATGACGCCGAAATAAATCGTATTGAAGATGGCTTTCAGAAATAGTTCGTTTTGCAGCACTCTGGCGTATTGCTCCAGTCCGACGAATGCGCCCGGGATTTCGAATAAACCCGAATTTCTTAGCGCTATGGGCTTGATATCCTTAAAGCTGGCGACAAACGACCAGACGACCGGATAAACCAAGAAAAGTCCGAGTATGATGACCGAGGGCAAAATGAACACATAGCTGGTCCAATCACCGATCACGCTGCGGATTTTTTTCTTCATAATTTGCCTCCCAACAAGCAGAGCACCTGGGTTAGGTGCTCTGTTTTTTACCCGGATATTAGTTTTGCTTCAAAATGGCATTCCCTTTTTCTTCAAGTATTTTCAAGCCTTGCTCCGCAGACATGGAACCGGAAACCACTTGGTTCAGAACGCTTTGATAGACTTCGGCTTCCACTTGAGACCACTGCGGTACAGGAGTGGAGATACTTGGATACTCTAACCCTTTGATAAAGACGAGGAATTCCGGATGCTCCTTGAAGTATGGCATGTCTGCAAGGTCTTTACGAATAGGCACGCGGTACGGATAGAAGTTGCCGTCATCGGATTTTTCACCCTTCATGACCAATTCTTGTCCTTCCTTGGAGCCCAGGAATTTGATCAGCCTGATCGCAGCATTCAATTTGTCGCCTTCAACGCCGGATGGAATGCACAGCATGTTCGGTCCGATATCCGCCGCTTTGCCTGCAGGTCCGGCCGGCACTTCAGCCGCTGCCACTTCGAACTTGTTGGTCGCCTTCCAGGCATCCGACACTCCCCATGGCCCCTGGAACTGCATGGCTACCACTTGGTTGCGGAAATCCGCCATCACCGCGCCGCCGTCTTTGTTTACCGTATCCGGAGGCGTCACCTCTTTAACAAGCTTGGTGTAGAACTCCAGCGCCTGCTTACCTTCCGGAGAGTTCAATCCAACCTGATAACCGCCTTTGCCGTCTTCTTTTACAATCTTGGCTCCAGCCTGGTTCATAAACATGTTGACCATCCAGGTGATATCGTACACTTGCTTGCCCACGAGACCAAGGCCGAATTGATCCGGCTTGCCGTCTCCATTGGTATCGATCGTCAATTTCTTGGCCGTTTCATACAGCTCTTCCCATGTGGTCGGCGGATGCTGGATGCCGGCCTTATCAAAGAGCGTTTTGTTATATACCAGCTGTACGGAATGTCCAAGCCATGGGTAGCCGTATAGCTTGCCATCCCATGTACCTAAGTCCCAGAGCTGCTCATAGTAATTGTCTTTTTCACTATTGAATTCTTCGGACAGGTCGACATAAGCTCCCTGCGGCGCCAGTCCGCGCACATCACGGTAAGGAATTTGCATCACTTCCGGCGCGTCCCCGCTGAGGATTTGCGTCAGCAGCTTCTGGCCGTTCTGGGCGCTTCCCAGCAATTCTACTTTGACATCCGGATTTTTCTTTTCGAATTCGTCCACAATCTCACGGATCGCTTTCCCCCGCGGGGAATCGCTCGCCCATGTGATTTGCATCCGGATGGAAGTCGTCTTGCCCGGCTCCGATGCCTTTTCCCCGGCGGACCCGTTATTTTCCTGCGCAGCTCCACAAGCGGTAAGAGATACCGCCATCATACCCGCGAACAATGCTCTTGGCCACTTTTTCATGTTAGGTAAGAACCTCCCTCAATCATTTCTTGATATAAAAATCCTACGTATGCATTATTGCTAACGTTGGCATTTTTAGCGAAAAAAATTAGATCGACTGCCTTTCACAAATCGTCGGCGAAATGAGTACCCGAGTTCCGGCTCTGGCACCCGTGTCCAATTGCTTGGTCAGCACCTGCAGCGCGGATTGGGCCATAGATGGAATCGACTGGTCAATCGTCGTAATCGGCGGGTGGTAATACTCGCCCATGTCGAGCTTATCAATACCCAATACCGCTACATCCTCCGGTATCCGAAGTCCACGCTCGTAAATCGCACGGTATACCCCGATCGCTCTTTCATCCCCTGAAATAAAAATAGCATCTGGCCGCTGAGGCGACCCAAGAGCCTCCTTGGTACGGAGATAAGCCGATCCAATGTCGGATACGTCGTATAGAATGCTCCACCGGTCTGCGGACACATGACGGTCTGCGAAAAAGCGGCGGATCCCCTCCGATCGATCCTTGTTGACAATGTAGTTTGGATTGCCAAGCAGAAACAGCATGCGGCTGCGCTGCTTGGAATACAAGTACTGCGCCGCCAGGTACCCTGCGGCCACATTATCAAGATCCACATACGAGGTATCAAAATGATCAAGGTCTTTACCCAGAATAACAAACGGAATCTGCTTTTCCCGTAAATATTCAACGCGCCGGTCATTTTCGATCATATCGAACATCACCGCGCCGTCGGCCATTCCGTGCTTCAGCAAATAAAATCCGTCGTTCTCATTGTCCTCGTAGCTGTCGGCAGAAGAAGAGGAAATCACCATCCGATATCCCAGTCGGTGCGCTTCCTTCATCATTTCATGCAAAATTTTGTTATGAAATGCACCCCAAAAGCGGCCCCGGTGCTGATCTACAAAAGCAATCAAGGTGTTCGTTTTTTTCTCTCTAAGGCTTTTGGCCAGCAGATTTGCTTTAAACCCCGTCTCAGCCACCACTTTGAGAATCCTCTCTCGGGTCTCGGCTTTTACATTCGGATCATCGTTGATCACCCGGGAAACGGTTCGGATCGAAACTCCGGCCAACCTAGCTACATCTTTGATTGTTTGCGTTTTCATGTGCATTCCCTATTCTTTCAGACCGTTTCATTATTGCCATCGTTGGCATAATTATTGTATCCGTTTTCCGACAGGGTGTCAATACCAGGATGTAGGATCGCGTTTAAAATAATGATGCCAGCATTTTTTTCAGAGCTTCGTAGGACAAATGTTCCTTTCCCAGTTCGAAGTTGTGCTCCATACAAGCGCTGCGGAACTCCCCATCCAGCAAATATCTAATGACTTCCTGACCAGCCTTTGCCATGAGTTCTCCGTCAATATGAACCAATCCCTCCGCGTCGACCCGATGCTCATTTCCAAGAGAAACGATATGGAAGCCATAAGGTTTAATATCCGTGCCAAATACCGGGTATTCATATACGGCCATCGGTTTTTTGGCGTACAATCCTTCCAAAAACTGATTTCCCCAGCCTTCCAGCACACTCGGATAAGTGACGAAATCCGCATGGACATAGGCATCCCATAAGGAATATATTTTTTTGCCGTCTTTGGTGACACGAGTCGCTTCGATCCATTCATTGACGTAAAGCAGCTTGACGTTCTGCGCCGCAGCCCGCTGGTTCAACCCCTCGATGTATTTGGGGGAAGCCTCTTGAAGCCCCGCCAGCACCAGCACAATTTCACCGTCCTCACCCATGATTCGGCCGTCATATAACGGCCGCTCCTTGAGCCGCTTCAGGTTCTCAGGCTTACCGATTTCCGCCGCCAGATCAATGGCCAGCTCGATCGCCTTTCGTTCGGCAATACGCGTAGCCTGCAGCAAAAGAATGTCGTTCTCCTTCACGCCGATCACTTGGCGGAAATCGCCGTTATAATCGTCAATCGTCCAAGCCGGAGCCGAGAAGTCGAACACGTTCGGAACGACGGTTGATTGCTGCCCCGTCCGCCGAAGCAGCTCCTGCTGGGCAATTTTATTAATCACCACCTGCTTGACATTCGCGAGCTTCGGCGGGAAGTACTCCGTCAACCAGCCACTGACATAGCGGTTTGTAGGACGGCTGTATTTGATGCGTTCCCAATGAAAATCATGATTGTGCGCTACACAAGCGATGTTTTTTTTGCGCACAACTTCCGCGAACGCGAGTCCCGCGGGCAACCCCCATCCCAACGACCAAATGTTATTGGGAACGATCACATCGAGCTCGTATTCATCGATGATCCTGCAAAGCGCTTCTTCAATCCTGGCAGCGAAGGCCAGTACATCATCCCGGAAAGCTTCGGCATCGGGATAATCCGTAAGCTGTTCGTAAGCGTTAGCCACGAATCGGTTATTCACCGGATGCTGATAGTGCAGTTCTTCGATCACGATCCCTTCTTCTTCCCCTAAACTACCTGCCAATAAATAGACACGATGTCCCAATTCCTCAAGGACCTTCTTCCATTTCTCCATTTCTAAGGAGACGCCATCGGTTTCTCCTGCGCGAAAATGGCATAATGCGATTTTCATGGTGCTTCCTCCTAAACCCATTGAGTGGATACGCTACAAAATATTTTTGCCAACGTTGGCAAAAGCAAAGACATTATGATTCTAAAATAATTTCTTTTAAATTACAACTGATTTTTCAGGAGCTTCCGCTGCATCAGTTAAACGCCTTCACGTTCTTGAAAAAATCTTAATCTCTGGGCCAACTCCCGCATATAATGTTAAAGAATACGGTCGGGCAGGGGAGGGGGGCATTGTCTACGGTTATTAATATTTTCTCCATGAAAATCAACAGCATCTCCAACAATGGTTCCGTCAACATTGGAGAGTCGTTTCACAACAGCCATACCGCCAATTCCAAAACAACAGGCGAAAATTCCTCATACGGCGATCATGCACCGCCCACTGCAACCATGAAAAATATTTACGTGGATCCCGACGTCAATGATCAGAATGAAGTCGGGAACGTAGATAAGGTGAATGCCAAACAAATCTAGGAGGACTTGTGCATGCCTTTTCTCATAAATATCGCTAATATGAAAACAAACGGTGTAACGCAGAACGGCAATATTGATATTGGTGCAACTGTGCATAACAGCCATACTGCAAACACCAAAATGATCGGAGCCAACTTTGCTCTGGGCGATATCTCCCTGACGGTCTCGAACATGTTTAACGCTGTTATAGATCCGGATATCAGCGATCAGGATCAAATCGCTAACCCTTCGGCTCCGGTGACCAATCAGTTTTAAGTCCTTCCTTCGGGAGTGAGCGGAATGAATATGAAGAAAGTAAAAGAATGGATGGAATTGGCGAATCAATGCGCCACCGGTGACTTTTGGGGGACCATCATGGATTCCAATGATCAAGACGACCCCCTGTCCACAACCCCCGAGAGCTGGAGCCCGCCGGTGGACATCTTCAGTACGAGCGACGAAACCTTCATTCTTGTGGAGCTGCCCGGAATCCGTAAGGAAGAATTGGATCTAACGATGATTGGCGATTCGCTAATTATCAAAGGAATGAAAAATAACAGAATACCCATCGAGGATTCCATCCTGTCGGAGCGATATACGGGTACCTTCGAGCGCAGCATCCGCCTTCCTTACCCGGTACAATGGAATACGGTATCCGCCAAATTAGCAGAGGGGATGCTCGTCCTCAGATTCCCTCTCCCCTTGTACAGGGAAGCCAAAATATCGGTTGAATAAGCTCTCCGCCAAAACCATATCGCTCATCTCCAAAAAGAAGCTTTCCTTAGAGGGCTTTTGGCATAGTATAGTGCGATAACACGATCAAATGGTAAAGGAAGGAAACTCATGCTGAATTATGTTGTTCAACGAGGCGATACCCTTTATCTGATTGCCGGACGGTTTGGAGTCGCTATAGAGGTGCTCATGAAAGCAAACCACCTGACTGCACCCGGTTTGTACGTCGGACAAACGTTAACCATTCCGGTATCCGTGCCGTTTGAATATGTCGTGCAGCCCGGCGATTCGCTTTACTCGATTGCACTGAGATTTAATACGACGATAGAAGCGATCATGATGCTTAACAGGCTGACATCGGCCGCGCTCCGGCCGGGTCAGCGGCTGCGTATTCCCATCTACACGGAGGCCGTCGTCGATGCGGATACCGCCAATGTACGCGGCAGCGCGGGGACGGCTTTTCCGGTCATCGCCCGAATGGATCGCGGTGCCCGCCTTCCGCTGACCGGCATCGCCGGGGATTGGGTTCAGGTTCGCCTGTACAATGGACGGACGGGCTGGATTTTCCGCGATATCGTCAATCTGGTCCCTCACGACGGAGAACGGCCGATCCAGGAAATATTCGGTTATTATACGGAGGAAGAAGGTCCGACATTACCCAGCTCTTACAAGGTCTTCTCGGAAAATACAGACAGGCTGTCCAATATCGGCATGTTCCATTTCCGTATAGACAGGGAAAACCCGGAGCAAATCGAGAAGTTTCCTTTATTTGAGGATGCTTATATGCGGGAGGTCGTGGGGCTAGGCCACCGCCACAATATTAAAATGCTCGCTACCATCCATAATCTGCTGTATGAACGGGGAAAACAGGAGGTCAATAAAGAAGTGATCCGGCGGATGCTGACCAATCCCGACACCCGCAAAGCGTTTATTCAAAATATCATCGCGCTCCTGCAAAACTATAACTTTGACGGTGTAAATATCGATTTCGAAGATGTCCACTATGAAGACCGCGAGCTGCTTAACTCTTTCTACAGAGAATTAGGACGGGAATTAAAAAGCAGGGGGTATTATTATTCCGTCGCCACCCCGTCACGAACCTCGGACGCTCCTACAAATCCTTTTTCCGCTCCCTTCAATTATGCGGTCATCGGGGCGGCCGTCGACGAATTTGTCGTCATGCTGTACAACGAGCACGGTTGGCCCGGCAGCGGCCCCGGACCGGTGGTTTCCATCGGATGGATGGAGAACGTCGTCAAATATGCGTTAACCAAAATGCCGGGCAGAAAAATTACGGCGGCCGTTTCCGTATTCGGTTTTGATTTCAATTTAACGACCAACCGGAACACGTATGTGACTTACGACATGGCGATGGAACGTGCCAAAAAATATAATAAAACGGTCGTTTTCGATCAGAAAACGCAGACGCCCATGTTTGCATATACAGACGAAGCCGGAAATCAGCATGAGGTATGGTTTGAGAATGCTGCAAGCATTCGCGCCAAGCTGCAGCTGGCCCACCGTTTGGGTATCCGCGGGATTGCCCTTTGGCGTTTAGGGATGGAGGATCCCGAAATATGGACAATGCTCGCCGATGAATTTGTCATTGCCAAAAGTGTTACTTAACATCCGCTATTCCATGCTCAAGACTCCGCTATATGGACACCTTGCCCTATATACCGGAGTCTTTTGACGACTAGCGGATCTTTATGCGGAGTCCGTCATGGCTTGGCGGGAGACGAATCCCCATCCTCGACGATCTGCGCATCCACATCGATGATATCCGGATGTTGATCGGCATCTTCGCCAAAGAAATCCTTTAATTTATTTTTCGCCTTCAGCTTCACAGCTTCATCAATATTCATAGCGACGGTTCCAACAGCCAACATCAGCGCCCCTAAATCATCTACGTACCCAAGTACAGGGAGCAGATCGGGCACAATATCCAAAGGGAGTATGAAATAGCCCAACGCTCCATAGATTTGCACCTTGGTCTTTAAAGGGATGTTGGGACTCTCCAGCGCATAAAAAAGCAGCAAGCCGCAGTACACCACTTTCATTCCCGCATCCTTGGCATACCTGCCCAGCTTTGACCACAGTCCCGTCTCCGAGTAATGCTTTTCGTACTTGGAATTGCCCATATCTGAATCCCTCCTCTCCGTAACATATACAAATTTCGATAGATGATGTATATTTCCTTTAACCCCCACACAAAAAAAGCCGGCCAAGCGGCCAGCTCGTCATACGCCTGTGAAGGCACTTTCTTTTCTTACCCTGTTTGCAGCATTTTGTGGAGCATAGTCCCGGTCTGCGCGAAATTCGTATGCCAGGAAAATGCCTTTTCCAGGACATGAGGGGTTTGCCCTCCCCTTGTCAGGGCTTCATTATAATATTCCTTCAGCTGCTCGCGGTACATCGGATGCGCACACCGTTCAATAATAAGCTCCGCACGCTCTCTCGGCGCCAATCCGCGCAAATCGGCATAGCCTTGCTCGGTGACCACCACATCCACATCGTGCTCCGTATGATCCACATGAGAAACAAACGGCACGATACTCGATATATTTCCGTCTTTGGCGGTGGATTTCGTTACAAAAATCGCCAGACGGGCGTTTCGGGCAAAATCCCCCGAGCCTCCAATACCATTCATCATGTTCGTTCCCATCACATGTGTCGAGTTCACGTTGCCGTAAATATCGAACTCTAACGCCGTGTTGATCGCGATGATTCCCATACGGCGAATCACTTCAGGGTGATTGGAGAGCTCCTGCGGCCTTAAAATGAGCCGATCGCGGTATTTATCCAAGTTAGGGAACACACGTTCCATGGCGGGGGCGGACAGCGTTATCGAGCAACAGGAAGCAAAGCTGACTTTACCCGCATCCATTAAATCGAAGACGGCATCCTGCAATACTTCGGAGTAAACTTCCAGATCCGTAAATTCCGATTTCAGAAAACCATGAAGGACCGCATTGGAGACCGATCCGATCCCGGACTGTAAAGGGGCAAGCCGCTTCGTTAAGCGACCCGCCTCAACTTCCTTACGCAGAAAGGAAATCAGGTGCTGAGCGATCGTATCCGTCTCCTTGTCCGGCACAGAGATGGTGGATGGAGAATCGGACTGGTTCGTGAAGACGATCCCCCGGATTTTACCCATGTCCACCGGTATTCCCACGGACCCGATCCGGTCATCCGGCTTCGTGATAGGGATAGGCAAACGTTCCCCTTGCCTGCCAGGCTCATATAAATCATGGAGCCCTTCCAGCGCCTGCGACTGCGCCATGTTGATTTCAACGATAATGGACTTCGCATGCTGTGCGAAGACCATCGAATTGCCTACGGAAGTCGACGGAATAATCATCCCGTCCTCCGTGATTGCAATCGCTTCCACAATAGCGAAATCAATCGGCTCCAGTACTTGGCCGCGAACCATTTCAGACGTTTTCGATAAATGCTGATCTATAAAGTAAAATTCTCCCTGATTAATCTTTTTTCGCATCGTAGGGTCCGCTTGGAAAGGAAGACGTTTATGCAGCAAGCCGACTTCAGCGAATAATTTATCAATATCCGATCCCAGCGATGCGCCGGTGTACACATTCACTTTCAATCTTTCGGTTTTGGCGCGTTCCGCCAACGCCATGGGAACCGCTTTCGCATCTCCTGCACGTGTAAAGCCGCTCAGCCCCAGTGTCATACCGTCTTTAATCCAGGAAGCAGCTTCTTCCGCAGAAACGACTTTGTATTGCAGGTGTTGGTTTCTGATTCGATGATAAACGCTTTCCAAAAGGCTCTCCCCCAATCGACTAGTCTTTGCATTTATTTTAAACGATGGCCGTCAAGGGAGAGGATTTTTCGGATGAAATGGATTAAAATCGGGATAGAGCACAAAGATCGGCTGATGAAACAGAGATTTTTTTCAGAACGCGAGCAATTTCCTGAAATAACTGGTGTACGATTGACTGACCGTGATTTTGGTTTGGTTTTTCATGATGAGCACAAGCGTCGAATGAGTATCAGGATAAATTTCCTTGATGTGGTTTACATTTACGATATAGGAGCGATGGCAGCGCACAAAGTAATCCTTCGGCAAAAAGAAATCAAATTCGTTCAGCGTATATTTATGCGTACCGGACAGCTTCTCGGTCACCACATAGGTTTTGCGGTCGCTGGCCTCCAAATACATTACTTCCGGAAAAGGGATCGGAACCCATCCGTCGTGATATTTTACGGTCACTACCGATTTTCCGGTCGTCAAGGTCGGGAATATCGCAGAAACACACCCCGTTAAAACGCCTTCTTGAATGATAGGCACCGCCATGCCGTAATAAGGTACGCCAAATATATCCCGGTCAATAAACTCGGAGATTTTTTGCCGGGCGGTTAACGCTTTATGCGTAATGGTCCCCTCTTTAATCGGGTCGCCGGGCTTGATTTTAAGATTGATCCTTTTGCTTGGCCGGTAATACACATATTCCTCAGTGTTTGAAACGACAATAGAGGTTTCGTCCGAGAACAGCTCCCCTATCGCCTCAAAGATTGAATCCATTGTAAAATGTTCCATGTCACGCACCTTCTTCAACACGATCATACGATATCGAGAGGAACTTTTCTGGAAGGGCCGGGAAATGCTTCGTCCAGTTTCTTTATATCTTCTTCCGTTAATTCGATGCGTCCTGCCGCGGCATTGGCTGTAACATGTTCTTCTGTCGATGCCTTAGGTATGGCGATGACGTCACCGCTTCTTATGCACCATGCCAAAAGAAGCTGAAAAGGTGTAATCCCATGCCGTTCGGCAATCTCCCTGACGACCGGGTTTTCTACCAGCCCTCTTCTTAAAGAGCCTGCCTGCGCTATAGGACAGTAGGCCATAATCGGCATGCGGCGTTCTCTTTGCCAGGGAAGCAGGTCATACTCTATACCGCGGGACCCCAAATGATAAAGCACCTGATTGGTCACACAATGCGTTCCTTTATCCAGACGGACCAGCTCTTTCATATCGTCTGTATCCAGATTCGAAACGCCCCATCGCAAAATTTTCCCCGCTTTAACCAAGCGCTCCATGCCTTCGATCATTTCGCTTAAAGGAACGCTCCCTCTCCAATGCAGCAGATAAAGGTCAAGCCTGTCCGTCTTCAACCTCCTCAGGCTGTCCTCACAGCTTCGGGCTATACGGTTCAGTCCCGAGTTATGCGGGTACACCTTGGATACCAGAAAAACTTCATCTCTTATCCCTTCCAGCGCTTCCCCGACCAGAGACTCCGATCTTCCCTCGCCGTACATTTCGGCCGTGTCGATCAGAGACATTCCGAGCTCCACGCCGAGTCTCAAGGTTCGGATCTCCTCTTTTCTCTTCGCCGGGTCATCCCCGATATGCCAGGTTCCCTGACCCAGTCTAGGTACGAAAGTTCCGTCTGAAAGCCGGACTTTACGTTGATCATTAACCGCTTTGATCTGTTGAATTTGATCCTGGTTGAGTGCAGCCATATTCTCCCCCTCCTTCGATTTTTATCGGATGGTATTATTCCCTGATGAACCGGATTATAACATGATATGATCTTCATCGACAGCAGCGAAAAAGCTCTGCGAATCCTTTGGTTCAATAGACATCCCGTCCGGTAAACGCTGCAAAAGAAATCACCAGCGCCGCGGCGCCCCAGACCGAAAGCACCAGCAGCGAGGAGCCCAGCGACATGCCGGCGATCGGCGGAGCCGCATCTTCCAGGTAATCGATAAGCTGCAGATTGACCATAAACAGATATTTGGCCGATTCCCAGGAAGCGACCATCGCATTCAGAATCGTCCCGGCAATAAGACAAGCCAGCATGATCCCCATGACGGCGGCGGTGCTCCGAACCAGGACAGAGAGCATAAACGTAATCGTAGCGACCACCACCGAGACAAACCACGCCAGACCGAGCGCCATCAGGATAAACTGCCACTGGGGTACCATTCGCACACCCGAGGAATCCAGCTGCCCCCCGCTGACTGAGAATCCGGTAAGAACCGGCGCTGTCCAGCCCTGAAAGCCGAACACCAGCCCGGATATGACGGTCGACAGCAAGCCGAACAGCGTAATAATGAACGACACCGATAAAAGCAGCGCCAAATATTTGCTGAGCAAAATTCGCCATCTTCTTACAGGTCGCGTCAACAGCACCTTCATCGTTCCGGAGCTATGCTCCGAGGATACCAGATCCGCAGCAACCACCATCACCATTAAGGGCAGAAGGAGGTTGATGCTGTTCTCCACAAAGCCCCTTGCGAACGTCGGAGCTCCCGGCTCGGACGGATTAATGTCATGATCCAAATAATACCGCTGCTGCGCGATGCGAATCTCCAAACTTTGGCGCGATTCCTCCGTCGTCCGGGGGTTGGTTAACCGGTTCTCCCAATTGGCGATGCGCTGTTCCAAAGCCGTACGCCAATCGATATCGCCGAATCGTTTGCGGTTTTCTTCCGCCTGCCGATACTGTGCATATGTAAACAGGGAGATCAGAATCCCGATAATCAGCGTAACGACCAGAAGTCTTCTTTTTCCGGTCAGCTTCACCATTTCATTGTAAATCAGGTTAATCAATGCTTTGCCCTCCCGTCAGTTCTATGAATAGATCCTCAAGAGAGGGAAGCTTGCGGCTCATCTCCGTCACGGTTACTCCCGCTTCCACCAGCGCTTGATTCCACCTGCCGACTTCCTGTTCGATATAGGGGGTAATCACAGCATCCCCCTCCATCTGTATCGAACCGGCCAGCCCCTGCAAAACCCGGATCCCCTTCGATATAGGAGCTAGCCGCCAGATGACCCGTTCCTGCCGAGCCAGAAGGCTGTGTACCGTGCCTACTTGAACGACCCGTCCTTTAGAAATAATCGCAACGCGGTCGCACATCATTTGAATTTCACTTAACAAATGACTGGACACCAGCACGCTTAAGCCTTCTTTTTCCGCCAGATAGCGTATGAACTCCCTCATCTCCCGAATGCCGGAGGGGTCGAGCCCATTGGTCGGTTCATCCAAAATCAGTACTTTCGGTCTCCCCAGCAAAGCCTGAGCGATGCCAAGCCTTTGGCGCATACCCAGCGAATAAGTCTTCACCTTATCGTGGATTCTTGCGCCGAGCCCGACCAACTGAACCACTTCCGAAATCCTTGTTTCGTCAATCCCATCCATCATTCGGGCAAAATACTGCAGATTACTCCATCCGCTCAAGTAGGAGTACAGCTCCGGATTTTCAACAATACAGCCCAGATTCTTCATCGCCTCGGGGAACTGCTTATCGATATCATAGCCGCATATGCGAATGAAACCCGCCGTAGGCTTAATCAGCCCTACCAGCATTCGAATGGTTGTCGTTTTCCCGGCGCCGTTCGGCCCTAAAAAACCAAACACCTCGCCGCGCTTTAACTCCAAATCGAGGCCTTGAATGATTTCCCGCTTCCCAATGACCTTTCTCAGGCCCTGCACCGACAATGTAATATCGCTCATGCGCCCACCTCCTACCAAGTAATTAACGAAGCGACCCTTTCCCCGATTAAGCGGTACCCGTCTGCATTAGGGTGGAACAAGTCCCTCGCCAAATAATCCTGCACCTTCAATTGAAACAAGTCGAAGGTCGGAACCAGGACGGTTTGCGGATACCGGGACGCGACCTCGGCGGCTTTATAGTTCCAGTCTCTTACGATCCTGCTTGTGATTTCCGTTTCCTGCAGTTCAATGAACGGATTGTACAACCCGATCAGAAAAATGCGTGCGGCGGCGTTTTCCTCGCGAAGCTGCTTCAGAATTCCATCCAGTTCGCGCAAATAGGCAGACTCGATTTCCTGAATCTTCACCGGATCCAGGTGCCCCAGTGTTTCACCGCCCCGGAACAAGTCATTCCCGCCTATACTGATGACAATGACGTCAGCGGCTTTCACTTGAGCCTGCAGTTCTCTTTCCCGAAGGAGCGAAGCCAATTGGCCGGAGGTTTGTCCGTTTACCCCGTAATTCTCAACCACAATCTCTTGCTCCGACTTCTCCTTGAGGCGATCCAGCATATAGCCGACATAGCCTTTTCCTTCCGGGTCTCCCGTCCCTCTGGTCAAAGAATCGCCAAGCGCAAGCACCCGGAAGCTCCCGTCCTCCACCACGGGTGTATACGGCTCGTCCTGGGCTGCAGGAGCCCTCGCTATAGGAGCGGGCGCTGCATCGCTGAAATAATGCTGCAGTGTCCACGCCAATCCTCCCATCCAGACCAGAAAAGATACGGCCGACACGGCCATAAGCCATTGAATCGATCTCTCTTTCATCTCGCTCCCTTCCCCCATCTCACTTTCCCTTTTTTTCCGAGCATAGCACACAAAGCTGAAAAGAAGCTGAAATAAGCTATGCGGTCTGCAACCGCTACGGCATCGTATACGGTTCGAACAAGTTCGCGTCTCCCTTTGCCAAAACCAAACCCCGAACCTATGCGTTCGGGGTAACCTATACGTTGGGGTTTATCATATATCCATCCCTGTGCGTTTCATCATGCTCCTCAGCCGATCGATATCCACTTCAATTCCCTGTGCCGCTCGGCTTACTTCTCTAACCTTGTTATATTCAAACAAGCTTTTCGACGGCTGCATTTTATTCCCGATGAAATAATAATAATCAAGTCCGGCATGGTTGCTCATGATCCAATAGATCGTATTGATGTAATATGGCGAAAAGATCTCAATGACTTTTGTCCCCCGTTTACAGAATACAAGATTGGTCAGGTTCGCGCCATGCGGGGCAATAATGATTTCTGCGGATGAGAAGATTCGGATCTGCTGCTCTACTGACAATTTGCTGAGGACGACCTTTTGAAAACGGTATTTGCCGAGCAGGTCCATCACTTGGTCTTCATTCGTGATTTTTCGGTAGTTCGCGTCCTCCCGGCTGATATAAAGCCTCTTGTATTCGTTGGCATCGCCCGCCCCGGAATACTTCGAGAACGCATCTCGAAGAAAATCGACGGCCCATCGGGGATAATTGGAATGATACCCGACCAACGACGACACTAGAAGCTTGGCCTGCAGATGGACATTAACCGTTCCGATCGTTAGTCTTGCGCCGGGGGGAATGCCGAGCATGTCTAAAGTTTCCGTGTGGAAGGAAGGGGGAGGATTGTAGTTGGTATTGAAGACAAATTTATCTATGGCTATACCGGTTTTTCTCAGCAATGCTATACGGGGCAGTACGTCCAGCATCCAGTGAAAATAGGAATCGCTCGCCGTATAAGTGAGAACGCCTAACGTTTCGGAGCAGTGTTCAACAGGCGGTAAGCCGGCTTGTTGAAAAACGGAGTGCTGCTCGGGAGAAGATCCCCAAAATTCCAGGGAGACATCCCACAGCAGTTTATTGTCCGGCGTGATGACCGCGCCTCTCGGTCCCCATAGCCTGCCGCCGGGGATAACGGCCACAAATGCGCTGTGATGAAGACGCTGGTGATATTCCCGGGGAGTGAACGCTTCATCCAGCCCTTTAGGTGTACTAAATTGACTGTCATGTTCAGAAAAAAAATCCAGCTTGTTTCCTTCCGTCGGGTTGTCATTCGATTGACACGCCGAGAACCATTCCTCTACGGTCCGATAATAGCCTGCCGGAGGAAGAAGCCTCCCATCTGGTCTGGTCAATGGATTTCCCTCCGTTTCTTATTCTTTCCATAACGACTTTTGTTCATTTGCCGGGCCGTCTCGTATGCCTCTGCCGTCCGATCAATCATGATTTGCGGATGCCAATATTTGCGTGCCCATTGTTTACCCATTTCTGCCAATCGAACCCGCAGAGACGGATCGTTCATCAGTTTTACTATCGCTTCATACAGCTCTTCCGGATTGCGCGGTTCAACCAGCAGCCCCGTATGGTCCGGAATAATTAATTCCGCATTTCCTCCCACACGCGTTGTGATCACGGGAAGACCTACAATCTGAGCCTCCATCACGGCCAATGAATGGTTCTCGATCAGGGTTGGCAGGACAAAGATATCCGCCTGTTTATACAAGTGAATCATATCCTGCTGGTTGCCTAAAAATTGCACGTGTTTTGTTAAACGGAATTGATCCGCCATAGGAACCAGCTCTTCCATTGCAGGACCGTCACCGGCAAATTGACAGATGAAATCATCCCTTTCGTGCAAAAGCTTGCCAATCGCTTCGATTAAATATGACTGTCCCTTATAAGAAACTAATCTCGCCGGGCAAATGATTACCATTTTACCGTTCATCCGGTTTTCACGCGGATTCCCGTTCGCTTGGGCGACAATGGAAGCGGTATCCAGCCCATAAGGAATGACGGCAAGATGATTGCTTGAAACAAAAAACCGGTTCGTATATTCTCTCCGGAGCCATTCGCTGGAAAATATCGTGATATCTGCGGAGGATGCTCCCATATGTTCCTCAATAAAGCTGTATTGCCAGCTCGAAGACCCGGTATCCGCGATTTCCTTGGTCAAAAAAAACTCTTCATTCAGCAGCCCGTGAATGGTGGCGACATGGGCAGCTTGTACAGGTTTAACCCGGGAAATCGCTCTGGTGGAAATGACGTCATGCGTATGAATCAAATCATATTGATCCAGGCCGATCAAGGCCGATGCCATTTCAAACACATATCGCTCAATCTCCCGAAAGCGGGCCCAAGGCTCCAATTCCGGAAGCTCCTGGTTAAAATAGTCCATCATGATGTCGTGCACAGGAAACAAAATGGGATTTTTTTCTATCGTGAGCTGATCACTCAATCGATAAATTTTATTCATATCCGGATGATGGGCCAGTATGTCCACCTGATGTCCGAGTTTTTCCAAGCCTTGTTTCAGCACGTTTAAGTACGTATTGACTCCACCTATATGAGGAACAAACCAGTAGGTGACAAGCAAGATTTTCATAAATGAAACCTCCTTATCGGTACCCCAGCTGTCAAGAGCCTGTTTGTTATGAATGCGGCAGCATGGGAATATGGATTACCTTAGAAAAGCCATCCATATGAACCCTAATGATCTGATCACCATATCGACTGGATTGGCCTACCACTTGGTATGCTCCGGCCGGCAGCCCCTTACACTGATAGTACCCCTTCTTATTAATCCCTATTTTCCTGACCAGGATTTGGTCTTTGTTGAATATCTGAACCGTCCCCTCCGTTAAAAACCGTCCCGTAAATTTGTCATACACCATACCGCTTATAGAGGATAGGCTGTCAGACCTCTTGTCCCACCACAAACTGTTCTTAAATGGATGCAGCATTTCTTTATCGGGAATTTTATACGTATCGGCAAGAATGAAGGATAACCGGTCCCATAGGGGTTCGTCTGTGCAGTTAAAAATGTTTCTTGGCTTGAAATCGAGCAGATCATGATACGGTTCCATCGCATCAGGCAGTTCGGGAATGACGATATCATCAAGCAAAAAGGAGAGTTTCCTTGTATCTTCGCTGATCCCTTTATCCTTCGGTACAAAAACAGAGCTGGAGATAATCAGCAGCTTTCCCTGCATTACGGGTTTCATTTTCGTTTGCATGGTGAAATGGCCTTCTTGGATCTCTGCCTGATCCATCAGTTCACCATTGATATAAACGGAGATCGTGAGTTGTTCAGGCCATGGGTGTCTGCGTCCGGAAATGATTAAAGCTGTTGTTCTCCTGATAGGAGGCAATGGAATGACAAAATACTTGGAAAGCCATCCATCAGGATAACGGTCCGTAAATATAGCGCTCATCAACATCCCTCCGTTTTTTTGATTTTGTTGTTGCCACCCTTTGATGGACGAACAGATCGTGGTCAAACCCGGAAGGTGCGTAAGCTCCCCGGACTTTATATCAAAATATGTGATAGAAAAATATATTGAAACGGCAATAGACTACGTCTTTCATTTTTAAGATCGCCGGGGTCCGGGCGGCTCTATCTACTCGAATCTGTATGCATAGAAAAAAGACAGCCCGAATGAAAATATCATTCGGACTGCCCTTGTTAACCATCGGGTGGATCGGTCATCTCTCAAGCATGCTTCTTTCCACCCAGATACGCGTCTTTCACCCTATCATTGTGAAGTAAATCCTGCGCTTCGCCGCTCAGAACGATTTGTCCGGATTCGAGAACATAACCGTAATCGGCTATCTTGAGCACCTGCCGAACGTTCTGCTCCACGATCAGCACCGTCGTTCCTTCTTGATTGATCTGCCGGATGACCTTAAAGATATCGGAAACAATGATCGGAGCCAATCCCATAGAAGGCTCATCGAGCAGCAGCAGCTTCGGACGGGACATCAGCGCACGCGCGATGGCAAGCATTTGCTGCTGTCCGCCGGACATCGTTCCGGCAAGCTGGTCCACCCGCTCTTTCAGAATCGGAAACCAGGCGAACATCTTCTCGATATCCTGTTGAATACCTTGGCGATCGTTGCGCTGGTAAGCGCCAAGCTCCAGGTTCTCGAGTACGGTCATCGGAGCCAGCACCTGACGGCCTTCCGGAACCAAAGCCAGCCCTTCCTTGACCAATTGGTGAGGCTTCATTCCCTGCACCTGCTTACCGTTAAGGGTGATGGAACCGCTCCGCGGCGTAAGCACACCAGCTACCGTCTTCATCAGCGTCGTCTTCCCGGCCCCGTTAGCGCCGATCAGAGAAACGATTTTCCCTTCGGGCACTTCAAGCGAAATGCCCTTTAATGCGCGAATATTGCCATAGTACGTTTCGAGATTTTGGATCGCAAGCATCACTCATCCTCCTTCCCGAGGTAAGCCTCGATGACATCAGGATGGTTTTGGATTTCCTCAGGTGAGCCTTCGGCAATTTTCACGCCGAAATTGATGCACACCACTCTATCGCACAGGGTCATGACCAGCGGCATATCATGCTCGACGAGCAGGACCGTCGTACCGTTGTCCCGGATTTTACGGATCAGGTTCATGAGCTCATGCGTCTCGCTTTCGATCATTCCCGCCGCCGGTTCATCAAGCAAAAGCAGCTTCGGATTCGTCGCCAGCGCCCGGGCGATTTCGAGTCTGCGCTGCTGTCCATACGCCAGCGTATCGGATCGGATGTCTGCGACGTCCTTCAGGCCGACGAATTCAAGCAGTTTCATCGAACGCTCCTGTACATGGGCTTCTTCTTTCTTTTGGCCGGGCAGATGCAGCAGAGAAGCCCAGTAACCGGATTTGGTTACCGTATGCATCCCGACCTTAATGTTTTCCAAAGCGCTCATATGGCCGAACAAACGGATGTTTTGAAAGGTACGGGCGATGCCAAGCTCCGTAATTTTGTGCGGAGGCAGCTGCAGCAGATTCGTTCCGTCAAAGACGATGCTTCCTATCGTCGGCGGAAAAATGCCCGTGATCATGTTGAAAATCGTCGTTTTTCCAGCCCCGTTCGGTCCGATCAAACCAAGGATCTGGCCTCTGTCCAGACTGAAATTCACATCCGACAGCGCCTTAATCCCGCCGAATGTTTTACCAATTTGCTTCAATTCGAGCAGCATGCTACAGCCCCCCTTTGCCGGAAGTTTTGCTTTTGCGTTGTTTCCATTTGGCAAATGTGCTGGCCGTGATCAAGCCATGCGGACGGAACGCCATAACGAGGATCAGCAAGGTGCCGTAGAAGATCATTTTGTATTCGGCCAGAACGCGCAAATACTCCGGCAATCCTGTTAACAACGCCGCCCCGAAGAGCGGACCGATAATGACTTCCGAACCGCCGACAACGGCAAACGATAATATTTCCACAGCCCGGTGATAATTGAAATCGTCCGGCGTGATGCTCGTCGTAATGTGGGCATAGAGGCCGCCGCCCAGCCCCGCGAGCATGGAACCGATCAAATAAGCCAGCATCTTGTAATACGTAATATTGATGCCCATGGCGCGGGCCGCTGTTTCATCCGCACGGATGGCGCTGAACGCCCGGCCGACCCGGGAACGGTCCAGACGAATTTGGCATAATAAAATAACGATAAATAAAAGCATCATCGCAATTAAGGTCGATAAGGCTTTCATTTGAGATACGGAAATCCCCAAAACGGATGCATCCAGTCCAATTAACTTCTCCAGCTCGTATAACCGCGTTCCGATCGATTGCAATCCGGTAAGACCCAGCGCACCGTTGGTGATTTCCAGGTTCAGCATAATGACCCGGACAACCTCGCCGAAACCAAGGGTAGCAATAGCCAGATACAGTCCATGAAGTCTTAATGTGGGATAACCGATAATTAAAGCCACAATCCCGGTAATGATCACTGCGAGAATTAACGCCACAATTAACGGCAAATCCGCCGATTTGGTAGCAATGGATGCGGTATACGCTCCAATACTCATAAACCCTGCATGTCCAAGCGAAAGCTGTCCCGTAGACAACGTAATATAAATACTGATAGCCAAAATCAAATTCAGGAACAAAAAGGTGAAAACCTGCAGCGTATAAGGATTTAAAAAGTCCATTTTCTTCTCATGATCCCCCTTTACGCCTTTTTCCCAAACAGACCTTGCGGCCGGATGAGGAGGATGACAATAATCATACCGAAGGCTACGGCATCCCTGTAAGAGGAATCACCATAAGCAACGGCCAATACTTCCGACATGCCGATCAGCACGCCGCACACCATGGCCCCGGGAATGCTGCCGACTCCGCCAAGGATAAGGGCAGCCAAGCCTTTGAAGCCCAGTGTCAGACCCATCGACGGGATTAATGCCGAATAAGCAATACCGATCAGCATGCCGGCGATGCCGCCCAGAGCCGAAGCAATCACCACGGTCATAATAATGACGGCGTTCGTATTGATGCCCAAAATCCCTGCGGTTTCCGTATTTTCCGCAGTTGCTCTGAGCGCCTTACCCATTTTGGTCTTTTGAATCCAATAATTCAGAATGACCATTAAACACAGTGAGATGCCGATGATGATCAGATCCGCCGCGCGCATCTGCACGGGTCCTATATGGAAAACGGCCGCTCCGACACTCGGCACCGACCGGGAATCCGCTCCAAAGAATACATGAGTCAATTCTTCGATCAGGATGGCGAAACCAATCGTGCTGATTAGAGGCGCCAGATGCGGTACGTTCTTTTTTCTTAGCGGCCGCAGCGCGGTGAATTCAAGCACAAGCCCCAAGATTCCCGATACGATGACCGCAACGGGAAATGCGACCATAAACGGCAATCCGGTATTAACCGTAAGACTCAATCCCACAAGCGAACCGAAAATAAAGATCTGACCATGTGCCATGTTGATAATGCGCAGCACACCGAAAATAAGCGTATAGCCGATAGCGATCAATGAATAGGTACTTCCTACGGTCAATCCGTTGAAGAGCTGCTGCCAAATCACGCTGTCTCCTCCTTTTTTCAAAATGGGCTTACGAAACAAGCAACCCGGGCAGCACCCGGGTAACTTGTTTGTTTCCCTAACTATTCAAACCTTCATTAACTTACACAAAGGGGGCCTAAAGATGGAGTGGATTATTCGAACGTTACAAACTTGCCGGCTTTCACCGTAACGACGACAGGCACACCGATCGGATTACGTTTTTCATCAAAGGAGAGCTTGCCCGATACGCCATTGAAGTCCTTCAGCTGGGCCAATTCGTCACGCAATGCGTTACGGTCACCGCCTTTATTCGTTTTCAAAAGGGACTGGGCCATAATATACATCCCGTCATACGCCTGAGCCGCGAATTGATCCGGTTTCTTGCCGTATTTCTCTTCATATTTTTTCACGAAATTTTGTACATTTTCGTCTTTTTTGTCCGGGCTGAACGGCGTGGCTACGATAAGACCTTCCGCCGCGTGGCCGGCAATTTCCAACACTTGCGGATTGTTAAAGCCGTTGCCGCCGATAATCGGTACATTCAGACCGATTTCGCGTGCTTTTTTCACAACAAGAGAACCTTCCTTATATAATGCCGAAACGAACAATGCATCCGGATTGGCTGCTTTGATTTTGGTCAGCTGTGCGGCGAAGTCTACATCCCCATTCGAGAACGTTTCTTCACCCAGGTTGGTTAGTCCCATCTTTTCCGCCGTAGCCTTCATGGTTTTAAACCCGGATACGGAGAAATCGTCGTTCTTCGCATAAATGAAAGCCGCTGTCTTGATCCCGTGCTTCTTCACAGCCACATCCATAGCGGCAGGAATCGCTACGGACTCAGGCAGGGAATTGCGGAATACATATTCGCCGATGTCGTTAATGCCCTCGGCAGTATTGGAGATTCCGAGAATCGGAGTTTCCGCTTCACTGGCTACCGGTCCAATCGCAAACATTTCGCCGGACAAGGTCGGACCGATGATCCCGACGACTTTATCCTGGTTAATCAATTTATTGGCCGCATTGATAGCGCTTTCTTTCTTTCCTCCCGAATCTTCGGTGATGAGCTCGATTTTTAATTTTCCTTTGTTCGCTTCATTTAACTCGGTTAAAGCAAGCTCTAAACCTTGTTTTTGGGCTTCGCCATAGGCCGCCCCGCTTCCGGAAAGGAATCCGATGTAACCGATTTTAGCCACCTGTTCGCCATTTCCGGCTTCCGCCCCGGATCCGCCGTTGGTTGCCGCAGGCTGCGCACCGCAGCCAGCCAATAAGGCCAAGCTCAATACAGCGGAAAGAACTGTACCCATGCCTTTTCTCTGTCTCATGTCGCATCTCCCTTTGAATAAGTATTAATAACAAAAAATGTAACAAATTTATTAACAAAGTGTCAATAACAAATCTCTTACTATTTCGACACTTTTCCTGCACGTTTCCAATTAATAAATAAGCAAAAAGCACCGACCCGAAGGTCCGTGCTTTTTAGATCACATTGACTTGTCAATGATTACCTTTAGTATCCGTTTTTCATCCGTTTCCCCCGCCTTAAAGACCACGCCGTTCCATTCCAGGACCGGTTTTTCGCCCAATTCGGGTATTCGGGCCAATTGGCCTATCAAAAACCCGCTTAACGTATCGTAGTCATCGGTCGGCAGTTCCATATCCAGCAATTTTTCCACATCGTCCAAACTGGTGTAGCCTTGTACCATAAATGTATTTTCACCGATGGCGATGACTTCCTTCTCTTCCTCATCATGCTCGTCGAAAATATTTCCGACGATTTCCTCAAGCAAATCCTCGATCGTCACAATACCCGCTGTTCCCCCATATTCATCAATGGCAACCGCCATATGGACCTTGTTCTTCTGCAGGTCCTTGAACAGTTCGTCGATCCGCTTGGCCGCCGGAACAAGATACGGTGCTCGTATGACATCCTTGATATCAAGAACATGCTCATGACGGCTTTCCAGACACAATATGATGTCCTTTACATGTAGAATTCCTACAATATTATCAATTCCCTTCTCAAAAACCGGGAATCTCGTATATTTCTCCATATGAATCAATTGCACGACTTCTTCGAGCGTCGCCGTGATCGGAATAGCCACGATATTCGTCCGGTAAGTCATAATATCGGAGACGACTTTATTGTCAAACTCAAAAATATTGTCGATCATCATTTTCTCGGTTTCCTGAATGGTTCCCCGCTCCTTGCCGATATCCACCATCATCCGGATTTCCTCTTCCGTCACCTGCTCGTCATTGGCATGGGGATCCACGCCGAATACACGAACGATCACATTGGTGGAGGCTGTCAGCAGCTTAACAAACGGAGACGCGATCACCGACAGCGCGGTCAAAGGCCGCACCACGATCATGGATATGGCTTCCGCTTTTTTCATGGCCAACCGCTTGGGCACCAATTCACCGAATACTAACGTGAAGTAGGACAGCACCAGCGTAATAAAGATCACGGATATCTTTTCCAATAAATTCTGCGAGATCGGCACTCCCATTTCATAAATGAAACGGGCCAAGCTCCCGGCAAAGCTATCTGCCGCAAAGGCACTCGCCAGAAATCCGGCCAGCGTGATTCCGATTTGTATCGTAGCCAGAAACCGATAATCTCCACGCTTGTTCATCCTCCGTTAATGGTACTTGTCCATCATATAAAAGCAAAGGCATCCTTCAAATTCACAACGGAGGGATCAATTGCCTTGATTCGCGTCTATTTCAATGGCCTGCTCCTGCTGCCCGAAACGATGAACATGATCTCCGGAAAAGTCGGCCATGGACTTCCCATCCCCAATTTATATTTACTAATAAATAACTTACATATCAAGTTTCTCGGACCATCCCTTAACAGAATTTCCCAAACCCTAAACGTTCATCCCGTTTTTTTTGAGAATATGATTGCCGCTGCGAGCCCAATCGATTTCTTTACCGCCGCAAGTCAACAAAGACCCGACTGCAATCGAGCATTGCCATCAGGTCATTGATGATTCGTTTACTTCAGCCATTCATGAGCCGGATCAAAATACGGCACTAACGTCCTGCCATCGTCTCCGGCCATCACCCACAAATAATAGATGGGATACCCTCCCGCCGCGCTAAGCGGATGATATCCTCTATCCACTGCGAAGCTGTCTCCATGTCTTACTACGTAGGCTTGATCGATGCTTTGATCCTCCGTGTAATGCATTTGGATGCCATACCCCTGCTCAGGATTGAATTGATAATAAAAAAGCGCTTCCAGATGCCGCTCATTTGAAGAAAATTTATGAGGGGGATAGCTTGACCAATGCCCGGGCTGGAGATAGGTCTCCCCCAGGATCATACGGTGGACGCGGCCTTCGCCATTGTCGCCGATAATATCATTGACTTCCCGCCGCCACGTTTCCTTGCCCCGGGGGTGGGCAACGACTTCGTTCGGCCTGACAACGAAAGGCGCATACTTGCTTTCCGCTTTAACCTTGCATACGGCGATTTGGACATCATTCGACTGCGCGGTCACTTGATAACCGGATTGGCATGGGATGTACACCGCAGTTGCTTTCCCTTTAAATACATTGTTCCTTTCTCCCAGGTCCGTCCACTTCTCATTCTCGCAAGCAACCGTCACCTTACCCGTCAAAAGGACTAAAGCCGTTTCATAACCGCCCGTCTGGCTGGAATAGTCTTCACCTTCAGCAGTTAAGGATATTTTTCCGAACGCAACATATTTTAAATCGTGGTCTTCGGTGATGATATCCTGATATCCTGCCGCTTCCTTTGCTTTGAATAAATAAGCCAATGCTGCCACTCCTTTTTTATTTGGAAATCATTGTATACATTGTGTATTTTATAATGTTATGTGATAAGCGCTTACATAGCAATAGTTTTTTGCTTAGGAAAATAAAGAAGAAGCCCCTCCAAGTAAACGGTTGTGCTCTTCTTGCACACTTGTCTATTTAAAGGGGATTCTTCGGATTGGAGAATCGCCAGGGCTTTTTATACGGATTCTCTTTTCATTAATCCTGAACCAAAGCGTATTTCTTGTCAATTTTGGCTACCAAAGAATAATAAGTGTCTACCATGTTGCCGACATGGAGCTTGCCGATTTGGGTTAGCGCCTGATAGGCCTCCCATTGATCCCAGCCGAGCTCTACCATCCAGTCAATTAATTCCGCGTAAGCGATGCGTGCCGCATCCTCCATCGGACGCGCGCTCCCTACGACCATAAGCTCCGTGGGACTTTCAATTCTGGGCCATTTAATGGCTTTCCCTTTGATTAATTCAAATTTCAGCGTGACCTTCGCCGTAATCTCCAAAGCCACACCGCATAATTCACCGTCGCCTTGACCTGCATGACAATCTCCTGTAAAGAAGTACGCTCCCGGCACCCGTACAGGCAAATAAACGGTGTTGCCCGGCTTCGTATCGGGTACGTCCATATTTCCCCCATGGTCTGCCGGAGTCAATGCGGATATCGCTTCAAGCTCCGGAGCCGTACCGATCGTACCTAAAAACGGACGCCAGGGAAATTTCAATCGCTTGTTGTAAGTTAACTCGTTATCCTCCAGTTTATAAATAAACACCTTCTCCGGAAGCGGTTCGTTCAAGGTGCGTGTGGTGTTCGTGGCCGTTAACCCGCCGAAGTTAGGCAGATGCGCGCTAACCGCCCAATCCCTGGTCGGCTCTATGTCCATAATGTGTACTGCCAGCGTATCGCCGGGCTCCGCCCCTTCGACAAAGATAGGCCCTGTTTGGGGATTTAAATAGTTGCCCAATATTTTTGACGGAATATCGGTATCCTTCGTAACCCGATCTTCAAAGGCGTCCCTCGTATAGATGGCTACGGTTTCCCCCGGATTCACTGTGGCTATAGGCTCCAGATAACGGCTGAATACGTAACTATGTGCTCCGGGTTGTCTGATTTCTTTCATTAGGTTCGACTCTCCTCATCCCATAAGATTTGATTTCATAACCGACGTTTTTCGGCTACACGGCCAAATAGCGTTTGATCTGATCGTAATCGGCCATCACTTCGGCCGTGAGTTCGCCTACAATACTCCCTTTATCCATCGCGTAGCAGCGGTCGGACATCTGTTGAATCAGTCCGATATGCTGCTCCACAAACAGGACGGTCAAGCCCCAGTCCCGATTAATCCGTTTGATGATATCGCTGATTTGCAAAATAATACTGGGCTGAATGCCTTCCGAAGGCTCATCCAATAAAAGCAGCTCCGGTTTGCCGACCAAAGCTCTGCTGATGGAGAGCATCGCCTGCTCGCCGCCGCTCAGCGTGCCCGCCTTCTGGGTTCGCCGCTCCCTTAATCTCGGAAAATAGTCATATAATATGCCGAAGTCGATATTGGCCTCCTTTTTATTAATTTGGCTACCCATTTTCAAATTTTCTTCCACCGTCAATTTCGGAAAAATCCCGTGTCCCTGGGGAACATAACCGATGCCAATCCGAGCTCTTTCATGCGATGCGCTGGATGAAATGTCCTGTCCTTTGAAATAAATCTTTCCTTCTTTGGCATGATTCAGGCCAATCAGCGTTTTCATAAAGGTGCTTTTACCTACACCGTTACGTCCGATGATCGACACGATTTCCCCTTGCCTTACGTGAATATTCACATCGCGAATGATCATGATCTTGCCGTATCCCGACACCAGCTTCTCTACCTTAATCATCCGGTTTCCCCCTTAAGCTCACAGTCTGCCCGAGCCGTCTGATGTCTTTAGCCGCAATGTTAAACCTTGCCCAAATAGATTCTGACGACTTCCTCATTCGCTTCAATTTCGCTCAACGTCCCTTCCGCAAAAGGCTTTCCGTAATGCAGTACCGTCACATTCTCGGCTATCCGCCGGACAAATTCCATATCGTGGTCAATAAACAAAATCGTGATGCCGGATTCATTCATCTTTTTCACCAATTGTGCGGTAAATTCCGTTTCCTCAGGCCCCATTCCGGCGGCCGGTTCGTCCAGCAGCAGGATGTCCGGTTTTGAAGCAAGCGCCATAGCGATTTCCAGCCATTGCTGCTGCCCATGAGACAAATTGCTGACCTGAGGGTTGCCTAATTGTTCAATGCCTACGAAAGAAAGCAGACGGTCAATCTCAGCTTCGACATCGCCCGGCTCGACGAAATTTTGAGTGGCGATCCGCATGTTATCCCGCAATGAAAGTTCTCCATATACACCGGGAACCTGCATTTTAATGCTGATTCCCATACGCGCCCTCTTCCAAGTATCGTATTTCGTAATGTCGTTTCCTTTGAACAGTATATGTCCCTGGGTTGGAGGATAGATCCCCATAATCAACTTAAACACGGTACTCTTGCCTGCACCGTTAGGACCAATCAGGCAGCGCAGCTCACCGCGCCTGACCGACATGTTGACGCCATCCACCGCCTTTAACCCGCCAAACTGCTTGACAACGTTCCGGAGTTCCAGCAGCGTTTCCTTCTGTGGGGGCTCCAAAACCGGCGAAATTTCAGATCGTAGATTTCCCATGGATACCCTCCTTCATCACTTGCATAGGATTCACGTCCTTTTTCCGGTTAAAAAATAGGCGGTCCAGTCCTTTGAAAAGCTCGACAATAATTCCTTCCGGAACGAACCTGACGACAAGCAGGAGCGAAACGCCGAGAATGACTAAGGCAAACTGATTTCCGCTTGAGGAAAGATATTGGGAAAACCAGGAATAAATCAGGGTGAAAACCATAGCCGCCGTTAAGTTCTTCCGTCCTCCGGCTGCCACAAGGACGACGGGCAGCGTCGCTGCAGCCAGACCCATGGTGGAGGGTGTCATATAGTTGCCCCATGCCGCATATAAAATGCCGCCTAATGAAGCTATCATGCCGCTTAACGTGAATACCATCGTCTGAATTTTGGGAACATTATACCCGAACATATGACTGCGTTCTCTGTTTTCCCGAATCGCGAGAAGCGCGTATCCCCACCTCGAAACGACCAGATAACGAAGCAGAAGGTATATGGCTATGAGCAAAAAGAGAACTAAATAGTAAAAGCTATTGCCGTTGAAAGTGAACAAGGCTTCCCCGAACCCGATGGAAACGGTAGGAATGCCGTTGATCCCGTTATAGCCTCCCAACAGCACGTCGCCGATTTTCCATTCAGAGCCCGCCGTCTGCGCCATGAAGGTTTCCAGAACGAGCGTAACGCACAACGTAATCAGCCCGACGAAAACGTCGTTCACTCCTCCGTAGAACATAAAATAACCGAGAATCCAGGCCACGACGCCTGCCGCCAATACGCCTGCGACAAGAGCAACGGGAGTAAAGGAAGGTTCGCCCACATTTAAATAAAGAATGCCGTAAACATAACCGCCGATACCGAAAAAGATCGTTTGACCGAAGCTGAAAATCCCGGTATAGCCCCAAATCAAAGCCAGACTTAATGACAGAAACACCGAAATCATGAAGTTAGCCACATTCAACACTTTATATGCGGATGCAAACAACGGGATCAAGATAAAGGCGGCAAAAAGCAAGACCGCTATGACATTCTCCGCATTCAACCGAAATTTCATTGCCCGTTACCTCCCCCGCATTAATTTTTTCTCGATCAGTCCTGAAAAACCAAGCGGGAATATTCGAATGAAAAGAATCGCTACGACCAAAAGACCCAATTTGCCGATCAGCGTGCCATAAAGCATGGACAGCACACTGTTCACTGCCGACAAGGCGCCTCCGGATAATAAAGTGCCCACCAGCGGATTCGCGCCGCCGACAATCACCGTAACAAAGCTCGGCATAATGAAGCTGGACCCGAACGTCGGCGAAATCGACATCGTCGGAGCATACAGGCCGCCTGTCAGCCCGGCGAATGCCGACCCCAGCATAAAGGTAATGGTATACATCCTGGAAGTATTGGTTCCCAAACTTTGCGCAACCGCGCGATTTTGCATCGTCGCTCTGGACCTTAGTCCAAACTCTGTATGCATAAACAACCAGTACATGAAAAACAGCAGAGCCAAAGCACAAACAAATAAAACCACCCTGTAGTAGGAATAGGATCCATCGCCTAAAGTAAAGGAACCGAGCGGAGTCGAGATGCCCTGTAAAGAAGGACCCATAAGAATAAGCATGCCCTGGCCCAAAATAAGACTGATCCCCCAGGTCGCTACTACCGAATCCAACGGACGGCCATACAGGTAACGAATAATTAATCGGTCAACAATGTAACCGAAGATCGCTACGAAAACTGTCGCCGCGACGACCGCCAACGGCAATGGAACACGGGAGTGCGCCAGCAATGTCGTAATATACGCTCCGAGCATGATAAACTCTCCATGAGCGAGATTGACGATGCCCATCATACCGAATATAATCGCCAAGCCTATCGCCGATATGATCAGGAAAGCAAAGCTGTCCATGAGCTGATAAGATACGTTGAAGATACTAAAGAGAAAATTCACCGGGCCGCCTCCTTTCCGAACTTCTACCCGATGCTTGCGAGGGCTGCCCTAAGCGATATCCGCACACCGGTATCCGCCAGGCCAAACCCAAAGCCGCATGTTGTATTTCTATTTATCCAAAGGTGTATATTGTTTGTTGTCCGCTTTCGTTGTCAAATCGACGCCCTTCTCTTTGGACAACCAGTCCGGCACCACATTCTCGAAGGTTTCGGGGAAGGTGATCTTATGATTCTCGTCCGCGTGCGCCAAATACACATTCTTAATCGCATGGTGCGTTTTTGGATCAATGGTTGTTTTTCCCGACGGGGAATCCACGCTAATCCCGCTTTCAAGCGCCTTGATTACCGCTTCCTTCTCTACGGTTCCCGCTTTTTTGACGGCCTCCGCCCATAAATAAACGCCTGTGTACTGGGCTTCCGCTTCCATCCCGATATACGGCTCATCCGGGAATTTCTCGCGCCATTTTTTCACAAAAGCCTTCGCCTCCGGCGTCTCCAACTCTTCCATAAAGGTTGCCGTGACATACATATTCGCCAAGGCCGGCGGTTTGAACCGCTTGTGCTCGTAGGCTTGAGCCATATTGACCGTCGTGGCCATCGGCAGACCCTTGATACCGGATTTGGACCACTGCTCATAGAAAGATGACTGGGGAACGCCTACCAGCAATGTCACCAGGACATCCGGTTTGGCCTGCTGAATCTTGCTGATGGTGCTGCTGAACTGAGATACGCTTAACGGGATGAATTCCTCGCCAATGATTTTGCCGCCGTTTTCTTCCGCCGTTTTCTTCACCCATTGAGCCGTAATTTGGCCGAAGTTGTAATCAGCCGCAATCGTGTAAATATTCGGTCCGTACTTCTTGATCATGGATTTGATCAGTGTCACGACTTGATGCTCCGGCACGGCGCCGGTAGCAAACGTATATTTGCTGGCAACGCCGCCTTCGTATTGATTGTTATAGAAGTAAAGCATTTTGTTTTGTTCCATAATCGGACGGATCGCCTCGCGGGATGCACTGGTATATCCGCCCATCACCACATCGACTTTGTCCTCGAGAATCAATTTGCGGGCCATTTCCTGATAACGCTGGTTGTCTGACTGCGTATCGGGAGCCACGATTTCAATTTGCCTGCCCAATAGCCCTCCGCTTTTATTGATTTCATCGACAGCCAGCTCGGCCGCATGATATTTTTGCATACCTACCAGAGCAAAATCGCCTGAGCGATCCTCTAATACTCCGAGCTTAATGGGAGAATTGCTTGCATCCGATCCGGAATCGGATGAGGACGGAGAAGAAGAACCGCAAGCGGCCAACATGGACATACACAAGACTAGAGCAGCGCTAATGAAGGTCTTAGGTTTTAACAATTTGCGATATGAATGGGTCATAAGATGTATGTACCTCCTGATCATTTTTTTAATTTCCGGCCTTACTTCATTCCTGATTGACCATCCCATTCTCTATGCCGAAATACGTGTCCCCCCCGTGTGATCATCTGAAGAAACTTGGTCAGACCAGAAGTGTGTAAAAAATTTTGTTATATTATATAACATGAAACTTGGTCTGACCAACTTCTTATGGGCTATTATAGCACTATACATTGTTTTTGAATAGTATTTATGTAATATTTATTTACACTAAATAAAAAATAAAGGCCTTTAAATTTTATAGTTAACATAATAAGTAATATATTTGCTCTCGTTACCTTAAAAAATGGATACAAAAAAAGGCCTGCAGCAGGCCTTGGGTAGCTGAGCATGATATGTTCTTCATCCATCGTTGGGCGTAGGATCGAGGGACTTGATCAACTGAATGGTGTAATCGATATGCCTTTCCATTTCTTCAGCGGCACGACGACCGTCCTTGTCGATAATGGCCTGCAGTATGGCCTGGTGCTGACGGGTAAATTCAGCGTTGGCTCCGCTGATCATCTGCGTTTGAACACGAACGGTATACAAGTTCGGCGTGACCAGATCCGAAACCAAAATCAATATATCCGATAGCGTATTATTATAAGCGGCTTTCGCAAGAAACAAATGAAAATCGATGTCCGCCTGGATCATGTTTTCCAGATCAGCAGCTGCAACCATCCGCTCCATGACGCCTTGCATTAAACGGATGTCGGCGTCTTTTCTGCGTTTTGCCGCCAGTTTAGCAATACCGCCCTCAAGCACCTTCCGGGATTCCAATAATTCAACGGATGTTTCCGTAGGAATCGTGAAAAACGGGAGCATATTGGTCAATATTTTGGGAATATGAGGAGTTTTAAGAACGGTGCCTTCACCCGGTTTAGAGTGAATCACGTCGAACATCTCCAATATTCGCAGCGCTTCTCTTACCGAAGACCTGCTCACCTGTAAAAATGAGGCCAACTCGCGTTCGGTCATTAATTTATCACCGGCAACCAAATTGCAGGAAGTAATATACTCACGAATTTGATGCAATACTTGTTCAAACATCCGATGATTTTTTTGGACTGTCGTCATTCCAATCACTTCCCGTCCTTGCGGTTATTATTGGCTTTTTGCAGGGGTTCTCCAAATCCGCACTCATCGTCTTCCATTCTCAAGAAGCGGTCACGGCATAATGCCGAACAAAATGTATGATCTCTTTCGGGAAATCCCGCAACATGAATGACCGGCTCCCCGACGATGAGTTTGGAACAAATCTCACATTGATCTTTAGTCATCTTATCACCACCTGTCCACTTAATCCAGACCTTCCTCTACCCGTCAGGCGCTTTTCCTCTATAGTAGGAAGGAGGTATCCAATGGGTCTCCCGGTCATACGGAAACTCGGTAAAATAATAAAAGCCTCTCGTGGCTGCAGTCAAAATAATATGCAGTACAGCGCCGACGATCATGGATAAAAAGGATGCATAATATATCGGATATAGCCCCAGCATGCCGAAAACCCCGACAGATACGCCAAATCCCAGAGAAATCAATCCCGTCGGATTCCACCGGTATAAGAAAGGCCTGCGGTATTCGATAAAATCGGTTGGCCCCAGTCTAAGCAGCTTACGGCATACATAATGATCGGCGAGCATGATAAAGATCCATGTATTCGTCAAAATCCCGGTAATGGCCAGCCAGTTTTCGAGGTACTGCACAATATTAAAAGAATAAAACACGCATCCCAATACATAAACTATGATCATCCAAAACTGGCGCCCGGGCTTAAATCGGAAGGCCAGCGAAAACGTATTGGAAAGAGCCAATGAACCGGAATACAAATTCATGACATTCACCCGAAACTGGGTAACCAGAACAAACAGCACTCCCCAGATTCCTATCACCTTCGGGAAAACATAGCCGGAATCCGCAGCCAGCATCTTAGCATCGCCACCTGTAATCGTGGGCATTAACGTGTAAGCAAACAACGGCCCGATGAGGATTGTAACAAACATCGGGACAAGCATGCCGATCATGGCCAGGAATCCTCCCCGATATCCCGAATTTTCTTTTGCAAAACGCCCGTAATCGGCAGCCATAAGACCTTGAAACACCATTTGCCCATTCGCCATCATGAATGCAATCCACATCGAGTGTTCCGGAAGCCACGGCAGCACCCACCGATCCGGTCCCGCAACCTGATAATGATGGGTCAATTGATATAAACAAAGTCCGAGCAATAAGGCGTATATCACGACTCCCCAGGTTTGAAAAATTTGCAGTGCCTTCATTCCATACCATACAAACAACAGCTTGACCAAACCTAATGCCCCAAATATCAAGGTCCCTTCTACCGCATCAAACTCCACATGAAAATATAAGGAAATAGCATGCGTTACAATCGTACCTTCAAATAAAAAATAAAATACATAGTTCATTCCGTAAATGAAAGAGGTAACGGCAGAACCCATATAACCGAAGCCCATGCCGCGCGTCATCAAATCTATGGTCAGCCCTTCTTTGCTGGCTAAACGGATCATCATCATACCGATGATCGTCGAGCCGATAAAAAAATAGCTAAGCGGCCACAGCATATCAGGCCACCCTACGACATAACTCAACTGCGCCCCGAAGGTGAAAAAAAACATGGCCGTTGAGTTGCCGAGCAGAACGGCAATGATGGCCGGAATCGGCCAACGATAATACGAAGGAATCTTACGGATCGCATAATCTTCAATGTGTTCGGATCGAGTGGTTTGTGTCGGACCTTGGAACCATTTCATAGAAATACTCCCTCATAAACTTTCCAGCTTTCCAGCATATTGAATTCCGGGTTTGTCGTGTGGTTTGGAGCAAAATAGGGAGCACCCTACGAAATAACTTCATGTAATATAATATAACATAAAATAAATGAATTGTGGTTTCCTTTATGAATATGATCTAAACGGTGTTAGAGGGTATCGCTTCTTTCATAACTAATATTTTCCTGAGTTTTTGGTAAAAAATTGGAGATCGAGGTGGTAAAAATTTTTTAATAAAAAAATGACACAAAATCATGCAAAATGTACAAAATAGGTGTACAATAAGAAAAGTGGCTCGGATGCGTGCAATTCTGTGATCCATTCAATGTGAAGATTTTCACAACGGAAAATATAGTAAATTATGTTTATTATATATAACATCCATATTTGCAGCGACGAGCAAGGTACTATTTACACGAAATAAGGAGGAACGTAGCAAATGTTAGAAACAACCATTCAGAAATCGGAACAAGAAACTCCCGCGGTACAAGGGAAGCCGGATGTGCTGGATCAATTGTTAAAGCCTGAAGTGCAAGAATCCTTGACTGTGTTGGTGGATCAGCTTCCGAAGCTCACCGAAATGATGACGCTTCTAACGAAAACATATGATCTGGTGCAAAAAGTAGCTACAGACCGCGTGCTTATTCAAGATATGGTAGGCGGTATCCAGGAAGTGGTCAAACCGCTCGAGGAAAAGGCAAAAGCCATAGCGTCGGCCGCAATCGAAGCCAATGATCGTGCCGAGCAAAGCGATGCCACCATCGGCCTGTTCGGCATGCTGAAATTGCTTAAAGATCCGGAGCTGCAAAGAATGCTGCGTTTTGCGCAAGCGTATCTGGATATTATGAACGAAAGAAAACAACAAGCCTAATTGATGGAACTGAACGGGGGACTGAACGTGAAAAAGCAAATTTTAATTTTGGGTGGCGGCTACGGCGGCTTGTTAAGCGCCCTTTCCGCTCGTGCAAATTTATCGATAGAAGAAGCTTCGATTACTGTAATCAATCGCTTTGGGACGCATCAAATCATTACGGAGCTGCACCGTCTTGCTGCAGGTAACGTGGCGGAAAAAGCTGTTGCGCTGCCATTGGAAAAATTGTTTAAAGGCAAAGACATCCAATTAAAGGTCGGAACAATTGAACATATCGATTTGGAAGCGCGTAAAGTCTTAGTGGCCGACGGCACAACCTACAACTACGACGCATTGGTTCTAGCTCTTGGCAGCGAAACCAACTTCTTCGGCATTCCAGGTCTTCAAGAAAACAGCTTTACACTGAAATCCGTAAACGATGCCAACCGCATTTACATGCATGTGGAAGAACGGATTCGCGAATACAGCAAAACGAAAAATAAAGCGGACGCTACTTTCGTTATCGGCGGCGGCGGCCTCACAGGCGTCGAGCTGGTTGGAGAACTTGCGGACGAGCTGCCGGGCATTTGCCGCAAAAACGGTGTGAATTTTGAAGATGTATCGCTCTACCTGGTCGAAGCTATGCCAACCATTCTGCCGATTTTCTCTGCGGATTTGATCGAACGCGCGACAGCGAGCCTGGAAAAACGCGGTGTGCAGTTCTTGACAGGTTTGGCAATTACCGAAGTGAACGGCAACACCGTCAGCTTGAAAGACGGCAGAACCATCGAAACCAACACACTGGTTTGGACCGGCGGCGTACAAGGCAACTCGCTGGTAGCCAACTGCGGTATTGAAGTGAATCGCGGCCGCGCAACGGTGAATGAATTCCTGCAATCGGTATCCCACCCTGAAGTATTCCTCGCCGGCGACTGCGCGGTCGTCTTCGGTCCTGAAGGACGCCCGTACCCGCCAACAGCACAATTGGCATGGCAGATGGGTGAGCTTGTGGGCGCAAACATCGCGGCTTCCTTCAAGGGCGGCAAAATGGACGCGTTTGCTCCGGTCTTCTCCGGAACACTCGCCAGCCTGGGACGTAAAGACGCTATCGGTTCCATCGGCCAAAACGGCATCGAATTGAAAGGCGCACCGGCTTCCATCATGAAAAAAGCGAGCAACGCCCGCTACCTTTCCCACATCAACGGCTTGTTCGCACTTGCTTATTAAAAAAATAGTTTTCCTAAATAACAAGCCTTCGGGATTTCCCGAAGGCTTGTTTGTATAGATCTATGTCTGAACCTCCAAACCGATAGGAATGGCCGCTGAAGTCCCCTTCCCTAAGCCCTTTTTACTTGGCAGTACCCTGGCAAAGGTTAGACTACGCCCTGTTTTGATTTCGTGCATCTCAGTTTGTAGGTTCGCCCGTACCCTTTGGCATAGCGAATGATCCGGCGAATCATGCTCCTGTTTTTCAGTTTGGTAAACGGACAAGGATCGGGGTTCGTATTCACTTCGATAATCCACGGCTTAAGACGCCGGTCAAGGGCGATGTCCGCACCGATTTCCCGCATGCCCGGATAGGCGGCGCTTAGCTGCCTGGCGGCCTTAACCCCGATCTTCTTCATTTTTGACATCAAGGCCTTACGCTTCTCTTTACCGGTGTAAACTTTCAATAATACCTCAACCGGATAAATGGTTCCCCCCTGGCTCCCGTTTGTCACCACCTTGCGCGGATGCGCCACGCGGCCCACAATCCCTGTAGCCTTCCAGCGGCCCTTGGGATTTCGCTGCACCATGACACGGACATCGAACGGCCGGCCGGCGTGAACCAAAAGCCGGACCCCCTTTTGCACCAAATAGGGCCTTCCCCGGGTCTCTTTTAAGATGGCACGGTAAGTCTTTCTATAATTGGTAAATTGATGCACACGGACACCCGTCTGATAGCGGTATTTTATCCTCTTCTTCCGGTCTATGACGTCTATGCTGTCTTGGCTGTCATTGCCGCCGCTTTCGGGTATTCGTTCCACACGAATCACACCCTTCCCCTGAGAACCATTGCAAGGCTTGATGTACACCATGGTATACTTTTGCAGCATCGCATACAGCGCATCCCGGTCCATCCTTCTTGTTGCAAGAATGCGTCTTCGCAGCGACTTGTTTCCCCTCAGCACCCTCGTTTTCGTCAGCTTGTTGGAGACACGCCTTATTGCCCGTTTCATTCCGCTCTCCCCCCCCCATAATGCCACTAAATTACATTACGGGAAAGGTGGGACATTTGTTCGGGCATCCGCCCAATGGCAGAACCAAAGGGGAATTTTTACATATGATTTACTATAGGGGTTTGTTTCAGAGCTACAGATTGCAGCGAACGGGGAGACAACCATGATACCGTTGGAGAAATTGCAGGATAAAGTGCGAAAAACAACCAGGATATTTCCCTGGTACAAAGAGCTGATTGGCGGCGATGGCGATATAGCGAGCGGAATCAACCGTATACAGGAATTGCCTCTCATGACGGCGGACATTTTCGAAACTTATTATTATCACCGCCCGCATGATCCTTCCCTGGCCGTATACCGGACGTCGGGAACCGGCTCGGGCCGTCGAAAAGCCATCCTCTACTCTGAGGAAGACGATACGAACTACATTCAGATCAAGACGAAGCTGTTCGGCGAACTTACCGCAGGAAGCGGCTGCATCAAGGCTTTGGCGGATATGGGTACCGGCCATGCGGCGAATACGGCCCTGGACATATTTGAAAGGCTGGGAATGGAAGGGCGCTCCATTGCCTTCGAACTGCCGATCGAGCGGCACATTGAAGAGCTGCAGACGTTTCAACCCGACCTGCTGTACACGATGCCTTCCATTCTGGACCATATCGTATATGCTACCGAGAACCCGCGTGCGTTCGGGATCCGCAAAATCATGCTGGTCGGGGAAATCGCTCCGCCGGAGTGGCAGCGGAATATGGCCCGCCTGTTCGGTCTTGATCCAAGCGACATCATCGACACCTACGGCTCGATTGAAATCGGCACGATCGCTTATTATTCCCACGATCTGGGCAGATATATTCTTGTCGACGGCCTATTTGCGGAAGGAATCGGGGCGCAGGAATTGGATGAGGGACTCGAGCCGCTTGGAGATAACGAGAAGATCCTGGTGCTCACTTCATTCGTCCGAACCATGCTGCCGGCCATCCGCTTTGTAACCTACGACGTCGTCAGGGACTTCAGGCCCGTGATGGTCGACGGCGTAATGAAGCAGAGCTTTCAGTCCATTGTCAAACGGGTGGGGCGAGAACTAAAGCATGGGGAAAAAATCAGCCTGTACGATATCGAGCAGGCCGTATACCGGCATGTCGAAGATGCGATCATCCGGGTCAAGGTGCGAAACAATGTGTTGGCCGTGCAAATTAAAAGCAAATCGGAAATGGACTCCGTCCTTCCGGCCATCCGGGAGGAAATCAGGGCGTGCATTCCGGAAATCGGCATGATGATTCGGAACCGTTTGCTTGATGACATCGAAGTCATTGCAGTGGGGGAAGACCAACCGCTGGAGAACGGGAGGGTCAAAAACAAAAAGATCTATTACTAGATCAGCAAAGGTTGGGTTGTCATGGACATCAATGGCGGTATTTTGTCGGTCATCGGAAATACGCCTCTGGTTAAGCTGAGCAGCCTGTTCCGGGACCGCGATCTTGAAGTCTATGCGAAATTGGAGCTGATGAACCCCGGCGGAAGCGCGAAAGACCGCCCCGCCCTGCGGATGATCCGGGAAGCCTGGAAGGAAGGGAAGATTGGCCCGGGGACGGTTGTCGTCGAATCCAGTTCAGGTAATATGGCGATCAGCCTGGCAATGATTTGCAAATACCTGGGGATGCGCTTCATCAGCGTAATCGACCCGAAGACGACGGAGTATAACATCCGAATCCTGAAGGCTTCGGGCGCGGAAATCGACTATGTCGCCGAGCCCGATCCGGAATCCGGCGAGTTTCTTCCTGCAAGGCTGAAACGCGTGCAGCAGCTTTTGGCGGAAATCCCGGGCAGCTTCTGGCCGAACCAATATGCGAATACGAACAATTACTTGGCTCACTACCATACGACCATGAAAGAAATCGTGGATCAACTCGGCCGGGTGGATTATTTGTTTTGCGGCGTCAGCACGTGTGGAACGCTTCGGGGCTGCGCAGAATATGTAAAGGATCACGGGTTGGCAACCCATATCGTGGCCGTAGACGTAGAGGGCAGCGCCATTTTTAGTGCGAATAAGAGCAGACGGCGGTTCCCCGGGCTGGGCGCCGGTATCGTGCCGCCCTTCTGCAAAACGGATATCATCGACCGGATCGTGCATGTCTCGGACTGGGATATCGTCACCGGCTGCCGGGCATTGGCGCAAAAGGAATCGATCATGGCCGGGGCGTCCTCCGGAGGTGTCATCGCCGCCGTCAGGCATATGGAGCAAGAGCTTGTCCCGGGAGCGAAATGTGCGGTCATCCTGCATGACCGGGGCGAACGCTATCTCGATACCGTATATTCGGACGCATGGATCGAGAGCGAGTTCGGCCGGGGGCTTCCGGCAGGAGATGATTGATTGACGCTACCGATTACGAAGGGAGGAAGCGGCATGCTATATATCAACAACCGGGAAATCCGCGCGATCGGCATGGACTGGCAGGCTCTGGCCGAAATGGCGGATTCCACGGTACACATTGTCGATTCCGGGGATTTCGCGCAGCCGGTCAAGCCGTATTTGCGGTACAACAATCTCAAAAACCGGATCATTGCGATGCCCGCTTATGTCGGGGGAGACGTGAATGCCGCGGGAATCAAGTGGATTTCCAGCTTTCCGGATAATATCCGGATTGGCCTTCCCCGAGCGCATAGCGTCATCGTATTGAATGACCCCGACACGGGCCGCCCTTCCGCCATCCTGAACTCGCCGCTTCCCAGCATCGTGAGGACTGCGTCCGTCAGCGGGCTGATGATCCGGCATTTTCTGCAGGCGCGTTCACTCGAGCGGTTTCATCTCGGCATTATCGGTTGGGGGCCGGTTGGACAGTATCATGCCCAAATGGCCGAATCCTTATATGGGGACAAGATCGAACGCATCCGGGTGTATGATATCAGGGGAGTGGATTTGTCCGGAATCGCTTCTCCTTACCGGGACCGGATCACGGTCGAAAAGACGTGGGAGGACGTTTACCGGCCGTCCGATATTCTCATTACGTGTACCGTATCGGAGAACCGGTATATTGATAGTCCCCCTGGAAAAGGCAGCCTTTTGCTGAATGTTTCCCTGCGCGATTACAAGCCGGAAGCGTTAGCCTCGGTGAAAACCGTCATCGTCGACGATTGGGATGAAGTGTGCCGCGAGAACACCGATATCGAACGGCTCCATCTGGAACGGGGGCTGGCCCGCAGAGATGTCCAAACGCTTGCCGATGTCGTCTGCCGCGACAGCCTGGCGGAAATTGCCGACGACGAACCCGTCTTCTTCTGCCCGATGGGCATGTCCGTCTTCGATATCGCGACGGCAGTGTATTATATGAAGCTGGCGGAAGAAAGAGGGCTTGGGGTAGAATTGGACTGAGGCGGTGGGCATCCGGGGGCGGATATAACCGATCCCGGACGCCGCTGAACGCCGAAGACTTTTGAACGGGTAAGCTCAGATAAACATCCGCTGTAAAAACGAGCGTAGCTCATCCTTTTCCACCCTGCTCCCGGCCGTTCCTTTTCCCCAGTGGCAACCGATTTTCCCGAATGCTTCAAGCCGGTAAAAGATCCTTTTCTAAGGAACCATTTCTTTGACGTTCAAAGTCCCGGCCCGTTCTTTTTTGGAAGCCAAATAATCGTAAAGCTTCTGTTGTCCCGATACGATGCTGTCAAGGAAGGGAGCGGTGCCGTACGCTTTGCGCTCAAACGAGGAGAGCCACATCAAATGTTCAATGTCGGTATGCTCCGTTAAGATGTCGGCGGCATCGTGAATATTAGTCATCGTCCATTCCCCGTGACGCTGAATCATCTGCAATGCCGACTTGTAAATTTCCTCTCTTTGGGCATAACGGTCCGAGGCTGCGATGTAAATATCCCGAGTGCCTATTTTTCCGGTCGCATCGACAACAATACGTATCCCCTGAGGCTCCAATTGACTAATCAGGGGCTCCGAAATCACCCAAGCGTCAGCCTTGTGGCTGGAATAGGCATCCAGCAGCTCCTGGCCAAGCTCCGAGTTCGGTTTTATATCCTTCATGGACAACCCGGCCTCTTCCAACACCTGCAGCAATAATAAATGTTCATTCGTTTTAGGAGCGAACGCTACCTTCTTCCCTTTTAAGTCGCCGGCTTGGAAAATCGTTGAATCCAGCGGAACAATGACCGCATAAGCCGCCGGATTGCTTGGCTCCGCAGCCAGATAAACGATGGGTGTATCCGGGTCGTGAAGAAAAGCAGGAACCGCTTCTCCCACGGACCCAAGGTCCACTTGTCCTGCCTCAATGGCCTGAAACAAAGAAACATCGTCCTCATACAAAACCCATTCTAATCCGACATGATGTTTCTCCGTCAGTCTCGACTCCAAATCCCCTTTCTTCATGACAGCCAACAACATGCTGTTGGGGGTATAACCGATCCGAAACACATTTGGATCAACGGGAGGACGGGAAGAACCGCGAGGCGAGGAATTCTGAAAACAACCGGCCAGGAGCATGGCCATCATCAATAAAAGAAAAAAGGCCGGCCCATGTTTGCCGGCCTTGCGTACTGCATTACGCATTGACAGAGAGTCCTTTCTTCCATCTGGTGAAACGGGCCTCAATCACAGCGAGGATATAATTCAGTAATAATCCCAGAAATGCCAAAACAATAATGCCGGCATACATATCGGGAATTTGGAAAATTTCCTGCGAATTTAAAATGTAAAATCCAAGGCCTGCAGATGATCCGATCATCTCGGCAGCCACCAGCGCTGTAATACAATAGGCTCCGCCCAGGCGAATGCCTGTAAAGATGCTCGGCGCCGCAGCGGGAAGAATGACCCGGAAAAAGAGGAAGCTTTGCGAGCCACCCATGGATTTCGCAGAGTCAATCAATAGTTTGTCGACATATTTCACACCGCTTACGGTATTTAACAGGATCGGCCAGAAAGAAGCCCATAGAATAATCGCAGTTTTGGAAGTTTCCCCGATCCCGAGAAATAAAATAAATACGGGGAACAAGGCAAATGCCGATATTTGACGAAACAATTGAAGCAATGGATCGACAATCGCTTCGAATCGCTTAAACCAACCCAAAAATAATCCAAGCAGTGTGCCTGCTACGATGGCCAACAGCAGCCCCGACAACGAGCGTTGAAGACTGGCGAACACGTGAACCCATAAATTACCGGTCGAAAACAGCTTCGTAATGGAAACGACAACGCTGGACGGCGGGCTTAAGAAGGCTTTATTCACAATGCCGAGTGTCGGCAGTAATTCCCAAACCAGTAAGAAAAGAATGATGCCTAAACTTCGGTCGGCAGATGACCTGATGATCCTGATGAAACGTCCCATTTCATTCCCCCCTCAACTTTACTTTACGGTCACGGCGCTGGCGCTGGACGCTGCTTTCTCGGCAAACGGATTAAATTCGTTCGTGTAGACGTCTTTTACGCTTATCTTTCCTTTCGGAATCATGCCCTCGTTCTCAAGAATGTCGATATAATATTGAATCGGGGGCTCAGTAATGACGAGATCTTCCACATAAGCGAACCGATCAATGAATTCGACATCCATATCCAAACGCTTGGCGATAATTTTCCTGGCTTCTTCCGGATTTTCGTTAACCCAGTTCGCTGTTTTCGCAATGGTTGTTACGAAATCCTTCACCGCTTCGGGATGCTCTCTCATAAACTTCCCGTTGACGCTGTACGGAGCCATACCGCCGAGCCCCTTGTCAAGATCATAGTCGCTCCAAAGCTTCACAAGATCCTCGTTTTTCTCCGCTTTCCCCGACAGCGGAGCGTGCAGGATGGCCAAATCGATTCCGCCTTGAAGCAGCGTTTGTTCCATCTTTGTTTCCGGTACGACGAGGAAGTTGATCTTGCTTACATCCACGCCTTGTTCTCTAAACCATTTCTTCGACACGAATTCGGCGCAAGCTCCAAAGCTGTTAAATCCGATGGTCTTCCCTTCCAAATCCTTCGCTGTCGTAATCCCGCTGTCCTTCCGAACGAAATACTTCATATGAGGCGCTTCTTCCAGCGTTTTTCCTCCCGCGGAGATGACTTTAATATCCGCACCGCTGGAAATCGCGGAGATGACAAGAGGCACCATTCTTGTTCCAAAATCGATATCTCCTGTGCCCACCAGCGGGATAATTTGCGGAGAGGCAACGGCGCCGACATACTTCGGTCTCGTGCTGGTTCCTTCAAAATAACCGAGTTCATCCGCAAGATAGACCAAATCGAATCCCGGATTATCCGGATATTTAAACTCAACGATGGACTTTCCCGAAGAATCGACCGCCTGATTCGAACTGCCGCAGCCGGCCAGTACCCCCATCATGCCTATGATGACAGTAATAAACAACAGCTTTGCTTTCTTCATTTCACCTCTACCTCTTTTCGTCTGTTTTAGTAAGTGCTTTAAATGCATTCTCCAAGCGGGCCAGGTCCGTCTGACCGACAATCGTCTCCACCCGCCGGCCTTCCTGATTAAAAATCAGCGAGGACGGATAAGCGGTAATTCCATACTTTCTGGCCACCGTACCGGAATCGTCAAGAAGCACGGGCAGTAACAGCTGCTGCTCTTTAACAAACTCCGCAACGCGATCCAGGCTGAGCTCCGTAAACGTTAAGTTGGCCGTCAATACCTCGATATCGGGATGTGAAGACGCGAATTCGATAATCGCCGGCATCTCCTCCTTGCACGGCGGGCACCAACTGGCCCAGAAATTCAGCAGCACCGGCTTTCCCCGATAGTCCGATAGCCGAACCCACTCCCCCTCCAAAGACTCCAGAAAAAAATCTTCCGCAGCCGGTCGGTCCGGGGTTTCTTTCGTGTCTGCCCGAACATGGTTAACTATCGCAACGATCACAAGGATGATGATCACAAGAAGAGCGAACCGGTTTCGAGTCCGGTCCCCCCGCTCCGCTTCATAATGCTTGTCTCTCAATGGCCATCGCGCTCCTTACGATCGAGTTTACAGCTTGGATGCTCTGCGGCGGGAAACGACTGCGATCGAAACGATGGCTAACACAAGCGCTAACCATGAGATTAACGCGGCAGAAGATTGCACCCAGTTGGATTGGGCTTGATGAGAAACGGCATGGTGGTCGCCTGCATTATGCCCGCCGCCCGGGGCTACTTTGGTCACCGAAGCCGGTTGATCCGAACCCGCATCGCCGGTCCATTCCACAACGGAACCGTCGGAATAGGTCTGATAAGCCTTCCACACGATTTCTTTCGCATCGTCCGCCACTCGTCCCTGAATCCGAAACTCACCGAATTCTCCGTCTCGGAAGCCGTCCCCTTCAGCCGACCAGACAATTCCGGTGTTATCGCCCTCGGCATTTTTCGTGAATTCGTAAGACCAGCCTGCGAGCGGCTGCACCCTGCTGATCGATATTTGTTCCGGGAAATGCACCTCCACTCGAACCGTGCTGGCCTCCTTCTCATTAGGAACTCTCACCGTAAACACCTCGTGGGCACCTTGAAACGTTTCATTCGGATTCACGGTTACGTGCGCCTCCGCGGTTTGTACAGCTAATAAAAGTACTGCAAACCAGATGATTGCAAAACGCCATGGCTTCATGGTCGCTGTTCTCCCCCTTTACGTTCATTGAAGAAATTTTTCGTTGTCACATACTCAACCTCGTTCATGTTCTGAAAGCGAACCTCCAAATTCCATTTCCCATCGAACGGCAAATAGGCTCCTTCTTTCGAAAAATGGTAATTGTACAGGCTTTGCGGACTTCCGTTCGTCGGAACTCTTTCCAGCGGAACCTCGATCGGGGCCATTTCCGGGTCGTCCAAATAGGTTAATCGAAGAGTCACTTTCTTGAAGCCTTCATCGTGACGTCCTGTACCGACGGAAACGTTGAACTGATTCGTTGCCCCGGGTTCATTCGGCGTAATAATCGCCGCAATATGTACCCCTTTTACGTTTTCGTGCCAAAAAACCGGACCCATCCCGGATGTTGGATTCATGTAGGTTAGCACGCCGGTGATTCCGGCGATCATCAAATAGAGAGCGATATCGGCGATCAGCCACGTACGAGAACGGGACGTTTGGCGTTTTCTAATTTTGGATCTAAGCAGCGCCCCGACTCCGACGACGAACAGAACCGATACGGTTTTGGCAATCAATAACTTCCCCCACAACGTGTCAATCCAATTTGTAAACCCGTTCGTATATAAAAGCGCCATGCAAAAACCGGTTCCGACAAGTGCAACTATCGCCGCCAACGCCCAATTTGAAAGGACATGGAAGTGTGGCGCCACTTTGTCATCGTTTCGGTACCGCCAATAAAGCGTTACGGCTAACACCGCTCCTACCCATGCACCGGCTGCAGCGGCATGCAGGACATCCAGCACAAACGTAATCCATGGAATGCGGTATCCCATCGCATGTCCGTTGAGACCCTTGGCGCCAATCACCGCCAGCAGCCATACGCCATCCGACCATGTCCGGCGCAGCAGTACAAAAAATCCGGATAAGATGGCAAGGGCCGAAATCAAGTAGGATATGCCTACGAAAGTGCCGAAGATCATTTCCACCCGTTCCTTTGCCTGATACCCCTCGCTAAGCTTGGACAGATCGTTCCATGCCAGCAATAAAAATCCGATCAGATGCAGGATCAGCAGGGTGAACGTGATACGTCGGAATCGATTCCGGTCGAAAACAGCAAGCGGATGAGCGATTAACCGTACACTGACCCATCCGGCCAATGCGAGGAGGCTTGAAAAATACACAAACCGGATCGCCCAATAAGCGGCGTTTTTACGGATATCGTGTTCCTCATGGAGCTTGGTGGCCGAAGAATAGCCTATCTTTGCTTCGGTTTCGGTCCCTACAGTAAATACATAAGAGCCTCGAATCGGATGGCCATCCGCCGAAATGACACGGTACGTGACGGTATACCATCCGTTATTCAGCTGGGGGACGTCGAGTCGAATGGTTCTCCGATCCGCCTCCATCGTCGGCGGCTCGGTCGTGACAGGCAATCCTTTATCGTTATACACCCGGATACTGAACAGCTTTCTCTCGACTCGTTCATTAAACTCGAGTACGATTGCCTCCGGACTTTCGTGTAAACGGCTGTCTGGTGCCGGAAATACGCGTAGAATGGTAGCGTGGCCGGAAGCAACGCCGGCCGTAAAGAAACAGCCGACCACTCCCAGCAGGAACCAGACACATACACGGGCAAAGCAAAGCCTTCTCATCCGACCTGAACCGACAGCGATTTCTTATCATACTCCAAATATTGCGCTGCGTAGGTACGCACTGGATCGCCGGCGTAAAACCGCTCATATAATTCATGCCGCCCGGCCAACGGGCTTCCTACCAGGTCCCATGCCAGCTTAAGCAACCTCACACGCTCCTGGGCGTTTCGGTCGGCTCCCCGATAATACGTTTGCAGCTTATCCCCTAAAGGTCCTTGGAGCTCCGCAATGGAAGAAGGAACCTGGAGCATACCGGCGCCGGACAATTGCTGCAATATTTCTATCGCTCTCGGATAATACCGATTTCCAAGATTTTTGGCCGTAATCAATGGCTGCAGCTGCGGAGCCCACACTCCGTCGGGGTACAGCTCGGCATGATGCTCTGCGGACAGCAGCAGCGCTTTAATCGACTCCAATTGGAAAAACAACTCCGCCAGCTTCTCCTGCACATGTGTAAATTTCTTAATGCCGATGGATTGAGCCAGTTCATTGCCTACGGCCGATACGAATTCCAGCTTGCTGATCAGCCTTGCAATGTTTTCGTGAGCACTAATGGCGGAAACGTATCGGTCCGATCGTATGCTCCAGATCGCCTCCGGATCATCCTTGATAAAGACGCGCTCCCACGGAATAAGCGCATCGTCAAACACCAGGATCGCATCCATTTCGTCATAATGAGCGCTTAACGGATCATCCTCCTCCCGTTCGGAGGCAAACGAATCCCGGCAGATCAAATGCACTCCAGGGTGGCTGGCCGGAATGGCAAACATAACAGCGTAACGCTGTTCATCTTGCGTTTTCGGGCTGTGCGGCGATACCATAATTTCATCCATATAAGGACCGCCGGTGGCAATCATCTTTGCGCCCCGGACGATAATCCCATCTTCCGTTTCCTTCAGGATGCGTACCGCCGTATAGAGATCCCCCAATTCGGAGGCCAGCTTCGTCCGATCGATTTGCGGATCGTGGCCCGCAGCGGTCAAGAGCAAATCATTGTCCCGTAAATGCGTGTAATAATTTTTGATTTTGTCAGGATAATACGGTTGTTTCGAGCGTATCAATTCCCGCCTGATAAACCAGCCGGTAAGCTGAGCGCGATAAAATCCGGCCACTCTGCTCATCACCCCAAACGTGGCATCGGACCATAGCCGGAAGGAATCGCTCCGCTGAAAAATATGTTCTTTCGCGGTTGGAACCTGAAAGGCCCGGTTCGCTCTTCCGCCGCTCTCCGTTACAAAGGTCAGGCGCTCCTTGGTCTCCGGATGATCTTGCAGATCCAATATCCTGGCAACGGATGCAACCGTGCCCGCGAATGAAGGATGTGTTGCGATATCTTGTACGATCGAACCGCGAAACCATACGTTTCTGCCGTCATTTAACCGTTGAAGATAGCTCTGTCCCGAACTCATATATCGGTTTCTCCTCTCTTGTACTGCGCGTTACCTGTTGGAAACTTTCGCCTGTAACCCTTCACTCTCAGGCTGCTTCGCTGGAACCTGGATCGACTCCGTATTCAACTTGGAAGATGCGGCCGCCGGGATTTGTAAGCTTTGCGACTGTTCAACCTCGTCCTTCAAGATCAACCAGGCCCGTTGGCGAAGCTTCACAAAGGCCTCGGAATTACGAATGTCGGCAGATCTTGGGCGTTCTAAGGGGATGTCGATGATTTCTTTGATTTTTCCCGGCCTTGCAGTCATCACGGCGACCCGATCGGCCAAAAAAATAGCTTCATCCAAGCTATGCGTGATAAATATGATGGTCTTCTTTTGCGTATCCCAAATTCGCAGCAGCTCGGATTGGAGAATTTCCCGCGTTTGTGCATCCAATGCGGCAAATGGCTCATCCATCAGCAGCAGGTCGGGCTGATAGGCAAGTGAACGGGCGATCGCTACGCGCTGACGCATGCCGCCGGAAAGCTCGTGGGGATACCGATTTTCGAAGCCTTGAAGACCGACAAGCTGAATGTAGTAACGTGCGATTTCTTTTCGCTCCTTCTTATTCACGCCCCGAATCTGCAAACCGACTTCTACGTTTTCGATTACGGTTCTCCAGGGAAAGAGCGCATACCCTTGGAAAACTACGCCTTGCTTTAGATTAATGCCGTTTACGGGCTCACCGTCTACCTTGATTTCTCCCGCGGTTTGATGGGACAATCCGGCCAAAATGTTTAAAAATGTCGATTTGCCGCATCCACTCGGTCCGAGGATGGCCAGAAATTCGCCTTCTCTTACATCGATTGCAAAATCCTTGAGTACGGTAATCGTGTCCTTTTTCCCCGCTTCATTTCTAACCGTAAATTGCATCTCTACATTTTTGGCCTCTATTTTGGTCTTCATGATTAGACACCTCTTTCTCTCCAGAACGCTTCATAACGATTCCGGAGCTGTTCTTGTGGAAATAAACGAAATAGTTCCGTCGATAGCCGAATGGGGTCGCCGAACGCGAATTGTTCGTGCTGACTGCGGTTGACTGCCTCCTCGCTGCTTGCAAAGCTTCGCACCAGCTGCCGTAAGGGGTCATCTTCACTTGCTCCGATATCGATATGGTTTGTTCCGATGCGCAGCACCCCGTCAACAGCCTGCTTATAGAACGCCCCTCCTGCTTTTTTGGCCGCTTCCAGCGGGAGGGCGGCCGGCAGCAAGATGCCCGCTGGACTGGGATACGCCTGGATTTCCGCCGCATGGATGAACGCCTTCAACGTATCCAGATTTTGAAGCAGTTCACCCAGCAGACCTTGAATATGCAGCTCCTTATGACGTCCGCCTCTCTCCGCAACGTCAATCGCAACCGCCGTAACAAGCTCCACCAAATTCGCCTGACGCGTTACCCATTGATAATCCGCAACGGACTTCAATGCCGGATGTCCCAACAGCGGGGCTGCTTCCGACGGGTTTTGGAGAACCAGCACCCGTTCTTTGGGAACGAACAGATCATCAAACGTCACCGTCGCTCCGGCATAAGCTTGCGTTTTAAGGGGTAAGCCCAAATTCGGATGGTCTGCAGGAACCAGCACTACGGTGGAAGGAGTAAGCTCATCCTGTTCACGAACGAATACAAGCAGCTCGTCTGCATCCACTACGTCGGAAGCAAAACGCTGTCTCCCGCTAAGCGTAATGCCCTCGGGTGTCAGTTGAACGGCCGTATTGTTTTTCGGATCCATCGGGAAAAAATCATAGAAGGTAGTCGTGATCAACTTGTTGTCCCGGCTGAGCGAGTTGTATAAATGACCAATTCTATAAGAAAATACCATATGGGCAAACGGTTCGATATGCCGGTGCGCATACCATGCGGAAATGAGCGCGCTGGCATACTCCGGGTACCCGGAGGAATGAACGGATTTTATCCGTTTAAGCCGCAATTCATTTACCTCCGTCGGCAGCGTGTATGCCTGCCGCCGTTCATTATGCTTATCGTCCCGCTCCTTCGTTTGAGCATCGTTAATTTTCATCTTCAACCTCCCGCAGGCAAGTAACTAACGGCCCGTCAGCCCCTTCAACCTTCGTTAATAGAATTGAATAATCTTTGACACATGGATTGCACGGCTATCCGGCGTTAAGCCCCCATGATAACTTCACGTAAACCAGTCGGTAATAAAAAAGGAGACAATCCACCAATCCATGGCGGCTTGTCTCCGGTTGTCCGGTCGGGTATAAAGTTAAATCCATATAAATCCCATTTGTTTACTATGATTCAAATCATAATGTTTCATCAGGATGCTGTCAACCTATTTTTGAAATTTTTGTTGCAATTTTACTCATTTATCCTGCTTACCATATCAGTTTTTCACGGCTTTTATTGTGCCGGATTAAGCTGTTTTGATCTGACCAAATTTACAATCACTTTTTAATATTTTTGTTTATTATTTATGTATTTATTTGTATTTATCATCACAAATAGGTTAGGATGATAAATTCGAAACTATCCATCCATTCCTCGATGGTAATGGGAGAATTGGAAGGCTCCTCATCCCTTTATATTTATTTAATAAGAAAACGATTGATTATCCTAACTTTTTTTTAAGTGAAGCATTGGAAAAGGATAAGCATAAATATTATCGATTTCTGAATGATACAAGATACAAGGGAGATTGGAATCAGTGGATCAAATTTTTTCTAGAGGCGGTCATACTTCAAGCTAACAAGAATATTCATTTAATTAATGATGTAAACCAACTGTATGAGCATGATCTGAATATAGCCCAATCGTTAATAAACAGTAGCAGTGTAAAAAAGTTGATTGATGCCATGTTCCAAAAACCAATATTCACCGTAAGCTCCATTTCTTCAACCGCCGAGCTATCAGAGGCAACATGCAGAAGGTACTTATCGATTCTGGAAGAACAGAGAATCATTTTTTCAGATGGTAAACAACGGTCTAAAACATACTACTATTACAACCTTCTCGATAAGTTTACGTTAGCATACCCAATAGGAATCTATCATCCCGGATAGCAGTCAAGGTTGAGCTTTATTTGTGAGCTTGGCATAGCGTTTTTAACTGTACATGACCCTGCTGTGCCGTCGCCTTTCTCCTAGCGTCTCAGCACACGAAAAAAAATCACTGGCCGTCTGGACAGTGATTTTCTCATTTTATGGAGGGTACAGGTTCGAAAGTTTCTTCAATTCTCATTTTACCTTCAAGCGCAGGATGAAAAGACAGCCTCAAACTTGAGGCCCCTTCCCATTTATACCGATAAATACCGAATCAAACCGAGTACAGCAAAGCAAAATAAGACCGTGCCCGCTCCGATGCCCGCAATCGCGCTGTTCGCTACCTGCAGCTTTGGAGCAATAATTAATGAAAGAATCGAGACCGCAACGAGAAGCGCCGCCAGAAGAAATAAGCCGGGATCGTCAAAAACGCTTTTCAGACCGATAAAATGGATTCCGACGATAAAGGCAATCCAAGGGGCAACAACATTTTGACGGTTCAATTTATGCAGCACAAAAGCGCCGGCGCCAGCCAAAAAAATTTCGATATAGACCGTAAGCAAATAATTGCGGAAAGCCGTGCCGTCCGACAAAGCGGAAGGCGCATCCCAATGCTTCACGCTCAGATAGATGCCAGTCAGGCAAACAAGAAGCGCCGCGGCGGACGCCAAACCAATATATACTCGCCAGCTTGCTCTCGGTTTTTCTTGTGCCCAGCCGAACCAGACAAAACTGAACATGCCGAAAATGGCAGCGTACATCGTGTAATCCCGGGCATACTCCATCAAATCCCTCCTTTTATGCTGGACGGCACCACCTTCATTTCCTTTACATTTTACCATGATTCTGGATAACAGATGAAATCAGCCTGATTGTCTTCTTCAGCACACCCCGGGCGTATATATAGCAAACAAAAAGGGATTACTTTAAAATTGATATGGAATAATGAGAAAAAGTGTGGTGAATCCATTGTTTAAAATCATGTTAATTGAAGACGATGCTACCTTATTTGATGAAATCAGAGAAAGGTTATCCCAATGGTCTTATGATGTATATGGAATCAAGGATTTTGGCAATGTCATTCATGAATTTACAGCGGTTAAACCTGATTTAGTCATTATTGATATCCAATTGCCGAAATTTGATGGCTTCCATTGGTGTCGGATGATCCGCTCCCATTCGAACGTTCCGATTATCTTTTTATCATCGCGCGATCACCCAACGGATATGGTGATGTCGATGCAGCTTGGTGCAGATGACTTTATTCAAAAGCCATTTCATTTCGATGTACTCATTGCGAAAATACAAGCGATTCTCCGTCGCGTTTATAACTATAGTACCGATCGAATGGAGCTGAAAACATGGTGCGGGGCAACCGTAGATTATGAGAATAATGCGGTTACAAATGATAAAGCAACGATTGAACTAACCAAGAATGAAATCTTTATATTAAAACATTTGCTTGAGAAGAAAAACAAAATCGTCAGCCGAACAGAATTAATTAAAAGCTTATGGGATGATGAGCGTTTTGTGAGTGATAATACATTAACGGTCAATGTCAATCGTTTGCGGAAAAAATTGGATGCACTTGGTTTAGGCGGCTTTATTGAAACGAAAATTGGGCAGGGTTACATGGCTAAGGAAGAGGCAATCAAATATGATTAAAAAATATTTAATCGAAAGAAAAAGCTGGATTCTTCTATATTTATTCATGCAAATATTTATCATTTTTGTCGCTTATCTTGATTCTGCCATTTCATTAAAGCCAATCCTCTATATTGTCTTTCTATTGATGATTATTTTTATCATTTTTGTCATCATCCGTTACAATAAAGAAACGAAATTTTATAAAAGTTTGGAAGGATGGGAAACCGACCTCGATTTAACAAGGATCATGGATGCTGAAAGTCCTTTTGAAAAAATGATTGAACAAAAGATCATCAACCAAACCAACCAGTTGAAACAAGTGGCTTCGCAAGATCGGCTAGCATTAGAGCAGGAAAAAGATGAAATATTATCTTGGATTCATGAAGTCAAAACACCGCTAACAGCGATGCATTTAATGATTGACCGGTTAGACGATGAAAGAATGAAAGCACAATTGACATATGAATGGTTACGCATCCATCTGTTACTTGACCAGCAGCTTCATCAGAAGCGAATACCATTCATGGAAAATGATTTATATATTGAACATATTGCTTTAGAACCATTAATTTTCAAGGAGATCAAAGCTTTACAATCATGGTGTATGAAAAAAGGGATCGGGTTCGAGGTTCAGTTAGAAGCTTCCGAAGTGCTAAGTGATGCGAAATGGCTCGCCTTTATCATCAGACAGCTATTAACAAATGCAGTAAAATACAGCGATTCATCCGATATCATCATAAAAAGTTATTTGCAAAATGATCAATCCATCATGGAAGTAAAAGATTTTGGCCGCGGCATTGACCCGAAGGATTTGCCGCGTATTTTTGAAAAAGGCTTCACATCAACGACAGTGCATCAGGACAATGCTGCAACAGGCATGGGATTATACTTAACGAAAAAAGTGGCTGAATCATTGCTAATCGATATTTCGGTAGAGTCGAAACTCGGAGAAGGTACGACGTTTACCTTAACCTTTCCAAAGAATAATGAATTTGTCCGTATCACAAGCATGTGACAAAATTGTCACATGCTTTTCCTATTTGTTCGATGAATCGAAGGAAAAATACAGAAAAGACCCTTATGATAAAAATATCAAGGAGGAACGCGATATGTATATTTTAGAAGCAACTAAAATTCACAAAAGCTATGGCAATAAATTCAATAAACAAGAAGTGTTAAAGGGATTGGACATTCGTGTGCAAAAAGGAGAATTCGTCAGCATTATGGGAGCATCCGGATCAGGAAAAACGACATTGCTCAATGTTCTTTCCTCCATTGATCAAGTTAGTCAAGGAACAATAAAAATTGAAGGAAAAGACATTGTAGCCATGAAAGGAAAACAACTGGCTGAATTCCGGAAAAAGCATTTAGGTTTTATTTTTCAAGAATACCATTTACTCGATACACTGACAGTGAAAGAAAACATCCTGCTGCCTTTATCGATTACAAAAACAGCAAAAAAAGATGCCGAGCACAAATTTAAAGAGCTGGCAACCGAACTGGGCATTTATGAGATCAAAGACAAATATCCGAATGAAATTTCCGGCGGCCAAAAACAGCGGACTTCAGCAGCCCGAGCATTTATTCATGAGCCGAGCATTATTTTCGCCGACGAACCAACAGGTGCACTTGATTCCAAATCCGCATCTGATCTGTTAAACAAACTGCAAGAATTAAATCAAAAACGAAAAGCTACCATTCTTATGGTCACCCACGATCCGGTCGCAGCAAGCTTCTCAAGCAGAGTCATTTTTATTAAAGACGGGCAGATGTATACACAATTAAATAAAGGTGAAGAATCAAGACAAACGTTCTTTCAAGATATTATGAAAACCCAAGGTGTATTGGGCGGGGTGCAGCATGAGCATTAAACAATTTATATTTCGTAATCTGAAAAAAAATCTAAAAAATTACTATCTTTATGTCTTTGCCTTAATTTTTACCGTTGCCCTTTATTTTGCCTTTGTCACATTGCAATATGACCCGTCAATGGAGGCAACAAAAGGCTCGATTAAAGGTGCCGCTGCCATTCGAACAGCATCCGTATTACTTGTTGCCATTGTGACCATCTTTCTCTTATATGCCAATAACATCTTCATTAAACGGCGCAGCAAAGAAATTGGCTTATTTCAATTATTCGGCATGACAAAAGGCAAAATATTCTCCATTCTTACTGCCGAAAACTTTATCCTTTATTTCTGTTCCTTATTCATTGGAATTTTTATCGGATTTGCCAGCTCCAAATTATTGACCATGGTTTTGTTTAAAATTACAGCTGTGGATACCATTGCAGCACTTACCTTTTCATCACAAGCCTTTATACAAACAGTGATTGTTTTTATTGTGATCTATATCTGTATCATGCTCATGAATTATGTATTTATTAAAAAGCAGAACATTTTATCTTTATTTAGAGTTACTTCAACAACAGAAGTGAAAAAAATATCCCTGCTTGAAATGATGATCGGGATTTTCGGTATTCTATTCATCATTTCAGGCTATTATCTTTCGTCTAAATTATTTGATGGCGACTTTACATCTACGAAAGAGCTTTTCCTTGCCATGATCTTTATCCTAGGGTCTGTCATTATCGGCACATACTTATTTTATAAAGGGACGGTTAGTTTTATTTTTTATCTCATTAGAAAAAAGAAGGATGGTTATTTAAATATTCATGAGGTATTATCTTTGTCATCCATTATGTTTCGTATGAAGTCCAATGCCTTGTTATTAACCATCATTACAACCATATCTGCCCTGGCCATTGGTTTGTTATCTTTAAGTTATATTTCATACTATTCGGCTGAAAAATCTGCTGAACATAATGTCGCTGCCGATTTTTCGTTGACGAATACCGAAGATGCAGAGCAATTTAAAGAAGAATTAGATGCAAATCACATTCAATACAGCGAAAAAGTGATAGATGTCATCCAAATAAATGCCAATGTAGGGCAAATATTGGATGCAAATGTAGATGGATTAAACGTTGATCCAAATGTAATGACACTTCCGGTAATCAGTGATCAAGACGTTGAAACCATCGATCTGTCTCCAGATGAAACTCTTTTTACCGGTTATTATGATTTGCTGCAAAAATTTATGCCACTGAAAAGTTCCGGTCAAATCGAATTCAAAGGACAGCATGAAGTCATACCGCAGAAATATTTAGGTTTAAAGAAGGAATACCTCATTTCATATTATTTCACAAGTGGCGGCCTGCCTGTTGCCATTGTGGACGAATCCATATTTCAGCGATTATTGAAGGATCTCGACCCGGCGATTCAAAAAAAATCATCCATTTATATTGGCATTAATATTCAAGATGAAACAAAGATTGAAGAAGCGAATGAGATTTATCAAAAAATGACTTTTAATGGTAATCATGATTCACAGCTTGCCATGAGCAATCATCAGAAACAAACAATGGGGATTATCATGTTTACCGTTGGCTTTTTAGGCTTAACTTTCCTCATTACATCCGGTTGTATCCTTTATTTTAAACAAATGGATGAGAGCGAAAACGAAAAATCCAATTATACCATACTAAGAAAGCTTGGCTTCACACAGGGGGACTTGATCAAAGGAATTCAAGTAAAGCAAATCTTTAATTTCGGAATTCCTTTAGTCATGGGGCTGCTTCATAGCTATTTTGCAGTCCAATCGGGATGGTTTTTATTTGGCACAGAGGTTTGGACACCGATGATTATGGTTATGGTACTATATACCGCATTATATTCAATTTTTGGAGTACTGTCCGTCCTCTATTACAAAAAGGTCATTAAACAAGCACTTTAGTATAGTAGATAATAAGCTCCGGGCCAAAAGGCACTGGAGCTTTTTCTTCACCAAATCAGAATTAGTAATGGCTTTCTTCAGCAGCCATGGCCACTGCTTTGGTTTCATGAACTGTTCCAAAAGGATGCTGAGGCGGCGCGTAGATCGAGTAAAGCTTAAGCGGCCTGTTACCTATGTTCCTTACATTGTGCCATGTTCCAGCGGGAATCATGATCGCATAGCCATCGTAGACTCTTTCTTGAAAGTTCAATTCTTCTTTGCTTTTGCCCATCTGGACAAGACCCTGGCCTTCTTCAATTCGCAGAAATTGATCGACTGTCGGATGAATTTCTAAACCGATATCTTCCCCGACATTGAGACTCATCAAGGTAACTTGCAAATGCTTTCCTGTCCATAAAGCCGTACGGAAGGTGGTGTTTTGCTTAGCAGCCTCTTCAATATTAACGACAAACGGCTTAGTTCCATAATCTTTTAATTTAACGTTTCTATAGTACGGATTCCTGTGATTATTCCAATGATTATTGCTCGAATTGTAGTAAGGATATCCGTTATAACTCCAGTAATACACTGGATTATACCATTGACCGTATGGCTTGTGATACACGCTCATTCTCCTCTCATAAACCATTGCTCTTTTTATCATTCTATGCTGTTGCCCATTTATAGGTAACTCATGTGCAAAAAGTGGGCACAAGATCCTGTATCCGCACGAAGATTAGACCGAAAGCCATTTTGGGGCTAAATTTCGCCGTTAATTGTCCCAATAAAAAATCGGCGAACAATGACGATTAAGATTCGTCACCATCGCCGACATGAGGGCTCTGCTCATGAAATAGCTATATATAGGGTCTTGCCCTTAATTATTTATTTTTTCAATACCGGTATCCATATTTCGCTTTTAAAAGTAGGTGAAGTGATATCCTTACTCTCATTCCACAAAATTTCCGGTCCCTTTGCCAGCTCATAGCTTGCAGAAGGAAACCATTCGGAATAGATGCGTCCCCAGACATTCTGTAATGTATCGGGAAACGGTCCGACAGCTTCGAATACAGCCCAAGTTGAGGCGGGAACCTCCAGCTGAGCCAGGTGATCCGGACACTCCTTGGTTGTAGCCACGCCAATATAATGGTCAAGCTCCCCTTTTTCCTCCATCCGGCCCTCGGAAAAATTCGTGGATGCTTGTAACAGCCCCAAAGGCTCAACATTCGAAAGCTTCTTAAGCTGATCGATGGCTTCCTCATTTAAACTTTTAAACATCGATGTAATCTCCGGATTCACTCCGTTAAATATGATGGGAACCCTTTTCATGATGCCTACTATACGAAATGGTTCTTTCTCTACGATACGATAGTTCATGGCACTTCCTCCTTGAATGGATAATTGAAAGGTCATGCGCGGATAGGCTTTTAATAATGAGCCCTGATGTTTGGCCGCGGAAGGCGGAATACCATGCAAGCCCTGAAAGGCCCGGGTAAAAGCATCTGCCGAGTTGTACCCGTATTTTACCGCCGCATCAATCACTTTGATGTCACTGGTTTGAAGCTCGAATGCTGCAAGCGTAAGGCGTCTTCGGCGGATGTATTCCGACAGCGTTATGCCCGCAAGAAATGAAAACATTCTTGAAAAGTGGTATTCCGAGCAATAAGCCAGCCCTGCCGCTTCCTTTAGGTCTATTTCGCCAGTAAGGTTTTCTTCGATGTAGTTTAAGGCTCTATTCAAGTTTGCAAGCAAATCCATTCATATGACCTCCCTTTATGAACAGCATAACAGAAGCCGGATGCACCTATCCGATAATTCATGCACGGTTATGCAGGGTTTTCTCTTCAAAATGTTACGATATATTTATCTAGCCGATGGGCTAAAAGAAACCCTCGTACTCGGGTATTATCTGTAATTATCTTAGACCCAATTCTTCTTATGCAAGCTAACGAAGGTAAAATGGGAGTACCCTGGCTTCCTCAGTCCGTTTCTCCGTTGTTTTAATGACTCCAGATGACGCAGGGCCGAAGGAAGGTTAATATAAAAAAAATCCGTATCGATTATGATACGGATCCGTAACGATTATAATAAGTTTTTTTCTTAACTGTCCTAATAGGAAGGAATCATCCATGGGAACACGTAGGCTTGCAGCATGACCAAAATCCCCATTAATGCGGCCAAAGCGATACTATGGAAAAAGACCGCCCGGAAAATAGGTCCTACAGCATTTGCCCCTTCCGTTCGATTTTCATAGCAAGCTGCAGTTGCCACGACAATGCTTTGGGCATCAATCATTTTCCCCATAACTCCGCCCGTTGAGTTAGATGCAGCAATAAGAACAGGATCAAGCCCTAGTTGTTTCGCGGTTATGGTCTGCATACTTCCAAATAATGCATTGGAAGAAGTATCGCTCCCCGTCAGAAATACTCCGAGCCATCCGATCATGGCTGCAAAGAATGGGTAAAAAACACCTGTTTTGGTAAAGGCTAACCCAAGAATCGCATCTAAACCTGAATATCGCGTCGTATAACCTAAACCTAATACCAATGCGATTGTAATTAAAGGCGTTTTCATCCGTTGCGCCGTCCTTACGACCGATTGTTTCCATTGGTCTTTGCCCAAGCGGAGGAAGAGGCCGCTGAGTACTGCCGCAAAGAACACCCCTGTTCCTGCTGCAGAAAGCCAGTTAAAGTTATAAATGGCGGCTTCAGGAACGGTTTCCGTTACAAGCGGCGGGCCGCGGAATACCAGTTTATCCAAAAAGGGCACCGGGATGGCATATAAGGATTTAATTCCAAAAAGATGGATTGAGTTTAATAAATTTTTCCATTGCGGAAGTCCCCACAAGAACACGAAAAGCGTAAGAATCGCCCAAGGAGCCCAAGCCTTTGCTACTTGTCCGGATGTATACAAAGATGTTTGCTTTTCTAACGATTGGATTTCTTCCTCTTCTCCAGGAAGATAAAATTTGTTTTTCGGCTGCCATACTTTAAGAAGCAGCACTAAGGCGATCAATGAGATAATCCCAGCAATGATATCGACCAGCATGGGACCGACATAGTTTGAAACGGCGAATTGGGTGATGGCGAAGCTGGCACCCGTTACCACAATGGCCGGCCAAATCTCCCAAACCTGTTTCCACTTCCCCTTATGCATGAAAACCATGGTAGCAATCAGCCAAAACGGGACAAGAATCGAGAAAAATGGAAGCTGTCGCCCAGCCATCGCAGATAAGGCCATTTCAGGTAGCCCGGTGACATTGGCCAGAGTAATGATGGGGGTACCCAAAGCTCCATAAGCGACGGGTGCCGTGTTAGCGATTAGACACAGGACAGCTGCCACCAAAGGGCGAAATCCAAGCCCGGCCATCAGGGCCCCTGCAATGGCTACGGGAGTGCCGAACCCTGCCGCTCCTTCAATAAATGCCCCGAAGGAGAATGCAATGAGGAGTGTTTGAATACGTCTGTCCGAAGAAAGTTGAACTACAGAAGATTTGACAATGTCGAATTGGCCGCCCACTAATGTAATCGTATACAAAAACATTGCCGCGACAACAATCCAGCCAATTGGCATCAATCCAAAGAACGATCCATAGCCAAAAGCGGCTATAGCGGATGACACCGGCATATCTACCAGCCAAATCGCCATGAAAACGGTTACAATTGCTGCTATCAAAGCTGCCTTGGGTGCTGAAATTCCATAATGCTTTTTGCCCAATTTATCTTTATGGGGATGCAGGGCCAACAGATACAATAAAGTTAAAATGGGTACGGCTGCTAGCAGAGTAGATAAAAAGGCATTACCTATCGGATCATAGTGCTGATGAAATTCCAAGAAATATCCCCTCCTAATTATTATAGTTTACATATATGAGACATCTTTTTTGTTTAGCACATGCAAAACCGTCAGAATATTAATTCTATTCATAGGGTCTCTAGTTACCCTTTGCTTTTAAATGAACATTAAAATAAGCCGTCCAATGACGGCTTATGATTGGCTATGTTCCTTTGTTGTCTTCTTCTTGCACGTTTTTTTGCAGGAGGATTATATCTAGTCATTCTAATGGTTTTACCGCAAAACATCTGATCCATTTACTTTGGGTCACTGCTCTGACTCTTGCGGGTGATCCAGTTGTTTCATTGCCGGAATGAACAGACAAAGCACCGCAAGCCCGATCATCATGATACCTGTTAGCATAAACCACCGATTCACACCGATCTGATCCGCAAAAACACCCGAAATGACCAAGCCAAGGGGCATGGCCAGAGCCATCACGCTCCCAAACAATCCAAACACTCTCCCCAAATACTCCGGCTTAATCTTTTCCTGGAATAATGCGATCTGCACACCATTATAAAATGGCCCGGAAAAACCCATCATGGCGCAGCATGCCATAAAAGCGATGAACCCGCTGGTGGGCAATAATCCTGCAATGGATAAGGCAGCCCCCATAACAAATATGGAGGTGATGATCGTAAGAACCCGCTTTTTGAAGCCTCCCCATGCGCCAAGCAGCAAACCGCCTACCAGCATGCCTACAGCAAAAATAATTTCCGCGGCGGATGCATGTTTGATCGTTCCCCCGAAATAATCCATTGTCATTAGAGGAAATAACGCATTGATAGGCATAAAAGCAAAAATGTATATCCCGCCAACCCAAAGAAGAGCCACCAAGCCTTTATGATGCTTCAACGCATCATATCCTGCTTTCAGTTCTTCCGCAAATCCGCTTTGTGCAGCGGACTCCTTGGCTTCCGGCTTCGGAATTGTAATCATCGCGACCGCAATGCAAGCGATCATCGCACCTAAAACATCGAGCAAAATAACAGCATTCAGATCCCACATCGAGTATAAAAACGCTGCTGCCGCCGGACTTATAATATAGCTGGCCGATTGCAAGGACTGACTGTATCCAGCGCATTTGGCCAATTGTTCCTCCGGTACGATCAAAGGCGTTGTCGCATTGAGTGCAGTGGAATGAAAAGCCGTACCTATACTGCGAATAAACAGTACCATCATGATCACCCAGACAGGCAGTTCCATATAGAAAGCAACGACGGCCAAAGCCGCAGCTGCCGCCGCAATGATCATATCAGCCACAATCATTACTTTTTTGCGGCTCCAACGGTCGACCAAAACACCAATCATGGGTCCCCCAAGCGCTTGAGGTAAAAATCCAACCAGCGTTGCCATGGAGAGCACCATGGCCGAGCCCGTTTTTTCGGTCAGATACCAAATCATCGCCATTTGAAGAATAGCACTGGTAATCAGTGATACAGCTTGCCCCGTCCATATGGTGAAAAAACGACGTTTCCAGTTTGCTTTTTGATGATTCATATTTTATTTCTCCTCGCATTTTTATTGGTTGTTTATTGATTTTTAGGCAATAAAAATGCAGGCCTTAAGTCCACATGTACGGGCTTCGGTCTGCATACCAATGAAAAGGCATAGAGAAATAAAAGGCATAAGCTGATTAAAGCCAATCCTTCACCTATCCATGTTTGATCCCATTCATTAAAATAAGCACGACAAAAAAGCCCATAAAATATGGAAAAATCTGCTTTTTTATTGCCGTCTTATCTTAAGCGAACGGAATGCATGGATAAGCTAACCTCCCTTATAAAAATCGCTATTATCCTAACATGAGATATGGTTATTTGTCAATTCGCTATCCGTGGTCAGCTTGGGAGCGGGTTGTCTTCGCCGCAGCCGCAAACAAGTTAGAGCTTCATAATACTTTTAAATTCTTTTATTTTTCCTCTGCTTACTGGAACCTTTGTGCTGTTGGCGTCATTCATCTTTACTAAATACGTACTGTTAAACCAGGGAATGATTTCCGTTATGAATTTTAGGTTGATCATATAATTTCGGTGAGATCGAAAAAAATAACCCGTTTCATATAAAACCAATTCCAATTCATTGAGAGACATTTCGCACTTTTCTATGGAATCTTTAGTGGAAATGTATAATTCTTTGTCTTTGACAAACGCAAAAGTGATTTCACTTACTTGAATCGGTTTTATGATGTTGTTTTTCCGTATACAAATATGACCTTCGAGCACTGGCGGCGCTTTTTCCAATTTAATTTTTGTCTTGGCTTGAAGAGATTTCACTTTTTTGATGGCATCGTCCAATCTGGATTCCGATATAGGTTTTGTCAGATAAGCGATAGCGGGCGTATTAAAAGCTTCCAACGCATGTTCATAAAAAGCGGTTGAAAAAATAATGAACGGTGGATGAGTCATTTGATTTAACCTCTTGGCGAAATCCAAGCCATTCAACTCCGGCATTTGGATATCCAGAAAAAGCAGATCAGGCTCGTCGCTAATCACTTTGGAAAGGGCTTCAACGGGATTGTGATGGATCGAGACAATTTGAATATCGATATATTTTTGAAGCAGGAATGCCAACTCGGAACAAATAGCGGGTTCATCATCCACAATGATGGTTTTGATAAACAAGTTAGATCACATCCTCTTTTAGTCCGGTCATTGGAATTTCAAATGTTACGATCGTACCGGCTCCCGGTTCACTTTTAATATGAAGACCATACTCTTTCCCGTATATCGACTGTAATCTGCGGTGAATATTAGAAAAACCTATTCCCTTTGTTTGGTGATTTAAAATTTCCGCCAACCTGTTCTCGTGAATTCCGATTCCATTATCTTCGACACGGATTTGTACATGATTTCCTTTTTTACAAACGTTAATCGATAACAAGCAGTTATTCATTTTTGGAAATAAACCATGATGAATCGAGTTTTCAATAATAGGCTGCAATGTAAGAACCGGCAATTGGATATTCAATAAGGATTCGTCGATTTCCATAATCACCTGTAACCGGTTTGCGAATCTGACCTTTTCAATCTCTAAATACGATTTTATACCATCCAACTCTTCTTTCAAACTGTTAAAATTGTTCTTATTATTCAGATTTCTCCTGAAAATGTCGCTCAAATTGCCCAGCAGGTTTCTTGCAAGCTCGGGATTGGTTCTGCAGTAAGACATGATGGTGCTTAACGTGTTGAAAAGAAAATGCGGTTTAATTTGTGCCTGCAGCGCATTTAATTCCGCTTGCTGCCGCATTTTCGTTTGTTCTTCTATCTCCGCAAGTTCAATTTGTACCGAAAGCAGCTTCGCTAGTCCGTCAACAAGATTGAGGTAGGTTTGGGTTCCTTTAAATGAATTTTTATAGTAAATCTGCAAGGTTCCAACCGGTTTGCTGTTACGAACTAATTTTGCGCCTACGGCTGATTTGAAGGGGAAGCTACGATGGAAATGTGCCAGTTCTTTATCCAGAGAAAGGAGCCTTATATCATTTTGTTTGAGGACAGCTTCTGTGACCTGTGAATAAATTGCCTTTCCATCAAGACCACTGTCGTTTCCAACCCCTGCTATGCTTAATGTTTTATCACAATCCGTGATGACGACAGCATCCACATTGGCAATTTCATGAATGATCTCCGCTGTTTGCTTCGCGGACGTTTCATTGAGACCTGTTCTAAGATGGGGGAGGGTACGACTGGCGATACTAAGCGCAAGATTGGCCGCCATAGCCCCGGATTGATCCTGTAAAAGTTTAATGCTCCTAAAAATCCGGGTGAAAATCATCACTCCCAAGATCGTTATAATGGTCGTAGGTACAGCTATTTTCAATTCCAATGCCAGCGCTGCTGTAAATGGTTTGGCTATGAGCAGCACTAGGATCTTTTGAATCATTTCTGCTGTAAGCCCTAACATAACGATGTGCTGCCATTTCATTTTTAACATATCGTATCTGATGCCTGTTACCCCTCCCAATAAACCGCAAAATACGGTAGAAATGGCACAGGCCTCGGCGGTAAATCCACCGATCGTATATCTATGGATGCCTCCTATGATGCCGGAAATGACCCCAACCACAGGCCCTCCTACAAGCCCTCCTACGACAGCACCGACAATCCTCGTGTTGGCCAATGCATCATCGATCAGAACTCCATGTTCTGTTCCAAGAATGGATAAAAAACCGAATATGGCTGAAAGGATGACCGTTCGCTTCCAATCATCTCTCGCATAAATCAAGAGTCTAAAATAATTCAATTGACCAATGAATAGAGAGATGAGAGCCACTATGACTACATTCTCAAAGAGCCTTAGCAGGATGTTTAATTCCATTGGTCCTCCCCCTTCTTGCATTTCAGAATAAATAGACGGCAAATCAGCTGCTATTTTTGAATACTTGGAAACAATTAATGGATTAAATTATTAACGAAAGATACTATTTTGTAGTATAAAGAACACTTCTAATAACTTCAACTGGTAGGTGTAAGCGTTACACATATCGATTATTGATGCAAGCGAAGGCTCAAATAATAGTCAACATTTGCACCTGTCGAAGAAACCGGTTACTTTTTGAAGGAGGAATGAATCATGTCTCAACCCGTTGGGGCGGCAAGGAAGGGAAGTATTGCAGGCAACATTTTTAAAGGTTCGGTTGGAAATCTGATCGAATGGTACGACTGGTACGTTTATGCTGCATTCTCAGTTTATTTTTCATCACAGTTCTTTCCTAAGGGAGACCCGACAAGCCAGCTCCTCAACACAGCGGCGATCTTTGCCGTAGGCTTCTTAATGCGCCCGATCGGAAGCCTGTTGCTGGGCCGATACGCCGACCGTCATGGCCGCCGTGCTGCGCTGACGCTTTCCATCTCTGTCATGGCCGCCGGTTCCCTGATTATTGCCTGTACCCCTAGCTACAGCTCCATTGGCATCATGGCTCCCATTATTTTGGTCCTCGCCCGTTTACTTCAAGGGTTGTCGTTAGGCGGAGAGTATGGAACCTCGGCAACGTACTTGTCCGAGATGGCCAGCAGAGGCCGGCGCGGCTTCTACTCCAGCTTCCAATACGTCACACTGATTGGAGGCCAGTTGGTGGCGCTGGGCGTCCAAATCGTCCTCCAGCAACTACTCAACGAAGCCGAAATGCATGCCTGGGGCTGGCGTATTCCTTTCATCATTGGAGCGCTGGGAGCGCTGGCTGTCTTGTGGCTGCGCCGTTCGATGGACGAATCAGAGCAGTTTTCCAAAATGGGTTCCGAAAGCAAAGCAAAAGCCGGGACCATACGAGCCTTGATGAAGCATCCTAAAGCGGTACTGACCGTGGTCGGATTAACACTCGGCGGAACCGTCGCCTTCTATACTTATACAACGTATTTACAAAAGTTCATGGTGAATTCGGTAGGCCTCCCCAAGGAGGTTGTCAGCTGGATCAACTTTATTGCCCTGCTGGTATTCGTCGTACTTCAGCCGCTCGCCGGCATGCTGTCCGACCGGATCGGACGGCGTCCGCTGTTGCTTTGTTTCGGTATCCTCGGTACTTTGCTGACAGCGCCACTGTTCTTTATCATGGAGAACATGAAGAATCCTATCGGTGCTTTCTTGCTCATGTTGGCGGGTCTCATCATTGTTACCGGGTACACTTCGATCAATGCCATCGTAAAAGCCGAGCTTTTCCCGACAGAAGTTCGCGCTCTTGGTGTAGGTTTCCCGTACGGACTTACCGTCGCGATATTCGGCGGGACCGCGGAATTCATCGCTTTGTGGTTCAAGAGCATTGGCATGGAGCCGCTCTTCTACTTTTATGTGGCTGCCTGCATTGCAGTGAGTTTCTTCGTCTACTGGCGTATGGACGAGTCTTCCAAATCGTCCCACATCGAAGCCGAGCTTGACCGCAAATATAGCGTATCTTAAGTAACTGATTTGGAAGAATTGACTTTCAATGGCAGCTAAAAAAGGCCTGCCACCTACTATAAACTGTGACCCACAAGAAGGAACTTTGCAAAAAGTGACCCTTTGTGGGTCATTTGTGTTTTAAGTAAGGATGGGGGCCAAGTCAAAAATGGGGAAGTAGAACCGGGTGCTTTTTAAGTCCAATCATTACTTAACGTTGAATTTCGAAACAACAAATATATAATTGTTATAACAGTTGAATATGATGATAAGGAGGGATTTCATTGAATAGGATGATTGGGATGGAACGAAAAGTGACAAAGTTCGGCAACAGCTTAGGCATAACCATGACTGATGCTCTAAAACAAATTGGACTGGATCAAGGAGATACGGTCAGTATCGATGTAAACCAGGCCACTGGAGAAATCATAATTAAGAAGTCAACCAAAGTATCGTTACCCGAGGGAATCAGTGAAGATTTTATGAGATCCCTGGCAGATGTTATAGAGGAATACGATCAAACCTTACGAGGTCTAAAAGATAGATGACGCATTCTCGTTTCTTATCCGTCCAAGAAGTTATAGCTATTAATCTCGCTATGATTCAACGCTATAGTCCAGGTGAGCAAGTAGGAGTAAAAGAACCTGGGTTACTCGAATCCGCAGTTCTTCGGCCACAATCTTCTGCTTTTGGAAACGATGCTTACCCTAGCATTTTTGAAAAGGCGGCCGCTTTGTTTGAATCGCTCGGACAAAACCATCCATTTCACAATGCAAATAAACGCACTGCTTTTACTACACTCGTCATTTTTTTACGCTACAACGGGCTGTACTTTAAGATGGATCCCAAAAAAGCCGAAGATCTCACGGTAGATATGGAAAACCATAAGTATGAATTTCAAGATTTGGCTTCTATTATTCAGGCACATTGCGTCACCATAACCGAATCGTAAGAAGATGGTGCCAGACTCAATATTGGACACGGAGAACCGAGAGTGCGAAAATAAAAGCATTCATAATCGAAGTGTCCGACATGACGAACAAGTACGACAAAGAATTCAAACTACAAACCGTACGACTGATTCAAGAAGAAGGGAAGTCGGCGGCGCAGGTAGCCCGCGAAATGGGCTTGCATGAGAATATGCTTTACAGATGGATCGCCGAGTTTAAACAAGACGGCAGTCAAGCATTTACCGGTAGTGGGCAACTGAAGCCGGAAGACAAGGCCATGCGTGATCTTCAGAAGCGGATTCGTGATCTGGAAGAGGAAAACGAAATCTTAAAAAAGGCGATGCACTATTTCGCAAAAGACCGGCGCTGATCTACAAATTCATCCTCGATCACCGCTTCAAGCTCCGTATCGCGAAGATGTGCGCCGTATTTGGAATCTCCCGAAGCGGTTATTATGACTGGACGCGGCGGAAAGAAAGCGGGCGAAGCAAACGCCATGAGCGGCTAAAAAAACAGATTCGCCGCATCTTTCTTGACCATAGGCGTCTTTACGGAAGCAAGAAAGTCTGGGAAGCCCTGAAGAAACAAGGCGTGAAGCTATCTGAGAAAACCGTTGCTCGCATCATGAAGGAGCTCGGCCTCAAATCCCGTACAGTCAAGAAATATAAAGCGACAACGAATTCCAAGCATAACTTGCCGGTAGCCGCGAATGTGCTGAATCACCAGTTTCAAGCGAGTGCCCCTAATCAGGTCTGGATGGCCGATATCACGTATTTCACTTTCGACCGATGAGGGATGGCTTTATTTAGCGAGCGTCATGGACTTATACAGCCGTAAAATCGTAGGATTTCATATGGATGAACGAATGACCAAATCACTTGTCATAAAGGCGCTAGATCAAGCCTACCGACTTCAGAAGCCATGTGGTGAAGTTCTCCATCATTCTGATAGAGGCAAAACAGAGCCGTCCCTGCGTAGTTAAAAACTACTTATGGGACGGCCCCTTTGCTTTTATGGAGGCGAACCGTGGTATGGCAAATCCACAATTCGCCGCCGCGTGATGATTCGAATGTTCGGGGAGGTTGCTTAGTGAAAAAATGAAACGTTTGTTATGTATCAGCTTTTTTCCTAAAGTCATCTAAATATCTTTCCTGGCCAATGTCATCAACATATCTCCAAAACCTCCAACCATTTGTAGAGGTATTCTTCTTGCCAGTTAAATCAGCCTTTACTTGATCCGCAGCTGATGAAACAGAGTAATTTCCCCCCGCATAGAACACTTTTTGCGTTTCTATATCAAAGGTAGCATCGACCCGTTTATTATAATAAACGCAAAATATTTTAATGTTGCCACTTCCTTTAATTGCTGGTGCTTGATAAAACTCATCGATAATATACTTTTCTTTCGAAATAATATTTGATTGAACAAGACTAAATATTGACTTAGCTCGAGTTTCTAAGAATTCGATGTAAAAATCATCATATAGTCCATCCAAAATATCAAGTGGTATGAAATGATTCGTAAGGCTAGAATCAAGCATTGGATTTATTGCTTTTAGGTCCCTTAAATATTCAGATGGGGCTCTTTTTCCAATTCTAATGTTGGTCAGTTTTGGGATCAGCGTTCTATTAGCAATACAATCGATTAATGACAAGGATTGCTCATCATCTTTAAACGTAGATCTGGTTTTAATATACTCAACAGGGAAAATATGGTGATCTTCTAATTTGCTGTTGGCAGATAATTTGCTCGTATTATTCCAATCCACAAATCCTTCAGCAGCAAAATTCATTAAATTTAGAATACCTTTGTAAATAGCGCTACCTTTCTTGGAAAAAGATAAGATATCTTCAAAAGACTGCACTTGATTTTTCAATCTTGTAAAATAAGTTCTATCATTAATTTTTCGATTTTGAGCAATGGCTCTTAATATGGTTGAGTCCTGCACTATTACCTCGTTAGAACCTGAGGAATACCTTTGGGAAAATATTGAAGCCCAGTACCAATACTTAATGAATTCTAATTGTTTCTCAGTCATTTGAGAATAGTCTTTGCCGTGAAGTTCCCTTAAGAACATCATTAATGGGATGAGCATATTTTCATACGGCATCCAAGATTGTGACAAAATGTAGTTTCCCTTATACAAGAAGTCAAGCGTGGAGACGTACATTCTACAGACTTCATCCCAATAGTCATTAAAATGTTGATAGTTTAATTGGGAAAGAATATATGTTTTGTCAACCTCCTTACCGTCGCTAACAATATAAGCAATTGCACGCACTATTATTTCCCGATTTAAAGTAAACTCAGAACCTTTATTATTATTTTCAAATTCCTCAATTTTTTCACGCAGATTAAATCCCTTATATAACTTCGCAGCGAGGATATCAATGAAATTCAACTGGATGCCTCTACTATTACTTCGCTCAAAGAAAAGAGCAAACTTATCCGTACTCATATTAAGCAAATAGTACGAGAGTAGCTTTTCACTTGCAAAGAGATCGTTGAGCTTTTTGGAAAGTATTATGTATCTTCTGAAGGTTTCTTTAATTTCATTATCATCCATACCGGCAATGAATGAAAGATTGTTAAAGTAATTTTGCTTTATCTCATCTTCAAATAGTCCCTCCTTTGCGATAGCGTAAGCATCGGACAACTTAATTGAGAGACGATTTTCATCTTCGTTTCCATTAAATTCAAAAATCATCTCCTCTAAGCTTCTATCCTTAAATTCCTTTTGTTGGACTAACTCATTTAGTTCTTCATCATTCTTTATAATCATCCAAATCTCATCGATTCCTTTTAATGCACGGTAGATCGAGGTAACACGCTGTTGTCCATCTAGCACAAGACGAAAATTGTTGATTTGTGACTTTTTTTCGATTTCTTCTTTTGAGAAAAAGCTAATCTTTAACTTAGCCCTACTACCATTACCTTTTCTAGGGCGCTTGTCAATTTCTCTTACAGTAATTTCAAACGAAGGCTTTCCGTAAATGATTGAACCAATAAAAATATCCCGTACCAAAGAATCAAATAAGTCGTAGGTTTTACCAATTTCCCAAACAAAATCCCTTTGAAACTCGGGGAGAACAAGGGTACCTTTATCGATACCTTCAACAAGTGATTTTATAGATTCTGTTTGTTGGGGATCTACCAAGACAACCAACACCCTTCATACAATTTCCAACATTTTCATTAATTCGATGATAGAACCATAAATCCTTCTAAAATACTTAACTTATTACTGGGAGAAGAATAAAGTAGTAGAAATTGTTTGGGAGAACCTCTGGATAGATGGTCCGCCTATTTTTTATGGGACACCGTTCCCGACGCGCTACTTGGGTTCAGGAGCTTACCGAGCCAGCTCAAAGATCCGTTCCTGACGCCGGAGCAGCGGATTACCTTAAATGGCTGCGACAGGAGTACATTCTGCCCAACGCTCAAGAAAATCCGCCCAAGAAGGATAAGCCGAACACGGACGACATAAATGTCTGTATCTAACCGGCACATCCATTTCAAAGCGAAAGTACCGTCAGAAGCGCCGCTGACGCAACTGACGGTACTTTTCGCAACCTAACGATGCTTAACCCCTGTCTCAAGCTAATGTTGTGGTTTTAACCGGACAAGGTGTTTATCGCAAAATAAAAGTGCCGAGAATTGCAGCGTAAAAATGCCGAGAAAATTGCCGACTTGATCGGCAACAAAAAAAGGCACTTGTCAGCACTCCAAAATCCTCCTATCGTTAAGTTTGCTTAAGACTGACGAAGGAGAGACTCGAAAGGATGCTGAAAATGCCTCAACAACAATATATCAGATTTTTGCGAGAAGCAGAAGGTTGCTCCATTCAAGAGATCGCCGATCGGGTTGGTGTCCACTGGCGAACCGCTAAAAAATATGCGGATCAGGACAACTGGAACCTCCGGATGACCAATAGAAAAAGCCGTTCCCCTGTCATGGGACCCTATATGGAAATCGTTGATGCCTGGTTGGAAGAAGATCGATTGCTTCCCCGGAAACAGCGGCATACCGCTGCTCGTATCTTCCAACGGTTGCGCGACGAGTACCAGTTTCCCGGTAGCGAACGCACCGTTTCCACCTATGTGAAACGGCGCAGGACCGAGATGGAACTGGAACGGGCCAAAACGTACGAACGGCTCGAGCATCCGCCGGGTGAAGCACAAGCAGACTTCACGACCATTGAAGTGTGCCAAAACCAGAAGCTGGTTTCCTATAAATTGTTCGTCCTCTCGTTCCCGTATAGCAATGCGGCCTTTGTGTACCCGGCCGTCCGAAAACCAGGAATGCTTCCTCGAAGCAATGAAACAGGTCTTCGACCAGATCGGCGGGGTTCCGCAGCGCATCTGGTTCGACAATCTTTCTGCTGCCGTCGTGCACATCGAAAAACAAGGTGAACGGCAGCTGACAGACATGTTCCGCAGATTCTGCGCCCATTACCGATTTGAAGCGGTGTTTTGCAACCCGTACAGCGGCCATGAAAAAGGACATGTGGAAACCAAGTGCGGATACTCGAAGCGAAACTGGGCGGTGCCGATTCCGCTGTTCACAAGCCAAGAGCAGCTTACCGCTCACTTCACGGATCAGGCCGAGCAGGATCGCAAACGCCACCATTATGTCAAAGAGAGACAGATCGAGGAATTATGGCAGGAAGAAGAAAGACGGCATCTGCTGCAGTTGCCGGAGGAACCGTTCGAAGCATTCCGGCTGCAAACCGCGGTGGTGAACAAATACGGCGAAATCCAGGTGGATGATGCGGTCATTCCATTGCTGGGACAAGCTTCTCCCGGTACAGAAGTGATGGCGCAGCTGTTTTGGGATCGTATTGTGGTGCTCGACCACCGGCATGAACCGATGCGGACGGTGCCAAGGCCGTACACCGGAAAGACAGCGGACATTCCTTGGTCGCAGGTGTTTGCGGGCTGGCTGCGAAAACCGCGCAGCGTGACCCACTCCCAGTTTTTACGGATGCTGCCTGAAGTGCTGAAAACTTATGTGACGGTTCCCGATGTGGATATACGCAAAGAACGGCTACAGGGGTTGCACTACTTAAGCAGTGTGTACACGCTGGAGCAGATTACTAATGCTCTTAACATGACTGGGCTTGCAGAAGACATTTCTGGCATCACGGCCTTTCTTGGCATGAAACACGGCAGCCGGAATGTGCCGGCGTCTTGGTCCGAGACGTTGTCCCCGCCGGGAACACGAACAGAGCCCAGATTAGATCGGTATGACCGGTTGATGGGGGTGATGTGAGATGGCGGTGGAACTGACGAATCTGTGCCGACAGCTGCGTTTGGCGCACATTGCCGAATACGTCTCTGCCCAGCAAAGCGAGCAGTTGCTGCAGTTGGTACAGGAACTGCTGGTTGCCGAACTGGACGGCAGACGGCGGGCCAAATTGGGCAAACTGGTCCAGCAGGCGGGATTTCCGCATCTGAAAACCTTCGAGGGATACGTAACGGATCACATTGTCTTCCCGCAGGGAGGAAGTCTGGATACCTTGCGGCAGCTGGAATGGCTGGAACGCAAGGAAAACCTGCTGCTGATGGGAGCTGTGGGTACGGGGAATTATCGAAAGAATTTGGTTATGGAAAGATTTTCAGTAGCGCCTTAGAATCATCGTTAGGCATTTCCGGAAATCTTTCCATAACAATTATGAAT